>CAXXGD010000060.1:0-134253 GCA_963669385.2 Rhodospirillales bacterium
TTGCGCGGTCGCGCTGGCCGAGAGCCTGGCCGGCCTCGGCCTCAAGACCTCCAAGCGGGGCGGTTATGCCAGGCCGTTGGTGAAGGCCTACAGGGGCAGCATGGCCTGCTTCGCCGTAGAGGGGCGACTAGTATCAGCTTTCAGCAAAAAAGCTGAAACTAGCATAATTGATGACATGACCGATTCACGCACAGTAACCTGCTTCGTCCCCGAATCAAGCTATTGTGTGATCGGGCACTAGGACACTTGCCAGGGCTCGATCCCTAGACAGTGACCTCTATCGAAACCAATCCGGAGCCGTTGCCCGGGATGGTGACACCGGCACCCAGCATCAGGGTATCGGTTCCGTCGCCGCCGTCATAGAAGTAGCTGACGAAGTCGCTCTGGTTCGCTACCACGAAGATGTCGTCACCGCTACCGCCATAGAGACTGTCTGCGCCGGAACCACCTGTCAGAGTGTCTGCGCCCTCGTCCCCATAGAGCCTATCGTCGCCGCTGTCGCCGGAGAGTATGTCGTCTCCCAGCCCGCCATAGAAGCTAAAGTCGTTGCCGTCGCCTCCGGCAAGGCTATCGGCCCCACTGTCTCCGAAAAATCTCAGGTCGATTCCGCTGCCGCCGGAAAGAACGTCAGTCCCTGACCCGCCATAGAAGCGATAGTCCAAACCGCTGCCACCGGTGACGCTGTCATTTCCATCTCCACCTTTGGCGTTCTGATCGGAGCCGTCACCGCCGTCAATTCGATCAGTTCCACCAGTTCCATAGAGCGCGGCGTCATTCCCGCTCCCACCGAACACGCTATCATCGCCGTTGAGGCCGTTCAGGACAATGTCGATTCCGCTACCACCGAACAGCGCGTCGGCGTCGTTACCACCGAAAAATCCACTCTCATTGCCATTGCCGCCATATAACCGGTCTGCTCCGGCATCGCCGAAGAAACTGCTGTCGTTTCCATCACCTCCGAAAAAGGAATCGTCCCCCAGTATGCCGTAAAACTGAAAGTCGTTTCCGTCATCGCCGGATAAACTGTCGTTTCCGGTATCACCAAAGAAGTTCAAATCATCGCCGTCACCGCCGGAGATTCTGTCGTCTCCCGACTCGCCGTAGAGGCCGCCGTCTGCCCCGCTACCGCCGGTTAGGCTGTCGTCCCCGTCTCCGCCCTTCAAGTTGACATCGCCATCATCACCGCCATCGATCCTGTCCGCACCGGACTTGCCGTAGAGCGCAAAATCCTGGCCGCTACCGCCAAACACACTATCATTGCCACTGCCGGCATCCAGCACGAACTCGTTCCCGCTGCCTCCGAAAAGGGTATCGGCATCCAAACCGCCGAAAAGACTGCTATCATTGCCATCACCGCCATAGAGGCTATCGTTGCCGATGCCACCAATCAGATTCCGATCGCTACCGTCACCGCCAAAGAGCGCGTCGTCGCCCTCGTCGCCGAAGATGCTCGTATCGTTTCCGTGATCGCCGGAAAGGCTATCGTTCCCGCTGGAGCCTTTCAAGTTGTGGTCGTCTCCACTACCGCTCGACAGCGTGTCGGCTCCATCTCCTCCGAAAAGTTCAAGGTCTATGCCGCTGCCGCCATAGAGCCTGTCATCCCCTCCGTCGCCGACGAGGGACGTATCGGCGCCGGCGTCACCGAAAAGCCTGTCCAGACCGCTGCCGCCGAAGAGGCTAGAGTCGCCGTCGAGGCCGCCGTAGAAGCGATCCGTGCCGGATCCTCCGAAGAAGAGGCCATCGGAACCGCTGCCGCCGTAGAGCCTGTCGTTGCCGCTGCCGCCATCTAGTTGGCTGTCTTGCCCGCTGTCACCCCTTATGGTGTCGTTGGCATTTCCGCCGAAGAAGTAGGAATCGTCGCCGGAGCCCCCATAGAGCTTGTCGGCGGCTGCCCGGCCAGAGAAACGCGCATCGGTACCGCCATCTCCATACATGCGGTCGATCCCGCCGCCTCCATAGAAGCTGAGGTCATCTCCGGTGCCGCCGAACATCGTGTCCTTCTTGCCTTCGCCGAAGAAGAAGGAATCGGCACCGCTGTCACCGTACATGCTGTCGTTCCCGGCGCCACCGTAGAAGGAATAGTCATCACCTTCTCCACCGTCCAAGCGGTCGGGGCTGACACCGCCATAGAAGAGGGCATCGGTTCCGCTGGCCCCGTAGAGCTTGTCACCGCCGCGCTCGCCATAGATCAGAAAGTCGTCGCCGTCGTCGCCGAAGATGCGGTCGTTCGCCCGCTCGCCCAGAAGCGAGGCGTCGGGTCCCATCGCCACCGAAGATCACGTCGGCGTTGACGCCGCCGTCGAGGTGACTGTCGTTTCCACTATCGCCGGAAAGCGTATCGAGACCGCCGCCGCCATAGAGCCGACTGTCGTCGCCGCTGCCACCTGAAAGCGTATCGTCACCTGCTTCGCCGAAGAGCCGCGCGTCCGCACCATCGCCTCCACCGAGGAAATCGGCGCGAGAGCCGCCGAGCAAACGAACATCGTCGCCAAGGCCACCGAAGAGGGAATCGCGACCGCTTTCGCCGGCAAGGGCGACATCGTTCCCACTGCCACCGAACAGCGTATCGTCCCCGGAGCCTCCGAGCAGACTGTCGCCGCTGCTCAACCCATAGAGGGTGTCGTTGTCCCCATAGCCCAGAATTGTGTCGACTGCGTCGGTTCCGGAAAGCGTGTCCGAAAAAGAGGTTCCCAAGACGATAGCCATCGCGAATGCCCCCCCGCATGCTTGCTCTTCAAGCGGTTCCACGGTGCCGCGAACACTCACCCGATCGCCAGATGGAGCAACGGAGCCCGGCTCCAGTTTCCGCGGCACATCGCAACCCGGCAAGGATCATACAGCAATTCCTCGACTTCACCAAGCCGGGCCCCGGACATCTCGCTTGATCGCGGTCACCCGCAGGACGTTCGATGTCTGGATTGGTCGCGCGCTACAGCAAGAACATCTGCCCGGGCTAGGTGGTGTATGGCCGGGGCAGATGATGCTGTCGTCTTGCCAAGTGCAGCGGCGATTCCCTATCCTCTCGCCCGCTCCCCGGATCCCCCGTGGAGCTGTTCTCAGGGCGGGGTGGAAGTCCCCACCGGCGGTGAGCACGAGAAGGTGCAAGCCCGCGAGCGCCTTTCGAAGTTTTTCGAAAGGGTCAGCAGATCCGGTGCAACTCCGGAGCCGACGGTTACAGTCCGGATGGGAGAGAACGGTCGATGCGCTAAAGGCCTCTTGCGGGGCCTCAAGGTGCAGTCGATTGCACGCCCTGATTCAGGTCAGATGGAGACATGACATGGATCAGTCCGAAAGCAGCACTCAAGTCACAATCGCATTCATCAAGGCCCGCTGCATGCCGACATCGTCGACCGCTGCCAGGAGGGATTCTCTGCCGAGCTGGAGCGCCAAGGATGGCTCAACGGCAAGGTCGAGGTCTTCGAGGTGCCCGGATCTTTCGACATTCCGCTCTTGGCCAAGCGATTGGCTGAAAGCGGACGCTATGCGGCCATCGTCGCCTCGGGATTCGTCGTCGATGGCGGCATCTATCGTCACGACTTCGTCGCGGCCACAGTGATCGATGGCCTGATGCGGGTGCAGCTCGATAGCGGCGTGCCGGTCGTCTCGGCCGTGCTGACACCGCACCACTTTCAGGAACACAAGCCCCACCAGGACTTCTTCGGCGCCCACTTCGCTACCAAAGGCAAGGAGGCAGCCGACGCCTGCCTCAAGATCATGAGCAACCTGGCAAGCCTGGAAGCAGCCCCGGCTCTCAGCTAGCTGCTGTCCTGCGGCGGGCGGGGTGACTCGCCCGTCGCTTGATCCTAAGCGGGCAAGGACCCCTCGCTCTCTCCTGCCGGCAGGTGTCGGCGCACCATGGCCGCAAAGGCCTCCGAGACGGCATGGTCATAGGGTAGCTTGTAGGGGAAGTTCAGGCTATGGTCGAAGCTGTGTCGCATGGCGGCGTTCAGCTCGTAGATGAAGATTTTCCCCTCTTCGTCGAGCGTGAAGTCGATGCCGAAGAACTCCAGCCCGGTTGCCTCCGCGAGCTTTTCCAGATGGCCGACGTTTGCGCTGCCGACATAAGCCTGCCAGTCGGCGAGAAATGACTTCTCTTCCGCCATCAGGTCCGACCTGGTGCGCATCACCTCTTTGCGGTTGCTGCCGTGCACGTTCCAGACCCGGTCCAGGTGGCAAACCACCGGATAGAATGTGCCGTCGATGTGGAAAAGACGAAGCTTGCGGAAGAACTCCCCGCGCCAAAGGATCTGGCGGTAGTCGATGACGTAGAACTCTCCGGTGAGCCCGCCGCGGGCATAGTCGGCCAGCGCCTGCGCCTTGTCGATCAAGACCGCGGTGCGACCGGTCTGGGTGCCGGTTTCGCGCAGGATCACCGGCCGGTCGACGCCCAGGCGGGCGAACGCGTCGATTACCTGCTTGGGTCCGGCGCGCGAAAGCTTGATGCGCACGGTCCAAGGGAAGGTGGCGCCCGAAAAGTCGCGAAGGCGTTGCCAATTGCGGTCTCGCGCAGTCGCCGCGACCCTCTCCGGCCGATTGATGACCTCTGCCTCCGGCACTTGCTCCAAATAGCGCCGGAAGGTCGCCAGGGAGGAAGCCTCGATATCCGGCTCGGCGATGGTGTTCAAGATCAGGTCGTGCGGCGGCACCACCTCGGGGTCGGCCATGTTGCCCTCTGCGATGGTGAAGGTACGCATGGCGAAGTCGGGCTTCAGCAGCAGATAGCTGGTGGTGAAGTGCCCGCCGCGCAGTCTGGCGACCCAGGACCCGTCTGACCGGACGCCGATCATCGGCCGGGTGCGGTCGAAGCCGCGCAGCTTCAAAACCAGCGGGCGCGGCGGCACGCTGTCGTCTTGGGGGGCGCTTAGCGGTGTGCGCGCAAAGTAGTCCCCCATATAGTCTTGTGCCTTTTCGTGCAGGCCCACCTGCGTCATCAGCCCGGCGATGGCCAGATGCGCACCGCGATGGCTCGGGTCGGCGGCGGCAACGCGCTTGTACTCCTTCAAGCTCTCGCGAAAGCGGCCTTGCGACAGCAGCGCCTTGCCAAGCTCCGCGCGTGTTTCCAGCAAGTCCGGATCCTTGGCGAGGGCCGCCCGGGCGCCCTGCTCCTCAGCCTGGTACTTTAGAAGCACAGGTGCCGCACTCTCGGTCATGATCCCAGCCAGCCTCAACGCGACGCTGCGCCGGACCTTGCGACAAATGCGGTGGCTTGTGCAACAGCGCCGCGATCACCAGGCGGACTGCGCCGCCGCGAGAGACGTTGCTAGGGTGCCTCGCCAACCTCGCCTTCCAGGATGAACTTCCGCTTCGGGCCGCCGGCAGGCTTGATGATCAGCGAGCCGACGCCGCGCTTGCCGGCGAACTGGCCGCTGCCGCTCACCAGCTCCCAATAGCCGTTGTCGAAGAGCGCCGGCTTCTCCGCGCCCTTCAGGAAGACGGCACGCACCACGAACTGGAGGACGGCAACGTCGCCGTTGTCGGCGCTCAGCTGCAGATAGCCGCGCGGGTCGCCGCCGACCGGCGGGTTGATGTCGTGCCAGCCGAATTCGGTCACGGAAAGGCCGGCGAAGGGGCCGCTGCCCTCGGCCTTGCCTTCGCGGCGCACGGCCAGAACGAAGTGCTTGGAGCCGTCGGCAAACTCGAACTTCATCTGCTCTTTGGGCTCCAGCACGGCCTCGACCGAGACCGGCTCGGCGAAAGCCGCACCGGCAAACAACAATAGGCCCGCGATGGCGCTTGCTAAGATCTTGTGCATCGGATGATCCCTCCAGTTCCCTTTCCGGATAACCTTCCTAGTCGAAGTTCGCGGTCGATCGGGCCGGCTCGCGCTTTCGTTATGCGCGGTGAAGGAGCTTTGATGCCGGCGGGCTCATTGGGGGCCTTCAGAGCGTGCGAACCGGCGACGCGCGAAGGATGTTGTAGTCTTCCTCGATCGCAGCAGCCCTGTGAGGAGGCCCAGCTCATGAACCCGCCAACCAGCGATGTACCCGTCACAGCCACCAGCTTTTCCAGCGCCGAGATGGGAGCCGTCGCCCACCTCTACCGCGGCGAGGTCTATCGCAGCACGATTTGGCGCACCCGTCTCGACAACACCACCAACTGGGCCGTGGTGACGACGGGCCTGGCGCTGTCTCTTTCTTTCAGCAGTCCGACCGCCTCGGTCTTGCCGATCCTCCTGGTCGGCCTCTTGATCATCGTGTTCCTGATGCTGGAGGCCAGGCGCTATCGCTACTTCAACGTCTGGCGTGCCCGCTGCCGGCTGATGGAGACGGAGTTCTACGGGCCCATGCTGACGGGCCAGGGGGTGAACCTGGACGGCCAGTGGAACACGCTTCTGGCCAAGGACTACAAGCGGCCCTACTTCCACATCAGCTTCGTCCGGGCGGTGGGCCGGCGGCTGCGCAAGAACTACGCCTACATCCTGGTGGTTCATGCTGTTGCCTACTTCGGCAAGCTCATTATCCATCCGACACCCTTGGAGGGCATCGACGACCTCTTTGCCCGCGCCTCGGTGGGTGCCATTCCGGGCGAGATCGTGCTGGCGATCGGCCTGTTGTTTCACGGCAGCTGGGTCGCCTTTGCCTTGGGAACCTGGAGGGTCGAGCTCAAGAGCCGGCGCCCGGACAAGCTGATCTCTATCGCTTGACACCTTCCTTGCGGCCCCTTCGGGGCGGGCGCTTGTCAAGAACCTGTCTGGCTTTGCAGGATAAGCGTCGGCACTCTAGCTGCAGCGCACTTGCGCATCTGCGGGAAAGGACGATTGCTATGGTTTCCATGACGGTCGAACTACGCAATGTCGCCGGTACCGAGACGGCAATGGGTTGGGCCGGAGGGCACACCATCGTCGTCGACCGGCCGGAGGGAAAGGCCGGCGGTATGGGGCTCGGGTTCAACGGTGCCGAGCTGCTGGCGCTGGCGATCGGCGGGTGCTTTTGCAACGACCTGCGCTATGTCGCGGACGAGCTGGGCGTGGCGCTGGGAAAGATCTCCGTCGGCGTGACGGTCGAGCTGGAGGGCGACCCGCTACTGACCACCGCGGCCACCATGGAGGTTGCTTGCGAGACCTTGGACGGCATCGACCCTGACCGCGTGATCGAGCATGCCAAGCAAACCTGCATGGTCAGCAACTCTCTGCGGCGGGGCATACCGGTCACGATCCGCACGGTGGGCTAGGGGTCAAGAGGCCGGCAGGCCGGTCTCGTGTATGTGCAGCCAAGTGAGCGATCGATCCGACGAGGACAGTCTGAAGAGCACCGATGAGCGTCGGGTGTTTTCCGAGGGCGTGGTGTTTCTGGCGCCGCTCTGGTGTTCCAGATAGGTTCCCAGCAGCACATGCCCATTCTCGAAGATACCCAAGATTGCCACGTCTGCGATCTCTATGGCGAAGTCGGGATTGGCGCCGTGGCCGTCGAAAAGCGACGAAACGAGCCTGTCGCGCGAGAGCACCGGACCTGCCGGCTGAATGTTGATGAGGCCGCTCGCCAGGCGGTCCGACAGCTCGCGTCGGAAGAGGTCTTCCGAGCGCTCGACCTCGCCTCGGAACCAGGCCGCGACGAAGGCGTGAAACCGCTCGATCTCGGCGCGGATCAGAGCCTCGAGGCCATCGCTGGGAGCCACGCTGCCCTTCATTGTTGGGCCTCTGGTTCCGCTTGAAAGGCCAAGAGGTCGGCTGGCTGACAGTCCAAGACGGTGCAGATCTTGGCTAGAGTTTCGAAACGCACGCCCTTCACCTTTCCCGATTTCAAAAGCGAGAGATTCTGCTCGCTGATACCGATTCGCCGGGCCAGTTCCTTGGAGCGCATCTTGCGGCGCGCCAGCATGACGTCCAGCGTGACGACGATCGGCATGGTCTTACACGAACTGGCGATTCTCGTCGGCGATGCGGGCGGCCTCTGCCAGGACCCAGCCGACCACCATCAGGAGCAAGCCCAGGATCGTCAGGCCCAAGTCGTTGCTGCTGAGGCTCACGGCCAGCTGGCGCTGGCCCGGCGGGTTCTCCCAGGTGAGCGCCAAGACCGTGAGAGTCCGGGCAACGGCACCGGCACCGACGGTGAGCAGCAGCAGGCAGCCGATTCCGCCGAGACGGCGCGCTGCCGCCGTGGTGAAGATCTCGCCGCGGGCATAGCCCAGAAAGAGACTGCGCGTCAGCCAAAGTGTACCCAACGCCAAACCCATCGGCAACCAGGAGGTCAGAAAGCTGCCCCAGTAGGCCAGGGGTGTCAGCTCGCCGGGCAGGGCAATGCCGGCCATCTCTCCCAAGGCGTGATGCAGCAGCTGCGGATCGCTCCAGAACCAAAGAAAGAGCCCCAGCAGCGCCAGGGCACCGAGACTGACGAGCCAGGCCATGAAACGGCTGACCCGCTTGATCCGACGCAGACGATCACCCTCACCGACAGGGCTGGTCATGAGTGGAAATCCTTCTTGCTAAACTCTAATTAATTATCGTTTTAGATTAAATTCTGAGGTACGCAAGGAGAAAGCTACTGCTCCTTCCGAGGCGGCGGACAGAGCGCGACCGGGTCGCCCGTCGAGACGCCCTTGACCGTGAAAGGGTTCTCGGAATCTGGATCGAAGGTGACGAGCGATGCGTCGATCACGACGAAGTCGCCCGGTCCATTCAGGCGCCATAGCTTGGGCGCGTCGGGTGCACCAAAGTCCTTGAACAGGCAATAGCTTCCCGTCGAACCGTGCACCAGCAAGACGGGCTTGTCGAAACTCGCGGCCTGATCGCGCAGGCTGTCCATCAGAGTCGCGTATGGATCGCAGTTCGCCAGCACCTTGCCGCCGCACGCTCCTCTCGAGCGGTCCCAATCGGCAGGTTCCGTTGGATCTGTGTGCATGACCACGACAAGACCCCCGGGCGTCCTCCGCCGCCTGGAAGGCCTTCTTGAGCCATTCGAGATTGGCTTGGTCTCGGCGGTTGGCCGCTTGGCGTGCAGCGACCTCCAGCTGCCGCGTCATCACTGTGATCTCGGCCTCGCTCTTGCCTTTGACCGCGGTCTTCGCGGGAAAGATTTTGTGCCGGCCATTCTCGGTGCCGACGACATGGAGCGTCACGAACTGAAGATCGCCCAAGCGCCAGCGCAGGTTCTCCGGAAAGTCCGGGCCTTGCCGCTCGGAGGTCCAGTCCTCGCCGCCCGGTGGCGGGCCGGAATAGAGAAGGGCGCGCAGCTTTTCGAGCTGGTCCAGCTCGTCGAAACCACCGGCCTTTTCCCGGTCGCAATCGGTCCAGTCGTTGTCACCCGGCGTGACCACCACCCGGCCGGGCAGCAGGCCAAGAATGATCTCGCTGCGTGCCCGCAGGAGTGCCGGATCGCAGCGCTCCTCGCCACCCTTGATGTCGCCGTAGTGAATGACCACGGGGACCCCCTCTTCGCGGAGATCTTGGCCGATGTATTTCAAGCTTTTGAACTGTGTGGTGCTGTCGTAGGGCATATCGCCGAGGACCGCGAAGGTGGTGGTATCGGCCCTTGTCGAACAGGCAGCCGCGACAAGACAAAGCGACAGGAGCAGCGCTGATAGGCGGATCATGATCATGCCCTCCAATTCCAGCTTGGCGGTGGACGCCCCGAAACAAGGCGCCGCCACCATTGTGCTTGAAAAAGCCGCTCACTGCAATCTATGTGTGCAAAATCAAGCACAGGCTCCGCGCGTGTTCTACTGGCCGAAGCGCTTCTTCAGCGCCAAGAGGCCGGCGTCGTAGATGCCTGCGATCACATTGACGGCGTCCGGCTCGGATACGCCCTTTGGCGCGAAGGTGCTCTGCCAGGTGATCCGTGTCCTGCCGGATGCGTCGGTGACGGTCAGCGTCGAGACGTAGTTCTCGACGGGCAGCGGGCTTTCCACGATCGAGTAGCTGTAGGTCGTGATAGCGTCGTCATGCGCCAGCTGCTTTTCGAGCAGCTCGGCGCCATCGACGGTGACGAGTCTGCGGTAGGTGGCGCCATCGATCACCTCTTCGCTGCAGCTCTCGACCACCGGGTGCCACTTGGCGATGGCACAGAAGGGGCCGATGACTTCCCAAACACTGCCGACGGACACGCCGACGGGCAGGCTGCGCGAGATCTCCGCCGCACTGGCGGGGCTGCTGAGGCCGGCCAACAGCACGGCGGTCAAGACGAAGGCGGCTCTTTTCATTGTTCGGACCTCTCCAGCGATGGCTTTTCCTGGCGGCTGTGTCGACACGACCGCCCGTTACCATACTGGCCACTCGGCCAAGGCCCGAGCAAGACCTCGTTTTCCTTGCAATACTTTGGTCGGTCAGGGTCTTTCTCGAAACTGGCCGGGTGGGGGTGAGGGCTGGTGCCGAGGGTCAGGAATCGCTCAACCCGTCCCGCCGACGGTGATGGCGTCCAGGCGCAAGGTCGGCTGACCGACGCCCACCGGCACGCCCTGGCCGTCCTTGCCGCAGGTGCCGATGCCGGGGTCGAGCTCCAAGTCGTTGCCGATCATGCTGACCTTCTGCATGGCCTCCGCACCGCTGCCGATCAGCATGGCGCCCTTGACCGCCGGGCCGACCTTGCCGTTTTCGATGCGGTAGGCCTCACGGCAGGAGAAGACGAATTGGCCGGAGGTGATGTCAACCTGTCCGCCACCGAAGGAGACGGCATAGAGTCCGTCCTTGACGCTGGCCAGCACCTCGGCCGGGTCGCGATCGCCGGCCAGCATCATGGTGTTGGTCATGCGCGGCATGGGGATGTGGGCGTAGGACTGTCGGCGGCCGTTGCCGGTTGGCGTCATGCCCATCAGGCGCGCGTTCTGGCGATCCTGCATATAGCCGGTGAGGATGCCGTCTTCGATCAGCACCGAGCGGCTGGTCGGCGTGCCTTCGTCGTCGATGGTCAGGCTGCCGCGGCGATCGGCCAGGGTGCCGTCGTCGACCACGGTGACGCCGGGGCTGGCCACACGCTCGCCGATGCGATTGGAGAAGACCGAGGTCTCCTTGCGATTGAAGTCGCCTTCCAGGCCGTGACCGACCGCTTCGTGCAGCAGGATGCCGGGCCAGCCAGGCCCCAGGATCACCGGCATTTCGCCGGCCGGTGCGGAGACGGCATCGAGGTTCACCAGGGCCTGACGCAGGGCTTCGTCGACCGAGGCCTGCCAGTGGTCCTCTGCGAAGAGGCTGGTGAAGGGAATGCGGCCGCCGGATCCGTAGTAGCCCGACTCCTGCTTTTCGCCGTCGCTCACCGTCACGCTGATCTGCAGGCGTACCAGCGGGCGCACGTCGGCCATGCGGGCGCCGTCGGCGCGCAGGATCTGCACCGCCTGCCAAGAGCCGATCACGCTGGCGGAGACCTGCTGCACACGGCTGTCGCGCTCGCGTGCAAAGGCGTCGATCTTCTCCAAAAGGGCCACCTTGTCGGCAAAGGGCATGGCGGCGATCGGATTGTCGTCGGTGTAGAGCTGGGCGTTTGTGCCCTGCGGCCGCTCTGCCGCTTCGCCGGAATGGCCGCGGCTGACGGCCGAGACCGTGTCTGCCGCCCGGCTCAAGGCTGCTTCGCTCAGTTCGCTGGAGTGCGCGTAGCCCGCGGCCTCGCCGGCGATGGCGCGCAAGCCGAAGCCTTGCTGAGTGTCGAACGAAGCCGTCTTCAGCCGGCCATCGTCGAAGGTCAGTCCCTCGCTCTGCCGGTACTCCAAGAAGAGCTCGCCGTCGTCGGCACCCTCCAGGGCGTCGGCGGTGGTGCGATCGACTTGCCCGCGATCCAGCGCTCCGCTGCCGAAGAAGAGGCGATCAGTGGTTTCCAAATGCGACATGTATCCTCCATTGCGGCGCTCCGGGGTGCGACCCGCCTCGCCTTGATCCCGCTCCTGTCAAACCTAGGGATTATCGGCGGCGGAAGCGAGGGGCAGCCTGCTTATCGGCCCCGATTTACATAGAAAGTCAGCCAGCGGTGCGGCGTCCGGTCACTCACGGGGGCCCCAGGGCTGCCTCTATAAGTTATGGCTGAAAAATGGCCGCGCTTCAGTGAGTTTCATCCGGCGCAGACGACTGCCTGGATGGCGTTCATCGGGCCGTTGCCCGAAGGGCGCCGACTGTGGCAGGGGAGCTTGAACGAGACGCGGCGTTTTGACGAGAATGCGGCATGCGGCCAGGATGGTAGGGTCCAGAAACTCTACTGCCGGGAGACGGAGAAAAGGCGGGGTGAGATGGCACGACTAAAGTCCCTCTTGGGCGCGGCCGCGGCGGCGATAGGCGCCGGCTTTCTGGCGCTTCCGGCCTTGGCCGAAGAAACCGAGAAGAACGTGCATGGCATCCCTTGGGCGATGGGCATGCAGCCGGCGGCCTCTCCCACCGCGGAGCGCATGCACGACTTCAACGAGCTGCTGCTCTGGATCATCACCATCATCGCCTTCTTTGTGCTGGGCCTGCTGCTCTGGGTGATGTTCCGCTTTCACGAGAAGCGCAATCCCACTCCTTCCAAGACCACGCACAACACTTTGATCGAGGTGATTTGGACGGTGGTGCCGGTGATCATCCTGGTGATCATCGCTATTCCCTCCTTCCGTCTGCTCTATTACGAGGATCAGACGGTCGACGGCGACATCACCGTCAAGGTGATCGGCCACACCTGGTACTGGTCTTACGAGTATCAGGATCCGGGCAAGGCCAGCGTCGGCGGCATGTCCTATGACGAGTTCGCCTTCGATTCCGTAATGGTGCCCGAAGATGAGGTGAAGAACCCGGATCTGCGCCTGCTGGCCGTCGACAATGTGGCCTATGTGCCATCCGACACGGTGATCCGCTTCATCGTCACCTCCGGCGATACCTTGCATTCCTTCGCCATGCCGTCTTGGGGGGTGAAGAAGGATGCGGTGCCGGGCCGGCTGAACGAGACCTGGGCGACCATCCCCGCGAAGTGGGAGGGCACGACCTTCTACGGTCAGTGCTCGGAACTCTGCGGCATCAACCACTCCTATATGCCGATCGCTTTCAAGGTGGTCTCCCAAGACGACTACCTGGCTTGGGTTAAGGACGCGCAAAAGCAGTTCGGCAAGCTGGAGGGCGACAGGCCGGTCGAGCTGGCCGAGGCGCAGGCGGAATAGAGGCAGGAAGACCGGGGTGCGGTCGCGAGTAGGCCGCGGGACTGGGAAAGACCAACGTGCGCCGCGGGGCCCAAGGGGCCGACGGCCAGACGCAGAGAGGGATCAGGAGCGATGGCTCACTATCAGGCGGCGGGCGACGATCTGGAGCACGCCCACGACGATCACAAGCCAGGCTTCTTCGTCAGGTGGTTCTGCTCCACCAACCATAAGGATATCGGCACCCTCTATCTGATCTTCGCGGCCATCGCCGGGGTTATCGGCGGGGCGATGTCCATTTGGATGCGCATGGAGCTGCAGGACCCGGGCGTGCAGTTCGTCGAAGGCGGCCAGCAGTGGAACGTGCTGATCACCGCGCACGGACTGATCATGGTGTTTTTCGTGGTCATGCCGGCCTTGATCGGCGGTTTCGGCAACTGGTTCATCCCGCTGATGATCGGTGCGCCCGACATGGCCTTTCCGCGCATGAACAACATCTCGTTCTGGCTCCTGCTGCCGGCCTTCCTGCTGCTCTTCGGCTCGGCTCTCTGGCAGCCGGGCGCGGGCACCGGTTGGACCGTCTATCCACCCTTGTCAGCGCAGGGCATGCATCCGGGGCCCTCGGTCGACATGGCGATCTTCGCGCTGCATCTGGCCGGTGCCAGCTCGATCCTGGGCGCGGCCAACTTCATCACCACGATCTTCAACATGCGCGCGCCGGGCATGACCCTGCACCGCATGCCGCTCTTCGTCTGGGCGATGCTGATCACCGCCTTCCTCTTGCTCCTGGCGGTGCCGGTCCTGGCCGGCGCGATCACCATGCTGCTGGTCGACCGCAACTTCGGCGCCGACTTCTTCGTGCCGGCCGGCGGCGGTGACCCGATCCTCTTCCAGCACCTCTTCTGGTTCTTCGGCCACCCGAAGTCTATATCATGATCCTGCCGGCCTTCGGCGTGATCAGCCATGTAGTATCCACCTTCTCCAAGAAGCCGATCTTCGGCTATCTGGGTATGGCCTATGCCATGGTGGCGATCGGCTTTGTCGGCTTCATCGTCTGGGCCCACCACATGTTCACCGTCGGCCTGGACGTCGACACGCGGGCCTACTTCACTGCGGCCACCATGGTGATCGCGGTGCCCACGGGCGTGAAGATCTTCTCGTGGATCGCCACCATGTGGGGCGGCTCCATCCGCTTCGACACGCCGATGCTCTGGGCCTTCGGCTTCATCTTCCTCTTCACCGTCGGCGGCGTGACCGGGGTGGTGCTGGCCAATGGCGGAATAGACGTCTATATGCACGACACCTATTTCGTGGTGGCCCACTTCCACTATGTGCTGTCGCTGGGCGCGGTCTTCGGGATCTTCTGCGGCATCTACTACTGGATCGGCAAGATGAGCGGCCGGCAGTATCCGGAATGGGCCGGCAGGTTGCACTTCTGGACCACCTTCATCGGCGTGAACCTCATCTTCTTTCCGCAGCACTTCCTGGGTCTGCAGGGGATGCCGCGCCGCTACGTCGACTATCCCGACGTCTATGCGCCTTGGAATTTTGTCTCCTCGATCGGCTCCTACATTGCCGGGGCTTCGACGGTCTTCTTCCTGGTGATGCTGCTCTGGACGCTGCGCGCCGGGCGTCGGGTGGGAGCCAACTATTGGGACATCGCACCCAACAACTTGACCTTGGAATGGACGGTGTCCTCGCCGCCGCCCTTCCATGCCTTCGACGAGATCCCGGTGATCAAGCCGCAGGAGGCGCACTGAGCCTAGGCTAGCAAAGGACCTCGAGCGATCTCCATGCCAAACTCGGCAACACCAGGCACTGCCAGCCTTGCCCGAACGACGCCGGTCCTGACCGGCGCCGCACCATTGGGCGCCTGGTTCCAGCTGCTGAAGCCCCGGGTCATGTCGCTGGTGGTCTTCACCGGCTTGGCCGGGCTATTGGTGGCGCCGCAAGGCATGCATCCCTTGCTGGGGGCCATCGCGGTGCTCTGCATCGCCGTCGGGGCGGGCGCGGCCGGCGCCATCAACATGTGGTACGACCGCGACATCGACGCGGTGATGGCGCGGACCAGCCGGCGGCCCTTGGTCTTGGGCCTGATCGATCCGTCAGAGGCCCTGGCCTTCGGCATCGTGCTGTCGCTCTTCTCGGTCATGCTGATGGGCTTGGCGGTGAACTGGACGGCGGCCGCTCTGCTGGGCCTGGCCAATGCCTTCTACGTCTTCGTCTACACCATCTGGCTGAAGCGCAGGACGCCGCAGAACATCGTCATCGGCGGGGCCGCCGGCGCCTTTCCGCCGATGATCGGCTGGGCCGCGGCCACCGGCGAGGTCGCGCTGCCGTCGATCGTGCTCTTCCTCTTGATCTTCCTCTGGACGCCGCCGCATTTCTGGGCCTTGGCGCTCTATCGCGCCAAGGACTATGCGCGCGCAGGCGTGCCCATGCTGCCGGTCGTCGCCGGGCGCGAGGCCACCAAGCGCCAGATCCTGCTCTATACGCTGCTGCTGCTGCCCTTGGCGCCCTTGCCGACGCTCTTCGGGGTGGCCGGCTGGCTCTACGGCGGGCTTTCCGTGGTCCTGGGGCTGCTCTTCGTTGCCTGCGCTCTCAAGGTGCAGCGGGATGAGAGCGATCGCGCCGCGCGGCAGACCTTCGCCTTTTCGATCCTCTACCTCTTCCTTCTCTTCGCCCTCTTGATCGTCGACCGCCAGCCCTATCTGCTGGGCGGTCCGGGGGCTGTCTTGCCATGACCGGGATAGCCATGCGTCAGGAACCGCAGCGAAAGAGCCCGACCGAGTTGACCGGTGATGAGCGCGCGCACTGGCTGCGCCAGCGTCGGCGGCGCAACTGGGCCATCTTCGGTGCCCTCATCACCTTCATCGTGGCCGTCTATTTCGTCGCCATGGTGCGTATGGGCGGGCTTTGAGCCATGACCGCGCCACAATCGCGCAAGGAGCAAGGCCGCGCCAATGGGCGGCTGGCCCTGCTGTTGGGCGTCGTCGTCTGCGGCATGGTGGGCCTCTCCTTCGCCGCGGTGCCGCTTTACGACCTCTTCTGCCAGGTGACCGGCTACGGCGGCACCACGCAGGTGGCGGAGAGCCTGCCGGAGGAAACCTTGGAGCGGCAGATGGCGGTGCGCTTCGATTCCAACGTCAATCCGGACTTACCCTGGGACTTTAGGCCAGACGTCCGCCAGGTGACGGTCAAGCTGGGAGAGCCCACCTTGATCTTCTACAAGGTGCGCAACCGGGCCGATGTGCCGACCGCAGGCACCGCGACCTTCAACGTCACCCCACTGAAGGCGGGGCAGTACTTCAGCAAGGTGCAGTGCTTCTGCTTCACCGAGCAGGTCCTCCAGCCGGGCCAGGAGATGGACATGGGCGTCAGCTTCTTCGTCGATCCCGCGCTGGCGGAGGATCCCAACCTGGACGAGGTGAAGACGATCACGCTGTCCTACACCTTCTTTGTCGATCCGGATTCCGAGCTGGCGGCACTCACGGCCGACCAGGCGGAGGCGGACCGCGTCAATTAGAGTTTCGCTGGCCAAGGCCCGGAGGGCTATAGTTCCGGAAGGCTTTCGGCGGCGGGGATGCAAAAGGGAAGAGACGAGGCATGAGCGCGGCGGACCACGGCGAGCAGAAACATCCCTATCACCTTGTCGCGCCGAGCGTCTGGCCGCTGGTCGGCGCCTTTGCCGGCGGTCTCATCACCTTCGGCGGCGTGCTCTGGATGCACGGCATCGAGTACTGGAGCTTCTTCGTCGGGGCGATCGCCGTTATCGTCGTCATGTGGTTCTGGTGGCGCGACGTCATCAGGGAGTCGGTGGTCGAGAAGCTGCACACGCCGGTCGTCCAGATCGGCCTGCGCTACGGCATGCTGCTCTTCATCACCTCGGAGGTGATGTTCTTCGTGGCCTTCTTCTGGGCCTACTTCGATCCGGCACTCTTCCCGAACGAGGCCATTCAGGAGACCCGGGTCGAAGTGCTGGGCGGGCAGTGGCCGCCGGAAGGCGTCTTGACCTTCGATCCCTTCGGGGTTCCCTTCCTGAACACCTTGATCCTGCTCCTTTCGGGCTGCACCGTCACCTGGGCGCACCATGCGCTGCTCGTCAATGATCGCAGGGGGCTGATCAACGGCCTGACCATCACCGTTATCCTGGGCGCCTGCTTCACCGGCTTCCAGGTCTACGAGTATCAGACGGCGGCCTTCGCTTTCGATGACGACATCTACAGTTCGACCTTCTACATGGCGACCGGCTTCCACGGCTTCCACGTCCTGGTCGGCACCACCTTCCTCTTCGTCTGCCTCATGCGCGCGCGCGCCGGCCACTTCACGAGGGAGAAGCACAACGGCTTCGAGGCGGCGGTCTGGTACTGGCACTTCGTTGACGTCGTCTGGCTATTCCTCTTCATCTGCGTCTATTGGTACGGCGCCGGCGAGCACTTCGCTCACTGACGAAAGTGTCAGTCTCGCCGCTTTCCGCCGGGCTCGGCTGCCGCTGCCCGCGCTGCGGCAAGGGCAAACTCTTCGCCGGGTTCTTGACAGTCGCGGAACGCTGCGAGGCCTGTGGGTTGGATCTGCGCAAAGCCGATTCCGGGCGACGGGCCCGCAATCTTCATCATCTTCATCGTCGGCGGCCTGGTGGTGCCGCTGGCCTTTTGGCTGGATGCCAGCGTCCAGCCGGCCATTTGGGTTCACATGGTGGTCTGGCCGATCTTCATCATTGCGCTGTCGCTCGCCCTCCTGCGGCCGGCCAAGGCGCTGTTGATCGCGTTGCAGTTTCGCCATCGCGCCAGCGACAGCGGCACGGTGAAGTACGACTGACCTCCCGCCATCCTTAGATTACGAGGACCATGACACTCTTTGGTCGACCCTTTCGGCCCAGGCTTTGGACCAGCCTCGCCGCCTTGGCGATGTTCCTGACCTTGATCGGTCTGGGCAGCTGGCAGCTGGTTCGGCTGGACTGGAAACAGAGCCTGATCGACGAACGGCAAGCGCGCTGGACGGCGCCGGCGATCGCACTGCCTGCCGACCTGTCCGACTC
Source organism: Rhodospirillales bacterium (assembly GCA_963669385.2). Lineage (GTDB taxonomy): Bacteria > Pseudomonadota > Alphaproteobacteria > Kiloniellales > JACOMY01 > JACOMY01. Next base: position 18,056 of record CAXXGD010000060.1, read on the forward strand.
CGAAGAGCTCTTGCATCGGCGGGTACTGGCAGTGGGCCGCTTTCTGCACGATCACGAGCTCTACCTGCCGGGCCGCAGCTACAAGGGAACCGCCGGCGTCGGCGTGGTCACCCCATTCGCCTTGCAAGACGGCCGTCAGGTGATCGTCTATCGCGGCTGGGTGCCCACCTCGCGGCAGGCGCCGGCTACGCGGCCCGAGAGTCTGCCGCAGGGCGAGATAACGCTGGAGGGCGTCCTGCTGCCCGGCGGGTGGCAAGGCAGCGATTGGGTCGAGCCCGGCAACAATCCGGACGGCAACGTCTGGTTCTTTATCAATCCTCCGGAAATGGCGGAGGCAACCGGGCTGGGCCGGGTCATCGAGCCCCTCTACTTGGGCATCTATCGCGACGATCCGGAAGCCAGCCTGCCCTTCACGGCGCCGCCGCCCATCGAGATTCGCAACGATCACCTGCAGTACGCCGTCACCTGGTTTGCCCTCGCATTGGCCTTGGTGGTGATCTATCTGGTGTTTCACACCGGACCCAAGCCGAAGCCCGAGGAGAGCCCCGAATGAACAAAGCCTACCAATGGCTGGAGCGCCGATTCGAGCGCTTGGGTACGCTCGAGGAGGCCGCCTCCATCCTGCAATGGGACCATGCGGTGATGATGCCCCAAGGCGGCGGCGCGGCGCGGGCGGAGCAGCTGGCGGTCCTCTCGGTCATGCGGCACGAGCTTTTAAGTGACGCTGCCGTCTCCGACCATTTGGACGAGGCAGAGGCAGCCGCCTCGCTCGATGCTTGGCAAAGCGCCAACCTGCGCGAGATGCGGCACGATTGGCGGCACGAGACCGCGCTCGACGCCGACTTCGTCGAGGCCATGAGCAAGGCGTGCCATAGCTGTGAAGCCCTGTGGCGCGAGGCCCGGCCAAGGGCGGACTTTGCCGCCGTGCGCCCTGCCTTGGAAGACGTGGTCCGGCTGAGCCGCGAAGAGGCCGCGCGCAAGGCGGAGATCTTCGGCTGCAGCCCCCTATGAGGCGTTGCTCGACAGCTACGAACCGGGAGTTACCGAAGCGGAGATCGACGCTCTCTTCGATCGCTTGGCGCAAGACCTGCCGACTCTGGTACACGAGGCGCTGGAGCGCCAGGCCCAGCAGCCGGCGCCCCTGCGGCCGGAGGGAGACTTTCCCATTGCAGCTCAGGCGCAGCTGGGGCGCCGCTTGATGGGGCTTGCCGGCTTCGACTTCGAGCACGGCCGCCTGGACGTCTCCTTGCATCCCTTCAGCGGCGGCACGCCCGACGATGTGCGCATCACCACCCGCTACGAGGAGGCGGACTTCACCTCCTCGCTGATGGCGGTGATGCACGAGACCGGGCACGCGCTTTACGAGCTGGGACTCCCGGCGGCCTGGCGGCGTCAGCCGGTGGGGCAGAGCCGCGGCATGGCGATCCACGAGAGCCAATCCCTCTTGATCGAGATGCAGGCCTGCCGCAGCCCGGCCTTCCTGTCTTTTCTGGCGCCCCTTCGCGGCGGCGGCCTTCGGTTGCTGCGGTCCGGCTTGGACGGCCGACAACTTCCGGCGGCTCTACCATCGGGTCGAGCCGAGCTTCATCGGGTCGATGCCGACGAGGCCACCTATCCGCTTCACGTCATCCTGCGCACCCGGCTGGAGAAGGCGATCCTCGCGGGAGACCTGGCGGTCGCCGACCTGCCGGGCGCCTGGGACGAGGGGATGCAAGCCCTGTTGGGCTTGACGCCGCCTGACGACCGCCTCGGCTGCTTGCAGGACATCCATTGGTACGACGGCGCCTGGGGCTATTTCCCGACCTACACCCTGGGTGCCATGACCGCGGCCCAGTTTCTATTCATCCGCGCTGGAGGAGGTGCCGGAGATCCCGGCGGCACTGGCCGGCGGCGATTTCTCGCCGCTGGTGGGCTGGCTGCGCAGCAAGGTGCACGAGAAGGCCTGCTCTATGAGCGGCGGCGCGCTGATCGAGGCCGCCACCGGCCGCCCGCTCGATCCAGCGGTTTTCGAAGCGCATCTGCGCCGCCGCTATCTTGGTGAAGGGCGAGGCTGACCCCGGTTCGCATTGCTTGTCTGGCTAGGCTCTTTTCCCGTAGGTTAGAGGCAAATACGGATTTTTTCGATGAGCGATGCGCTGCCGATCGTCGATCTAACCGCCATGCTTGAGGGCGATGACGGGGCTCTATCCGAGCTGTCGCTCGCCATCGGTGAGGCTGCTCGCGATGTCGGTTTCTTTTATCTGGCTGGCCATGGCATCGCCCCCGCACTGCTCGCCAAGATCTTCGAGCTTTCGAAATTCTTCTTCGCCCAGCCTTTGGACCAGAAGGACACCCTGTCGATCAATCGCTCGCCGCACAATCGCGCTATGCCGCGATCGAAGGCGAAAGCCTCGACCCGACCAAACCGGCCGATCTGAAAGAAGCATTCAATATCGGCCTGGATCTCTCGCCCGACGATCCGCGCGTCCTGGCCGGCGAGCCTTTCCGCGGAGTCAATGTCTGGCCTGCGATCCCCGACTGGCGGGAAACGATGCTGGCCTACTACGACGCCGTCTGGTCGGTCGGTCGCCTGCTTCACCGCGGTATCGCCCACGATCTAGACCTGCCGGAGGCTTTTTCGAGGACAAGCTGATCAGCCCTTGGCGACCTTGCGGCTTCTGCACTACCCGCCCCAGCCGCCGGTTGCCGGCGAGGGCCAGATCGGGGCCGGTGAGCACACCGACTATGGCAACATCACACTTCTGATGCCCGACCAGGTGGGCGGGCTTGAGGTCCGCAAGCGGGACGGCACCTGGCTTGCCGCTCCCAGCATTGCCAACACCTTCGTGTGCAATATCGGCGACTGCCTGATGCGCTGGACCAACGATATCTACGTCTCGACCCCGCACAGGGTGGTCAATCGCGGCGGCAAGGAGCGCTACTCCGTAGCCTTCTTCCTCGATCCCAATCCCGACGCCGCCATCGAATGCCTGCCGAAGTGCGTCACGCCCCAGCGGCCAGCACGCTATGCGCCGACCACTGGTGCCGCCTACCTCCGCAGCCGTCTCGACGCCACATACAAGCGCGATGACGAGAGTTAGAGTTAGTGTCGCTTAGATCACCCACTCGATCGCGACGAAGCCCAGATCAGGACGATCACCACGATCCAGCCGATGATCTTGGCATAGCGGTCCAGCAACACGCGGATCTGCGGGCCGAACCAATAGAGTGCCATGGCAATAGCGAGAAAACGCACGCCGCGGCCGGCAAAGGAGGCCAGCACAAAGAGCAGGAAGGGCAGGGACTGCACCCCGCTGGCGATTGCGATCAGCTTGTAGGGGATTGGCGTTATGGCGCCGATCAGCACGATCCAAAGGCCTTCGTCGTGAAAGCGTTCTTGAATTCGTTTGAACGACGCTTCCCAGCCATAGAGGTCGATCAGCCAGACCACGACGGTCTCGTAGAGCAGATGGCCGATAAGATAGCCCACCGCACCGCCGGCCACCGATGTCAGGGTGGCCACCAGCGCGGTCAGCCAGACCTGCCGGCGATCGGCCAGCATGACCGGCACCACCACGGGCATCGACCGGCACCGTACGATCGAACTCTCGGCGAAGGAGGTCACACCCACGCCCATAGGCCGCGCGGTCCTTGGCCGGCCACCATGGCCCAGCGGTAGAAGCGGTCGAAAATCGGCTGACTCCCGATAGGTGGCGCGGGACACCCGGAACTGGGCGCTGCCGGCCGGTCAGTCTTCCCTCGTCTTCTTTCTGGCTATCCGTATCGCCGTTCTTATCGCCGTTCTTGTCGTCTTTCTTGGCCAGTTTGGCAAAGGCCTCCAGACGCGCCTCGACCTGGCCGAAGACACTCTCGGACGGGTACTTGCCTTCCTCGTCCCGGCTGCCGGCGGCAACGCCGGTCAAGAGCTCTATACCCTCGGTGATGGTTCGGATCGGATAGATGTGGAACTTGGCATTGGCCACCGCCGAGACCACGCGGTCATGCAGCATCAAATGCACGACGTTCGATTTGGGAATCATGACGCCCTGCTTGCCGGTCAGGCCGCGGCTGTTGCAGATGTCGAAAAAGCCCTCGATCTTCTCGTTCACCCCGCCGATCGCCTGCACCTCGCCCTTTTGGTTGACTGAGCCGGTGATCGCCAGGTCCTGACGCAGCGGAAGCTCGGACAGGGCTGACAGCAAGGCGTAGAGTTCCGTCGAGGAGGCGCTGTCGCCGTCGACGCCGCCATAGGACTGCTCGAAGACCAGGCTGGCGGCAGCGAGAGCTTGCCCTTGGGCATGAAGTTGCCGGCTAGGAATCCCTGCAGAATCAAGACGCCCCTTGGAATGCAAGGGCCCGCCCAGCTTAACTTCGCGCTCGATGTCCAGGATTCGGCCGCCGCCGGGTCGGACGTTGCAGGTGATGCGGGTCGGCTTGCCGAAGGCGAAGCGGCCGAGCTGCAGGACGGAGAGGCCGTTCACCTGACCCACCGCCTCGCCGTCGCTGTCGATCAGCATGATGTCGCGCGTGATCTGCTCGTGGCTCGCCTCGCGGGATGCGGGTCGGCGCGGCGAATGCGGGCCTTGATGGCCTCTTGGACATGGGCCCGCGAGGCCACCTTGGCCTCTGCCTTCCGGGCGAAGAAGTCGGCCTCGCGCACCAGGTCGAAGAGGTGCTGCAGATCCAAGGAGAGTTTCTGCGAATCGGCAGCCCGACGCGAGGCCGCCTCGATCAGGCGGGCCACGCCGTCGATGTCGAAGGGGCATGAGCTTTGTCCTCGCGGACCATGGCGGCGATGAGGCGCGCGAAGAGCTCGTCGCTCTCGGTGCTGCGGCTCATGGTATCGCTGAAGTCGGCGGCCACCTTGAACATCGAGGCGAAGTCGGCGTCGACCTGTTGCGCCAGGTGGAAGAGGCGCGGGCTGCCGACGATGGCAACGCGTACCTGCAAGGGGATCGGCTGCGGCGCCAGCGAGGACCGTGGAGACCAGGCCGGCCGATTGAGCAGGTTCTCGATCGCGATGTGGCCGGCCTTGAGATTGCGCTTCAGTGCCTCCCAGGCATAGGGCTGCGAGAAGAGCTTCTCGCGGTCCAAGATCAGGAAGCCGCCGTTCGCCCGGTGCAGTGCACCCGCCCTTGATCAGGCTGAAGTCGGTCACCAGCGTGCCCATCTGGGCCACGTGCTCGGCCCGGCCAAGCAGGTTCCGCCAAGTTGGGGTTGTCTTCGTGCACCACCGGCGCGCCGATTTCCGGCCTGTGCTGCATCAGGACGTTGATCTCATAGCGCCTGAGGCCGCTGACGGTGCCGAGCGGCTCCTGCTTGGGCGGCCCCTCCTTCTTTTGCGGTTTTCCTTCGCCCAGCAAGGTGATGAAGTTGCCTTTATGTCCTTGCGCACCTTGTCCAGGTGTTTCAGCGCTTCGGCACGTCGGTCACCACCGCACGCACAGATGCCAAGGGTTCGCGCACGGCCCTCGGCGACGATGTCGCGGTGCAGCTCCATCTGCTCTTGGCGCCGGGCCCGCTCCCAGCGGGGGAAGTCCCTGCATGATGTCCCTAAGCCGGCCTGCAGGCCTGAAAGCCGCTCCTGCAGCACTTTGGTTTCCTCTTCCGAGGCGCCCTCATAGCCCTTGGGGTTGACCTCGCCGTCTACGTAGGGGGCAAAGACGATGCCCTGCTGGGTGCGCATCAAGGCCGAAGCCCTGCTCCTTGGCTTCCTTGTCCAGCGCCTCGAAGGGCCTTTTCCTGCTGCTTCTGATAGCGCTCGTCGATCGCCTGGATGCGGCCGCGGATGTCTCCTCCTGCTCGAAGGCGGCGGGGATCGACTGGGTCAGGGGCCTCGATGAAGTCCCGCGATCTCCGCTGCGAAGGCGGGGGCCGGCGCCCGGGCGGAAGCGCGATGGCTTTGGGCTGATGCGGGGTGTTGAAGTTGTGCACATAGACCCAATCCTGCGGCGTCGGCCGCTCTCGCGCCTGCTCCTCGAAGAGGGCGAAGGCGGAGCGATGCCGGCCGGTCCCATGGCCGCCAAGCAGGTAGAGGTGATAGTCCGGATGCGGCATCTCCGCGCCGAAGCGGATGGCCTCCAGCGCGCGCCCCTGTCCCGGGATTTCCTCCAGCGGCTGCAGATCGTCGGTGGTCTGGAAATCGAACTCTTGGCAGTCGCAGACCCGGTAGAGCTGCTGCGGCAGAAGCGGTCCGACAGTCATGGCGCTCTCCCCTCTCTAGGCAAACCTTGAATGGTGCGGGTGGATGGGTCTTATGGCTGCCGTACCCGGCAGGATCAGGCGTGGCCAGCGTCGGTGACCAGGTGGCGCGGGTCGATGCCCAAGGTCTTGATCGCGGCATCCCACTTGCCGTCGAGCGCGGCGGAAAAGACCAGGAACTCGCTGGCCTCCGCCGTCAGCCAGCCATTGGCCTGCAGTTCGGAATCCAGCTGGCCCGGTCCCCAGCCGGCATAACCCAAGGCGAAGAGATGGTGGCGCGGCCCCTGTCCGGCGGCGATGTCACGCAGGATGTCCAGCGTCGCGGTCATGGCGATGCGGCCATCTACCTGCAAGGTGGAATCCTGCTCGTAATCGGCCGAATGCAGAACGAAGCCGCGGCCCGACTCGACCGGGCCGCCGAAGTGCACGTCGATCGACTGGCCGGGCTTGGGGTTGTCGATGCCGAGCTGCTGCAGCAGCTCGTCGAAGCTCAGGCTGTCGATGCGCTTGTTGACTACCAGACCCATCGCCCCCTCTTCGTTGTGGGCGCAGACATAGACGACGGTGCGCTGAAAACGGCTGTCGCGCATGCCCGGCATGGCAATCAGAATCTGTCCGGTGAGGTAGCCTTCGCTCTCGGCTTGCCCTTCCATCACGCTCTCCTTGTCGTCCCCTCCGCAGGCCTCCGGCGCGGCAGGTTCCTGTTCCCCTCAAACATAGGCCTCTTTTGCCTGCGCTTCACTAGGTCTCTTGATCCCACCATGCAGGAAGACGCTTGGCCCGGGCCTCGAAGCCCCCTATCTCTAGGCTGTCGGTGCCCTTCCTGTGCGCCGGGCGACGCATGACATCTAAGAAGCGGGAGACTTCCAACATGGCGATCCAGGTTGGTGATACGGTGCCGAACGGCGCTTTGAAGCACATGGGCGCGAACGGCCCCGAAGAAATTTCCAGCGACGATCTGTTCAAAGGCAAAAAGGTCGTGCTCTTTGCCTTGCCAGGCGCCTTCACGCCGACCTGCTCGGCCAAGCACGTGCCTGGATTCGTGCAGCATGCCGACGAGATCAAGGCCAAGGGTGTCGACACCATCGCCTGCCTTTCCGTCAACGATGCCTTCGTCATGGGGGCTTGGGGCAAGGACCAGGCTGTCGGCAATAAGGTCGTGATGCTCGCCGACGGCAGCGCCGACTACACCAAGGCCATGGGCATGGACCTCGACCTGACCGCACATGGCATGGGCGTGCGCGCCAAGCGCTTTGCGATGATCGTCGACAACGGCAAGGTGAGCTTCCTGGCTATCGAAGACAATCCGGGCGCTCTGGAGGCCACCAGCGCGGAAGCCGTGCTCAAGCAGCTTTAGTCGCGCCATTGCGGCGCCGTTCCCTCAGGACGGCGCCGGTGCCCCCTCGGCTTCGACCCTGTCGGTCTCGCCCTTCGCAGCCGCGCGGGCCAGCTCGTCGACCCGTTCGTTCTCGGGGTGGCCGTTATGGCCGCGCACCCACTGCCAGGTTACCCGGTGCGGGGCGACGGCGGCGTCGAGCCTTTGCCAGAGATCCTGGTTCTTGACCGGTTTGCGGTCGGCGGTGCGCCAGTTGCGCCGCTTCCAGCCCTCGATCCACTTGGTGATGCCGTCCTTGACGTAGCTGCTGTCTGTGGTGAGGCGGACCAGGCTCGGGCGCTTCAAGGCTTCCAAGGCGGCAATCGCCGCCATCAGCTCCATCCGATTGTTGGTGGTCAGGGCCTCGCCGCCGCTGATTTCCTTCTCGTGGCCGCGGTAGCGCAGCAGTGCGGCCCAGCCGCCCGGCCCCGGGTTGCCGAGGCAGGCACCATCGGTGAAGATCTCGATAGGCTCAGACAAGGCCGTAGTCCTCCGGGCCACCGGCGATGCGGTGGAATCGCAGCTTGGTCAGGTATTCGCGCGGGTCCTTGGGGCGCACCATGGCATCCGGCGGGTGATTGAGCCAGTCGAACAATCTGGTCAGCAGAAAGCGCAGGGCAGCGCCCGTTGCCAGCACTGGCAAGGCCTCCAGCTCGGACTCGCTCAAGGGGCGCTTGGCGTTATAGGCCTCGATCATCAGGCGGCCCCGCTCCGGCACATAGCTATGCGCCCCGTCGAAACACCAGGCATTCAGGCACACGGCCAGGTCGTAGACGTAGAAGTCGTTGCAGGCAAAGTAGAAATCGATCACGCCCGACAACCGCTCGGCGCGAAAGAAGACGTTGTCGGGGAAGAGGTCGGCGTGGATGACACCGCTGGGCAGCTTGCTGGGCCAGGCTTGGGCGAGGCTGCGGTAGGATTCCTCAAGCTCTTGGCAGAGGTTTTGCGAGACCTTATCGGCACCGGAGCCGCAGTCGGAAATCAGCTTGCGCCAGCCGGGTAGGGAGAGATCGTTGGGCCGCTGCTGCGGAAAGCTGGCGGTGGCATGGTGCAGCTCCGCCAGGGAGGCACCCAGCGCGCTGCAGTGCCAATCCTTGACCTGGCGCGGCGAAAGCCCCTCGAGAAAGGTGAAGAGCGCGGCCGGGCGCCCCGCCAGCCGCCGCAACACCTCACCGTCGGCCGTCGGCACCGGCTGCGGACAGGCCACGCCTTGGGCGGCCAAGTGGCGCATCAAGGTGATGAAGAACGGCAGATCGGCCGGCGAGACGCGCTTTTCATAGAGGGTCAGGATAAAACGGCCCGATTCGGTCTCGATCAGGTAGTTGGAATTCTCGACCCCTTCCGCGATCCCCTTAGCGGCCAGCAGTTCGCCCAGGCCGTAAGGCTTGAGAAAGCTGTCCAACTCGTCATCGCCGACGTCGGTATAGACGGCCATGAATGCGGGGCTCTCCTAGGCGGCGTTCTCGGTCAGTTGGCGCGGCAGTTTGAAGACCACGCTCTCGTTGCGGACCACCACCTCCTCGATCACCACGTCAAAGTGCCGCTTGAGCAAGGCGATCACCTCTTCCACCAGGACTTCGGGTGCCGAGGCGCCGGCGGTTAGGCCGACGCTGCCCAGGCCGTCCAGCAGTCCGAGGTCCAAATCGCTTGCCCGCTGCACCATCACGGCACGCTGGCAGCCTTGCTTCTCGGCCACCTCGACCAGGCGGCGCGAGTTGGAGGAATTGGGCGCCCCCACCACGATCATGGCATTGCTTCTGTGCGCGATAGCCTTCACCGCCTCTTGGCGATTGGTGGTGGCGTAGCAGATGTCTTCCTTCTTGGGGCCCAGGATATCGGGAAAGCGGCGTTTCAGCGCCTCGACGATGTCGGCGGTGTCATCGACCGAAAGCGTCGTCTGGGTGATGAATCCCAGCTTTTTCGGATCGGTGACCTTGACCCGTTCGACGTCCTCGACGGTCTCCACCAGGATGATCCAGCCTTCCGGCAGCTGCCCCATGGTGCCGACCACCTCGGGATGGCCTTGGTGGCCGATCATGATGATCTGGTTACCCAGGCGGTGCTGGCGCTCGGCCTCGCGATGCACTTTGGAGACCAGTGGGCAGGTGGCGTCGAGGTAAAGCATCTCGCGCCGCTCCGCCTCCGACGGGACGGCCTTGGGCACGCCGTGAGCGGAAAAGATCACCGGCACGCCGTCCGGCACCTCGTCAAGCTCTTCGACGAAGACCGCGCCCTTGGCTTGCAAGTTCTCTACGACAAAGCGGTTGTGCACGATCTCGTGGCGGACGTAGACCGGTCGGCCAAACTTCTCCAGTGCGCGCTCCACGATCTCGATGGCGCGCTCCACGCCGGCGCAAAAGCCGCGCGGGCCGGCCAGCAGGATGGTCAATTTCGGTTTCTGGTCGGGCATGGTACTGGCTCTTGTTCCCCATCACATGGGCCCTTTCGGGCCGGAGGCGATAGCCGAAGGTCGGGCTGGTGCTTGCCGCCGGCCGGCAGGGTGACCTACAGTCCGTCCGCTCCGCCTCCTCTCAAGCGAGTGAGGTGGCAAGTTATTCGGGCCAAGACAAGGACAAAACTCTATGTCAGAGGCGAACGAGGGGGCGATCCCGGCGCAAAAGGCGCCATACAAGGTTTCCGTGGAGGCTGGCAAGACCTACTACTGGTGTGCTTGCGGCAGAAGCGCGAAACAGCCCTTCTGCGACGGTTCGCACAAGGTGACTGCGCTCTCTCCCATCGCTTACAAGGCCGAGGTGTCGAAGGACTGCTACTTCTGCGGTTGCAAGGCCAGCGGCAACAAACCGCTGTGCGACGGAACCCATAAGAGCCTGTAGGAGCTGAGAGCTTGGTGTTTTCCTCTGGACGGCTAAGCCGTCGGCACTTTGCTGCGCTGACGCTTCTGGGCCTCGGCGGCTGCGGGGCCTTCGGGCCGGACGACGTGGCCTGTCCGCCGGTCAGCATCTTGCCCGATGCGGCCCGGCTGGTGCGCTATGCCGACGGCAACGACCTGACCGACGTGCTCTACGAAGTCACCATCAACCGGGTCACGCCCGTGTGCCAGCGCAGCTCTAAGGAGCTCTTGATCGACCTCGCCCTGGTGTTGACGGCGCGGCGCGGCCCGGCCTTGCCGGAGGGCAATGCCGAGTTCTCCTACTTCGTTGCGGTGACGGCGGCCGATCAGCAGCTTCTGGCGCGACAGGTCTTCCCCGTCAGCATGCCGCTCGATTCTCCGGGCCGCCGCGTGCAGCTGACGGAACTGGTGCAGCCAAAGATTCCTTTGACCGAGGACCAGTCGCAGTTCAGCTACCGGGTCTTCATCGGCTTGGTCCTGACCCCGGACGAGCTGCGCCAGAACAGGGGCGGGTAGGCAAGGTCTCGACCTCAAGGCGAGACATTAGATCTGTGCAAAGCAGAGTTGGGTCATTATGACGCGGATCGTGGGCTGCTGAATTGCAGCTTCGGCGGCGTCCTTTCTTGATCGGGTTGTGCTCCCGTTTTGAGAAATAGCGAATTTATTTTCCCTGCTAAATAGCAACTTTCCCTACCCAATCGAACAGGTCGCCCTATCAAAATAGCAGCTCATTCTACCCAAATAAACGATCTGCTGTTCTTTTGAAAGTTCTATTCAAGTCAGTTATGAGATTGCAAGTGCTAAATATATAGCCAGAACGAGTAATATTATTCAATCGACAGCTGCTAGATAATTGCATAACTTGATGACACATAGACATCATGACTGAGCAATAGCGTCGTGGTGCTGTAAATTATGTTGGATTCGTTACAAAAGAGTAAGTCCCTTTGGCGGAAAAGAGACATAACTTGGGTTCGTCGCCTCGGCTTCGACAGCCTCATCAAAAACAATATTGGCATGGCTGAAGCAAGGCGGATTGTTGATCATTTCCTGCTCGATAAGCGGCAGGAGCTCGATACTTTTCTAAACAAGGCCGATCACCATTCGGATCCTTATGGCATCAGTGACTTTGAGAGGAATAAGTTCCTGCGCGCCAGGGGGAGTGTCCCGCTCGATCCTGGCAATCAGGTTAACGGAGCTATCCTCAAGACCTCCGATGTGATGGGAGAACTTGAGGAGAGTCTTGCCGGCGCACTGTCTCTCTATTGCGCGTTGAGCCATTGGTCGCGGCTAAAGGAGCAGAGATCCGGGTCGATCTGCGATTTGCTGGGCGTGACCCGCCTCTTTGGCAGAGAAAAGGATCAGCTATCTCCGTCCAGGCGGGGAGACACAGTACTGATCCTGTGTCGATCCCGGATCATGCTCTTGACCGCATTCGAGCAAGGAAGACTCTTGCCTTTCGCTAGCATCTGGAAGGCTCTGCAGACTTTTCTCGGTGAAATCGATCAGCACCAACCCACTGCTTTGCCGGTGTTGACGGCCTTGCCGAAAGGCCTGGCGGTGTCAGGCTTTGAGGAGGCGCGCGCATACGGAGGCGAGACGCTCGAGGCAATTGAGGATGCCGTGTGTGTCTTGTCGTTGGGTTCTTGCCTCACCGATGCCGACGGTAAAGCAGATTTGGTAAAGGGCCTCACCGGGAACGGCTTGGACCGCTGGTTCGGAAAGACCAACGTCGTGATCGACGAGAAGGGGTACTTGGGCTTTTACTTCGACCATGCGGTCGCCGACGGCCAGCTCATCATGGCCTTTGCGGATGGGCTGCAAGAGCAGATTTCCGCACTCATGGCGAGCGAGGCAGCAGATCCCTCTGAAGCACCGGCGCCGACTGAGGTGGTCGCTCGCTTCCCGGACGCACTGGAGGATCGCTGGGGCGGGGCTCTGAGCGCTTACCGGCGGGAGATCGGGCGCTTTTCCGCATCACGCCTAGACTTCAAGCGTGCGGCCCAAGACAGCAAGTCCTTGGCAACGGCTTTGCCGTTGGCCTGTCAAGCCGCCTGCTATCGCCTGACCGGGCGGCTCCAGAAGCCCTACGTCCCGGTGGCAAGAAGCCACGAATCCGAACGTGGCCTGGAGTTCGTGCATGCCTCCGCGCCTGGAACCGCAGCACTGATTCAAGCATTGAGCAATCCGGGAGATGACGATCTTGCAGCCTTGAAGCGGACGCTCGCTTGGTGGCGCCGGGCCTTCCTAGTTGCAATGTTGGGCCCCGGCGGCGAGCGCTTTATGCACTACCTCTACGACTTCGCCGAAGAGCTCGGCTTGCATCGGCATCCTTTCTTCGAGGCTGCGGGTTATCCCGAGCGGCTGGCTTATCCACCTCTCTGTCTCTCTATCGTTTCCGGTCAGGAAGCGGTATCGGCGCCAGTCTTCCCGCCGGCCAGGGGTGGCTGGAGCGTCGGCGCGATCACCCATGAAGCGGGCGTCAATATCTCCGTTGCGGGATGGGACGGGGTGCCGGCGCAGGCGGCAGCCGAGATCGGCCGAGCGATGGAAGAAATCCTGGCCTTGCTGAAGACTGAGCCCAGCCGCGACAGTCCCAGCCGGTCGAACGCAGACAGGTCTAGGATGGCGACAGCTCGTTCCGGGAGGCCAGGCGCACAACCTTTTGCATAACGCTGGGCAGGGCTTCTGCGCCGACGCTGTCGCGAGCGACCCAACGCCCGGACTCCAGCGGCCCCCAAGAGGCTCCTGCATCGCAAGACCCGGCGCTCCAGACCTGAAGAGTCAGGTGGAAATGGGTAAACACGTGGGTGATTTGCCCCGTCAGGCTCTCCCATTCGGCAGGCCCCGGTGCGTGAGCGAGCGCTTCCGGCTCGCTCCAGGGGCTCTCGCGCCAAGGCGTGCCCGGTACCTCCATCATGCCGCCCAAAAGGCCCTTTTGCGGACGGCGCCGCAGCAGCACATGGCCGTCCGATCGGACCGCCCAGAAGGCCACGCCATAGCGCTCCGGCTTCTCCTTCTTCGGCGCTTTTCGCGGCAAGTCTGGGGCGGTGCCTGCATCAAGCGCGGCGCATTGGCCTTTTAGAGGACACAGCAGGCAACTGGGTTTGTCGGGCACACAAAGCGTGGCGCCTAGGTCCATCATGGCTTGCGCGAAGTCCCCTGGCCGCGTCTGCGGCACGAGGCTCTGGCCCAAGGACCGCAGGCGCGGCTTGGCCTGCGGCAAGGGATCTCGCACGTCGAAGAGGCGCGCGATCACCCTTTCCCAGTTGCCGTCGACCGGCGCTGCCGGTCGGTCGAAGGCAATGGCGACGACGGCAGCGGCGGTGTAGTCGCCGATTCCGGGCAGGCTCTTGAGGGCCGCCTCTTCGGTCGGGAAGCGCCCGCCGAATTCCTGAACCAGGCGCTTCGCGCAGGCATGGAGATTGCGCGCGCGGGCATAGTAGCCGAGCCCGGCCCAGAGCCGCAGCACCTCGTCCTGCTCGGCTGCCGCCAGTGAAAAGACATCGGGGAAGCGCTCGAAAAAGCGCTCGAAATAGGGACCGGCGGCAGCCGTGGTGGTTTGCTGCAGCATGATTTCGCTGAGCCAGACTCGGTAAGGGTCGGGGCGGCTGCCGGGCGGCGACCGCCAGGGCAAGACGCGCCGGCTCTTGTCGTACCATCCGAGCAGCGCTCGTTGCAGAGCCGGGAAATCCATCGAGAGTGCGCTAAGTCCTAGAGCGGAATGCGCACCAGCACGCCGGCGTTGACGATGATGCAAGGCTGGCCGCTGGTGGCGTCGGTGACGTTCAAGCCGCCCTTCACCGCCCTCGGCGAGACCTGGCCAAAGGGCAGAAGCGCTGCCACGGCGTCGAGGTCGATCTTCTCCGGCTCCTGCGCGGCGAGGGTAAGCTCGATCTGCATGGTGTTGGGATCGATACCCAGGCTGCGAAAGACGGTCAGCGAGGAATGGTGGATGGCGTCCTCGACGGCGCGCTTGGCGGCCTTGGTGTAGTCGCCGCTGTGCAGGGCGACGCCGCTGCCCATCTCGAGGATGACGCGCTTCAGCTCTTTTGCCTCGCCCATCACGTTGCGGCCTCCCGGCCCTCGCCGTCGGGCACGTCCATGAAGACCGTCACGGCCGCATTGGCCAGGACGGTCATGCCGGCAGCCCCCTCGCGGGGAATGTCCATACCGCCTTCCTCGACGGTGACCTCGGCCGCGCCGTAGGGCAGGACGGCGGCGACGGCGGTCTTGTCCACTTGTTCCGGCTTGGCCACGCCGATCGCGATCTTCACCCGCATCGCCTCTCGCGGCAGGCCGAAGGCGTCGGGGAAGGCGATGGTGTTCTGCCGCAACGCAGCCTCTAAAGCACGCACCGCGGCCTTGGTGTAGTCGTCGCCGCGAATGTCGGTGCCCATGCCGAACTCCATGACCAGGCTTTTCAGTGCCATCGTTCCTCCGTGGGTTATCGCCCCGGGCCAGGTGGCCAGGATCCTGCCGGGCGAGAGATTATCCACTGGCGACAGGCGACTCCAGCGCCTCTTCTGTCGTAAGCTCGCCTTATCCCAACGTAAGGAGTGCGCCGATCGCACGGCAAGACGACAAGCAGCAGAGGCGCGGCAGCGGGCTGAGGCCGCTCGGCAACGCAGTCCGGCCTTTGATGAAACCATTGCTACGCGGCCGGCCGCCGCTGGAAGCTGCCTTGCTTTTGGACTGGCGGGCGGCGGTGGGCGCAGAGCTGGCCGGGCTCTGCCAACCGGTCAAGCTGCGCCGCGAGCGCCGCGGCGCCGAGCGTGTCGGCGCCTTGGAGGTCGCTTGCCTCTCCTGGGCGGCGCTGGAGCTGCAGCACCGGGCACCGCAATTGATCGAGCGGATCAATACTTTTCTGGGCGTGCCGGCAGTCCAGCGCCTGAGGATTCGCCAGGTGGCCCGCCTGAGCCAGGCGCCGGCGCCGCCGCGCTTGGCCGAGCCACGGCCGATTGCCGCAGCGCCGCTGTCGGGACCGTCCAGTGGCCATGCAGACCTCGACCAAGCGCTTGCCCGCTTTGCCCGGACCATGCGTGAACGCAATCGATCACGATAACGCGAAAGGGGGCCTGCCGCCTCTTCACCCCATCGCCATAGACCGGCCATGATGGAGTCCTAGCCAGGCGGAGACAGCCTGGCCGCCTGCTGCCAGCCAGCCTTTTTGCCCTCTTGTGGACAAGAAGACGCTTGCGGGGCATGCCAGGTCTCGTATGATCTACAACATCTGGTGGGTGAACCGATGAACGCTAAGCATATCGTGTTGAATAGGCGCAGAACTCTGGCTGGACTCGCGGCCCTGCCTTTGCTGGCAGGCTTGCCGTTGCCGGCGCGCGCCGACGAGTCGGCGGAGCTCACCACGGATGAGCGCGGTCTGTTGGCCGACGATCGCACGATGGGCAACTTCGATGCGCCGGCGGTCCTGATCGAGTATGCCTCGCTCAGCTGTCCGCACTGCGCGCGCTTCCACACCCAGATGCTGCCGCCGATCAAGAGCGATTGGATCGACCAGGGCAAGCTGCTCTACGTCTACCGCGATTTCCCGCTGAATGCGCCTGCGCTCTGGGCCTCGATGCTGGCGCTCTGCCTGGAGGGCGATGCCTACTTTGCCTTCCTCGATATCCTCTATAAGCAGCAGGAGCAGTGGCTGAGGGCGGAGGATCCGGGCTTGGCCCTGTTTGAGCTGAGCCAGCTCGCCGGCTTCGACAAGGAGCGTTTCGAGGCCTGCCTCGGCGACGAGTCGGTATTCGACCGGGTGGTCATGGGCATCGAGCATGCCGAAGCTACCTATGGCGTGAGCGCGACGCCGACCTTGATTCTGAATGGCGAGAAGGTCTCGCCGCAGAGTTACCAAGAGCTCTCTGACCTGATTGCCGGGACCCAGAGCAGCTAGACCGGGAATGACGAAGGGGGAGGAGATTGCTGCAGTTTAAGCGCCTGCGACTCGCCGGCTTCAAATCCTTCGTCGACTCCACCGAACTCATGATCGAGACGGGGACCACGGGCATCGTGGGGCCCAACGGCTGCGGCAAATCCAACCTGGTCGAAGCGCTGCGCTGGGCGATGGGCGAGAGCTCCGCCAAGCGCATGCGCGGCGGCGAGATGGATGACGTCATCTTCGCCGGCACCCAGAGCCGCCCGGCGCGCAACCTGGCCGAGGTCTCGATTCTGCTGGACAACAGCGCGCGCGAAGCCGCCGCCGCGTTCAACGACGATGACGAGCTGGAGGTGGTGCGGCGCATCGAGCGCGGCCATGGCTCGCACTATCGCGTCAACGGCCGTGAATCGCGGGCGAGGGACGTGCAGATTCTCTTCGCCGACACGTCAAGCGGTGCCCAATCGGGCGCGCTGGTGAGCCAAGGCAAGATCGGCCAGCTGGTGAACGCAAAACCGGTCGAGCGCCGCGCGCTCTTGGAGGAGGCGGCCGGGATCACCGGTCTGCATGGCCGCCGCCACGAATCGGAGTTGCGGCTGAGAGCGGCAGAGACCAACCTCGAACGCCTGGAAGACGTGGTGACCGCGCTGGAGTCGCAATTGGCCAGCCTGAAGAAGCAGGTGCGCCAAGCCAGCCGCTACCGCAATCTGCAAGAGCACATCAGGCGCTTTCAGGCGATCTCCTTGCACCTTGAAGCCGAAGCCGTCGCCGAGCAGACGACGGAGGCCGAACGCCGCTTGCGCGAGCTGGAGGTTCAGGTCGGCGAGCGTAGCGAGACCGTCTCGGTCGCCACCCGCAGCGAGGCCGAGTCGGCCGAGGCGCTGCCGCCCTTGCGTGAGGCGGAGGCGGTCGCGGCCGCCAAGCTGCAGAAGCTGACCCTGGATCGCCAGGCGCTGAGCCAAGAGCTGTCGCGCCTGGATGCGGCGCGCAAGGCGGCCGAAGAGCGGCTGCAGCAGATCGAGCGCGACCGTGGCCGCGCGCAAGGCCAGGTGCTGGATGCCGGCAACGCGATCACGCACCTGGAGCAGGAAGGCGGCGAGTTGGAAGAAACGCTGCCGCAGCGCGCCGAGGATCAGGGGCGGCTGGAGGCGCTTCTCGCCGAGAGCGAGGTCCTGCTGGCTGAAGGCGAAGAGAGCCTGCAGCGCTTGACCCAGGCGCTGGCCCAGGACGAAGCGACCCGGCGCGCCGCCGAGGAGCGCCAGCGCGAGCTGGCCCGGCGCCGCGAGCGCTTGACCCGCGAGGCGGCTGCGGCCGACGCCGAGGTCATCCGCCTGCGCAAGGAACAGGCCGAGCTCGGCTCGCTGTCCGACCTTGAGGCTGTGGTCAGCGCCGGCGAGGCCGAGATGGAGAGCCTCGGGGCCGCGGCCGAGGCGGCGGGGCAGGAACAGCAGCAGGCCCGCGCCGATCTCGATCGCGACCGCCAGACCTTGGCCGAGCAGGAACGCGAATTGGAACGCCTGGTGGGCGAGGCGGCCGGCCTGGCAGCGGTCGTAGCCCCGCAGGACGGTCAAGCCTGGCCGCCGCTCCTGGATCGCGTCTCCGTAGCCAAGGGCTATGAGACCGCATTGGGTGCTGCGCTGGGCGAGGATCTCTCGGCGTCCGATGCACCGGAAGCGCCCGTGCACTGGACCCAGCTGCCGGAGCTGCCGGCCGATGCCTTCCCGGAAGGGGTGATGCCCCTGGCCGGCAAGGTCGAGGGGCCCGAGGCTTTGACGCGGCGGCTGGCGCGCATCGGCCTGGTGGCGGATGCTGAGAGTGGCGATGCCTTGCAAGCCGTCCTGCTGCCGGGGCAGCGTTTGGTCAGCAAGGCCGGCGATCTCTGGCGCTGGGACGGCTTTGTCGCCCGTGCCGATGCGCCGACGGCGGCAGCCCAGCGTTTGGCACAACGCAACCGCCTCGACGAGCTGGAGACCCAGATTGCCGAGCGGCGGCCCAAGGTCGAGGCCGGCCGCGTCGCCCTTGCCGAAGTGGAGCAAGGGGCAACGGCAGCTGCCGGCAAGGAGCAGGCGGCGCGCCAAGCGCTCGGCGAGGTGCAGCGTCGGCTGGAGGCCGCCCGCAGCCGCCAGGCCAAGCTGGCGCGGGCCCTAAGCGCCAGCGAGACCCGTCTGGCGGCCTTGGCCGAGGCAGAGGCCCGCCGCACCGCCGAAAGGGCCGAGCTGGAGGCGACCCTGGGCGAGGTCGAGGCGTCCGTCGCCGCGCTGCCCGATCTGGCCGCCGCCCGTGACGCGGTCGCCCAGGCCAGGGCCGCACTGACGGAGCAGCGCAGCCGCTCCGCCGAGCAGCGCTCCGGCTTGGAGCGGGTGCGCCGCGAGGCCGAGGCCGCCAAGGCGCGTCTCCAGGCCATCGCCGAGGAGTCCCGCTCTTGGCGCGAGCGCCGCGAGGCCGGCCAGCGCTACGAGGTGGAGCTGGCGGAGCGCGCGACGGTCACCCAGCAGGAGCTGGACAGCTTGATCCAGCAGCCGGAAGAGATCGCCGTCCGGCAAGCCCGCCTCGCCGACTTGATCGAAGCAGCCGAGCTGGATCGCCGCGCCGGCGCCGACCGCCTGGCCCTGGCGGAGACGGCCCTGACGGAGGCCCGCCAGGCCTTGAAGGCGGCCGAGGCGGCCTTGGCGGAGACCCGCGAAGGCAAGGTTCGCGCCGAGGCGGCCTGCGAGGCGGCGCAAGAGGCGCAGGCCGGCCTGCAGCGCCGTGTGCGCGAGATCCTGGACTGCCCGCCCTGTGCCGTGCTGGCCACCGCCGGGATCGATCCCGAAGAGACCTTCCCGCCGGCCGAGGACGTCGAGACCAAGCTGCAGAAACTGCTGCGCGAGCGCGACAACATGGGGCCGGTCAACCTGCGCGCCGAGATCGAGGCCGGCGAGCTGGAGACGCAGATCGGCGATTTGCTGCGTGAGCGCGAGGACCTGACCCAGGCGATCGCCCGCCTGCGCCAGGGCATCGCCAGCCTGAACAAAGAGGGCCGCGCCCGCCTGCTGGAGGCCTTCAGCGCCGTCGACAAGTACTTCGGCCAGCTCTTCCAGCGCCTCTTCGGCGGCGGCAAGGCGCACCTCTCGCTGACCGGCTCGGACGATCCCTTGGAGGCCGGGCTGGAGATCATGGCGAGCCCGCCTGGCAAGAAGCTGCAGGTGCTTTCCTTGCTGTCGGGCGGCGAGCAGGCGCTGACCGCTTTGGCCTTGCTGTTCGCCGTCTTCCGCACCAATCCCGCACCCATCTGCGTGCTGGACGAGGTCGATGCGCCGCTGGACGACGCCAACGTCGACCGCTTCTGCAGCCTGGTGGACGAGCTGGCCAAGGAGACCGAGACCCGCTTCCTCCTCATCACCCACCACCGCCTGACCATGGCGCGGGTCGATCGCCTGTTCGGCGTCACCATGGCAGAGCGCGGCATATCGCAACTGGTCTCGGTCGACCTGCAGCAGGCCGAAGTCTTGCGCGAGAGCGCCTGAGGCGAGGACGGGAGCGGTGCAGGCACTGGAAGCGGCCGAACAGCGGCCGGGCCAAGGCGTGGTGGTCTGGCAGGGTCCCTGCCGGCCGGAGTGGCTCGACTACAACGGCCACATGAACGAGACCTACTACCTCTTGGTCGCCAGCTGGGGCACCGATCGCTTGATGGAGCTGGTCGGCTGCGATCAGGCCTACCGGGAAGGCGGGCAGGGCACGCTCTACACCCTGGAAACCCACATCCGCTATTTCCAGGAGGTGAAGGAGGGCGAGGCGCTCAGCGTGACCAGCCAGCTGGTCGAGCGGGACGCCAAGCGCCTGCGCCTCTATAACCGCGTCTGGGCCGAGGACACAGAGCTGCCGGCCGCTGGGGCAGAGTTCCTGCTGCTGCACGTCGCCGGCACGCCGCCGCGCTCGGCGCCCTTCGGCCCGGCGATGGCGGCCGCGTTGGAACGCTTGGCAGGGCTTCAGGCAGACCTGGCCTGGCCGGACGACGCCGGCCGCGGCATCCGCATCAAGCGCTAGGGCCTAGAGCAGAGTCTCGTAATAAGAAGGTAATGCGTGTAAGCTGGATTGCTCGCGGAGGCAAGACACGGGCATTCAGGGGTGTCGCGATGGAGAAGATTCTTTCGTTTCTCTCGTGGAATGTCGAAAATTTCCACAACGATCCGGAGCGTGTTGACAGAGTTATTGACTTCATCGCCGCGCAAGATCCGGATGTTTTTGGGCTTTTTGAGGTCAAGGGCGCGGCGGTCTTTCGCGCGGTCACCGACAAGCTTCCGGGCTACAGCTTTTCCATCACCGAGAGCCCCGGCGTTCCGGAGATTCTGGTCGGCACACGCAACAGCTTCTCCGCCTTCGTGACCCAGAAGGACGCCCTGCAGTCGGGCGTGCCGAGCCTGCGGCCCGGCGCGCTTGCCACGGTGCAGGCCGCGGGGGCGAGCTATTCTTTCCTGTTCCTCCATCTCAAGAGCTTCCCTGCGCCGCGCGACTGGGGTTTGCGCGACGACATGTTTGCCCATGTCGCCAGCCTCAAGCGCGCACTGGACCGCGCCACCCCCGACGGCGACGCCAATTTCGTCGCTCTCGGCGATCTCAACACGATGGGTTTGAAGGCGCCCTACAACGACGTGAGCGACATGAGCGGTGGCGAAGAACTCGGCTTTGTCGATAGTCGGATGCAGGCATCGCACACCAGGCTTCGCCGCTTGAGCAAGACGCACGAGGAGACCTGGTGGAACGGCAAGGACAACTGGAGGCCATCCGCCCTGGATCATGTCTATGCCGCCGAGCACCTGACATTCGCGGCGTTCAGCGGCAGCGAAGTTCGTGTCGAGGGCTGGGTGAAGGAACCCGACGACCCGGCGAAGAAGGCATGGATCGAGGCCTACTCGGACCACGCCCTGCTCTATGGAGAAATCCACGGGTAGGGGGAAGGGGGACACTCCGACGAACGACGGCCTTAGGTGTCGGAACGAGACAAGCCGCCTCTGAGCTGCCTGCTATCAGACGCCGGGGTCCTTTGTGGCGAGCCCATGAAAGGGAGAAGGCCGTGATTGATATCGGTGTTGTGCACTATAGAATTCGACTCTCGGGCGGTGAACTCGAGGCTCGATGGTATTCGACCAGATTGGACGCGAAGGCCTGCGGCACCGGACTGGCTAAGGGCGACACCTCCAATGGATTTCCGGGTGCCTATGAGATTACCTACTACTATCCCGATGGAACGGTTTCGGCCGAACTCGACTTGAAGATCGAACAGTCGGGCGAGGTCTTCGATCTCTACTACATGAAGGAGGGCAAGGTGCTTCTCACGGGTGTCGGGATCGAAACCGAGGACGGTCTGGTCGGAGGCTATCGCAAGATCGTCTAGCACATCATTTTCGAACCGGTATGTGAAAGGGAGCGCCATGGCGGCCTATGTTGTCTTTCAAGAGAATGTTTTCGATCAGGCTGCCTTTGAGGCCTACAAGGCGCAGTCGCCCAGCTCGATCGAGAAGTTCGGGGGGCGCTTTCTGGTACGCGGCGGCCCGATGGAGACGCTGGAAGGTAGTTTCGGCTTCGAGCGCGTGGTGATCATCGAGTTCCCCGATGGCGATGCGGCGCGCGCCTGGCACAAGTCCGACGACTACGCGGCGGCGAAGGCCCTACGCCAGAGAATCTCGGAAGGCGAGGCCGTCTTGCTGGAAGGGGTGTAGTTGGCCCCCGCTCACTTGCTGCCGGGTGCGGGACGGCTACGCTTGACTGTTGCCAGCGCAATGACGCTGAAGGCCAGCGCAGCAAAGGCTGACGAGGGCATCAGGACGGCGAGCGCCTGATAGGCGTCCTCGAAGAGGCTGGAGGCGGCCAGGATCGAGCCCGCTGCGCCGAACAGCACCTGGATCACCCCCAACAGGGAGGAGGCAGCACCGGCGGCGAGGCCTGCCGGCTCCAAGGCCTTGGCGACGCAGACCGGCAGCAGCATGCCCATGGCCAAGGTGAAGGCGCTGACCAGGCTCCAGAAGGCGACCAGCGACAGGCCCGCGTCGGCCCACAGCAGGAGCCAGAGGCCGGCAAACGCACCGACGCCGGCGCCGGCCAGGATGATCGTCTCGTTGCGCAGCCATCGAACCGACTGGCGCGCGATCAGCGAGCCCAGGATGAAGGCGAGCGCGGCAATCGCGAAGATGGGACCGAAGGCCGTTGGCGACACCGCGTAGCGCAGCTCCGCCACGACGGCACCCACCGAAAGAAAGGCGGCATAGCCCAGAAAGATGCTGGAGGAAATCGCCGTGCCCAGCAGGAAATCGGGCTCGCGGAAGATCCGGATCGCGCCTTGCAGGTAGAGCGGCAAGGAGAGGACGCTGTCGGCGGCCGGCCGCCGCGCATCGCGCAGATGGAGGAAGACCAGAGCCAAGAGCGCCAGCGCGAGGAGGCAGAGGAACCAGAAGATCCCGCGCCAATGCACCAGTGTCAAAAGCCCGGAGCCGATGCTGGGAGCCACCAAGGGGGCGGCCCCCAGCACGATGGTCATGGTGGAGATCAGGGCGGCCGTCTTCGGTCCGCCGCCCTGGTCGCGGGCGACGGCGCGCGCGATCACCGGCGCGCCGCCGCCGACCAAGCCCTGGGCGAAGCGGGCCCAGACCAGGACCTCCATCGAGCTGGTGGTCGCACAGACCAGGCTGGCCACCAGAAAGCCGCCCAGCGCGATCACCAGGAGCGGGAGGCGCCCGTAGCGGTCGCTGAGCGGCCCCCAGAAGAGCTGCCCCGGCCCATAGCCAAGCAGAAAGAAGCTGACCAGTGCCGCACCGGCGGTGGGATCCTCGCCCAACTCGCGCGCGATCTCCGGCTGGGCCGGGATACAGATGTCGATCGAGGTGGCGGTCACCGCCGCCAAGGCGCCCAAGGTCAGGACGAAGCCCACGCGTTCCATCGCCAAGCCATCGCACGAGCCGCGCAGCCGTCGCTACCTCAAAAGGGGAATGGATCGACGACCCAGAAGCGTCCCGAAGAGTGATCCTTGACCTTCCAGTTACTGGAAGCCTTACATCTGAACCTCCAAAGACTGACGGCCAAGTGGTCGTCGAGGAGGCTGCCAGACCGTGAACATCAAGGATGTCGCCAGGCGCAGCGGCTTGGCAGCGAAAACCATCCGTTACTATGAAGAGATCGGCTTGGTCCGTGCCGCCCGCGGCAGCAACGGCTACCGGGTCTTTCAAGAGGCGGAGTTGCATAAGTTGGCCTTCATCGCGCGGGCCCGCTCGTTGGGCTTTTCCATCGACGACTGCCGCGCACTGTTGGGGCTCTATGAGGACCGCAACCGCGCCAGCGCCAACGTCAAGGAGCTTGCGAAGGGCCATCTCGACTGCATCGATCGCAAGCTGGCGGAGCTGCAGGCCATGCGCAGCACCTTGGCGCGACTGATCGAGCAGTGCAGCGGTGACCACCGGCCGGACTGTCCCATTCTCGAGGACCTGGCCGGGCAGGACCCGGCGCGGCGGTCATGAGCCGCGGAGCGATCCTGGCGATCGCCTTGGCCATCCTTGCCGTCGGCTTTGGCGCCTGGTGGTTCGTGCGATCTCTGGAGATAGGAATGTCGGGTGCTTCGCAGCAGTCGACCATCGTGGTGCCTCGGCTTTCGGCAGAGGCCGAGGCAGGGCAGGACCTCTTCAAAGCGAACTGCGCGACCTGTCACGGGCCCAAGGCCGGAGGCACGGACCGGGGCCCGCCGCTCGTGCACAAGATTTACGAGCCGGGCCACCACGGCGATCTGGCCTTTCAGGCGGCCGTGCAGAACGGAGTACGCGCGCATCACTGGCGCTTCGGCGACATGCCGCCCGTACCAGACGTTTCCGTGGCGGAGGTGGCCGAGATAGTGAGCTACGTCCGTGCTCTGCAGCGCGCGAACGGCATTGAGTAGTCCGGCTCTGGCTGCCACGCATCCTTCACCGAGGATTTACTAAAGCAAAGCGAAGGCTGACGGCTAGGATGCCGCTCGGATCAAGAGAGAAACAGCTTGACCTTCCAGTGATGGGAAGGTGCATCTCGGAACCATGAAGCGAGTCTTGGCAGTGCTCCTGGCCTTTCTTTTCGTCGTCACCCCCTTGGCGACGGGCCATGCCGTACCGCACGATCATGGGGATCGCCCTGGTGTCGATGGGCAGCATAGTGGGCATCATCAAATGCCCTGTGCGGATACGGGCTGCGAGCAGGAGCGGGCGAATCCTTGTTGCGCGATGACGACCGGTCATTGCGTCCCCGGCATGGCAACGCTGATTGGCCGGGACTGTGTCTGGCTCTCTCAATCGAAGCTTCGCTTGCTGCCCGGCGGGGAGCTTGATTGGCGCGGGCTAACACCAGAGGCGGAACCTCCCCCTCCTAGGATCCGGGGCTGAGGGAATCCTCTGCCAGGCGGCCGCATCAGATCAGCGATGGAGGCCGGTGGCGCTCGCCTAAGTGTTTCTTAAGACCCAACGAGGATCCATTATGAGCACACTGCGCTCTTTGCGTTGCCTTGCAACTGCAGCACTCGTCGCCGTTTCTCCGACTCTTGCCGCCCCGGCATTTGCCGATGCCAAGCATGGCCACGGCCAAGGTCACGGCCAAGGTCACGGTGGCAACCATCCCCATGACATCGGCGTTCCCGGCAAGGCCGCCCAGGCAAGCCGGACCGTCGAGGTCGTCCTCTACGACAACTACTATGAACCAAGCACAATCGAGGTGAAGCGCGGCGAGACCGTTCGCTTCAAGATCCGCAACGCCGGCGAGCTGGTGCACGAGTTCAACATCGCAACCCCCGCCCTCCATCATGCCCATCAGGAAGAGATGGAGATGATGGTCGAACATGGCGTCCTGCATGCCTTCCACATCGATCACGAGGCGGCGCAGCAAATGCAGGCCTCGATGGGCCATGCCATGCATGACGAGCCCAACAGCGTGCTTCTGGAGCCGGGCGAAGCCGGAGAGGTCGTCTGGACATTTCCGAAGGAAGGCGCGCTCGAGTTCGCTTGCAACGTTCCGGGCCACTATGACGCCGGAATGGTGGGTGACGTCGTCCTGACGGATTGACCGGCGAGGCGCGGCCATGCCGCGCCTCTAGCTTGATGTTTCCCAGCATCCGATGTTTCAAGGAGTTAAGGTAATGACTGCTTCCAGCACCCTGCGGGGTGGGTGGTTGGCGCTGGGCCTATGCGTGGCCCTGACCGGCGCTGCGGCCGCCGGAGAGTACAGCCTCACGGTCGACCGCGTGACCATCGACGCCGGCGACTTCCGTAAGACCGGCGTCGGCTTCAACGGAGCTTCGCCCGGTCCCCTTCTTCGCTTCCAGGAAGGCGAGGAGGTCACCATCACGGTGACCAACACTCTCTCGGAGCCGACCTCTATCCACTGGCACGGTCTGATCCTGCCTTTCCAGCAGGACGGCGTGCCTGGCATCAGCTATCCAGGCATCACCTCCGGCGAGAGCTTCACCTATCGCTTTCCCATCGTGCAGGCCGGGACCTACTGGTTCCATAGCCACACCGACTTCCAAGAGCCGGACGGGGCCTATGGCGCCATCGTCATAGAGCCGAAGGAGCGCGAGCCCTTCCGCTACGATCGCGACTACGTCGTGCAGCTGACCGACGCGCATCCCCACTCCGGCAGTCGCATCTTCCGCAACCTCAAGATGTCGTCGGACTACTACAACAGAAAGCAGCGAACCATCTTGGACTTCTTCGACGACGTCGGCGAGCAGGGGCTCGACGCCACTCTATCAGACCGCATGGCCTGGGGTGACATGCGAATGATGCCGACCGACATCGAAGACCTGCAGGGCTTCGTGCCGCTGATCAACGGCAAGGGGCCGGAGGCGAACTGGACAGGCCTCTTCACGCCGGGCGAACGGGTGCGGCTGCGCTTCATCAACTCCTCGGCCATGACCTACTTCGACATCCGCATTCCTGGCTTAAAGATGACCGTGGTGCAGGCCGACGGCAACAACGTGCGTCCGGTGACGGTGGACGAACTCAGGATCGCGGTGGCCGAGACCTATGACGTCATCGTCCGCCCGCAAGAGGACAAAGCCTACACCCTCTTCGCCGAGTCCATGGGGCGGACCGCCTTTGCTCGCGGCACCCTGGCGCCGCGGCCGGGCATGGCGGCAGAGGTACCGACGCTGCGCGAGGACCCCCTGCTGACCATGGCCGACATGGGCATGGCGCACGGCGGGCACGCCGGCATGGAGATGGACGCCATGGACGGGGGTGCGCACACCATGCCCGACGGCACCGTCATGAAGAACGACGCCATTGAGGGAGGAATGGACCACGGCGCTCACGCCGGCGCGAAGATGGCCAAGGCCGATCCCTTCTACGCCTCCGGCAGCGGCCTGGCGCCAAAGGCTGCCAACGGCGGCAAGATGCTTTCTTATGGCGATCTCAAGGCGCAGAAGCCGCTCTATCCGCAACGGCCCGCGACCCGCGAGATCGAGCTCAAGCTCACCGGCAATATGGAGCGCTACATCTGGTCGGTGAACGGCGTGAAGTATGCCGACGCCGAGCCCATTCGGCTCACCTACGGCGAGCGGGTGCGCTTCAAGTTCGTGAACGAGACCATGATGAGCCACCCCATGCACCTGCATGGCATGTGGTCGATCCTGGACAACGGCAGCGGTCAGTGGAACCCGATCAAGCACGTCGTCAGTGTGTCGCCCGGCACCACGGTCTTCATGGAAACCGAGGTCGACGCGCCCGGCCAATGGGCCTTCCACTGCCACCTCGCCTACCACGCGGAGGCCGGCATGTTCCGCAAGGTGGTGGTCGAAGGCGCGCCGGCGGGCGAGCAGGCTTCGCTTGCCGCTCCGGCCGGGGGATAGGCCGATGAGACATGGAAGCATCGGCCGCACCCTGGCCGGGGTGTTGGCCTGGGTCGGCACGGCTGGACCGAGCCTCGCCGAACCTCTGGTCTGGGGCGTTCAGGCGGAGCAGCTGGAGTATCGCGTCAATCCCAGCGACCAGCTCTTCGCCTGGGACTTCGACGCCTTCATGGGCCAGGACGAGCTGCGGCTGGTCTGGCGCAGCGAGGCCGAGTACGTGATCGACGACACCGCCTTCGAGCGCTTGGAGAACCAGCTGCGGCTGCAGGTGCCGATCTCCGACTTCTTCGACGCGGTGGCCGGCATCCGGGTCGACACGCCCGACGGCCCCAACCGGGTCTTCGGCGTTCTGGGGGTGCATGGGCTGGCACCCCAGTGGTTCGAGATCGACGCCGACCTCTTCATCGCCGAGGACCCCGCCTTCCGCCTGGAGGGCGAGTACGAGCTTTTGGTGACCAACCGCATCACCTTGATCCCCAACCTGGAGTTCGACCTGCCCTTCACCGACGATCCCGAACGGGGCATCAGCGCATTGGGCCCGCGCCTGGAGACCGGCGCTAGGCTCAGCTACGACCTGGTCGATCGCCTGATCTCGCCCTACATCGGCGTGAACTACGAGCGGGTCTTCGCCAGCACCGCCGACTTGGCCCGCTTCGAGGGGGAGGATGTCGACGGCCTCTTCTTCGTCGTCGGTACCCGCGTCATGTTCTGAGCCGTCCGCGCCCGATCCAAAATGCGAAGGGGCGGGCCGCAGCCC
This sequence comes from Rhodospirillales bacterium, assembly GCA_963669385.2. GTDB lineage: Bacteria > Pseudomonadota > Alphaproteobacteria > Kiloniellales > JACOMY01 > JACOMY01. The sequence goes on from CAXXGD010000060.1 coordinate 45,934, forward strand.
GCCCCATTTGGTGCATTCGCTTGTTAACGGTGAAACCCTCACTCACCAGACCGCTAAGCCTTGGCGCTGCAGGGCCGCCACGACAGTCCTCCAAAGCCTCAGCCAATGCCGCGCGCGTTCGGGCGCTATCGCCGCCGGGGGCCAGGCATTGACGGGCTTTGCCGGAACGCTTCAGAGTGCGGGCATGCGTGCCCGCAACAGCAGGCGCTCGGCTATCGGGCGCCGACCGCAGAGCGAATCGGGCCCCGGGGCGGCGAACCCTGCTGGGCAGCGCCGCAAGGCCTCGCGGTTCGACCGGATCGAGTTCGTCCTCGTTGCCGTCAGCATCGTCCTGATTCTCGGCAGCACGATAGTGGGCATCGCTTGGCATTTGTTTTTCTAGCTGGAGCTGCGCCGGGCGTTGGCCTCTCCGGACCGCGACGGCGGTCGCTTAGAGCTCCGCCCCGCTGTCGAGATCCCAGATCCGGATTGACCGTGCGAAGGGCTTGCTCGGCCGGGAACGGCGTGTCTGCGACCTGCGCCTCGGCTATGGCGTGATCGGCGGTCTGCATCGACAAGACGGATAGGGCAGCAAGGATGACGACGATCATGGCCACTGGGGTTGATCCGGCGCGAGGGGTGACTGCGCGATGCTAGCGGAGAGGCGCTTCGATAGCCAAGCCGGCGGCCGGGCGGCCGCATCGTTGATGTGTCTGCGTCTCCTTCCATTGGGGGTGCTCGCAGACAGTGCTTTAACCGCTCGATCCTCTGATTGACGTCATGACGTCCAGATCCCTCCACGGTGCATTCAGATTGGCTCCCAACATAGGAATCGAGAGAACGTCTGGGGATAGAACCATGTTTCAAGAGAGTGATACAGAGAGGCCGGAGGACGCCGGCCCGATCCATAGGCGCCCGAAGCGTGATCCGCGCTGCGCCTGGCAGCCTATGCTGTCCGGCTGTCGGCTCGACCTCTTCTCCCCGTCGCCGCTGGACATCGAGATCGAGGACATCGCCCATGGCCTGTCCAGGCTTGCGCGCTGGAATGGCCAGACCCGCGGCGAATGGGCCTTCAGCGTCGCCCAGCATTCCTTGGTGGTGGAGCGGATCGTGGCTTACCTTGAGCCGACGCTCGATCCCCGCTGGCTGCTGGCCGCGCTGCTGCACGATGCAGGCGAGTATGTTCTGGGCGACCTCGTCACCCCCTACAAGACCGCGGTCGGTGGCAGCTATAAGGGCTTCGAGATTCGGGTAGAGGAGGCGGTGCGCCTGCGCTTTGGCCTGCCGGCCACTCTGCCGGCATCCGTCGCCCGCCTCATCAAGCAGGCGGACCGGGCATCGGCCTATTTCGAGGCCACGCAGCTGGCCGGCTTCGAGGAGGACGAGGCGCGCAGCCTCTTCGGCGATCCGCCCGAGATTCCCGTGCCGCTGCTGGATGCCTTGCGGCCGAACGCGGCGAAAGCGGCCTTCACAGACCGCTACAGGGAACTCGTTCGACTGGGTCATGAACCCGCCCGGAAACCATGGGGCCGTGAGGACGACGGGGCTCGTGCGTTTCTTGGTGATGGTCCAGACGCCTCCCTTCACGCCTTGGCCGCCGGCGCGCGCTAGGCAGCTTTCGTTGCGCGGCAGCTGACCTATCGCTAGCCTGCAGCGGGTCAAGCTGCACCCCCCTCGATGAGGCATCCCCAGTTGTCGAGACGAGAAGGAATCTTCGACCAGAGCAGCGATGGCGAGCGGCTGTGCGCCTACGACACACTATCGTCTTTGGTGCAATCAGGTGCGGTTGAGCTCTATCTGATCCTCTCTCCTCCGCGGACGCTCTCGACCGTCTGGGGCAAGACCCTGGCCCGGCAGAGCGATGTCGGGCTGTGGCTGAACGAGCCGACGTCGAAGTTCCACAGCGGCGAGGATCGGGTCAAGGAGTCCTACGAGACCATCCTGGCCGCCGTTCAAGCGGCCGAGCCCTCGACGGATGGCGTGAAGCGCCTCGTCCTTTCCATCATCACTTCGACCTTGGGGCCGGACCGGGAAGCGCGGCGCCTCTTCGACCTTTCCCGCAAGATTTCCTTCCTGGTCCGCAACCCCGCGCTGGCATTGGAATCCTTCCTCATCCTGATCGGCAGAATCAACGGGGCGCTCGGCAACGCGCCGGACAGCAAGGAGGCGTTGCTTCGAGGCGGCTGGCTCGAGCCCGGCACCGACCTGCGTCACATTGCGGATGACGATCCGGACCCCTGGGGATGCCACCTCAAGCACTTGGCCAAGATCAGGGACTATCGCTCCCTCACCGCCAAGTACATGCACTGCTCCAACAACATGCTCGCCTCGAAGGCCTATCGCCTCGAGGCCTGGTCGGACCCGGAGTGGGTGATCTTGCGCGGGCATCCCGAGGAGGAAGCCTGGCGATCGCAAGCGTCGTGCAGCGATTGGGGGGGCCTCGTCGCGCGCTGCGCCGGGCTGGAGATGGAGGAGCTCGAACGCCGAGCGCCCTTTCTGTCGGGTCTCTTGACCTCTATCCCGAATGGATGGCTCTACGCCCGGCGTCATCTAGCCCTCGCCCACTCGGACTATCCGGAAAAGCTCGCCGGGATCGCGGACGCGAGCGAGGTCCAGCTCTGTCCCGATCGCTCCATCCGGCTGCTGCAGCGCAGGATGGGGCTCGCGCCCGCCGAGGTTAGGGCACGTAGGCTGAAGGTCGCCGACGGCTACGGGACCGCCTATGCGAAGACCGGGGTGACGGAAGACCTCATGTTCGGCCGTGCGCTGGCGTCGGAGGGGATCGACCCGCCCGACAAGGCGCCGATCGCGTTGGATCGCTTTCCGTGGTTCGTCAGGGCGTACCTCAGCTGCGACTTTGCTTCTTACCTGGCCTTCTTGAAGGATGACGACCAGCTGCTGCGCCCCTTCGGCGATGACCTCTCCTTCTTGAGCCAGAGCTATCGCGACAAGGCCGGGAGAGAGCGGAACTTGGCGCACTTGGATCCGGTCTATGCCTACATCAGATACGCCGTCGCCGGGGGCCCGGACCGCAAGGCCGCGCTGAGAGCGGCCAGTCCGCAGCATCGGGCCTATTTCGATTTGATAGACGGCGTGCAAGAAGACATGCGACTTCTATCACCATGAGGCCTTTGGGGCCTTCGCGCGACAGGCCGTGACCTGAGCCACAGATTCTCCAAGAGGGCGTCGATGGGAAGAAGGGGCTCGATCAAGAACAGGGGGCCGCGTCGACAGCTCGCGATGATGGACAGCCGCAATCGTGTCCTGGCGGCCGGTATCCTGACTTTGGCGGCCGACGCAATGACGATGCTGTCCGGGGCAGGCCTGGGGACGGCTGTCGGCGATCCCTTTCGCATCGGCGCGGGCGCCGTCGGCAGCGGCGGAACGACCCTGCAGGTCCTGATCGGCATGAAGCGCGTCAGCGACCGGCACGACTTCCTCCGTTCGCTGACCGCGCTCAGGCTCGTCTTCCTGATCAAGGCCGCCGCGGCGATGAGCCTGATCGTCTCAGGACTGGTCGTTGCACGCTACACCGAGTCCGTGTTGGGTTTCTGGATTGCCTCTGCCTTTTTGATCAAGGCTTTGGTGAAGGAGAAAGCAGACCTTCTCGACCCGCCTGCGCAAGCGGAGCATGTGCCGGCAGTGCGCGGGAGCAGACTGGATCCGAAGCGGGTCTTTCGGACCCTGTCGCGCTACCTGAAAGAGGTGCGCGGCCGGCCGATCAAACTGGGCAGCGATATGCTGAACGTAACGGCGCTCCTCGTCGTTCTGGAGGCGATCGTGGCCTACGACGTCTTTCGTTTCGTCTGCGGCCTATTGCTGATGGCCTCCAACGTCGTTTTCAGAGACGTCAAGAAAAGCGACTTTTCATGAGCGCCGCTGCGCCCGGCCTCGCCCGGATCAAGAGCAACCGCTGGTGCTGCCGCAGGTGTTGCACTTCATGCAGGTGCCGTTTCTGACCAGGGTGAGGTGACCGCAGTTGGTGCAGGGATCGCCCTCGAAACCCATGAGCCTTGCCTGCTGTGCCCGGCTGTCGCAGACCTCGATGCTCTCGCCCTCCTCCCTGCCCGCATTGGCCTCCATTGCTGCCGCCTCGCGGGCCGTGATGTTGTCGATCACGGGCCGAGGCGAATCCGCTTCGCTCGCCGCTTCGCCATGGTCGAAGCCGAGCAGCAAAGCGGCCCGCGCAAAGCCCGTCGAAGCGCGCGTTGTGGGGCAGTTCGCGTTGCTCGCTACCTCCTCGCCGCTCGATAGATGGGCCAAGGGCACCTCCGGCGTCACATGCGCCAGGTCCTCTCGGCCCAGATAGGACACGGCCAGCTCGCGGAAGATGTAATCCATGACCGAGGTCGACATCTTGATGGCATCATTGCCCTCGACCAGCCCGGAGGGCTCGAAGCGGGTGAAGGTATAGGCCTCGACAAACTCCTCCAGCGGCACGCCGTATTGCAGGCCGATGGAAATCGCGATGGCGAAGTTGTTCATCAGCGAGCGGAAGGCGGCGCCTTCCTTGTGCATGTCGATGAAGATCTCGCCCAGGCGGCCGTCGGCATACTCGCCGGTGCGCAGATAGAGCCTCTGCCCGCCGACGCTGGCCTTCTGCGTGTAGCCCCTCCGGCGCGGCGGCAGGACCTCGCGCACAGCGACTTGCCGCTCGACGATCTGCTCGACCATCCGTTCGGCTAGCTTGCTTGCCCGCTCGTCGTCCGAAGCGGCCAAGAGCTCGTCGGCAGCGTCGTCGCTGTCCAGCAAGGCGGTCGCCAAGGGTTGCGAGAGCTTCGAGCCGTCGCGGTAGAGGGCGTTGGACTTGAGCCCAAGCCGCCAGGACAAGAGGTAGGCTTCCTTGCAGTCCTCGACACTCGCCTCGTTCGGCATGTTGATGGTTTTTGAGATTGCGCCCGAGATGTAGGGCTGGACGGCGGCCATCATGCGGATGTGGCTTTCGGTGGAGAGCGAGCGGCGACCACGGCGGCCGCAGGGCGTCGCGCAGTCGAAGACGGGCAGGTCCGATTCCTTGACATGCGGGGCGCCTTCGATGGTCATGGCCCCGCAGCAATGGATGTTGGCAGCCTCGATCTCGTCCTTGGAGAAGCCCAGGGCTTCTAGCATATCGAAGCCGGGCGCGCTCATCTCCTCCGAGCTCAGGCCCAAGACCTCCCGGCAGAAGGCCTCGCCTAGCGTCCACTTGTTGAAGGCGAAGCGGATGTCGAAGGCGCTGGCGAGCGCGGCTTCGATCTGATGCAGCGAGGCCTCGGTGAAGCCCAGGGCCGCGAGGCTGGCATGATTGACGTGCGGCGCGTCGAAGAGCGTGCCGTGACCGATCGCGTTGCGGACGATGTCTTCGATCTCCGCGGTGGCGTAGCCGAGGCGCCGCAAGGCCGCGGGTACCGCCCGGTTCACGATCTTCAGATAGCCGCCGCCGGCCAGCTTCTTGAACTTGACCAGTGCGAAGTCCGGCTCGATGCCGGTCGTATCGCAATCCATCACCAGGCCAATGGTGCCGGTTGGCGCCACCACCGTGGTCTGGGCATTGCGGAAGCCGTGGCGTGCGCCCAAACGCTCTGCCCGGTCCCAGGCGTCACGCGCGGCGGCCACCAGCGCCGGTTCGCACAGGCCGGCCGCGTCCAACGGCACCGGGGTGATGGAGAGGTCTTCGTAGCCCTCCCGCAGGCCATGGGCGGCGCGTCGGTGGTTGCGGATGACCCGCAGCATGGCCGCCGCGTTCCTCTCGTATGCCTTGAACGCGCCGAGCTTGGCGGCCATCTCGGCCGAGGTGGCATAGCTGATACCGCCCATCAATGCGGCGATGGCCGCCGCAAGGCCCCGGCCTTCCGAAGAGTCGTAGGCTAGACCCATCGACATCAGCAGGCCGCCGAGGTTGGCGAAGCCCAATCCAAGGGTGCGGTAGTCGTGGGAGAGCTCCGCGATCCGCCGAGACGGGAACTGCGCCATCAGGACGGAGATTTCCAGGGCGATGATCCAAAGGCGCACCGCATAGGTGAAGCCGTCGATGTCGAAGCCGCGCTCTGCGTCATGGAACCGCTTCAGGTTCAAGGACGCCAGATTGCAGGCCGTGTCGTCGAGGAACATGTACTCCGAGCAGGGGTTGGAGGCGGTGATCGGGCCGCCGGCCGGGCAGGTGTGCCAGTCGTTGATGGTGGTGTGAAACTGCAGGCCGGGATCGGCGCTCTGCCAGGCCGCTTCGCAGATCTGATCGAAAAGCGCGGATGCGGAGAGGGTCTTGTGCACCGCCCCGTCGCAGCGCCTGGTCAGGGACCAGGGGGCATCCTTTGCGACGGCCTGCAAGAAGGCGTCGGTGACCCTGACCGAGTGGTTGGCGTTCTGCCCCGACACGGTGCGATAGGCCTCGGAATCCCAGTCGGTCGTGTAGGTCTCGAAGGCGATGGTCTTGCAGCCTTGTGCTGCCTGGTCGATCGCGCGGCGGATGTAGTTCTCCGAGACCAGCGCCCGGCGGGCCGCCTTGACGGCTGTCTTCAGGCCGGGGTTCGACGCCACCTCGAAGGCCTTCTCGCCCAGCTCCGGTGCTGCATGACAGGCATCCAGCACCGCTTGCAGGTGGTGGGCATTGATCTGCGAGCCGGTCACCAGGGCGGCAACCTTCCGCTCTTCCTTGACCTTCCAGTCGACGAAGGCTTCGATCTCGGGGTGATCGGCGTCGACGATCACCATCTTTGCCGCGCGCCGGACGGCGCCGCCCAGTTTCGTGGTGCCGGCAGCGCAGTCGCCGACCTTGAGGTGGGCGAGGAGACCGGCGGCGGTGCCGCCGTTGGAGAGCGGCTCGCCGGCAGCCCGTATCGCCGAGAAGTTGGTGCCGGTTCCCGCCCCGAAATTGAACAGCTGCGCCTCGCGCAGCCAGAGGTTCATGAGGCCGCCCGAACCCACAAGGTTGTCTTCGAGCGATTGAATGAAGCAGGCGTGCGGCTGCGGGCGCTCATAGGCCGACGCCGAGGCCAGCGTCCGGCCGCTGTTCTCGTCGACGTAGAAGTGGCCTTGAATTGGTGCGTCTATGCCATAGGCCCAGTGGAGGCCGGTGTTGAACCACTGTGGCGAGTTGGGCGCGCCCACCTGCCTGACCAGCATGGAGCGCATCTCGTCGTAGAAAGCGCGCGCATCGTCTTCGCTGCTGAAGTATCCGCCCTTCCAGCCCCAATAGGCCCAAGCCCCGGCCAGGCGATGGAACAGCTGCTTGACGGAGGTCTCGCCGCCGCTGCGCTCTCCTTCCGGCAATTCGACCAAGCCCGTATCATCCGGTACCGAGCGCCACAGCCAGTCCGGGACGCCGGCCTCTTCGACCCGCTTCAGCCGGCGGGCGACGCCAGCCTTGCGGAAGTACTTCTGCACCACGATGTCGGCGGCCACTTGCGACCAAGCGGCGGGAACCTCGATGTCCTCAGCGCCGAAGACCAGATCGCCGTTCGGGTTGCGAATCTCGACCGAAGTGCGGCGGAAGTCGATGCCGGTGTAGACGTCCTGATTTTCCTTGGTGTAGAGGCGCGGCACCCTGAGGCCCCTGTCCGGGTCCGGCGTGCTGCAACGCCGAAGCTCTTTCACCTTCCTCCGTAGCCGGCGCCGTTCGCGTCGGCCGATGGCATCCGCTATGGCGGATTCTTTCGCGAAGTCGCCGAAAGTTACCGAGCTATCGATTGCCTCTGGGGCATCGTTGGCGGCAATGACCGAGCCGTCCTCTGTGGAGCATTGCCTTTGCAGGCGGCCTGGCCGCTGCCGCGCTGTCGTGCGAGAATGAACTCGTGACGAGCGCTGTCGGCGCGTGCTGGCCGATTTGCCTTCGGTGAAGCCGTCGATTTCACATTTGTGCAGCATTGTCCTCTCTCCCGCGGCGCTCTCCATGAGGTCGGAAGCGTTTGTGAAGAGAGGTTGAATGAACTGCAGCATTCTATCGGCGGAAGCGGGGGTATCGACCAACAGGCCTCGACGGTCGCGCCGTCGGGCGTCCGGCCGGGACCTTGGAGAGGTTGGCGCAGGCTCTGGTCGCAGGAGCAAGCCGCTGCTCTATTGGTACAAGGTGCCGACAGTCCGCCTGCAGGCGCTGCCGGGACTAGCAAAAACCCCAAAGCCGATCTGAAGTCTTAGCCGCGTTCACCCGTAGAGGATGACTTCTACGTTGGTGATGAGCGCGCCGGCCGGCAGCGTGACGCCGGCGGCAAGCGCCAGGGTATCAACGCCGTCGCCACCATCGTAGGTCTCGCCGTCGCGGATCTGCTTTTGGCTCTCGACCTCGAAGATGTCACTGCCGCCGTTGCCAAAGAGCGTGTCGATACCGGCGCCGCCGACCAGGATGTCCTCGCCATTGCCGCCGAACAGCAGGTCATCGCCGCCCTTGCCCAGCAGATAGTCGTCGCCGTCGCGGCCGCGCAGCGCGGTGTCGTCCCCTGCATCGCCATAGAGCATGTCGGCCCCGTCGTCACCGAAGAGGCGCCGATCGTCGCCATCGCCTCCCTGAAGGGTGTCGGTGCCATCACCGCCTTGCAGGCGATCATCGTCGTCGGTGCCGCCGGTGATCAGATCATTGCCGACATCACCGAAGAGATCGGCGTCCTGGCCCGCTCCACCGGCCAGGTAGTCGTTCCCAGTGCCACCGAAAAGGAAGTAGTCGTCTCCACCGCCGCCAAAGACGAGGTCGTTGCCGCCGTCGCCTTCCAGATAGGAATCGTCGCCCGCACCGCCGTTAGAGCGTGTCAAATCCGCCCTTGCCCTCCAGCTGCCGGTCATTGCCGCCGCCACCGAAGAGAGTGTCATCGCCATTGTTGCCGATGAGCTGTATGTCGTCGCCGCCGTCGCCGTAGATGCTGTCCTGGCCGCTGTTGCCGTTCAGAATCCGGTCGTCGTGGGCACCGCCGAAGATGAGGTCGACGCCGCTTTGGCCGGCGAGATAGGTGTCGCCGCCCGCGCCGCCGAAGATCTGGTCATCACCCGCCCCGCCCGCAAAGAAGCTGTCGCCGCCGCTGGCGCCGTAGAGACGGTCGGCGCCGCTGCTGCCGTACCAGCCGATATCGTCGCCGCTGCCTGCGTAGAGCAGGTCGGCCCCCTGGCCGCCGCGAAAGACGCGGTCGTCGCCATCGCCGCCGAACAGCGCATCTCCACCATTCCCGCCATAGACGAAGCGATCGTCACCGTCGTCGCCGAAGAGCGCGTCGGCGCCCTGCTTGCCGAGCAGGAAGAGGTCCTCTCCGCTGCCCCCGTAGAGGCTGTCCTCGCCCGCCAGACCGTCGATCCGGTCGTTACCGCTGAGCCCGTAGATCGTGTCGGCTTGATCCGTGCCGGTCAGGGTGTCGTTCACGCCAGGGGTGCCAAAGATCACGGCCATCGACAGGGCTCCTCGCAACGATGCTCCCGGCGTCAGCATCGCTCTCACCGGTGGCGAATGTCAATGGAGCGTCGCCTCCGACCCGGTGTCCTGACCGGTCTCTCGGCCTAGCAAATCCGGCTTCGAGCCAGATCGTCCTCGATCTCTCGGCGGATCCAGTCGCGCCGATCCCGCACCAGGCCGGGAATGAGAAAGACGTCAATCAGGGTCCAGATCAAACCGATGACCAGGAAGTTCAAAATCAGCTGGAGAATGGCGCTCTTGGTCACGCCGATGTAGAATCGGTGGATGGACAGAAAACCGAGCAGGGCCCACAACACATAGGCAATGCCCATCGAGGGGGCCTCGTTCGCCAGGCGTTGTTCGATATAGGTTTGCTTTTGCAGGTCAAGTGGCACGTCATTTCCTCGGCTCAACATGGTGAGGACAATAGGGTGCGCAGCTTGCTGCGGCAATCGGTCGAAGAATTCTCTGAGGCGGGAGCACGCAAAAATGGCCTATGGAGGTCATCTAACCGAGGGACAGCGCAAGCGCGCCTTCATCGCGATGCTGATCATGGTGCCCTTGGGCGGGGCTGCGACGGACATCTACATCCCCTCGCTGCCGGCCATGGCCGAGGCCTTTCATGCCGAACGCTTCGCCATTCAGGCGACCTTGCTGGTCTACATGGCCTGCTACGGCATCGGCCAGATCATCGCCGGGCCGCTGACCGACAGCTCCGGCCGGCGTATGCCGATCCTCCTCAGCACCATCGTCTTCGTGATTGCGTCGGTCGGCATCGCGCTCTCACCGCCGCTTTGGGCTGTCATCGTGCTGCGCGGCGTGCAGGGGATCTTCGTCGCCTGCTCGGCCGTCGGCGCGCGCGCCATTGTCGCCGACTGCTATGACGGGCACGAACGCAGCAAGGCCAGCAACTGGATGACCATCGCCTGGGCGACGGGTCCGATCCTGTCGCCGGCGCTGGGCGGTTACCTGCAGGTCTGGTTCGGCTGGACGGCGTCCTTCTGGTTCCTTGCCGGATGGGGAGTTGTCGTGGTGCTGGTCGCTTGGCTGCTGCTGCCCGAGACGAGGGCCGAGGAGCACAAGGGCAGCTTCGGTGAGGCCTTCAAGCTCTACGGGCCGATGGCCCTCGACCGGGTCTACCTGCCGACCGCGCTCGGCATGGCCTGCCTGATCTCGGTAATGTACGGCTTCGAGGTGCTGGCGCCCTTCTACATTCAGGACGACCTCAAGCACACGCCGGTCTTCTACGGCCACCTGCAGCTGGTGCTGGGCGCACTTTGGCTGGGCGGCAACTTCTTCAACCGCTTCGTCAGCCAGCACGTGAAGGTGGTCAACATCATCACCGCGGCGGCCGGAATCTCGCTGATCATCTCGATCCTGATGCTCTTCCTCGATCTCTCCGGCGTCTTCAGCGTGTTGGCCTTGGCGGTGCCGGCCGGGATCATCTACTTCCTGATGGCGATGATCTGGCCCAATGGCTATTCCAAGTGCCTGGAGCGCTTTCAGCATGCCGGCGGCAGCGCCAATGCGCTGGTCAGCGGCCTCTTCATCATCGTCAGCGCCCTCTTCACCGCGGTGGCCTCGCTGCTGGCCTCGGCGACGGCTTGGCCGATGTGGGTGCTCTATATCGCGGTCAGTGCGGCGACCTTGTTCTGCTTCCTCGGCTTCCTCAGGAAGGAGTTTGATTACAAGGTGAGTTAGGCGCTCTCAATCCTCCGCCGGCAGGCTGCGCCAGGCGAAGACTAGGGTGAGCGCGGCCAGCGCCGCTGTCAGCCCGTAGAGGCTGGGGAAGTCATCGGTCATGTTGTAGAGAGCGCCGATGACGGCGATGGAAACGGTACCGCCCATCAGCTGGGCAGTCATGTTGATGCCACTCATCTGGCCCTGCTGCTCGGCGGCGACCTCATTCATCACCACGCGGCGCGGCGGCACGTAGTGGAAGGGCAGCACCGTGCCCCAGACGATCAAGGCGGCGATGAAGAGCGGTAGACTGTCGATCACGATTGCCGCGGCCAGCACGATCTGTGCCAGCAGGCTGACCGAAAGGCCGCTGAGGATGAGCCGGCGCGACCCCACGCGCTTGTCCAAGTAGCCCGCCAGCAAGGACATCGGCAGCGAGGGCAGGATGCCTGCCAAGAGCCAGGCGCCCGCCGTCAAGGGCGAAAGCTCGAGCCTGTCCTGCAGGTAGAGGGCGCCGAAGACCACGACGGCGAACTTGCAGAACTGGCCGATGAAGATGACCAGGTTGGCGGCGCTCAGCACCCGGTCCTGTAGCAGGGCGATCGTAATCAAGGGTTCCGTCCGCTTCGTCTCGATGCGCACGAAAAGGACGATCAGGGTAAGGCCGGCCAGCAGGCATGCCAGGGTCTGAAGCCTGGCCCAGCCCCACGAGGGGCCCTGCATGATGGCGAGAATCAAGATGCCCAGGCCAAGCACCAGGCTCGCCAAGCCGGCGAAATCGAAGCCGGCCTTTCTCTCCGCAACCTCCCGCTTCTGATCCCACAGCAGCGCCATCACCAGGAAGTTGGCCGCCACCACCGGCAGGTTGATCCAGAATATCCATCGCCAGGAGAGCAGCTCGGTGAAGAAACCGCCGGCCAGCGGACCGAGGGACAGGAAGATCCCGCCGCATGCGGTTTGGATGCCGTAGGCAAGGCCCCGGTCCTCGGGCTCGAAGACCTTGGGGATGATGGCGATCGACAGGGGAAAGAGGATTGCCGCGCCGACGCCTTGCAGCGCGCGAAAGGAGATCATCCACGCCCCGCCTTCGGAGAAACCGCACGCCAGCGAGCCGCCGCCGAAGATCACCAGGCCGGCCAGATAGGGTCCGCGGATGTCGAAAAGGTCGCCCAGCTTGCCGGCCGCCGCCGCGAGCCCGGTGAAGACCAGCAGGTAGGCATTGATCACCCAGTGCGCGCCGACTTGGCTTAGCCCCAGATCATCGCGGATGGTCGGCAGGGCCACGGCCACCACGGTCTCGTCCAAGACCACCAGGCCCAAGGAACCGCCCATGGCGCCTAGGATCCACCACCGGTATCGCTTCGCTTTGTCCGACACCTTCGCTCCCGGCACGCTGAGGCCTTGGGCATAGTCTGAACCTGATAGCGATGGATTCCAATCAGATCCGCCTCGAAGAGGAGGCTAGGGCTGGTGGTGTCGGGGCGCCAATTGGAGTGCACCCCCGAGGCCGGACATAGACAGGCCGGACGTATGGATACAAGCGATCCGATCAAATCTCAGCAAGTCACCTTGCGAGCAGGGAGCCGTCAATATAGGGGGAAGGTCCGTTGAAACCTTCGCGTTAGCCTGATAACATCGGCAAACTCGGGATAGATGACACGAGCCGGGCAACAGTTAGAAAACCTTGATAAAAGTCAGAAACGTCTCTTTAGACCTGCAACAGTGGCGTGCCTGGCTGACGAAAGCGATGTGCAGGGTAACACTGAGCAATAGGGAGCGGAGAGATGGCTTTCGTTCCAGGAACCGAAGGACCGGACTCGCTGGTCGGCGGCACAGAGCCCGATACCATTCTGGGCTATGGGGCGAATGACACGCTCTATGGAGCCAGCGGGGCCGACAGCCTCTACGGCGCGCAAGGCGACGATACGCTCTTTGGCGGCAGCGGCGGCGAGGCCGCGCTCTATGGGGGCACCGGTCAAGACTCCCTCTCCGGTGACGAGGGCGACGACAGCAACCTTTTCGGCGGCTCCAGGGCGGACCTGCTCGATGGCGGCGAAGGCGCGGATGCCTTGCTGTTCGGCGGGGTGGCCGACGACACCATCAATGGAGGCAGTGGCGACGACCGCCGTCTCTACGGCAGCGCCGGCCTGGACACCTTGTTCGGTGGCAGCGGGAATGACAGGTATCTCGACGGCGGCGCCAATGCCGACGTGATCTACGGTGGCCTGGGCAATGACCTTCTCCTCTATGGCGAACGCGCCAACGACAGGATTTTCGGCGGTGAGGGCAGCGACATCGCCGTCGACGGCGAGCGCGGCAGCGACAAGCTCTACGGCGGCCTCGGGGTCGATCTCTTCTTCTTTGGCGACGTCGGCAGCGACAGCCTGGACGCAGGCGGCGGCGGCGATCTCTACTTCTACGGTGGTGCCGGGAACGACGTCATCTTCGCCGGCAGCGGGGACGACTCCTATTTCTACGGCCAGGGCAAGAAAGATACCCTTTACGGCGGCAGCGGCGATGATGCCAGCTTCGAGGGCGGCGGCGGTATCGACTACATGTACGGTGACGCCGGTGCTGATTCACAGTTCTTCGGACGCGCCGCCTCGGACAAGCTCTACGGCGGTGCCGGCGACGACCGGCTCTTCTTCGGCGGCAACGCCAACGACACGATCTCCGGCGGCAGCGGGCTGGACAGCCTCCTCTACGGCGCCACGGGGACCGACCGCCTCTTCGGCGGCAGCGGGCGGGACGGCCGGCTCTACGGTGCGACCGGAAACGACCGGCTCTACGGCGAGGACGGCGGTGACCAGAGCCTCTCCGGCGGCAGCGGGCTGGACCGGCTCTACGGCGGTGACGGCGATGATTCCTTCTTCTACGGCGAAGAGGGAGACGACAGCCTCTCCGGCGGCAATGGGGATGACTCCGTCTTCCGCGGTAACAGCGGCGCCGACAGCCTCTCCGGCGGCAGTGGAGCTGACGCCTACTTCTACGGTGGTGCTGGCGCCGACAGCCTCTTCGGAGGCGATGGAGATGGAGATGACTTCCGCTTCTACGGTGGCAGTGGCGCCGACAGCCTCTTCGGCGGCGACGGGGATGACGGCTTCTTCGACGGTGGCAGCGGCACCGACGGCCTCTTCGGCGGCGGTGGGAATGACAGCAGCTTCTTCGGTGGCAGCGGCGCCGACAGCCTCTTCGGCGGCGATGGGGGTGACGTCAGCTTCTTCGGTGGCAGCGGCGCCGACAGCCTCTCCGGTGGCAATGGGAGGGACATCCGCTTCTACGGTGGCAGCGGCGCCGACAGCCTCTCCGGCGGCAGTGGGGATGACGCCAGCTTCAACGGTGGCGACGGCGCCGACAGCCTCTTCGGCGGCAGTGGAGCTGACGCCCTCTTCTACGGTGGCGACGGCGCCGACAGCCTCTCAGGTGACGAAGGAAATGACTCCTTCTTCTTAGGTGGCAGCGGTGCCGACAGCCTCTTTGGCGGTAGTGGGAATGACAGCCTCTTCTTTGGCGGTGACGGCGCCGACAGCCTCTCCGGCGGCAGTGGGGATGACAGCTTCTTCTACGGTGGCGACGGCGCCGACAGCCTCTTTGGCGGTAGTGGGAATGACAGCCTCTTCTTTGGCGGTGACGGCGACGACAGCCTCTCCAGCGGCGATGGGGATGATTACTTCTTCTTCGGCTACGACGGCACCGACAGCCTCTCCGGCGGCAGTGGAGATGACCGCATCTTCTACGGTGGCAGTGGCGCCGATAGCCTCTCCGGCGGCAGTGGGGATGACTTCCGCTTCTACGGAGATAGCGGTGCCGACAGCCTCTTCGGCGGTAGTGGAGATGACCTCTCCTTCTTCGGTGGCAGCGGCTCCGACGGCCTCTTCGGCGGCAGTGGGAGTGACAGAACCTTCCACGGAGGCAGCGGCGCCGACAGCCTCTATGGCGGCAGTGGGAATGACTACCGCTTCTACGGCGACGACGGCGCCGACAGCCTCTTCGGTGGCGATGGGGTTGACGGCTTCTTCTACGGTGACAGCGGTGCCGACAAACTCTTCGGCGGCGATGGGAATGACATTGTCTTCTACGGCGACGACGGCGCCGACAGCCTCTCCGGCGGCAGTGGGAATGACGCTATCTTCCTCGGTCACAGCGGCGCCGACAGCCTCTCCGGCGGCAGTGGGAATGACATCTCCTTCTTCGGTGGCAGCGGTGCCGACAGCCTCTCCGGCGGCAATGGGATCGACTACCGCTTCTACGGTGGCAGCGGCGCCGACAGCCTCTCTGGCGGCGATGGAGGTGACCGCTTCTTCTACGGTGGCAGCGGCGCCGACAGCCTCTCCGGCGGCAGTGCGGGTGACGCTTTCTTCTACGGCGGCAGCGGCGCCGACAGCCTCTTCGGCGGCGATGGGAATGACAGCCGCTTCTTCGGAGACAGCGGCGCCGACAGGCTCTACGGCGGAGCTGGCTCCGACCGCCTCTACGGCGGTAGTGGGAATGACATCTCCTTCGACGGTAGCAGCGGCGCCGACAGCCTCTTCGGCGGCGATGGGTATGACTACTACTTCTTCGGTGGCTCTGGCGCTGACAGCCTCTCCGGCGGCGAAGGGGATGACTTCTTCGTCTTCGGTGGCTCTGGCGCCGACAGCCTCTCCGGCGGCAGTGGGAATGACAGCGCCTTCTTCGGCGGCGGCGGCGCCGACAGCCTCTTCGGCGGCAGTGGGAATGACCTCCGCTTCTACGGAGATAGCGGCGCCGACAGCCTCTTCGGTGGCAGTGGGAATGACAGCGCCTTCTTAGGCGGCAGCGGCGCCGACAGCCTCTCCGGCGGCGATGGGGATGACATTCTCGTCTTCGGTGGCTCTGGCGCCGACAGCCTCTTCGGCGGCAGTGGGAATGATGCCGGCTTCTACGGAGGCAGCGGCTCCGACGGCCTCTTTGGCGGCAGTGGGAATGACAGCCTCTTCTTTGGCGGCGACGGCGACGACAGGCTCTACGGCGGAGCTGACTCGGACAGCCTCTCCGGCGATAGTGGCGACGACATCTTCGTGGTGGCGAGCCAGGGCGACTTCGCCGGCTATCTCTACGACGGCGGCGACGGCACCGATACCCTGATGCTGGGCGCCGGCGTTACCATCCCGGGCAGCGGCACTGGGCTCGTCTCGATCGAGGTCACCTTGTAGGGCGCGAGACGGGAAGACGACAACGAAATGCCGAATGCCAGTGCAAAGAGTCTGGCCGACTTTGGCGGCTATCCCCGCTACAGAGGCGGTCCTGGCGTTGATCTTCCGGCCGTCGTTCATCATTGCGACGAGAAGAGCGGTCAGGTGCCGCGGCTATAGCCGACCACCTTCAAGGTGAAGGTCTCGACATAGTCGACGACGCGGCCCGCGGCCGCCTCGGCGGCCTCGGCGTCGCCCTCGGCGATGGCAGAGGCGACCGCGGCGTGGCCGCCGGCCATGGCATGGATGTCGCCGTGCTGCTCGTGATGCAGGATCCAGAAGCGGCGCGAGAGCCCCTTGACCGAGACCATGGCCTTGCTGGCGAAGGGGTTGTCTGCCGCCTTCAGCAGCAAGGAATAGTTCGCCAGGTCCAGTTCGGTCATCGCCGCCTGGTTGCCTTGGCCTGCCGCCTCCAGAAAGCCCTTGGCGTAGGCGCGGAACTGCGCGCGCTGCTCGTGCGTGGCGCGCTCTGCCGCGCAGCGCGCCAGCAGGCCCTCGACCACCCGGCGCAGCTCCTGCGCGCGAAACTGGGTGGTGTAGTCGATCGGGCAGACCTGGGCGCCGCGCCGCGGGAAGATCTTGATCAGCTGCTGATCCTGCAGGCGCTGCAGGGCATGGCGCACCGAGGCGCGGCTGTGCCCCGACGCCTCGATCAGCCGCGTCTCGGAGACCCATTCGCCGGGTGCCAGGCGGCCGGTGACGATCATCCGCTCCAGGGTGATGAAGGCCTCCTCGCGCA
Source organism: Rhodospirillales bacterium (assembly GCA_963669385.2). Classification (GTDB taxonomy): domain Bacteria; phylum Pseudomonadota; class Alphaproteobacteria; order Kiloniellales; family JACOMY01; genus JACOMY01. The sequence continues at coordinate 62,894 of CAXXGD010000060.1, forward strand.
GCATGCGCGGTCCCGCCTCTTCCCGCAGGTCCCTGTCGTCACTCAACTCGAGCATTCCACGCCTCGTTCCCTGGGCCACGCGATCTGCTCCTATACCGCCGACACCCTGCCGTCAATCCAGTTGACATGTCAATTATTCTAGATAACATGTCAGAGTCTTTGCTCCAGTTCGGCTCCTCACAGAAAGGACAATCCGATGAACAGGCTGGCTATTGTGATGATGACCGCCGCCCTTGCCGCGGCCGGCGCGACGGGCGCCGGGGCGCAAGAGGTGATCAAGGTGGCGGAACCCAACTGGGCCAGCGGGCGCGCGATGGCAGCCCTCATCAAGGTGGTCATCGAGGACAAGCTGGGCGGCCAGGCGGAGCTGGTGCCCGGGACCAACGCGGTGATCTTCAAGGCGATGGATCGCGGCAAGGGCGAGATCGACGTGCACCCCGACGTCTGGATGCCGAACCAATCGAACTTCACCTCGATCTACGTCGATCAGAACAAGACGGTGGCGCTCAGCGACAACAGCTACGCCGGTTTCTCGGCCTTCTGCGCGCCGCGCGTCTTCGCCGAAAAGCACAACATCAAAAGCGTCTTCGACCTGGCCACGCCCGAGGCCGCGGCGGCCATGGATCGCGACGGCGACGGCAAGGGCGACATCTGGCTGGGTGCGCCCGGCTGGACTTCGACCAATCAGAACCGGGTGAAGGCGAGAGACTACGGCATCACCGACTTCTTCGAGCCAATCGTGGCCGAGGAAGAGGTGGCGACCGCCTCCATCTCGGATGCGATCAACAAGGACGAGGGCTTCGCCTTCTACTGCTATGCCCCGCACTACAACTGGTTCGTCTTCGACATGATCCGCCTGGACGAACCGGCCTTCGACCCCGAGAAGTACCAGATGATCCAGCCTTCCGACGACCCCGACTGGTTCGAGAAGTCGAAGGTGACCAGCGCCGACAAGGAGAAGAACATCCACGTCGGCTACTCGTTGAGCCTGGAGGCGCGTGCGCCGGACGTCGCCGCCTTCCTCGCCAGGATCGCGATGGACACCGACACGGTGAACAATTTTACGAATGAGATCGTCGTCAAGCAGCGCGACCCGCAAGAGGTGGCCCGCGAGTGGGTCGAGGCCAACGGCGACCGGGTGGACGCCTGGCTCGGTCTCTAGAACCACTTCTCCCTGCGGTCTCGTCGGTGCGGTTGGTGCACCGGCGGGACCGCTCTCCGGAAAGAGACTGCCAAGCCCATGTCCGACAGGGATGACGCGGCGTCTGCGCCCATGATCGATGCGGCGGGTGTCTGGAAGGTCTTCGGCGAGCGTGCCGAGGAGGCCTTGGAGGCGATCCGCCGCGACGGCCTGACCAAGGCTCAGGTGCTGGACCGCTTCGACTGCGTCGTCGGTGTGGCCGATGCCAGCTTCCAGGTCGCCCGCGGCGAGATCTTCTGCGTGATGGGCCTCTCCGGCTCCGGAAAGTCGACCTTGGTGCGCCACATCAACCGCCTGCTGAGGCCGACGGCCGGCAGGATTACCGTTGCCGGGCGCGACATGACGGCCTTGAGCCACGCGGAGCTTCTGGAGGTGCGCAACCGCCAGATCGCCATGGTCTTCCAGGACTTCGGCCTGATGCCGCACCGCTCGGTCCGCGACAACGTCGCCATGCCGCTGGAGATCCGCGGCCTTTCGCCCAACCAGCGCTGGACGGCAGCCCAGGACGCGCTCGACATGGTCGAGCTATCGGCCTGGGGCGACCGCTTCGCGCACGAGCTCTCGGGCGGCATGCAGCAGCGCGTAGGGCTTGCCCGCGCCATTGCCGCCGATGCCGACGTGCTGCTTATGGACGAGCCCTTCTCGGCCCTGGATCCCTTGATCCGCCGCCAGCTGCAGGACCAGTTCATGACCTTGGCGTCGAAGATGAACAAGACCACGGTCTTCATCACCCACGACCTGGACGAGGCGGTGCGGATCGGCGACCGCATCGCCATCATGCGCGACGGCGTGATCGTGCAGACCGGCACGCCGGAAGAGATCGTCATGCAGCCGGCCGACGGCTATGTGGCCGACTTCGTCGCCGGCATCTCACGCATCAACCTGATCCGCGCGCACAGCCTGCTGACGCCGATGGAGGCCTATCAGGGAGAAGTTCCCCAGGACGCCCATCACATGCCTGAGGACGCCACCTTGAAAGAGCTGATCGCGGTCTCGGCGGAGCAGAGCGCGCCCATCGTCATCGACGCGCCGGACGGCACGCAGATGGGCATCGTCACCAAGAACGACCTCTTGAAGGGCGTCGTCATGGGGACGGAAGACGCATGAGCACCGAACTGAACGACGCGGCACCAGAGGAATCCGTCCGCCGCTTCGTCGGATCGAGCGCCGGCTACTACCAGGCGCAGTTTCGCCGCATCGGCGACGCCAGGCGCTTTGCGCTGACCTTCAACTGGGTTGCAGCGGCGCTGGGCTCGCTCTGGTACGGGGCGCGCAACCTCTGGCCCTACTTCCTGGTCTCGGTCATCCTGGAGACCTTCGCCGTCGTGCAGATCTCGCGCGGCATCTGGGGCGACCTGGGCGCGCCGATGCTGCGACGCCTGGAAGGCATCGAGCGCACTTTGGAGACCCGGAGAGGGCAGCTGGCCGATGCGATGCAGAACGCACCGGACAAGGTGGCTAACTTCGAGAACGCCATCGCATCTTTGGAGCGTGCGGTAACGAACATCCGTGCCGATGCCGAAGCGGCCAGAGGCGAGGCGACGTCGCTGGTGGTGCTGGGCCTCGTCATACTGCTTCTGGCCAAACTAGGGCAGGGCCTGCTGGCCAACCCGGCGCTCAGAGGACGCTACGTCCGCTGGCGCTCCGAACCATCGCTGGCGCATGGACTGCGTTGGGTTAGTATCGCGACGGCGGCCGGGCTGGCCTTCGTCACCTACGTCACCTGCGCGCTGAAGTTCGGCTTCCCGGCCGAGGTCGAGGCCTTGAACGGCTTTCCGGCCGACCCTTCGGTGCAGTCGTCCGCCGCCACGGCGATCAAGACCTGGATGAACGAAGGCGCGGTCACCTCCGAATGGTTCTTCGACGGTCTGGTGGCCGGCATTCGCACCGTTCTGGACGCACTGGAGACCCTCTTCGTGGAGACGCCCTGGCCGGTCATGGGCGGTTTCGTCATCCTGCTGACCGGCCTCGCGGCAGGCTGGCGCGCGGCCATCTTCACTGCCGCCGCCTTGGCCTACCTGGGATATCTGGGCTTCTGGGAGAAGAGCATGCGGACCATGGCCCTCTTGGGCACGGCGGCCTGCATCTCGATCACGCTGGGCATCCCGCTCGGCGTTCTCTGCGCGCGCAACCCCAGGCTCTATACCTTCGTGCGGCCGATCCTCGACTTCATGCAGACCATGCCGGCCTTCGTCTACCTGATCCCGGTGATCGCCTTCTTCGGCACCGGCAAGCCGGCCGCCATCGTGGCGACGATGATCTTCGGCGGCACGCCGGTGGTGCGCCTGACGGTTCTGGGCCTGCGCGGCGTTCCGGAGTCGGTGCGCGAGGCGGCCATGGCCTTCGGCGCCTCCAAGCGCTATCTGCTCTGGAAGGTCGACCTGCCGCTGGCCGCGCCTTCGATCATGGCCGGCATCAACCAGACCATCCTCCTGAGCCTCGCCATGGTGGTGATCGCCTCTCTCATCGGTGCCAAGGGCCTGGGCGAGGACGTGCTGGAGGCGCTGCAATATGCCTCCGAAGGCCAGGGCATCCTTGCCGGAATCGCCATCCTCTTCTGCGCGATGATCCTGGATCGCATCATTCAAGGCAAAAGGAGGTAGCCCCCCCGTGACCATCACCGTGGCGCTGCTGATCAAGTACGATAACGCGCGCAAGGCAGAGATGCTGGACCGCCCGAGCGACCGGGCCGAGGTCTCGAGAAAGGCCGTTGCCGCCATGGGCGGGCGCCTGCTGCATGCCTATGGCACCTGCGGCGAGTTCGACATGCTCTTCATCTACGAGATGCCGGATCTGGCCTCGGTGGCCGCCAACATGCACCTGGCCGAGGCCAGCGGCATGGCCAAGTACCACAAGATCATCCCGCTCTTCTCGAACGAGGACTTCGTCGGCTCGCAAGGCAAGGCCGGCGCCATGCGCGACAGCTATCGCGCCGTCGAGGGGCCATGAGCGCCACGCTCTTCTTCGGCGGTCCGATCCGCACGCTGGATAGCGATAGTCCTACGCCCGAGGCTTTGGGACTCAAGGACGGCAAGGTCGCCGCGCTGGGATCGCTTGATCGGGTTCGCAGAGCCTTACCCGCTGCGGCAGAGGTCGACCTGTCCGGCGCTACCTTGCTGCCGGGCTTTATCGATGCCCATTCCCATCCGCTCTGGGCGGCCAAGACGCGCGGAGCGCCGGTCGTCGACATCCGGGCCGAGACCGTGCCGACCTATGCTGCGGTGATCGCCAGGATCAAGCGCCGGGTCGCCGCCGCCAAGCCGGGTGAGCATCTGCTCTTCTTCGGGCTGGACCCGCAGCTGCACCCCGACATGGAAAACCCCGGCCGCGACTTCCTCGACGGCTTGGCGCCGGACAATCCCCTGGGCATTCAGACCTCCAACTGCCACGCGCTCTACATGAACTCGGCTGGCTTCGAGGCCTGCGGCATCGGCGCTGAGACGCCGACCCCGGCCGGCAGCGTGATCGAGCGCGACGAAGCTGGGCGCCCCAGCGGTAAGATCCTGGAGGCGATCACCTGGACCGCGCTGGAGACCTTCTACCGGGCTTGGGGCGAGGCGCGGCTCTCGCAGGAATTCGAGGCACAGATCCGCGACTTCGTCCGCCATGGCATCACCACCGTGACGGAGCACCTCTATTTGCCCTTCTACAGGGCCTGGTACGGCAATGCCCTGGCGCGCGGTTTGCCCTTGCCGCGCGTGGCCGCCTATCAGCAAGCGACGACGCCCGGCATGGCGGTGGAGCGGATCGTCGATCCTGACGACCGGCTGTGGATGGCCGGGGTCAAGATCCATGCCGATGGCTCGCCTTTCCTCGGCAACATCTGGCTGACGCAGCCCTATCTGGAAACACCGATCACCCTGGAGCGGATGAACCTGAAGCCCGGCCACACCGGCGGCCCGAACTACCCGCAAGCCTTCTTCGAGGCCATGCTGCGCGAGTACTTCGAGGCCGGCTGGCAGATGAGCATCCACACCCAGGGCGATCGGACCATCGACATGGTGCTGGATCTGCTCGAGACCCTGCTGGCGGAAGGACCGCGCGCCAACCACCGCTTCCGGCTGGAGCACTGCGCCCTGATGCGCGAGGACCAGATCGAGCGGGCGCAGCGCCTCGGCGTGCTCTGCAGCTTCTTCATCAACCATATCACCCACTGGGGTGCGCCCATCGAGGATGCGCTCTTCGGGCCGGAGCGGGCGGCGCACTACATGCCGGCGGGCTCTGCGGTCGCGGCGGGCATGCGGATCTCGCTGCACGCCGATACCCCGATGACCGATCCCTCCGCCCTGGCGCTTATGCAAGCGGCCACGACGCGCCGTGCCGGCGACGGCCGGGTGCTGGGCGCCGAGGAGCGAATCGACATCCCGACGGCGTTGAGGGCCGTCACCCTCGACGCTGCCTATCAGATCGGGATGGAGGAACGCCTGGGGTCGCTCAGCCCAGGCAAGCACGCCGATCTGGTGATCCTCGACCGCGATCCCCTGGAGACGCCGGCCGAGGAACTGGCTGAGATCGCGGTTCTTCAGACCTGGCTCGCCGGCCGCAAGGTGTTCGATGGCTGAGCCGCCGGCCGCTCTGCCGGTCTTCCTGATCGGCGGCTTTCTCGGCGCCGGCAAGACCACCTTGATCAACGCCCTGCTGGCGCAGGCCGACGGCCGCCGCTTCGTCGTCTTCGTCAACGACTTCGGGGCGATCAACATCGACCTGGACTTGGTGGAGACAGTCTCGGAGGACCGCATCGCCTTGAGCAACGGCTGCGTCTGCTGCTCGCTCAATGCGGACTTCGTGGCAACCCTGGCCGAGTTCGCGCGCCGTCCCGACCCGCCCGACGCAGTCATGATCGAGGCCAGCGGCGTCGCCGACCCTCGCGCGCTGGAGGGCTCGCTTGGCGCACTGGAGGCGGCCCGACTGGTCCGCCTCGACCTGCGGCTCTACCTTCTCGACGCGCCGGGCTTCGCCTCTCTGGAGCCTGGCTTGGTGGAAGACATCGTCGACCATGCGGCGGCCAGCGATCTGGTGCTGCTGAACAAGGCCGACCTGGCAGAGCCCGCACGGCTGGAGGCGATCGAGGCCTTGCTGGCGGAGGCGGCCCCCTATGCGCAGCGCTTGCGCAGCGTCGCGCCGGATTTTCCCCTGGCCCTGCTGCTCGACCGCGACCCCACTCCATCGCGCCCGCAGTCCACCGCTGCCAGGCCCGCGCACGAGACCGCCTTCGCCCGCTGGAGCGCCATCAGCCCCCATCCTCTGGACCGTGCCGCCTTCACGGATTTCGCCCGGCTGCTTTCCGCACGCGCCTTGCGTGCCAAGGGCCTGCTTCGGTTCGCGGACAGCGGCGCTGCCTGGCAGGTCTTCCACCTGGTCGGTTGGCGCGCGACCCTGGAGGCCTGCCGGCCCCCCATACATGGCGAGAGCCGCATCGTCGCGATCGGACTGCGGGATCGCCTCGATCCGACGGAGTTGGACGAGGCCTTTCAAGGCGCCACGTGTGCTGCCTCCTCTTCGGCGCCTGCTGCGCGGACCTGAAGACAATTTGTGATCTGAAGCAGAATCATGTGATCAGGAGTGTCACGACTGTCCTATTCGTCAATTCGGAGCTAGGGGTTTGACAGGATACACCTCAGCTGAAGCCACGAAGACAACGGCAAAGCCTCTGATATGTACAAGAAGGAGTTTGCGATTCTGATCGCTATGGTGTTGCCAGAGAACAATTGGCCCCTGTCGGACTACCCATTGTCGTGACAGCTCGGCAATACTATCAACGAGAGTTTACGTAAGAGATTACAGATTGAATGCGCAGTGACGAACACGGCGCTTGGATTCACCACCCATACGAGTTTATCATAACTGAAATACTCAGCAAAAGGGGATCAAAAATGCCAGTTTTGGAGACGCTCGGCATCGGTGTGGTTGCCAACTTTGCATATCGTGTAGCCAAAGACGCGGCGCCGAAGAGAGTGAAACGCCTGGTGCCGGCGCTTTTCTTCGGCGGTGATGTGAGCCTCACAGAAATTGATAACGTATTTGAAAATATAAAAAAGGAAATTATTGAAGAATATAAACACGAATCAGCAGTAAATCTATTCTTGGGTCCAGAAAAAACAATAAAAGGCGGAGTTTTAGATCCGCTTTTTCGGAAAGTGTTTCTGGGCGAAAAGGCAGACAATCGCTCGTTGGACCGAAATTTTTTCGACTGTATCCCTGAATCTGACAAGAGAGCTCATAGAGCAAAATATAGATTAATACTAGATGACATTATTCAAAGAATAGAAAGAGAATTCCTGCGAAACCCTCGTACTGCAAACTACACCTTAGCAGTTAGTTTAGATGAAGTAAAGAATACACTAAATTACATCCGAAGCATGACGGAAAAAAGTGCAACAGATCTGCAGAACTATGCGAAAGCATTTAGTATAGAAAGTGAATTTGACCGTTTTTCCAAGTCGTATCTAGGAGAACTGAAATCTGTCACAGAAAACATATACATTAAGGGATTGGAAATGATAACAAGAAGCCCGGAGCATCGCCAGAGTATTACACATTCATTCGTTCCAATATATGTGAGGTATTTACCATCAAATAGTAATTTTGAAGAATCTATCCCTATAGAGTCGCACAATGCTTCCGATTTGATTGATAGATTGGAGAGAATTATTATTAGAGGTCCAGCTGGAAGCGGAAAAACGACATTAATGCAGTGGATTATTTGGAACTGCGATCCCTTTGATGAGCATCCAAAAAATGAAAATCGAATGCTATACTTTCCAATTTACATTCCTCTTCGTCGACTGGAGCAGTCGGGTACGCGTTCATATACTTTTAATCAAGTTGTTGCTGATACTCTACCCAGTGACTATCTCCAAAAGCACATCCCCTTGGGCTGGATAGAGGATCTCGCAAGCCGTGACATCGAAATACTCATACTGATTGATGGTGTAGATGAGCTTCCGGAAGCAAAGCGAGCAGAAGTTTGGTCTATGGTGAAGTCTATTAGCAAGAAATTTGAGAATGCGAAGATAGTCATCACTTCCAGGCACGTCAGCTCTGTGCATCTAGCGGACGGCCGATATCGCACCGATTTATTCGAAAGCAAAGAAGCACTTGAGGTTTGTAAGAAACTATGGAACAAGCCGGAAGACTTCTTTGAATTTGTTGTGACTCCATTGTCAAACTCGGACATTATTCAGCTAATTGACAAATGGTTTTCTGGAGTGGATCCTTCGCTTGTTCCTCACGGAGATCTAGATCGACTTCAGCTCTATCCGGAGCTGTTGAAAGAGGAAATATTTCAAGATCGGCATAGAAGCATAAATGAGCTCTCTCGAACGCCTTTGCTTTGCTCCTTGATCTGTATGTCCTTTCTTTTTCAGAGAGGGAAATTCCCCGAATCAAAGAAAGAAATATACGAATACTCTGTTAATCTTTTGGTATCTGTCCGAGATGAAGCAAGGAACCTCCTGCCTCCAATTGAACTTCGCAATTTTGATATTCAGTTAAGACTCGACCTTCTAAAGTATATAGCCCTTATTATGCAAGAAGGTGCGCAAATTACGGCACTTGATCAGACAGTAGAGGTGCATAAAGAGCAAGTTTTGAGTTGGATTTTGGCTTGGAAAAAGCAAAAACCACAGCTAACACTCAAGAAAGAAAAATATTTTGAATACCTCGTTGATAGATGCGCTCTAATTAGGGAGCCTAGCTACGAAAGAGTAGATTTTATACACCGTAGTTTTATGGAGTATTTGGCTGCGGAAAGAATAGCGGAAGTGCGGCAACCTTTTGAAATTCGAGAAAAGATTAGACGCGATGAGTGGCAAAATACTCTCCAATTCTGTATGAGCACAAAGGCTGGAGGTTCTTATTATGGGGCACAATTGCTCCAGCATATGTATGAGTTTGTGATTGACACGATACCAGAAGAAGATAGGCGAAAGTTTTTCCTTCGCATCGCTTCGTTTTCGAACTTTATGCAAGGTCCACAAATAGCAGCAAGTGATACGCTTGAAACAATTTGCATGAAAACATTACCTCTTTGCGCAAGCGGTGAGGTGGATGACCTCCTCTCTGTTCCTTATGAGGTATTAAAAAATTATTTGCGGTACTCTGAGATTGAGACGAAATTTACAAATAGACAAATAGCTTTTATCGTAGATTTATTGTGTCGCCACGAAGATGAACGTACGAAAGATATTCTCCGAAGTGGGTATCACCGTATTGGAGAACTTGAAATCGTTAAGAAAATCAATTTGTCAGGTAAATTAAACGTCAAGGAGCACGTCGCTCTGGCGCAAAGACTTCGTAATAGATCGTACAAAGATACAGTATGCCTCACCCCAGATGAATTGCGTGTAAGAGCGTTTAGAGCTGGTTTAGCTAGATCTGCTTGGATACGATTTTCTGGAATGGAAGATGAGTTTATTGGCTGGGATTTTCTCACAAGAGTTCCACAAATCCGTTTGTCTTATGCTACGTTGAGGGATTTCGAAGTCATGAAAAACTCAGTCAATGTTTGGAGGTTTGATAGTTGCCGGTATCTAGAGATAGAAATGGGTTATGGTTTTGCATTCGATATGATTTCGTTTTTATTTCCTATTGTGGAGTCAGTACTACTCCAGAAGTGCGCAGGTTTCTCTCTAGACGAGATGCAGACCTGCAAGAAACTGAAAGAACTTTGGGTCGAGGATTGTACGCAACGAGTATTACTCTCAAGAGAATCAATTCCTGATTCTCTTGAGAATATTGTGTTTAATCGCAGCTTAAATCCGGTAGTTCTGGACAAAAGTGTCGAAAGCAAGGTTGTTATGGAGAATAGGGATCGTATGATGAGAGGGTTCCCATCTCGGTATTGATAAAATAGTCTAGGCTGTATTTGTGCACTGCTCTTCTATCGTGGAGCAAATGGTGATAGTTGCTAATTATGAGTCTGGCATATCAAAATCGGCGACGGATTTACTTTTGTCATCGGAATTTGGCCGCTATCCATTTTGTCTATCTGTCGTATGCCTAAGATGTATTTCCAATGTAGGCGGTTGCTGGTGTACCTGTACGAACTTGATCGCCTATTCTCCTTATTTTGATTGAGACTCGTTCTGATCTCAGCGGTAACATGTCTACCTGTACGAAACACATGAATTGCCTACCGCTGCTAGCGCGGGGGAGGGCAGCAGGTGGAAAGTGATGACCCTCCTGTTTGCTTTTTCGACTAGAGCACAAATAGCCCTGGATGGTCGACTACGCTCCACTATCGCAGAGAGCCACATCCTCGCGATTGTTCTGCGAGATTGACGCAGTCCGACAGAATTGGATGAACAGAATTGGATGAGGCGTTTCCGGGTGCACCCTGCACTGCCCAGCCACGGCAAATACAGAAAGGCAATTCACCGGCTTTTTCAATAGTGCTACAGCAGAGTGCCGGAGGCATGAGCGGCCAGTGCTTTGACAGTTTGCGCCCGCCTCAGCGCCGTGCGAAGATCCGCGCCAGTGCCTCCTTGATCAATTCGACCGCCCGCTCGCGGCTTAAGGCGATATGGCCGGCGATGATCGTCTGGCCGCCGGCGACGTCGCGCTTGCGCAAGGCCTCGATGATGGCGACATGGTCCTCGTAGTAGGGCCCGCGAAAGCTCTGGTAATCGAGGTCGATGGTGCGGAAGAAGCGGATCCTGGCGGCGATCCCGCGCAGCTGACGCTGCAGTTCGCGGTTCCCGGACAGGAGCGCGATGCGCTCGTGAAAGGCCTCGTCGACGCGTGTCGTCTCCCCCAGCGAGAGATCGGCGTAGCCGCGGTTCACCGTCGACCACCACTCGGCCAGGTCCTCGATCTCGGCGTCGGTGACCCGCGCACAGGCGCGCTCGAAGGCCGCCGTCTCCAGGATGGTGCGCAGGTCGTAGAGGTCGACGATCTCGTCGACGTCGGGGCTGCGGGCGATGAAGCCCTGCGGCGTCGCCTCGAAGAGGCCCTCGGTCACCAGGCGGTTCAGCGCCTCCTTCACCGGCGTGCGGCTGAGGCGAAGCTGCTTGGCCAGCGCCAGCACCTTCACCGCCTCGCCCGGCCGAAACGCGAAGTCGATCGCCATGGCCCTGAGCGCCTGATAGGCCTGATCGACCATCGAGCCGCCTTCGCCTACCGCCTCCGGTGCGATCTCTGCTTCCCCTTGCGCCATAACCTCTCCGTTCGCTTTGCTGCGTTCAGAAGTGAATTCACTCTTGACTCACTGATGGAGTCACGTCTGAATGTACTCTAGAAGCGCGCCCGTCACAAGCGTCGTGGCGGGACGCGGCCACGGGACGAGAAGGAGAGAGCGCATGAAGCTGACAGAGGCGCAGGTCGAGGCCTACGACCGCGATGGCTATCTGGTCCTGCACGGCATCGTGACGCCGGCCGAGCTGGAGCTGCTGCGTCAGGACGCGGACCTGTTGGAAACGCCGAAGCGCGGTCACCCGGATGCCAACGTCTATGAGAAGGACGGGCGGACCCTCAGGGCGGCCTGGGCGGTCGAGATCGATTCAGAAGCCTGCCGCCGGGCGCTGCGCTTGCCGCGCATCCTGGGGCCCGTTCTGCAGCTGACCGGGCAGGCGACTTACCTCTATCAGTCGCGCCTCAACTACAAGATGGCCGGCAGCGGCGACGTCTTCCAATGGCACCAGGACTTCGGCAGCTGGGTCGAGGACGGCGTGCCCGACGGCGGCCACCGGCGCATGCTGAGCGTCCTGGTCATGCTGGACGACACCCAGCCCGACAGCGGGCCGCTGCGCTTCGTTCCGGGCTCGCACCGGGAGGGCCTGTTGCGCTCTGAGTACGACACTCGGACCACAAGCTACGCTTTGCACTGCACGCCTGATGCCGACGTGGAGCGGCTGCTGGCGGGCGAAGCACCCTTCCAATGTACCGGTCGGGCCGGCACCGTGGTGCTCTTCGGCGGCAATCTGGTGCATGGCTCCCAGCGCAACGGCAGCGCGCGCAATCGGCGGAACCTCTACTTCGCATACAACACGCTCGACAATCTGCCGGACCCCGACTATCCGCGCCGCCTGCACGCCAACGGCTACATCATGAGCCGTGACCGGGATCCGCTCACCCAAATCGCCGACGACGCCTTGATCGACCTCGCCAACGAACGAGGGCTCACGGCGGCAGCCATCGCGGCCTGAGCTCCTCCGGCGAGACAAGACCTAGCAAACCAAAAGCAGGGAGTACCCAGACATGAAACCTATGCTGCTTGCCGCCCTCGGGCTGGCTCAGGCTTTGGCCTTTTCCGCCCAGGCGGAGGAGGTGCACCTCGACCTCGCCAACGAGTACTCTGCCGGCTCGCTCGTCGGCCTGGCCGATCAGGACTTCATCGACCGCATCGCCGCGCTGAGCGACGGCAGCATCGTCATCACGCCGCACTTCGGCGGCGCGCTGGGCTTCAAGTCGAAGGACCATTTCGATGCGGTCGGCGACGGCGCGGTGCCGCTGGCCGGCACCTACACCGGCGTCTTCACCGGCATCGACGCGGTCTTCGCGCTCTCCTCCATGCCCTTTCAGGCACCGACCATCGCCGATGCCTATGCCCTCTACCAGGCAGCCCGTCCGGCCTACGAAGAGGTCTTCGCTTCCGGCAACCAAAAGCTCCTCTACGCTGCGCCCTACACGCCGACCGGCATCTGGGCCGGCAAGGCGCTCGCGGACCTCGCCGCCTTCGAGGGCTTGAAGATCCGCACCTACGATGCCGCCGGGGTCGAGGCCTTCTCGCAGATCGGGGCCGCACCGATCCAGCTCAGCTGGGCCGACACCATCCCGCAGCTCTCCACCGGCGGCATCGACGCCGTCCTGACCTCCGACGAGACGGGCATCGCCGGGTCGCTGTGGGATCACCTTAGCCACTTCAACGGCGTGCCCTATAGCGTCGCTATCAACATGACGCACATGAACCGCGATACCTTCGAAGCCTTGAGCGCGGAGCAGAAGCAGGCCGTCCTCCAAGCCGCGGCGGCGACCGAAGCGGCCGCCTGGCAGCGCGCCGCCGACCGCGTTGCCTCGAACGCCGAGGTTCTAGCCGAGAAGGGCGTGGTGAGGGTGAGCCCGCCGCCGGCGCTGATTGCCCAGCTGCAGGAGGCCGGCGATGCCGTGCTGGCCAGCTGGCTGGCCGAGACCGGAGCGCAGGGGCAGACGATCATGGAGAGCTATCGCCAGTCGCGCGGCGGCAGCTGAGCCGGAGACCGCCATGAACATCGCAACGACGCGCCCCGACCTGGCCGGCCTGCTGCAAGAGCGCGCCTATATCGACGGCGCCTGGGTCGAGGCTGCCTCCGGCCGCAGCTTTCAGGTGACGGATCCGGCCAACGGCGCGGCTGTCGCCAGCGTGCCCGACCTCGACGCTGCAGAGGGGTTGGCGGCAGTCGCTGCGGCGCGCCGGGCGCTGCCGGGCTGGCGGGCGCTCACCGGCAAGGAGCGGGCGGCTCTGCTGCGCCGCTGGTACGAGCTGATCCTGGCCGAGCAGGAGCGGCTGGCCGCCCTCATGGTGCTGGAACAAGGAAAACCCCTGGCCGAGGCCAAGGGCGAGATCCTCTTCGGCGCCAGCTACGTCGAGTGGTATGCCGAAGAGGCCAAGCGCCTCTATGGCGACCTGGTGCCCAGCTACGCGCCCGACCGCCGCATCCTGGTGGCCAAGCAGCCGATCGGCGTAGTCTTCGCCGTCACGCCCTGGAACTTCCCCTCGGCCATGGTGACGCGCAAGTGCGCGCCGGCGCTGGCGGCCGGCTGCACCCTGGTGCTGAAACCGGCCGAGGAGACGCCGCTCTCGGCCCTGGCGCTGGCCCGACTGGCGGAGGAGGCCGGCATCCCGCCGGGCGTCTTCAATGTCGTCACCACCAGTGATCCCGCCGCCATGGGCGAGGCACTGACGGCCTCTCCCGACGTTGCCAAGGTGACCTTCACCGGCTCCACCGAGGTCGGCAAGCTGCTGATGCGGCAGAGCGCGGAGACGGTGAAGAAGGTGACCCTGGAGCTGGGCGGTCACGCCCCCTTCGTGGTCTTCGCCGACGCCGACCTCGAGGCCGCGGTCGAGGGCGCCATGGCCTCGAAGTTCCGCACCTCGGGCCAGACCTGCGTCTCAGCCAACCGCATCCTGGTCGAGGAGGCGGTGATGACGCCCTTCGTCGAGAGGCTGACTGCCGCCGTCGCCGCGCTGGAGGTCGGCCCGGGCTTGCAGCCGGGCATAACGCAGGGGCCGCTGATCGACCAGCGCGCCGTGGAAAAGGTGGAGCGCCATATCGCCGACGCGCTGGCGGGCGGTGCGGCAGCCGCCATCGGTGGCAGCCGTCATGCCTTGGGCGGCGGCTTCTTCCAGCCGACCCTGCTGACCGGCGTCGAGCGCGGCATGCTGGTCACGCGCGAAGAGACCTTCGGCCCGGTAGCGCCGATCCTCTCCTTCCGCAGCGAGGCCGAGGCGGTGGAGATGGCCAACGACACCCGCTATGGGCTTGCCGCCTATGTCTTCACCCGCGACCTCGGCCGCGCCTTCCGCATGGGCGAGGCGCTCGAAGCCGGCTCTGTCGGCATCAACACCGGGGTCATGTCGAGCGAAGTGGCCCCGGCCGGCGGCATGAAGGAATCGGGCATCGGCCGCGAGGGCTCGCGCCACGGCATCGACGACTTCGTCGAGCTGAAGTACCTCTGCATCGCCGGCTTGGCCGCATGAGCAAGGGAGCTGCCCGGGCTGCCGGCGCGATCGCCCGGTTGGAGCGGGCCGTCGCCCGCCTGGCCAAGGCCACCGCCTGGTTGGCCGGTGCGATCCTGATTCTGATGATCGGCCACGTCCTGCTGGAAATCGGCCTGCGCGCGCTCTTCGCCACCTCGACCTTCGTGCTGGACGAGTTCGTCGGCTATGGCGTCGCCGCCGTTACCTTCCTCTCCGCCGGCTACGCCTTCCAGGAGGAAGCCTTGATCCGCGTGAGCCTGCTGCTCGACGCGACGCGCCGCCGGCCGCGCTTCCGGCGCTGGCTGGAGCTGGCCTCTGCGGGGACGGCCGCGGCGGTGCTCTGGTTCGTCGCCTGGTATTTCGCGCGCAGCGTGGCGCGTCACCTGGAGCGCGGCTCGGCGAGCGAGACCGTGGCCCAGGTGCCGCTGTGGATCCCCGAGGGCTTGATGCTGTTGGGCCTGATCGTCCTCTGCCTCAGGATCAGCGTCTATGCGCTGAAGCTGCTGGCCGAAGCGGTCCTCCTGCGGGTCTGCGCACAGCGCGCCGAGGCGCTGACGCCGCTGGAGCATGGAGGCGGCGCCTGATGGACGCCCTGGCCGCCGCCGCCCTGGTCTTCGGCCTGCTGCTGCTCTTCCTGGGTGCCGGGGTCTGGGTCTTCGTCGCCCTATTGGCGTCCAGCGTCGTCGCCCTGCACCTGGGCCTGGGCTTTCCTTTGGATCGCATCGGCGCGATCGCCAAGGGGGTGCTCTGGCGCGCTTCCAGCGGCTGGGAGCTGGCGGCCATTCCCATGTTCATCCTGATGGGCGAGCTGATCTTCCGCACCGATCTCTCGACCCGCCTCTTCGCCGGGCTGGAGCCCTTGGTGGCCCGGGTGCCGGGGCGGCTCTATCACTCCAACATCATCGGCTGCACGCTCTTCGCCGCGGTCAGCGGCTCCAGCACCGCGACCACGGCGACGGTCGGGCGCATGACCGCCGCAGCCCTGAAGGAGCGCCACTACGACAGCCGCCTGGCGGTGGGTTCGCTGGCCGGCGCCGGCAGCCTCGGCCTCTTGATCCCGCCCTCGATCATGATGATCATCTACGGCGTCCTGGCCGAGGTCTCGATCACCAAGCTCTTCATCGCCGGCCTGCTGCCGGGCCTGCTGGTGGCCGGCCTCTATTCCGCCTTCATCGCCGGCCGCTGCCTGCTGCGCCCCGGCCTGGCGCCCCGCTCCGAAGTATCGGACGGGCCGTTGCTGGCTCCCGCGATGAGAGGCCTGGTGCCGATCGCCTTGCTCATCGTCGTGGTGCTGGGCGGCATCTACAGCGGCCTCGTCACTCCTTCGGAGGCGGCTGCCGTCGGCGTGCTCGCCACCCTGGCCGTGACCTTGCTGCTGGGCCAGCTGACCTGGCCGCTCTTCTCCGAGGCGCTGCTGGCGGCGCTGAAGTCCTCCTGCATGATCGCCACCATCCTGGCGGCGGCCGCCTTGCTGTCGGCGGCCATGGGCTATCTGCACGTGCCTGCCACCATCGCGCAGGCGATCGGCGGCCTGGGTTTGGACCCCTACGCCCTGATCGCGCTTCTGGCCCTCTTCTACATCCTGTTGGGCTTCTTCCTCGACGGTGTGTCCATCGTGGTGATGACCTTGGCCATCACCTTGCCGCTGGTGCAGCAGGCCGGCTTCGACCCGGTCTGGTACGGCGTCTTCCTGGTGCTGATGGTGGAGTTGGGCCTGATGACCCCGCCGGTCGGCTTCAACCTCTACGTCCTGCAGTCGGTCACCGGCCAGCCGCTCGCCACCATCGCACGCGCGGCCATCCCCTTCTTCTTCTTGATGCTGCTGGCCGCGGCGATCCTGACGGCCGCCCCGGAGATCGCCTTGTGGCTGCCGGAAAAGCTAGGGTGAGGTTTGCGGCACGGCCGCCGGCTTCCACCTGCGAGACCCGAGCAGCGGGTCCTCAGGTTTCCTGAAAGCTGTCGGCGGTGAAATGCCAGACCTTCACGCTGTCGCTCCAATGGCCCTTGGGAAGCCCGGCCTTCACGACAAGGCCCGCGAGGAAGGCCTCAGGCGTCTCCAGGCTCTTCCACACCATGGGGAGGAAGGTGCCGCGCTTGCCCTCGTCTTCCAGGATCAGCCCGCTCTTGCCCGGGGTGATCTCGGCCAGCAAGGCGTCGCGGGAGGCGAAATCGAGGCGCGCCGGGCGCGATAGGACCGCAACGCTGAGCGTGAGCTTCGCCAACTGCTCGGCTGCCTGGAGGGGGCGAAAGCGCTTGTCCTTGATCCCCGCCTTGATCGCGTTCTCGGCCACGTCGGCCACCAGCGACTGATGCGCCTTGAGCGAACCGACACAGCCGCGCAGGCGCCCCTGATGGGTCAAGGTCACGAAACTGGCGCCATGCGTCTGCAAGGGCGCGCGGAAGGAGGAGACAATGACATTGGGCGCCTGGCCCTTCTTCAGCCGACCCCTCAGGCTGGCGCGCGCGATGCGCAGCAGCGTGGCCCTGTCGTCGGGCGAGAGGCCCGCTCCCGGAGAGGGATAGAAGGCCCAGGCGCCATAGCCGACGACCCGCCCGGTATCACCGCTGGCCAGGGAGGAATCCGCCATGCCCAGGCGCACCGGCTGCGCGGCCTGGCCGGCACGTGACATAAGCCAGCCCCCTATGGGCTGCCAGCCGCAGGCATCCTTGCCGCCGAAGCCACGCAAGCTGGCGGTCTCGATCCGCTTGGCGGTATCGGCGTCGCGCGCCTGTGCCGCCTGCAGGTCCAGAAAGTGGCTGAGATCGCTGGAGAGCAGAAAGCAGGTCCTGTCGGGGCCGGCGGCAAGGCCGTCGATGACGGCCGGAAGCGCGGCATGGGCGCCGGCACCGCACACCATCGGCACGATGGGGACGCCGGGGAAGAGGCGATGCACGAAGGGCAGCAGCACCTCGATGGCATGCTCTTGGGCGAAGGCCTGGTCGTGCACCTGGACCGCGCCGCCCACCAGGGAGTCTCTCGTGGCGTGATCCACCGCCACGGGGCCGAGCGGCGTCTCGAAAGCCTTGACCGAGGGCAGCGCCAGGCCTTTGAAGCCATGGCGGTGAGAGGGGCTGGCGACCACGATCCTGCGCGGCGCTGCGGCCTCTTCTCCGCCGCGGGCCGCCAGCATGGCCTCGGCGATCAGCGGCGCGCAGAAGCGGTAGCCGGCATGGGGCGCAATCACCGCTTGGGCCGGTGGTGCATCGCGCCTTTGCCGCTCGGCAGCGGAGGAAAGCGCGCGTGAAATCGCGCCCGCCAGCACGTCGCCGTCACGCGGATAAAATTGCCCGGCAAAGACAGTTGGCTGCACTGACATCTTGACCTCGTCCTAAGAGTTAGTCCCACATGGTGCGGGCGAGCATGAGGATAAGGCTACACATGTCGCACCCCACGAGTCATTGGCGTTTTGATCCGTCGGACAATCGCGTGATCTGCACGCTCTGCCCGCGCGAGTGCCGTCTGGGCCCCGACCAGCGCGGGCTCTGCTATGTGCGCAAGCGCGAAGGCGATGCAGTGGTCCTGGACACCTACGGCCGCTCTTCGGGCTTTTGCATCGACCCGATCGAGAAGAAGCCGCTCAACCACTTCCTGCCCGGCACGCCGATCCTCAGCTTCGGCACGGCCGGCTGCAATCTGGCCTGCAAGTTCTGCCAGAACCACGACATCTCGAAGAGCCGCAAGCAAGACAGCCTGGCCGCCGTCGCCAGCCCGCGGATGATCGCCAATGCAGCCGTGAACGGCGGCGCCCGCTCGGTCGCCTATACCTACAACGACCCGGTCATCTTCATGGAGTATGCCATTGATATCGCCGCCGAATGCCGCGAACGCGGGGTGAAGAACGTCGCCGTGACCGCCGGCTACATCTCCGACGCCGCGCGGCCGGAGTTCTTCGGCGCCATGGATGCGGCCAACATCGACCTCAAGGCCTTCTCGCCCGCCTTCTACAAGAAGCTGACCGCCTCCGACATCGGCCCGGTGCTCGATTCGATCGCCTACACGGTGAACGAGACCGACTGCTGGGTGGAGGTCACCACCCTGCTGATCCCGGGCGAGAACGACAGCGACGCGGAGATCGAGGCGCTTTCCAGCTGGATGCTGGAGACCTGCGGCCCCGACGTGCCCTTGCACTTCACCGCCTTCCACCCCGACCACCGCATGCTCTCCCACCCCCGCACGCCCCCCGCCACCTTGCGCCGCGCGCGGGCCATCGCGCTGGGGTTGGGCCTCCACTACGTCTATGTCGGCAACGTCCACGACGTGGCAGCCCAATCCACCTACTGCCCCGGCTGCGGCGCCCGCGTCATCGAGCGCGACTGGCACCGCCTGGCGACCTGGGACCTGGACGACCACGGCGCCTGCCTGAGTTGCGGCACGCCCCTGCCGGGCCGCTTCGACGGGCCGCCGGGGAGGCAGGGGCGCAAGCGGCAGCGGGTGAGTATTGTGAAGGTGTGAGGGGCGGGAGCTATAGTGGAGAAAGGTGCGGGTCATCTGGTTACACCTGATGGTTGGCTCACTGCGCTCCGCTTGCTCGGCAATTCGGGCCGCTGCGTGCGCCCGCTGAATTCGTCTCGCGCCTGTGCCGCGGACTCTGTACCGAGCCCGTCGCGCGCCACTCAATCGTATCGGATACGCCCACAGGCACTTGTGAAGTTACCCAGGAGTGCTTCCGACCGAGTGTGTCGCGAATCGTTCAAGGATTCGCTGGCTCGGATGGGCAGAGAGACTCACGAGCTTGTTGGCAAGAGCAATCGGGAATAGAGCATTGTCATACATATCGCAATGTAGTAACTCCACCATCTGCAATCCGGTCTGGAATGAATGAAAATCTTCTAGTCGCGGACTATCTGTTTCTGTCTTCGTTGGGATAGTTACAACATGGACAGAACCAGACTTTGTCTTGAATAGTACTTTTCGGCCAAAATATGTACTCGCACCATATGACCGAGATTCAGCTTCAGAAGATCGTCCTGCTAGGATGTTGCGATAGATATACTCGTCATTCAGAATTAGGGCTTGCCCTGGCAGCATCCGAGAACTGATCTCCTTTGCGTGTTCCACAAATGGACCGCTCTTTTCGATGCCAACTAATGTAGGTGTCGCCCTGTTGCTTATATGATTGAGAAGAAGACGCATAGGTTTGTGCAGATTCGCGGTGACGCCAAAGAACGCCAAGGGACCGTCTTTGATAATCGCGATTTCTGAAAGGGCTGACGGTCGTTGGGCAGCGACGAGCCGAAGTATATGCACCACAAGCAATTGTTCGATAGCCGTGGTCAAGACGCCGAGCACGCCGCCTGCACCGAGATCCTCGTCGACACGCTCATGCAAGCGAAACACGTCTGACAAATAGATAGTACGATTTGTCTTTTGACATTGAAAAGTATAGTCAGGACGCATTTCGTTTTGTTTTAGTGTAACGTGCTCTCCATCAACCGTACAAGGATTGCTCGCAAGGTTCCATAGCCGATCTTCTCCGGGAATCCTAAGAAACTCCTGGAACACAAGCCACTCTAGCGATTCAATCAGCGGCGAACCAGAGACTTGGCAATCGCACAGAAATCTGTAAAAGCTCAATCGAACACTCTCGACGAGAGACGAGGCGTCGCCGAGGCGCATGTTGCTCATCGGCATTGCAAACTTCAGTCGCTCAAGATTCCGCAGTTTCTGCATGTCCTCAGGGGAAGGATGCGGCGTGTTTCCAACGCGCATTAGATCCTGCTTTGAGAACACCAGTGCACCAAATTGAAAGAAGGCCAATCTCGAAGACGGATACTGGGGTCGGACAACCGTCTCTTGATAGCTACCATCCACGGCGATAAAGTGATTTATGCTATCGTCCGGTCTGAGATCCGGTACTTCCAGACCCGCTGGAAGGCTCACGTTCTCGCGAGGTGGCGGCATCCAGCTTTGCTCAACCAGCCTTACGACGTCTCTGTCATTGATAATGTGATGGTGAGCGGACTTGCTGGCTCGCTCGATCGGCCTGCGCCCATCGCTGCTATAGGACATAGCTTAGGTCCTTTCCCGCACTCCCGACTCCGTGTCCTCAGGCGGAAAGCGGTCAACTTGAACAGGCACTACGAACGGGCTGCTGTAGGTTTTCATCCGAACAAACCCTTTGTCCGTCGTCTGGCTGAACCGAAGTAGCGCTTGCGCGAAATCCTCAAAGTCGTAGAATTTTCTAAGCTCCTTGATCTCGTCGTCGTTATTGAGATGACTGACGAACCAATTCTGGGTGTTCTTCAATATATTTGCACTTATCGAGCTTACTTCCTGTGTTGCATAGGTTAGCCCAAGATGAAGCTTAGCCCCTTCCTTGGCCAGTCGATTGTAAATAACTGAAAGGTCTTTATCGTCTTTCTTGGGAAAAAGGTTGTGTGCTTCTTCAAAATAGAATTGTATAAAATTATTTGATCGCGCAGAAGTAAATCGTTGCATTGCATCTTGAAAAATGTGACGACAAATCCGCTCGCTGTACAACGCTTGTATCTCCGGCGCGCCAATTGAGAGATCTACGATGACAATCTGGCCAGCTCGCAAGTGCTTTAGAATATCCGTCTCGAAAGCGCCTTGATTGCTCGGAGTATGGAAATCTGCTAAGTCGCGCAAAATAAGAAAGCCATTCAGGTTCGCGGAACCGCCAGATTTCGAAGAGCGGGTCAGCATAACCAGGAGCGCTTTGAGATCCTCGTCGGCCCACTCACGGTCTTTCTCAGTTTTGTAGTCGTAGAACAATTGCCCGGTAGCTTGACTGTTCTGATCATAGAGTTCCCAGAACCGTTTCCACCAGTTCGTTGCTTGATCCAAAGTAGCGGTAATATTTGCGCGGTTGACGCTTTCGACACTAATGTTTCCGAGCACATTCTGAACGTCTTGGCTCGCTGCAAAGTGCACGCGAAAACCCTCTGGGGGTTGAAATCCTGCAGCGTAAAGGCAACACAAATAGACAGTGAGCTTCCGCTGATAACGAATGAACGCTGATTTGTTTCCGGAATCTGGCGGCGTAAGGTCTACAGTTCGGAAGTTTGACACGAAGCGTGTGCTATCGTGCGAAATTTTGTCAAAATTCTTAATTAACTCGAAGCCTGTCTGAGGTTCTTTGAAGAAATTTACCTTCAATTGGAGAAAACCTGGCTTCTCTATTGTAGCGTATCGAAGAGTGTGATCTTTGTAAAGATCGAAGATTGCTGTTCCTCGGTCTTGAAGATTTGCGTTGGCGTACTCACCGTTGATGTCAAAAATCAGTTGCCCTATGCGATAGCGCGGGTGGCCGTCATCGGTAAACGGTTCATCCGCCTCTGTGCTTCCAAGTCCTGTAGGCACAGCCCCTGAGGCCTGATCGCTCATTTCTACCATAGATTGAATAATCTTCTTGAGAGTGTTGGACTTCCCAGTTCTTGTCATGCCAAATAGTGCAGTACGCTTTCCAGCGAAGTCCTGTGCATTTACGTAAACGGGCACAGAAACCGCCTCGCGTGATTGAAACCGCCGAGATGAGCTGTAGCGAACAATACCGATCGAGATATTGCGTGGGTGCGCGGTTTCGCCATCATCACGATAGTTAACTATGAGCTCAAGCTCTCTTGGTCCTGGCTTGACTACGGAATAATTGTGCGGGCTATAGAAATTCTCAAGGTCTGCTCCAAATTGAAGCGCGCCGTTTGGATTCTTGTAGAATGATCCTAATATTGAACACTCCAAACCACTAAAGGAAAATTCATATTTTGTGAAGGTATCTAGTTGCGAACGTGGATTATCGCCAGTACGAATATTATCTTTATAGTACTCAACCATACTTGCCACAACGTCACTATCGCTCGGCAATGGCGTCGGACCGAGGACGCGCATCAAGACGGCCTCTGCGGCACCTTCATCGTCTAGTTCGTGGTCGTAGAAGGCCAGCAGGAAGCAGCTTTGAGGGATGCCTCCAGCGCGGACCTTCCAAGCGTCCGGCGTAGCGATCTTTGCCCGGTCATACTCCAGCTTAAACGGTCGACCGACCAGCTTGCCTGCAGCCCAACCACCGTTCTCCTCGCGGCGAAACAGATCTTGTTGCGTGATGCTCTTGACGATGTTGATCATGCTACAACTCCTGTGGTCAAAGCAGGATCCTCAAAGCGGATCATCGACTGCTCTGCGTATCCGGGGTTTTCCTCGATCGACAGCCAGCGTCGCCCGTGGGCTTCTGCTACGTAGCCAGTTGTGTTGCTTCCGGCAAAAGGATCGACCACTAAGTCCCCTGGGTCAGTTAGGAATTGCACAAAAAAGTTGACGAGACCGGCAGGCATCCGGGCTGGGTGAGGCTGAATATTTCTGTCTTTGCAAGTTCTGGAGAAAAAATCAGCTGACGCAGTATTCGCAAAGCTAAATGCGTTTGGCAGTCTTGCTTCACGATTTTCATCAATATTTGAATATTCAAATAAGTTGTGGGCGATTGATCCGCCATGATCTTCGGAAAATGCATTAGTTCTTACGTTGAAGCCTGAAGGACGCTTTCCAGCATTGAATTTTCGAGACTCCAAGAGTTTCTTCATACTAGTGCTATAGGGCCGTAAGACCTTCCGGTTATCAGCCTTCGGATTATCCGATTTCGCAATCCACCAGATATGTGTATAGCTGTCGGTGACCCGAGTCCGTTCCACAGTCACCCACTGTGCAGGTGAGGGCATTCGGGATGGGTTGTAGCAGATAAATTCTTGGCAAAGCCGCAAGTTTACATCACAATTATTGACAAATGCCAGCAATGCTTCAAGATGTAAGAGGGATTGTACCGGACGACCTGGTTCCCAACCGTGGCCGATTTCGATTACAATAGATCCATCATCTCGCAAGAGTTTAGTGAATAGCGGCGCAAAATTGGATAGCCATTTTACATACCGCTCTCCGTTTTTGTTTCCATATTTTTTCTTGTGATTAAGTGGAAACGGGGGTGATGTCAAAATAAGCTGGACACTATTTTCGAACTTTGCCAAATTTCTTGGAGAAAAGAAATCTTCCGTCCTGGATGTATAGTATTGGCCAAGGCCGGTTGAGTGCGCACAATTCATTTAATTTGCTCGAAGCTTTCCAGGAAAGCTCTGTGTCGACTCCGCGCATCTGTAGGTGGTGTTGGTAGTACAGGTGACGCTTCGCCCACGCAACCCCTGAAGATCCGGGCACGTCCGGCTGCGCCGGAATGGGCTCTTGTGAACTGAGGCCACTGCGTGGTCTCAGCCATTCAGCGTCGATCCCTTGCGCACAGCACGGCCCGCTTCGTCGAAGCGGGCGCGATCTCTCTGCTTAGGGGTCGGCCACTCGGCGCGCTTCGGGAAAATGGTCGGTCTCCCCAGGCGCGGAGCTCGCTTGGGAATCACACTGCACCTGCCGCTTCCCTTCAAAACGATGAATCCCAACGATGTGAGGATGCGAAAAGTTGTGTTTCCCCAAGGTCTCGTTATGCCATCACCGCTCACCCCACTTTCTCCGGAAACAGCCCCGGGACCCAGCGGCCGGCCAGAGCAGCTGGAAAGGCCAGGCGTAGGCGCCCCCGCGTGGTCGCGCTGGAGAGGACGCCGTGCTCCAGGACCGCGGAGGTGAACCGGCGCGCGCTTCGTTCGCTGCTGTCGAGGAGTTTGGCGACATCGCCCATCGGCAAGTCGCCGCGATAAAGGAGGGCTTCCAGGATGGTCACCGACTTTGGCGGCAGTGATCCGGCCCGCACCTCCTCTTCGGCGCAGATCAGGATGCGGTCGCGCAGGCGCCGGGGCTGCATCAGGCTCTCCAAGACGCTCACCTGATCGATGCAGGTCTCCAAGAAGAAGGCCGCGAAATCGGCGAGGGCCTCTTCGCTGAGGTGGCCTCGCCCGTCGAGATCGGTCCTGCGCGGCAGGTCGCAGGCGACCAGGTGCTGCTTAGGCCGGAAGTTTGGTCGGTTTCTTGGCCAAAAGAGAGTATGTGCCCAGCTGGTAGCAGCAAGCCTCGTTCCCCGTCCAGCTGAGATGCTTCCAGGACCGTCGCCGCATCGCCGTTCCTGTCAAATACTTGAGATAACTGGGTATCTGTTGATCAAGAGTGCGAGATAAGCGTGGCTGGACTGGCCTGGAAAGCCCGCCTTCGCCCTTTGGGCTACGGCGCGGCAGCCTTCGCTTGCGTCGCCCCCCTGGATCCCGTGCCGGCCCGCCGAGCCGTAGCTTGCGACGCAAGCGAAGGCTGGTGGAGCCGAGGGGAATCGAACCCCTGACCTCCTCATTGCGAACGAGGCGCTCTCCCATCTGAGCTACGGCCCCAGCCTTGGCGCGGAGCGAAGCCTCCGGCCCCGCGAGAAGCGGGACTATGGTGAGCGGCCTTGACGCTGTCAAGGGCGGCCTATGCCGGCCATGCTGCAGTGCACAAGAAACCCTGTGACGTCTTGATCTAGGTCAATGTGACCACTCTGAGGCACCGCCACTCTTTGTTTTATTAGGTCGTGGTGGCTGGCCGGCCCGGCAGCCGCTCGCTCCACTGCGTTCAGCGGCAAGAGGGTTGGTTCGACGAGATGGCAAACAACGCGGGTAGTGAAAGGCACGCAAGCGGCAACATGCTGCTCTTCGGCTTCCTAGGCATCGGGGCGCTCTTGGGGCTCTTCGTCGCCGCCGAGGCCAAGGACGGCGTGATGCAGTTTCACGGCTTCCTCTTCGTCGCGGCGGCGCTGATCGGCGTCTTCGCGCTGATCAACAAGGCCTTCGACGAGCCCAAGGGCGCCTTGGTCGATCGCGGCGAGGGCGTCACCTACATGGACGGGCCGATCCGCGCCGGCGTGATCGCCTCGATGTTCTGGGCCGTGATCGGCTTGCTGGCCGGCGACTTCATCGCCTGGCAATTGGTCTTTCCCGAGCTGAACCTCGATCTGCCCTGGACCACCTTCGGGCGCTTGCGCCCGGTGCACACCTCGGCGGTGATCTTCGCCTTCGGCGGCAACGTCTTGATCTGCACCTCCTTCCACGTGGTGCAGCGCACCTGCAAGGCCAGGCTGTGGGGCGGGGCGGCCGGCTGGTTCGTGTTCTGGGGCTACCAGCTCTTCATCGTGCTGGCGGCCTCCGGCTACGTCCTGGGCGTCACCCAGTCCAAGGAGTATGCCGAGCCGGAGTGGTACGTCGACATCTGGCTGACCTTGGTCTGGGTGGTCTATCTGCTGGTCTTCCTGGGCACGCTGTGGAAGCGCAAGGAGCCGCACATCTACGTCGCCAACTGGTTCTATCTGGCCTTCATCGTCACCGTGGCGATGCTGCATATCGTGAACAACCTGGCTTTGCCGATCTCCTTCTTCGGCACCAAGTCGGTGCAGGCCTTCTCGGGCGTGCAGGACGCGCTGACGCAGTGGTGGTACGGCCACAACGCGGTGGGCTTCTTCCTGACCGCCGGCTTCCTGGGGATCATGTACTACTACGTGCCCAAGCGCGCCGAGCGGCCGATCTACAGCTACCGCCTCTCGATCGTGCACTTCTGGTCGCTGATCTTCCTCTATATCTGGGCCGGGCCGCACCACCTGCACTGGACCGCGCTGCCGGACTGGGCCCAGACCCTGGGCATGGTCTTCTCGATCATGCTGTGGATGCCCTCGTGGGGCGGCATGATCAACGGCCTGATGACGCTCTCGGGCGCCTGGGACAAGCTGCGCACCGACCCGATCATCCGCATGTTCGTGCTGGCCATCGCCTTCTACGGGATGAGCACCTTCGAAGGCCCGGTCATGTCGATCAAGGCGGTGAACTCGCTCAGCCACTACACCGACTGGACCGTGGGCCACGTGCATTCCGGCGCGCTGGGCTGGGTCGGCATGATCTCCTTCGCGGCACTCTACTACCTGACGCCGGTGATGTGGGGGCGGCCCCAGCTCTACTCGCTGAGGCTGGTCAACTGGCACTTCTGGATCGCCACCATCGGCATCCTGCTCTACATCACCGCCATGTGGGTGTCGGGGATCATGCAGGGCCTGATGTGGCGCGCCTACGATGCCCTGGGCTTCCTGGAGTACTCCTTCATCGAGACGGTCGAGGCCATGCATCCCTTCTATGCGATCCGCGCGATCGGCGGCCTGCTCTACCTCGCGGGCGCCCTGATCATGGCCTACAACCTCTGGCGCACGATACGCGGCGACCAGGCTGAAGAGGTGGCTCCCGCCCTGCAGCCGGCCGTCCGTCAGCCGACGCCGGCCGAGTAAGGGAGGCGCTCGTCATGCGACTGAAGCACGAAGTCTTCGAGAAGCACTCCTTGGTGCTGACGGTGGGCATCCTGGTCACGGTGGCGATCGGCGGCCTGGTCGAGATCGCCCCGCTCTTCTACCTGGAGAGCACGGTGGAGAAGGTGGAAGGCGTGCGCCCCTACAGCCCCTTGGAGCTAAAGGGCCGCGACATCTATATCCGCGAGGGCTGCTACAACTGCCACAGCCAGATGATCCGGGCGCTGCGCGACGAGGTGGAGCGCTACGGGCCCTACTCGCTGGCCGCGGAATCGATGTACGACCATCCCTTCCAGTGGGGCTCCAAGCGCACCGGGCCTGACCTGGCGCGGGTCGGCGGGCGCTACTCCAACGACTGGCATGTGGCGCACCTGATCCAACCGAAGTCCGTGGTGCCGGAATCGATCATGCCCGGCTATCCGCACCTGCAGGCCTATCGGCTCGACTTCGACAACATCGCCGAGGAGCTGGTGACCTACCAGGCACTGGGCGTTCCCTATAGCGAAGAGATGGTCGAGAACGCCCGCCTGGATCTTATCGCGCAGGCCGACCCCGATCACGAGGGCGCGCTGGACGTAGAGGAGCGCTATCCCAAGGCGGTGGTCGCCGACTTCGACGGCAACCCGGAGGTCGTGAGCGAGATGGACGCGCTGGTCGCCTATCTGCAGATGCTGGGCACCCTGGTCGACTTCGAGGCCTACGATGCCTCCAAGAACCTGCGCTAAAGGAGGCCCCGAGATGACCTACGAGACCGTCTCCGAGATCGCGCCGACCATCGGCCTGATCTTCTTCGTGGTCTTCTTCGTCGGCGTCATCGCCTATGTTTTCTGGCCGCGCAACAGCGAGAAGTTCCGCCGCGCCGCCCGCATGCCCCTGGATGAGGAGTAAGCCGCCATGGCGACCAAGCGGGAAAAGGACGAAATCAGCGGGACCGAGACCACCGGGCACGAGTGGGACGGCATCAAGGAACTGGACACCCCCATGCCGCGCTGGTGGCTGTGGACCCTCTACGCCACCATCGTCTGGGCGGTCATCTACATGATCTTCATGCCGGCGATTCCGCTCGTCAACAGCTTCACCCGAGGCGTATTGGACTGGTCCAGCCGGGCCGCCTTGGAAAGCAAGATGGAGGAGCTGGAGGAACAGCAGCGGCCCTATATGGAGCAGATTCAGAAGGACAGCCTGCAGCAGATCGCCGGCAATTCGGAGCTGATGCCCTTCGTCCTGGCCGGCGGGCGCTCGGCCTTCGGCACCAACTGCGCCCCCTGTCACGGGCAGGGTGCGCAAGGGAGTCCCGGTTATCCCAACCTGAACGACGATGCCTGGATCTGGGGCGGCAGCCTGGAAGAGATCTATCACACCATCCGCTACGGCATCCGCAACGCCAATCCCGACTCGCATCAGAACGTCATGGCGGCCTATGGCAAGGACGGAATCCTGAACCGCGAAGAGATCCGCGATGTGACGGAATACGTGCTGTCGCTTTCCGGCCGTGCCGGCGAGGAGGAGCGCGGCGGGATCGCGCCGCCAGCCGACGTCAAAGGGGCCGTGGCGGCCGGCAAGACCATCTTCGAAGAGCAGTGCGTCGCCTGCCATCAAGAAGGCGGGGTCGGCGACATCACCCTGGGTGCGCCTAACCTGACCGACGCCATCTGGCTCTACGGTGGCAGCCGAATGGCCATCATCGACAGCCTGACCTATGGTCGCGCCGGCATGATGCCGCCGTGGGAAGGCCGGCTCAGCGATGATACGATCAAGCTCCTGACCGTCTACGTGCATTCGCTGGGCGGCGGCAAGTAGCCGAGGTAGGCATCTCACCATGGCTGAACCCGCAAGGCAGCTGGAGCTCGAGAAGACCGTTGCCGCGGCGGCGGCCGAGGCCGCCGCACCCGTCGAGACCATCAACGTCGAGGCGGTCAACGCCAAGGAGCGGCGCGAGAGCCTCTACAAGAAGCGCGAGAAGATCTATCCCAAGCTGGCGCACGGCCGCTATCGCCAGATCAAGTGGGTTGTGTTGGCAGTCAGCTTGGGCATCTACTACCTGCTGCCCTGGATCCGCTGGGACCGCGGCGTGGGGCAGCCGGACCAGGCCGTGCTGCTGGACCTGCCGACCAGGCGCTTCTACTTCTTCTGGCTGGAGATCTGGCCGCAGGAGGTCTATTTCCTCACCGGCCTCTTGATCCTGGGTGCCTTGGCGCTGTTCCTGGTGACGGCCGTGGCAGGGCGGGTCTGGTGCGGCTACACCTGCCCGCAAACCGTGTGGACCGACCTCTTCATCCAGGTCGAGCGCCTGATCGAAGGCGACCGCTCGGCCCGCATCCGCCTCGACAAAAAGCCTTTCAGCCTCGACAAGCTCTGGCGCAAGAGCACCAAGCACGCCGCTTGGATCCTGATCAGCGTCGCCACCGGCGGCGCCTGGGTCTTCTACTTCGCCGACGCGCCGACCTTGATGGGCGATCTGCTGGTCTTCGATGCGCATGTCGTCGCCTATGCGTTCATCGGCGGGCTGACCTTCACCACCTATTGGCTGGGCGGGCACATGCGCGAGCAGGTCTGCACCTACATGTGCCCCTGGCCGCGCATCCAGGCCGCGCTGTTCGACGAGGAATCGCTGGTCGTCAGCTACCGCGACTTCCGCGGCGAACCGCGCGGGCCGCTGCGCAAGGGCAAGGTCCACGAGGCGCATGGCGACTGCATCGACTGCAAGCAGTGCGTGGCCGTCTGCCCCATGGGCATCGACATCAGGGACGGCCTGCAGTTGGAGTGCATCTCTTGCGCGCTGTGCATCGATGCTTGCGATTCGGTGATGAAAAAGATCGGCAAGCCGCGCGGCCTGATCGACTATGACACCTTGCCGGGCCTCGAAGCCGGTGCCAGGGGCGAGCCCAGACGCCTGCGCTTGTTGCGACCGCGTACGCTGCTCTATGCCGGCCTGATCGTGCTGGTATGCTTGGTGATGTTGTTCGGCCTGGCCAGCCGCACCAGCCTGGAACTGAATCTCTTGCCGGACCGCAATCCGCTCTTCGTCACCCTGTCGAACGGCGACATCCGCAACGGCTACACCTTGAAGATCATCAACAAGAGCGCCGAGGCGCAGCGCTACACGCTCTCCGTCCAAGGCCTGCCCACGGCCGAGATCAGCATCTTGGGCGACGAGGGCGTGGCGGTGGTCGATGCGCCGCGCGACGCGGTGAAGGCCGTGCGCCTCTTCATCGCCGCACCTCAGGCATCGCTAGACGGAGCGGTCACCGACATCGATCTGGTGCTCACCAACCAGCAAGGCGAGGCGACGGCGGTCGACACCGTGTTCCGAGGACCGGAGCGATGAGCGCGACCAGCAGGGACATGCCCTCGGAGCGCCGTTTCACCGGACGGCATTTGCTCTATCTCCTGCTCGGCTTCTTCGGGGTCATGCTGGTCGCCAATGCCATCTTCATCTGGCTGGCCTTGGACACCTTCACCGGGGTGAGCAGCGAGAATGCCTATCAGGACGGCCTGAACTACAATCAGCGCCTCGAGGCGGCGGCCGAACAGCGCTCTAGGGGCTGGCAAGGCACCGTGAGCCACGAGCGTGATCGCGTCGATCTGAAGCTTGTCGATGCCGCCGGCCAACCGGTGCGCGGCCTGGTGCTGGAGGCGCTCTTCTTGCGGCCGACCCACGATAGTCAAGACCGGCTGATCGCCATGACCGAGACGGAGCCGGGCCGCTATAGCGTGTCGCTTAGTCTCCCGGCGTCCGGCAATTGGGACCTGGTGATCCGCGGCTACGGCCCCGACGGCGCACCCTTCGAGACCCGTCAGCGGCTATGGGTGGAGTGAGAGAAGATGACACCGGCAACAGGCAAGGGTGATCCGCCGGAAGGCGCCCCGCCGCTTGCCGCCTGTTGCCTGCCGGCGGAGCTGCCGGGACCGCAGGATGACGCCGAGGCCTTGGCTGCCGCTGCGGCCGAGTCGGTCGAAGAGCTGACCGGCGGCCGACGCCGCTTGGTGCTTGTCATCGAGAATCTGGAGTGCGCCGGCTGCGTGCCCAAGATAGAGCGGGCCCTGGAGCGCATGCCGGGCCTGATCGAGGGGCGGGTCAATCTGACCACGCGCCGCCTGCGCCTCATGTGGGATGGGGAGGAGGTGGCGCTGCAGGACCTGCTGCTATCGGTGCTGGCACTGGGCTATCGCCTGGCCCCCTTCAAGATCGGACGGCTGGAGGCGCGCGACGCGGAAGAGCGGCGCTTCCTCTTGCGCTGCCTGGCCGTCGCCGGCTTTGCCGCCGGCAACGTCATGCTGCTGTCGGTGTCGGTCTGGAGCGGCCTTTGGGGCGACATGGGGGCTGCCACGCGGGATCTGCTGCATTGGGTCTCCGCACTGATCGCCTTGCCGGCGGTGGCCTATGCCGGCCGCCCCTTCTTCCGCTCCGCCGTGGCGGCCGTGACCGCCGGCAGGCTCAACATGGATGTGCCGATCTCGCTGGCAGTCGTGCTGGCGGCGGCGATGAGCCTCTTCGAGACCATGCGCGGCGGGCCCGAGGCCTATTTCGATGCCGCGGTCACGCTGCTCTTCTTCCTGTTGATCGGCCGCCTGCTCGATCGCATGCTGCGCGGCCGCGCCCGCTCTGCAGCCGAGAACCTCTTGGCGTTGAAGGTGGATAGCGCCGTGGTGGTCCTGCCGGACGGCAGCCGCGAGCGCCGCGCGGCCAGCAGCTTGACGGCGGGCGAGGTGGTGTTGGTGGCGGCCGGCGAGCGCCTGCCGGCCGACGGCCGCGTGGTCTCCGGCCGCTCGTCTCTGGATGTGTCGGCGATCACCGGCGAGAGCCTTCCGCAAAGCGTCGGCCGCGACTGCAAGGTCCATGCCGGAACCGTGAACCTGGAGGGAAGCCTCACGATCGAGGTCACCGCTGCCGGCGAGCAGACCTTGCTGGCGGAGGTCTTGCGCCTGGTGGAGACCGCCGAGCAAGGCAGGGCCCGCTACGTGCGCCTGGCCGACCGTGCAGCCCGGATCTATGCCCCGGCGGTGCATCTCTTGGCCTTAGCCACCTTCCTCTTGGGCTTGGCCCTGGGGTTGGCGTGGCAAGGCGCCTTGATGAACGCCATCGCGGTCCTGATCGTCACCTGCCCCTGCGCGCTGGGCCTGGCGGTCCCGGCGGTGCAGGTGGCTGCCGTCGGTCGCCTCTTGCGCAGCGGCGTGCTGGTGAAGAGCGGCGATGCGCTGGAACGCCTGGCCGAGGTGGATCACGTGGTGCTGGACAAGACCGGCACCTTGACCTTGGGCCGGCCGGTGCTGCTGAACGCGGGCGAGGTGCTGGCGGGAGACTTGCAGCTTGCCGCCGGCCTCGCGGCTGCCAGCCGCCATCCCTTGTCGGAAGCCTTGGTGCGGGCAGCGGGTCCGGTGCCGCTCTTGCAGGCTCCGGTGCGCGAGCTGCCTGGCGCCGGCTTGGTGGCGGACCTGCCGGACGGCGAGCTGCGCCTCGGATCGGCCGCGCATGTCGGCGTGCCCGATCCGGAAGACGGAAGCGAGAGCCTCTTGTGGCTGCGCCGTCCCGAGGGCCGCCTGGTCTGCTTCCGCTTTCAGGACGAGATTCGGCCCGACGCTGGCGAGGCCATCGCTGCCATGAAAGCACAAGGCCTGTCGCTGGAGCTGCTGTCCGGCGATCGCCCCGCCGTCGCCGCCGAGGTGGCCGGCCGCCTCGGCATCGAGCGCTGGCAAGGCAACGTCAATCCGGCGGAGAAGACTCGCCGCCTGCAGGATCTCGCTGGCGGCGGCAGGCGGGTCGCGATGGTGGGCGACGGCTTGAACGACGCGCCGGCCTTGGCCGCGGCCTATGCCTCGATCTCGCCGGCGGCGGCCAGCGAGGCAAGCCAGGTTGCCGCCGATCTGCTGTTCCAGGGCGAGCGCTTGGCCCCGGTGCCGGAGGCGATCGCCCTGGCCCGACGCTCGCGCCGCCTGGTGCTGCAGAACTTTGCCATCGCCATCAGCTACAACCTGGTGGCCGTGCCGATGGCCATGGCGGGCGAGATCACCCCCTTGCTGGCGGCGGTCTTCATGTCCTGCTCGTCTTTGGTGGTCACCGCCAACGCCTTGCGCGCGGCTGCGGGCAAGCGAGCCGATCAGGCGGAGGACGTTCCGGCTGGTGAGGCGGTCACGGCATGAGCGCGCTGCTCTATCTCATTCCGGCTGCCTTGATCCTCGGTGGTCTTGGCCTTGCCGGCTTCCTTTGGGCCCTGAAGACCGGCCAGTTCGACGATCTGGAAGGCGCGAAGCACCGCATCCTCCAGGACGACGACGAAAAGCCACAACGCTGACGAATCGCCCCGCGCTTTTTCACAAATTGGATGGATTTTCTGATAGCTCTATCCGCAATAGCTCTGATTTTTTCGCCGCGCTACAGGTTCAGAAGCCGAGATATGTTTTAAGTTCTAATATTCGTTCCTTAAAGAACGAGCGAATTTTTTGCCGTCGAACGCGCATGACATATAGCCATCCGTAAGGAAACACAAAAAGCGCCGAAAGGACGACAACAGCTTCCCACCTGTTTTTCTTGTAAAATTGCCAATCATGTAACAATATGTCCCACAAAGCAATCCATGCCGCCAAAATTGGGACCAATGCTGCCATGATGGCGAAGTTCTGTATCGAAAGATTACCACGGCCTTGTACTGCACTCACAGAGCTAGATACGACGTCCATAACCTGTCTGCACCGCTCTAGAATTGCGCTGTAACGACGCGACAATAGCAACAGCGATTTAACTCGCGGTCGAATATGGTTGAATATGAATACCTTCACCGGTAGCAAATCTTCAATCGACTTTTCCTGAATAGATTCAAATCTATCTTGAATTATTTTAAAATAGTGATCTGACATCATTTGCCTATAGAGAATGCCGCCGCGCAGATTTTCGTTATCCTTGTTGGTTTGGCTATAAATTGTGACGATCTCTTGCATTCTTTGGTCGAAAACAGCCATATCTCTTCGTGTAAGGCCAGATCGCTTGAAGGAGTCTATCCTGCCTGCCTCCTTGCGAAAGAAGTGCGTCGATTCACTGACAATTTGATTCAATCGAACATTCCTGTCTGCAAACACGACTCTCAGAAGATGGATCGCTTGCGTGTGAAACAGCGAGAGAATTCTATAGGTAGAGATATCGCAGAGCTGGCCGATGATTCTCCCTTTCTCGTAGCTTCCGAGACCGCAATCTATGAAGAACGCGTATGTGCTTTCACTATATTTTTGAAAGTTGGAAAAATAATAGCCTAAATCAGAGAAGCGTGAGGCAACAATCTCATTGTATTGTCCTTGTTCTCGTGCATAGAGGCGAAGAAGAGGTTTGCTGATCTCAAGAACACCGCGATCCATGATAGATTGTGTGTTCTCTCTAGAGTCCAAGGACTCCGATTGAACGGCATAGCGAAAGGCGCGTCGTAGCTCTTCGTTGCGCAGCCTCGTTCGCGCTCGTTCGCTGGTGCAGGAGCGATAGAGGTCCGCAAGCGATTGAAGCGGCTCATCCGCTCGTGCAAACTTGCAGTCTGGCGACGCTCCGCGAAGGATCTTGAGCATGGCGTCGGGTCGCTCCGAAACACGATTCGGATGGGGCCTCTGCCCAGGGCCCTCTCGCTCGGTGCACAGCAACATTTCCACTGGCAAGACAATAAGCCGCCAGTTATGAAGAAAACGCGGCGTGAGGTTCTCCGAAAGCTCGAAATTTTCTTCCAATCCAAAATGGCGCTTTATGACATCTTCAAAATTCTCCGACTTTTCGTTGAGAGGAAAGAATTTGCTAAAATTGGATTTGTGAATATGGTCTATATCGCCGTGCTCTTTGTGCAAAATAACTTTCTGTAACCACAGAGGAATAGCAAGGTCACATTCTTCATGCACGAAATTCATGTTCGGAAAGGTAAAGATCTGTACAATAAATGCCTCCTCTAATCGTTCGAAGCGTATGGCTATTTTGTCTATAGGTCCGATATTCCAGCTACATGACTGGTATTCTACCTTTTTGAATAGTTTTCTCTTTGTCATTGTTTCATCATTTTCATATTCTTTCAAATACATCAAATTGCGAATTCCGTCGTCACGCTGAATCTGGTCCTTTATATAATATTCGATGAGATACCACAGGTCAATGGAGTATAATTCGATGGCCGATTGTTCGATAGTAGATGTTTCATGTGCTGTAGTAAAGGGCAAGGAGTCAAGAAATTCTACATCTTTCTTTTTTTCTATTTCAGACATAGAAATATAGGGCGCCGATAGAACCAGATTTTGAACGAAAGCGACAGCATGCTCGAATCGAATCGGTGCTCTGGCAAAGATCTCGCCAGACATAGCCTCCCGATCCTTGTGAGGATGAAAGCCAAACATGGTATCGCCCAAGACACCGTCCCCCCCTGCCCCGCGAAACGCAGATTGACAAAATCCATCTGCGCGGTCGACCGCGATACACATTACCGTCTTGTAAAGCTAGTGCCAGTCTTAGGCTTCTGCAACTATTGTATCAAGCAAACAATGCCGTGATGGCCGATAGGCCTAGGGAGTCTCGACTGGGCTGGCAGTGTCGGCGCTTTGGTCCAGGCCCAACAAATCTAAGCCGCGTCGTGAAAGATCAGCCCAAGTGTGGTGCGGCGGCCGCGGGTGACCTCGGCGACGCCGTGGCGCAGCTGCGCGCGCACCGGGCCGCGGCGGCCGGGCACGGGAAAGAGGCTGTTGGCAAAGACCACCGCCTCGCCTTGGGCCGGGTGTAGCACGCGGGCGCGGCCCTGCATGCGGGCCCGCGATTCGACCAGCACCAGATCGCCGCCTTCGAAGTCGCGCTGCGGGTCGCTCAGCAGGACCACCACCTGCAGCGGAAAGGCCAGCGCACCATAGAGGTCCTGATGCAGGCGATTGTAGTCGCCCTGGCCATAGCGCAGCATCAAGGGGGTGGGCTTGCGCTGCCCGGCGGCATGGCAAGCCTCCAGGTAGTCGGAGAGCCGCTCGGGGTAGCTGAAGGGCAGGCCGAGGCTTTCGGACCAGCGCTGCGCCAGGGGCGCCAAGCGCCGATAGAGGCCCTCGCGCAAGCTCTGCACCGGCGCCGGCAAGGGATAGGAGAAGTAGCGATAGCAGCCGGCACCATAGCCATGGCGCTGCATCACGATGGTGCGGCGAAACCTGCTCTCCTGCTCGAAGAGCTGCGACAGCCTCGAGGCTTCCTCGACCGTCAGCAAGGCCCCGCAGCGCGCCACGCCGCCCTCGTCCAGGTCGGCGGCGATGGCCTCCCAATCCAACGCCTCCAGCCTCGAGGCAATCGTTTCTGTCACCTGGCATCACTCCCCGGTCGTCACGTCGAGCGAGGCCTTGTTTAGGCGCTCGCCCGGCCGATGGCTTCCCGGGATTTGCGGAACGGGTCAGTCCGTTTCGCCGATACTCACCAAGGCCCGATAGGCGTGCCAGCTGGCAAAGCCCAAGAGGGGGAAGAGCACGATCATGCCGACGAAGAATGTGGCGATCCCCGCCGCCGACAACAAGGCGATCAACCAGGCCCAGAGCAGGCAGACCTTCCAGTTGCGGGCAACCGCGCGCAGGCTGGTGATGATCGCGGTAATGGTATCCACGTCGCGCTCCAACAAGAGCGGCACGGAGACGATGGAGACGGAGAAGACCAAGGTCGAGATGACGGCGCCGATCAGGCTGCCGACGATCAAGAGCGCGATGCCGTTCTGGGTCAAGAGCAGCTCGGTCAGCAGCTGCTCCGCCGGCGGTACGTGGGTGGTCCCCATGAAGAGCGCGAAGAGCAGCATGGCGATGCGCATCCAGAACATCAGCGCCACCATCAACAAGACCGCGAGGAAGGCCAGCTGCAGGGGCGAGCGTGTCGAGACCAAGAGTGCCGAGCCAAGGGTCGGTGTCTCGCCGGCCTTGAGGCGCCTTGCCGTCTCGTAGAGGCCCACCGCCATCATCGGCCCGACCAGCATGAAGCCGGCGGCCAAGGGCGGCAGATACTCGATGTAGTCGAAACTCCAAAGCCCGACGGTGATGGCCGCACTGACCAAGGCAAAAATAAGGCCGTAGCTAAGCGCGATGCCGGGGGCTGCGCTCAAGTCGCGCCATCCGGCCGACAGCCAAGCCCAAGGCGCCTCGCTGCCGATCGTCTTGATCTCGATTCGGCGAGGAGAGGGGCTGCCGTCCAGTGTCTTGTCCATGTCTTGCATCTCCGCTCTGCAGGCGTCTTTGCGCCAGCCAAGATCAACTGCTCTATTCTATACTCTCCGGGTGCTTCTGTCCTGCTGAAAGGCCCCAAATCGGGGGCCTTTCCGGCCAAATCCGGGTCTCCTTTGTCGCAGTGCGGCAAAAGAGGCGGGGCTCGCCGGGTGCTTTGCTTGACAGGCGAACAGAGCGCTTTCTAAGTTGCCGCCGCTGCGTGGGCTCTCAAGGTCAAAGGGCGTGCGAATGAGCGATCCCGGCGACAAGGACGAGCTGCGCAGTTTGGAAACTCGTCTCGAGGCGGCGCGTCAGCGCCAAGCGGGCGGGCGAAGAAAGCCCAGGCGGCCGGTCGACAGCAGCGGCGTGGCGGCTGGGCTTCGGGTGGCTATCGATCTCATTTCCGGCCTAGCGGTCGGGGTGGCGGTAGGCATCGCGCTCGACGTCTGGCTGGGCACGTCGCCCTGGCTTTTGATCCTGTTCTTCTTCCTAGGATCCGGGGCCGGCTTGCTGAACGTCATCCGCACTGCCAAGCAGCTGGAGGCGGAGCGCAAGCGGCGCCGGGAGGAAGAGCGACAGGCGGGTCGGGCGTCCCGGTGAACGGGAGGCCAATGCTATTTTCGACGGGGTGGCCGGCAACGGTGCCCTTGACGGGAGGGGAATTGGGCAGTGGCTGCGGACGCTGAGGGCGATCTCAAGGAAGCCATCGACGCGCATGGCGCCGGGGATTCGCCGTTTCATCCGATGGAGCAGTTCGAGATCCATCCGCTGGGCCGGATCGAGATCTTCGGCCTTGATCTCTCCTTCTCCAATGCCTCGCTGTGGATGGTGATCGCCGCGGTGGTCTCCACGGGCTTCCTGCTCTTCGCGATGCGCGGCGGCAGAATCGTGCCGACCCGGCTGCAGGTCGTCGCCGAGATGCTCTATGACGTGGTCGCCAGCATGGTGCGCGACAACGTCGGCAGCGAAGGGCGTGCCTACTTTCCCTTCATCTTCACGCTCTTCATCTTCATCCTCTTCTGCAACGTGCTGGCGCTGATTCCGGGCTCCTTCGCGGTTACCGCCCAGATCGTCATCACCTTCGTGATGGCGATCGTGATCTTCATCACGGTCACCGCGATCGGCTTCATGCGCCACGGGGCGCACTTCTTCGGCTTCTTCTTTCCGGCGGGCGCGCCTGCCTGGACGGCGGTGATTCTGATCCCGATCGAGGTGGTGAGCTACCTCTCGCGGCCGATCAGCCTGTCGGTCCGCCTCTTCGCCAACATGACGGTCGGCCACGTGCTGTTCAAAATTCTGGCCGGCTTCACCATCCTGATGGGCGTCGCCGGCGTCCTGCCGCTGTTCGTCCTGGTCGGCATCACCGCGCTGGAGCTCCTGGTCGCGGTCTTGCAGGCCTACGTCTTCACCATCCTGACCTGCGTCTATCTGCACGACGCCATTCACATGCACTAAAGGGTCGGGACCCTGGCAATCCTTACAACTGGTCGCTGTTCGAGAGGAGTTTTGGAACAATGGACGCAGAAGCTGCAAAGCTGATCGGGGCCGGCATCGCGGCCATGGGCATGATCGGCGCCGGTATCGGTGTCGGCAATGTCTGGTCTTCCTTCTTCAGCGCAATCGCGCGCAACCCGGCCTCGAAGGACGAGATCGGCGCCAACATCTGGATCGGCTTCGCGGTGACGGAGGCTATCGCCCTCTTCGCGCTGCTGATCTCCCTGATGCTCCTCTTCGTCGCCTGAGGGCGGCGGTCGGGGGCGGGTGCCCCCTCGTCGAAGAGGACATGGAACGGTGACCGGCCGGGCTGGGGGGCGCATTCGAAGCCTCCACCCGGCCAGCGACCGTTGACAAGCAGGACAGCTCACGATGCCTCAGTTCGATATGTCGACGGCGGCCGGCCAGATCTTCTGGTTCGTGGTCGTCTTTGGCCTGCTCTATCTGGCCTTCGTCAAGGTCGTGCTGCCCAAGATGGGCGGCGTGATCGAAGCACGGCGGTCCAAGATCGAGGGCGATTTGGCGCGCGCCGAGCGCCTGAAGAACGAGGCCGCGGAAGCCGTCGCCGACTACGAGAAGGCGCTGGCCAAGGCCCGTGCCGAGGCAAGCGCGATCCTGCATGAGGCAGCCGACGCCACGCGCAAGGAGATCCAAGCCCAGACGGCGGATTTCGACAAGGAATTGAACGCGCGGGTGCAGGTGGCGCAAAACCGCATCGCCGCGGCCGAGGCCGAGGCGCGCAGCCACCTGAAGGAGATCGCGGTCGAGACCGCCAGCCTGGCGACCCAGAAGCTGGTCGGCATCACACCGAGCGAGGCCGAAGTGGCGGCGGCGGTGGACCGAGTGACCGAGGGGGCGGGCCAATGAGCCTATTCAGCGATGCCAACTTCTGGCTCTGGATCGCGCTCGTCGCATTGATCGCGCTGATCTGGTGGAAAGGCCGCGCCGGCATCGCCGCCGGACTGGATGCCAAGGTCGAGAAGATCCGTCAGGCCATCGACGAGGCCGAGAACCTCAAGTCCGAGGCCGAAAAGACCTTGGCCGAGTACAAGCGCAAGCAGCGCGACGCCTTGGCCGAGGCCGAGCGCATCGTCGGCCACGCCACGCGCGAGGCCGAAGAAATCCGCGAGCAGCAGCTGGCCGACCTGAAGGTCCAGCTGGCCCGCCGCGAACAGCTGGCCATGGACCGCATCGCCCAGGCCGAAGCCAATGCGCTGCGCGCGGTGCGTGCCGGAGCGGTGGATGCTGCTATTGCCGCGACGGCCGAGCTGGTGCGCAGCAAGCTGGATGACAAGGCCGCAGGCGCCCTGATCGACAGCTCGATCGAAGAGGTCGGGCGCCGGCTGAACTAGAGTCTTACTCTATAGCAAATCCCGCGCAGATGGACTCATCTGCGACGACGATTTGTGTTCATGATCAAGAATGCTAGAGCGCTGAGGGCGAACGAACGCGAGCCCGAAGTGCTCTAGCCAATCGCCAGAGCCAGAACACGGCACTTCGGACGATTGAGTCTATCCGAACCATCGCCGTTGCCGTCAAAAGGTTCATGACTCTTCCATGACAGTGTAACGTCCGTTCGGCCGTTTGACCATCTGCGTGGCATCGGCCCTTGTCTCTTCTCGTCTTGGTCGGCAGGCTTACACGCCTGATAGCGATGCTTCGCATTCCAAATGACCGAGACAGGAGCGTTAAGCCATGGCATTCATTCCAGGAACTTCCGGGCCTGACACGCTGATCGGGACGGTCGATGTCGACACCATTCTGGGCTATGGCGCCAACGATACACTCTATGGCGCAAGTGCGGCCGACAGCCTATACGGTGCGCAGGGAAACGACACGCTGATCGGTGGCAGCGGCGAGGATGCCACTCTGAGCGGCGAAAGCGGTCAAGACAGCCTCTTCGGCGGGGCAGGCGATGACCGCAGCCTCTCCGGTGGGTCGCGCGCGGATCTGTTGGATGGGGGTGAGGGCGCTGATGCCTCCTTCTTTGGCGGGCTGGCGGACGACACCCTGGCCGGCGGCAGCGGTAGCGACGGACGCTTCTACGGTGGGCTCGGCGTTGACACCCTCTTCGGCGGCAGTGGCGCCGATACGCAGCTGAACGGCGACGGCAATGCCGACGTCATCTACGGCGGCCTCGGAGCGGATACCGGGATCTACGGTGGAACCGGGCGAGACAGCCTGGTCGGGGGTGAGGGAGACGACACCTCTTTCTTCGGCGACGGCAACTCCGATGTTCTGGAGGGGGGCTCGGGCGACGACCTCTCCTTCTACGGCGGGGCCGGGACGGACAGCCTCTTCGGCGGCAGTGGGATGGACTCCGCCTTTCACGGCAATGGCAAGCAGGATGCGCTTTATGCCGGCAGCGGCGACGATGTCAGGTTCTACGGCGGCGGTGGCAGCGACAGGATCTTGGGCGAGGCGGGTGACGACCAGCGGCTTCTGGGTCGAGCCGGGGCCGACACGGTCCAGGGAGGCGAGGGCGACGACACCAGGCTATCGGGTGGTGACGGCAATGACGCGCTCTTCGGCGGCAGCGGCGCCGACATAAGGCTGTACGGCGGCAGCGGTGCTGACAGTCTCGCCGGTGGCAGCGGGAACGACTTCGTCCTTTATGGTGGAAGTGGCCAGGACAGCCTATTCGGTGGCGCTGGAAATGATGCTGGTCTGGGCGGAGGCGATGGTGCGGATAGTGTCTTCGGAGGCGATGGCGCTGACGCCGATCTGTCGGGCGATGGCGGCGACGACCGTGTCTTCGGCGGTGATGAGGATGACTACGACTTTTCTGGACTGAGCGGTGACGACCGGCTTTATGGCGACGATGGCGCAGACAGTTACATTTTTGGTGATACAGCGGACGACGTGATCTTCGGCGGTAGTGGTAACGACTCTCTGCTCTACGGGTTGTTCGACGACGATACACTCTACGGCGGAAGTGGAGATGATCGTGATCTCTTTGGCGGCTATGGCTTCGATACGCTCTGGGGTGGTGCTGGGAACGATGTCCTTTTTGGCGGGGCCGAAGCAGACCGCATTGCCGGCGGTGATGGCGTAGACGCGATCTCAGGCGGCTCTGGGATCGATCGGTCTCTACTGGGGGGCGACGGGGACGACGCTATTTCCGGCGGTGCGAATTTGGACCTCTTTCTCTATGGCGGGAGTGGCGCCGATGTTGTCGCCGGAGATGGCGGCTCCGACCTCTTCATCTTCGGTGGCGTTGGCAACGATAGCCTCTTCGGTGGTGAGGCGAGCGACTATTCTTTCTTCGGCGGCAGTGGCGATGACAGCCTGTCCGGCGGCGACAAGGACGACAGCTATTTCTATGGAGACAGCGGTGCCGACAGCCTCTCCGCTGGCAGCGGTGGAGACTTCTCATTCTCCGGTGGTGTTGGAGATGATAGCCTGTTCGGCGGCAGTGGTGACGATACAGACTTCTATGGTGGCAGTGGCGTAGATCGGCTTTATGGCGGGAACGACTACGATCTTGGCTTTGTTGGCGCAAGCGGCAACGATTCTCTCTTCGGTGGTAGCTACCGAGATGCCTTTTTCGTCGCGGAGTATGGCGACGACAGCCTGTTCGGTGGGAGTGGCAATGACCGTGTGTTCTACGGTGGGGCCGGTGACGATAGTCTTGTCGGCGGCGACGGAGATGACCAGGTGTTCTATGGCGATTTAGGTCAGTTCGGTCGTGGTGCCTACGGCAACGATGTATTGGATGGCGGCAAGGGCATTGATTTCTACTTCTACGGCGGAGGCGGTGACGACAGTCTCTTCGGCGGTGATGGAAGTGACAGACGCTTCTATGGTGATGGTGGGTTCAACGAGTATGGCTACGGCAACGACATGCTTGCCGGAGGCAGCGGCGGCGACCACGCCTTCTACGGCGGGTCGGGGTCTGACAGTCTCTTCGGTGGCAGCGGTGACGACTACGCCTTCTTTGGCGGCTCTGCGGACGACAGCTTGTTCGGTGACGACGGCGACGACAGCCTCTATGGTGACGCCGGCGCCGACAGCCTGACCGGCGGATCCGGCAGCGATCGCCTTTTCGGCGGCGATGGCGACGACGTCTTCCTGGTGGCCAGCCAAGGGGCCTTCGTCGGGTTCTATTATGATGGTGGCGGCGGGACCGACACTCTGGATCTGGCGCCCGGCGTCACGATTCCCGGCGGGGGTACGCTCTTGAACATCGATGTGACCGTGTAGCAGGCCGCCATTCGGATCCAGCCTTCTCCCAGATCGTGAGGGACTGTGGGGTTCGGCCTCTCGACAATGTCGCAAGAAGCCTCTGTTTTCCTTGCCGGTTGGCCGCACCGCTGTCGGTTCAGGGCCCGGCCTGATGGACCGAGCGGGTGCCTATTGATTGTATTATGATATGAATCTTCAATATTTACGGGATATTGGCGGAAAACTGTTGGCCTTCTTTCCAATGGTGCAATGACCCGCATTCTGTGCAAAGATAAAGGAGGGGCGTGCGGATAGTCCTTTGGGAGGCCGCATCGCATGAAAGAGACACGACAAAGCCGGCGCAAGCCAAGCCCTGCAAAGAAGTCTGACCCGATCGATCTTCCGCCTTTGGTGCACGCGGCTGATGGCCGATACCTGACGCAGCTGGTTGAGGCGGCCGCCTGCGATGGCCGGGAACGCCGGCAGTTCATGGGTTTGCTGCGCCGCGCCTACGAAGACACGATGGACCTCGAGGTCCTCTACGGCGAACTCCCCGGCGTTTTGGCCGGCGATCTCGAGGCGGTTGAGGGTTTCGAGCGGCTGTTGGAGAGCCTGGTCGCGCGCGGCCTGCCCGGCCATGGCAGCCAGGCCGATGGCCGGCGTGCCCAGCGTCATGAGATGTCACGACTGGCGGCGCTCGGCGGTTTGGGTTGCGAGCCCGACTTCTTCATCCGCCCGGATCGCATCGTCTCCATCGCAGCCGGGATCGAGCGCGTGGCCAGGGGCCATAGGGAGCGTCACCGGGCCTTCGTCGGTGCCGTGATGAGCCTCTGGCGGGGGACGCGCCATCTCGATCGGCTGAACCGGGTGGCGCGCGCCAGCGATCCCCTCGGTGGGCGCAACCGCCTGGCGGAGCACATGCGTCTTCTGGTGCGCGACGGGCAGCGCGCAGCCGGCGCCTCCGGCCGCGGCCAAGCGCCGATCGGAGGAGAGGTGCCGCCGGTGGTCGGGGAGGTGCCAGGTGATCCGGAGGGGCCCCCCGGCGAAGGCTTGCCGGAGGGGGGTGGAGGGCTTTGGCCGCCACCCGACAGCGGCGAGGA
Organism: Rhodospirillales bacterium; assembly: GCA_963669385.2. Taxonomy (GTDB): domain Bacteria; phylum Pseudomonadota; class Alphaproteobacteria; order Kiloniellales; family JACOMY01; genus JACOMY01. Next base: position 106,895 of record CAXXGD010000060.1, read on the forward strand.
CATACCCTTGCCTCCTGACCCGGGAAGGCCACCTGGCTTGGACCCTGACTTCTGCGATGAGGCGCGGGAGCTCTGCGAGCAATTGGTGGAAGAGGGCATGCTCGGTGCCCCGCTGCCGACTGCCACCTTTATCGACGGCATACTCTCCGTCTCGGCCGCCGCCTGCTCGGGCGACTGGGCGACGATTACGATCACCGGCAGCGGGTTCGGCGCGGCGCAGCCGCGTGACGTGGTCGTGCTGGTGGACTATCTCGAGGCGGACGTGGTCTCCTGGTCGGACACGGAGATCGTCATCAGGGTGCCGGCGGACACGCCCTCCGGCTGCGTCGGCTTTCGAGACGAAACGATCGAGGCGGAACGCCAAAGGCTGCACGGCCAAGCGCAGGAAGCCTGGGAGGATCTGGCGGTTGGCCTCAGATGCTTGGGCGGCGTGGATCTGCCGATCAGGCTCCCCTACAGCTCGTCGAGGCCGCCGTGCGGGGAGCTCAACCGCTTCGCCGGGACCCTTCCCGAGATGGTGCACTTCCGCGTCAACGGTGGGCACGACATCGTCATCACCAGGGGCACGCCCGTCACCTTGAGCTGGCGCGTCGACAATGCCGAGACCATCCGCATCCGCCGGACGTCCGCTGAAGGGCCCGGCTTGGACGTCACCGATCCGCCCGGCAATTCCTGGTCCCTCGGCAGCTGGTTCCCGCCGACGCCGGAGGTCGAGGCCACCTACGAGCTGACGGCCACCAACGCCTGTGGCGTGGTCAGCCGCGACGTGCGAATCCGATCGCGCATGCGCGGAGCCTTGCAGATCCTCGGGGTCGAAGCCATTCAGCTGATCCAGCGCTTCGACCTTGCCGATCCGGCAGCCGGCAACGATGTGCGTCTGGTTGCCAACAAGCCTACCCTGCTGCGGGTCTATCTCGATCCCGGTCTAGGCGATCCGCTTCGCCAGGTAACGGGCCGGGCCACCATACGACCCTTCGGTGCCGCCCAGAGCGACCCGCCCTTGGATGTGGCCAGCCCGATCAATCCCTTTACCCGTCCGGACGGCTCCGTCATCGAAGGCTTCATGACCGTTCCCGCCGGCGGCAGCAGTCGTGTGACCCTGGAGAGCACGCTCAACTTCCTGCTCTTCCCCACGATGCTGTCCGGACATCTCGAGATCACGGTCGAGGCCTATGTCAACGGACATCGCAGCGACACACTCTGGGGGCTTCATGCCGAGGACAGGATTGACCCGACCTTCCATGTGCGGCGCGAGCAGGGCATCGTCCAGATCCGCGTGCAGGATGACCGCTTGGGGCTTCCACCGCCGAGCATCGCCCAATTCACCGACACCATGCGGGGCGTAGAGACCCGCTTGCCGATCGCGAGCGGCGGTCTGGTGACCTTGCTGGCACCGGGCAACGAGATTCTGGCCACCGATCACGACTATACCGCCTTGACGTCGCGGGGCACGGCGGACGGTGCCCCTTGGGAGGATCTCCTCGACGACGTCGAGGACATTGCCGGCGACTTCGATGCGCCGGGCGCGGTCTGGACCGCACTCACCACCGACGACCCCCGCTACAATCCGATCGGCGGCGTTGCCGTCATCGGCAAGCCTCATCTGGCCGGCCGGGTCGGGCCGCCCCTGATCCTCACGCATGAGCTCTTGCATACCTTCGGCTTTGGCCACGCGCCCTGTGGCGGAGCAAGCGGGAGCGACATCGACAATCGGCTGCCGGCAGCGACCGAGGATGTGGGCGTTGAGATCGCCACCCGCCAGTTGGTGCCTGCCGGCACGCACGAAATGATGTGCCGCGTGCAAAGGCCGGACCGGCTCAGCTGGATGTCCATTGCCACCTGGGACATCGTTTTCGACCTCTTGGCCTGAGGAGGGACGCAGGCATGGCAGAGAAGACTGTGCAATACCTCCGATTGATCGGGCGGCTCTCTCCCGACAATCGGCTGGCGCTTCGACCCGGTTATCTGAGCGACGCACCCCGATACGACGAGGGCGACGAGTCCAGTCCGCTGGTAGCAGAGCTCAGCGACGCCGAGGGCAAGCTGCTGTTGCGCCACCGCGTGCCGGCCCGTCCCTATTGCGTGAACGGTCAGTATTCCTCGCAGCTGGCGGTGCGGGCCGACCTGCCCTTTGCCGAAGGCACGCGGGCCGTTCGCTTCTATCGTGACGATGTCCTCCTGCAGGAAATCGTCGTCGCCAAGGCGGCGCCCGAACTGCGCCTCAGCTGGACGCCGCCGGAAAAGGCCAGCGGCAAGCAGGAGATCGCCTGGGAAGGCAGTCACCCGGAGCAGCGGCCGCTGCAGTACTTCCTGCGCTATTCGCAAGACGATGGCCGCACCTGGCGCCGGCTCGGGTTGCGCACGGAGAAGACCAGCAAGCAAGTCGACTTCGACGCGCTGCCCGGCGGTAAGCGCTGCAGGCTTGCCGTCGTGGCCACGGACGGCGTCAACACGGCGAGCGCCCAAAGCGACGCCTTCCCCGTGCCGGTCAAGCCTTGTGTCGCAATGATCCAGGCGCCCAAGGAGGGCGCCAAGGTGACTGCAGGTCGGCCGTTTATGCTGCACGGGCAGGGGTTCTGGCTCGAGGAGAACGAGCCCGAGCTCGCGGACCTGGCCTGGAGCTCGGACAAGGATGGCCAGCTTGGCCGGGGCCGCTACGTCAAGCTGTCGGAGCTGTCGCCCGGCAGCCACAAGATCTCACTCGCCGCCGGTGAGGGCAAGCGGGCGGGCAGGGCCGACGTTACGATCCACGTTCTTTAAGGGGTGACGTTCGCCGCTTTCCTGTGGTTGACGGCTTGGTGGATAATGCGAATCATCCGGCTTGATCGCCTTTGCCACCGCCCGCGGAGAGAGCGAGGCGTCGTCTTCAACCTCGAGCGGATAGAGCGCAACACCCGCCAACACCGATGCGCCGGCGTCACCCTGCCGGCCGGCGCGGTGCTGATCGACACCATCCTCCACGGGTGAGGCGCGGAGAGCGGGCTTTTTGGGGTAAGAGTGGTTGGAAGGCAAGGTGCAGCCTTGCGGCTTAGTCCTCGCCTTTTCGGCGAGGAGTGACGCCCTTGCCGGCCCCGACAGACGTCTTCCTCCGACTTGATCGGAGGATCACGAGCCGTTCGTAGGCTTTACGGGTGTTGCTCCTCCCGGTTGGCGTTCTTAAGTCCGGGCAGCGCGCTATTCCAGCGCGGATTCCAACCCTCGAGACGTTTCGCCTGAAGGCTGTCGGCGATGCTTCGGGTCGGACGCGATGGGGCTGCGGAGAGAGATCCTCCGATCAAGTCGGAGGAAGACGTGGGTGCGTGTTCGCGGACGACGATAGCCGCAGCCTATGCGGCGCCGAGGAACGCGAGATCGAGGCACGATTGCACCCGTGATGTTCCTTGCCCCCCGGCTGCACAACCGTTAGCTTGGTGAAATCGATACGAAATAGCGCATTCGCGTTTTGGCTGAGGGTTGAATTGTGGCGTTCATTCCAGGCACCGAGGGACCGGACACGCTGAGCGGGACCGACGCCGTCGACACTATTCCGGGCTACGGCGCCGCCGACACGCTCTACGGCTTGAGTGCCGCCGACAGTCTCTTCGGTGGGCCGGGACGCGACAGCCTCTATGGTGGCAGCGGGAACGATTCACGGCTCTACGGCAATGGTGGGGCTGATCGGCTGGACGGCGACCAGGGCGATGACGTCCTGTTCTTCGGCGGCATCGCGCCCGACAGGCTCTACGGCGGCGGTGGATTCGACGTGCAGTTTCACGGTGGACTGGGACGCGACCGCCTCTACGGCGGCGAGGACGGTGACCGTAGCTTTTTCGGTGGGTCCGGCACCGACAGCCTCTTCGGCGGCGAAGCGGGTGACCGAGGGTTTTCCGGTGGGTCCGGCTTCGACAGGCTCTACGGCGGCTATGGGAGCGACGACGGCTTTTTCGGTGGAGGTGGCGACGATCGCCTCTTTGGCGGCGCAGGATCGGAAGGGGGATTTTACGGTGGGTCTGGCTCCGATTATCTCTCCGGCGGTGTGGGATTGGACGACGGGTTTTTCGGCGGATCTGGCTCCGATCAGCTATTCGGCAGCGTAGGAGCGGAAAGACTTTTCGATGGTGGGGACGGCCGGGACAGCCTCTACGGTGGCGATGGGAGTGACGAAGGTTTCTACGGTGGGGACGGCCGGGACCGCCTCTTCGGCGACCGGGGGGGTGACCGGAGCTTCCACGGCGGGGAAGGGAACGACAGCCTCTTCGGCGGCGACGGGAACGATAGCCACTTCTATGGCGGCCGCGGCCAGGACATTCTCTACGGCGGCGGTGGCAGCGACAGCGGGTTCGAAGGCGGCGGCTTTGCCGACACGCTCTTTGGCGGCAGCGGGAGCGACAGGGCCTTCTATGGTCGCGCCGGCGACGACAACCTCTTCGGCGGCACCGGCTTCGATGTCGGTCACTATGGAGGCAACGGCGACGACTTCGTGCGGGGCCAGGGCGGCAACGACGCCCTCTTCGGCGGGGCCGGCGATGACGTCATGCAGGGCGATGCGGGGCGCGACAGCCTCTACGGAGGTGCGGGCGACGACCTCTTCCGGGTGGCCCGCCAGGGCGAGATCCAGGACGGGGAGACCTACGACGGCGGCGATGGGACCGATACGCTCCAGCTCGGCGCCGGCGTCACCCTGGCGGCCGGCGCGGTGCTGATCGACATCGACACCATCCTCTACGGGTAGGGCGCAGACCGGGGTCATTGGGGCAAGAGTCATTGGACGGCAATCTGCAGCCTTGTGGCTGTTCCAAGTGATTTCGGCGAGGCGCGACGACCTTGCCTGACCCGACAGACGTCATCCTTCGACTTGATCGGAGGATCACGCGCCACGCAAAGGCTTCGTGTGTGTCGCTCCTCCCGCTTGGCGTTCTTATAAGTCCGGGCAGCGCGCTCTTCCAGCGCCGGGTTCTACCCTAAGGCGTTTCGCCTAGACGCGCTCGGCGGTGCTTCGGGTTGGGACCGATGGGGCTGCGGAGAGTGATCCTCCGATCAAGTCGGAGGAAGACGTGGGGGGAGGTCGGAGGAAGACGTGGGGGTAGGTCGGAGGAAGACGTGAGGGTAGGTCGGAGGAAGACGCGGGGGTAGGTCGGAGCAAGACGTTGTTGTGCATTCGCGAGCGGCGCTGCCGCCAGGCGGGGTGAACGCCGTCAGGCGGGCTTGCCCTGCATCTCCGCCCGCACCTTCTGGCGCAAGAGGTCGATCGGCAGGCGCTGGCCTTCGACCTCGTAACACCAGAAGGTCCAGCCGTTGCAGGCCGCCGCCTTTTGCACGTGGGCGCCGGCCTGGTGGATCGAGCCGGTGAAGTCGCGGGTGACCAGGCGGCCGTCGGCGCGCACCTTGGCATGGTGGCGCCCGTCCATGCTGACCAGCACCGTGCCGGCGCCCAGGAAGCCGCGCTCGACCAGAGTGCCGAAGGGCACGCGCGGCGCCTCGCGCTTCTCGTCGAGGGCCAGCAGCGCGGTGTCGCTCAAGGTGCGGACGTCCGCCAGGCGCTGTTCGGCAAAGGCCAGATAGTCGGCCTCGCGCTCGAAGCCGATGTAGTCGCGGCCCAGGCGCTTGGCGACGGCGGGCGTGGTGCCGCTGCCGACGAAGGGGTCCAGCACCAGGTCGCCCGGCTTGCTGCTGGCCAGGATCACCCGGTAGAGCAGGGCCTCGGGCTTCTGCGTGGCGTGCAGCTTGCGGCCCTTGTCGTCGCGCAGGCGCTCGGCGCCGGTGCAGATCGGCAGGCTCCAGTCGCTGCGCATCTGCAACTCTTCGTTCAAGGCCTTCATGGCGCGGTAGTTGAAGGTGTAGCGGCTTTCTTCGTGCTTGGCCGCCCAGATCAGCGTCTCGTGCGCGTTGGTGAAACGCCGGCCGCGGAAGTTGGGCATGGGGTTGGTCTTGCGCCAGACGATGTCGTTCAGGATCCAGAAGCCCAGGTCCTGCAGGATGGCGCCGACCCGGTAGATGTTGTGATAGCTGCCGATGACCCAGACCGCGGCATCGTCGCCCATCACCCGGCGGGCGGCCTTGAGCCAGGCCTCGGTGAAGCTGTCGTAGGCGGCGAAGCTGTCGAAGCGGTCCCAGCTGTCGGTGACGGCGTCGACCTTGCTGTTGTCCGGCCGGCGCAGGTCTTGCTGCAATTGCAGGTTATAGGGCGGATCGGCGAAGACCAGATCCACCGAGCGCTCGGGCAGGGTTTTCATGAGCGCGATGCAGTCGCCCTGCAGCAGGCGATTTCGTTCCAAGGCCCCCTCGGTCTCTGCGCGGCAAGCTGGTGCTATCAGAATCGGCGGCGTCGCGCCGGTCAAGTCATAAGGCCGGCCGAGTCATTCTGCTGCAGGGCGAGCTTGACCGGCGCGAAGGAGCGGCGATGGGCGGGCGTGACCCCCAATTGCAAGAGCGCGCTTCGGTGCGCCTTGGTCGGATAGCCCTTGTTGTCCGCCCAGCCGTAGCCTGGAAAGCGGCGGTCGAGTACCAGCATTTCGCGGTCCCGTTCCACCTTGGCGACGATGGAGGCGGCCGCGATCGACAGCACCTTGCGATCGCCGCCGACGACTGCTTCCCCAGGACAAGGAAGGTCTGAAGGGACGTGCTTTCCGTCGATCAGAGCCTGGTCACAAGCCCCGCCGATCCCTTCCAGTGCGCGTCGCATGGCGAGCAGGCTGGCGTGCAGGATGTTCAGCCGGTCGATTTCCTCGACCGAGGCCCAGCCGATGCCGACCTCCGCTTCGTCGAGTAAGAGCCGATGCAGCTGCTCGCGCCTCTTAGCGCTCAGCGCCTTGGAGTCGGCTAGTCCAGTGTAACGGCCCTTGGCCAGGGCCTTGGGGCAGAGCCTGACGGCGGCGGCGGTGACCGGCCCGGCGAGCGGCCCGCGCCCGGCCTCGTCCAGGCCGGCGACGCGCCTGCCGTCATGCGCGCCGTGCCGTTCTTCGAAGAGGAAATCGGGCCTCATCGGCAATCTCGTCCTTTGTTGCTTGCCCTCTGTCTTAGACAGGCTAAGTTCGGCGCCGCAACGTTGGAGGACGAGGTGATGAAGCTGGTCAGCTACCGTGACGGGGAGACGGATGGCTATGGCGCGACCGACGGGGAACGCCTTTGGCCCTTGGCCGGCCGACAGGGTTTGCCGGGTAGCTTGGCCGAGGCCTTGGCGCTGCCGGACCTGCCCGGCCAGGCCACGGCCGTGGCCGGCGGCGGGGTGGGCCAGGATCTGTCCAAGGTGACCCGCCTGCCGGTGATCCCCAGCCCCGGCAAGATCTTCTGCGTCGGGCTGAATTACGAGAGCCATCGCATCGAGACGGGCCGGCCGGAGAGCAAGTACCCCACCCTCTTCACCCGCTTCGCCTCTACCCTGGTGGCCGACGGCGCGCCCCTGGTGCGCCCGCGCCTGTCGGAAAAATTCGACTACGAAGGCGAGCTGGCCGTGGTCATCGGCAAGCCGGGGCGCCACATCGCCCGCGAGGACGCGCTGGGCCACGTCGGCGGCTACAGCTGCTTCAACGACGGCTCGGTCCGAGATTTCCAGCGCCATACCTCGCAGTTCACGCCCGGCAAGAACTTCGACGCCAGCGGCGGCTTCGGCCCTTGGCTGGTGACCCCCGACGAGATCCCCGATCCGACGCAGCTGAGCCTGGTCACCCGGGTGAACGGCCAGACCCTGCAGGAGGCGCGTCTGGACGACCTGATCTTCGACGTCGCCCACCTGATCTCCTATATCTCCGGCTTCGCCACCTTGGAGCCGGGCGACGTGATCTCGACCGGTACCCCTGGCGGCGTCGGCTTCGTGCGCAAGCCGCCCATCTACATGCAACCCGGCGACCAGGTCACCGTGACCATCAGCGCGATCGGCACCTTGACCAATTCGGTGGTGGCGGAGGAGTAAGGTGTAACTTGCGTCGGCACTCGTATTGTTGACGTTCTTGTTTCACGGGCCATATGGCATGAAACAAGACTTTGCGGCAGCAAGGCGCGGGGTGCAGGATTGACCAAAGCCCCGCCTGTTGCAGCTACCGGGAGAGTGTGACGCGGATGACTATCGTGTTAGGAACAGTGCCGCGCTTCCTTGACGAACTGCGTGAACTGGGAGGGCTAAAGGGCAGCGACATCGCCAACATCGCCGCCGTGTCGAAAGCAACCGTGTCGCGTTGGGCCAAGGGTGCCCTGAAGCCCCAGCCGAGAACCCAACTCATGCTCTCGGACCTGCATTACATCGTGACTCGTCTTCAGGAGTACTATTCGGCCGAGGAGATCAGGACATGGCTCTACGCGCGGCACCCACAGCTGGAAGGAAGGCGTGCCATCGAGCTGATCAATGAAGGCAGATCCGAGGAGGTTCTCCGCATCCTCGATCGCTTGGACGCGGCGGCCTACCTTTAGGGGATGGCCGCGAGGGGTCTTCGCGACAGGACACTGCTGGATGCTCTGGAGGCCTTATCGCCCCAGAGCTACGACGGCAAGGTCTGGCGTGTTTGTGCCGAGGGCCGCGACCCCTTTGGAATGCAGCATGCCGGGCGGCCGTTGGGACGACGGCAGCTTTGAGGTACTCTATACCTGCGTCGCTCCCGAAGGCGCGGTTGCCGAGATCCGCTTCCATCTGGCGCGAGGTCTGCCGGTCGTTCCCTCTAAGCTGCGCTACCGCCTGTATGAGATAGAGACCGGCCTGGACCCTCTGCTTATTTTCCCGGACAGAGCCGCGCTGGCTTCGGTCGGCCTTAGGACAGAGCGGTATGGCCAGCTGTCTTACACTGAACGTGAACAGGAGTATCCACGCTCCCAGGAGATTGGCGAAGCCGCCTTTTTCCTTGGCTATCAAGGAATTCTGGTCCCCAATGCTCGCTGGGCCTGTCTGAACCTGGTCGTCTTCTGCCAGCGCTTGCAGCCATCAGATTGGCGGCTGGCTGCTGATCACGGTCCTGTGGATTGGAACGCCTGGCCCGAGCAGCCGTCCTGACGGTGCTGCTTGCCTCTGCGTGTTCCTCTTGTCGGGCCTGCTACTCAGTCGCCTGCGGCATCAGGCGGCAAGCCTTTACCTCCGCCTCAGCGCCTGCTCCCGGCGGGGCGGCCTTCGCGGCCTCGGGAATGCGCTCGCGCACGTAGTCGTGGAAGGCCTGCAAGGTCGCTTCCTTCTCTGACAGGAGGCCCACCGAATAGGCGCTGCCCGCCAGGCCGTCCTGGACCGAAAGGATGAGGTCGCTGTCCTCGTCCTGCACCTTGGTGTTGATGCGGTTGTTCAGATAGCGCGCGGCCTGCATCTCGCGCCTGTCGTCGGCAAGCGCGTAGGCTCGCGCACGCAGGCGGGAGCGGCCGGGTCCCTCGGGCACGACATGGAAGAAGTCCGCCTGGTCGGGATAGAGGTCCAAGGCGACGTAGGGATAGAGCGCGTAGTAGGACCAGGCCCGCTGGCGATCGGCCGGCAGGTGCGGCACCTCGGGCAAGAGCTTGTGGTAGTGGCGGGTGGACCAGCCGGCGACGCTTTGCGCGTCCTGGCGCATCCAGTGGATGGCGCGGGCCACCCCGCCCGGCGCCGGCGCATTGTCGTAGCGGGCGCCGAAGAGGTCGTAGAGGCCCGGATGGCCGACCGGCACGTGATAGCCCTCCAGATAGTTGTCCATCTGGTTCTTCCAGTCGACGGGATAGGTCTCGCGCCAGCTGGCGCCGATCGACTGCATCTCGGCGCTGCGATAGACCGCCATCTCCTCGGCATAGGGGGCGAAGCGCTCCGCCACGCTTGGCTCGCCGGTCTCGAAGCGGAAGAAGAGGAAGCCCAGGAAGATCTCCAGCTCGATCTCGATCAGGCCCAGGCGCTCGCGGTCGATCTCCGGGAAGCTGCCTTCGGCCGCCATGGCCTTGAGCTTGCCCTCCAGAGAGAAGACCCAGCCGTGATAGGGGCAGCGGATGACCTTGCCGCAGTTGCCGCGCTGGCCGGTGACCACGGCGTGGGCCCGGTGCCGGCAGACGTTGTGGAAGGCGCGCAGTCGGCCGTCCTTGCCGCGGACCACGAAGGCGCGCTCGCCGTTGCCTTCGAAGGTCAGGTAGTCGCCGGGCTCGGCGACGTCCGAGACATGGCCCATGACGTGCCAGGAGCGCAGGAAGAGGCGCTCTTTCTCCAGTCGGGCGAAGTCGGCGTTGTCGTAGGTCCAGCCGGCCAGGGTGAGCGGTAGCTCGGCCTTGATCGGCTCCTCCCTGCCGGGACCCGCCGGCATCTCGAAGCGCCAGGGAAAGACGCTGGCGAGGAAGCCCTTGACCAGGCCGTGCCCCTCGCGGCGGCTGGGTGCCGAGTTGGGGGCCAGCAGGGACTGCCAGATGAGCTCCAAGAGGCCGGCGAGCGACCATGCGATGGCCTCGTGCGCCGGGCGCGCGACGCCTGGCGGCGCGGTGTCGGCGACCGCGGCGCAAGCATCCTCCAGGGCCGCGTAGTAGGCCTCGTCCCGTGCCCCGCAGACCGCCAGATAGTCCGGCCGCGCGCTGGCCTCGCCCCAGAAGGCGTACCAGACGGCAATCCTCTCCGGCGACATGAGGTCGGGATCGAGGACGGCCTTGAGCATGCCTTCCAGCGCGTCGCCCGGATTATCGTAGCTCTGCTCCGTGGCCCCCTTGATCGCCGTAATAAAGGTGAAGGAAGCGTCCTCCAAGGCCGCCAGCAGAAGCCGATCCTTCCCGGAGAAATAGAAGTTCACGATGCCCGGCGAGAGGCCGGCCTCTTTGGCTACGCGGGCCGAGGTAGTCCCGCTCAAGCCATGGCTGGCAATGACCCTTTGGGTGGCTGCCACCAGCTCTCGTCGGCGCTGGTCCTGGCTAGGGTTGCTGATCTTTACCTGTGCCGTTTCATCTTGCAGCGGGAGGGGAGACTGGTCCATCTTGGTCGCTCTCACGTTGGATTTGAATCATCATTTAAGTATACTAAATCATCATTCAAGTCCAGAAAAATCCGCAAGCTGCCGACATGGCTTTGCCCCACTAAGGCCCGAAGAAAGCGCGCAAATGTCTGATTTCTGGCCCAAGCCGTCGCCTGGCGGCTTGCGTGACCCCGCCCGGATGGGCTGCAATGCCAGGAACGAAAGACGCGTCTGGAGGCTGAAGTCATGCCACTCCTGGAGGTCAAGGAGGTCACCCGCCGTTTCGGCGGCCTGGTGGCCGTGGATCACCTCTCCTTCACGGTCGAGGCCGGCAGCATCCACGGGCTGATCGGCCCTAACGGCGCCGGCAAGACCACCACCTTCAACGTCATCTCCGGCTTCTACGCCCCCACCTCGGGCCAGGTCATCTACGACGGCCGCGACATCTCCGGCATGCCGACGCACGATATCGCCGCCCTCGGCCTGGTGCGCACCTTTCAGGGCACCACCCTGGTGCAGCCCTTCTCCATCTACGACAACGTGCTGCTGGGCTGTCACCTGACCGCCAAGAGCTCGCTCCTCTCCGGCGTGCTGGGCAGCGACCGGGCCAAGCGCCGGGCGGCGGAGGCTAAGACCGAAGAGGCCTTGCGCCTCTTCGACCTTTGGGATCGTCGCGACGAATTGGCCAAGAACCTGCCGCACGGCCTGCAGCGCGCGCTGGGCATGGCTGTCGCCATGGCGGCCAACCCCAAGCTCTTGCTCTTGGACGAGCCCTTCACCGGGATGAACCCGGAAGAGACCCGGCGGATGATGGACCTGATGCTGCGGATCCGCGACAAGGGTATCTCGCTTCTGCTGGTAGAGCACGACATGCAAGCGGTGATGGGGCTGTGCGAGCACATCACCGTCATGAACTTCGGGTCCCTGCTTGCCGAAGGTGGCCCGGAGGAGATCCGCGAGAACCCGGAGGTGGTCACGGCCTATCTGGGTGCCGCGGACTTCGGTATCGAGGAAGCCCTGGGAGAGAGCGATGCTGCTTGAGATCGAAGAGGCGGTCGTCCACTACAACAAGGTCCAGGCGCTCAAGGGTGTCTCCATGGCGGTGCCGGAAGGCGGTACCGTCACCATCATCGGCGCCAACGGGGCCGGCAAGACGACGACCTTGCGGGCGATTTCCGGTCTGGTGCGGCTCACCAGCGGCGAGATCCGTTTCAAGGGCGAGCGCATCGACCGCCTGGCGCCGGAGCGGATCGTGCGCCTGGGCATCGCCCAGGTGCCGGAAGGCCGGCGCTGCTTTCCGGAGCTGACGGTGCAGGAAAACCTTCTGGTCGGCGCCTTCCTGCGCAGCGACAAGGCCGGCGTGATGCGCGACCTGGAGCAGGTCTTCCAGCGCTTCCCGCGGCTGAAGGAGCGGCGCGGCCAGATGGCCAAGACCATGTCGGGCGGCGAGCAGCAGATGCTGGCGATCGGCCGGGCGCTGATGTCGTCGCCAAAGCTCCTGCTGCTGGATGAGCCCTCCATGGGCCTGTCGCCGGTGATGGTGCAGGAGATCGCGCGCATTGTCCTCGATATCCGCCGCCAGGGCATCCCGGTCGTGCTGGTCGAGCAGAATGCGGAGCTGGCCTTGCGCCTGGCCAACCAGGCCTATGTCTTGGAGACCGGCTCGATGGTGCTCTCCGGCCCGGCCAAGGAGCTGCACGAGAACGACCACGTGAAGCGCGCCTACCTGGGCGGCTGAGGGTTTGGAATCACAACTGGCCGACCCATTCAAACGGTCGGGAACCAGTGAGGTCACGGGCGCGCGCAGCTTTCGCCTTTCCTCAGCTGATAGCGCCTTCGTCACCAACCCTCACCACGTCATCCTTCGGCTTGACCGGAGGACCATGTGCCGCTCATACAAGCGGTGGGTAGAGATCCTCCGGTCGAGCCGAAGGATGACGTCGGAAGGGTGTTGGCGAAGGCGCCCTTCTTCCGCTGACCAGACCTGGAGAAGCCGCTGTTCTACGACGCACTTTCCGATCATACGGGGCCCTAGCAACGATGTCCGAGCCGCGAGATGTCGATCCGCAGCTGCTGATCCGCGCCGGCTGGAGCCCGGAGGAGCTCTATTGGGAGGAGTTGTCAGAGGCCGCACTGGCCCTGCCGCACCGCGAGGCCTTGCCCTATTGGCGAGAAGCAGCCGCCGTGGCGCCTGAGGTCCTGGCGGGAGATGACGCGCGTCAGGCCACCAGTCTGGCAAATCTGGCGATGGCCGAAGCGCTCGACGGCAACGCAAATCAGGCCGCACAGCTGCTTGAGCGTGCGCAGACCTGCTGGGAGGCGGCTGCCACCTGGCTGGCGGGTCTGATAGCCGGAGCGCCGAGCGCGCTCCTCTCTCTTTCACCAGCGTCTGCAAAGCACGCATCCAGGCGCCTACGATCACTGGGGCCAGGCGCGCTATGAGGAACTCTTCGCCACCGGCAGGCAGGCGCTCGCCGACCGCGTCGCGGGATGCCACCGCCCCGAGGCGCCCTATGCCACCTGGCAGGCCTTACGCCCGGCGGGTTTCGACGACTCTCGCCGGCTGATCGCCGCGGTCCATCTGATCGCGCCGGACCCTTGAGGCGCTGGGCCCTGCTGCTGCTGATAGCCTTGTCGCCCTGGGCGGCCAAGGCAGAGCTTGCCGTCGATCTCGAGCTGGTGCTGGCGGTCGACGCCTCGGGCTCGGTCGACGATTCGGAGTTCGCGCTGCAGCTGACCGGGATTGCGGCTGCCTTTCGCAGCGAGGAGGTGGTCGAGGCCGTGCGGGAGGGCCCGCTGGGCCGCATCGCCGTCGCCTTGGTGATCTGGGCAGAGCACAACCGGCCCAAGGAGATCTCGCCCTGGGTCCTGGTGCAGGACGGGCAAAGCGCGGAGGCCTTCGCCGCCCTGGTCGAGCGCTTTCCGCGCGGCGTGCTGAACGGTGCCACGGGGATCGGCAAGGCCATATTCTTCTCGGCCAAGGCCATGACCGACAACGGCTATCGCGGGGCCCGCATGGTCGTCGACATCTCCGGCGACGGCCGCGAGAACCCGCCGGACGACTGGACCTTGATGCTGAGCGACGGGCGCGCCTATGCCCGCGGGCGCGGGGTGACGATCAACGGCCTGGCGATCCTGACCGACGACCCCGAGCTCGACCGCTATTACCGACGATTCGTGGTCATGGGCCCCGGCGCCTTCGTCGAGGTGGCCGGCGACTATCGCGCCTTCGCCCCGGCCATCAGGCGCAAGCTGATCCGCGAGATCCGAGAGTCGCCGGCGATCAGCCGCCTGCAGCCTTGATCAACTTGGGGGGCTGATCACTCGGCCGGCATCGGCTTGGCGTTCGGCGTGCCGCCGGAGAGCTTGGCCCGTGCCTTCTCGACCAGGCTCTCCAGGCCGTTCGGCAGGAACAAGACGGCCAGGATCAGAATGCCGCCGAGGAACAGCGGGCGGGCCTGATCGACCCCCAGCGAGCGCAGCACCAACTCGTTGATGACGGTCAGCACGAAGAGGCCGAGCAGCGGCCCGTAGAAGGTCGCGGTGCCGCCGACGATGACCCACACCAGCACGTCGACCATGCGGCTGACTTCGAAGGCGTTGGGGCTGATGGTGCCCAGATAGTGGGCCAGCAAGCCGCCGGCCAGGCCGGCGAAGACGGAGGCGGCGACCAGTGCCGTGGTGCGATAGCCGCGGGCGTTGACGCCGACGCTCTCGGCCAGCTTGTCCTGCCAATGCAACGCGTGGAAGACCAATCCATGGCGCGAACGCTCGATGCGCCACAGCGCGAAGAGCGAGACCGAGACGATGGCGAGCGCCAGGTAGTAGTAGTTGACGGCGCTCCACCAGGCGATCTTGTAGCCGAAGATCTCCCAGTCCTCCCAGCCGGGGATCGAACGGATGCCCTTGGGTCCGCCGAACAGCCAGCGCAGGTCGGAGAGCCGCCAGGCCAAGCGGATCACCTCGCCCGCGGCGAAGGACCCGATCAGGAAGTAGAAGCCGCTCATGCGGAAGAGCGGGAAGCTCAAGATGTAGGCGACCACGCCCGCCGTGGCCGCGCCCAGCAGCACCGAGATCGGCACCGGCACGCCCAAGGCCTTGGAGAAGAGCGCGCTGCCATAGGCGCCGACCCCCATCATCACGACATGCGCCAGCGACCACTCGCCGGTGAGTGTGAGCAGGCGGTAGCTGCAGACCAGAAGCGCGTTGATCAAGAGGAAGACGGCAAGCTCGCGCTGCTCGGCGGAGGTCGCCAGATGCGGCAGCGCCAGCAGCAGCGCCGCGGCAAAGAGCCCGAAGAGGAGACGACCACCCATGGCTCAAGCCCTGTCCTTGACGCCGAAGAGGCCGGTCGGCTTCACCACCAGCACGACAAGCATCAAGAGCAGGCCCACGATGTTGGCCATGACGCCGTCCCAATAGGTGGTGACGAAGGTGTTGACCAAGGCGTAGAGCACGGCGGCGATGACCGCGCCGCCCAGGCTGCCGATGCCGCCGACGATGATGATGATGAAGGCGGCGACGATGATGCCGTGGCCCATGTGCGGCTCCGGCTCCACCAGGGGGGCGGTCAAGGCCCCGGCGACCCCGGCCATGCCGGCGCCGATGAACATGGCGAGTCTGGCCGTCTGGTTCATCGAGATGCCTTGCAGGGCGGCTGCCTCGGGGTCCTGGGCGCAGGCCCTGAGCGCCCAGCCGAACTTGCTGCGCTTCAAGAAGAGCCAGAGCGCACTCAAGAGGATGACGGCGGCCAGGATGACGTAGACCCGGGTCATCGGCAGGGTGACGCTGGGCAGCAGGGTCAAGATCTCCTGCGTCGGCGGTGTAACCGGCTTCTTCTTGGTGCCGAACTCCAAGGTCGCGGCCGCCTGCAGGCAGAGCAGCAGGCCGATCGAGGCGATCAGGCCGCCCAGGGGGTTCTCGCGCAGCGGCCGGAAGAGGCCGCGCTCGATCAAGAGCCCGAAGAGCCCGACGACGACCAGGCCCAAGGCAACGGCGGCGAAGAAGCCCATGTCCTGTTCGGAATAGAAGAAGAAGGTCGCGTAGGCGCCCATCATGTAGAGCTCGCCATGGGCGAAGTTGATGATCCCCATCACGCCGAAGATGAGGACCAAGCCGACCGCCACCAACGAGAGGTAGCTGGCGGCATAGGCCGCATTGGCCAGGGTCTGTAAGATCAGCTCCACTTTGCGCGCGCCTCCGTTCGGGCGGCAAGTGGCTCCTTGCCGCCGCACCGGAAATTGGTTCGAAGCACCCCTTGCCGGGCACCGCCGTTCTGGGCTGGGGGTCGCCGCGGCGACCCCCCCTCAAGCCAGCCTAGATGCGCTGGTAGTACATCTCGCCCATGGCTTCCATGTGCTTGATCATCAGGTCCTTGTGCTGATCCCACCAGGCCGGGATCGAGCGGAATTCCTGAATCCTGGCCACGCCGTCCTGCATCGCCACGACCGGCCAGTTGCCGACCAGCGCATTGTCGATGCCGTAGAGCTCCTTGCCCCACCAGCGGGCTTCGCCGAAGCACTGCGCGCCGGTGCCGGTACCCTTCATGGCGGCCAGCACGCCCTCCGGCTCGGCCGTGTTGGCCGATTCCGCCGCCTGCTTCCAGAGGTCCATGATCGAGGCGTACTCCCAGGACACCGCGCCCCACTCGCCGGGGAAGCGCTCGTTATACTCGGCATAGAAGCCGTTGGGGTTCTGGAAGTTGATCTGCGGCTCGTTCATCGCCGGATCGTCGAAGTCGGGGAACTGGAAGATGATGCCGTCGACGAATTCCTTGGAGGTCTTGGCGATCACCTGGTCGTAGAAGTCCAGCGTGCAGGAGATGATCTGTCCGTCGAAGCCCTGCTGGAAGGCCTGCTCGCAGAGCGGATGGACATAGTCGGTGTAGGCCGTGTCCAGACAGATGATGTCTGGGTTGGAGGACATCAGCCGGGTCATGATCGGCGCGAAGTCGGTGGTCGAGATGTCGAAGAACAATGGCTCTTCGATCACCTCGATGCCGGCGGCCTCGAAGGCGGCCAGGTAGGTCGCCACCGAGGGACGGCCCAGCGCATCGTCCTGGGCGCAGATGACGGCGCGCTTCAGCTCCGGCTTGGTCTCGCCCAGCCAGGCGACGCCGGTCACGTTGTAGATCGGGTGCACCTCGGCCGGTGCGACCAGGAAGGGCGTCTCCGGCGTGAGGTCGGACGGCAGCAAAGTGGAGACCAGCATGCCGGTGCGGTTGGAGATGTCGACCACCGGCGGCATGGTGTCGCCGCCCAGCATCATGATGAACTTGACGCCGTCGTCCTCGATCAGCTTCTGCGCCCCGGTCCTGGCCTTGGCGGCCGAATACTCGTTGTCGAAGGCTACGAACTCGATCATGTGCTGCTTGCCGTCGATGGTGACGCCGCCGGCGCCGTTCACCCACTCGGCCCAGATCTGACAGCCGTAATAGCCTGGCGCCCCCCAAGCTGCGACGTCGCCGGTCAAGGGGGCCAGGAAGCCGATCTTGATCACGTCGTCGGCCGCATTGGCCATTGTGGGCAGGTGCAGACCGGCACCCGCTACGGCTGCGCCTGCAGCCGAGGTCTGGAGGAAGCGCCTGCGGCTCAAGCGCCGCTTGATGAGATCGATGGACATGGCTTTCTCAGTCTCCTTTTGACAGGCGCCGGATCACTCGGGCCTCAGGCCCGAGAGTGGCGCGGGTCTCCCTCTCGCCGCACTTGTTTTTGCCGTTGCCATTGGGACACTGGCGGCGATTGTTCCGATCAGGACAGGTCAAACCGACAAACTCAAGTCTAAGGCAGGCGCTGCGCATTATTCAATACCTTTTATCCAATTTGGTATGGATTTGGTATAGAAAAGTACGATTTTGGCCTGATATTGGTTCTGAGTTGCGCCAGAGACAGCAAGGGGTCGATTGCGGGAGAGGGCGAAATCCTACCCTAAGGGGGGTCACGACACGAAAGTGCCCTCCACCTGGCGGAAGGGCGGCGGCTTAGCGGTCCAACCTCTGACGAGCTGCTGGTCCCGGATGGATAGCGTAACCGCTCTGGTTTCTCTTGATAATCTCAGAATGAAAGCCAAGGGAGCAGGGCTCTTGCAGGAGCCTCGTCCAAAGGTAGTTGCTTGCAAGTCCCTTGCCTATGCCCTCGGTTGAGATAGACTGCCGTCAAAAGAAGGCCGGTATCCGCCGATGTATTGAGGGCGGACGTGCGGGGCTGCCGCGTGGTCTTGGGGGAGCGGAGGCACGCTGAGGTGTGCCTAGTGAGATCCGACAGATTCACGCTTGACACTGCTCTTGCGCGCCCGCCAGGGCGTCGGGAGGCGGAACGCAAGGGAGCGGGAACGATGGCTTTCTATCCAGGGACTCCGCTAGCCGACACAATTTTCGGGAGCAGTGGCGACGACACCATTCTGGGCTACGGGGCCGACGACACGCTCTATGGAGAGAGCGGCTCCGACACCCTCGACGGATCGAGCGGCGATGACAGCCTCTTCGGTGGCGATGGGAATGACATCTCCTTCTACGGTGGCAGCGGCGCCGACAGCCTCTCCGGCGGCAATGGCTATGACGCTGGCTTCTACGGTGACAGCGGCTCCGACCGCCTCTACGGCGGCAGTGGGATTGACTACCGCTTCTACGGTGGCAGCGGCGCCGACCGCCTCTACGGCGGCAGTGGGATTGACTTCTCCTTCTACGGTGGCAGCGGCGCCGACAGCCTTTCCGGCGGTGATGGCTATGACGCCTTACTCTACGGTGGCAGCGGCACCGATACGCTAGCCGGCGACGATGGGGACGACTTCGGGTTCAGAGGCGATAGCGGCGCCGACAGTCTCTCCGGCGGCAGTGGGGATGACTCCTACTTCAACGGCAATGATGGCGCCGACAACCTCTTTGGCGGCAGTGGGACCGACTTCGGTTTCTACGGTGGCAGCGGCGCCGACAGGCTCTACGGCGGCGATGGGATTGACGTCCGCTTCGACGGTGGCAGCGGCGTTGACCGCCTCTTCGGCGGTGAAGGCCTGGACAGCCTGTATGGTGGAAATGCCCGCGATCTCGTCTACGGCGGGCTTGACGATGACTTGCTCTACGGTGACGCAGGCGGCGATACGCTCTCCGGCGGTGCGGGCGCAGACAAGCTCTATGGTGTTGGCGCCAAGGACAGGCTCACTGGCGGCAATGGCGATGATTTCCTTGTCGGTGGTGCTGCCGACGACTTGCTCTCCGGCGGCGAGGGCGGCGACAGCGTCAAGGGCGGGAACGGAGAGGACCGGGCCTACGGCGGCAGCGGGGGCGACCTCTTGCGCGGCCAGGCGGACGACGACTACCTGGCCGGCGGCGGCGGCGACGACCGTCTCGACGGCGGCGGCGGGCTCGACTTGGTCTACGGCGGCGCGGGCGGCGACACGCTGGCCGGCAACGACGGGACCGATACCTTGGATGGCGGCGCCGGTGGCGATTCCCTCTTTGGCGGCGATGGCGGCGACCGCGGGATCGGCGGCAGAGGCGACGACCGCATCAGTGGTGGCAACGGTGCAGATACGCTCTCCGGCGGCAGCGGCACGGATCGCCTGACCGGCGGCAGCGGGTCGGACAGCTTCGTCTTCGCCGAGGAGGGCAGTGGGCTGGAGGCCGTCATCACCGACTTCACCTCGCAGAGCGGCACCCTGTCGCCACCGGATGCGGACGTCATCCATCTCCAGGTATCGGGCGGATCCGGTGCTTGGATCGGCGACGCCACCTTCGACGGCAGCGAGCCGCAGGCCCGCTTCGCCGAGCCCAGCAACCGCATCCAGGTGGACAGCGACGGCGACGGCAGCACCGACTTCGAGATCCGGCTCGCCGGCATCACCCAGGTCGACCAGCTGACCGCAACCGACTTCGTCTTCGAGTAAAGGGTGAGCCGGCGACGGCGCGTACGAGGCCTAGGCCGTCCTTCGCGCTAGGGGAGACGATGCCCGAGACGTTGGCCATCTGCGGCTTGGCCAGGGCGTGCCGGGGATGCGTACTGGAGATGTGTACTGGGGATGCGGCGCCAAGCCCGGATAGAGGTCGTTTGCGGGAGGGGGCGGAACACGGCGTTAGGGGCGTCCCGATTTCCCAGCCGGGATGTGTTGCGCCAGCGGCCCGCTATCAGACCGAAGACTCTCTTGAACGAGGGATTGGGAAACGCTCCTAAGACCCTGCCAGAAGGCCAGAAATTCTGTGTCGTTTGCCGTCTCTCAAAAAATCTGTCTCAAACGCCTCTCCTTGATCCTGTCATTTTCTGGTTGTTAGCGCCATTTCGCCCCCTCCGGCAAACGACCCCGGCAATGGCGGCAGAAGCGCTGCGCCTTCATCTGACGGCGCCTCCGCATCCTAGGCCAGTTAGAGCTTCTTCACCCAGGTTCGCGCCTGATAGAGACAGGCGCCGCCAACTCCGACTATTACAAGAATTGCCAGGATGTCTGCGCCGGGGTAGCCCCAGAATTCCGACATGGGTTGCGTCCTTTCCTTAGCGACAATCAGGCAAGCCCGGTCTCTGCGAGGCGTCGATGACCGAGCGGTGTGAGCCGAAACTTGACCAGAACCTTGCCCGGCCCGAAGTAGCGTCCGTCGTCGAGGTCGTCTTCCAACTCCTCGATCAGCGCGCCCGAGTAGAGATCGGTCAGGGTCACGCGAACCTCGCCTTTCCAGTAGTCTCCGGCGTGGCCGTAGGCCTGCATCGCCTGGTTGGCGATTTCGTGATCCCAGAGGCCCTGGGGCGCCCGTTTCAAGCAGCTCAGAATAAAACCCTTCATGTGCGGCTTGCCGTGGAAGCGCCGGCTGGGCTCCGGAAGGGCGGTAAGGGGGCGGTCATCCAGCTTGCGCACCACCTCGACCTCGCTTTTCTTCTCGGTGAAGATGACGAAGCCGCCCGAGACCGTGAGCGCCAGGCCGAGCAGGAAGTTCCAGTCGGGAAAGCTCAAGGTGAAGACCGCCAGAAAGACCACGGCGAAGACGCCGTAGAAGGCGGCGATCGCCTGGCCGCGGCCAACCCCGATCAAGGGGAAGGACTTGTACCAGGAGACATAGCAATAGCCGAACGACAGACCGGCGAGTCCTAGCCAGACAAGCGGCCAGAGGCTGAAGGTCTCCACCACGACCGGCATGACGGGGACCTCGCCGAAGATGGCGATCGCCGGCAGGATGAGGAAGAGCCAGAAGAAGATCTCCGCCGTGAAGCGGATGGTGATGCCCACGTCCGGATCGGAGACATCCAGCACGCGGCCGGCGACGGCACCCTCGACGCCCCAGCCGATCGCCGCCATGGCGCCGCCGAGATAGCCGAGCCAGGCGCCGGTGCCGCTGCCCGAGAGTTCCTGAAAGATACCCGGCGCGAAGATCGCAATCCCGCCGGCGACGATGATCAAGATGCCCAAGCCGGCGCGCGGGGTGATGTTCTCGTGGTACCAGATGCGCGCCAGGCTGGCGCCGACGATGGGATAGAGCAGGGCCGAGACCGCGGCGAAGATCGGGCCCACATAGCCGATCGCCAGATAGGAGCCGAAGAGCGCACAGGGGCCCCCGAAGATCGCTGCCAGGAAGTACCACTTCGAGATCGTGCGGAACTGGCGAATGGTGCGCAGATACTCTCGCCACTTCTCCAGGACGCCGGTCCACAGGAAGAGAAACAGCAGGACCCCGACGCTGTTGAAGGCGGTGATGACCGCTGCGGCCAGCAGGAACTCGGATTGGCGATCGAGGTTCATGGTGGCGAAGGGCGCCTCGGCCCAGATGGCACCGCCCGGGATGTACCAAAGGCCCCAGAGGACGGCGCACCACATGGCCCAGTAGAAGCCCCAGCGCACGCTGAGGCCACGATACTTCTCGCGAGCCTGTGCCAGACCTTGTGAAGAGCTTGGCATGTCCTTCCCTACTAGCGGAATGGCGCCGATGACCGGCGGCCAAGATGTCCCAGGCCCCGCAAGGAGGCAGAACCCTCCACCGGTCTGGAGCTGTCGTAGCTGTTCCTTTGCGGGCCTGGGATAGGAGGATCTCCTTCTTCGTAGCCTTTAGAACCCGTGCCCGCTAGGCATGGGTTCGAGACTTGTCCGGATCGTGGAAGGGCACGCGCTCCACCGTGGCGGTGTAGGCGACGCCGTCGCCCTGGACTTGCAGCTTGGTCCCTATGGCCGTGGCGCTGGGTGCCAGATGCACCAAAGCCAAGGACTTCTTCATGCGGTGGGAATAGGCCGGGCTGTTGACGGTGCCCACCTCTTGGCCGTCGAGCAGCAGCTTTTCGCCGCCTTCCAGCGCTTCGTTGTGATCGATGGCAATGCCGCCGAAAGCGATCTTGTCCTTGCCTTCAGCGGCGAACACCGCCTGCTTGCCGCGGAAATCGCCCTTCTTGCGCGACACCGCCCAGCCGAGGCCGACCTCCCAGGGCGTGTTCTCCGTGGTCATGTCATAGGGATAGAACAGCAAGGCGGCTTCGACGCGGATCTTGTCGAGGCAGGTGAAGGAGCAGGGCACCACGCCCAGGTCCTTGCCGTGGCCCAGAACATTCTCCCAAATGTCGACGATGACGTCGGCGTTGGCGAAGATCTCGTAGCCCCGCTCGCCCGAGTAGCCGGTGCGCGAAAGCGTGCAGGGGTGGCCGAAGAGCTCTGTCTTCTGATGATGGAAGTACTTGAGCGCCGGCAGGTCCATCGGCGTGTGCGCATTCAAGAGCTCTACCGCCTTGGGGCCCTGCAGCGAGATGTCGTGCAGCGTGTCATCGAATTCGACCGAGACGTTCTTGCCTTTGGCCGATTCCTGCAGGCGCGCCATGGTCTCGCCGCTGCCGTGCACGGCCATCCAGTTGCCGTCGCCCTCGTTGGCGATGATGGCGTCGTCGCAGATCGTGCCCTGCTCGGTCAGAACGGCGCCGTAAGCCGACTTCCCGGGATAGATCGTTGTCATGTTGCGGGTGATGAGGTGGTCGACCACGGCATCCGCGTCAGGCCCGCGGACGTGGATCTTCTTCAGCGCCGAGACGTCGAAGAGCCCGGCCGCGGTGCGCACGGCGTCATGCTCGTCGCAAGGGTCGCTGGCGTAGCTCCAAGCAACACCCATGCCGTTCCAGTCGCCGAGGTCGGAGCCGAGTGCGCGGTGGTGGTTTGAGAGTGCCGAGACTCTGCTGCTTTCGGTCATAAATAGTCTCCCTCTTGTCTTGTCGTGATGTTTGGGACGCGATTAGTTGAAGTGACGCTCCAGGGCGTCGGCGAACTCGAAGACATCCAGGTTGGCGCCGAAGGTCGCGACATTGAAGATCGGCGCATCCGGATCGGTGTTGACGGCGATGATGGTGTCTACGTGTTTCATGCCGAAGAGATGCTGGACCGCGCCTGAGATGCCGAGCGCGATGTAGAGCTTGCAGTTGGCTGCTACCTTGCCGGACTGACCCACCTGGTGGGGTTTGGGCAGCCAGCCGGAGTCGACGATCGGCCGGCTGCAGCCGAAGGTGGCACCCAGACGCTCGGCCAGCTCTTGGAAGCGCGGCAGGTTCTCCTTGTCCTGGATCCCGCGCCCGACCGATAGGATAAAGTCCGCCTTGGAGATGTCGATGTCCGACGGCGGCGCCTCCTGATACTCCAGGTGCTCGCCGCAGCCCTCCAGTCCGGCCAGATCCATGGCGATCGCCGAGACGGTGGCCGCACCCTCGGCCTCGGGCGGCGCGAAGGTCGCCCCGCGCAGGGTCAGCACGACCACGCCCTTGCCGGGGAACTCCAGCTCCAGGTTGACCTTGTTGCCGTAGGCGCTGCGGGTCGCGATCAGCTTGCCGTCGGCGCCGTCCAGCTGAAAGACGTCGCTGGCAAAGCCGCTGCCCAGGCGCGCGGCGACCGCCGGCCCGTAGGCCATGCCGCTCACCGTGTGGCCCAGCAGGATCGCGCGGGGCTGGCGCTCGGCGCCGAGCCGACAGACGGCCTCCTCGTAGAGGGTAGGATCGAAGTGGGGGCTGCCGACGTCGACGGAGAGCACCTCGTCGACTCCCTTTAGGTTTGCGGCTGCAGCCAGTACCTCGGCGCCATCACCGATGACGGCGACGGTGACCGGGCCGTCGAGCTTCTCCTTGAGGGCGACGGCGGCGCCGATCAGCTCACCAGTGATGTCGCGCAGGCTGCCCTGCAGATGCTCGGCGACGACGAGAATTCCAGCCATGTCTCAGCCTCCTGCCCGCTCGCGGACCAACTCGGCTACGAAGGTCGCGACCTCGTCGGCGCTGCCTTGCAGCATCTCCGCCTTGTTCTGCACCGGGGTGTAGATGCGCCGCACCGCGTAGCCGCCGGCGCCGTCGATCAGCGATGCGCCGTCGAGCACCGCAATCGGCTTCTTCTTGGCCTGCTGTGATCATGCGCATGGTGGCGTAGCGCGGCGTGTTGGAGCCGGTCTGGATGGTCAGGACGGCCGGGCAAGGCAGCTCCAGGCGATGCCGCACGCCGCCTTCCAGCTCGCGGATCAGCGCCAGCTTGTCGCCGCCGTCCCACTCCAGGCCGACAACGACGGCCGCGTGGGGCAGGCCCAGGATGCGGGCCAGGGCGGTGCCGGTCGCGCCGTGGGCATGGTCGCTCGATTGGGCACCGGCGAGGATCAGGTCGGGCTCCTCTTGCACCGCAACGCCGGCGATCGCCCGGGCGATCGACACCGGATCGGCGCCGGCAAGGCCGTCATGCCAGACCCGCACGCCGCGGTGCGCGCCCTTGGCCAGCACCTTGCGCAGACTGGTCTCCGCCGCCTCCGGGCCGATGCACACGGCGACCACCTCGCCGCCGCCCAGCTTCTCGACCGCGAGCAGGGCTTCTTCAAGCGCCGCGTCGTCCCATTCGTTCAGCACATAGTCCAGAAAGTCCGGATTGACGTCGCGGCCGTCGTCGGTGAAGGAATAGTCGTCGCCGAGCACGGCCGCGTGCTTGACCGCGACCAGGATTCTGACGCCCTCCTTGGCAGGAATTTCATAGCCCTCCAACTCGGGCGCCGTGACCGGCGCCAGCGTATCCCAATCCATCGGCGTCAGCTGAATGGCCGGCGCCGGTGGCGCAGCAGGTGGCGGCGCGGGTTCAGGCGTCGCCGCCAGTTCGGCCTCGGGCGTCTGGGGCGCTGGCTGGGGTGACTCCGGGGCCGCCGCCGGGGCCTCGAGCGCGGCCTCTGCTGCCGGCGCCGTTTCGCCGGCCGGCTGGGGCAGTGCGGCCGGGGCCGGAGCAGGAGCGGGGATTGCCGCCAGTCTGGCCGTCAGCACCTGGTCGAGCCGGGCGGCCACCACGTCGGCGATGCGGTGCGCGACGGCGTCGGTGATGCGCTCGGTCAGCGGCGGCAGGTCCTTCAGGGTCAGGCTCTTCAGCTCGATCGCCTCGGCGACCAGTTCCGCCAGGTCCTCGACGACGAAGTCCTTTTCGTGACCGCTGGTCTTTCGCGCGTCCTCGAACATGGTCAGATCCTTTGGGCAGCAGGTTATGAAGCTGTCGAGCGCACCCAGCGCCGCAGCCTCGCGTACGCGGTTCTCGGAGGGCTTTTCCATGCCCGGTGTGTCGGGGATCCAGATGCGTCCGCCGCCTGCGCCGCAGCAGAAGGAGTTGTCGCGATTGCGCGGCATCTCGATCAGCCGGCAGCCGATCGCCTCCAAGACCCGGCGCGGCGCCTCATAGCCGCCGTTGAGGCGGCCAAGGTGGCAGGGGTCGTGAAAGGTCACCCGCTTGTCAAGCCGCTTGACTACCTTGAGCCGGCCGGCCTCCAGCAGCTCGGCCAAGACCTCGCTGTAGTGCTGGATCGGTGCGACCTCGCCGAACTCCGGGTATTCGTTCTTGATGGTGTTGTAGCTGTGCGGGTCGGTGGTGATGATGCGGGTGAAGGGCTTGCAGCCGGTCATCTGCTCCAGGTTGTGGCTCGCCAGGCTCTCGAAGAGGCCCTCTTCGCCGATCCGGCGCACGTCGTTGCCGGCGGTCCGCTCGCCCTCGTGCAGCAGGGCGAAGTCGACCCCGGCAGCGCGCAGCAGGCGGGCCACGGTCTGGCTGACCTTCTGATTGCGCGGGTCGAAGGAGGCGTAGTCGCCGACGAACCACAAGACTTCGGCCGGCTCTTCGCGGATATCCTTGAGGCCGAACTCCAGCTCGCGGGTCCAGACCGGGCGCTTGCGCGCACTCTCGTTGAAGCTGTTGCCGTTGTTCGCGATGGCGTCCAGCGTGCCTTGGAGGAGGGGGTCGAGCTCGCCGCGCTCGACCAGCTGGCGGCGCATCTGCACGATCATCGCCGGATGCTCGATGCCGACCGGGCAGATCTCCTGGCAGGCCCCGCAGCTGCGGCAGGACCAGAGCGTCTCGGGGTCGATCACGCCGCCGATCAGGTCGATGCCCTCTTGCGGCAGCCCCGGGCCTCGTTGTTGTGCAGGCGCAGGTCGAGGATCAGGTCGCGCGGGCTCAAGGGCGCGCCGATGGTGCGCGCCGGACAGGCTTCGTGGCAGCGCCCGCACTTGGTGCAGGCGTCGAAGTTCAGCATGTCCTTCCAGGAGAAGTCCGAGATCGCGGCGATGCCGGCGCTCTCCTTGTCTTCCTCCTCCTTGGGCAGGCGGCGCAGCGCCTTGGTGTCGCGGGTCGCCATCGAGCCGACGGCGGCGATGATGTGCTTGGCCTTGTACCAGGGAATGGCCGCGGTGAAGGCCAGCGCCAGGAAGCCGTGGAACCACCAGTTGCCGCCGCGCAGCCAGGCGGCCGTCTCCGCGTTCATGCCGAGCCCGGCCAGGATCTTGGCGGTCAGCAGGCCGACCGGTGACCATCCGGCCCAGGCGGGCTGCTCCATCAGCAAGCGCAGGCCCTCTTGGAGAAAACCGGAGATCTCGATCACCAGCAGGACGGTGAGAAACATCCAGTCCTCGATACGCCAGGCCTTGGCTGCCGGGCGCAATGTCGTCTCGCCGCGATAGCTGCGCAGGTAATCGAGCTTGGTGAGGTGGAAGCTCGCGCGGCGCACCATCATCATGATGATGCCGAGGGTGAGGGCGACGTGGCCGAGGTCCAGGATCAGGCTGAACCAGAGATAGAACCCGCCCTGCCAGAATTGGATGCCGAACAGCGGTCGAGGAAGTCGTACTCCAGGGTGATCGTCGCCGTGCCGATCGCGGCGATGACGAAGCCGAAAAAGATGCCGGTGTGGGCCATGCCGGCGAAGTGGTCCCGGCGCACCAAGGTGCGCTGGGTCATGAGGTCGGAGACCATGCGCCGGCAGCCGGCCATGAGGTCGAGCGGCACCGGCAGGCTCGTACCGTGGCGGTACTTGGCGAAATGCCGCCAGCAGCCCCAGAGGAACACGCCCATCGAGGCGATGCCCACGACATAGAAGAAGGCTATGCCGGAGGTTCCTAAGGACCAGAAGAGTTCACGGGTCTCCATGGGTCTTCCTGTGCTGACCTGCGCGCCCTTGGTGTTTAGCTCTGCAGCTCGGGAGCGGCGCCTTCAGCGCCGGGGCTGCTGCGCCGCTCCCTTGGCCGCAGGGCCTTAAGCTTCGCGGTCGCCCAGCTTCGGGAAGGTCTCGTGGCCCCAAAC
>CAXXGD010000061.1:0-371904 GCA_963669385.2 Rhodospirillales bacterium
TTCAGATAGACGCCGCCGAAATCCATCCGGTGATGAACCAGGGGTTATGGTCGAACGAGAGTCCATAGGGGCCGAAGACCAGGCGGAAGCCGTCCTCCAGAGCGATCAGCAAGCCGATCGAGGCGATGAGCGCGACATAGGGCGGCTTGTCCAGCAAGGGCTTGTAGACCGTGAGATAGACCAGCGGCCCGGCCAGCGCCCCGGCGACGATCGCCACCAGCCCCGCCAGCACGATCGCAGTCCGGAGTGGCGGCGATCACGCCGGCATAGGCGCCCAGGGTGAAGAGGGCGGCGTGAGCAATGTGCAGGATCCGCAGCAGGCCGTAGACCAGGGTCAGGCCCAGCGCCATCAAGGCGTAGGTCGCGCCCTGATGAGTCCGGCCGCCAGAAGCTCCAGCTGAAACATCGTCGCCTTTGGGGTCCGGCAGCCCCGCGCGCGCTAGTTCTCCGGCGGTGCCAGGAGGACCCGGTCGTCGATCGTCGCAAAGCGGGTGAAGCGGCCGTCCTTGACCTCTTGCGCCGTCACCTCGTGGTAGATCTCGCCCAGCGCGTTGAAGCTCAAGGTGCCGGTCGAGACTTCCAGGTCCTTGGTGTTGGCCAAGGCATCTCGGATCGCCGCTTTGTCAAGAGAACCAGCGCGTTCGATGGCGTCGGCGGCCACAAGCACGGCGGTATGGGCGGAGGCGGCGACCATGTCCGCCGGGAAGCCCGCTTTCTCTTCGAAGTCGGCGATGAAGGCCTTCATCACCGGGTTATCGGTGTCGCGGTCGAGCGAAGTGGTGATGACCACGCCGTCGGCCGCCCCCTTGGCGATGTCGATGAAGTTCTGGCTGTCGAAGCCCTCCATCCCGATGATCGGTGCCTTGACCCCGGCCGCGCGCAGCTGGCTCACCAGTGGGCCGCCGGTGAAGAAGTAGCCGGTCGCGTAGATCGCATCGGGCTGATCGCGGCGGATGCCGGCCACGATGGAGCCGAATTGGCGATCTTTGATGGAGTAGGAGTACTCGCTGATGACCTCGATGCCGAACTCGGCCGCCTTCTCCTTGAAGCCGGCCACCAGCGACTGGCCGAAGTCGTTGTTGATGGTGATGATCGAGACCTTCTTGGCGTCCATGATCTCGCCGATCAGCTTGGCGGCCGCGCGTCCCTGCACCTCGCCGACGAAGGAGGTGCGGAAGACGTAGTCGCCGCGCGCGTGATGTCGGGGTGGACGGCATAGGCGGCGATTAGGGCTCGCCGTTTTCCTGCATGACTCCGGCAGCCGCACGGCTTGGTCCGGAGTAACTGCCGGAGATGACCAGTGCCACGTCGTCGCCGATCAGCTTGTTGGCGATGGGGACGGCTTGCTCGGCCTTGGCCTGGTCGTCATAGACCACCAGCTCCAAAGGACGGCCCATGACGCCGCCGGCCGCATTGATCTGCTCGACCGCGAGTTCTGCGCCCAGTGAGGCCGACTTGCCGTCGCCTGCGGCAAAGCCGGTTAGGGGCGCGTGAAATCCTAAAAGGATCGGATCGGCGGCATTGGCGTTGGCCGCCACGCCAAGGGCGGACAGGGTTGCGGCGACCATCAGTAGATCGCGCCTACTCAGACGTGCTGCATCCCATCTCTCCTCTCGCTCGCTGGTATGAAGATCTTCAGCCCTGCAGATTGCAGCCCGTTCTTGGCGCCTCTGCAAGTGGGCAGGGCGTCGCTTGCCATGGCGATAGGAAGTTCGCTTGGTCTCTACCACCTGCCTCCGACCCCGTGAGCCCTCGTAAGTGTTCTAGTTTTCCCGTATTGCGGAGCGATACTCTGATATGCGGAGAAGGGTCAAGGGGAGCACCGGTGGAAGTCGAAGGCCGGGACAAGGCTGACCGCTCGTCCGTTCGCTCTGCTTTGCGGGGCGTTGGAGTTGCTGGAGTGTTTCACGCCGGCACGGCGCGAGATCACGCTTACCGACTTGGCGCGCGAGACCAAACTACCAACCAGCACCACGGCTAGACTGCTGTCGACGCTGGTTTCTTCTGGCTATCTCAGGAAGACGGACAGCGGACGTTATGCCTGTGCGGCCCGCCTGCTGAGGTTTGCGCTCGCCACCTTGCAGGGGCTGACGGTGTGGGAGGTGTCGCAGCCCCACTTGGAGGCCTTGCGCGACGCCACCGGCGAGACGGCGAACCTCGTGGTTCCGGGGCCGGACGGGCGGCCGATCTATGTCCGGCAGGCGGAGAGCTCTAAGCGCGTGCGGCACAAGGTGTGGCTTGGCGAGACCCTGCCGCTAGAGGGAACCGCGACGGGAGATGCCATGAGTGGCAAGGTCAACGACGAAGGTTATGCCATCCGCAAAGGCAGCATCGAGCCGGACGTCGCCGCAATCGCATCGCCGGTTCGCGATGTCGGCGGCGAGATCGTCGGCGTCATCAGCATCACCATGCCGCTCTATCGCGCCTCCGACGAGGTGCTGCGGAAGTACGGCCTCCTGGTGGCCAAACGCGCACGCGCCGCCTCGGCCGATCTCGGGTGGCGGGAACTGGCCGCGGCATCTTGACGGACCTCTATGGTTGATGGCCGGGGAATAGGCCCAGCGCCATCAGCAAGCGCGCGGCAATCCGCCTGCGGCTCCGGGCTTGTGAGGCCATGGCCCAGGACCCGGTTCGGGGGATCTCGGTTGACCCTAGACGTCGTCGGCCGTACCATCGTCCGGCTAACGTAAGTGAGCTATACCGAATGAAGGTAGTTCATTTAGTCTGCTGCATCATCGTGATAGGAGCCCTGCTCACGGCAGGACAGGCCGAGGCGCAAGAATCGGCCTGCAAACTGGCTGTTCTGGAGATCGATGGCTACCTGCTCGTCGAAGAGAATTGCGGAAGTGAGTCTGACGTCGTCGAGAAAAGACGCGCGCGCGCCATTTCACTCAGCAACGCCGGCACTGACCTAATCAGGAAAGGCGCTTTCGCGGCGGCGATAAAGAAATTCAACCAGGCGCTCTCGGCCGACTCTACCTACAGCATGGCTTATGCAAATCGTGGCGTCGCCCACGCCCGAGGAGGCTCGACGCCGTCCGCGATCGCCGACTTCACGGCGGCAATCCGGGTCGATGCAAACAACGGGGTGGCCTTCTTTAATCGAGGCGTCGCCTACGACGCGCCCAAATACCGTTCCGCTGCCGTTTCAGATTTCACCAGCGCAATAAAGCTGGAGCCAAAGACCGGCGAAACAAATTGCGATCGCTGTATCGCCCAAAAAGCCTTTCTGCGCAGAGGCCTTATCCACAAGAAGGATGACGACCTGGCGGAGGCGCTGCACGATCTGTCTGAAGCGATTAAGATCGACCCTGGCCTGCTTGCGGAGGCTCATTTCCATCGTGGCGTGATCTACGCTGAATTCGGCGACGACAAATCAGCGATCAAAGATCTCACCACCGCCATTCGCATCGATCCGGATTACAAGGACGCCCACCTCGAGCGCGGCCTCGTCCACTATGAAGCCGGAGACTACGTCCCCGCTATTCGGGATTTCACCGAGGAGATCAGGCTCTATCCCAAGAGCGCGGGCGGGTACTTACGCCGGGGCGCGGCCTATCGCAAACAAGGGGACTTCGCGGCGGCGATCCGTGATCTCACAAAGGCGATCGCCATCGCGCCAAAACACGCCCAAGCCTACTATCAACGCGGCGGCGCATACTACGAGACGGAAAAATACGATCTTGCAAAAAAGGACTACACGGCGGCGATCAAATACGCTCCGAAATCGGCGGAGGCCTACGACGCCCGAGGCTCGTGCAACTATAGCTTGGGCGATCATGCAGCGGCGATCAGTGACTTCACCGCTGCAATCGCCATCGATCCGAACTATGCCGATGCATACTACCGACGCGGCCGGGTCCATCGCGACCAACGCTCCTTCGACGCCGCGATCCAGGACTTTACTGCGGCCATAAGAATAGCGCCGAACCACGAACTGGCGCTCTTTTGGCGTGGCCGGACTTTCGCAAGAAAAGGCAGGTATGAGCAAGCGGCCAATGACTTCACTTCCATCATTCAGCAAAATCCGAACCATTCCAAAGCATATTTTTTTCGAGGGCGCGCGAAAGTCATCTATAAACCGGACAGCGCTATTGATGATTTCTCTGCGGCGCTTCGAATTGACCCGGACTTCGCCGACGCCTATTTGGCGAGAGGACTTCATCAAGAAGGCTTCAAGAATGACCTCAAGGCGGCGATGAGCGACTACAACAAAGCGATTGCGCTCGATCCTGACTACATGAACGCATATTTCACTAGATTTACACTCGAATTGCGGCTCCGCGATTGCAAGAACGCGATTAATGATGTGACAGAGGCGATGCGCCTTCTGAATCGCTGTTTCAAGCAAAATGAGTCTGAATCCTGTCGGGAGTTTGGCGAAGAACGCTTAATACCTCTCACCCCGGAGACTGCCGAGTATTTACGCGTTCACGCGTATTTACGCGCTCAATCAATGCTGGACCGCGCTCGGTGCTATCGGTCTCTCGGCAATTTAGAGGCGGCCGTCGCAGACTACAGTCACGCCATCAAGGATGGCGCCATCGCCGGAGACGCGGCATTGCAGGGCTGGGCCTATTACCACCGTGGAGAAGTCTACGCGCGACTTGGGAACAGCCTGGCCGGTCCGGACTTCACAAGCGCTTTCGGCCTCCTTGCGGGATGGGCGCGCGCGGATTTGGTGGCGAGTCTGAATAGTCACGAGTTTCCAGTCGATGTCGATAATCCGGGCGGCTTGCAGGCGGCTCTGGAGAAATGCATACGGGCGAAATGCCAGCTCTGGACCAACGATTAGGGCGCATTCGCCGTCAGCGCTCGCAGGACGGCGCGCAGGGGCGCGCGTGTCGACGTCAAGGGTCGCGCCGCAACTGGAGAGGGGATCGGATATGCGAAACACTGTAAGGCATACAACCTTTGCTCTCGTTTTCGCGTTGGCCGTCGGTATGCAGAACGCCTGGGCGTCTGACGTATGGTCGGATTCGCATTGCGGCCGTAGCCAGCTTCCGGGAGACTCGATTAGGGATGTAAGACTGACGGAGGAAAAGTGGGACCATCTCACTTTTCAGGTCACCCATACAGTCGATTCCCGTCATGCGGCAGGCCGAGATGGAATACAGCGTCCGGCTCCGTTTCTTTACGCCAATGTCAACGTAATACCCCTGGACGCCAATGGGAGAGAAGTCCCGTGGAACAATTTCGGGCCAGGGAGAGCTGTTCGGCAAGGAGAGGGCGTCACTTACACGACAGTCTACCTGGATTTGTGCCATGGAAAGCAACAAATAGCGCGCCGGTCCGAGTATCTTTTCATTCATATTTGGGAAGTCGGTCACATGAATGGCTTCTCTGCCTGTCAGATTATCCCGTTTCCGCACACTTTCCAGCCTCATCCGCTTAGGAACTGCCTCGCTAACGAGTAGCAGGCCGCGAGTCGTGAGCTTTTGGCCTGACGCAACCGGGATCGCCAAACCCCCCGAGATCCCCCTAGCCGCCGCGGTGCTTGAAGCTGTCGCGGCGGAAGCTGTAGAGCGCTTCTGGGTCGACGGCGATTTCGACGACGGCGGGCTTGCCGCAGGCGAGTGCTGCGGTGACCGCATCGCCGACCTCGCTCAAGCGTTCGGCGCGATAGCCGGCCGCACCGTAGAGCTCGGCTGCCCTGTCGAAAGGCGGGCTTTCCACGTCCGCACCTATGTAACGCTCTCCGAAGAAGTCGCGCTGATAGGCCTTCTCGGCGCCCCAGCAGCGGTTGTTCAACACGAGGGTCACGCTGTTGATGCCGTGCTCGACTGCGGTGGACAGCTCCGGCAAGGTCATGCCGAAGCCGCCGTCGCCCATCAGGCTGACGACCGGCCGCTCGGGCAGTGCCAGCTTGACGCCTAGGCCGCAGGCGAAGGAGAAGCCGACCAGGCCGAAGTCCAGCGGCGTGAAGAGTGAGGGCGGCTGCCAATAGTTGAGCGCGTCGGTGGCCTGCAGGCAGAGCGTTCCGGCATCCAAGGTGATGGCGGCTTCTCGTGGCAGCACCCGCCGCAACTCCTTGAACAGGCCGGAAGGCTGGATCGGGTGATCTTGCGTTGCGGCAGAGGCGTCGCGCTGTTCCAAGTAGGTCTCGCGTTCGGCGCGGTAGGTGGCGGCCCAGGCTTCGACCTCGCTGCGTGCCTTGAGAGTGGCAAGCGCGCTGTTCAGCTGTTCGGCGACGCTGGCTGCATCGGCCCAGATGCCCAGTGCGACCGGGAAATGCCGTCCGATCGCGGTGGGCTCCAGCTCGACCTGGATGATGGCGGCAGCCCGGTTGATGTTGTCGTAGGAATAGAAGGTCGAGTTGAAGCCGAGCCGCGTACCCAACGCCAGGATTATGTCGGCTTCGCGCGCCAAGCGAGAGGCGACCGGGTTGCCCCGCGGTCCCATCTGGCCGGCGTTCAGCGGATGGCCGAAGGGGACGGCATCGCCGTGGCCCGGTGCGGTGACGATCGGTGCCTGCAGCAGCTCCGCCAGGGCAAGGGCCGCTGCATGAGCGCCGTTGGTCTTGATGCCCCCGCCGGCGACGATGACCGGCCGCTTGGCTTCGCGCAGAAGCTTGGCTGCCGCATCGAGGTCGGTCTGACCCGCAGCCGGACGGCTATGGCAGCGATAGCGTGCGGGGTCTTGAAAGGCGGGCACTTCCGCTTGGGCTGCCAGCACGTCGCGCGGCAGGTTGATCAGCACCGGCCCGCGTCGCGGCGTCAAGGCGGTGCGAAAGGCTTCGCGAAACAACTCCGGTACGCGCGCTGCCGAGGGGACGGTCCAGGTCTTCTTGGTGATCGGCGTGAAGAGCGCTTGCTGATCCACCTCTTGAAAGGCGCCGCGATAGAGATGCTCGCTCGAGAGCGCGCCGGCGATCGCGACCACGGGCGAGAAAGCCGCCGCCGCCTGTCCGAGCCCGGTCGTCAAGTTGGTGACACCGGGACCGTTCTGCCCTGCCAAGACGACGCCCGCCTGTCCGGAGGCTCGGGCATAGCCGTCCGCCATATGGGTGCCGCTGCGCTCGTCGCGCACGCCGATGTAGGTGATGTCGGACGCATCGTAGAGCGCATCGAACATCTCCATGGTGGCAGAGCCGATCAGGCCGAAGACCTGGCCGACCTTCTCGGCGCGAAGCGACTCGACGGCGGCTTGGCCGCCCGACAGTGTCGGCATCTTGGATCCTTTGCTCCCTGTTTGAGGCCTAAGGCAAGGCTCGGGCCAAGAACCCTTGAAGGGGCTCTATGAAGAGCTGCGGCTCTTCGATCAGGCCGCAGTGCTGTAGGTGCGGAATGACCAGGGCCTCTGCCCCTTCGATCTCGGCGGCGATGGCGCGGGTCATGGCGGGCGTGCTGCCGCTGTCGTGCTCGCAGGTCATAACGAGAGCCGGGACCCCGATTGGCGGATCCGGTCGTATCAACTGGGTCACACCGGAGGCCAGGACCATCCGGCAGTAGGTGTAGGTCTCAGGATCGTTCGCCAGGATCCTACGGCCGACCCGTTCAATGGTCTCGGGGTGCGCCTTGCGGAAGGCGGGTGTGAACCAGCGCTCGAGCGAGGCCTGAAGCGTTGCCGCCGGACCGCCACCTGCGGTATCGCGCACCCGCAGCTCGACCAGTCTTTGCGCGTCGGCGCTTCGCTCGTGCGGGGAGTTCAGGATGGCGAGCGCGGCGACACGATCCGGATGATCGATCGCGAAGCGACGATTGATCATGCCGCCGAGCGAAAAGCCCACGATGGCGGCTTGCGCCACGCCCAGCTCGTCGAGGAGGTTCAGCAACTGTTCCGAAAAGAGGCTGAGCGTGGGTTGGCGCGGGGGCGGCCTGCTGTCGCCGTGACCCAGGAGGTGATAGGTCAGCACGCGGTAGCGCCGGGCGAGCGCGGGGATAAACGCGTCCCACGTCTCATAGGCAAGGCCAAGCCCGTGGATGAGGACGACGAGCGGGCCCCCTTCGGGCCCACTCAGCGCATAGGCCGTGCCGTCCCGCGCCCGCTCAGCCAAGGACAAGGGCCTCTTCGCCTGCGAAGGCCGGGACCACCTCGTTGCAGAAGAGCTCCATGGATCGCTTCTGCTGGGTCAGCCCCAGGCCCATGCTGGCATAGTAGAGGAAGGTGTCTACGCCCAGAGCTTCGTAGCGCTTGAGCTTTTCGATCACCGCTTCGGGCGATCCGAACATCAGGTTCTCTTCCAGCGCTTCGGGGTGATAGAGCTCGGCGTCCGGAAGTTGGTCGACCGGTACCTGCTTGGGAAATCCCAGTTCCACGTCGCCCAGGTTTCTGAAGAGATTGGCGAATTGGCCCATCGCCCGGTGCAAAGCCTGGACGGCGGCATCGCGGCCGGCGCCATCGGTATAGAGCGCAGTGTGGCGCATCATCGAAAAGACCGGCCGCCGCGCACCCGGATGGGCCGCCAATGCGTCATCGAGCTGTACCTTGTATTTTTTCGCCTCGGCGAAGGGGCGGGCGAGCGGCCAAGACATGATGTTGCAGTCGTTCCGGACCGCGTAGTCGAAGGTGATGGGCGCGCGGGCGGCGACCCAGACCGGCGGGTGCGGTTTCTGCACCGGCTTGGGCACCGAGGTCGAGGTCGGGAAAGACCAGAACTCTCCCTCGTGCGCATAGTCGCCGGCCCAAAGCGCCTTCACCACCGGCAGCATCTCTTGCATGTAGCGCCAGGCGTCGGGCTGCTTGAGGCCCGGCTTCATCCGGTCGAACTCGCGCTGATAGGCGCCGGAGCCGATGCCGAACTCCAAGCGCCCGCGGGAAATGAGATCCAGGAAGGCTGCCTCGCCGGCGAGGTTGATCGGATGCCAATAGGCGGCATTCACCACTGCCGTGCCTAGCCGGATGCGCTCGGTATGCATTGCCCACCAGGTGAGGATCTGGAAGGGGTTGGGCGCGATGGTCATCTCCAGCGCATGGTGCTCGGCCGCCCAGGCCGTCTCGAAGCCGCCGCGCTCGGCCATCTGCACCATCTCGAGCGTATGCCGGGCGACCGCGTCCATGTCCTGGCGGTCGTCCATGCGCTCCAGGTTGATCGCCAAGTGGAATTTCATTCCCCAATCCTCCCAAGCCTCTTTAGCCGATCTGCACCACCAACCTCTTGATTTAGCGCGCCACGAACTGGCTCTCCAATGGCCGATCTGATGTGTTGATCCACACCGTCTTGGGCCGCGTGTAGTCGTAGATCGCCTGGAAGCCGCTTTCCCGGCCGTAGCCGGAGGCCTTCATGCCGCCGGCCTCGGCGATGGGCGAGATCGCGCGATAGGTGTTGACCCAGACGATGCCGGCCTTGACCGCCTTGGAGACCCTGAGCGAGCGCGCGCTGTTCTGCGTGAAGATGCCGGCGGCTAAGCCATGCTTGGTCGAGTTGGCCAGCCGGACCGCTTCCGCCTCGTCCTTGAAGCGCAGAACGCTGAGGACCGGCCCGAACAGCTCGGTATCGACGATGTGCATATCCTGGCGCGGGCAGTCGATGATGGTGGGCTCGTAGTAGAGGCCGCTCAGGTCCGCCGGGCGCCTGCCGCCGCAAAGTACTTTCCCGCCTTCCTCCTGCGCCCTGGCCACCTCCCGCTCGGCGGTCTCCAACTGGCCGGGAGTGCAGAGCGGACCCATCTGCGTCTCTTCGGCCAGGGGATCGCCGATCCGGATGGCCTTGGCTTGCGCCACCATCCGCTCGAGGAAGCTGTCGGCGATGCTTTCCTGCAGGTAGAGACGCGAGCCGGCGACGCAGCTCTGGCCCGAGGCGCCGAAGATGGCGGCGATCGATCCGTTCACCGCGCTCTCAAGATCGGCGTCCTCGAAGACGATGAAGGGCGACTTGCCGCCAAGCTCCAAAAGCAGTTGGGCGTAGTTGTGGGCGGAGTTCTCGATGACGTGGCGCGCTGCCATCGGTCCGCCGGTAAAGGCGATCCGCGCCACCAGGGGGTGCTGGGTCAGCACCCGCCCGCAAGGGTCACCGTGGCCGGTGACGATGTTGACGACGCCTGGCGGTATGCCGGCTTTCTCGATCAAGCGCCCGAACTCCAGGAGCGCCGCACTGGCATGCTCAGATCCCTTCAGCACGACGGTGTTTCCAGCCGCCAACGCCGGCCCGATCTTCACGGCACTCAGGAAAATCTGCGAGTTCCAGGGGACCACCGCGGCGATGACGCCCAAGGGCTCGCGCTGGGTGAAGACGAACATGTCCGGCTTGTCGATCGGCAGGGTGTCGCCGCTCACCTTGTCGGCGCAGCCGGCGAAGAAGTGGTAGTACTCGGCGATGTAGGTCGCCTGCCAGCGGGTCTCTTTGAAGAGCTTGCCGGTGTCGGTGCATTCGATGCGGCCCAGCGGCTCGGAGATCTCGGCCAGCAGATCGCCCAGGCGGCGCAGGCAGTGGCCGCGCTCGGTCGGGCTCATGCTTGCCCAAGGCCCCTCGTTGAGCGCCCTGTCGGCGGCCCGGACGGCGCGGTCGACGTCGTCCGCCGTGGCCTCGGGCAGTCGCGCCCATACCTTTCCGTTCGCCGGATTGACGCTGTCGAAGGTGGCCCCGTCCGACGCCTCGACCCAGGCACCGTCGATCAGCATTCGATAGGTCGAGATTTCGCTCATGATCTCGTGGCTTTCACTTGATTGCCTCTGTTCCGAAGAGATAGCCCGTCTTGCCGAATCCTTGAGCACGAAAGGCCCCTGCTCTCGATTCCGCCTCTATGATGAAGCAGAGTAATCTATTCGAAAAACGATAAATAGTGCATTATCAATTCGAAAAGATCGAATTGTGGGCTGGCGAGATGAACCTCACGCTCTTGCAAACCTTTCTAGCCATTCTGGAGACCGGTAGCCTCATACGGGCTTCCGAGCGCCTGAACGTGACGCAGTCCACAGTGACGGCGCGCCTGAAGGCTTTGGAGGACGAGCTCGGTCAGCCGCTGTTTCACCGGCACAAGTCCGGCGCGCTGATCACCGAGGCGGGGACCAAGTTCAAGCGCTACGCCTCGGCGATGACCGATCTCTGGCGGCAGGCGCGCCAGGAAACCTCGCTGCCGCCGGGCATCAAGACGGTCTGCAACATCGGCTGCCAGATCGATCTTTGGCCGGGCCTTGGTGAGTGTCTGCTGCGCGCTATCTACCGCGATCACCCGCAGACCGCGCTTTCGGCCTGGCCGGGGTCCAGCTCCGAACTAGAGGGGTGGCTCACCACCGGCCTGATCAACGCGGCCATCGCCTACGAACCCTTTGCGCGGGAGGGGCGCAGCGCGGTGCCGCTCGGCCCCGAGCGTCTGATCCTGGTCGCAACCAGGCCGGACGCGCCGATGCGTTTCGACCCGGGCTATGTCTACGTCGATGTCGGCGACGAGGTCGGCCGGCAGCACGCGACCGCCTATGCCGATGCCGGCACGGCCAAGCTCAGCTTCGGATCCGCGGTTTGGGCGCTGGACCATCTGCTGGAGAGCGGCGGCTCCGCCTATCTGCCAGAGCGCCTCGCCCGGCCGCACCTCTCGGCTGGGACCCTCCATCGGATTGCGGACGCACCGGAGTTTTCTCGCCCAGTCTACCTGATTACCGATGATGCGGCCGCCGACACCTGGGCGTGGCTGGCCGATGTCATTCAAGCCCTTCAGCAGGCCTCCAGCTGAAAGTCTTGGAACAGCGACTGGCTGCGCGACGACAGGAGATCCAGAAAGGCCGCCGACACCGGGCTGCGCGTGCCTTCCTTGCGTTCGAGAATACCGACGCTGCGGAAAACGCTGTCCTGCAGCTCGAATGACAAGACACTCGCCGGCAGGCCGATCGTGGAGAGAGCCGGCAGCAGCGTGATACCCAAGCCGGACTCTGCCATGGCAACGAGAGAGGTGACATTACGCACCATCAGCGAGGCCTGCTCGGCCAGCACGCGATAAGCGGCAACCTCGATCGATTCCGATGCGCCGTTGCGGATCAGGGCCTCGCCGGCGAGGTCCGCCCAGGTGAGCGGGCGGTTCAGGCTGGCGAGAGGAGACTCTCGGCCGCAGATCACCTTGAAGCGGTCGCGAAAGAGGGGGCGAAAATGCACGACCCCGGCTACTTGGGGGCGGCCGGCGATGCCGAGGTCGGCCACTCCGGATTCCACCAGGCCGGCCACTCTGGCGCTGTCGGCATCGGAGAGCTCCAGCTGAACGCCGGGATTCTCCGCCATGAAGCGCTGCAGCAGAGGCGGCACCAGGCGAGCGGCAACCGAGGGCACGCAAGCCAGGGTCAGCGTGCCGATGCGGTGATGGGCATAGGCATGGATCTTGGCGACCAGCTTGTCATAGCCTTGGATCTGGGCGCGTGCGGCATCGCGCGTGAAGCGCCCGAGCGCGGTCAGGACATTCTTGCGGTCGCCTTCGAAGAGCGGCGCGCCGATCAGGTCCTCGATCTGCTTCAAGGTCATGGAAACGGCCGAGGGCGTGCGCCCCAGCCGGTCCGCCGCATCGCGGATGTTGCCAATCTCGGCCACGGTCACGAAGACCCTGAGTGCCTCGAGCTTTATCATCATCTATCTCCTACTTCAGAAAATCTGAAAAATCCAACAAAAATTTCTGTTTGATTGAAGCGATGGCTTGGAGGAAGCTGCTGCCGTTACAGTCGAGCCGGTCCGAAGCGGAGGTGTGTATGACGGAGCAGTTTGCCAATCTCATTGCCGGCACGTGGCGGCCGGCCAAGGAGGCGGTGGAGAACATCAACCCTTCGGATCTGAGCGACGTCATCGGGCTTTACGCGCAAGCCTCCGCGAGCGATGTGGAAGACGCCGTGGCGGCGGCGCGCCAGGCCCGCGCGGCCTGCCGGGCCATGGGCTTGGAGGCGCGTCAGACCGCCCTCGACACCATTGGCCGCGAGCTGATGGCGCGTGCCGAAGAGATCGGCCGGTTGGTGAGCCGGGAAGAGGGCAAGCCGCTGGCCGAAGGGCGCGGCGAGGTCTATCGCGCCGGCCAGTTCTTCACCTACTACGCCGCCGAGGTGCTGCGCCAGCTGGGCGAGA
This sequence comes from Rhodospirillales bacterium, assembly GCA_963669385.2. GTDB lineage: Bacteria > Pseudomonadota > Alphaproteobacteria > Kiloniellales > JACOMY01 > JACOMY01. The sequence goes on from CAXXGD010000061.1 coordinate 12,974, forward strand.
ACGCCGATTCGGTCCGCCCGGGTATCGAGATCGACGTGCGCAGAGAGCCGATGGGCGTGGTCACCGTGATCTCTCCCTGGAACTTCCCGGTGGCGACGGCCAGCTGGAAGATCGCACCCGCACTGGCCTACGGTAACGCCGTCATCTGGAAGCCGGCCAATCAGACGCCGGCCTCGGCCTGGGCCTTGGCGGAAATCATCGGCCGCGCCGGCCTGCCCGAGGGCGCCTTCCAACTGTTGATGGGATCCGGCGGCATGGTCGGCCATGGACTGGCTGGCCACCCCGGCGTCGATGCGGTGACCTTCACCGGCTCGCTCGGGGTCGGCAAGCAGGTGGCCGCGGCGGCGGCCGCGAACCTGTCGAAGTTCCAGCTGGAGCTGGGATCCAAGAACGCGATCCTGGTGATGGAGGATGCCAACCTCGACCAGGCACTCGCCGCCGCCGTGGCCGGCGGCTACTCGGGAAGCGGCCAGAAGTGCACGGCCTCGTCACGGCTGCTTGTGCACGAGGCGATTCATGACGACTTCGTCGCCCGTCTGAGCGCCAAGGTCGGGTCTCTCAAGGTTGGCAACGCGCTCGATCCGGAGACCGAGATCGGCCCGGTGGTGAGCGCCGACCAGCTGGCCTCCAACCTCGCCTGGATAGACGAAGCCAAGCGCGAGGGCTGTGACGTCGCCGTCGGCGGCGGACGCTTGGAGCGCGAGACGGAGGGCCACTACATGGCGCCCGCCCTCCTGCTCGGGACCCGCAACGAGATGGCGGTCAACACCGAAGAGGTCTTCGCCCCCATGGTTGCCGTGCAGCGCATCGCCTCCTACGAAGAGGGATTGGCTCTGGTGAACGACACCGACTATGGCTTGGTGGCGGGCATTTGCACCGGATCACTCGCCCGCGCGACGCACTTCCGCCGCCACGCGGAGACCGGAGTCGTTGCGGTCAATCTGCCGACTGCCGGCACCGACTATCACGTGCCCTTCGGCGGGCGAAAGAGCTCCAGCTCGGGGCCGCGCGAGCAGGGCAGGGCGGCGGCCGAGTTCTACACCCAGATCAAGACCAGCTACATCTGGGCCGGAAGTCCGGAGTGAGCGGCATGAGCGAGACGCCCCTGATCGACTGTCTGCAGTACTCCCGCTGGTCGGAGCAGATCTTCCGCCAGATGCGCGCCGGTGGTGTCGATGCGGTCCATGTCACCATCGCCTATCACGAGACCTTTCGCGAGACCGCCGAGCGTCTAAAGGAATGGAACCGCCGCTTCGAGCGCTATCCGGACCTGATCTTCCACGGGCGGACTGCCGACGATGTGACCTTGGCCAAGGAAACCGGCCGCACCGCCATCTTCATGGGCTTTCAGAACCCCTCGCCGATCGAGGACGATATCGGGCTGGTGGAGATCTGGCACCAGCTGGGCGCCCGCTTCATGCAGCTGAGCTACAACAACCAGTCGCTGCTGGCGACTGGCTGCTACGAGGCGGAAGACCCCGGCATCACCCGCATGGGCCGGCAGGTCATAGCCGAGATGAACCGCGTCGGCATGGTGGTCGACATGAGCCATTCCGCCGACCGCTCCACCTTGGAGGCAATCGAGCTGTCGGCGCGGCCCATCGCCATCACCCATGCCAATCCCGCCTGGTGGCATCCGGCACGCCGCAACAAGTCCGACGAGATTCTGAAGGCGCTCTCGGAGAGTGGTGGCATGCTGGGCTTTTCGCTCTATCCTCATCATCTGGCCGAAAGCAGCAATTGCACTCTGGAGAGCTTCTGCGAAATGGTGGCCCGCACGGCCGAGCGCTTCGGCGTCGAGCATCTCGGGATCGGAACGGACCTCTGTCAGGACCAGCCGGACGAGGTCGTCGCCTGGATGCGGAACGGTCGCTGGTCGAAAGACACCGACTTTGGGGAAGGCTCCGCCACCGCCCCCGGCTTTCCGCCACAACCGGACTGGTTCCGGGACAATCGCGACTTCGGCACTGTGGCGGGCGGGCTTTCCACCGTCGGCTTCGATGCGGCCGAGGTCGGCTTGATCATGGGCGGCAATTGGCTGAGATTCTTCGAAACGTCATTCGGACCAGCGTCATGACCGCATCTTCTCCCCACCCGGCAGAGCCTGCAGCCGTCGCTTTGCGTTCGCCCGACAAGGTCATGCGCCTCTCGCGCATGGGCGCCTTCTTTCCGACCCGGCTGAGCTTCATGCCGACCTTGATCCGCCGCCTGAAGGCCGAGCGCGCCAGGGTCGAGCGTACGCTCTGGGAGATCAGTCCGGAGGGCTACGGCCGGGCGGTCTATTCACTTACACTCGGTGGCGACCGCTACAGCTTGGTCTGCTTCGCCACGCCGCTGGACCCGGATCAGCGGACCGATCGCGTGATCGCGGAGGCCTGGGACAGCAGCTATGTGCTCTTCGACGGCGAACCCACGCGCGCCGAGGTCGATCGTCTGGAGGCGAATGCGCCGCGCCAGGAAGCCGGCCGCTTCAGTGCCAAGGAACTGGTGCTGAGCCGCGCCAACAAGAGCATGCGCCTCTTCCGGCACGTCACCGACCGCTTGGCTGAAGGCCGCCAGCCCGACGAGGAACTGGTAGGCAAGATCGGCTACCTGATGCGCACCACCGCGGTCTACGGCAACGGCAAGTTCGGCGTTGCCGATCGTGCGCGCATCGCCGATCGGCCGGCCTTGAATGGCCCCTTCCAAGCGGAGATGCTGACGGTTTGGCTGATCCGCGGTTTCACCCACGACCTGGTGGAGCATATCGCCCGTGCGCGCAATCCCGAGTCCTTTGTTCCACTCGATCCCCACCTCAAGCGGCATATCGGGATCGGGAATGCGACCGGGCTGGGCATGGCGCCCTTCCTGGTGAGCCATCCCATCTTGCTGAACAACTGGATGCTGGCACGCGAGACGGCCTTGGCCAGGGTAAGGGCGATCAGGACCGCCCCGCCGGACAAGCGAGCGCGTTTCCTGGAGCTGCTCGATCGGGTCCAACGGCATGTTGCGGAGTGGAACGTCGAAGATGCCCGGCAGATGGGACGCATTCGCCGCTTGCGCTTCGAGCTTTCGGAGCTGGCGCAGCTGGTGACGCCGGCCTGGCTGGCCCGCCCTGAGCCTTGGGAGCGCCTCGTTGCAGCAAGCGACGGCTTCTCCGAAGAATGTCAGGAGCTGATGATCTCGCTTGTCCTGGAGCCGCATGGCGAGCTGGTGGACGACTTGACCGGAGGCATGGCAAGCGCCGTCGATGCCCGGCTGGAGCCGGCGATGACGCTGTCGCAGCTTTCGTCTATCCTGGAGTCCCGTTTCGCTTGGGCCACGTCTATCGACTTCTCAGAGCCCGAGGCAGACGAGCAGTTCTGGTACGTCTCGGAAGAAAAGCTCGAGCCCAGGCTCGGCGAGCGCCGGAAGGAACCCGGAGCCGAGAAGGAGATGCCGCTCGATGTCGCTCGGCAAGTGCAGGCCCTTGCGGCCGTGTTGAAGACTGCCGATCCGGAAGAGAGTATTGCCGCTTTCCTGATGCGCCATCCCGAGCTGCGTTACGTGACGCGGCGGGTCCAGACTGCCGCGCGGCATCCCTATTCCGAGATCCACGACAATCTCATCGCTGCAGATTGCTTGCCGATCGACATGCTGCGCTGCAAGCTCGCCTTCTTCGGCGCATCCAAGTACGATCCCAAGTCCGACCGCTGGACCAGGATCACACTCTATCAGGGAGCACCCACCTTCGAGCGCATCACCGATGCCGATGCCGAGGACTGGTGCTTTCCCGTCCTGGGAGGTTCGCCATGATCGTCTCCAAGAGCGAGATAGAGACCACCTTGCGTTCGGCCGCCGTCGGGTCCGGCTGGCCCTTCGGCCTGGCCGAAGATATCGGGCGCGCTGCAGCGTGGCTGGTTCTGCACGATCTGGACGGAGTCGGTGCGGCGCTGGCGGCCATCGAGGCAGGACCGACCGCCCCGCAGCCGGCCGAGCGGACAGCGGACGGCTGGCTCCTCTACGGCACCCAGGGGCCGGCTGCCGCCATCTCCGCCTTGGACTTGGCGCTGTCGGCAGAGGCCGAGGAGCGCATTCGCTTGAAATCTTGCAGTCACCCCTTGCTGCTGGTTGGTGTGGCCGGCAGCGCGGCCAAGGCATTTGAATGCGGTTTTGCACTTGGCTTCGGTGCCGGCGCTGAGGCGGGCGTCTTGGCGGATGGACTGCAGCTGAAGGGAGATCTGCCCACAGGTCCCTGCGATGTCGCCATCACCCACCAGCCGCCAGGCCGCAAGAGGGATTGCTCTGCCGAAGTCGGCCTCCTGAATGTCGAGGATGCCGCCTGGCGCGCGGCGAAGGCCCTGGCGGCCAAGACCTATGTGCCGGCCAGCGAGGCCTCTCGCGCTCACGGTGCCGGTGCCGGCCTCTTGGACAACGACTGAAGTAAGGAATGAGGGGGTAAGCGCATGGCGGAGGTACGCTTGACGCTGGACGGGGTCGAGGCCTTGGCCGTCGAGACGCTGATGGCGTCGGGGGCCAGTCGCGATAATGCAGCCTCGGTAGCGCTCTCGACCAGGGCGGCGGAACGAGACGGAATCCGCAGTCATGGCTTGATGTACTTGCCGATCTACTCGGAGCACCTGCGCTGCGGCAAGGTCGAGGGGCACGCGACGCCCTCGGTGGCGCGCCCGCTGCCGGGGGCCGTCAGGGTCGATGCGGCTTGCGGCTTCGCGCACCCGGCCATCGACGCCGGCCTGCCGGTGCTGGCCGAGGCGGCGCAGGCGAACGGCGTCGCCGCCATGACCCTCTATCGTTCGTACAACTGCGGTGTGCTCGGCTATCACGCCGAGCGGCTCGCGGCCCTGGGCCTACTGGGCCTCTGCTACACCCATGCGCCGGCCTCGATCGCCCCGGTCGGCGGCAACAAGCCCGTCGTCGGCACCAACCCCTTTGCCGTCGGCGTTCCCGATGGGGCAGGGGGGGCTGCCATGGTGATCGACCAGTCGGCCAGCGTGGTGGCAAGGTCCGAGATCATGCTCCGGGCTCGCAAGGGCGAGGCGATCGAATCCCATTGGGCGCTGGATGCCGAAGGCCGGCCGACGACCGACCCGCAGCAAGCCTTGAAGGGCTCAATGGCGCCCGCCGGCGGCTACAAGGGCTTCGGTGTCGGCCTGATGGTCGAGCTCTTGGCCTCCTGCCTCTCGGGCGCGCTCTCGAGCAGGGATGCCAGCCCCTTCTCGGGTCCCGCGGGCGGGCCTCCGCAAACCGGTCAATGCTTCATCGCCCTCGATCCCTCGGCCCTCTCCGGCGGTGCCTTCGCCGAGCGTGTGGCTGCGCTCTGTGCGGCCATCACCGAGCAGGAGGGAGCCCGCCTTCCGGGAGACCGACGCATGACAAACCGTGCACGCATCGATCAAGAGGGCGTCCTCGTCGACGAAGAAACCCTGCAGCGCATTCGCGCGCCACAGGTCTAGAGGTTAGTGGCGAGAAAGCAAGCAGGCCTGCGTCAGTTTTGGCTGACACATTCCATTGGGCTCACGCGCATGAAGGTCGCGACGTCGATCAACTCGTTCGGTGAGAGGACGCCGCGCAGCCGCGTCGTCTCGGCATCGTTCTTGTTCATCGCAGCGACATAGAAGGCGCGCTGATCTTCGGTGAGCTCCGCCGAGCGTTCGCCGACGCAATCGCACAAGCCCTCCGGCGAGGTCGAGTTTTCCTCGCAGGCGATCGCCACGTCTTCGGTCGAATCCTGGGCTATGGCCGTTGCGCTACCCGCAGTTACAAAGCCGAAAATCATGAACGCACCGACGGCCAAATTCGCGGACAGAGGCAAAAAGCGTAGACTCATTGGTGATCCCCCGATCTCTGTGTACCACGCCGGCCACTGTGCCACAGAGCGTTCTTCTTGGAGCAGAGATTCTTTGCTCTTGGTGCAAGGACGTCCCTGCGTCGGGCCTTGAGGGCAGAGCGCCTTGCTGTGCCGCTCAGATTGGCTGCGAATCAATTTCAGATTTGATGAAATAAGCATCAATTGTTTCTGTTTGATTGAAATGGGGAAAGGCGTCACTCTTGCCGGCGGATATTCCAGAGCCGCGCTTAATCAGCTTGCAACCACACGCGGCTTGCAGACAGGGAGACGACCATGAAGTTTTTGCCCCACACGCTTATCGGCGCGGCCGCCACGGCTGTCGTGCTGGCGGTAACGCCGCAGCAGGCCCAGGCGACGGACTGCGGCACCGAGGAGACCATCACCATTGCCGAGATGACCTGGCTCTCGGCCTCGACGCTCGCCTATATCGCCGAGACCATCCTCGCCGACGGCTACGGCTGCAGTGTCGAGATCGTGCCGGGTGACACGGTGCCGACCGCGACCTCGATGCTGTCCAAGAGCGAGCCGATGATCGCGCCGGAGCTCTGGGTCTCGACTGCGGAGTCGATCTGGACCAAGGCGCAGGAGAAGGGCAACGTCTACAAGGCCGCCGATATCTTCGCCGACGGCGGTCAAGAGGGCTGGTGGATCCCCGCCTATGTCGCGGAAGCCAACCCGAGCCTGAAGTCGATCACCGATCTGGCCAACCATCCCGAGCTCTTCGAGGAGGTGGCCTCCGACGGCAAGGGACGCCTCTACGGCTGCCCGCCGGGTTGGGGATGCGAAATCATCACCAACAACCTCTTTCAGGCACTTGATCTCGAAAACCACGACTTCGAGCTCTTTTCTCCGGGCTCGGGCGCCAACCTGAAAGCCTCCATCGCGCGCAAGGCAACCCGGAAAGAGCCGATCGTCGCCTACTACTGGGGCCCGACGGACGTCATCGGCAAGTACAATCTGGTGCGTCTGGAGATGCCGGCTTACGACCCGGAGAAGTTCACTTGCCTCACCGACCCCAACTGCGCCGATCCGCAGGTGACGGGCTGGAAGCCGGGTGAAGTTGCCGTGGCCGTCGTCACCGACCTGCGCGACAAGGCGCCGAACGTGGCCGAGTTTCTCTCCAAGTTCACCGTGCCGAACGACGTGATCAGCGCCGAATTGGCCTGGGGCGACGACAACTCCGCCAGCCCGGAAGAGGTGGCCGTTCATTTCCTGCAGAACCATCCGGACGTCTGGACGACTTGGGTTCCTGCCGACGTAGCCGAGCGGGTCAAGGCCAAGCTCTAAAGCGACAGGTCTAGAGGTTGTTCTTGGCGGCGGACGCCGGCGGGTGGTCCGCCGCCAATTCCATCTTAGCGGGGTAGGAAGAGATGGCTGACAGCTTTCCCGATCTCATCGACACGCGTGCCTTACGCAAGACCATAGACGGCGGTTTCGAATGGGTTGTCATTAACTTCGGCGAGACCCTGGAGATCGCCTTCCTGCCGGTCCTGCGCCTGCTGAACGCGATCGAGGATGTGCTTGTCTGGCTGCCGTGGTTCGCGGTCCTCGGCCTCTTTGCGGCCTTGCTCTACTCCGCCACCAGAAGCTGGAAGGCGGCCGGGGCGGTCGCGGTCATGCTCTTTGCCATGGGCATGCTGGGCCTGTGGGAGCCGGCGATGGCGACCGTGGCACTGATGCTGACGGCAACCTTCTTGGCCGTTGTCATCGGCCTGCCCATCGGAATTGCCATGTCGCGCTCCGACCGCATGCGCACGGTAATGCTGCCGGTTCTCGACGTCATGCAGACCCTGCCGATCTTCGTCTACCTCATCCCCTTCGTGATGCTCTTCGGGCCGGGCAAGATACCGGCGCTCTTGGCAACGATCGTCTTCGCCGTGCCGCCGATGATCCGCTTGACTGATCTCGGCATCCGGCAGGTGGATGCAGAGGTGATCGAGGCCGTCACCAGCTTTGGCGTGACGCCGCGTCAACGTCTTTTGACGGTGCAGATCCCCTTGGCGCTTCCGACGATCATGGCGGGCATCAACCAGACCACCATGATGGCGCTTTCGATGGTGGTGATCGCCTCGATGATCGGGGCGGGAGGCCTGGGCTATCAGGTGCTCCAAGGCATTCAGCGCCTGGAGGTCAGCCGCGGCCTGATCGCCGGCTTGGGCATCGTCTTCCTGGCGATCATCTTCGACCGCATCGCGCAGTCCTACGGCCGGCGCGCGCAGCGCCACCTGCATCTGGACAGCTGAGCCATGACCAAAATCAAGATAGACTCCGTCTCCAAGGTCTTCGGCAGCGATCCGCAGTCGGTCCTGCCTCTCATCCGCGACGGACTGAGCAAGGCCGAGATTCTGCAGAAGACCGATCACGTGGTCGGCATCAGAGATGTCAGCCTCGAGGTCGAGGAGGGCGAGACCTTCGTGGTCATGGGCCTCTCCGGCTCCGGCAAGTCGACCCTGATCCGCCACGTCAACCGCCTGATCGAGCCGACCGCCGGCCGCATCCTGGTCGATGGCGAGGATGTCCTCCAGCTGGACGAGGAGCGCCTGCGCGATCTGCGCCGCCACAAGATCTCGATGGTCTTCCAGCGCTTCGGCTTGCTGCCGCACCGCAGCGTTCTGGAGAACGTGGCCTTCGGGCTCGTCACCTCGGGCACGCCGCGTCGCGAGGCCTTCGAGCAGGCCGAGCGCCAGATCGAGCTGGTCGGCTTGTCCGGCTTTCAGAAGAGCTATCCGCGGCAGCTTTCGGGCGGCATGCAGCAGCGCGTGGGCCTCGCCCGCGCACTGGCGAACGACCCCGAGATCCTGCTGATGGACGAGGCCTTCTCGGCACTCGACCCGCTGATCCGCAACGACATGCAGATGCAGCTGAAGACGCTGCAGAAGACCTTGAACAAGACCATCCTCTTCATCACCCACGACCTCGACGAGGCTTTGCTGCTGGGCGATCACATCGCCATTCTGAAGGACGGCGAACTGCGTCAGGTGGGCACCGGCTCCGAGATCCTTCTCAATCCCGCGGACGACTATGTCGCCCGCTTTGTGCGAGACGTGAACCGGGGCCGCGTCATCGATCTCGGTTCCATCGCCGAAACTGCCACCTTCTTGCAGGCCTCAGAGGCCTCTGTGGAGGCCTGCAAGCAGGCACTCACCAGTCACGCGGCCCTGGTGGTTAGCAACGGCGACGGCCGGCATCGCGTGATCACGCGGGACATCGCCTTGATGAATGCGGAGCGGGGCGAGGACTGGTGGCGCAACCCGTCCAATCTGCCCGCAGCACCCAACGTCGAGGCTACGAGCACCATCGAAGACGGGCTTACCGCCCTATCAACCAGTGCCGGCCCGGCGGTCGTGACCGCAGAAGACGGTCGGGCCGTGGGTATCGTGACCGCCCATTCCGTCCTGCAGGCGCTGGCGCGGCCGGCTGGCCACGCTTAACGTCTGGCCCAGCGGCCAGCTGGCTAGCGAGGTGAGGTGTTGGTAAACTGGCTCGTGGCGGCCACAGGTCATGGTAAGCCGTCTTCTAATCAGAGCGGCCAAAAGACAAGCGGAGACGGTTCTGGACCGTCTCCGCTTTGCTTCCTCTACTCGACCATCCACCAGCGCTCGATGATGTGGCGGCCGTCGAAGCCGCGGTCGGCGGCCAGCTCGCCGTGCGCCACCTTATCGTTGCGCGCCAGCACGTCGTTGGCGAAGAGCGGGATGAGGGCACCGCCGTCATCGCGAACGATGGCCTGCATCTCGGCGTACATCTCGGCCCGCTTGTCCTCGTCGAGCTCGGCCTGCGCCTCGGCCATGATCTTCACGAAGCGATCGTCCTGCCAGAAGGTGTCGTTCCAGGCGGCCCCCGGCGCATAGCCGGTGGTGAACATCTCGCTTTCCGTCGTGTAGCCGCCCCAGTAAGAGGCACACCAAGGCTTCTTCATCCAGACGTTGGACCAGTAGCCGTCGTTCGGCTCGCGCACGACATCGACGGTGATGCCTGCCTTGGCCGCCTGCTCGCGGTAGAGCACGGCGGCATCCACCGCACCGGGGAAGGCGGATTCCGCCGCGCTCAGCTGCACCGTAAGGCCATCCACCCCAGCTTGCTTCAGGTGATGCTTGGCCTTATCGGGATCGTATGCGCGCTGTTCCAGGCCGGCCGCATGGAAGCGGTAGGAGGGCCCGATCGGATGGTCGTTGCCCAAGGTGCCGTGCCCGCGCAGGATCTTGCGCAACAGCTCCTCGCGGTCGATCGCGTACTTGAGCGCCAGGCGCACGTCCTTGTTGTCGAAGGGCGCCGTGTCGGTGCGCATCGGGAAGACGAAGTGCAGGGGACCTGCGGTTTCCTCGACCGCGATGCCGTCGCGCCTGGCCAGCATGGAGGCGGTCTTGAGATCGACCTGGTCGATGACATGTACCTCGCCGGTCATCAGCGCGTTGCTGCGCGCAGCCGGGTCGTGGATGGTCAGGAACTCGACCTCGTCGACATGCGCCAGTTCGTCGGTCCAGTAGTTGGGATAGCGCTCCAGAGTGGCGCGCACGCCCGGCTCGTACTCCTTCACCACATAGCCGCCGGTGCCGAGGCCGGATTCCCAGTCGATGGTGCCGTCGGCCTTCGCCGGGCAGACGGTGAAGCCGGCCGAGGCCATGGCGAAGGGTAGGTCGGCGTTGCCTGCCTTCAAGGCGATCTTCACCTGAGAATCGCCGTCTGCCTCGATGGTCTCGATCGCGGCGGCAATGGGCTTCAGGAAAGAGGTGCTGTCCTCGCTGCGGTGGTGGTTGATGGAGGCGATCACGTCGTCGACGGTGAGCGGCCGACCGTCGTGGAACTCCACTCCCTTACGCAGGTTGAAGACCCAGATGACGGCGTCGGGAGAAGATTCCCAGCTCTCGGCCAGGCTGGGCGCCACGCCGCCGCCGGCGACGACGCTGGTCAAGGCATTGCGCATGGCGTAGCCCAGGGCCCACTGATAGCCGTTCACCAGGGTCGCCGGATCGAGACGGTCCGAGGTGGCGCCATGCGCCATGGCCAGCTTCAAGAGGCCCCCCTTCTTCGGCGTCGCCGCCCAAAGGGCTTTCCCGCCCAGGCTGGTGGCGGCGGCCGCCGCTGCCCCGAAGGCTAAGCTTCGGCCCATGAAATCCCGCCGCGAGAGCCCCGCGGGCTTAAGGAGAGAAGTGAAGGAGGAGTCTCTTGTCGTCATGGCCCTGTCTCGCTGTTGGTAGGATTGTGTCGATGGCGTAGTTCGCTTCGGCTGACAGAGTCCGCTCTTTGGAAGAGGGAATCAATTGCGCTTGTGTTACGTGATAGTCGCGTAGCGAAGCGAGGTTGCGTCATGTCGCGTCAGATTGAGTGAGTCGGATCCCACACGGCGTCTGGGTCAAGTGGATAGATCGGGCGCGACAGACGCTTGAAGGGGATCTGGTCGAATTCCTCCCGGCACGCGCCGCGGCCGGCGGCCATCAGGATTTCTCGCGCCATGCCTTGGAATCCGGCGCGGAAATGCTGTCTGGATTTGATGACGAGGTAGCGCTTTTGTGCCGGGTCGATGCCGGCATGGGTGAAGTAGTCTGGCGAATAGGCCTCACTGCGCGCGCCGCTCACGATCACTTCGACCGCTCCCGTGTCGAGCACTGCGCTGCCTTCCAGATTGACGGGAAAGCCCGCCATCATCTCACCGGTCAGGCAAAAACGACCGTCCGTGATGGTCTTGACCTTGCCGCTCAAAGCGATGGGCTCTCCCTTGATGCCGAGCTTGGGGGAATCGGTCTTGCCGCCGACCTCCAGTGTGATTTCGGCGCCTATGCCTGCCTCCTGCATCGCCGCCAGCGCTTCTGGATCCCAAATCGGTCCGACGGCGACATCCTGCAGACCTTGGCGAAGGATCTCGCGCAAGACCGTCATGTCGTCCATCTGACCGCCGGCGCCTGAGTTGTCGCCATAGTCGGCAATCACCACCGGTCCTTGCTCGATGTCCTTGGCCAGAGCGATGGTCTGCTCCAAGGGCTCGGGGTGGAAGACGAAGCCTTCGCGCTCGCGCCAGGCGGCGGAGAGGATCGATTGGCACAGGTTGGCGCTGCCGTTTTGCCTCGCCTCGTCGACCACCACGCAGCTCAGCGAGACATGCGGGCAGTCCGACAGGGGAAAGCCGCCGAAAACCGATGCGCTCGCGACCTTGCCGGACGCCTCTGCCTCCACGGCCATCGCCATGGGTGTCCGCATCGGTTCCTGCTCCGGCGACTGGCGCAGCATGGCGGAGAGCAAAGGCAGGCGCCCCCAAGTCATGCGCGGCCTCGCAAGGCCGTCCAGGCAACGGAGGATGAGTCGCCCGCAGCGTTCACCGGCCTCATACATGTCGACATGGGGATAGGTGCGATAGCCGGTGATGACGCTTGCGCACTCCACCATTGCAGGCGTCAGGTTGGCGTGAAAGTCCAGGGCCACACCGATCGGAGTCTCGGGTGCGATCCGTCTGATATGGCGCAGCAGCTCGCCTTCGCCGTCATCGAAGGACTGCACGACCATGGCGCCGTGCAGGTCCAGCAGGACCGCGTCGCAGCCCTCGGCCACAGCGGTGCAGATGCGCTCGGAAATGGCTTCGAAGGCCTCGTCCGAGACGATTCCGCCGGGCTCGGCATAGGCGGCTATCGGCAGCACGATCTCAGCTTCGCGCTCCCGGGCGAGGTCGAGAAAGGCGGCGAGCGCCATGTTGGTCCCGCCTAGCGCCTCGATCACAGCCGCGCCGGAGGGCGGCTCTTGGAAGCCAATGGCGCGCCCAAAGGCCTCATAGTCCGTTGGCAGCGGCGAGAAGGTGTTGGTCTCGTGCTGCATCATGGCGATGACGAGCTTCATGTCTTCCTTTGCCGATCATGGATGCGGAGCGTGCCTAGTCTAAGCCGCGGGCCGCGTAGGCAGAACTTCGCGACCGGGATGTCTCTGACGCGATCTGGCGCGAAGTCGCGTCAGGCAAGCAGCAGGGCTCTAGTAGTCCGCTGCCGTCAGTACCTCACCTGGGCCCGAGGTATCGTTGTCGATGCTGGCGAGGATGTCGGGGTCCAGGGCGCCGCTGTCGATCCGGTAGACGCCGCAGGTCGACAAGGCGGCACGCACATCCTGCTGATCCGCCAGCCGCTCGAACAGGATCCGTGAGGCGAAGGGTTTGCGGCTATGCCCTCCGGTGACGCTGGTGACGAGGCCCTGCAGTCTGGTCACGCGGCTGCGGTTGGAGGGATAGAGGATGGTCATGGAGAAGATGTTGCGCAAGCGCGGCTGCCACTCCAGCAGGTAGAGCCTGTTTTCCTCCAGCGTGGCCAGGCCTTGGTACTTGTGCACGAAGTACTCCGGCTTGGCCTTTTCGCGCCAGGCCAGCCGCTCGACGGACTTCACGTAGGTGAGCTGGCCGTCGCCGGAGATGGCATAGAGGCTGCAGAGGACGCCCTTGGGCCAGGCCGGCGAGCAGAAGTAGGCATGGTAGAAGCCGTGATAGCGTTCGAAGGCGCGGCAGGACTCCGCCAGCTTTTGGCGCGACTCATGAAAGAACCGGCGCATGGCCTCGGGCACGTCCATTCCGATCGGCCGGCGCATGACGATGGTGACGAACTCCTCGTGCGGCAGCAGCAGTTCCGCCTCGTCGACGCCGAAGAAGTCGGCGATGCGCTTGAAGTTATGAATGGAGGGCAAGGTGCTGCCGTTCAGGTACTTGTTGAACTGCTGGCGATTGATGCCGATGCGCCGGCAGACCTCCGCCACCGAGCGATAGTGCGCCGTCAGATAGTGCAGGTTGCGCGCAAGCTGGTCGCTCGTGGTCATCGGGTCGACTATCCTTTTTGGTCCGATCCAAGGGGCCTTCGGGGTGACGCAGCCCTGTACTCTGTCGCTGGCGGGTCACTCCTTAGTGTTCAAACGCCGTCAGTATATTCCAATAGTTCAGGCCTAGCCATAGCCTCGTCATTGCGAGGAGCGCTTGCGACGCGGCAATCTAGTATAAAACGCCGTGCATAGAACACCTAGATCGCCGCGCTATCGCTCGCGATGACGTCCGAATCACTTTGTGATGTCGGACAGAGGTCGTAAGAATTGCCAACCAAATACAAGAAGACTGTCAAAATAGATTGCTAGATGAAAGCATTTCTTCCGGCTGCAAGCAGCGAACCCATCACTTGATCTCGAAGGGCACCACTTTTCGGGTCTTGGGGTCGACGAAGATCTTGCGGTCGATCGGCGGGACAGAGCGCTGCGCGCAGTCGCGCCGCTCGCAGATGCGGCAGGAGATGCCGATCTTGTCGTAGGCCTCGGGGGTCTCGATCGCCAGATCGTCCGCATAGACGACGCCGGGCGCGTAGCGCACCGGGCAGCCGAGCGCGATGGCGTAGCGGCGGATCGGCGCGCGGAAGCCCTGGCCGCGCTTGATGATGGTGCGGGCCAAACAGACGTAGCGCTCGCCGTCCGGCGTTTCCGCCAGCTGGCGGACGATCTCTTCGGGATGCTCGAAGGCCTGGTGCACATTCCACAAGGGGCAGGCGCCGCCGAAGCGGGCGAACTGCAGGCGGGTCGCACTGTGGCGCTTGGTGATGGTGCCGGCGCGGTCGACGCGAACGAAGAAGAAGGGAACGCCGCGTGTTCCCGGCCGCTGCAGGGTGCTCAAGCGGTGGGCGATCTGCTCCAGGCTGGCGCCGAAGCGCTCGGCCAGAAGCTCGATGTCGTGCCTGAGTTCCCGCGCTGCGGCCAGGAAGGCGCCGTAAGGCAGGATCACCGCCCCGGCGAAGAAGTTGGCGAGTCCGATCTTTGCGATCGCGCGCGCCTCGGCGGTGCGCAGCTTGGCATCCTCCAGAATGTGCTCGATCGTCTCGGCCTCCTCCAGAAGCGCAATCTGCTGCCAGAGGTGAAAGCTCTGACTGGGCTCCGGGATGGTCGCATTGATGCGCAGGCGGCGATGATCAGGATCGAACTCGCGGAAGGTCTCGCTCGCCATCTGGCCGCGTTCGAAGGAAACCTCGATGCCGTGATGCCGGCTGAGCCGCTCCACCGCGACGATATGGTGGTTGGCGCCCTCTATCCCGGTCTCGCCGGCCAAGGCCTCGGCGCCGCGATCGAGCCAGTCGATGTAGTTGTCGTTGTAGTGAAAGAAGTCGCGGACTTCTTCGTAGGGCAGGGGGGCTGCCACCACGGCCTCTTGCTGCAAAGCGTCGTCGAGCGAGGCCAGGCGCTCCTTGGAGTTCTGATAGGCCCGGTGAAGGACCAGGAAGGACTGCACGAAGTCCGGCGTGTTGGAGATCGCGATCTTCAGCTCCTGACGCGAGGGCCGCTCTTCGCCGAAGAGCGGGTCGACCAAGGCCTCGTGCAGGTCGGCGGCCACGCGGTCGCCTTCGTCGGCGGCAAAGCGTGCCACGTCGATGTTGAAGGCCTCGACCAACGCCAGGATGACTGAGGCGGACAGCGGTCGCTGATTGTTCTCCAACTGGTTCAAGTAACTTGTCGAGAGTCCCAGCCGCTCGGCAAAGGCCGCTTGCGTCAATTTCTCCGACTGCCTGAGGTTTCTGAGCCGTGCGCCGGCGAAGAGCTTACGGCCCTGCATGAGGTTCTTCGCAGTTTTGCATTTCGCAATTCGCTTTTCGCAATAGATTGCGGTTACACCCTTATAGCCCTTCTTTGCGCGTCCTTTCAATGGCAAGCCCATCAGACATCGCAGGCCATGCGGACAGAGCCAACAGAGAAGGGACGGCCATGACCACGAACACGCTCACAAGGACCACAAGCCGCGCTTCGACGCTGTTGCGCGAAGGGGCGATCGCCGTTGCGGGTGCGGCTGCAGTCACCGCGGCGGGCCAGGTCGAGGTGCCCTTCTATCCGGTGCCGATGACCTTGCAGACGCTGGCGGTTTTGGGGCTCGGTCTGGGTTTGGGCCTGCGGCGGTCCCTGGGCGCGATGGGACTCTTCCTGGCGCTAGGCGGCATTGGCTTGCCGGTCTTTGCCGGCGGCTCCGGCGGACTGGCGGTGCTGTTCGGGCCGACGGGCGGCTATCTGATCGGCTTCGTTGTTGCGGCCGCCTTCTGCGGCTGGGCGCGCGACCGGGGCTGGACCAAGCAGGTCCTGGGCAGCACCGCAGTCGCCTTGATCGGCGCCGCCCTGGTCTACCCCACGGGGCTCTTGCAGCTGGCGGCCGTGGTCGGCTGGGACAAGCCAGTGTTGGCCTGGGGCCTCTACCCCTTCGTCCTGGGCGATCTGCTGAAGGCCATGATTGCGGGCCTGGGGGCCGTCGCCATCACCCGCGTTCGGGCCGGGTGAGGCAGGACCATGCAGCAAATTCTCGACGCCCTGCAGCTGCGCCGCAACGAAGCCCATCTCGGCGGCGGCCAGCGCCGCATCGACGCCCAGCATGCCAAAGGCAAGCTGACGGCCAGGGAGCGGCTGGAGCTGCTGCTCGATGAGGGCTCCTTCGAGGAGTACGACACCTACGTCACCCATCGCTGCAGCGAGTTCGGCATGGCCGAGCAGAATGTCTCCGGCGACGGCGTGGTCACCGGATGGGGCACGATCAACGGCCGCTTGGTCTACGTCTTCAGCCAGGACTTCACCGTCTTCGGCGGCTCGCTCTCGGAAAGCCATGCGCAGAAGATCTGCAAGATCATGGACAAGGCCGTGCAGAACGGCGCGCCGGTGATCGGCCTCAATGACTCGGGCGGCGCGCGCATTCAGGAAGGGGTGGATTCCCTCGCCGGCTATGCCGCGGTCTTCAAGCGCAACGTCCGCGCTTCTGGCGTGGTGCCGCAGATCTCCGTCATCATGGGGCCTTGCGCCGGCGGTGCGGTCTATTCGCCGGCCATGACCGACTTCATCTTCATGGTCAAGGACAGCTCCTACATGTTCGTCACCGGCCCGGACGTGGTGAAGACCGTGACCAATGAGATGGTCACGGCCGAGGAACTGGGCGGGGCCAAGACCCACACCTCGAAGTCATCCGTGGCCGATCAGGCCTTCGAGAATGATGTCGAGGCGCTGGCGCAGGTGCGCCGGTTGGTGGATTTCCTGCCGCTCTCGGCACGCGAGGTGCCGCCGAGCCTGCCGGTCCTGGACGATCCCAACCGCATCGAGCCCAGCCTCGACACGCTGGTCCCGGACAATCCCAACAAGCCCTACGACATGGGTGAATTGATTCGGAAGGTGGCCGATAACGGCGACTTCTTCGAGATTCAGGCCGCCTTCGCCAAGAACATCCTGACCGGCTTCATCCGGCTGGAGGGCTCGACCGTCGGCGTGGTGGCCAATCAGCCGATGGTGCTGGCCGGCTGCCTCGACATCGACAGCAGTCGAAAGGCGGCCCGCTTCGTGCGCTTTTGCGACGCCTTCAACATACCGATCCTCACCTTCGTCGACGTACCGGGATTCCTGCCGGGCACCGCGCAGGAGTATGGCGGGGTGATCAAACACGGTGCAAAGCTGCTCTTTGCCTACTCCCAAGCGAGCGTGCCGATGGTCACCGTCATCACCCGCAAAGCCTACGGCGGCGCCTATGACGTCATGGCCTCGCAGCACATCGGCGCCGACGTCAACTATGCCTGGCCCAGCGCCGAGATTGCGGTCATGGGGGCCAAGGGCGCGGTCGAAATCCTCTACCGATCCGAACTTGGCGATGCCGAGAAGATCGCGGCGCGCACCAAGGACTACGAAGACCGCTTCGCCAATCCCTTCGTGGCGGCCGAGCGCGGCTTCATCGACGAGGTGATCATGCCGCACAGCACGCGCCGGCGTGTCGCCCGTGCCTTCGCCGCGCTTCGGACCAAGCAGGTCGAGCAGCCCTTCAAGAAGCACGACAACATTCCGCTTTGAGGCCTCGTGACGCCATGATCTCCAAAATACTGATCGCCAACAGAGGCGAGATCGCCTGCCGGGTGATGAAGACCGCCAAGCGGATGGGCATCGCCACGGTGGCCGTCTACTCCGACGCCGATGCCGACGCGGTGCACGTCAAGATGGCCGACGAAGCCGTCCACATCGGCCCGCCGCCCTCGTCCGAAAGCTACCTGGTGATCGACAAGATCCTCGCCGCGGCGAGAGACACCGGGGCCGAGGCGGTGCATCCGGGCTACGGCTTCCTCTCCGAGCGCGCTGCTTTCGCCGAGGCGCTGAGTGCCGCCGGCATCGCTTTCATCGGCCCGCCGGTGGGCGCGATCGAGGCCATGGGCGACAAGATCACCTCGAAGAAGCTGGCAGCCGAAGCCGGTGTCTCGACGGTTCCCGGCTATATGGGGTTGATCGAGGACCCCGAAGAGGCGGCTCGCATCGCCGAAGAGATCGGCTATCCGGTGATGATCAAGGCCTCTGCCGGCGGCGGCGGCAAGGGTATGCGGATCGCCTGGAACGCCGAGGATGCCCGCGCGGGTTTTCTATCCTCCAAGTCCGAGGCCGCTTCCAGTTTCGGCGACGACCGCATCTTCATCGAGAAGTTCGTGCAGCAGCCGCGCCATATCGAGATCCAGGTGCTGGGCGACAAGCAGGGCAACATCCTCTACCTCGGCGAACGCGAATGCTCGATCCAGCGGCGGAACCAGAAGGTCGTGGAGGAGGCGCCTTCGCCCTTCCTCGATGAGGCGACCCGCCAGGCCATGGGCGAGCAGGCGGTCGCCTTGGCGCGAGCCGTCGATTACTGCTCGGCCGGCACCGTGGAGTTCATCGTCGACCCCGACCGCAACTTCTATTTCCTGGAGATGAACACCCGCCTGCAGGTCGAGCATCCGGTCACCGAACTGATCACCGGCATCGACCTGGTGGAGCAGATGATCCGGGTCGCGGCCGGCGAGGCGCTGAGCTTTGGCCAAGCGGATGTCAGGCTCACCGGTTGGGCCATCGAGAACCGGCTCTATGCCGAAGATCCCTACCGCGGTTTCCTTCCCTCTATCGGCCGTCTTACGCGCTATCGGCCGCCCTCGGAGGGTAAGGGGCCTGAAGGTAGTCTCGTGCGCAACGACACCGGCGTAGCGGAAGGCTCGGAGATCTCCATGTTCTACGACCCCATGATCGCCAAGCTGTGCACCTGGGGGCCCGACCGGGCCGCTGCGACCGAGGCTATGCGGAACGCGCTGGACAGCTTCGAAGTCGAGGGGATCGGCCACAACCTGCCCTTCCTGGCCGCGGTAATGGATCATCCCCGCTTCATCGAAGGCCGGCTCTCGACCGCTTTCATCGAAGAGGAGTTCCCGGATGGCTTCGATGGCGCGCGCTTGCCGGATCGGGCGCGAGACCGGCTGGCAGCGATTGCCGTTGGCCTGACCTCGATCGAGCGTCGCCATCGGCAAGGCATATCCGGACAGCTGCGCGGCGGGTCCGCGCCGACGCCGAGAGCGTGGGTGGTGGCGATCGCCGGAATGGAGACAGCCCTCTCCGTCGAGGCATTTGACGAAGCGGTCCTTCGCTTCGCCAATGCGGCGGATCCGGCAATGACGTTGGACTGGCGGCCGGGACGGACTCTCGCGGTTGCTGCCTTCGGCGACGACAGGATGATCGTCAAGGTCGAGCCGGCGCTCGAAGGCCATCGGCTGCGCTGGCGGGGTGCCGACCTGATCGCCGTGGCGCGAAGCGAGCGCGCGGCGGAATTGGCCAGGCTGATGCCGGTCAAGCAACCGCCCGACACCTCCGCCTTGCTGCTCTGCCCCATGCCGGGCTCGATCATCCGCATCGAGGTTGAACCCGGCGAGGCGGTCGAAGAAGGCCAGCCGCTGGCCGTGGTCGAGGCGATGAAGATGGAGAATACCCTGCGTGCCGAAAGGGCCGGCATCGTCAAGACCCTGAATGTGGAGGTCGGCGCGTCGCTGGCCCTGGACGACGTGATCATGGAGTTCGAGCGATGAGCGATCGACAAGACCTGGAGGCATGGCAGGCGCTGGCCCAGCGCGAGCTCAAGGGGGCGGACCCTCAGTCTTTGACCTGGGACACGGGCGAGGGGATCGCCGTGAAGCCGCTCTATACCGAAGCGGATATCGCGGGACTGGCGCATCTAGGTCAGGTGCCGGGCCTGGCGCCCTTCACCCGGGGCGTGCGTGCCTCGATGTATGCCGGCCGGCCCTGGACGATCCGCCAGTATGCCGGTTTCTCCACCGCCGAGGAGAGCAACGCCTTCTATCGCAAGGCACTTGCCGCCGGGCAGCAGGGCTGCTCGGTCGCCTTCGATCTGGCGACGCACCGGGGCTACGACAGCGACCACCCGCGCGTGATCGGCGATGTCGGCAAGGCGGGCGTGGCGATCGATTCCGCCGAGGATATGAAAGTCCTTTTCGATGGCATCCCTCTGGACCAGGTCTCGGTCTCCATGACCATGAACGGTGCCGTGATCCCGGTGCTGGCCAGCTTCATCGTCGCCGGCGAAGAGCAAGGCGTCGAGCGCGCGCGGCTCTCCGGCACCATACAGAACGACATCCTGAAGGAGTTCATGGTCCGCAACACCTACATCTATCCGCCCGAGCCCTCGATGCGGATCGTCGCCGACATCATCCAGTACACCGCCAAGGAGATGCCGCGCTTCAACTCCATCTCGATCAGTGGCTATCACATGCAAGAGGCCGGTGCGAACCTGGTCCAGGAACTGGCCTTCACGCTGGCCGACGGCAAGGAGTACGTGAAGGCGGCGATCGAGCGCGGCATGGACGTCGACCGCTTCGCCGGGCGGCTGTCCTTCTTCTTCGCCATCGGCATGAACTTCTTCATGGAGGCGGCCAAGCTGCGCGCCGCCCGCACGCTCTGGGCCGAGATCATGGAGGGCTTCGGCGCCGAGGACCCGCGCTCGAAGATGCTGCGCACCCACTGCCAGACCAGCGGCTGGTCGCTGACCGAGCAGGATCCCTACAACAACGTGGTCCGCACTGCCTACGAGGCCATGTCGGCGGTCCTCGGTGGCACGCAGTCACTGCACACCAACAGCTTCGACGAGGCCATCGGCCTGCCGACCGAGTTCTCGTCTAGGATCGCGCGCAACACCCAGCTGATCCTGCAGAACGAGACCGGGGTGACCAAGGTGGTGGATCCCCTGGCGGGCTCCTACTACGTCGAATCCCTGACCGATGCGCTTTGCCAGGAAGCGCGCGCGCTGATCGCCGAGGTCGAGGGGCTGGGCGGCATGACCAAGGCGGTCGCCACCGGCATGCCGAAGCTGCGGATCGAAGAGGCGGCAGCCCAGCGTCAGGCCAAGATCGACCGCGGCGAAGAGGTGATCGTCGGCGTCAACAGGTTCCGCGCCGGCGAAGAGACGGAGGTCGAGGTGCTGGACATCGACAATGCCAAGGTGCGCGAGGCCCAGATCGCCAGGCTTACCCGCGTCCGCGGTGCGCGCGATCAGGCAGCCTGCGATGCGGCGCTGGCCGCACTGGACGCGGGGGCACAGGGAAGCGGGAATCTCTTGGCGCTGGCAGTCGAGGCGGCCAGGGCGCGTGCCACGGTCGGCGAGATCTCTGACGCCATGGAGCGCGCCTTCGGGCGTCACCGCGCCGAGGTCAAGACGCTGTCAGGCGTCTATGGCCAGGCCTATGCGGGCGACGCCGGCTTCGAGAAGATCCAGCAGGACGTGGCGCGCTTCGAGCGCGAAGAGGGACGCCGGCCGCGCATGCTGGTGGTCAAGATGGGCCAGGACGGCCATGACCGCGGTGCCAAGGTGATCGCCACCGCGTTTGCCGATATCGGGTTCGATGTCGATGTGGGGCCCTTGTTCCAGACGCCGGAGGAGGCCGCTCAGGACGCCGTCGACAACGACGTTCATGTCGTCGGCGTCTCCAGCCAGGCGGCCGGTCACAAGACCTTGGCGCCCGCCTTGATCGAGGCACTGAAGGCGCAAGGGGCCGACGACATTCTGGTGGTCTGCGGCGGCGTCATCCCGCAGCCCGACTACGACTTCCTGACGGAGGCCGGGGTCAAGGCGATCTTCGGGCCGGGCACCAACATCCCGGAAGCCGCGGCAAGGATCCTCGATCTCATTAGAGAGGCCGGATCGCCGGTCCTCGCAGCGGCGAGCGCTTGATCGCATTGGCCCCGGAACCGGGCAGTTCCATTTGCGCCCTCCCTTTCTATCCGTGAGAGGAAATGCTGACATGAGCAGGTACAAAGAGGTCTACTCGGCCTGGAAAGACGATCCCGAAGCCTTTTGGATGGCGGCGGCCGATGCCGTCGACTGGACCCGCAAGCCGAGCAGGGCGCTGGACGCGTCCGACGCGCCCTTCTATCGCTGGTTTGCCGATGGACTTTGCAACACCTGCTGGAACGCCGTCGATCGCCACGTCGAGGCCGGTCGGGGTGATCAGGTCGCCATCATCCACGACAGCCCTATTACCGACAGCAAATCCACCCTCACCTATGCCGAGCTGCAGGAGCGCGTGAGCCGCCTCGCCGGTGCGCTCGCCGCCCGCGGCATCGTAAAGGGCGACCGGGTGGTCATCTACATGCCGATGGTGCCCGAGGCTCTGGTAGCCATGCTGGCCTGCGCGCGCATCGGCGCAGTGCACTCGGTGGTCTTCGGCGGCTTCGCCGCCAACGAACTAGCGGTCAGGATCGACGACGCCAAGCCCAAGGCGGTGATCGCCGCGTCCTGCGGCATCGAGCCCGGCCGCGTCATAGCCTACAAGCCCTTGCTGGACGATGCGATCGCGCAGGCCGCCCACAAGCCGAACTTCACCATCATCCTGCAGCGCCCTCAGAGCCCTGCCGACCTGCAAGAGGGGCGCGACTTCGACTGGAGCCAGGAAATCGCCGCCGCCCAGCCCGTCGATTGCGTGCCGCTTGGCGGGGCAGACCCGCTCTACATCCTCTACACCTCCGGGACCACGGGTCAGCCCAAGGGTGTGGTCCGCCACAACGGCGGGCATATGGTGGCCTTGCTCTGGACCATGGAGAACATCTACGGTGTAGCGCCGGGCGACGTCTACTGGGCGGCCTCCGACGTCGGTTGGGTCGTCGGGCACAGCTACATCTGCTATGCGCCGCTCCTGATGGGCTGCACCACGCTGGTCTTCGAGGGCAAGCCGGTCGGCACGCCCGATGCCGGCACCTTCTGGCGCGTGGTCGAGGAGCACAAGGTCAAGGTGCTGTTCACCGCGCCCACCGCGCTGCGGGCGATCAAGCGCGACGACCCGGCCGCCGAGCAGGTCGGTCGCTACGACCTCTCCTGCCTGCAGGCGCTGTTCCTCGCCGGAGAGCGTGCCGACCCCGACACCGTCACCTGGGCGCAGCAGAGCCTGGGCAAGCCGGTCGTCGACCACTGGTGGCAGACCGAAACTGGCTTTGCCATAGCCGCCAACCCCTTGGGCATTGAGGAGCTGCCGATCAAGCTGGGATCGCCCTCGGTCCCCATGCCCGGCTACGCGATCGACATCTTGGACGAGGGCGGCCATCCCGTGCCTGCCGGCACTCTGGGGGCCATCGCCATCAAGCTGCCCTTGCCGCCTGGAACCTTGCCGACGCTCTGGAACGCCGACGCGCGCTTTGAGAAATCCTATCTAGAGCACTTTCCGGGCTACTACGAGACCGGGGATGCCGGAATGATCGACGAGGAGGGCTACCTCTACATCATGGCCCGCACCGACGACGTCATCAATGTCGCCGGGCATCGGCTGTCCACGGGCGCCATGGAAGAGGTTCTGGCCGGTCATCCCGACGTTGCCGAATGCGCGGTGATCGGTATCTCCGACACCCTGAAGGGACAAGCGCCGCTGGGATTGGTCTGCCTCAATGCCGGCTGCGAACGAACGGAAGTGGAGATCGCCAAGGAGTGCGTGGCGCGGGTTCGCCAAGAGATCGGGCCGGTTGCCGCCTTTAAGCTCTGCCAGGTGGTCGACCGCTTGCCGAAGACCAGGTCGGGCAAGATCCTGCGCGGCACCATGGTGGCGATCGCCGACGGCAAGGACTGGAAGATGCCGGCAACCATCGACGACCCGGCAATTCTGGATGAGATCTCGGGCAAGATCTCGGGCCTCGGCCAGGGCGCGTAGCCCAAGGCAACCGGCTCCGCTGTCTCCCTGCGCTTCCTTTGGGGCGCCCTAGCCGCAAGCTCGCCGAGGCGTAGCCTAACACTTCTTTGCCGACGGGGCAGCCAGGACGGTCCTGCCCCTTCGGCGCTCCCAGCCTTGCGGGGCTGCTCGGGTTGGCATGTGGCCAGCCCGATCTCGTCGACGCTTGCATCATGATAATATATCATATATTATTCTTTCGAGCCGATTGAAGGCGAGATTGGGATGCCTCGACGAAGGGAGATCAAGAGCGATGGGAGCATTGAATTTGAGCCGCCGGGCGGCCTTGGGCATCGTTGGCGGCGTGGCAGCTTTGTCTCTGGCCGGATTGCCGTCGTCGGCCGGCGCCGAAGGCTTGATGGAGGCCGGTAAGGGTGACGGCCTACGCGTGGCCTACTACAACTTCGCACCCTTCGCCTATGTCAACGCAGATGGCGATGTCGTGGGTGAGCAGGTGGAGATCCTGCGCTATGTCCTTGGCGAGATGGGCCTGAAGGTCGCAAGCGAGGTCTCGACGGAATGGGGAGCCTTGATCCCCGGTCTCAAGGCCGGCCGCTTCGATGTCGTTGCTGCGGCCATGTTCGTGACGCCGAAGCGCTGTGCTGCTGTCGCCTTCTCGGAGCCCACCTTCGGGATCAAGCAGGGGTTGGTGGTGCCGAAGGGCAATCCGAACGGGATCAGCGACTACGAGTCGGTTCACGACAAGGGTCTGCGCATTGCTGCGATCTCGGGCACGGCCCAGGTTGACTGGGCGCGCAGTGTCGGAATCAGTGACGACAAGATTATCCAGATACCTGACAACCCCACAGGCATCGCTGCCGTCAGGGCCGGGCGGGCCGACCTCTTCGCGATCGACGCTCCCGGCGCCCGCCAGCTGATTGGCAGCTTGCCGGAGGGAGATATGGAAATGCTGCCGCCCTTCGGCGAGATTGCCGGTAAGCCGGCGTCTCCCCACGGCGCCTACGCTTTTCGGACGGAAGACGCGGACTTCGTCGAGGCCTTTAACAAGGAGCTGACGGGCTTCATTGGGACGGACGGCCATGTAGCCATAATGGAGGCGCACGGATTGGAGCCTGACGAGCTGCCGAAGATGACGACACTGGAACTCTGCAGCGGCTAGTCGGAAGGGGGCCCCGATGCGGGGCCCCTCTCAAGCTCTCTAGTTACAGGGATGCCTGCGCCTGATGCCTAGAGAACCCAGCGGTGAACAGCCGGCGGCCGCAGCGGAAGGGGCCGCTTCGCCGGATATCCTGCTTGATGACGGTCCGGGCAAGCATCGCATCGGTTTGCTTGCCCTGGCCAATGACCTCGTTGTCGAAGGCGATCTTGCCAGGATGCGGCCGGATCCGGTGATGGTCTTCACCTCGCGCGTGCCCTTCGAGCCGGACTGCAGCGTCGAGAGCCTGGCGATGATGGCGCCACGCTTGAGCGAGGCGGCATCGCGCATTCTGCCCGGCAGCCGGTTGGACGCGATGATCTATGCCTGTACGTCCGGCACCGCCGTCATCGGCGTCGAGCAGGTGGCGGCCGCCATTCAGGAGGTTCGGCCGGGCATAGCTTGCGTCACACCGATCGATGCCGCTTGGGCCGCCTTCGCTGCTCTAGAGCTTCGGAACATCGCGGTGGTGACGCCCTATGTCGGCGAGGTCTCGGTAGAGATCGCGAGCTCTTTGGAGAGCGGCGGTGTGCAGGTGATAGGCTCCGTCGACCTCGAGATCCTGCAGTCCGAACACATCAGCGCGGTCACACCGGAGACAATCGAGGCAGCGGCTCTGGCAGCCGATAGGTCGGACGCCGACGGCCTGTTCATCGCCTGCACCGACTTCCGGTCGCTCGACGTGGTCTCCGCCCTCGAACACCGACTGGGCAAAGCGGTGGTGACCAGCAACCAAGCCATGTTCTGGAAGGCGTTGCGGTCGGTTGGCTACGGCGCCGAGTTGTCCGGCTTCGGCAAGCTCTTGCACCTTTAGCCCGGGGCGTCAAAGAGGGAGAGCCGGGCAGCGCTGGTCGAGCATTGCAGTCGGAGTCGTCCCGGTCACTGCTGTGACTTGGGAGGCCGCGGCCGTTGCCGGGTTTGCCACTCGGGGTCGACGAAATAGGGTAGGTTCGAAGGCGGCAGCGGCTTGCGCCCGGCGATCAGGTCGGCTGCCTTCTCGCCTATCATCATGGTCGGCGCGTTCAAGTTGCAGGCGGGAAGGGTGGGCATGACGGAAGCATCGGCGACGTAGAGGCCCTCCAGCCCGTGCACGCGGCAGCCGGGTCCGACGACACTCGAGTCGTCCTGCCCCATCCTGCAGGTGCCGGCGGGATGGTAGGAGGACTGCAGGTGATCCTTGAGATAGGCATCCATTTCCCGGTCGCCATGCACCTTGGGACCTGGGAGGATTTCCCGGCCCGACAGCGCGGAGAGGGCGGGTTGGGCAAGGATCTCCCGGGCCAGGCGGAAGGCCGTCCGCAAATCGAGGAAGTCCTGCTCGGCCTCAAGGTAGTTGAAGCGAATGCGTGGAGAAGCATCCGGATCGGACGAGGCGAGCTTGACCCATCCTCTGTTCCTGCTTCTTTGCGGGCTTACCTGCACCTGAAAGCCGTGTTCGCGCATGAAGTCCTTGCTGCCTTCCGCGACCGCGATCGGAAAGAGGTAGAGCTGGATGTCCGGGCACTGGATGCCGGCGGCGCTGCGGATGAAGGCACCGCATTCGAAGTGGTTGCTGGCCAGGAGGCCGTCCCGGCGGACGAGCCAACGCAGTGACGCCTTCAGCCGCGCAGTCAGGCCCAGGTGGCCTGCCAGTGACACCGTCTGCCGGCAAGCCACCTGGATCGCGCTGATCGGATGATCCAGTAGGTGCGCTCCGACTCCTGGCAGGTCCTGAACCGGGGCAATGCCATGCGCGCGAAGATGATCGGCCGGGCCGATGCCGGAAAGCATGAGCAGCTTGGGGCTGTTGAAGGCGCCGGCGCTGACGACGACGGCGCTGCGGGCCTTCATCTCGCTCCTCCCTCCGCGATGGCGAACCTCGAGGCCGACGGCACGACGGCCTTCAAAGACGATCCGATCGGCCTGGACCGCCGTTAGGATCGAGAGGTTGGGCCGCCGGCGAGCCGGCCCAAGATAGGCCCGGGCGGTGCTCCAGCGATAGCCGTCGGCTGCGTTCATCGGAAAGCGGCCATAGCCTTCCTGTTGATGGCCGTTGACGTCCTCGCTCGGATCGTATCCGGCCTCCCGGCAAGCGGCCATGAAGGCTGCCGCGATCGGGTTGAGGTCCGCCACGGCGGAAACCCTGACCGGACCGTCTTCTCCTTGATAGGGGTTGGCAGGTCTTGCCCAACGCTCCAGCCGCTTGAAATAGGGAAGAACCTCGGCGTAGGACCAGCCGGCCGCACCCGCCTCGGCCCAGGCTTCATAGTCGAGCGGATTGCCACGCAGGTAGACAAGCCCGTTGATGCTGGAGGATCCGCCCAGCACCCGGCCGCGCGGCTGCGTCAGCTGGCGGCCGTTAAGCGCTGCTTCCGGCTCGGAGAGATAGTTCCAGTTGTACTTGGCTGCATTGAAGGCATAGCGCGCGGCCGCCGGTATCTGCAGGAGGGGGCTGCGGTCGCGCGGCCCTGCCTCCAGAAGCAGTACGGAGACTTCGGGGTCTTCGCTCAAGCGCGCGGCGATAATGGCACCGGCGCTACCGGCACCAACGACGATGTAGTCGGCTTCCATTGGGGTGGCCATTCGCTATTCCCGAAGACGGCAGTGAAATGCGGGGGCCATGGTGCACAGGTCAGTCGCACTCATGAATGCGGTGCCCTGAGAGGCCGAGATCAGCCCTATCCGGCGTCATTGCGAGGAGCGTTAGCGGCGCGGCAATCCAGGAACAGCTGACATGCAGGTGCATTCTGGATCGCCGCGCTGTCGCTCGCGATGACTGCCGGCGGAGACTGCGTCTTTGGTAGGGGTTGGTTCCACGCACTGGACTGTAGGGGTCTTCTTTGCAGAGTGCATCCTCTCTGTGGATTGATCGGTAATGACAGATCATCTTTCGGACCCAAGCGCGCGAACGCCATGCCTCTCCCGCCTACTCCTCATAGTCGTTCAGCGTGAAGAAAAGCGCGTCGCCGATCTGGCAGAGCGCGGGGTGGCGCTTGCAGAAGACGGTGCCGCCCTTCTTGAAGTGGAGCTTGGTCGGCTCGACCCAGGGCTGGCGGATGTTCCAGATGTAGCCTGCGAACTGCCCGTCCGCTACCTCGTCGCCGACCTCGACGGCGGGCTCGAACATGCCGTCGGCATAGGCGTAGATGTAGTTCTCTTCGCGTTGCATCGCCTTGGTGCGCGGGGTGAACTTGGGCTCGGCGGTCGGAAAGCTCTCGGGCAGGATGCCCATGTGCTTGAGGCAGCGCTTCAGGCCCTGGTCGCCCATCTCTCTGATCCAGGGCGTGATGCGGCCGGCCCCGCCCAGCTCCGTGCTGACGTAGATGATGTCCTTGGGTAGGGCTTCGCCGGAGAGCGTGGTTTCGTGCACCCGGTCGCCGACCAGCGCGATGGGCGCGCCGAAGAGCTCGAGGAATTTCATCTGCATGGCGTCCTTCTTTTCATCGCCCATCAGGCGGATCTTGCAGGACGGCCAGTGATCGCTGGAGGAGCCGGCGGAGTGCAGATCGAAGATCGCATCGACATGGTCGATCAGATGGTTGGTGATGAACCAGGCGATGGTTTCCGTCGGCGTGCCGTTCTTGTGGCCGGGAAAGAGCCGGTTCAAGTTACCCTCGCCTCCGTGATCCAGCGGTGACGTGCGTCTGCCGGCGTAGACGGCCGGTGCGTTGGCGGCCGGCAGGAAGATCAGCTGGCCGGAGATGTCCTCCGGCGAGAGGGCCTGAAAGAGCTCGATGAAGATGGAGATCCCCTCGTACTCATCGCCATGGTTGCCGCCGACCAGCAGGGCGCTTGGGCCGTCACCGTTGCGGATCGACATGATGGGAACCGGCAGCCAGCCATAGGCGGAGCGGTGGCTGGAGTAGGGGACGCGGACATAGCCGTGGTGCTTGCCGTCGAGGGTGAGATCGATCTCGCTGGAGGGTGCGCCGATGCTGACTTTCGGGCAGGGCATGGTGGGCCTCTCTCTTCTCTAAGCCTCTGAAGGGGTTATATTTTCGCCTTGTAGGCGGCATAGGCCTTGCCGAGGCCCTCGACGCCGCGCCTGATGTCGGCGGTCTCGACGAAGCTATAGGCCAGGCGGATGTGATTGCCGGGCACGTCGTTGGGATAGCAGAGGCGCCCGGAACTCACCTCCGCCCCCTCCGCGAGGGCGAGAGCGGCGACCGCCTCGGCATCGCAGCCGTCCGGCAGCGTGGCCCAAAGGAAATAGCCGCCTTGCGGAACGCGGACCTCGGCGTCGGGCAAGAACTCGGAAAAGGCGTCGACCATGGCGTCCCGATGAGCACGCATCTCGGCACTCAGGTCGTCGATGTGCTTGGCCATCTTGTTGCCGCGCATCAGGTCGGCGACGATGCGCTGGGAAAAGGGGTTGGTGCCACCGTCCGCCTTCTGCATCGCCATGCGGTCGACGACCTCTTTGGCGCCGAGGGCCCAGCCGACGCGCAAGCCGGGAGCCAGTATCTTCGATACGGTACCCAGCGCCACCACGACGCCCTTCTCGTCGAAAGCCTTGATCGGCGGCACCGGCTCGCCTTCGAAGCGGACCCGGCGATAGGGATCATCCTCCAGTATGATGAAGCCGAAAGCATCCGCCAGCTCGATCATGCGGCGCCGGCGCCTGGCCGAGGTGGTGATGCCGGTGGGGTTGTGGAAGTCGGGAACATCGAACAGCAGCTTCGGCTGGCGCTCTCCGTTGGCCGCGAGCCGTTTCAACTTCCCCTCCAGCTCTTCGCAGTCGAGGCCCTCGTCGTCCTGACCGACATCGAGAAAGGCCACCTGATGGCTGCGCAGGATCTGCAGCGCCGTCATGTAGGTCGGGCGGGTCACGATTACGCGGTCGCCGGGCTCGACGAAGGCCCGGCAGGCCAGATCGAGCGCACTCTTCGCGCCGTAGGTCACCAGCACGTTATCGCGATCGGCCGTCACCCCGTCCTCGGCGACGAAGCGGACGATCTCGTCGCGCAGGTCGGAGATCCCCATCAAGGGCCCGTACTGCAGCGTCTCGGCCGGCCGGTCGCGGGCGGCCTCCATGGCCTCTCGAACGACGTCCGGCAACAGCGGCGGATAGGCGAGGCCACTGCTGAGGACGATGGCGCCTGGCGTGTGGTCATAGACCGAAGCGCCCAAGACCTCGGCCCGGCGGGCAAACCTGTAATTCGTCATCCGATCCTCGACTGGTTGTCCTTTTCAAAGAATATATGATATATTGTTGGAAGAGAGCAAGGCTTGTGACCAATGGCTGTCGATCCTCGAAGGAAGGTTGGGGAGCAAGCGCCTCCGCTCTGCGTGAAAGCCCCTACCGACGGCGTCCAAGGTGAGGTGCCGGAGACCAAGCGGGATCTCGCACGCGATCAGGCTTGCATCATGATAATATATGATATATTGTTTGATTCACCGCATACCCCGACCAGCTTCGCAGAGGACCGTCGATGTCACCCCAATACCCGGACTTTCCCAAAGAGGAGTTTGAGAACCGCTATCAGCGCACGCGGGCCTTGATGGCGGAGCAGAACATCGATGCGCTCTTCGTCACCGAGAAGCTGAACTATGCCTACTTCTCAGGCCATCGCTCTTGTCAGAACCCGATCGACAAGATCCGCTCCTACATGTTCATCCTGCCGAAGGATGACGATCCGGTGCTCATCACCATGCCCTTCGAGGTCATGCAGGTGGAGCAGACGACCTACATCGAGAACATCAAGACCATCGGCGGCCTGACCGGGCATCCGGACTTCATCGTCGACACGCTGAAGTCCCTGGGGCTAGAGCGCGCGCGGATCGGCGCCGAGCTGGGCCGCGAACAATACCTCGGCACCAACGTCATGGCGCTGAACGAGATCATGAAGGGCCTCTCCGGCGCCGAGTTCGTCGATGCCGCCCAGGTCATCCTCGATGTCAGGGTCATCAAGTCGCCGCGCGAGATCGCCTACATGCGCCGCGCCTCGGAGATCACGGCCGAGTCCGAAAAGGAGATCTTCGAAGAGGTCCACGCCGGCATGACCGAGAACGAGATTGCCGTGAAGCTGCGCACCCGACTGTTCGAGAAGGGGGCCGAGGATCTGACCTTGCTCTGCGTCGTCTCCGGCCCCTCGACCGGCGGCATCTGTCTCTTGCCGACCGACCGCGTCGTGCAAGAGGGCGACACCTTGGGCTTCGACTGCGGCGTCAGCTACAAGGGCTACTGCTGCGACATGGCTCGCACCGCCTCGGTGGGCGAGCCATCGGAGGAGCTGGCGGAATTCTACGACTGGATGATGCGGCTGCGCCACGACTGCAACATGACCCTGCGGCCCGGCAAGTCGCCCCGCGACCTGATCGCGGTTGTCGACGACTACCTGGACAAGCGCGGCCTCAAGACCATGGGCGTCGGGCGGGTCGGTCACGGTGTGGGCTGCGAGACGACGGAGTACCCCTCGCTGGCTGCCTTCGAAGACATCACCTTCCAGAAGGGCATGGTCTTCGCCTGCAATCCGAACTTCGCCAATCATCTCGGATTCCTCAACGCCGAGGACAACTGGGCCATCACCGACGGCGATCCCGACCTGCTGACCAACCCGATCGCCCAGATGCAGATTCCGGTTGTCGCCGCATAAGCTATCACCCTGTACGCCGAGGCTTTGTGAAGGGAGAGAAAAAATGAACGCTAAGAGGACCAGGTCGCTTGGCCCGATAGCGGCTGTTGCCATGGCCGTTTCCGCCGCGCTTGCTGTCTCCGGGACGGCGTCGGCCGAGGCGCTGATGGACCGCGGCAAGACCGAAGGCATCAATATCGCCTTCTATAACTTCAAGCCCTATGCCTACGTGGACGAGAGCGGTGATCTGGTCGGCGAGCAGGTCGAAATTCTGCGCCACGTCCTGGGCGAGATGGGAATGAAGATCGCCAGCGAGGACGCCACCGAATGGGGAAGCCTGATCCCCGGCGTGAAGGCCGAGCGCTTCGACGTCGTCGCTGCCGGCATGTTCGTTACGCCGAAACGCTGTGCGGCCGTGCGTTTTTCCGAGCCGACTTTCGGCATCCAGCAGTCACTCGTGGTGCCCAAGGGCAACCCCAATGGCATCGTCGACTATGACAGCGTTGCCGAGAAGGGCTTGAAGATCGCCGCCGTTTCCGGTTCCGCCCAGGTGGGCTATGCGGAGAAGAGCGGCGTCAAGCCCGAGAACATCCTGCAGCTTCCCGACAACCCGACGGCAGTTGCCGCCCTGCGTGCCGGGCGGGCGGATGTCTATGCGATCTCGGCGCCCGGCGTGCGCCAGTTGGTTGCCGGACTGCCGGAGCAGGACATGGAGGCCGTGCCGCCCTTCTCGGTCGTGGCCGGTGAACCGGCGGTCGCCCATGGCGCCTATGCCTTCCGCAAGGAGGATGCCGACTTCGTCGATGCCTTCGACCAGCACCTGACCGCCTTCATCGGCACGCCCGAGCATCTGGCGATCATGGAAAAGCACGGGCTCACGCCGGACGAGCTGCCGCAGATCAAGACCGCGGTTCTCTGCGAAGGCTAAGGCCGGATGACGCGGGGTCGGCGCGCGGATGGCCCTGCGTGCCGGCCGTCTCGTCGCATCCCGACAGGGTAGGGTCGTTCATCATGGCTGGTCCGCCTCCCACAGTCTGTCCCTTGACGCCCTTGGTCGGCGCCGAGGTCAGGGGCCTAGACCTGTCGGAGAGGCTCACGGAAGACACCGTCAAGGTCCTCGAGACCGCCCTGATCGATCACCTGGTGCTCTCCTTCCGAGACCAGGGCTTGTCATTGGAGGCGCTGTCGCGCTTCGGCCAACACTTCGGGCCGCCGCAAGCCCATGCCGCGTCACCGGACGCCGGCGGCCTGCCCGGCATCATCGAGATCCACACCGACGCCAACTCTCGCATTCACGACGGCCGCGCGTGGCACGTCGACTCCTCCTTCGAACCGGAGCCGCCGATGGGCTCCATCCTGCACCTGCGCGAGACACCGGCTTGCGGCGGTGACACGCTCTTTGCCAACACCTTTGCGGCCTTCGAGGCCCTATCGCCGCCGATGCAGGCCTTCCTCGCCGGTCTGACGGCCCGCCACAGCGCCGAAGAGAACTTCCGGGAATACTACAAGAACAAGGGCATGGAGTTCGACCCCGAAGCCTGCCCTTCGGCGGAGCACCCGGTGATCCGCACCCATCCGGTGAGCGGGCGCAAGGGCCTCTTCGTCAACGAGATGTTCACGACGCAGATCGTCGGCCTGGAGCCTGCGGAAAGCGCCACCTTGCTCGGCTTTCTCTTCAATCACATCAATCGGCCCAGATTCCATTGCCGTATCAGGTGGGAGCCCGGCACGGTCGTGTTCTGGGACAATCGCAGTGTGCAGCATCAGGCGATTTGGGACTACTATCCGCAAACGCGTTCCGGCTACCGCCTGACGATAAGCGGGGATCGACCACACTAGAGGGGAAGGGGCTCCGGTGCTTGGCGCAGCCAGATTTCTGAGAGAGACGGATCGGTCTTGGTTGCCCCTGGCGCGTGGCGGAACGGAGCAGCGATGAACGCGCGCGTCGTCGCCATCGCTGCCTTGGCCGCCTTCCTGTTCGGCCTGGTCGTCGCGACCTTTTCGGAGACGCGGGTCTTCTTGCCGGCACTCCTCCAGGGGGCCTTGGTGACCATTCAGGTCGCGGTCTTTTCCTTCCTGCTGATGATGGCATCGGCCTTCGTGGCTGGGGCGGGCAAGCTTAGCGCCATCGGCCCGGTCCGCTGGATTGCGATCGGCTACATCGAGATATTCCGTGGCACCTCCCTGCTGGTCCAGCTCTTCTGGTTCTACTTCGTGATGCCGGAGTTCGGCGTCACCCTGCCGGCGATGGTGGCCGGGGTCTTGGGTGTCGGGCTCAACTTCGGGGCCTATGGCGCGGAGATCGTTCGCGGCGCGATCACCGCGGTGCCGAGAGGCCAGCTGGAGGCGGCCACGGCGCTCAACATGGCGCCTTTCAAGCGCCTGGTGCGGATCGTGATCCCGCAGGCGGCGATCGTCATGATCCCGCCGATGGGCAACCTCACCATCGAGATGGTGAAGGCCACCTCCGTCGTCTCCGCCGTGACCCTCGTCGACATTACCTATGCTTCGGTTCAGCAGAACCAGATCCACTATCGGACCATCGAGATCTTCATGGTGACCCTGGCGCTCTACTACTGCTTCTCCCAGCTGATCCGCTTCTCTATGGGGATGCTGGAAGAGCGCGCCTCGCGGCATCTGGCACGGGGACACTGAGGCTATGGATTGGGACTGGCAATTCACCTTCGACGTGGTCTTGCCGCGACTCTTGCCGGTGGTGCCGATTACCATTCAGGCGACAGTGCTGTCTTTCCTGTTGGCGCTGGCGCTGGGTCTCGGCTTGATGCTGCTGCGCACCTCGTCCTCGCGGCTAGTGTCAATCCCGGCGGGTGAAGTCATCGAGTTCATTCGCGGCACCCCGCTATTGGTGCAGCTCTTCTTCCTCTTCTTCCTGCTGCCGGAGGTGGGGATCGTGCTGCCGCCGCTCACCACCGGAATTCTGGGGCTCGGCATCTACAATTCGGCGCTCTGCGCAGAGGTCTTCCGGGCCGGCATTCTGGCGGTGCCCGCCGGCCAGTGGGAGGCAGCGAAGGCGCTCAACCTCAGCGCCTACCGGACCTACCGCGACATCATCATTCCGCAGTCGCTGCCGCCCATCGTGCCGGCGCTCGGCAACTACCTGATCGGCATCTTCAAGGAGACGCCCTTGCTCTCCTTCCTCGCCGTGGCCGAGCTGATGCATGCCTCCAAGCTGATCGGATCGGAGTACTATCGCTTCACCGAGGCGGTCACCATCGCCGGCGCCTTCTTCCTGATCATGAGCCTGGTCGCCGCCGGGCTGGTTAGGCTGGCCGAATTCTACGTGCGCAAGAGGATCCTGCATTGACCGAGCCCAAGATCAAGTTCGACCAGGTAACCAAGCGCTACGGCCCGCTGACCGTACTGGATGCGCTCAGTCTCGATATCGCGCCCGGTGAGCTGGTGACCATCATCGGCCCCTCCGGATCCGGCAAGACCACGGTGCTCAGGGTTCTCATGACCCTGGAGACCATCGAGGAGGGGACCATCTACATCGACGGCGAGCCCTTCAACATGATGCGCTCGGGCGACCGGCTGGTGCCGGCGAGCAAGGCGCACATCCGCAGGATCCGCGCCAAGATCGGCATGGTGTTTCAGAGCTTCAATCTCTTCCCGCACATGACGGCCCTGGGCAACTGCATCGAGGCGCCGATCCACTCGTTGGGCCTGGCTAAGCGCGATGCGGTCAAGCGGGCGGAGGAGTTGCTCGACATGGTGGGCCTGGCAGACAAGCGCGACCACTACCCCAGCCAGCTCTCGGGCGGGCAGCAGCAGCGCGTTGCGATCGCCCGGACGCTGGCGATGCAGCCCGAGATCTTGCTGTTCGACGAGCCGACCTCTGCCTTGGACCCTGAAATGGTGGGCGAGGTCCTCCAGGTCATCCGCCAGCTGGCCGCGGCGCATAGCTACACCATGCTTCTGGTCACCCACCAGATGGGCTTTGCCAGAGAAGTTTCTGATCGCGTTTGTTTTTTCGACGGTGGCAAGTTCTTGGAAGAGGGGCCGCCGCAGGAGCTTCTCGGTGCGCCCAAGAACGAGCGCGCCAAACAATTCTTGAGTAAGGTGCTGGAGGCTACCTAGCTTTCGGCCGGGCAATTCGGAGCTGCTTAATGGTGCTGGAGCGTGACTACGGCAACGTCCCGACAGAGATCTACCGCCAACTGCGCGACCGCATCCTGCGCGGCAAGCTGAACGGCGGCGAGCAGATCAAGATCGGCGCGGTGGCCGAGGAGTTCGGGGTCAGCATCATTCCCGTCCGCGAGGCCATGCGGATGCTGCAGGCCGACCACCTGATCGACATTCTGCCCAGACGCAGCCCCGTGGTCTCAGGCCTGTCGCGCGACGAGGTTCTCGAGATCGCGGAGATTCGCCTCGCACTCGAGCCCCTGGCCCTTGCCGCGGCGATCCCCAATCTGACCGAGGCCGATTTCGCCGCCTGCGAGAGTGTACTCGAGAAGCATCAGAAGATGAAAGACCCCTGGAAACAGGTTGATCTCAATAGAGTTTTTCATCTGACACTCTACGAGCCCTGCCAGAAGAAGCGCCTTATGAAGATCATTTCCGCACAGTACGACGGGATGACTCGCTGTGCGCAATTCATGGTCATTCACTCGTCTCGCGACATCGGCAAGAGCATGGCCGAGCACAAGGCCGTCCTGAAGGCCTGCAGAAAGAACAACGTCGAAGAGGCCGTGCAGCGCTTGCGCTCCCACCTCGAAGCCTCGATTGACCGCCTGCGCCTGGAGCTAAAGAACGAGTGACGGCCTTTTTGACGTCAGTCTGTTCGATGTCCTGCTAGGCGTGCCTCCCTCTCTTGCGGCTGGAAGAAGGCATCGATTTCGGTCTGCGCCAGGTTATTGGTGTAGGTCGACATCACGTACCAGCCGATGACGGCGATCACCTCCAGCAACTCGTCGTCTCCGAGGCCGGCTTCGCGGAAGGCCTTCAGCTCGTCGTCGCCAAGCCGACCCCGGCGGTCCAGGATGCGCTGGGCGGCGCGCTGCACGAGGGCCAGACGCGGATCAGAGACCGCATGACCGGCTTCGGCGCGGGAGAGGTCTTCTTCGCCAAGCTTCAAGCGGCCGGCGAAATAGGTGTGTGCGGTCATGCAGTAGTCGCAGCCGCTGCGGCGCGAGACCTCGATCGAGATCAATTCGCGCTCGAGCGCGGTGATCTTGCTGCTCTGCATCGAGCGGCGCATCGCCTCGAAGGCCTCGATCATCGCCGGGCTGCGCGCCATCACCTTGTGGATGTTGGGAACATAGCCGCTGAACATGCGGGCGATGCCCTCCAGCGCCTGATCGGCGCGCGCCGAGCCTCCGCCCGGCTGGTAGGGGCGAATGCGCTGCACCCGCTGGGGCTTTTCGGCTGAGACCATGACTGCACCTCTGGGTAACGGGATCGCCCAGTCTAGTCGGACGGCTTGCGGGCGGAATGTCTTGTGCATGACAGTTGGCCGGCGGCGCGCGGGTTAGGATCAAGGTGCCATTCTCGCACAGCGGTCCCTTGCCTGGGAGGTGATCCCGTGACGCTGCTGTCCTTCCTGTTCGACCTGGGACTTTTCCTTGTCGGCGTGGGCGCCCTGCTTTGGGCCTATCTCGCCTTCTCGCCGATGACGCGCGATCTGGTCGTCTTCCTCTCGCGCGATCAGCAGATCACCATCTTCAAGTACCGCCGGCTCTACTGGGCGCTGGGCATCCTCTGCCTGGCGGTCCTGCTGTTGCGCGGCCTCTTCTCATTCGCCGAGCCTGGGGGCGGGGGACTGCTGGCGGCCGGCGGCGAGTTGCTTGGGCGCGGCCACTGGATGTGGCTGGTGCTGGGCAGTCTCGCCGCCGCTGGCATCGGCCTGCTATACTGGGCGCTCTACGTGCCGGTGGTGATGGCGCCGCCGCGCGATCATCGCATGGTGGAGGCCGCCGAAGCGGACGGCTTCCTCGCGCCCGATTCGGTCGTTCTCGGCATCGAGTTCGAGGGCGTAGCGCGTGCCTATCCGCGCGACCTGATTGCGCGGCCGCATTGGTTCAACGATGCCTTCGCCGGGACGCCGCTGATGATCTCCTACTGCATTCTTTGCAACAGCGGACAGGCCTTCGTGCCGGTCTTGCGCGACGGACGCCGTCTGGACCTGCGCAACATGACGGCCTTCGACAACAACACCATCTATCACTGCCGGCGTACGGGAAACTTCATTCAGCAATTGGATGCGCAGGTCATACGCGGCCCCGACCAAGGCGAGGTCCTGACCTCTTATCCGGTGATCATGGCCCGCTGGGACGAGTGGAAGCGCCTGCATCCGGCAACCAAGGTCTTCTACGCCCCGCCGATCACGCTGAGGGACCGCTTCGTTCAGCGCATGCTGATGAAGATGATCCCGCTCTCGCGCCTGGCCGCGCGCGACGAGCCGTGGCATTTGGTACGCAAGGAGATCGACGACCGCCTGCCGGCCATGTCCTTCGTCTTCGGCGTGGAGATTGACGGCCAGCATTGTGCCTATCCCGTTGCGGCAATGCGCGAGACGCCGGTGGTGAACGATCAGGTCGGCGGCGTTGAGGTGGCTGTTTTCTACGACCCCCGCCCACGACATCGGAGAGGCCTTTCTGCGCCGCCTGGACGACGGCCGCGTCCTGATTTTCGAGCAGGCGGCCAGCTCCCCAGAGACCGCCAGTTTGCGGATCAAGGACCGCGAGAGCGGGTCGACCTGGACCGTCAGCGGCCGCGCCATCGATGGCCCGCTCGTGGGAGCGCAGCTGACGCCGGCGCCGCACTGGAACCAGCT
This sequence comes from Rhodospirillales bacterium, assembly GCA_963669385.2. Lineage (GTDB taxonomy): Bacteria > Pseudomonadota > Alphaproteobacteria > Kiloniellales > JACOMY01 > JACOMY01. The sequence continues at coordinate 51,258 of CAXXGD010000061.1, forward strand.
CTTCTGGTTCAGCTGGGCCGCCTTCAAGCCCGGCACGCGGATCTATCAGGCCGCGGCATCGGCTGCCGCGGCCTGACCGACCGTTAGAGAGATCCCAGAGCCTCCAGCTGCTTGATGAACTCCGCGGTACCGTGCTGGGCTTCCAGAATGCGCCGGGCCAGCGCCGGATCATAGAGCTTCAGCTGCTTGCCGACCGCCCAAGAGCGCGCGGCGGCATCGCGCCACTCGGTCATCTCGGCCTCGGTCGGGGTGTAGTAGGTGATCTTGTCGGCGTTGGCCGCGCCCATCTTGCTGGCGTAGTCCTGGTCGATCTCGAAGACCTGTGCGCGCAGGTCCGACGCCGCCGCGTCGATCGAGCGCTGGGCCCAGTCCGGCAGCGCCTCGAAGCGCTCCTGGTCCATGAAGATGATCATCGGCGTCCAGGCCCCGCCGGTGAGCGTCACGTAGGGGGTGACCTCGAAGAACTTCATCATGGCGTGCACGCTCTTTTGGATATAGAGGCCGCTGACGACGTGCTGCTGCAGAGCGTCATAGGTTTCGGCCCAGGCGACCGGCGTCGCCACCGCTCCCCAGGCCCGGATCAGGGCGCCGTCGAGCGGCGACTTGGTGACCCGGATCTTCACGCCCCGCAGGTCCGCCGGTGACTTGATCGGGCCTTCCGCGCTCTCCAGCTGTCGAAAGCCCAGGAAGGGCACGATGGCCAGGACCTTGATGCCGTCTTCCTCCGCCGACTTCTTGGCGAGATCCTCGAAGAGGAAATCGGCGATGACCGCTTGGGCTGCGGCGTCGTCGATGAAGATGTAGGGCAGGGTCAGCACCTCGAGCGTCTTGTAGAAGCCGCCGTAGTTGGAGACCGAGGCGGTGCCGATGTCGGTCTGGCCAAGCTCCACCTGCTCGACGCAGGTCTTCTCCGAGCAGAGGCTCTTGGCCAGGTGAATGTCCATCGCCAGGCGGCCGTCGGAGTGTCCCTGCATGAACTCGTTCAGCAGGTTCAGCATCTTGGCCATGGGGAACTTGTCGTTCCAGCTGGTACCGGTCTTGAGCACGATCTCCTGCGCCTGCGCTAGCGCAGGGGCGGCTGCCAAGAGCGCCAGCACACTGGCCGCTTGCATGATTGTCCTTAGTGTCTTCGCCATGGGTCGCATCGTCTCTTTCCTCCCTTGATTGCCTGCCCCTGTTCGCCGTCGCTATCGCTTTGTGGCGGCTATCTTCCTGATGTCAGCGATGATCACGCCGAGGCTGGAGACGACCAAGAGGCCGCCGGCGATCGGCATCAGCATGGCCATGTAGCGCTGCGGCACGGCGCCATCGACGCAGAACGGCCGAATCAGCAAGGCGATCGCATCTTCGAAGAGCTTGACCGTGGAGATGAGAAAGCCGCTTTGCGGCGGGCCGAGGTCGATGTCGATGCAGAAGCTTTGAAAGTCCCAGTACATCCCCGGCATGTTCACCGCCGCCGAGGTGCCGTACCAGACGAAGATCAGCGAGAAGGCCAGGATCGAGGCGTTCCAGACGGCGTCCAGGATCAGCGCGGTGCGCTCCGACAGGCGCTGATAGAGCGCCTGCATGGCGATGAGGTCGCGATGACGGACCGCCAGGCTGAGCCCGATCAGCACCATCGCCATGTTGGCCGAGGTGCCGACCCGGTCGGTCCAGAAGGGCGGGTCGGCAAAAAGATAGCGCAGCAACACGTTATAAAGCACGACGACGACCAGCAGTACCAGAAGCAAGGTGGCCGCCAAGTCGGAGAGCCATGCGATCGCCTGATCCAGCCTTCTGAGCGCCATTGCCATGCTTGCGCCGCCCCTCAGTAGCCCGCCAGAAGCGGGATCAACCCGGTGATCGGCGGAATCGCCAGGATCAGGATCAAGAGCACCACTTCGGCGGCGATGAAGGGAACCAGGTCGACGGCGACGCGCTCCAGCCGCTCGCTGGCGATCCGGCTGGCGGTGAAATAGCAGATGCCGACCGGCGGTGTGATGGTGCCCAGAAGAAAGCCGATGCAGATCACCATGGCCGCCTGGGACTCGGTGAACCCCGCCACGACTGCCGCGCTCAACAAGGCCGGCCCCAGGATGATCAGGTTGGCGACGATGTCGGAGAGCATGCCGGCGACCAGGATGATCGTCAGGAAGGCCAGCAGGAACAGCAGAAGGTTGCCCTCCATGCCGACCAGCCAGGCCTCCAGGCCCTGCAAAGCGCCCAAGGTGGTCAGCAGCCAGGAGAAGGGGCCCGCCGCGGCGATGATCAGGAAGATCGTCGCGGTCATCCGCACGGTTCGGCGCAGCGCCTGCCAGAGCGCGGCATAGCTCAGCGAGCGATAGACGAACTTGCCGATCAGGAAGGCCAAGAGGCAGACCACCGCGCCCGCTTCGGTCGGGGTGAAGACGCCGCCGACGATGCCGAAATAGAGGATTGCCGGCAGGGAGAGCGCCAGAATTGCGCGGGTGAAGGCCCGGCCGAGGACGATCCAGCGGAAGGGCGCGTCATAGCGTTCGTAGTTGCGCTGCAGGCTCACGAAATAGCCGACCGTCATGAACAGCAGTCCGACCAGGATGCCCGGCAGAATACCGGCCGAGAAAAGCTTGCCGACCGAGGTGTTGGTGACGCTGGCGAAGAGGATCATCGCGATGCTGGGCGGAATGATGCCGCCGATGGTGGAGGAAGCGGCGGTGACCGAGGCGGCATAGCTGCCGGAGTAGCCGGCCTTCTTCATCGCCGGGATCATCACGTTGCCGACCGTTGCCGTGGAGGCCACGGCGGAGCCGTTCAGGCTGGCGAAGAGCATCGACAGCATTACTGCGATGTGCGAGAGCCCGCCGCGCAGGCGGCCCACCATCTCGCGGCTGAGCGCCAGCATCCGGTCGGTCACCTCGCCTAGGTTCATCAATTCGCCGGCCAAGAGGAAAAGCGGCACGGCGACCAGCGGGAACTTATCCAGCGCTGTGTACATCTGATAGGGCACGGAGGTGAGGGGGGCGACGTCCGTCACCGCGATATAGACCGTCGGCAGCAAGGCCATGGCAAAGCCGATCGGCATGCCCAGCAAGATCAGCACCATCAGCGCGAGGAGGAACAAGACGGCCGTCATCGGCCGTGCCTACCCGCGCTTGGCGGCTCGCTCACTGCGCGGCGCTCCGCCTGCGGTCCAGCTCCTCCAGCTTACTCGTCCAGTCCATGTCCCGGGCAAAGCGCTCCAGCTCGTCCTCCTTCATGTAGACGGTGTGCTCCTGGCCCGGATAGGAACGCTCCTTCACGTCATTCATGTAGTCGCCGATGACCCGTTCCATGATCGGGATCAGATCTCTCGTAGATCTTGGAATGGCGCGGCACGTGCTCTTCCCACAGATGGAAGAGGTCCGAGGAGATGATGTGTACGCCCATGGGCCTTATTGCCTGCGCCCAAGCTGATGACCGGCACCGGAAGGGTCTCCGTCAAGTATTCGCAGACGTCTTCGGTGGTGACTTCGCAGAGAATCGAGAATGCAGCCGGCATCGACGAAGGATATCGCGTCGTCGACCATTTGCTTGGCCCGCTCGGCCGTCTTGCCTTGGGCGACGAAGCCGCCGATTTGCGGCATGCGCATCGGCGTGATGCCCGATGTGGCCTTGAACCGGGATGCCTGCTTTCACGATCGCCTCGATGTTGCGCGCGTGGTGCTGGTTGCCCTCGCACTTCATCACCTCGGCATTGGCTTCGTGCACGAAGCGCCCGGCGTTCTCGACCGGCCTGGTCTGCCGAGATATGAAAGCTCCAATAGGGCATGTCGACCATGCGCAAGCCGTAGTCGGCTGCCGCGGTCGACGGCCTTGAGCCATCATCATGACCTCTTCGAAACTCACCGTCACCGTGCTTTTGTGGCCGAACAGAATCATGCCGCCGGTGTCCGACACGCAGAGGATGTCCATGCCCAAGCGGTCGGACACCACCGCCGTGCGGTAGTCGTAGACGGCCATCTGCGTAATCGCCTCGCTGTCGCGCATGCGCTTCATCAGCATGGGAATGGTGACCTTGCGACGCGTTCCTTCCGGCATGACGCCTCCCTTCAGTATTGGTTTTTCTTTTGTTTTCAGGCTTCTAAGCCATCTCGCGCTTTAGGATGTCGGCCAGTTCTTGCAGGTTCTTCGTCGTGTAGGTCGGCTCCACGCCGATCTTCAAAGGCGGCTGGCGGGCGCGGTTGGTCCAAGCGACGCGCAAGCCCTGGCGGCGCGCACCCACGGCCTCCCAGAAGTGCCCGGTGACCCACAAGATCTCCTCCTTGGCGCAGCCGGCCCGCTCGATGCCCAAGTGGTAGACCTTGGGCGAGGGGCTTGAAGGCCTGCGCCTCCTCGCCGGAGCTGATGATCTCGTCGAGGTAGGCGATGGTGCCGGCATAGCGGCTATGGTCCTCGATCATCTTCTTGGTCGGGTTGGCGATGATCTTCAGCGTCAGGCCCAGCTCCTTCAGCTGCTTCAGCGCGCCCAGCACGTCGGGGTAGGCCCTCAGTCTGTGGTACTCGGCATTGATTGCCGTGATCGCATCGTCCGGCAGCTGGACGTTGTGCAGCTCGAGCGCCCAGCGCAGGCAAGCCTCGTTCAATCCGGGATGCGGGACGAAGTTGTCGCAGAGCGTGAGGTAGAACATCGCCCACTTGTGTTGAAAGCGCCAGTCTTGAGCGATTTTTTGCGCCGTGTGGGATTCAAAGACGTAGGGTTCAATAACGTCCGCGATCGAGTAGTTATCTACCAATGTCCCCCAAGTATCGAATAAGAGAACTCTTGGCATGTGGCTGTCCTTTCTAGACTCCTGCGGGCTCGGCCGGGGGGCGATCGCACCGGGGCAGGCGATGGCCCGCCAAGATCGCGAAGCGCTGCGTCCATACACATCAGCGAACCTTCGCCGATCGTCGACCGCCTGTTGCGGTTGCGCGCCCGCGTCTTAAGGCCCCGCGTCTTATGGCAAGGATGGTGGAGCGGCTGCGGGAGCCAGGCTGTCAATCAGTTGACAGCCGCCTTGGATTATCCCCGTGGGGCCCTTGGGTCGAAGCCCTGTCAGCCGAAAAGCATGGCCTCTTCGCTGCTGATTGCGCCGAGGCGGTCGAGATCGAGGATGCGGATGCGGCGCTTGGAGATCTCCAAGAGGCCCTCGCTCTTGAGGTCGCCCAAGGTTCGGTTGGTCCACTGCCGGGACGCGCCGGCCAGGGTCGCCAGGTCGCCTTGGCTGATCTTGTGCTTGATGACGATGCCGCGCTGGTCCGGCTCGCCATAGATTTCACACAGCATCAGCAAGAGCTTGGCGATGCGCTGGCGCACCGATTCCGTTCCGTGAATCTGGAAGAGGATCGACAGCCAGCGCAGCTTGAAGGCCAGGGGTGTCGGTCAGCCATCGCAGGATTTCTTGGTCTTCTTCGGCCAGTTGGCGCAGGTCGGGGTCGTTGATCGCCAAGAGGCGACAGGTCCCGTTGGCGGTGGCGTTCCAAATGTGAGAGCCCGCCGCCGAGAAAGTTCGGCCCGCCAATAAGATCACCCTCGGACCAGTAGGCAAGCGTGATCTCGCGGCCGGTCGCGGCGGTGTAGTGCGTGCGCACCAAGCCTTCCTTAACGATGCAGCTGGAGGTGTGCGGCGCACCTTGCTGAAAGATGGTCTGGCCGGCATGTACGGAGTAGGGGCGGCAGCGCGCCAACAGCCTCTCTCGCGAGGCGTCGGGGAGATCGGCCAGCGAACGCGAGCGCTGCGCGGGCGCGCTTGCCCCGTCCAGATCTGCGCGATGAGACGCAGACGGCGCGGTCCCTCTTTGGCGGATCTCGGCCACGGCCCGGAGCTTAGCGCCGGCCGGCGGCCCTGTCAGCAACCTAGCCCTTACCGGTGCAAGGACACTCTCACCGTCACCTGACGCCGCAGTTGTCGATCACGGCGGCGGCAATGACCTTGGCCGTGTCGATCAGGCTGTCGACCTCGACGCACTCGTTGTCGCCATGAAAGCCGTCGCCGCTGGGGCCATAGAGGGCCGGCACGACGCCTTTGCCGGCATAGTGGGCACAGTCGGCGACGGCCTCGAAGCCCTTGATCCGCGGCGCCGACCCGTGAAGTTGCTCAGAGCGCGTGACAAGCGACTGGGTCAGCGGATGGTCGATCGGCGTATTGACCGGCTCGAAATAGAGGTCGTGGAGGTTCCAGGTGATCTTCGGCGGATGCGCGCGCATCCAATGGTCGGTCTGGGCGAAGTGATGGACGAAGTTCTCGAACTCGGCCTTGACCTCGTCGAAAGACTCCTGCGGCATGAATTTATAGTCAAGGTCGATGGTGACGACGTCGGGGATCATGGCGGCATTGGTCATCACTGCCGGATTGCCGTCCTCGCCCAGGCCGGCACCGCCGCGAATGACGCCCGGATTGATCGTCGCCAGGCCCGGCGGCATCAAGGGATGCCAGTTGTTGCGGCAGCGCGCCGCCTCGAACTCGCGCAAGGCATTGAGGAAGCGCACGGCCAGCTCGACGGCATTAACGCCTGGCACCAAGCGGTCTTCGCTGTGGGGCTGCGGCCAGATCTCGTTGAAGCGCCAGCCGGCATGCGCTTGACGGCCGAAGATGGTGATCCTGACCCAGGTGAGGCCGCCTTCTGCCGGCACGACATAGCCCCAGGTCGGCTCGGCGATGATCGCGCGCTTGGCGACGTGGCCGCGTCGTAGCAAGTCGATGGCGCCGAAGCCTCCCGCCTCCTCGTCGACGACGGCATGGATGGAAAGGCGCCCTTCCAGCGCGACCCCGACCCGCCGGATCGCCCTTGCGGCGGCGATGCAGGCAGCGATCCCGCCCTTCATGTCGACGGCGCCGCGCCCCCAGACCTTGCCCTCGTCGATGTCGCCGCTGAAGGGATCGCGGTCCCAGGCCGAGGTATCGCCGACGGGGACAACATCGATATGGCCGCCGATGATCAGGCTCTTCTCTTCGTCGCCGTCCCAGTCGCCGACGACGTTGGGCCGCTCGGGAAAGGCATCCCATTTGGAGACCTGGAAGCCCTCCTCGGCCAAGCGCGCGGCGACCAAGTCTTGCGCCTCGGCTTCGCGGTTGATGCCGGGATCCACTTGGAACTTGGGGTTGACCGAGGGAATGCGCACGAGATCGCGGGTTAGCTCCACCGAGTAGTCCCGCTCGGCATCGATGGCGTCCCAGATGGCGGCGACGCAGTCCTTCATGATCGCTCTCCCTTCGTGGCCCTGTCGGTATTGGCGCCTCGGACCAGTAGGGCAAGTGTACGCCGGTCAGGCACGAGGTCAAAGCCTGGGTGGGTCCGCCTTCCGCGTAAGCGAAGTTAGGAGGGCAGCAACTCGGCGATCTCGCGCTTGAAAGGGACGCTGTCGCCGTCGACCGGCGGGCCGTCGAGCTCTTCGGCGTAGCGCCTGCCGGCATAGACGGCATGCGCGATGGTGGCAGGCGCCAGCGCATCGCCGATCGTCGTCACCGCCTCGAGGCCGGCATCGGCCCAGTCCGACTGGTGCGCCTTGAGGCCGACAGCCAGGCTGTCGTTGGGACTGCGCGAGGTGACCAGCACGACGGCATCCGCCGCGATCTCATCTTGCTTGCCGGTGAAGGCGCATGACGCGGTCACCACGCCCTTGCCGATGGCATCCAGATTGGTGAAGGGGCGTAAGCCTACGCTCTTCTCGATCAGCCGCGCCTGGATGAAGTGCTGTTCCATCGTGTTCCTGGTCCAGGTCGAGGCCTCCGACGCCGGCGTCGCGTAGAGTGTCTCATAGCCCTTCTCAGCCAGGAGTTCGGCGAGCACGCCGCCCATATAGTAGTGGTCGTCGTCCCACACGATGACGCGCTTGCCGTCAGGGAGGCTGCCGTCCATTAGATCGTCGGGCGTCAGCACCTGCGTGCCCTCCGCGATCGGCATGGCCCTGGTGTGATGGTGGCCGACGCCATCGGCACGCCAGCTAGCGCCTGTGGCCACGACGACGCGCGGGAAACCGAATTCCAAGACCGAGTCCGCGTCCAGCTCGCTGTCGAAGTAGATCTCGACGTTGGCCAACTGATGCAATTGCAGTTCGCGGTAGTCCTTCACCCGCACCCAGGCGGAGAGGCCGGGCAGCAGGCACTCGCGAACTGTGCGCCCGCCAAGCTCCGTGCCTTTTTCGGCCAAGGTCACATCGTAGCCGCGCTTGCCCAAGGCTTGGGCCGCTTCCAGACCGGCCGGCCCGGCGCCGACGATCAGCACGGGCTTGTCGGTCTCCTTTTTCCGGATCCGTTCGGGATGCCAGCCGCGCCGCCACTCCTCTCCCATGGTCGGGTTCTGGGTGCAGCGGATCGGCGACATGGTGAAGTCGCCGGAGACGCAGATGTTGCAGCCGATGCACTCGCGGATGTCGTCGAAGCGTCCCTCCTCGATCTTCTTTGGGAGGAAGGGGTCGGCGATCGAGGGCCGCGCCGCGCCGATCATGTCGACGATGCCCTTCTTGACGATGGAGACCATGCGGTCAGCGGAGGTGTAGCGGCCGACGCCGACCACCGGCTTGGTCGTCAGCTTCTTGACGCCCTCGATGAAGGGCTCTTGTCGCCCCTCAGGGCCGAAGCGGGAGGTCTGGGAATCGTTCTCCCAGCCGGCCAGCACCACGTCCCAAAGGTCGGGCAACTCGGCGATGAGGCCGATCATGTCCTCGGCCTCGGCCCGTTCGAGGCCTGCAGGACCCAGCAACTCGTCGGTGGAGAAGCGGCAGGGGACGGCGCAGCTATCGCCGACGGCCTCCTTGGTGTCCTCCAGGATCTCCTTGACGATGCGCACGCGATTCTCCAGCGAGCCGCCGTACTCGTCGCTGCGGTGGTTGTAGCGCTTTGAGATGAAGTGATGCATGAACCCCAAAGCATGGCCGGCATAGACGTAGATCAGGTCAAAGCCGGCCTGCTTAGCCCGAACCGCCGCCTGCTTGTGCCAGCGGCGGATGTTGCGGATGTCCTCCTTGTCCATGGTGCGGGCCTGGATCGGGTCGTAGGTGAATGTCGCCACCGGCAAACCGGTCGGCGACATCGGCACTTCGCGCCCGTAGAGGTTCGGACCGTTCAGGCCGTTGTAGGCCAGTTCCAAGCCGGCCAGGCTGCCGTGCTCGTGGATCTTCTCGGCCATACGCGCGAGCATGGGGATGTCGCGATCATCCCATAGCCGAAGCTCGATGAAGGGGGTGATGTCGGAGGTGTGGTGAAACTCCACCTGCTCGGTGCAGACCACCGCCCAGCCGCCTTCGGCCTTGATGCCGCGCATCTCCGCCAGGGCCGTTGGGTCGCGATAGCCCATCCCATTGCAGTGCGGCACTTGATAGAAGCGGTTCTTCGCCGTCACCGGGCCGATCTCAACCGGTTCGAACAGGATATCGTAGCGCGACGGGCGTGACATGGAGCTCTCCGGTTTCGGGCCTGGGGTGTCAGGAGCCCATTCGAACTCCTGACACGACCGTGGGGATATTACTGTAGCAGCTGGGTCCAGACCTTGGTCACCAGGTCCTGGCCGGCCGGCGTGCAGGCCTTCGACATCTCCACCGGCACGCTGGGGAAGAGCTCCGGCGCGTTCTCCGGCGTGTACTTCGCCTTGGCGAGGTCGATTTCGACGGGCGAGGAGTGGGCATAGTAGTTGTACTGCGTCGTCGCGTTCTCGACCCTGCTCATGAAGTCGATGAACGTCTTGGCGTTGTCGATGTTGTCGGCGCCCTTGGGCACGACGAAGCTGTCGATCCAGCCCACCAGCCCTTCCTTGGGCGAGGCGTACTCGATGTTGGCGCCGTCGTTGCGGGTGCGCAGGCTGTTGCCATCCCACCAGAAGTGCATCTTCACCTCGCCGCCGCCGATGCGGTTTTCGATGTTGTCGCTGGTGTAGGCGGTGACGTGCGGCTTCTGTGCGGCCAGCAGATCCAGGACCTTCTTCATCTCCTTGGGGTCCTCGCTGCAGAACTCGACGCCGAGGTAGAGCTGGGCTGCGCCCACCACCTCGTCGGGGTAGGAGAGGCTGGCGATGCTGCCCTGTAGCTCTTCCGGTGGCTCGAAGTAGATCGCCCAGCTATCGACCGGACCGTCGTAGAGGTCGCGGTTCACCGTGAAGCCGGCCGAGCCATAGGCGAGCGGAATGGAATAGCTGTTGTCCGGGTCCCACCCAGGTATTCTTCCACTCGTCGTTCCACCTGCCCAAAGGCGGCGAGGTCATGCGCGTCGATGTCCCTCCAGGAGGCCGGAGTCGATCATGATCTTCACGAAGTGCTGCGAGGGCGTGACGATGTCGTAGCCGGAGGAGCCAGCCTGCAGCTTGGTCAGTGCATCCTCGTTGGAGGAGAAGGAGTCGACGTTGACCGTAACGGCCGGTCTCGTCTTGGAACTTCTCGATCAATTCTGGCGCGATGGAATCAGCCCAGATATAGATATTGAGCTCTCCGTCGGCCTGGGCGCTGCCAAGGGCCAATCCCAGAGCCAGACCGACCGACGCGGTCGATAGGACGAGTTTTTTCAGCATTGCTTTGGTCTCCCTTGCTTGCTTTGAGGTTTTACTTTCGACGGTGAAGGAGGAACGCGACGGTGGCGATGATCAGCGCCACGGCGATGATCAAGGTCGAGATCGCGTTGAGCTCGGGCGTCACCCCCTGGCGGATCAGCGAAAAAATGTAGACCGGCAGGGTGGTCGCACCGCCCGAGTTCAGGAGGTTGGAGGTGATGAAGTCATCCATCGAGATGACGAAGGCCAGCATCGCGCCGGCAAAGACGCCCGGCAGGATCAAGGGCAAGGTCACCCCGCCGAAAGGTGACCCACTGATTGGCGTAGAGGTCCTGGGCGGCTTCTTCGACGTCTGTCTGCATGCCCCTGCATGCAGCGCGCGCGGATCGGCAGAAAGGCGAAGGGGATGCAGAAGGTGGAATGCGCGATCGCCAGCTTGGTGATACCGCTGGCGAGCCCGATCTCCGAAAATAGGATCAGGACGGCCACGGCACCGCGACCACGATCTCCGGCAGCAGTAGCGCGCAGGTTGACGACGGTCTCCGACACCCGGCGGAAGCGGACATTGTGGCCACGCACCAAGACGAGGGCGGCCAAGAGTGCCACCGTGGTCGCCACCACCGTGGCGATGACCGCCACCGTGAGCGAAGACCTTGACCGCGTTGATCAGGTTCTCCGTTGGCCAGCGCGCTGGCGTACCACTTGAAGGAAAAACCCTCCCAGACCGAGACCAGCCGGCTGGCGTTGAAGGAGTAGAGGATCACCACCGCGATCGGCAGGTAGAGGTAGGCGAAGAACAGCAGCGTGAAGGGCTTGAGGCCCGGGTAGCGCTTAACGTCGTGCTTTCTGCCGGCCATCAGAGGGCTGCCTTCTCTTTGCCCCGGCTGGCGCGCAGGCCCTGGACCATGAGGAAGATCATCACCAGGCTCATCAGCACGATCGCGATGGCCGAGCCCAGGGGCCAATTGCGGGCGCCGCCGAACTGATTGGAGATCAGGTTCCCCATCATCAGGTTCTTGCCGCCGCCCAAGAGGATCGGTTCCAGAACCGCGCCCAGGCAGGGCACGAAGACCAGGATGGCGCCCGAGATCATGCCCGGCCGGGTCAAGGGCGCGATGACCTTGAAAAGGGTCACCATGCGGTTGCCGTAGAGGTCGTGAGAGGCCTCCACCAGGCTGCCGTCCAGCTTCTCCACCCGAGGCGAAGATCGGCAGGATCATCAGCGGGATGTAGCTGTAGACCATGCCCACCAGCATGGCCGTGTTGGTGAAGAGCAGAGAGCCGATGTCGTCGGCAAGGCCGGTAAAGCGCAGGCCCTTCTCGATGACGCCGTCATTGCCGAGGATGATCAGCCAGGCGTAGACGCGAACGATCATCGACACCCAGAAGGGCAGGGTGACCAGATAGATCAGGATAGCCTTCAAGCCGGCCCGTTGCTGGGCGATGAAATAGGCGACGGGAAAGCTCAGGACCAGGCAGATGATGGTTGTCAGCACGGCCAGGCCGACCGTTCGGCCGATGATGATGAGGTATTGCGGATTGAACTCCACCTCGCCCGACCAGCCCTCCTCGAAGAGCAATTGCTGGTAGGCCCCGGTCGAGAAGAGGTACTCTCGAAGCCGCCGTAAGGGCCGCGGGTGGAGAAGGAGACCAGGATCACGATGCCGATCGGAACGATCAAGGTCAGCAGCATGATGATGTGAGAGGGCAGGCGCCCCCCAGACATTGAAGGTGAGGCGCCTCATTGGCCTAACACACCCTTGCCGAGTTCTCCTCGAAGCCCCAGCTTCACGGTCTCGTGCAGGTCAAAGACAACGCCGTCGCTGACGCTGTTGCGCTTGGAGACGCGCAGTTCCGCCCTCGCCGATACGCACGATGTAGTGGGTGTAGCCGCCCAGGTAGTTGCGGTTGACGATCTCGCCGTCCATGACGATACCGCTGGCCTGCTGCTGCAGGCTGATCTTCTCGGGGCCTGAGACGACAGCGTGGCCTTCTGGCCGGCAGCGACTTGCCTTTGACGTGCGGTCACCTGAAAGCCCATGGGGGTCTGGACCGTGGCCATGCCGTCGGCAACGTTGAGCACGTCCACCTCCATGAAGTTGGTATCGCCGATGAAATCCGCGACGAAGCGGTTGGCCGGGTTCTCGTAGATCTCGTCCGGGGTGCCGATCTCGCCTGGATTCTCGCCGTGGCCCCAGCACGCAGATCCGGTCCGACATATCCCCAGAGCGTTCTTCCTGATCGTGGGTCACGAAGATGAAGGTGATGCCGGTCTGCCGGCTGCAGGTTCCTCAGCTCGTCGCGCATCGCCTGGCGCAGCTTCAAGTCCAAGGCCGAGAGCGGCTCGTCGAGCAGCAGCACCTCCGGCTCGGGGGCCAAGGCACGGGCCAGCGCCACCCTTTGGCGCTGTCCGCCGGACAGCTGGTCGGGCCGGCGGCCGGCGAAAGCCTCCATGTGCAACCAGCTTCAGCATGTCGGCGACGCGGGCCTCGATCCGCTTGCCCTGCCAGCGCAGGTTCTGCAGCCCGAAGGCGATGTGTTCTGGGCGATCGTCATGTGGGGGGAAGAGGGCGTAGCTCTGGAACACGGTGTTGACACGGCGCTTGTGCGGCGGCAGCGATTGGATGTCTGCGCCGTGCAGTACGATCTGGCCGGTGGTGGGTTCTTCAAAGCCCGGCAATCATGCGCAGCAAGGTGGTCTTGCCGCAGCCGGACGGACCGAGAAGTGTAAAGAATTCGTTGTCTTTGATATCCAGTGAGACTGTTTTCAGCGCTGTAACGGCTGCGCTTCCGACCCCGAAAGTCTTGCTGACCGCGTGCACGTCGATGGCCGTGCCGTTGCTGTTCGACGCCATTATTGTGTTCCCATTCCCTGCGTACCCGGCGATGGCGGTGTCGCCTTTGACAAGCAATCTCAAGCAAGCCGCCTTGGCAGGAAAGGAGCGAATGCCGAGCCATTGCTTCGGAATTGCCGAAGGGGCAGATTCGGCAGCGCCGAAGCAGGTCTTAGGGGAAAGCGACTTTCGCGGGCGGCGGGTCTGTGATTGAAGAGGAGGAGACAGCCAAACCTGAGGCGCCCTATGGCAAGCCTGGAAATCCTGGACCGCCTGATTGCCTTCCCGACGGTGAGCTTGCGCTCCAACCTGGAGCTCATCGCCTATGTCGCGGCCCTCCTGGAGGAGTGCGGGATCGACTACGAACTGGTGCATGACGAAAGCGGCACCAAAGCGAACCTCCATGCCACAGTGGGGCCCAAGGATCGGCCCGGCGTCATGCTCTCCGGGCACAGCGACGTCGTTCCGGTCGAGGGGCAGGCCTGGAGCGTCGATCCCTTCACGCTGACCGCGGCCGACGGCCGTCTCTTCGGGCGAGGCACGGCGGATATGAAGGGTTTCGTGGCCTGCGCGGTCAACGCCATGCGGCTTGCCTCTCAGTCCGAGTTGCGCACGCCCCTGCACCTTGCGCTCTCCTACGACGAGGAGATCGGCTGCATTGGGGTACGGCGCCTGCTCGAGACGCTGAAGTCGGCCCCGGCGCGCCCCTTGGCCTGCATCGTCGGAGAGCCGACCTCCATGGCGGTCGCGACGGGGCACAAGGGCAAGACCGCATTGCGGGTTCGCTGCGTCGGTCGCGAAGCCCACTCGGCGCTCGCTCCGTCCGGCTTGAACGCCTTGCACCTCGCGTGCGATTTCATCGGCGCGCTACGCGCTAAGCAGGCTGCTCTCGAAGCAGGGGGGGCCTCTGACCCTGACTACGACGTGCCCCACACGACGCTGCATGTCGGCAAGATGTCTGGCGGGGTGGCGCTGAACATCGTGCCGAGCCTCTGCGAGCTCGACATGGAGATCCGCAACGTCGCCGCCGACGACCCGAAAGAGATCATTGAAGACCTCCGTGGTGAGGCCCGAACGATCCTCGCGCCGCTCAAGGGCCGCTTCCCGGAAGCGTCTATCGAGCTGGAGGTGCGCAACGCTTACCCCGGCCTGGACACCCCCAAGGAGGCCGAGGCCGTTGCCTTCGTGAAGTCGCTGACCGGCGCCAACAGCACCACCAAGGTGGCCTTCGGGACGGAAGCCGGGCTCTTCGATCAGGAGCTGGAGATTCCTTCGGTGATCTGTGGTCCCGGTTCGATGGCCCAGGGCCATAAGCCGGATGAGTTCGTCACGATCGAGCAGCTCGAGCGATGCGATGCGATGCTGGCAACTCTGGTCAAGCGCCTGGAGGCTGGTTTGTAGGAGGGCCCTACACCGGCGGCGACATGCCGGGGATGTTCTCTGCATCCACCCCCGCGCTTGGCAGTGTTCCAGGAAGGCCGTGACGATCCGCGACTTACGCTCCGACAGGATCGTGGCGAGACCCAAGGTCATGGCCCGGAAGTCGCCGGCGAGCTTCACGCTCTTAAGCGCCTCCCCATCGGGTGCCAGCGTGATCCTGGGGCGGATGTTGGCCAGGGCATAGCCGTAGCCGTTGGCGACCAGGCTGCGCAGGACCGCCATTTCTTTGGGGCGTTCGCCAATGCGCGGGCGTAGTCCTGCCTGCTGGAAGAGCGAGAGAAAGTACTCTCGGCTCAGTGGTAGATCGAGCAAGACCATGGGTTCGGCCGCCAGTTCCTCCAACCCCACGCTGTCCCGTTCGGCGAGCGGATGATCGGCCGCCATCAGCACATAGGGCGGCAATTCGGCCAGGGGCAAGAAGTCGACATCCTGCGGGATTTCGAGGTCATAGGTTATCGCGACGTCGATTTCCGCCCGGCGCAGCATTTCCAAGAGACGCGCCTGGTGTGCCTCGACCAGCCCGACCCGCGCGCCGGGATGGGCCTGCTCGAAGGACTTGCGCAGGGCAGCCATGACCAGTGGCGCCAAGGTGACGAAGCAGCCAAGCGTGATCGGCCCCCGCGCGCGCTCCGAGATGTCGCTGGCCAACTCGTGCATCGCCTCGGCCTGATCGAGGATCTGTTTGGCCTCGTTGAAGAAGCGCCGCCCGCCCGGCGTCAGCGACAGGCCCTGCGCGTGCTGGCGGATGAAGAGCTGAATGCCGAACTCCTGCTCCAGCTGGGAGATCGACGCGGAGATCGAGGGCGGCGAGATGTTCACGCGGCTAGAGGCGGCGGCGATGCTGCCGGTCTCTCCCACGGCGACGAAATACTCGAGCTGTCGAAGGGTGAATCTGAGTGGCATGGACGTGCCTTGATCGGGTTGGCCGAGCCTTCGGTCAGCCGAAGACCTCCTCGCAGCGCGAAGCATGCTGCCCCGCAGGCGCAGGTCAAGCCCGACGTAGAGGCATTTGCCTCTGCGGGACGAAATCGGCTGCCCCAATCGCGGCAGGCGACGGCCTACTCGTCTCCCGGCACGCCGTAGCTGGGCGCCTGATCCGGTGCCTTCGCTCTTTGGACATAGTCCTCCAGCTGCGGCTCATAGAGGTGCCACAGGGTGCAGAGCTCCTGGATTGGGCAGCCTTCGGTCCAATCCACGCGCAGGTCCGCCACCGGCCAGGAGACCTTGTCCGCCAGCTTCAAGCCGGCCGAGTGGATGGGGCCGGCCTCGCCGCCGGCATCGACGGCCGCTTGCATCGCCCCCAAGATCCGCTCGGCCAGGTGGCCGCTGCTGGCCAAGAAGGCCTCGACGATGCGCTCGGGGATGCGCTCGTCGGCCAGCAGGTTGCCCCCGCTGGCGACGTCCGGACCGCTCGCGTCTCCGCACTTGCCCAAGGCCTGGCTGCCGGAGAAGACAGCCGAGCGCCCTTCGCCGTCGACGCAGACCAGTTGGCGATAGGCCATATGGTCGGAGGACTTCTCAACGATGGAGAGCGCTTCCTGCGCGCTGGCGCCCAAAGCCAGCAAATCAAGCGCCTTGTCGCCCAGGCGCGGGTCGGTGATGTTCTGGCTCAAGACCGCGCCGACACCGGCACGGACGTAGGCGCAGCGTGCGGCGACGGCCGGCGAGGAGGAGGAGACGGCCACGCCCAGCATGCCGGTCGCCTGGCAGCGCGCGGCGATCGAGAAGGTCATGAAAGAGGGTCCTCTTCAGTCTGGGATCACCGCGGTGCCGTCGATCTCGACCAGCCACTCCGGCCGTGCCAAGGCTTGCACCACCAGGCCGGTGGAGACCGGATGGACGCCCTTGATGTACTCGCCCATGGTCCGATAGACGGCCTCGCGATGGCGCACGTCGGTCAGGTAGACGACGATCTTCACCAGATGCTCCATCGTGCCGCCGCACTCTTCGATCAGCTGCTTGATGTTCTGCATCACCTTGTGCGTCTGCTCGACGGGATCGTGGCTGTCGAGGTTCTTGCCGCTGTCCAGCTCTTGCGGGCACTGGCCGCGCAGAAAGACCAAGCGGCCGCGCGCGACGACGGCTTGGCAAAGGTCGTTGTCCAGGTTTTGCTCGGGGTAGGTGTCCTTCGTGTTGAAGGTGCGAACGCGCCTATGCTCCATGCCCAGCCCTTTCTGCCTAGTCAGTGTCCAAGCCCGAAGCGTAGCCGGCATAGCTCTGCGAAGGCCTTCGCCGCCTCGGACATCTGCGCATTCTTGCGCGTAGCCAAGACGATTCGGCTCGGCTCGCTATCCGCCGCCAGCGGACGGGTGATCAAGGCCAGGCCGTCGTAGGTCATGGAGGAGGCCGGCTTGGTGCCCAGCAGCGCATAGCCCAAACCGTGGCCTACAAGGCTGCGCACCAGTTCGAAGGAGGTCGAACGATAGGCTAGCGTCGGCTCGATACCGGCGTCGCGCATGATCGAGAGGAAGTAGTCCCGGCTGGGCGGCGCATCCAGCAGGATCATGGGATCGCCGGCAAGGTCGGCCGGCGTTAGGGACGCCTTTTCCGCCAAGGGGTGCCCTTCGGCCAGCAGGACGTAGGTGTGGAGCTGGGTCAAGCCCTCGGTCTCGATCTCATCCGGCAAGGCCATGTCGTAGAGCAGGGCGACATCGGCCTCGCCAGCCATCAGGCTGGCCTGCAGGTAGCGCTGGTCGCCTTCGATCAGCTCCAGCTTGAGGTTGCTTTGCTGCTTCTTGAGGTCGGTGATGAGACCCGGCAGGAAGTAGGGGGCGAAGGTGTGCAGGCAAGCGATCGAAAGGCTCCTGCCGGAAGCTTCCTGGCCCGCCGTGATCGATGCTGTTCGATCGATACGCATGGTCGAGCCATAGGCGCGATTGGCGTAGATCAGCGGCGATCCTCGATCGGCAACGAAGATTTCCTCCACCTGGCCCAAGAAGATGTGGTGGGTGCCGACCTCGTGGCTGGCCGTCAGCCGGCAGTCGAAGGCGACCAGGGGGTCGACGACGCGTGGCGCGCCGGTGACGTGCGTTGTCCAGTCTGCGCAGTCGAACTTGTCCTCTAGCTGCTCCTTGAAACGCCCGGCGAAGGTGTCGGAGATGTAGGACTGGTCGTCGCGCAAGACATTGACGCAGAAGACCTCGTTGTCGAGGATGGCCGTGGCCGCCGGGCTCTTGCGGTGAACACAGACCAGAAGCGAGGGCTTCGGCGTATCCGCCGACACCGAGGCCATGGCAGAGACGGTGACCCCGGCACGTCCCGCCGCGCCGTCGGTGGTGACGACGTTGACGGTGCAGGCGGCTTGGCTCATGCCGTCGAAAAAGAGCCGTTTCAGATCCTGGTCGAGTGCTTCTGCCATGGGTCGAAGTCCCGCTTTCGTCCGGCAGGCTAGGCCTGGTCCAGTTGCTGCGGCAGCATCGGCGTGTGATTGGCGAACCACTTGTTGATCGAGCTGTCCTGATGCCCGGGCGCCTTTTCCTGCAGCACGCGCTCCGACAGGCCTGCGGCCTTGTGCACGAAACGCAGCGGTCCGTCCCAATAGAAGTTCCGGTAGACGGCGCCCAGATGCGCGAAGGGCGGTGACTGTGCGAAGAGCTGGAAGGTGAGCCGGTGACCGGCATAGTCGGAGTTCAGGAGGTCGCGGGCAAAGACCAGGAGCTTGCGCCGGTCGTCGGAGATCCAGTCCTCATTGATGGTGTAGAACTTCTCCAGCCACTCCTTGGTCTCCTCGTCCTCGAAGGCCGCGGAATCGGGGGTGACGCAGATCTGCCCACCGCAGAGTTCGCGCGCGATATGGATCATCTCGTGCTGCTTGGAGCAGGCATGCACGCGGCCGGTATAGAGCAGTGACTGATTGGGCATCATCAGGCCGCCGGGGCTGCGCTCGGCGAGCGCGATGGAGGCCGTCAGGTGGGCATTGATGCCCTCGCGGTAGGTGGCCAGAACGGACAGCTTCTCCTGCACCGCCTGCTGGCGCTCCAAGCCGGTCTGCCGCACGTTGAAGAGGGCGGCACCGATCATCATGTCGGCGAATTTCAGGTTCCGCTGCACGAAGGCGAAGGCGGAATAGCGATGCAAGGTCGCGCGGATGAAGGTCGCCGCCCGGGTGTGGCGATAGAAGAGCACGTCCTCCCAGGGGATCAGCACGTTGTCGAAGATGACCAGCGCGTCGACCTCGTCGAAGCGGTTGGCGAGCGGATAGTCGTCGGCTGAGGCGCGTCCGGCAAAGCCGGTCCGGCAGATGATCTTGATGCCGGGCGAACCGAGGTCGCAGATGAAGCCGACCGCGTAGTCGGATAGTTCGTCGCTGCCCCAGTTGGCGATGGTCGGCTTGGTGAAGGCCTGGTTGGCGTAGGCGGCCGCCGTCTCGTACTTGGCGCCGCGCACCACGATGCCCTGATCGGTCTCCTTCACCACATGCAGCAGCATGTCGGGGTCTTGCTCCTGCGGCGGCTTGGAGCGATCACCCTTGGGGTCGGTGTTGGCCGAGACGTGGAAGGGATCGAGCTTGATGACCTTGTCGATGTGACGGCGGATGTTCTCCGAGAACTGGGGATCGACCTCGTTCAAGAGGTCCTGGCCGTCGTAGAGCGACCACATCTCGCCCACCGTCTCGTCGCCGACGCGGGTGACGATGCCGTTGATCTCCTCGAACAGGCGGTCGGTGGAGCGCCGCTTCATCCACCAGTCTTCCTGGCTGTAGGGCAGCTTCAGGCCGACGGCGTACTTCTCGCCCTTGTCCTCGTAGGCCATGATGTCGGCGGTGGCTGGATCGTGCGCCATGTCGTACATGCGCGCCTTGACGTCGACCAAAGGCTTGAACATGGGGTGGGTGGGGACGTCTTTGACCTTCTCTCCATCAATATAGACGAGCCGCCCATCTCGAATTGACTCGATGTATTCTTTCCCGGTCCGGATCATCTTCAGTCACCTCATGTATCGCTGTTGGGCACCCAAGGCGTCACCGCAACACGTCCAGCTGTTATTCAAGCCTCGCGACGGACGATGCCGATGGTTCGCTACCCAGGTCTGCTGGTCAGTCACTAGCACAATTGAGAGGTGGCACGTTTCTGTAAATTAGAGTTTCTTGCACTCTTGGATCAGGATTTCCGAAGCGCCTGGGTGCGCCCCGCGGGGAAGGGCCGCCGTCTAGCGCCGTGAGGGATGAACCGTGTTCGGCACGATTGCGGCGACGATGTCCGCCAGCCGCTCGACCAGCGCCATGCGCGGGTAGCCCTTTCGGTGGGTCAGTCGGACGGTTCGCCCGGCGGTCCCGCTTTGCTCGCGGCGCACGGAAATGCCCGCATCCGTCACCCAGCCACCCGCGAGGCTCATGGCCGGCACCAGCGTCACGCCCTCGCCGGATCCAACCAGCGAGAGAATGGTCGAGAGGCTGGTTTTCTGGGTCCGCGGGCCGTGATCGCCGCGTTCGCGGGACCTGTCCAGCTTGCAGGCTTCGTAGATCTGATCGCGCAGGCAATGCCCGTCCGACAGTAGCAGCAGCTCTCTCGGCTCGATCTGCTCGATGGCGACGGTCTCGTCGCGCGTCAGCGGATGATCGTTCGGCATCGCCACCCAGAAGGGCTCTTCGTACAGGACGATCTCGGACAGGATCTTGCGTGTCGGGCTGGTAGCGAGGATCGCGAGGTCCAACGCGCCGTCCGCCAGCTGCTGCTCCAGGTGATCGGTGAAATCCTCGATCAGCTCCAAGCGGACCTCCGGCAGATAGTGCTTCATCGCCGGTAGTAAGAGAGGTGTCAGAAAGGGGCCGATCGTCGGCGGCATGCCGAGCGTGCAGGCGCCGACGAAGGGGTCCTTGTGGGCCGCGGCGATATCCTCCATCGCCTTGACTTGCTGCAGGATCTCCCGGGCGCGCGCCACGATCGGCTTGCCGATCTCCGTCAGCCTGACATGGCGCTTGGTGCGTTCGAAGACCTGTACGCCCAGGCGATCCTCCAGCTTGCGCAGCTGGCCGCTCAAGGCCGGTTGACTGGCATGGCAGCGTTCTGCCGCTCGGCCGAAGTGCAGCTCCTCGGCGACGGCGACAAGATACTCGAGATCCCGTGTGTTCATGGCGGCAAACCGACTGTTTCGCGGTGGACGGTAGCTTAGCGTGTTTAATCGACATAATCGATCAGAAAAATCCTTTTATTCTATTTCCCTTATGTGTTGCGCGCGCATAGATTGGGAGTCTGATCACCGAAGGAGATGTCCTTGTCACACTGCCCGGCGCTTACGATGGTCGGCGATCTCTTGGCTCCCCGCCAAGGCCTGTTGCCCGGCCGGGCCGCGTACCCCAAATCGGATACAAGGACGCAAGAACGCGGTCTTCTTGAAGCCGCTGCAAACTCAATCGAACTTTAAAGGAGGACCTTATGGACGGCGTAACCCCAACGAGCGAAAGCAAATGCCCGGTCATGAGCGGCGCTCGCCGACACCTGTTGTCTGGCACCACGGCAAACCAGCACTGGTGGCCCAACCAGTTGAATCTGAGGGTTCTCAACCAGAACTCTCCCCTCATCGATCCGATGGGAGAAGCCTTCAACTACGCGGAGGCCTTCAAGACGCTCGACCTCGATGCCGTGATGGGGGACCTCAAAGCGCTGATGACCGAATCACAGGACTGGTGGCCGGCGGACTATGGCCACTACGGCCCCTTCTTCATCCGGATGGCATGGCACAGCGCGGGCACCTACCGGGTCCATGACGGTCGCGGCGGCGCCTCTAGCGGCTCACAGCGCTTCGCCCCCCCTCAACAGCTGGCCCGACAACGGCAACCTGGATAAGGCGCGCCGCCTGCTTTGGCCGATCAAGCAGAAGTACGGCCGGACGCTCTCCTGGGCCGACCTGATGATCCTGGCCGGCAACGCGGCCCTGGAGTCCATGGGCTTTAAGACCTATGGATTTGCCGGCGGTCGCGAAGACGTCTGGGAGCCGGAAGAGGATATCTACTGGGGCCCCGAGACCGAATGGATGGGCGACGAGCGCTACAGCGGCGACCGGCATCTCGAGGATCCGCTCGGCGCGGTTCAGATGGGCCTGATTTACGTCAATCCCGAGGGGCCGAACGGCAACCCCGATCCGGTCGCTTCGGGCCGCGACATTCGTGACACCTTCGGCCGGATGGCGATGAACGACGAAGAGACCGTTGCACTTGTTGCCGGCGGTCATGCCTTCGGTAAGGCGCATGGCGCGGCCGACCCCAACCAGTACGTCGGGCCGGAGCCCGAGGGCGCCAGCCTCGAAGCGCAAGGCTTGGGCTGGATCAGCAGTTACGCAAGCGGCAAGGGGGTCGATACGATCACCAGCGGCATCGAGGGCGCTTGGACCGAAACCCCGATCACCTGGGACAACAACTACCTGGAGGTCTTGTTCCGCTACGAGTGGGAGCTGACCAAGAGCCCTGCCGGCGCGCACCAGTGGACACCCAAGGATGCGGCGGCGCAAGGCACCGTGCCGGACGCGCACGACCCCTCGAAGCGGCATGCCCCGATGATGACGACGGCCGATATGGCGCTCAGGATGGACCCGATCTACGAGCCCATTGCCCGCCGTTTCCTCGAGAACCCGGCCGAGTTGGAAGAGGCTTTCGCCAAGGCCTGGTACAAGCTGACCCATCGCGACATGGGTCCGATCACCCGCTACCTGGGCAAGATGGTGCCGGCCGAGCAGCAGATCTGGCAGGACCCGGTTCCGGCGGTCGATCACGATCTGATCGGCGAGGCCGATATCGCGGACCTCAAGGCCAAGCTGCTGGCGTCGGGCTTGTCCATTTCCCAGCTGGTCGGCACGGCTTGGGCCTCGGCCTCTACCTTCCGTGGCTCCGACAAGCGTGGCGGGGCGAACGGCGCACGCATTCGCTTGGCACCCATGAAGGACTGGGAGGTCAACCAGCCGGCCGCCTTGGCGAAGCTGCTGCCGGTCTACGAGCAGATCCAAGCGGCCTTCAACGGCGCCCAGACAGGCGGCAAGCAGGTGTCGCTGGCCGATCTCATCGTCCTGGGCGGCTGTGCTGCCGTCGAGGAGGCCGCCAAGAGGGCCGGCCACGACGTCACCGTTCCCTTCCAGCCGGGGCGGTCCGACGCGACGCAGGATCAAACCGAGGTCGACTCGGTGGCCTATCTCGAACCGACGGCGGATGGCTTCCGCAACTATGTCGGCAAGGGGCACCGCAGGTCGCCCGAGGAACTGCTGTTGGATCGCGCGCAATTGCTGACCTTGACCGCGCCTGAGATGACGGTGCTCGTTGGTGGCCTGCGCTCTCTCGGGGCAAACCATGGCGGGACAGATCACGGTGTGTTCACCAAGCGGCCCGAGACGCTCACCAACGATTTCTTCGTCAACCTGCTCGACATGGCCACGGCGTGGCGGAAGTCGTCCGACGACGAAGCTCTCTACGAGGGCCGCGACCCCGCGACGGGCGTGGTCAAATGGACCGGGACGGCCGTCGACCTGGTCTTCGGTTCGAACTCTCAGCTCCGTGCCGTCGCAGAGGTCTATGCCTGCGAAGATTCCCAGCAGACCTTCGTGCACGACTTCGTGGCTGCCTGGGACAAGGTGATGACTCTCGATCGCTTCGATCTGATCTAGTCGATACCAGAGGTGCGCTGGGCGGACCGGATTGGTCCGCCCTTTGCGCTTCCAAACGAGGATCGGCGGACGGCAGCCATGTAGCAGCCGGTCCGATGGAGGGATCGGCCGGACTGAGGGAACGCTTGAAAGCCGACCCGGCTCAATCGACGAAGGCGCGCTCGACGACGAAGCTGCCCGGTCTGTTGTTGGCGCCTTCGACCAAGCCGAATTCCTCAAGGATCTGCCGGGTGTCGCGCAGCATCGCCATGGAGCCACAGATCATGGCGCGATCCTCCTCGGGCGACATCCTCGGCAGGCCAAGGTCGTCGAAGAGCTTGCCCGACGTGATCAGGTCGGTGATTCGGCCCGTTTGAGAGAAATCCTCGCGCGTCACGGTGGCATAGTGCCTGAGGCGCCCCTGCGCGTACTCGCCGACCAGCGGGTCGTCCAGGATGCTCCGCATGAGCTCCTGCCCGAAGGCCAGTTCGGCAACCTCGCGGCAGGTGTGGGTCACGATCACCTCGTCGAACTTCTCATAGGTCTCGGGGTCGCGGATCAGCGAGGCGAAGGGCGCGATACCGGTGCCGGTCGAGAACATGTAGAGGCGCTTGCCGGGCAGCAATGCATCGACCACCAAGGTCCCCGTAGACTTCTTCCGCATCAAGACGGTGTCGCCGGCCGTGATCTTCTGCAGATGCTCCGTCAGCGGGCCGTTGGGCACCTTGATCGAGAAGAACTCGATCTCGTCGTCCCAAGCGGGGCTGACGATGGAGTAAGCCCTGAACACCGGCTTCTGTGCATTGGGGAGCCCGATCATGACGAACTCGCCGGAGCGGAAACGAAAGCTCATCGGCCGCGTGATCCGGAACTTGAACAGCCGGTCGGTGTAGTGGCGTACCGAGGTGACGGTTTCGGCATAGACGCCGGCGGGGATTGGGAATTTCTCCGGTCCAGGCTCCGTGAAAAACATTCCGTCGAGCATTCTCGTCTCCTCAGCAACGCAGTGGCGTCGTATCGTTAGTATACTAACGACTATGCATTCGAGAGACACTTGTCAAGTGTGAGACTTCTCCCCCTGGAGCCGAGAGCGAAGAGGGACTGAGGCGGACAGCGGGTCACGGCCTAGCTGAAGACCGCGACGACCTCGTACATCACCGGCTCGAAGCTCTTGCTGAGTTCGGTGAGGCGACGGTTCTTGGCACGCATCTCCTCGCTGCGCAGCAGGGCTTGGAAGCTCTGGCGGCTGGTCCATTGAGAATAGTTGGCAATGCGTGTCCTGGCGTCGTTCACGTGGATCGACGCGGCGACGAAGCCGGGCTGGTGGCAAATGAAGCTTGAATAGGCCTCTTGCAGTTCTTCCAGCAGGTCGAGGAATGTCCCGGGTGTCACGTCGTAGGTCGTGAGCACGGTTTGCACCTCGGTGTCGGCGGAGATCTGTTGCATGGATGGGCCGTCCTCTGTTTGGTCGCGTCGAGATGACCAAGAGTTTAGCGCCATAGATGCCCGACGCGCGAGCCTTCTGGGGGAGGCGCGCGGGGCCTCCCCTCAGCGCAAGCCGTCTTCGCCCTTGATGTCCGCCGCTTGCAGGCCGCCGGAGCGGGCGTGGATGCGCGGGCCGCTGGTCATCACCAGGACCAGGAGCATTTCATCGCCGTGCGGCGCGTCGTTCAGCCCGACCTCCATCGAATCGAAGTGGCTGCGCACGTAGGAGGCATTGACGTGAGTGATCGGCACGTCCAGCCGCGCGCCGAGGGCGCCCACCTTCTTGGAAGAGGGCACGATCGCCTTGGAGTTCCCGATCAACTGGCGCATCGCGTAGCCACCTGGAGCGTGCCACAGGGCGCCGTGCTCCAACTCGCCCTCGGTGCCGATGAGAGCGCCCTTGCCGTAGCCCTCTACCCCTTCGGCGCCGCCGATCGCCGCGACCAGCTTTGCCGCCATCTCCAAGCCCAACGGCCGCAGATCCTCCATGAAGGCCTGGATCTCCGGGACGTAGCGCCCGGCAAAGGGGTTTTGGATGACGGCCATGCTCGCCGCGCGCCGCAAGGGCTTCCGGGCGATCGGTCCGCCCTCGTGAAAGATCTCTTCAACGACGACTGTCTCTTTGCGTAGTCGAGGTTCGGGCATGAGGCACCTGTCAGCAGAGCTTTTTCAGGAGGCGGAGAAAGGTCGCTTGCTCGTCCTCGCTCAAGGGCTCGAGGGTCTCGCGCGTGATGGTTCTTCCAATGTCGTGCAACCGGGACTCGATCGACTTGTAGTCATCCGCGATCGAGATCAGCGAGCGCCGCTTGTCCTTGGGATCGGGCGCCAAGTCGACCAGGCCCTTGGCGCGCAGTCGGTCGACGACGCCCTTGATCGTCGCCACGTCCATTGCCGTGCGCCGCCCCAGCTCGTTCTGAGAACACTCGCCGCTGGCCGCCAGTCGTACCATGGCCGAGAACTGTGTCGGGGTCAGGTCCAGGATGGTGTTGTTCTGGAAGATCGTCGCGTGCCGCTGCCCGGCGAGCCGCAGAAGGTATCCGACCTGCTTGTCCAGGACATAGGTCCCGTCCGCCTCGGGCCCAGCTTCCGCAAGTCTCGCCTCTTTGCTCATGATACCGCCAATACCCAAGATCCGATTGACGGCAAACCGAAATCGTCTGGCGGGCCGCCGAGCACCACCCCACACAGCTTTTTGGTTGACAAGCCGTGGCTCTGCCGTCGTCAATTTGTATACTAACAAAATCGAAAGGCAAGGGTGGTCTGAGATGAGCGCGGAAATCCGAAAGATCGCGGTCTGGGTCGAAGAAACGCATCGCGAGATTGGGCAGACCATCTCACCGCCGACGCGCAAGGCGGTCGCGGTGGCGGTGATCGCCAATCCCTTCGCCGGACGCTATGTCGAGGATCTGGAGCCCTTGATGGAGATCGGCGCCGAGCTGGGCGGCCTCTTGGGCCAGCGCTGTGTCGAGGCTCTAGGCATCACCCCGGCCGAGGCCGAAAGCTACGGCAAGGCCGCCATGGTGGGCGAGAACGGCGAGCTGGAGCATGCCGCCGCGATTCTGCACCCCAGGCTGGGCGCACCCTTGAGGGCGGCGGTGCAAAAGGGGGCAGCCTTGGTGCCCTCATCGAAGAAGATGGGCGGGCCCGGTCAGGACCTCGATGTGCCCTTGGGCCATAAGGATGCGGCTTACGTCCGATCTCACTTCGATGGCATCGAGGTGCGCCTGAACGATGCGCCGCGGGCCAACGAGATCATGGTTGCCGTAGCGGTCACCGACAGTGGCCGGCCATTGCCGCGTGTCGGAGGGCTCACCGCCGATCAAGCCGAAGGCAAGGACGGCCTGCGCTGAGCCCAGCGCCAGGCGTCACAAACGACTGAGACCCGCAGGCCGCTGCAGGACAGCGACGTGGTACGCATGCGACCCTTTGGCCTCAATCGACCAGGCCATCCGTAAATCGATAGATTCCGAACTTTGACGCATGGAGAGCCGGCGACGGCGGCAGCGGCATCGAC
The DNA here is from genome assembly GCA_963669385.2 of Rhodospirillales bacterium. GTDB lineage: Bacteria > Pseudomonadota > Alphaproteobacteria > Kiloniellales > JACOMY01 > JACOMY01. The sequence continues at coordinate 78,054 of CAXXGD010000061.1, forward strand.
ACCTTGACGCTGGGAGGCGGCGCGAGCATCCCGAGCGGCGGTGCCGGGCTCACCTCCATCGAGGTCACGATTGTGGTGTGAGGACTTGGCGGGCCGGGCCGGTGGTGGGCTGCGCTGCTAGAGCAGTCGGCTCAGCTTTCGCTCCTCAGCCTCCCACCACCTCCGGCAGGCGCTCGGCCGGCGGGGTGTTGCGGCTGCGGAGCGTGCGGATGACGCCGTCGATGATGGTCATGCCGACCCCCGGCAGGTTGCCCTGCTCGACCGACTCCAGGATGGTCTTGCCCGGCGCGTGCTGGGCTTGGTCCATCAGCACCAGGTCGGCGGCATAGCCCGCTTCGATCAGGCCGCAATCGAGGCCGCGCAGCCTTGCGGTGTTGCCGGTGGCGAAGCAGAAGGCGGTCTCGGCCGCGACGTTGCCCAGGCTGGAGAGCATCGCGACCATTCGCAGGATGCCCAGCGGCTGCACGCCCGATCCGGCGGGGCCGTCGGTGCCCAGGATCACCCGGTCCATCTGCTTCAGTTCTCTGGCGGTGTTCACGGTGAGGAGGGCGGCGCGCTCATTGCCGTTGTGCACCACCTCCAGGCCCTTGGTGCAGCTCTCGCAGAGGCAGACGATCTGGTCGTCCGGCAGGGCGGAATGGCCGCCGTTGATATGCCCGATCACGTCGGTGCCGGCCTCCAGGACCACCTCGGCGTCGATCAGGCCGGAGCCGGGGATCGAGGGGCCGCCGGTGTGGATGGTGCTCTGCATGCCGTACTTGCGGGCCCAGTCGACCATCTTCTTGGCGGTGGGGCCGTCCTTGACCGAGCCTAGACCGATCTCGCCCAGCAAGGTGACGCCGGCGTCGGCCAGGTCCTTGAAGTCCTGCTCCTCCATGCCGTGCTCGATCACCGGCGCGCCGGCCATGACCTTGACGCCGGAGGGGCGGAAGTTCTCGTACCAGCGCTGCGTTGCGATCGCCAAGGCCTTGAGCCCGACGATGTCCTTTGGCCGGCCGGGCAGGTGCACCTCGCCGGCCGAGATCATCGTGGTGACTCCGCCGTTCAGGGTGGAATCGATCCAGTGGAGCTGCTGCTGCCTGGGCGTGTAGTCGCCGACGACGGGATGGACATGGCTGTCGATCAGGCCCGGGGCCAGAGTGACGCCCTTGGCGTCCACCAGGGTCGTGGCCCCCTCGGTGTCGAGATCTGCCTCCTCGCCCCAGGCCGCGATCTTGCCGTCGAGCGCGATCAGGCAGTCCGCCTCGTAGACCGGCTCCTCCAGCTTGCCGGACAGCATCAGGCCGATGTTGCGGATGACGAGCTTCTTTGCCGGGTCTGCCATGCCACGCTCCTCCCTTTGGCGAAGATCGTTAGCATACTCACGAAATGGCGGTGACGCATCAAGCCCGTTTTTGCCTCTACCCCCGGAACGGGGAGGCCACTCGCCCTATCCGGCTGTAGAGCCGAACCGAAATAGAGATTGACAAGACCTGATTTTCTCCCGCACTATACAGGTATGAACAGGTTCGAACACGTTTGAACAAGAGGCGAACCGGAAAAGGGCACGCTGAGAAGCGCAGGTGAAGGCCTCCTCGTAGAGAGGTGTGAGGGACCGCTTTCCGGCAGAGATCAGTGGGAGGACAGGAGCTATGAGTAAGCCAATCCATGCCGCCAATAGACAGCTGTTGGGCAGCAGTCATGCCCTGACGCGACGCGCCTTCATGGAGCGCGCGGCAGCCCTGGGGCTGACGGCAGCAGCCGCGAACAGCCTCTGGCCCGGTGCTGCCAAGGCGGCCCCGAACAAGGGCGGCCACGCGATCATCGGCTGTCACGGGGCGCAGACCACCGATAGCTTCGACCCGGCGAGCGTGCCGGACATGTACATTTCGGTCACCCGCACGGCGATCTTCAGCACCTTGGTCGAGGTGCGCCCGGACGGCGTCCTCTCGCCGCTTCTGGCCGAGAGTTACGAGGCCTCGCCCGATGCTAAACAGTGGCGCTTCAAGCTGCGCAAGGGCGTCACCTTCCATAACGGCAAGACGGTGACGCCCGACGACGTCATCGCGACGATGCAGCTGCACCTGAACCCCGACACCAAGTCGCCCATGTCCAGCGTGCTGGCCGATGTCGAGAGGGTCTCCAAGGACGGCGACTGGGTGGTCTTCGATCTCTCCACCGGTAACGCCGATTTCCCGGTGCTCGCAGCCGAGTACATGCTGTCGATCCTGCCGTCCGAGGAAGGTGTCGCGACCTGGCAGGAGGGGCAGGGGACAGGGGCCTACAGGCTGGAGAACTTCGATCCGGGTGTCAGCGCCAAGTTGGTCCGCAACCCCGACTACTTCATGGCGGATCGGGGCAACTTCGACTCGATCGAGATGCTGGCGATCAACGACAAGGTGGCGCGCACCAACGCGCTGATGACCGGTGAAATCCATGTCGCCACGCAGGTGCCGCCGGTCTTGATCAAGCGGCTGGAGAAAGTGCCGTCGATCGCGCTCGACATGCGCACGACGGGCGACTTCTACACCTACGACATGCTGATGACCGGCGCGCCCTTCAGCGACAACAACGTCCGCATGGCGCTGAAGCACGCGATTGACCGCCAGCAGTTCGTCGACATTGCGCTGGCCGGCTTCGGCGTGGTCGGCAATGATCACCCGCTAGGGCCCTTCTACGAGTATCATCCGACCGACCTGCCGCAACGCGACTTCGATCCGGACAAGGCGAAGCACTATGTCAAAAAGGCAGGCCTCAGCAGCTTGAAGGTGCCGATCCATTCCGGCCAGAACACCTTCCCCCGAGCCCTCGACGGCGCGGTGCTGATCAGCGAGTCGGCCAAGAAGGCCGGCATCGAAGTCGAGGTGGTGCAAGAGCCCGACGACGGCTATGGCGCCAACATCTGGGGCAAGAAGCCTTGGTTTGCCAGCCACTGGACCTCGCGCGCGGCGGCCGACGCAATCCTGACGGCGGCTTTCCTCGGTGGCCAGCCCTGGAACGTCACCGGCTTCGACAACGAGCGCTTCAACAAGCTGACCCTCGAAGCGAGGACCGTGCTGGACAAGGATAAGCGCGCCCGAGATCTACGCCGAGATCGCGCTCATCATGCGTGACGAAGGCGCCTCGGCGATCGTCGCTCATCCGCAAGCCATCGACGCCGTGTCCACCGACATTCAACGCGACGACGGCACAACGGCCCTAACCAACCTCGCCAGCCGCAAAGCCTTGGAGTTCTGGAGCTTCAAGGCCTAGCCGGCTAGCGGCGAAGCCTCGCTAGCCTCCCTGATCTGCTTCCACGGGGTAGATAGGACTGACCCCATGATCCGGACCGCTGAGGCCGGGTCATGGGGCTACTTTTTTGAGCCTGAGGCGGGCCTCGTCGCCTAGAGGCCGGCGAGCGCACCGCCTGCCAAGGCCGTAGAGGCGCTCACTGCATCGGAGATCCGGTTCCTGGCTCGGATCAGCTCCACCCAACGCATTTCCCGCTCGGCGGCCTCGTTGGACGCCAGGTAGTCGCCGAGGTAATAGAGGCCGGGCAGCAGGGTCGTCTGCTCGGTCAAGCCATAGACGTCGTGGCCGTACTTGCCGATGGCGGTCGAAACCGCGGGAATGAGCGTTCGGCTGATCCCTTTCAGCGCGTCGTTCACCACCGTGAGCGTTCCTTGATCGTCGCTGCCGCTGGCGTTCAGGGTGTCGGCGCGACGGTCGAGGGCCGACAGTTTCTCCTTGAGCTGGACGGCATCGCGATGCAAGGAGGCGAGGTTCAAGCCGTCGTCTCCGGCCAGGGCCGACAGCTCGGCCAAGCGCTGCTCGATCGCTTCGCCGAGGCCCGCGTATCTCAGCGGCAGGATCGGATCCATGGTGAGCCGCTTCAAGTAAGCGGCATAGGTGTCCAGGTGCTTGGCCAGCAGTCCTTTGTCTACCTTGTCGACACCGTTCTTGTCGGTGTGGTGCCACCAGCCGTAGGCGGCGTTCGCCATGGTCTCGAGCGTCTCCGGCGGGAAGTGGGAATGGGCCACCATGATCGGCACGCCGACGCCGAAGAAGCTGCTGTCGCCGTTCTTGACTTGCAGCGCCCAGTCCAAGGCCGAGCCTTCGCCACGGGCCTGGTGCACCTCTTCGGCCAGCCGGCGCAGCTCGAAGTTGCTGGTGACGGCCCAGCCGGTGGTACCGAGGCATGCCGGCTGGTCGATCTGCAGATAGGCCACGGCGTGATCGCGCAGACGGTCCCAGTTCCGGTCTGCCCACCAGCTGGAACCTGCCATGGTGCCGGTCTCGTGCCCGGCCCAAAGGCCGAAGACCAGCCCTCGTTTCATGGCGTCCTGGTTGGCGGTAAAGACCCTTGCCAGCTCGATTGCGATGGCGGAGCCTGCGGCGTTGTCGGTGGCGGCGGCGCCGAACCAGCCGTCCTGATGACCGCCGACGAGGACGAAGTCGTCGCCCTCCGGGCCGGGCAGCTCGCCCACTGTTACATGGATCTTGCGCCAGCCCGTGTCGGCCAAGGTCTCCAGCCGCACCCGGACGGGGCCGGCAGCGCAGAGCTCCCGCAGCGTCAAGCCGTCCTTTCGCGAGATACCCATGCAGGGCACGCTCGCTTCGCCCATCGACAGGCTGTCTCGCGTCGGGTTGCCCCAGACCGACTTGACCGAGCCCATCGGCAACTCGCTGCTGTCCGGGTAGCCCCAGTTCATCATGATCTGGGCAGAGCTGCCCATGGCACCGGCGATGCGCTGCTTTTCCTGACGCGGCGGCGCGTAAGAAAGTTCCGACAGCGTCACTTGGCCGGTGGCGTCGCGTCCGTCATAGTCTTCCCAGGACCCCAGACCGACATCCACCAGGCTCCCTTCCACCGGCGTGGTGGTCGAGGGGCTGTGCGCCATGGTGAGAGCCGAAATCTCCTGCTCTCTGGGGGCCAAGAGCTTCAGCACGGCAGGCTTTGGCGTGCTCACCAGGGCGTCGACCGGCAGTACCTCGGCGCTCACCCCGGCTTGTCGGAAGCCTTCGCAGGAGAAGTTTGCCATGCGCTCGGCCGCGGCACTGCCCGGCAGCCGGTCGGGAATTCCTTCCCCGATTTCGCGGATCATGTCGTAGACGCGGTCTATGTTCCAGACTGGCTGAAAGTCTCTGCTCATGCTTGCCGCCCTTTTGCCGCTCACGATGGAGTTCCTGGCAAGTCTGCCACGGCGCGGGCGTGTCGTGGCGGCAAAGGCGCTTGGCTAGACGGGAAAGAGCCTGGGTTCTTCGATGTCCAGCGGCTCAGCGGCCCTTGGGCCCGGTCATCGCAGACATCCTCGTCAAAGCTGATTGCCGAGCTTCGCCCCTTCTTCGATCGCGCGCTTGGCGTCCAATTCGCCGGACAGTCGTGCCCCGCCGACGATGTGCACCGAACGGCCCCTTGCCGTCAGCGCGTCCGCGAGCCCCCTGTCCGACTCCTGACCTGCGCAGACGACGATGGTGTCTGCCGGAAGCACCTCTGCGACGTTCCGATGGACAATGTGCAGCCCAGCTTCGTCGATCCTCTGATAGGAGACATCGGGAATCTGGCGGACGCCGTAGTCGCGCAGCTCTTGGCGCAGGACCCAGCCGGTGCTCTTGCCAAGCGTGCGCCCGAAGCGGCCGGGCGAACGCTTCAGCATGGTGATCTCGCGCGGTGACGTTGGGGGATTGCGAGGCTGCCCGATGCCCCAGTGCTCTTCGAAAGCCGCAAGCTCCGATAGCTCGGAGGTATCGGGTTGCGCCAGGAAGAGGGCTACATCGTGTCCGATACCGCCGCCGCCGATGATCAGCACGCGCTTGCCGGCGACGATGCTGCCGTCGAGGATCGCCGTATAGCCGACCACGCGCGGATCGTCGGCGCCCGGCAGGTCCAGCGACCGTGGGGTGACGCCGGTCGAGATGACGACCTCGTCGTGGTCCGCGGCCAGCAGGGTCTCGGCGTCGACGGCCGCGCCAAGCGCTGCCCGGACACCCGCTTCCATCAATTGCCTGTCGTAGGCCGCGATTGCGAGACCGTAATCTCGTTTTCCGGGGATCTTGGTGGCCAGTTTGAACTGTCCGCCGATCTCGTCTGCCGCATCGTAGAGAGTGACGTCATGACCCTTTCGGGCGGCTTCCAAGGCACAGGCGATGCCCGCCACGCCCGCGCCGACGACGGCGACCTTCTTCGCTGCCTTGGCCGGGCTGTCCTGATAGTCCAGCTCTCGGCCGGCGCGCGGGTTCAGCAGGCAGCTGACGATCTGGTCGGTGAAGTAGTGATCGAGGCAGGCTTGATTGCAGGCGATGCAGACGGAGATCAAGTCAGCCTGGCCACCCAGCGCCTTGTTGACCAGGTCGGGGTCGGAAAGAAAGGGGCGTGCCATCGACACCATATCGGCCTGGCCCTCGCGGAGGATCCTTTCCGCCGTTTCCGGCAGGTTGATTCTGTTGCTGGCGATCACCGGTATCGACACGGCGCCCTTGATGGCCGCCGTCGCGCCGACGAAGGCCGCCTGCGGGACCGCTCCGGCGATGGTGGGGATCGCGGATTCGTGCCAACCGATGCCGGTAAGGAAGCAGTCCGCTCCGGCGGCTTCGACCGCGCGGGCCAGCCAGAGGGTGTCCGCCTCGCTGAGCCCGCCTTCGACCAGATCGCAGGCCGAAATGCGGTAACTCATGATGCCGTTCGCTCCCAGTGCGCGGCGCGTGGCGCGCACCACCTCTAACGGAAAGCGGGACCGATTTTCCAGGCTGCCGCCCCAGTCGTCGCTGCGCTGGTTGGTTCGCTGGGCCAGGAACTGGCTGATGAGATAGCCCTCGGATCCCATGATCTCGACGCCGTCGTAGCCGGCCTCCAGCGCGAGGCCGGCAGCGCGCGCATAGTCTTCGATCGTCTGCCGGATCTGCTCTGCCGAGAGTTCGGCCGGGCTGTCCTTGTTGATCGGCGATTTGATCGGCGTGGGGGCGACTATGTCGCTGTGATAGCCGTATCGCCCGGCATGGAGAAGCTGCAGCAGAATGCGGCCGCCTTCAGCGTGCACGGCGGCCGTGATCTTGCGATGGGCGGGCAGTGTCTCCTCGCTATCCAGGATGCAAGGGTGATGGGTGACCCGCCCGGCATGGTTCGGGGAGAAGCCGCCGGTGATCATCAGCGCCGCCCCGCCCTTGGCACGGTCGGCATAGAAACGCGCCAATTCGTCGAAACGATCAGGCTGTCCCTCCAGGCCAGTGTGCATCGAGCCCATGACGAAGCGGTTCTTGAGTTGGGATCGGCCGACTTGGATGGGTTCGGCAAGGAGCGGAAAGGGGGTAGCCATGCAAGATGCCTTTGGAACGTCGTCGACAGCAGCGGCGCATCATAGTGGCCCCTGGCTGCGGCGCAATCGTCTCCGGCGTCCTGGCGACCGCCTGGCGCTCAAAGCTGCGCGCAGATCCTTGCAGCGTCGAAGATGGCGGCGTGAATGCCCCGGCTGGCGTTGGCATCGCCAATGCGATAGAGGGCGAAGGCCTCATCGCGCTGCTTGGCGCGTTCCAATCCGGGTTGACGCTTTGCCGACACGAAGGCCGCGAGATCGAGTTCCAGCGCGTTGACCGATTTGGGGGACAGCGATTGGGCAAGGTCGGGGACGGGCAGGGTGCCGGCGTCGATCACTACATGATCCACGAGACGTGCCTCTCGGGCGCCGCTGTACTCGTTCACCAGGCAGGCAGCGAGCCGATTGCCCTCCGGGGTAATGGACAGGAGGCGCCGGTCCGGCGTGAGCGTGACCCCGGCGCTATAGAGGCTGCGCAGATGGACGGCATGATTGGTGACGCCGACCTCATCAGCACAGCAGCGGTCGGGCGTCACCAGTTCAACCTGCGCTCCGCCAAGCGCCAGCTGCTCGGCGGCGGAAACGCCGCCCTGGCCGCCGGTATCGTCGAACACCAGTACCTCGCCGCTTGTCTGTACTTCGCCGCTCATTGCCTCCCAGACAGAAGCGGCGTGCGTCTCGGCACCGGCGACCGTCGAGAGGTTGGGCATGCCGCCGGTGGCCAGGATGACCAGATCGGGCTCGGCCGCCAGCACGTCTTCGGCCTCGGCCAGCAGGTTGAAGCGAAAGGTGACACCCAGCTCCAGGCAGCGGTCATAGCGCCAGCGGGTGATGCCGATCAGATCCTGGCGCCAGGCCAAGCGGGAGGCCAAGAGCACCTGCCCGCCGGCCTCGCCTTGCGCCTCTAGGACGGTCACCCGGTGCCCCCGCTCGGCCGAAATGCGCGCCGCCTCCAGCCCGGCCGGCCCGGCGCCGACAATCACCACCTTCAAGACGGAGCCTTCGCTCCGCTCAATGGTCTGCGGCAACAGGCGTTCACGCCCGGTCGCCGCATTGTGCAGGCAGATTGCATCACCGCCCCGGTAGATGCGATCGATACAGAAGCCGGCGCCGACACAAGGGCGGATGGCGCCGTCCTCACCGGCGAGATGCTTGGCAACCAGATAGGGATCGGCAATCTGGGCGCGCGTCATGCCGATCAGGTCCACATGCCCTTCAGAGACGGCATGGTGCGCAGTTGCGAGGTCTGCCACACCGCAGGCGTGGAGCACGGGCAAACCGGTCGCTTGCCGGACCTTGCCGGCCAGCTCGATGAAGCGCCCCGAGGGAAAGGCCATGGAGGGGACAGTCTCGGCGACGCCGGCCTTGGTCCAGTTGGCACCGCCGGAGACGTTGAGGCAGTCGACGAGGCCGGACTCGGCATAGCGGCAAGCGATCTCTATCCCGTCGGCTTCGGTGAGCCCGCCCTCGACCATCTCATCGGCGGTGAAGCGTAGGCTGACGACAAAGTCGTCGCCGATCGCTTCGCGAATGGCGTCAAGGGCCTCCAGCCCGAAGCGGATTCGGTTCTCCAGTGAACCGCCGTAGTCGTCGTCACGCCGGTTCGACAGCGGGCTCCAGAACTGGCCGATCAGATGGCCCGAGACCAGCAGTTCGCAGCCGTCGAGGCCGCCCTCGTAGCAGCGCCTGGCGGCTGCGGCATAGTCGGCGACGACGCGGCGGATGTCGGCAGCCTCCATCTCCTTCGGCATGGAGCCGTGTGCGGGTTCTCTGAGCGGCGAGGGGGCGAGCGTCGGCAGCCAGTCACCGGAAGCGGCCCGCGTGCGCCGCCCGGCATGGCTCAGCTGGCACATCAAGGCCACGTCGTGTGCATGGATCCGCTTGGCGAAGGCCTTGAAGAAGGGAATGATGCCGTCGTCACCGACCTGGATCTGGCCGAAGGCAGGCGGCGAATCCGGCGAGATCGCCGAAGCCCCGCCGAACATCGTCATCGCCAGTCCACCCTTCGCCTTCTCCTCGTGATAGCGCTGATAGCGCTCGCCCGGGCGGCCGTCATCCGCATAGGCCGGCGCGTGGCTGGTGCTGATGATCCGGTTCTTCAAAGTGAGATGCTTCAGCCGAAATGGCTCGAACAGCGATCGATAGGGCGAGGCTAGCATCCGGCGGTCTCCAGAATCCGAAGAGCAGGGCAGGGTCTTACGATCATCGAGTGGACAGCAGTTGCGCCATGGTATTCAAGCTGTCACTTGGGGTGAGCGTCGGCGTCGCTGCAGTGCCAAGATGATCCCGATGATTGCCAGCAAGGGAAGGATCAGCCAGTTGGGATCCATGCGCTCGCGCGGCTTCTCGATCGACAGGATCCGCCAGTCGTAGTCGAGGCCAGCGCTGGCGGCAGGCCCGCCGAAGGTCAGATCGCTGACCAGCAGATGGTTCTCCTCTGGCTCCACGCCCAGGCCGGCAGCAGCAGACAAGACACTGGCCGCGTCTCCACTGCCATCGCCGTTGAGCGCCAGGACGACGGTCTTCTGAACCAGCGTGCCGCTCAGGTTCTCGCCCTCGGCAATCAAGCGCACGGCGGCCTCTCCGTTCAGTCCCTCGGCGATTTCGAGCAGTTGGGTGGCCGGTGCTGCCTCATAGGCGGGCAGCAGAACATCCAAGAGCGTGGCCGGTCGCAGCAAGATCAAGGCCACCACGATCATGGCGACGGACTCCCACAAGCGATTGCGGGCCACGAAGAAGCCTTGCGTGCCGGCGGCGAAGACGACCATCGCCATCAAGGCAGAGCCGATCACCACGACAAGCTGCAGCCAGGACTCGATGCCGATCAACAAGAGAGCCGGGTTCAGCACGAAAATGAACGGCAGAATGGCGGTTCTCAGGCCATAGACGAAGGCGATGACGCTGGTCTTGAGCGGTTCCGAGCGCGCCACGGCGGCGCCTGCGAAGGCGTCGATGGCAACCGGCGGCGTGGTCCCCGACAAGAGGCCGAAGTAGAAGACGAAGAGGTGGACGGCAATCAGCGGCACCTCGATGCCCTGCTCGGCGGCAAGGGTGACGAAGGGCGTCGCCATGATGGCGGCGACCACGATGTAGTTGGCGGTGGTCGGCAGGCCCATGCCCAGCACCACGCACATGATGGCGGTCAGCAGCATCATGAGGAAGAAGCTGCCGCCCGACAGCGTCTGAATGATCTCGGTCATCAAGAGGCCCAGGCCGGTGGCCGAGACCACGCCGACGATGATGCCGGCAGCCGCCATGGCGACGGCGACACTGGTCATGTTGCGCGCGCCCGCGATCATGCCTGTCAACAGGTCCGTGAAGCCCGAACGAACCAGGTTGCCTGACACCGGGCGGCCGCGGGCGATCGCCATCAGCGGCTGCTGCGTCACCAGCTGGAGGATGATTGCCAGAATGGCCCAGGAGACCGAGAGTGCGGGCGAGAAGCGCTCTATCATCAGGCACCAGATCAGCACGCCGATGGGAATGAGGTAGAAGAGACCGGCGAGGAAGATCGGCAGCGCGTCCGGCACGGTAATCAGTGGTGCGTCGGGGTCGTCGACCTCGATCTCGGGCGACCGGCTGGAGAGCCAAATCAGACCCAGGTAGATCACGGCTACCAACAGCATCGCCACCAAGAGCGCGTCGTCGCCGAAAAGGTAAGCCAGCCCGGTGAAGAGATAGTAGAGGGCCAAGGCGGCACCGGAGAAGAGCGTCACTGTCAGCAGGGAAGTCATAAGGCGCTGGGTCAGCGGATGCGTCACCGCGCGCTCCAGCACCACCATGTTGTTCTTGGCAGCCTCCAGATGGACGATGCAGTAGAGGCCGAAATAGGAGACGAAGGCCGGCACGAAGGCGTGCACGATGACGTCGAAGTAGCTGATGCCGATGAACTCGGCGATCAGAAAGGCGGCTGCACCCATGATCGGCGGCATGATCTGGCCGTTGATCGACGAGGAGACCTCGATCGCGCCGGCTTTCTCGGCAGTGAAACCGACCCGCTTCATCAGCGGGATGGTGAAGGTGCCGGTGGTCACCACGTTGGCGATCGCCGAGCCCGAAATCATGCCGGTCAGGGCCGATGAGATCACTGCCGCCTTGGCCGGACCGCCGCGCAGGTGTCCCAGAAGGGCGAAGGACAGCTGGATGAAATAGTTGCCGGCGCCTGCCTTGTCGAGCAGGCTGCCGAAGAGGACATAGAGGAAAATGAAGCCGGTCGAAACACCCAGCGGCAGGCCGAACACGCCCTCGGTGGAAAGCCACATATGCTCGGTGAAGCGGTTGAGCGACAGCCCGCGGTGGGAGATGATGTCCGGCATATTGGGGCCGAGGAAGGCGTAGGCGATGAAGCAGAGGGCGACGATCACCATCGGCAATCCTAGCGCACGACGCGTCGCCTCCAGCAAGACTGCGAGTCCACCGAAGGCGATGACGATCTCGACCACGGTACGGGCCCCGCCGGAGCGGCGCACGATGTCCTCGTAGTTTAGGACGGTGTAGAGGCAGGCTGCGACCCCAAGCAGGCAGAGAAGCCAATCGTACTTGGGCACCCCTTGCCTGGATGACAGTGCAAAGGCGGGATAGGTCAGAAAGGCGAGCGCCAGCGCAAAGGCCAAGTGGATCGGGCGCTGCACCGAATCATTGAGGATCAAGAAATCCAGCCAGAAGGGCAGGGGAGAGGCGACGTATAGCTGGAAGAGCGACCAGAGAAGCGCAATGGCGATCACGGCTCTGGCCGTAAGCCCAGTTGAAGAGCGGGCACCCCTGTCGGTTTCGGCGACGAGCGCTTCCAATGCCGCCTTCGATGGCGGTTGCGATTGCTCGGTCATGGTTTTGCTCGTGTGTGACGCTTTGGTCCGACCGTGGCGGCTGCTCCGGGAGGTAGGGAGCAGCCGCCCGTGGGGCGAGAGCGCCGGCTACTTCACCAAGCCGACTTCACGGAAGTAGCGCTCGGCACCCGGATGGTAGGGAGCCGTCCGTCCGGCAGCAGCGGCGTCCTCCTTGCGGACAGCCGTATACATTGGCGACTGGCTCTTGAAGGTCTCAAAGTCGTCGAACACGGCCTTCACAAGGTTGTAGACGACCTCCTCGTCCGTGGCGGCACTTGAGACGATGGTGGCGGGCGTTCCCCAGGTTTCGACCTCCGCATCCTGGCCTTTATAGGTACCGGATGGGATGACGACGGTGATGACGTAGGGACGTTCGGCCATCATCGCCGCCACGATCTCGTCGTTCCAGGGAACCACTCTGGCATCGCAGGTGTTGGTCGCTTCGATGATCGAGGCAGCCCCGACCGCGGTCGGGTAGAAGAAGGCATCGATCTTACCGTCGCAGAGCGCTTGCGCCTGCTCTTTCGAGGTCAGCTTCGTTTCCTGCTTGAAGAAGCTTTCGGGCTCGACGCCGTAGCGGCCCATCATCTCGTAGACCTGAGCTTCGGTTCCGGATCCGGCGTTGCCGGTGTTCACGACCTTGCCTTCCAGATCGGCGAAGCTGTTGATTCCGGCATCCTCGCGGGCGACGATATGCGCCGCGTCGGCGTGCAGCGAGAAGAGGAAGCGCAGATCTTCGCTCTTGCCATCCGGCTCGAAGCGGTCGGTGCCGTTCCAAGAGTGGTGTTGCCAGGCCGACATGGCGATCCCGACCTCCAGATCGCCGATCTGGATGGACCTTAGGTTCGCCACCGAACCGCCCGTGCTCTCGACCGTGCAGCGGATGTTGTGACCCTGGTCTTTGCGGCTCTTGTTCAGCACGTTGCAGATGAAGCCGCCGGTCGGGTAGTAGCCGCCGCCGATGCCTGCCGTACCGATGTTGACGAACTTGCGGTCCGCTGCCTCTGCCGTGGCTGACAGCACGGCAAAGACACCGAGCGCCGCAATGGCGAGCAATCCCCGTTTCATCGTTGCACTCCCTTTCTGTTCAACAATTATGCAGGTCTTGGCTCAAGCACCATCGGTGACGGAGCGAATGGAGGCCCGTCGGATGGAGGCTGCGACCTCCTTCTGGGTCGTTTCGATGTGCTGTCGCATCAGGCCGACGGCCTCTTTCGGCGCGCCGCGGCGACAGGCCGCCAAGATCGCGCGGTGCTCGCGCATCGGACGCTCCAGGCCGCTGGCCTCGGTGACCTTGAGGCGCATGAAGAGGCCCATGCGGCCCTCGATCTCGGAAATCATCGCCAGCAGCCGCAGATTCCCGCAGGGTTCATAGAGGCAATGGTGAAAGCGAAGGTTCAGATCGCTCCAACGCTCTCGCGAGGGTTCGGCCTCGTATTCTTCCAGGATCTCCCCGGCGACGGTGAAGTCACTGTCGATCATGTTCGGGACGGCCAGCTCCAGCGCTCGGCACTCCAAGGCCAGGCGGATGTCGATCAGCTCCAGAACTTCCTTCTCGGTCAGCTGACGCACGATCGCGCCGCGCCGCGGCCGGAACTCCACCAAGCCTTCCATTTCCAGCTGCCGCAGCGCCTCTCTGACCGGGATCTTGCTGACGCCATGCTCGCTGGCGATCACGTCCTGACGCAGCGGAACCCCCCCGGCGAGCCGCCCGGAAAGAATGTCGGCGCGCAGCGCTTCATAGATCGGGTCCGAGAGGCTTGCACCCATGAGGCGAGGCCGGTTGGCCATCGACGTCTCCTGCTTAGTTCGTATCTTATCATTGCAAAACGTATACGATCTTGTCAATATCGAATATCAAATGAGTTTCGTAGCAGCCTGCGCCGATGTCACGGCACGCGGCGAGGGCAAGGGACGGCAGGATGAAAGCGGAGATAGCGGTAATCGGCGGCGGTATCATCGGGTCGACTGCCGCCTATTTCCTTGCCCGCGACGGTCGCGCCGGCAAGGTCACGGTGATCGAGCCCGATCCGACCTATGCGCGCGCCGCCACGCCGCAAGGCGCCGGCGGCATCCGGCGTCTGTTCAGCCGCGCTGAGAACATCGCCATGTCGCAGTACAGCTTGTCTTTCTATCAAGACCTCGATCGGGGGCTGGCAAGCGAAGGCAAGAACATCGGCTTCCGCAAGCAGGGTTATCTCTTCGTTGTCGGGGCCGAAGGGGCTGCCGATCTTGAGAAGAACCACCGCCTGCAGACGAGCATGGGCGTACCGGCGGAGCTCTTGGACGTGCCAGCCCTAAGAGACAGGTTTCCGTCTTTGGGAACGGCCGATCTGACGCTCGCCTGCCATTCGCCCGATGACGGTTGGGTCGACCCCCAGGCGGCATTATCGACCTTGCGCAAGGCCGCCGAGGCTCTGGGCGTCACCTATCTTCGCGGCCGCGTTGATGCGCTTTCCACATCGCGTCGGACGGTAACCGCCGCGACGCTGGATGACGGGCGAGAGCTACAGGCTGGCTTCTTTCTGAACACCGCCGGGCCTTGGTGCAGCGAGATAGCGGCGATGCTCGGCGCCGCGTTGCCGGTTCAGCCGCTCTGCCGTGCCCAACACTTCTGGCGCTGCAGCCAGCCGGTCGAGCCAATGCCCTTGGTCAAGGACGAAAGCGGCATGTTCTTCCGGCCTGAGGGCGATGGTTTCGCCGGCGGTTGCCCCAGCTTTGCGGTCAAGCCAGGCTTCATCTTCGACCTGGGCTACGGCTTCTTCGCCGACTATTTCGAGCGTGCCGTCTGGCCGCTGATCGCCAAGCGCCTGCCCAAATTCGAGGAGATCAAGCTGGAGCGCACCTGGGGCGGCCACTACGCACAGAACAGCTTCGACGGCAACATGATCATCGGCCGTTTTAGCCGTGACCACGACAACATCATCACCGCCTGCGGTTTCTCGGGCCACGGCCTGATGCATGCCCCGGCGGTGGGGCGTGCCTTAAGCGAACTGGCCCTGGACGGAGATTTCCAGACGCTGGACCTGAGCGCGCTTACCATGGATCGGGTGTGGGAGGGGCGACCCTATCCCGAAATCGGTATCAAGTAGAGCCGGGCGGCGATCGACATGACCAATCATACCTGCGGCATAGCCATCATCGGGGCCGGCATAGCCGGCATAGCCACGGCGCATGCTTTGGTCACGCGATACGGCCTGAACGACGTTATCCTCGTCGACGAGGCGCAACCCATGGCGCTTACCTCGGCACAGTCGGGGGAGAACTATCGAAACTGGTGGCCGCATCCGACCATGGCGCGCTTCACCGACCGAAGCATTGATCTGATGGAGCAGCTTGCCGTCGAGAGCGGCAATCGATTCCACATGACCCGGCGCGGCTATGCGCTTTGTACACGTGAGATGAATTTGGAGGCCCTGGTCGCGGCTCTCCATCACGGCTATGGCAAGGGTGTGCCTGGGTCGATCCGCTTCCACGAGAAAGGCGATGCTGCCCACTATGAGGCGCCGGTATCCGCGGACTGGCAGAAGGCGCCCGACGGCGTCGATGTAATCATGAATGCCGATCTCATTCGCCAATCCTTTCCCAGCTATGACGGTGATTTGGCAGCTGTCATTCATATCCGCCGCGCCGGGGACATCAGTGGCCAGCAGCTTGGCCAGCAGATGCTCGAAGCCTACCGCGACGGCGGCGGCAGGCGCATGACGGCTCGGGTCAAAGAGGTCTCGCGCGGTTTTCGACTGAGCCTCGAGACGGCGGATGGCACCGCCCGGCTGGACTGTCGGCAGGTGATCAATGCGGCCGGCCCTTTTGCCGGCGAGATTGCGGACATGCTTGGCTCTGAGCTGCCGCTGCGAAACGTCTTGCAGCAGAAGATCGCCTTCCAGGATGAGCAGGGCGTGATCCCGAGAGGCATGCCCTTTTCCATCGACCTGGATGGGCAGAGCCTCGACTGGAGCGACGAGGAACGCGCGCTGCTGCGCGAGGAGGCGGGCCTGGCCTGGTTGACGGAGGCCATGCCGGGGGCAATCCATTGCCGGCCCGACGGCGGAGACGGCGGCCGCTGGATCAAGCTTGGCTGGGCCTTCAATCAGGCGGAGGCCACCGCCAGCCGCGAGCCGACGCTGAACGGTCACTTCCCTGAGATCGTACTCAGGGGGGCGGCACGATTGAACCCGGGCTTGCGCTGCTACTACGAGGCCTTGCCGGGCGGTATGGTCCACTACGGCGGCTTCTACACCATGACGGAGGAGAACTGGCCGCTGATCGGGCCGTTGGATGAGGAGGGCGCCTTTATCGTCGCCGCGCTATCAGGGTTCGGCACCATGGCGGCCTGTGCTGCGGGCGATCTCTGCGCGGCTTGGGTGGCAGGTGCATCGCTGCCCGACTATGCAAGAGCACTCTCGCCCGCGAGGCTTCAGAATGCAGAGCTCCTGCGGGAACTACGCTCTGGTGGTGACAAAGGACTACTGTAGATAAGACATCGGCCTGGCCCCTTAGGGGATCGTCACCTCGATTGAGACCAGCCCGGTACCGCTTCCAGGTATGGTGACCCCGGCCCCTAGAACCAGGGTGTCGGTCCCGTTGCCGCCGTCGTAGTAGTAGCTGACGAAATCCCCTTGGCTTGCCACCATGAAGACGTCGCTTCCGCTGCCACCGAAGGCGCTGTCGAAACCGCATCCACCGGTCAGCGTATCGTAACCTTGTCCGCCATAGAGTTCGTCATTGCCGCCGCCTCCGAAAACGCTGTCGGCGCCGCCACCTCCGGTCACTCTGTCGCTTCCCCCGTCGCCATAAAGCACATCGTTGTTAGCGTCGCCATAGAGGTTATCGGCGCCTGACCCGCCGTAGAAACCAGTGTCTTCACCGGCACCTCCATAGAGTCTGTCGGCTCCGGATGCGCCAAAGAAACTCCTGTCGCCGTCACCACCACCGTAGAGCCGATCGTTACCTGCGGCGCCGAAAAAGAAGTAGTCTACTCCGGAACCACCCTCTAGGACGTCTGCTCCCTCGTCTCCGAAGAAGCGCAGGTCGTAGCCGCTACCGCCATAGAGTTTATCCTCGTCGTTGCCGCCAAACTGCCATATGTCGACGTTCTCGCCTCCAAACAGGGCATCGCTGCCGCTGCCTCCTAAGAAACTCACATCCGAGCCGCTGCCACCGGAAAGGCTATCTGCCCCCGAACCACCATAGAAGTCAGTGTCATGGCCACTGTCGCCCGAAAGGGTGTCGCTTCCGGCATCGCCATAGAAGCCTTGCTCGTACCCATCGCCGCCCTGGAGAATGTCATTGCCGCTCGCACCGAAAAACGCGCCATCGGCGTCATCATCGCCGTAGAGAGAATCGGCTCCTGACGCGCCGAAGAAGAAGGAATCGGCTCCTGTACCTCCGGCGAGCCTATCGCTCGCCTGATCGCCATAGAAGTAGTAGTCGCCGGCTGAGCCGCCGAACAGGCTGTCGCTTCCGCTGTCGCCCCTCACCGAAAAGTCGATTCCCTCGCCGCCGTAGAGATAGTCGCGCCCCGATCCGCCAAAGAGGGAATAGTCGACGCCGGATTCGCCCAAAACGCTGTCGTCGCCATCATCGCCATGCATGCGGGCGTCGAATCCCTCGGAACCGAAGAGGCTATCGCCTCCCGATCCACCGAAGAGCCCGCCGTCGCTGCCAAACCCGCCAAAGATGAGGTCAGTACCGCTTCGACCATAGAGCAGACTGTCGTTTCCGGTGTTTGCGTCGATCAGGTCATCACCTCTACCGCCGTAGAAGTAACTGTCGTCGCCGTGCAGCCCGCCCAGGGCGTCATCGTTGTTGCCGCCAAAGAAGTGCCTGTCACCGCCATCGCCGCCGAAAAGAAGATCATCGGACCCACCGCCGAAGAACAGAGCATCGTCGCCATCGCCGCCGTTAAAGCGATCCTCGCTGCCGCCGCCGACAAAGTAGGAGTCGCTTCCTTCGTCGCCGAAGAAGCTGTCGACACCGGCGCCGCCGTAGAACGAACGATCGTCGCCGCTTCCGCCCCACAGGCTGTCGCGACCGACGCCGCCATAGAAAAGCGCGTCGCTACCACTGTCGCCATAGAGGGCGTCGCTGCCGCGCTCGCCATAGAGTAGCCGGTCGTCACCCTCGTCGCCGAAGACACTGTCGTTTGCCCGTTCACCGGCCAAGAGGCTGTCGGCCTCCAGTCCGCCGTAGATCAGGTCGCTGTTTGCCCCGCCGTCCAGGTTGACGTCGGCGCCCGACCCACCAAAGATCGTGTCCAACCCGGCGCTTCCGTAGAGGCTGCTGTCATTGCCGCTGTCTCCGGAGATGGTGTCGTCGGCCACGCCTCCGTTCAGGTTGGCATCGTCGCCGTCTCCTCCATAGAGGATGTCAATTCGAGAGCGGCCGAGTAGATTGGCGTCGTCACCGTCGCCGCCGATGATGAGATCCCGACCGGTGCCGCCGTTGAGCGAGAGGTCACTGCCACTTCCGCCGAAGAGGGTATCATCGCCCCGCGCGCCAATCAGGCTGTCCGCTGCGCTCAGCCCGTAGAGCGTATCGTTGGCCCCATAGCCCAGAATGGTGTCGACATCATCGGTCCCGCTCAGCGTGTCCGGCCCTGGAGTTCCTGGAATGAATGCCATCGCTCGCGTCCTCCCGCTTCTTTGATGCCAGCTTTAGGCCTCTTTCAATCGCCATGCGCTTTGTCGGTGAGTGACCCTACAGGTGCTCTCGCTAGAGTTCCACCTCAACTTCCAGTGAAATCCAGAGTTCACTCTGCTGCAGTGCGCAGAATCATGAGGTTGGCCAGCGGAGCCAGGGCACAAAGAGCGAAGGCGACTTGGTAGCCGGCCAGCGCCACGATCCCGGCGAAGAGCGTGGGCGTGATCATGTAGGCGACAAAGGTGAAGAAAGTGGCGCCGGCGGTCGCCCTGCTGACGTCTTGTTCGGATGCGAGCCTCGCGACCTCGGCCAGGAAGAGGCCGTTCCAGGTGGCAGAGGCCACGCCGACCAGGATAACGACGGCGAAGAGAAGGGATTCGGGCCAGCTGTCGTCCATGCAGGCCATCAGGATGCAGGAACCGGCACCCCCCAGGCTCAGTGCCCGCAAGATCGGAGGGATCGCGCCCAGCCAGTCAGCCAGCACGCCGATGGCCAGCCGGCCTGCGAAAGAGGCAATCTGCATGGCCGCATAGAGCGATCCCGCCAGCACCAGGGCGAATCCCAAGCCGTCGGTCAGGTAGGTCGTGAAAAAGGCGAAGAGACTGCCCTGGACCATGGCGAAGCCGAGGCTAGCCAGCGTGATCCGGCGCAGTTGCGGCATCTCTTGCAGGGTTCGAAAGGGCGCTGCGACCAACCTCAGATCGAAGAGCGCGCGCAGGCGAAAGGCTGCAGCGCCGACCATGCTGCGGTAGCCGACGGGCGCCACCACCAACGAGACCGCGCAGACAAGCGGCAGCAGCGCCAGGGCGGCCAAACCGACACGCCAGCCACAGGCCGCTGCCAAGCCTGTGCCGATCAGTCCGGCAAGGGCGCCGCCCAAGGGGACGCCGGCCTGTCGTATGGAAAAGAGCGTGCCCCAAAGCTTCTTGGGCGCATGGGTAGAGAGGATTTGACTGCCGGCCGGCGCCGTCATGGCGTAGGCGAAGCCGATGATGACGGCGCCCGGAAAGATCGCCGGTGCCCAGCCGCTGAGCACCAGGGCGGTGCCCAGGGTCGACAGCAGGCAGGCCGCCATCAAGGCGCGCAGGGGCCCCAGGGCAGGCGTCACCGCCCCGTTGGCCGCAAACATCCAGACCGACCCGAAGCCGATGCAGCCGCCGAGCAGGCCGACGGATTCCGGCGCCATCCCGGCATCGGCGACCAGCAGGGGTGCCAGTACCAACAGGCCAAGCGAGACCGTTGAAAGTGCGACCTGCGGCGTCATCACGATCGCTAAGGGAAGCAGGGCTGCGCGCATCAGTGGACGTTAGCGCAAAGCACTTTTGCTGACGAGGCCTGCGGGCAGATGCTAGGCTGCTATGCATCAAAAGGGAGGATGAAACGTGCCAAAATCAGCCAATGCCTTGCCCGATCAGCCGGATACCTGGACCTGGCCAGAAGAGCGCTGGCGTGCGATCGTCGAGAAGATCAGGGCCGGACGCTCGCTGAAGCCCGACAGCTGGCCCGGCGGTGCGCGCTGCGCGGTCGCGCTCTCATTCGATTCGGACCATGAAACCCAGGTGCTGCGCTGGGGGCACAACTCGCCCGGACGGCTAAGCCAGGGCGAGTACGGCTCCAGGGTCGCGGTGCCGAAGCTGCTCAAGCTCTTGGAAAAGTACGAGGCGCCCTCGACCTTCTTCGTGCCGGCCGTCATCGCCATGCTCTATCCCGACGAGCAGCGCAATGTCGTGGCCGCCGGCCACGAGATCGGCATCCATTCCTGGATCCACGAGCTGAACTCGGCCCTGCCGCCGGAGAACGAGCGCGACATTCAGATGCGTGCCGCCGACAAGCTGGAGGAGATCACCGGCCAGCGGCCCGTCGGGATCCGTACGCCGTCTTGGGATTTCTCGCAGCACACGCTGGCGATCACCCGCGAAATGGGCCTGCTCTACGATTCCTCTCTGATGGCCGATGACGAGCCTTACGAGCTGTTGGAGGATAATCAACCCACCGGCGTCGTCGAGTTGCCCGTCGAGTGGATCAAGGATGATACGCCCTATTGGATGATGGACCGCTTCTCGGGCCTTCGGCCCTATACGCCGCCCTCAGGCGTTTTGGAGGTCTTCAAGCGCGAGTTCGACGGCGCCTATCAGGAAGAGGGCCTCTTCCTCTTGACCATGCACCCGCATTTCATCGGCCATCGCTCGCGCATCCAGGTGCTGGAGGAGCTCATTCGCTACATCAAGTCCCATGCCGGCGTTTGGTTCGGCACGCATGCCGACGTGGCGCGGCACTGCAAGGCGGCGGCGGGGCTCTAGCACGGGGGCGCCGTCAGCGCCTTACGGCCGCGCGGCGCCTCTGCTATAGGACGTGGCCTGGTCCACAAGCCCGAGGAAGGGGCGCGCCTTGAAGGTCTTTTTAACCGACGTCAGCCAGCCCGACCTGGCGCTGGAAGAGGCCTACTTGCGCGAGGTGGGCTTTTCCTGGACGGTGCCGGAGCCTGACTGTCGTGAGCCCGAGCAGGTGATCGAGCAGGCCACCGGCCATGGCGCCTTGGTGGTGCAGTATGCGCCGATCACCCGGGCGGTCTTCGAGGCCCTGCCTGAGCTCCGGATCGTCAGCGTACCGCAGATCGGCGTGGACATGATCGACCTCGAGGCGGCGCGCGATCACGGCGTTTGGGTCGCCAATGTGCCAGCCGCCAACGTGACGGAGGTGGCCGCCCACACGCTTGCCATGGCCATGGCTCTGGTGCGTCAACTGCCGGCTTTCGATCGCGACGTGCGCTCCGGCATCTGGCAGTATGATTCGGTCGGCAGCCTGCGACGGCCCGGAAACATGACCTATGGACTGTTGGGCTTCGGCACGATCGGCCAGCTGGTGGCGGCACGCGTGGCGCCGGTCTTCGGCCGCATCCTGGCCTACGATCCTTTCGTACCCGATCGCGCATGGCCGGCAGGCGCCGAGCGGGCGACAAGCCTCTCGGACCTCTTTGGCCAAGCCGACGTCCTTTCTCTTCATGTGCCGCTCACCGATGACAACCAGGGCCTGGTGTCCGACAGCCTGCTGAGCCAGATGAAACCGGGAAGCTATCTGGTCAATGTCGCGCGCGGGCCGATCGTCGACACGAGCGCCTTGATTGCCGCACTCGACGACGGCCGCTTGGCCGGTGCTGGGCTTGACGTTCTGCCCCAAGAGCCGCCGGATCCAAGCGATCCTATCCTGCGCCATCCCAAGGTTCTGCTGTCACCCCACGCGGCCTTCTATTCGATCGAGTCCGACAGCGAGTCACGGCGCGGCGCGCTGGAGAACATCGTCGCGCTCGTGAACGAGGGAAGGCCAAGGCACACGGTGGTCGAAGGCCGGCCGGTCAAGGCGACCAGCGTCCGATAGGGTCAGAAGTGCAAGTCGGCTGACAGGTGCAGCCACAATCGAAAGGGCGCTCGGCGATTCCTCGCTGCTTCATCTTCGAGTGCCTTCGCCGCCAACTCTCTTGACGTCATCCTACGGCTTGACCGGAGGATCTTTTGCCACTCTCACGAGCAGCGGATAGAGGTCCTCCGGTCAAGCCGTAGGATGACCGTACGGGGGGCAGGCAGAGGAGCCCTTCTTGGCTAGAGCAAATCCCGAGCCGATGGAATCACCGGCGATGACGATTTGCGTTACCAAACAAGCCACTAGAGCACTTTGGGCGAGCCGCTGCGAGCCCAAAGTGCTCTAGGAAGACGCAGAAGGGCAGCGATTCAGCAGCGCAGGTTCCAATCTAAGTGGCTCCAAGAAATCGAACTGGCGTCGCTGGCGAAGGGACCTTCTCCGTCAATAGGCAGGCATGCCCAGCGTGAAGCCGCCGTCCAAGGTCAGCACGCTGCCGGTGGCGTAGGCGGACTCGTCCGAAAGAAGCCAGCGGATGGCGAGGGCGACCTCGTCGGGTCTGCCCTCGCGGCCGGCCGGGATGCGGGCCAGCTTGGCAGCGTGTTCGGCGGCGCCGTCGCCGGCAGCCGCGGCCATCACCCGCTCGGTTCCGATCAAGCCGGGGGCGATCGCGTTGACGCGGATACCGAGCGGCGCAAGCTCGATCGCCATCACCTTGGTCAGCTGCACCAAGCCCGCCTTCGAGGCGCCGTAGTGTGCCACGCCCGGACGCGCCAAGACCGAGGCCGTGGAGGCGACGTTGACGACCCGGCCCTTGGTGCCCTTTGCGCGCCAAAGCCGCGCCATGGCCTGGGTCAAGAGGAAGGGCGCGCGCAGGTTGACCGACAAGACGGCATCCCACTCCGCTGCTTCCATCTCCAGCATCGGCGTAACGGGTATGAGGCCGGCACAGTTTACAAGGCCGTCGGCCTCCGGCTCGGCCAAGAGCGCCTCTTCCGCGGCCCGCCGGATCACTGTCTCGTCCCTCAAGTCGGCCCGGATCGCATGGAAGCCCTCGCCAAGGTCCGGCAAGGGATCACGGTCTAGGCCGATCACGCGCGCGCCCTCGTGCAGCAGCAGTTCTGCCGTGGCCAGGCCGATGCCGGAGGCCGCCCCGGTGACGAGGACGGGGGTCATTCGGAAAAGAGGCAGGCGTCGGCCTGACCCTGGATGTTCTCGATCAAGGGCGGAATCTCCTCTGCGCAGCGCTTTTGCGCCTTAGGACAGCGGGTGCGGAAGCGGCAGCCGGACGGCAGATTGCCGGGGTCGGGCGGCTCGCCTTCCAGCCAGAAGGTCTCGGTGATGCGTCCCTTGCCGATCTGCGGGATCGCCGCCAGCAGCGACTGGGTGTAGGGATGGCGGGGGCTTTCGAAGACCTGCTCCGTCTTGCCCAGTTCGACGACCTTGCCGAGGTACATGACCGCGACCCGATCGCATATCATCCGCACCACCGATAGGTCGTGCGAGATGAAGACGTAGGTCAGATCGAACTGCTTCTGCAGGTCAAGAAAGAGGTTCAGGATCGTCGCCTGCACCGAGACGTCGAGGCCCGAGGTCGGCTCGTCGAGGACCACCAGCGAGGGCTGCAGGGTGAGAATACGCGCCAGGCCCACCCGGCGCTGCTGTCCGCCGGAGACCTCGTGCGGATAGAGGTCGAGATGGCCCTCCGGCAGGCCGACGGCATCGAGGATCTCGCGAACCCGCTCGCGCCTAGCGGCCCGGTCCAGCTCGGTGTGGATCACCAGGGGCTCGTCAAGCGAGCGCCCGATCTTCCAGCGCGGATCCAGCGAGGCGCCGGGATCCTGGTAGGTGTATTGCAAGTCCCGCCGCAGGTCGCGCGCCTGATAGGGCTTCAAGTTGGTGATGTCGTGGCCGTTGAAGGTGATGGTCCCGCCGCTCGCCGGGTGGATCCCCATCACCGTCTTGCCGAGCGTGGACTTGCCGCAGCCGCTCTCGCCGACGACGCCCAGGATCTCGCCCTTGTAGACCGCGAGGCTGACGTCATCCAGCGCCTTCAGCCAGCCCTTGCGCCGCTTCCAGGCGTTGAGGACCGGAAAGTACTTCTTGAGGCCATCGACCTCCAAGAGGGCGGTCATGACACGGCCTCCGGCGCCGACACCGGATGATAGCAGCGCACGCTATGGGCCGGGCCGGCGGGCGTGACGCCGGGCCGTTCGTTGATGCAGGCGTCGCTCGCGAGCGCGCAGCGCGGGTGAAAGCGGCAGCCGCTGGGCGGGTCGACCAGGCCCGGGATCTGGCCGGGGATGCCCTTGATGCCGTGCTCGGTGCTGGGCAGGGACTCTAGAAGGCGGGTGGTGTAGGGGTGCCGGGGGGCGGCGAAGAAGGTGTCGGAGGGGGCACTCTCGACCTCTTGGCCTGCATACATCACGGTGATGCGGTCGCAGATCTCGTAGGCGGTGCCCAGGTCGTGCGTGGTGAAGAGGATCGAGACCCCGCGCTCGCTCGCCAGCCGCCGCAAGAGCTTCAGGATCTGGGCCTGAATGGTGACGTCGAGCGCCGTGGTCGGTTCGTCGGCGATGATCAGCTTGGGCCGCGGCAGCAATGACATGGCGATCATCAGGCGCTGGCGCTGCCCGCCGGAGACCTCGTGCGGGTACTTGCGCAGGATGCCGTCGGGGTCCGGCAATTGGACCGTGCGCAAGAGCTCCATGACCTGGCTGCGATCGGTCCGGCGCCGGGCGCGACGATAGAGGCGGCGCCTGTCGCCC
The DNA here is from genome assembly GCA_963669385.2 of Rhodospirillales bacterium. Classification (GTDB taxonomy): domain Bacteria; phylum Pseudomonadota; class Alphaproteobacteria; order Kiloniellales; family JACOMY01; genus JACOMY01. The sequence continues at coordinate 102,912 of CAXXGD010000061.1, forward strand.
GCTTCGGCCTCGGGGGACTTCCACTTCATCAACTCATCGATCTGCGCGCCGATGGTGAAGACCGGATTGAAGGAGGAGAAGGGGTCTTGCGGCACGAAGGTGATCTGGCGCCCGCGTACCTCGTTGGCCAAGGTGCGCGCATTCTCGGCCAAGAGATTGCGGCCGTCGAAGTCGATGGCGCCGGAGCCGATGCGCGCCGAGTTCGCCGGCAGGACACCCAGGATGGAGCGGGCCAAGGTGGTCTTGCCGCAGCCGGACTCGCCGACCAGCCCGACGATCTCGCCCCGGCCGATGGAGAAGTTCACATGGTCCAGAACCCGCGCAAGGCCGCGCTCGGTGGTGAAGCCGACCTCCAGATCGGTGACGGTCAGCAGGTCACCCATCGGCGGAGCGGCGCGTCCGCGGGTCGAGGATGTCGCGCAGGCCGTCGCCCAGCAGGTTGAAGCCCATGACCACCAGGAAGATGGCAAGGCCAGGGGCCGCGGCGTACCACCAGGCTTCCGGCAGGAACTCGCGGCTCTCGGCGATGGTGCGGCCCCATTCGGGCGAGGGGGCTGGCGGGCCAAGGCCCAGGAAGCCCAAGGTGGCAGCCGTCAGGATAGTGCCGCCCATGCCTATGGTGGTGCGCACGATCAGGGAGGAGGAGATGTTCGGCAGGACGTGCAGCATCATCACCCGCCAGGGCGATGCGCCGAGCGCGATCGAGGCCTCGATGAAGGTCTCGTTCAGGGTCGAGCGGGTCTCGGCATAGACCAGCCTGGCCCAGAAGGGCCAATAGGTCACCGAGAGCGCCAGGATGACGTTCTCGATCGAGGGCCCCAAGGTCTGGGCGATCGCAATCGCCAGCACGATCTGCGGGACCGCCAGGAAGATGTCCGAGACCCGCATCAGCGCATCGGAGATCCAGTTTCGATAGTAGCCGGCGACCAGGCCGATAGGCACGCCGATCAGCACCGAGACGGTGATCGCGATGACCGCGATGGTGATTGTGATGCGCGCGCCGAAGAGGATCCGCGAGTAGATATCAGACCCCATGCGGTCGGTGCCGAAGTAGTGGTCGCCCGAGGGGGGCAGCAAGCGCTCGGGCGGATGGAACTCCGAGACGTCTTCCGGATGGGTCGCGAGCAGCGGGGCTGCGATCGCGACCACGATCAAGAGCATGATCAGCAAGGCGCCCAGTGCCGCAGTCCGGTCGGCCGCCAGCTTGCGCAGGAGAAAGCGAAGCGTTTCCATCAATGCGCCTCGCGCGGGTCGATGGCGCCGTGGGTGATGTCGACCAGCAGATTGGCGATGATGAAGACCATCCCCATGATCAAGGTGAAGCCCATGATGGCGCTGTAGTCGGACTGCAGGATCGAGTTCACCGCATAGAGGCCGAGCCCGGGCCAGTCGAAGACGGCCTCGACCACCACGGCGTTGGCGATCAGGATGCCGAAGATCAGGCCCAGTTGGGTGACCGTGCCGATCAGCGCGTTGCGCAGCACATAGCGCCAGATCACCACCCGGCGGGGAATGCCCATGGCCTGCTGATAGTCGACATAGTTCGAATTGATGGCGTCCAGCACGCCGGCGCGGGTGAAACGCATCACTGTCGCCATCGCCGGGAAGGCCAAGGTCAGGGCTGGCAGGATCATGTGGTGGGCCACGTCGCCGAAGATCTCCCAGTCGGCCATGATGAGCGAATCGATCAGGAAGAAGCCGGTGTGGACATCGGGTCCCCAGCCGTCGACCCGCCCCTGCAGCGGGGTTACGCTCCACTCCATGGCGAAGAGCAGTTGGAAGAGGATCGCCAGCCAGAAGGCGGCAATCGCCAGCCCGGAGACGGTAACGATCCGCAGCACGTGATCCAGCATCGAATTGCGATTGACTGCAGCGAGGACGCCTAAGGGGATGCCGATCGCGGCCGACAGGATGATGGCGACGAAGGCCAGCTCCAAGGTTGCCGGCAGGCGGCTCAAGAGGTCGTTGGCGATCGGGCGATGGGTATAGAGGCTGACGCCGAAGTCACCTTGCACGACGCCGACGATGTAGTTCCAGAGCTGCACCGGCAGCGGCTTGTCGACGCCGAATTTTTCCTTCAGCGCCGCGATCTGCTCGGCCGAGGCGTTGTCGCCGGCGATGAAGGCGATGGGATCGGCCGGGATGATGTGGCTGATCGTGAAGGTGATGATCAGCAGACCCAGGATCGTCGGGACGAACCAGATCAGTCGGTTGACGGTAAGAACGAGTGCGCGCATCAGGGCCCCAGTTGATGCGAAAAGGGGCGCGGCCCGCAAGGGGCCGCGCGCAAAACGTCAGTAAGTTAGTCGATCGAGACCCAGCGCATCTCCTGACCGTTGCCGATCGGGCTGAAGCGCACACCCTTCACCCGCGTGCTGAAGGGGCCGAACCACTTGGTGTTGTAGACGAAGATACCGGCGGCATCGTCGACCAGCATCTTGTTGGCCTTCTCGTAGTTGGCTCGGCGCACGTCCTGATCGGTCGAGGTGCGGGCCTCGTTCAAGAGCGCGTCGACCTCCTCGTCACAGTACCAGGAGTTGTTGCGCGCACCGATCTGATCGCAGGAGTACATCTCGCCCAGCCAGTTGTTGGGATCGGCGTAGTAGGTCGACTTCCAGAGGAACAGCAGGTCGTACATCTGCTGCTCATCGCGCATCTTGCCCGAGGCCACCGGCCAGGGCTCGGCGACGATCTTGGTCTTCACGCCGATCTTGTTGAGGCCGTTCTGCAGCAGAGCTGCGGCCTGCTCGGTCTGGCCATAGCCGGCCAAGGCACCCAAGGTGATCTCCGGGATCTCGCCTTCGACCATGGCCAGGTGCTCGGCCGCCTTGTCGAGATCGTAGCTATAGCCCTCGACGTCCGTGGGGGCGCCCCACATGTTGTTGGGCAGCGGCACGGGATCGCGCGCCACCGAGCCCGACAGGATGTTGTCGATGAAGCCGTCATAGTCGAAGGAATAGGACAGCGCCTTGCGGAAGTTCACATCGTCCATCGGCGCCCGGCCGTTGTGGATGATGGCATAGAAGATCCGCATGGATTCCTCTTCCTGCACGTCGATGTTGTCGTCGTCGCGCAGGCGTTTGACCTGATCTTGCGGCAGGTAGCCGTCGGTGCCGTGGAAGTCGCCGTTCATCAGGCCCAGCACGCGGGAGTTGATCTCCACCACGGTGCGGAACTCGATGCTGTCGAGCGGGTTCTCGACCATGTCCCAGCCATAGAAGTGGTCGTCGAAGCGGTCGGCCTGCCAGCCGATCGCAGGGTCATAGCGCTTGAGCATGAAGGAGCCGGAGCCGGCATCGTTCTCCGACAGCCAAGTGGTGCCCCAATCGCCGTCCTTCTCGTTGGCGCGCACCAGCTCTTCATTCACAACGTGAATTTCCGGCACCGTGGCCAGGAAGATGGCCGAGGGTTTGGTGAGCGTGAAGACCACCGTCTTGGCGTCCGGTGCCTTGGTCGAGCCCGGCTCGATCACGCCTTCGAAGAGGGAATAGGCGCCCTTCTTCATCGCCAGGATACGCTCGATCGAGTAGACCACGTCCGAGGCCTCGACCGGCGAGCCGTCGTGAAAGGTGGCGTCGCGCAGCGTGAAGCTATAGGTCAGCCCGTCGTCAGAAACCTGCACGTCATCCGCTAGCCAGGGCACCAGTTTCGGCGGATTGTCCTGCCAGCGCATCAGCCCGTCATAGAGATTGATCCGTGAGGCGACGCGGCCGACGTCGAAGACCGCGTGCGGGTCAAGCGTGTCGTAGGCCGAGGCGTTGGCGAAGACGAACTTGCCGTCCGCTTGGGCGTCGCTTTGGAAGGTCGCCACGCCGAGGGCAATGAGCGCCGCCGCAGCGAGGCGCCCCAGCCCGGGTGAAGTGTCGAAGAGTTTCATAGTCGATCTCCCTTTCGTTGTACCGTGGCGGACTTTGCCCGCCGCCTCCCAACCCGCTTCAGGTCTTGAGCCTACGACATCTCAACGGTTCCATTGAAACCCGTCGATTGTGATGTCCTGGCCGGTGATGAACAAGGGCTCGCTGGTGGTCAGGAAGGCGACCAGCTCGCCAACATCTTTCGGGCTGCCGCAGCGCTTGAGCGCGATGCCCTCGATCAGCTCCGGCTCGCGCTCGGCGATGACCGGGTTTTTCCGTGTCAGCTCGGTCTTGATCAGGCCTGGACAGACGCAGTTGATTGCGATGTGCGGGCCAAGCTCTTTTGCCAGCGCGCGCGTCAGTCCGATGATCCCGGCTTTGGCCGCGGCATAGGAGAACTTGCTGACCGCCGCGGTTACCCCGCCGGAGTGCGCGTTCAGCGAGGACATGGAGACGATGCGGCCGAACTTGCGCTCGACCATCGTCGGCCCGACCGCCTGGATGTAGTTGAAGCAGCTCTTAAGGTTGACGTCGATGGTGGCGTCCCACTGTTCTTCGGTGATCTCCAGGATGCCGACCGGCATGGAGCGGCCTGCATTGTTGACCAGCACGTCGATGCGCCCCCAGTCGCCAAGCACGCCGGCTGCGACCTCCTTGGCCCGCGCGTGATCGGCGACATCGGCCTCGAAGGTGAGGCAAGGCACGCCCAGATGCTCCAGCTCGACCTTCGTACTCGCCATTTCCGGCGCCAACACATCGACCAGGGCGATCGCATGGTCCTTGGCGGCCAGGGCAAGCGCGCAGCTTCGGCCGATCCCGCGCGCGCCGCCGGTCACGATGGCAACCCTCCGATCCAGCTCTGGCATTTGCATCCCAAAAACGGACTGACAAGTTTTCCCTTCGATATTGACGGGAGGACAACCTAGGGTCAATCTTTATCCGTGTATCCGAACGGGCGTTTATGTATATGAACGGTCACGTCAAATCGGCGGTCCGGGTCTTGGACATTCTAGAGCTCTACGCCTCGACCGATAAGGCCTTGGCGCTGCGTGACGTTGTGGGCATTTTGGGCCTGCCGAAGAGTTCCGCCTACATGTTGCTCAGCACTCTGGTAGCACGGGGTTATCTCAAGCGCGATGGGAACGAGCTCTATCGGCTGACACCGGCGATGGATCAGGGCGGTTGGGTCGGCGGCATCGCCGGTCAGGTCTTCCGCGCGGCCCAGCCTTGGCTCGACCGGCTGTTGGAGGCGCAGGAGGAGTCCGTGGTGCTAGGGGCGCCGACGACAGGCATGGATGTGCGCCTGCTCTCCTATCGCATCAGCCCACAGACGATCCGCTACGAGGTCAAGGACCTGGTTATCATCCCCGGCTACTGCACCGCACTGGGGCATGCGATTCTCTCGCATCTGCCGGAAGATCAGGTGCGCGGCCATCTTGGTTCGATCGAGCGCGCCCAGCTGACGCCGCACACGCTGACCGACATCGACGCTATCATGGAACGCTTGGCGCAAGACCGCGCACAGGGTTTCGCGCTCAACATCGACGAGCGCTTCGAAGGAGCGGCGGGCGCCGCGGTGGCGATCTGCGATCCCGAAGGCAGGCCGCATGCCGCCTTGAACATCGTTACCGTCACGCCGCGCTTCCGACGCAAGCAAGCCGCGATCGTTGCCGCACTGAGCGAGGCGGCGCGCGCCATAGAGGCCGAGGTCTTCGGCCAGTCACATGACCTAAAGGGACTGAGTGCATGAGCTGTCGCGTTGCCGTCGACATCGGCGGGACCTTTACCGACTTTTGCGTTTTCGATGAGGTCAAGGGGGTGATGCGCACCCTGAAGACTCTCTCGACGCCGAAGACGCCGGGCGCCGAGGTGATGAACGGCATTGCCGAGTTGGAGGCACGCCAAGGTGAGCCGCCGCAGGCAATCCGCTACTTCACCCATGGCACGACGGTTGGCGTGAACACGGTGATCCAGCGACGCGGCGCCGAATTGGCGCTCTTCACCACCGCCGAGTTCGAAGACGTGCTGGAGGTCGCGCGCCTGAAGGTCCCGGACCCCTATAACCTCTTTTCGCGCAGGCCAGCGCCTTTGGCGCCGCGCGAACGGGTCTACGGCGTGACGGAACGGACGCTGAAGGACGGCACGGTGGAGCGGCAGTTAGATCCCGACGATGTCCGCCAGGCCGTCGCACGGGCCAAGGCCGACGGCGCGGACACCATCGTGGTGGCGCTGCTGCATGCCTATGCCAACCCAGCCAACGAGCGGGTCGTGCGGGATGTCATCGCCGAGGTGGCGCCCGAGATGGCGGTTACCCTGTCGTCCGACGTCTGGCCGGTGATCCGCGAGTACGAGCGAACGGTGACCGCGACTGTCGCCGGCTATGTCCAGCGCCGGGTGGCGGACTACATCGGCTCACTGCAAGGCGCCTTGCGCGAGGCGGGCGTGCCGGCGGAACCGATGATCACCAAGTCCAACGGCGGCGTCATGGCGGCCGAATTGGGTAAGAGCAACCCCATCGCCATGCTGCTGTCAGGCACCGCGTCCGGGGTGATCGGGGCGGCGGCGGTGGCGGCGCGGATCGGCGCCCGGGATGTGCTCAGCTTCGACGTCGGCGGCACCTCGGCCGATGTCGCGGTGATCCGCGGCGGCGAGCCCGCCTTTGGCGTGGGCGAGATGGTGGGCGAGTTCCCCATCTATGTGCCGACTGTCTCGGTCACCTCGATCGGCGAGGGCGGCGGGTCGATCGCCTGGGTCGACGATTTCGGAGTCTTGAAGGTCGGTCCCGAGAGTGCCGGCGCGATGCCGGGTCCCGCCTGCTACGGCCAAGGCGGCGATCGGCCGACGATCACCGATGCCTTTGCTGTGCTCGGTCTCTTGGGCGCGGACGAGTTGGGCTATGGCACGGTCAAGCTGGACCGGGCGGCGGCCGAGCAAGCCATCGGCGGTCTTGCGGAAGGTTTGGGCCTATCGATGCAGGAGGCGGCGGAAAGCGTCATCAAGGTCTCCATCTCCGGCATGTACATGGAGGTCTCCAAGCTCTTGTCGCGCCACGGTGCCGATCCGCGGACCTTCTCGCTGCTGGCCTTCGGCGGGGCAGGGCCCATGACCGCCTGCCTTCTGGCCCGAGATCTGGGCTTGCGCCAGGTGATCGTGCCGCCGACGCCGGGCGTGCTCTCGGCCTATGGCGGGCTGATCGCGGATATTCGCAACGACTTCATCCGCACCGCCTTTGTCGATCTCGATGCCGAGGGCCTGCAAGTGCTGGACGGCTATGCTTACGAATTGGAAGCCCGTGCGCTGCATTGGCTCAGAGATGAACAGGGGTTCGAGGGCCCGGCACAGCTGGTCTGGTCGGCCGACATGCGCTACCGCGGCCAATCCTATGAGATCGAGACCATGGTGAACCGCTCGGACCTGGAAGAGGGGCGCGCGGCCCCTCTCGCAGAAGCCTTCCACGCGGAGCACGCGCGGGTCTACGACCACGCCGACCCCGACGCGCCGGTCCAAGTGATCAACCTGCGCCTGGTGGTCAGCGGCAGCGCGCCGAAGCCTGAGGAAGCGGAACGCCCGACGGTTGACACGCCAGCCACGCCGGTCGGCGAGACGGAGATCTTCTTGGATGGTGGGGCGCATCAGGCAGCGGTCTATGCGCGCGAGCAGCTGGCGCCCGGGCATGGCTTCTCGGGTCCGGCGATCGTCACCCAAGACGACTGCACAACCATCGTGCCGCCGGACCACACGGTTCGCGTCGATGCCTGGGGCAACTTGCTGATAGATGCGGAGGCTTGAGCCATGCCGATCGATAAGGTGACCTTGGAGATCCTCAAGAATCACACCCGCGCGGCGGCCGAAAGCATGGCCTTCACGCTCTACCGCACCGCCCACTCGACCTTCGTGAAGGAGACGGAGGATTTCACCACCGGCCTCACCACGCCGGACGGCGAGACCTTCGCCACGCCGACCGAATTGGGTGCTACCTGGTTCGTCAATCTGAACTACCGGGGTGCGATCAAGCTGATCGACGACTATCGCCCCGGCGACATCTGCATGACCAACGATCCCTACTCGGGCTTCGTCTGCACCCATCCGCCGGACATGCACATCTGGAAACCGATCTTCCATGGCGAAGAGATCGTCGCCTTCTCGGTCGGCCATGTGCACAACACCGACGTCGGTGGCGCCGTGCCGGCCTCGCTGTCGCGCACCCTGACCGAGGTTCATCAGGAAGGCGTGCGTATCCCGCCCTCCAAGATTCTGGAGGAGGGAGAACTGAACCGCGAGGTCCTGGATATCTTCCTGACCAACGTGCGCGCGCCGGAGCAGAACTGGGGCGACCTCAAGGCCCAGATCGCGGCCTGCAACACCGGCGAGCGTAAGGTCACTGAGATGATCGAGCGCTTCGGCATCGACACCTTCCGCGAGGGCATCGCCGATCTTCTGGACTACGCCGAGGCCCAGGCCCGTGCCATCGTGCGCGGCCTGCCGGACGGCAGCTATCCCTTTGCCGACTTCATGGACGAAGACGCCGTCGACGGCTGGCCCTGCCGCCTGGCGCTGACCCTGATCATCAAGGGAGACGAGTTGGTCTTCGACTTCACCGGCTCCGATCCGCAGCTGGAATCCTCGCTCAACATGCCGACCGGAGGGGACGAGCGCCATACGCTCTTGATGGTGGGCCTGACCTACATTCTCTATTCGCTGGATCCCTCGCTCTTCCTGAACTCCGGCCTGGCCCGGGTCTGCCGCTGCATTCTGCCGTCGGGGACCATCGTCAATCCGGTCTTCCCGGCCGCGGTGGGGATGCGCACCCTGTCCTGCAGCCGCTTGCAGGGCTTGATCATGGGGGCCTTCGCCCCGGCGGCGCCCGACCGCTTGGCCGGCTCCCCCGCCTCGGGCGGGCCGATCATGAACGTCAACACCATCGACAACCGCACCGGCCGGCGCATCATGGCGGCGATCAACCCATGACCGGAGGCTCGGGCGGACGCGCTGCTGAGGACGGCCAGGACGGATCCGGCGCCAATCAAGGCTTTCTCAAGAACACGCCCGTCGAGGTCAACGAGGTGGAGGCCGGCATTAAGGTGCTGCGTTACGGTCTGGCGCTAGATAGCGCCGGGCCTGGTCTGCATCGCGGCGGTTTGGGCACCGAGATGATCTTCCAGACCTTCTCGCCCAATTCCAAGGTGACCGCGCGCAACCGCGACCGCACCCGCTTCACCGGCTGGGGAATCGCCCAGGGCTTGGCCGGCGGGCCATCGAAGTTCATCCTGAACCCCGGCAGCAACCGAGAGGTCAATCTGCGCAACACTGACATCCTGACCATGGGGCCGGGCGACATCCTGCATGTCACCTGCGGCGGTGCTGGTGGCTGGGGCGACCCGCTGAAGCGCGACCCCGACGCGGTGCTGCTGGACTGGCGTCGCGGATGGGTCAGCGAAGCCCATGCGCGCGAGGCCTATGGCGTGGTGATTGCTGGCGGCGCTGTCGACCAGGAAGCCACTGAGGCCGAAAGAGCCTCTCGGGCCGGCGAGGCCTCCGACGCCTTCTACGATCTGGGACCCGAGCGGACCGCCTTCGAGACGGTGTGGACCGATGCCAACTACGCCTCGCTGACGGCTTGCCTGGCCACATTGCCGGTGCATTGGCGCTTCTATGCCAAGCATCGGATTTTTGCCGCCGTCGATGCCATGGATCCGGCGGACTTGCAGGGAGACGGCAGCGACGTCCGACGCCTCTTCGGCGAGTTGGTGGAGGAGTTCCCGCAGCTCTCTGTCGCGGCAGAGTAGCAGTGCTCGTCACCTTTACCGGCAGGCGCGTTCTCGTAACCGGCGCGGTGCGCGGCATCGGCCGCGCCATTGCCTATTCCTTCGCCGCAGAGGGCGCCGAGGTTCATGCTGCCGACATCGAGACGGCGCTGCTCGCGGAGGTCGAAGCCGGCGCACCGGCGCCTCTCCAGACCCACAGCCTGGATGTCACCGACTCGTCTGCAGTCAATGCTCTCGTCGATCTGATCGGCCCTGTGGAGATCGCGATTCACGCTGCCGGCGGCATACGCGGACAGCAGGCCGGTCCTCTGGAAGAGGTGTCCGATGTCGACTGGCGCGCCATTCAGGCGGTGAACCTCGACGGCGCCTTCCATCTGGCCCGTGCGGTGACGCCGGGCATGAAGGCGGCCGGCCGGGGGCGGATCATCTTGATTTCCAGCGGTGCCGGTCTGCGCGTCTCGCGCACGGGCATTCACTCCTATGGTACCGCCAAGACGGCGCAGATCGGGTTGACCCGGCAGTTGGCCTCCGAGCTTGGCCAGTTCGGCATCACGGTGAACAGCGTGGCGCCCGGTTTCATGCCGACCACCTCGCCCGATTACCGCCCGCAGTGGGAGAAGCTGGACGAGCAGGCACAGCAAGCCGTGATCGACGGCATCGCAATGCGGCGGCTAGGCCGGCCAGAGGACATTGCCAACGCGGTCCTCTTCCTGGCTTCCGATTATGCCGACTGGATTTCCGGGCAGGCCTTACCGGTGATGGGAGGGCCTTGAGCGTATGTTGGTTGCAGCTATTGGGCCACGGCGCGAGGCCAGGCCCCTTCATGCTTTACCTTCGGCGGGGTGATCGCCGTCATGCGCGCAGCCTACTACGACAGTACCGGCGCAGCTGGCGATGTCCTGCGCGTGGCCGACTTGCCGACACCTGCCGCTGGGCCCGGTGAGGTGCTGGTTCGGATTCAAGCCTCGGGCATCAATCCGTCGGACGTCAAAAAGCGGCTGGGCCGGATGCCGGCTCCGTCGGCCTTTCCGCGCGTCGTGCCGCACAGCGATGGGGCAGGGATGATCGAAGCGGTTGGTGAGGGCGTCGATCCGAACCGTCTCGGCCAGAGGGTCTGGCTCTGGAACGCCCAATGGCAGCGCGCCTTCGGGACGGCGGCAGAGTTCTGCGCCCTGGCGGCGGGGCAGGCCATTCCTTTGCCCGACCATGTCACCTTTTTCGAGGGCGCTTGCCTCGGCATTCCCGCCCAAACCGCCTGGGTGGCGGTCATGGCAGGCGAGCCGACCGCCGGCAAGACGGTCTTGGTGCACGGTGGGGCAGGCGCCGTCGGCTCTTTGGCCGTTGCCGTGGCTGTACAGTCGGGGGCCAAGGTGATTGCGACGGTCTCTTCTCCCGCCAAGGCCGAGATCGCGCGCCACGCCGGCGCCGATGCGACGATCGACTATCTTACGGAAGATGTCGGCCAAGCCCTACGCGAGTTTACAGCTGGGCAGGGGGTTGACCACATCGTTGACGTGGACTTCGGCGCAAACTGGCAGGTGAACTCGGAGGCGCTTGCTGTGAAGGGGTCCATCGCCGCCTATTCCGCGCCAAGCAGGCCGCGCTTCGAGCTCGACTACTACGCCTTTGCCGCCAAGGCGGCGCGACTGCGTTTCATCCAGGTCTATCTGCTGGACCCGGCCGAGCGGCGCCGAGCGATCGAAGGCGTCACCGGCCTGCTGGAGCGGCGGGTGTTGCCGTTGAGGGTCGCGCGCAGCTTCACACTGGACCAGATCGTTGCCGCCCATGAAGCGCAGGAGTCGGGCGGGATCGTCGGCAACATCATCATCGACATCACGGGAGGGGGAGATGCGCACACCTGACGCCGAGGAGCTGTTGGAGGCCATCAACGCCTGGGTGGCGATCGAAAGCAAGACCGACGAGCCCAAGTCGGTTGCCCGGATGATCGCGCAGGCCGAAGAGGACTTTCGCGCCGCCGGCCTGGAGGTGGAGTCCATCCCGGCGCGAGATCCCTGGGGGCCGCATTTTCACGCGCGCGCGCCTTGGGGCGGTGACGGCGAGGGTGTGTTGGTGGTCTGCCATCTTGATACGGTCCATCCCACCGGCTCGCTCCATAAAAACCCGATCCGAACGGAGGAAGATCGGGCTTATGGCCCGGGCATCTACGATATGAAGGCCGGCGTCTACCTGGCGCTTGCCGCGGCGCGGAGCCTGATCGAGGCTGGAGAGGAAACTCCGCTGCCCTTGCGGTTCCTGGTCGTCGGCGACGAGGAAATGGGCAGCCAGTCGTCGGAGCCGCATATCAAGGCGGCGGCAGCGAAAGCCTCCTACGTGCTGGTGGTCGAGCCTGCGCGCGACGGCGGCAAAATCGTCACCGGCCGCAAGGGGGTGGCGCGGTTGGCGATGCGCGCGCGCGGCAGGCCGGCCCACTCCGGAATCCGCCATCAGGACGGCGAGAGCGCGATCCTGGAGATGGCCCGCCAGATCATTACCCTTGAAGGAATGACCGACTATCAGCGTGGCCTCACAGTCAACGTCGGGCTGATCTCCGGCGGTACCGGCTCCAACGTCGTGCCGGAACACTGTGCCGCCGAGATCGACATCCGCATGGTGCGCCTGGAAGACGGTCTGGAAGCGATCGAGCGGATCAAGGGCCTGGCGCCGCACAATCCGGAGGTCGCGCTCACCATCACCGGCGGCATGAACCGGCCGCCCTACAAGAAGTCCAACTCAGTCGCGGCCTTGTACGAGCATGCAAGAGCACTTGCCGCCGAGATCGGGTTCGAACTGGAGGACACATTCACCGGCGGGGGCAGCGACGGCAACTTCACGGCTTCGATCGCGCCGACCCTGGACGGCCTGGGCGCCGATGGTGCCGGCGCCCATACCCTGGACGAGTACATCTTCGTCTCGTCCTTGGTGCCGAGGATGCTGCTGTTGCGCCGGCTTTTCGAAACTCTCCGGTGAGCGGGAAGGAGTGGTCTCCCTCCCGTCAAGCCGAGAGGGAGGTGATCAGGCGTAGATCGTCACCTCCACGGAGGCGAGACCGGCGCCCCCGCCGGCGATGGTCGCACCGTTGCCCAAGATCAGCGTATCGGTTCCAGCACCGCCGTTGTAGGAGTAGCCGACGAAATCACCCTGGCTAGATACCATGAAGACGTCGTCGCCGCTATTCCCGTAGAGGGAGTCCATGCCGGCTCCGCCGTGCAGAGTATCGTCACCGTCGTTTGCCGCCAGCGTGTCGTTGCCGTCGTCTCCATACATCCTGTCCGCGCCCGATTGGCCGGTGAAGGTGGCGTCGTCGCCGCTTCCGCCGAACATGACGTCGTCACCTGACTGGCCGCTGAATCCCGTGTCGTCGCCGCTTCCTCCATAGAGGGTGTCGCTGCCCGTATCGCCGGAGAAACCGACATCATTACCGTCACCACCCGAGAGTGTGTCGTCGCCACCGAACCCACGGAAGGCCGCATCGCTGCCGGAGTCTCCGGAAAGCCTGTCGGCGCCGGAGCCACCATAGAAGAAGCTATCGCCGTCACTGCCACCGTAGAGTCTGTCGTCTCCGGATACGCCGGAGAAACTGTAATCGGCTCCTTCGCCGCCGAACAGCGCGTCGTCACCTTGCCCGCCATTGAAGATGGAGTCGTCCTCGTCGTCGCCGGACATACTGTCCGCTCCGGACCCTCCGAGGAAGTTGTTGTCGGTGCCGCTGCCTCCGAACAACACGTCGTCACCAGACGCGCCGCGGAAAGAGACATCCTCGCCGCTGTTCCCGGAAATGGTGTCATTGCCGCCGAACCCCAGGAACGCGTAGTCGTCGCCTTCTCCTCCTTCCATTTTGTCTCTGCCCGAACCGCCGGACGCGAAGCTGTCATCGCCATCGCCGCCGTAGATCAGGTCGACACCTGTCGATCCGTAGAGGCCAGTGTCGTTGCCAGTGCCTCCGGATATCGTGTCGTTGTCGTTGCCGCCGAAGAGGAAGGTATCGTCACCGCTGTCGCCGTAGAGCTTGTCGGCCGCGGCACGTCCGGCCAAGTTGGAGTCTGTGCCTTGGCCACCGTAAATGCGGTCAATCCCGCCGCCGCCGTAAAAGCTGATGTCGTGACCGGTACCGCCGTACATGGTGTCGCGCTTGCCTTCGCCGAAGAAGTAGGAATCGTTACCGCTGCCGCCGAAGAGGGAGTCGTTACCGGCGCCACCGTACATGGAACGGTCGTTTCCATCATCACCCTCGATGCGGTCAGGGCTTACCCCGCCATAGAAGTAGGCATCGACCCCACTACCGCCGTAGAGCCTATCGCCGCCACGCTCGCCATAAACCAAGCTGTCGGCACCAGAGCCGCCATCAATCAAATCATTGGCGCGCTCTCCGAAGAGATTAAAGTCATCCCCAAGGTCGCCGAAAATCCGGTCGGCGTTGTTGCCGCCTTCCAGGTTGGCGTCGATCCCGTCGCCGCCAAAAAGGGTATCAAGGCCCTGACTTCCGTAGAAATAGCTGTCGTTGCCGCTGCCCCCGGAAAGGATATCGTCGGCTACGCCGCCGAACAGCAAAAAGTCGTCTCCGTCGTAGCCGTAGATCGTGTCTGCGCGCGACCCGCCGAACAGCCCGCTGTCATCGCCGTAGAACCCATAGATTAGGTCCTTGCCGGTACCCCCGGAGAGGATGGCATCGGCGTCATTGCCACCGTAGAGCGTGTCATTGCCTTGTCCACCAAAGAGGCTGTCGTTTCCCAAGTCACCAAAAAGCGTATCGTCGCTGCCGTAACCCAGCATGGTATCGACAGCGACGGTGCCGTAAAGCAGGTCCGGTCCGTTAGTCCCAGGTATGAACGCCATTGTCTTGCTCCGCTCAGCTCACAACACTCGTCGGGTAGGGGCGTGCGGTACCCCAAGCCAGGGATGCCGCACGCCCACCGGGTCAGGCGTAAATCGTCACCTCAATGGAAGCAAGGCCGGCGCCCCCGCCGGCGATGGTCGCGCCGTTGCCTAAGATCAACGTATCGGTTCCAGCACCGCCATTGTAGGTGTAGCCGACGAAATCTCCCTGGCTAGCCACCAGGAAGACGTCGTCGCCAGTGTTGCCGTAGAGTGAATCCATGCCGGACCCGCCGCTGAGGCTGTCGTCACCGTCTCCTCCGCTCAGCGTATCGTTGCCGCCGTCTCCAAATATCAGGTCTGCACCAGAGCGGCCGTAGAAGTTTGCGTCGTCGCCGGTGCCGCCATACATCAAGTCGTCACCCGACGCGCCGCTAAATCCGGCATCGTTCCCGCTCCCACCATAGAGGGTGTCGCTGCCCGTATCGCCGGAGAATCCGAGGTCGTTGCCTTCGCCACCGAAGAGCGTGTCGTCTTCGCCGAATCCACGGAAAAGGTAGTCGTTTCCAGAGCCACCGGCAAGCCTGTCGGCTCCGGACCCTCCATAGAAGAAGCTATCGCCGTCACTGCCACCGTAGAGTCTGTCGTCACCGGATACGCCGGAGAAACTGGTATCGCCACCTTCACCGCCGAACAGCGCGTCGTCACCTTCCCCGCCATTGAAGAGGGAATCGTCCTCATCGTCGCCGGACAAACTGTCCGCCCCGGATCCGCCAAGGAAGTTGTTGTCGGTGCCGCTGCCTCCAAACATCACGTCGTCACCAGACGCGCCGCGGAAAGAGACATCCTCGCCGCTGTTCCCGGAAATGGTGTCATCGCCGCCAAAGCCTAGGAAAGCGTAGTCGTCGCCCTGCCCTCCTTCCATGATATCCTTGCCCGAGCCACCGGACGCAAGGCTGTCGTCGCCGTCGCCGCCATAGATCCTGTCGACACCGGTCGAGCCGTAGAGGCCGACGTCGATGCCGCTGCCACCTGACAGCGTGTCGTTGTCGTTGCCGCCGAAGAGGTAGGAATCACCACCGCTACCGCCGTAGAGTTTGTCAGCGGCGGCACGTCCGGCAAAGTTGAAATCATCGCCATCGTCACCGTACATGCGGTCGATCCCGCCGCCGCCGTAGAAACTGAGGTCGTTACCGCTGCCACCGTACATGGTGTCGCGCTTGCCTTCGCCGAAGAAGTAGGAATCGTTACCGCTGCCGCCGAAGAGGGAGTCGTTGCCGGCGCCTCCGTACAGGGATTGGTCGTCGCCCTCGCCCCCGTCGACGCGGTCCGGGCTTACCCCGCCATAGATGAAGGCATCGTCACCACTGCCGCCGTAGAGTAGGTCGCCGCCGCGCTCGCCGTAGATCAAGCTGTCGCTGCCCGTGTCGCCATAGATGACATCATTGGCGCGCTCGCCGAACAAGTAGGCGTCATCTCCATCGCCACCGCGAATCTCGTCTGCGTTGTTGCCGCCGTCGAGACTGATGTCGATCCCGGTACCGCCGAACAGGGTGTCTAGTCCCTGACTGCCATAGAAATAGCTGTCATTGCCGCTGCCTCCGGAAATGGTGTCATCGGCCACACCGCCAAACAGGGATCGGTCATCTCCGTCGTCGCCATCGATCGTGTCGGCGCGCGACCCGCCGATCAGCCCGCTGTCGTTGCCTGTACCTCCTGAAATTGAATCTCGGCCAGTGCCTCCGGAGAGCAAGACATCGTCCCCGCTGCCACCGTAGAGTAGGTCATTGCCTTGTGCACCAAAGAGGCTGTCGGCATCACCCGCACCATAGAGCGTATCGTTGCCGCCATAGCCGAGGATGGTATCGACACTGTCGGTGCCAGTCAGGGTGTCCGCTCCGTTCGTCCCAGGAATAAACGCCATCGTCTCGCTCCCTTTCGTGTTCACCCCACCTGTTTGCCCGGTGCGGCTGCCTTGGAACAAAAGCCCATGCCAGCGACTGTTCCCCTGTCATCGACCGATCTGCAGTGCTATGACAATCATCAAATAGTGTGAACTGTCAAAGGCTGCGACGGGTGACGATGACCAGGCGCCGCATACTGGCCAACTTGTTCCACAATCCACCTTTCGGCGTTGCACTTCAAGTGCTTATCAATGAATCGCTCCATCGGAACAATGCAGAGTCATTGGATTGAAACCTGCACAAACAGAGAAATGGTCAAACTGAAACGCATTTTACATCGAATATAATCTACTATTGAAGATTGTATAGACAGAGTGCGTTGACCGCAGCGTCGCAGGGCCAGTTGTCTGCGCGACGAGGCCCAGGGCCCAAGGAGTAGGGATCCTACGAGACGAGAGCTCAAGGTGAAGCCTTATCAGCCACCAACCGGAGAAATCTCATTTGTCAAACGCAAGCCGATGGCGGATCTTCTTTCCTGTGCCTTCCATAGGGATTGGGTGCAAGGCCATGAAGACAGGCGATGCGAGGCGTCGGTTCGAAAAGGTTGCGGCAGGCGATAGGCAGCTCGCCATCATATGGTGTGACGGGCACGAGAGCCGATATCCCTCGATCTGGCTGCTGCAGGCCTGCAGCTGCCCTGCCTGCGGCTCGACGGAATCGGCGGTGCGTCACGTGCGCCTGACCCAGCAGCCGGCGCGGCCCAAGATCCGAAAGATGGAGATCTCGGGCCAAGTGCTCACGCTGGATTGGGGAGAGGGGCATCGCTCGACCTTCGAAGCCGCCTGGCTGCGTGCTCACTGCCTGTCGGTGGCTGAACGCCGGCAGCGCAAAGTGAAGCCGCAGATCTGGGGTCGCGAAGTCCAGGACCGCATTCCCGCCATGGACTATGCCGAGGTGGCCGCCGATCCGGATCGGCATCTTGCCTTTCTCGAGACCTTGCGCGATCTGGGTTTCTTTCTCCTGCGCCAAGTGCCGAAGGAACGCGAGCGCACCGAAGAGGTTGCCGCTCTGGTCGGCAGCCTGCGGCTTACCAACTACGGGATCTTCGAACTGGAGGCTAAGCCCAGCCCTGAAATCGTCGGCGACATGGCATTGGCGCTGGCGCTGCATACCGACGAGCCCTACCGGATCGAGCCGCCGGCCATCACCCTCTTTCACGTCCTCGAGCAGTCCGCAGAGGGCGGGGAGTCGACCCTGGCCGATGGCTTCCGTCTCGCCGGGATTCTGCGCCAAGAGGACCCCGAAGCCTTCGCCACACTCTGTAGCCTGCCCGCCCGCTTTCATCGGACCTTGCAGGAGGGCCGCGCCTTCGAGATGCAGGCGCCCATCATCAGTCTGGACAGCGACGGTGAGGTCACTGGCCTCCGCCTGCTCGATCGTGGGATGGCGCCGGTCGATGCGCCGCCGGATCAGGTCGAGGCCTTCTATGACGCGCTGCGGTCCTTGCTGGCCTTGGTCTACGATGGAGAGGGGCAGATCACGGTGAAGCTCCAGGCCGGCGAGATGCTGGTTTTCAACAACCAGCGAATCCTGCACGGACGCACCGCCTTCGATCCCGCACAAGGCCGGCGCCATGTCCGCAGCTGTCACGTCGACCTGGACGAGTTTCACTCGCGCCTACGCACGGCCTACCGTTCCCGAGGGCGCGAGGAAGCCTGGATGACGCTCTCGGCCGGGGTTCGCGTCTAGCGTCTTACGCTGAACTCCATCGGAAGCGGCGAGCTCCAGGTTCGCTCCAAGAAGATAGGTTTCTTGATGGCTTCGCGGCCATTGGAGAGCGCACCGAAAGCCCCTGCCGTCGCGAGCGTTCCAAAATTGCCGTTCACTCCAATCAAGTTCTCGGATGAACCATCGCAAAACGTCGTGCCAAAGAGGTGTCTTTTGTCGCAGTTTGCAGTGTATTCACCGCTGATTGATCTGAATCATTGGTCCAAGTGGAGATGGTGATTACAATATTCCCCAAATGCAACTTCAACCAGTCAAGGAGAAGCGTCAATGATCAAAAGACTGCTTATTCCGCTAGATGGGTCCGACAGTGCCAATGTTGCGCTCGATGTCGGCGCTGATATTGCTGCCAAGTATGACGCCACGCTCAAGATTATTCATGTGGGCCTGCGTCAGCCTACGGGCCACATGGATCTCTACAAGGCGGCTGAACGCTCCTTTGGTGAGGCAGAGAGGGAGGGCGGCTGGACCAGCGATCACAAGAATTGGCCGCGCCACCTGCAGGTGTTGGACCATATGGGGCATATGATCCTGAAGGAGGGTGAGGGCCGCGCCATGAGCCGCGGGGCCAGTGCCATCGAGACGGATATTGACTGGGGCTCGGAGAGCGAGCGCATTTTGCATCATGCCAAGCACCCGCCCGTCGACATGATCGTCATGGGCAGCCGTGGGGCAAGCCCACTGGAAGGGTACTTCCTGGGAAGCGTATCGCACAAAGTCTTCCATCTCGCACCTTGCACCTGCGTGACGGTTCGTGCCGCCGAAGGCCAGTCGGGCCTGTCCGACCTCAAGCAGATCGTGGTTCCCTTTGACGGTTCGGACCACGCCACCAGGGCCTTGGAGCTCGCCAGCGACTTGGCCGGGAAATTCGGTGCCCGCCTGACGATTGTCCATGTGCTTGAACACGGCTGGTCGCGCGAGCAGTGGCTTCGTGTTGTCGGTGAGGACAGTCTGGATCCCGAAACGCGCCGTGCCCTCGATGAGGCCGGTACCATCCTGCCTGCTGTCATTGCGACACACATGATCCCGATGGCGGTGTTGAAAGAGCTGGGAGAGGTGCTTCTGCGCGCCGCCAAGAAGGCAGCCCTGGCGAGGGGCGCATCAGAGGTCGACACGCAACTGCTGGACGGCGATCCTTTCTACGAAATCCTCGAGAGGGTTAAGGACGCCGACGCTGACTTGATCGTCATGGGCATGCGCGGGTTAGGTGAGATCACCGGGATGCTGGTGGGCAGCTTGTCCTACAAGATCAACCACCTGGCGCCTTGCACCTGCATTACGGTGCGATAGCCGGGCCGTCTTCGACCCCTCCAGCGGTCGGCCGGCGGCACCGCACTTCGGTAAATCCGTCGCCAACCCCATTTCCATGGTTGCCGGAGCTGCCGCCGCGCGCCTGCTGACGCCCGAGGCCGAGGCCGACGGCTTTGCCGAGGCGCGTGGCCAGGACCTGACCGACACCCGCAACGGCGTGCCGGCCGCCGCTCCGAGCCGGTGAGCCTGTGAGCGAGAAGCCCCGCGCGGCCTTGACCGACTACGGCAGGGTCGCACACCCGACTCTGAGCGAGCAAGTCTACGCGCGCCTGCGGCCGGCCATCATCTCCGGCCATTTCGCCTCTGGCGAGCGCTTGACCATCGGCGGCCTGCGCGGTTCGGAGGACGTCAAGCCGGTGGTCGAGGCGATCCAACGCTTCCACTTCACCCTCTACCGCGCCCGCCGGCATGCCGGCCCTGGTGCAGATCATCGAGGGCCTCTGGCTGCGCACCGCGCCCTACGTCAATTTGCTCTTCCCGACCTACTCCCAGATGGAGCGCGGCACGCTCCGCGGCATGGCACTCAAGGCCATTCTCCGCCGCGACGCCGTCAGTGCCAGGCGCTGCATGAAGGTCGACATCGCCAGCGCGATGAGTTTTATCATTGAGCTAATCGAGGAGCGGGAGGCGGAGGCCGCTGCGGAAGGCTGACCGCCTTTGCCGTCAGCAAGAGTTTCCACTGCTCGGTGTTGCCCTGCAAAGAACGCGGGCAAGAGCCTGCTTTGCATAGGGTCGAGGTTCTTGCCATGCGCAGCTAAAGCGGATCTTGGGACTTACGCCCGCTCTGCCGCCGCCTCCCGCGTGATCGGATGCTCCAGCCGCTCCAGCATTTCCTTCGGCACGATCTGCCAGAACTGGCCGCGGGTCAGGTGCCAGTCGACCAGCAGGCGCTGGGCATAGCTGGAGGAGGTCTCGCGCCAGTGCTGCTCGACCAGGTCGCGCAAGAGGGCCTCGTAGTGCTGGGTCTCGACGCGCTGGTAGATCACGCTGTCCGTGTTGATCCTGAGCGGCAGGCTTGCCTCGGGATCGTAGACGAAGGCCATGCCGCCGGTCATCCCGGCGGCGAAGTTGTCGCCGACCGAGCCCAGGATGGCGGTCATGCCGCCGGTCATGTATTCGCAGCCGTTGGAGCCGCAGCCTTCGACGACGGCGGTAGCACCTGAGTTACGCACGCAGAAGCGCTCGCCGGCCTGGCCGGCGGCGAAGAGCCGGCCGGAGGTCGCGCCATAGAGCACCGTGTTGCCGATGATGGTGTTCTCCTGGGTCACCAGCTTGGACTTGGTCGGCGGCCGCACCACGATGGTGCCGCCGGACAGCCCCTTGCCGACATAGTCGTTGGCGTCGCCGAAGACCTCCAGCTTCACGCCCTGGACGGCCCAGGCGCCCAGCGACTGGCCGGCCGAGCCGCGCAATCGCACCGTCAGATGGCCCGGCCGCAGACCGGTCATGCCGAAGCGGCGGGTGATCATCGAGGAAAGGCGGGTGCCGATCGCCCGATGCGTGTTCTGAATGTTGTACTGCAGCTGCATCTTTTCGCCGTCGTTGAACAGCGGTGCGGCGTCGACCAGGATTTGCGCGTCCACGGTATCGGGCACCGGATTGCGCTCTTCCATCGTGCAGTAGGCGGGATTGCCGCCGCGCTCGGCAGTGATCAGCAGCGGGTTGAGGTCCAGGTCGTCCAGGTGGGCTGCGCCGCGGCTCACCTGCTGCAGCAGGTCGGTGCGCCCGATGGCCTCGTTCAGCGAGCGCAGGCCCAGGTTGGCCAGGACCTCGCGCACCTCCTCGGCCAGGAAGGAGAAGAGGTTCACCACCTTCTCCGGCGTGCCGGTGAAATGATCGCGCAGCTTCTCGTTCTGGGTGCAGACGCCGACCGGGCAGGTGTTGGAATGGCACTGGCGCACCATGATGCAGCCCATGGCGACCAGCGAGGCGGTGCCGACGCCGTACTCCTCCGCGCCCAGCATGGCGGCGATCACCACGTCGCGGCCGGTCTTGATGCCGCCGTCGGTGCGCAGCCGCACGCTGTGGCGCAGGTTGTTCAAGGTCAAGACCTGATGCACCTCGGAGAGCCCCATCTCCCAGGGCACGCCGGCATACTTGATGGAGGTCTGCGGGCTGGCGCCGGTGCCGCCGTTGTGGCCGGAGATCAGGATGACGTCAGCCTTGGCCTTGGCGACGCCGGCGGCAATGGTGCCGATGCCGGAGCTTGCCACCAGCTTCACGCAGACCCTGGCGTCGGGATTGATCTGCTTCAAATCGTAGATCAATTGCGCCAGGTCTTCGATCGAATAGATGTCGTGGTGCGGCGGCGGGCTGATCAGGGTGACGCCGGGCGTGGCATGCCTGAGCTTGCCGATCATCTCGGTCACCTTGAAGCCGGGCAATTGCCCGCCCTCGCCGGGCTTGGCGCCCTGGGCCACCTTGATCTCGATCTCGCGGCACTTGTTCAAGTAGTGGGCGGTCACGCCGAAGCGGCCCGACGCCACCTGCTTGATCGCCGAGTTGGCGTTGTCGCCGTTGGGCTGCGGCTCGTAGCGCTCCGGCACCTCGCCGCCCTCGCCGGAATCGGATTTGGCGCCGATCCGGTTCATGGCGATGTTCAAGACGCCGTGCGCTTCGGGCGACAGTGCCCCCAAGGACATGCCCGGCGTGACGAAGCGCTTGCGGATGGAGGTGATGGATTCGACTTCCTCCGGCTCTACATCGGCGCGGCCGTTGGGCTTGAAATCCAGGAGGTCGCGCAGCGAGGTCGGCGGCAGTTTGCGCAGGCCTTCGGCAAAGCGCTGGTAGGTCGAATAGCTGTCGGTGGAGACGGCGGTCTGCAAGGTGTGGATCAGCGTGGCTTCCCAGGAATGGCTCTCGCCGCCGCGGCGATAGCGGTAGAATCCGCCCACCGGCAAGGTGGCGACCGCCTTGCTCCAGGCCGTCTCGTGCAGCTCCAGCACGTCTTCCTGCAGGCCGCGCAGGCCGATGCCGGAGATGCGGCTGGGCACGCCCGGGAAGTACTCGTCGACCAGGGTGCGCGAGAGGCCGATCGCCTCGAAGTTTGCGCCGCCGCGGTAGGAGGAGAGCACCGAGATCCCCATCTTCGACATGATCTTCAAGAGCCCGTCGCCGATCGCGGTCTTGTAGCGGGCCAGGCAGTCGGCGAGGCTGTACTTGCCGAAGAGGCCGCGGGCATGGCGGTCGGCGATCGCCGCCTCGGCCAGGTAGGCGTTGACCGTGGTCGCACCCACCCCGATCAGGACGGCGAAGTAGTGCACGTCCAAACACTCGCCCGAGCGCACGTTGATTGCGGTGAAGGTGCGCAGGCGCTGGCGGACCAGGTGGGCGTGAACCGCGCCGGTGGCCAGGATCATGGGGATGGGCGCGCGCGTCTCGTCGGTTGCTTCGTCGGTCAGCGAGACATGCTCGGCGCCGCCGCGCACCGCGTCCTCGGCCTCGCGGCGCACGCGCGCCAAGGCCTCGCGCAGGGCCGGCTTGCCGGCCTGGGCCTCGGCGATGTCGAAGGTGCAGTCGATCGAGGCCGAGCGGCCGCCCAGATGGTTCTCCAGGGCCATGAACTCGCCGGTCGTCAGGACCGGGCTGGAGAGCAGCAGGAAGCGGTATTGCTCGTCGTTCTCGTTCAGGATGTTGCCCAGGTTACCCAGGCGCGTGCGCAGGGTCATGACCCGCCGCTCGCGCAGGGAATCGATCGGCGGGTTGGTCACCTGGCTGAAGTTCTGCCGGAAGAAGTGGTGCAGCGGGCGCACGTTGTTGGAGAGCACCGCCAGGGGCGTGTCGTCGCCCATGGAGCCCAGCGCCTCCTTGGCCTGATCGATCATGGGATGGAGGATCAGCTCCATCTCTTCCATCGAGATTCCGTAGGTGAGCTGGCGACGGCGCAACTCCTGGCGGGGCAGTTCGGACTGCGCGCTTCTCGCCTTGGCGCCGATCGAGGCCTCGACGATCTCTTCGCTGCGGTCGACCCACTGGGCCCAAGGCTGGCGATGGGCCAGGTAGTTCTTGATTTCCCCATCCTTGTAGAGCTTTTGACTCTGCAGGTCGACGGCCAGCATCTCGCCGGGGCCGAGCCGGCCCTTCTCGATCACCCGGTCCTCGTCGATCCTGACCATGCCGGTCTCCGAGCCGGCGAAGAGCAGGCCGTCTTCGGTGATGGTGTAGCGCATGGGGCGCAAGCCGTTGCGGTCCATGCCGGCGACCAGCCAACGGCCGCCGTAGCCGCAGATCGCCGCCGGACCGTCCCAGGGCTCCATCACCGCGTTGCAGTAGGAGTAGAAGTCCTTGCGCGCCTGCGGGATCGGGCTGTCGTCGTCCCAAGCCTCGGGCATCAGCATGGACTTGACCGTCGGCAGGTCGCGGTCGCCGCGCACCAACAGCTCCATCACTTGATCCAGCGCCGCGGAATCGGAGGAGTCCGGCTGGATGATGGGCTTCAGGTCCTCGATGCGCTCGCCGAAGGCCGGGGAGTCCAGGCGGCACTCGTGCGCCGCCATCCAGTTGACGTTGCCGCGTAGCGTGTTGATCTCGCCGTTGTGGGCAAGCACGCGGAAGGGCTGGGCCAGATGCCAGGTCGGGAAGGTGTTGGTCGAATAGCGCTGGTGGAAGATCGCGAAGTTCGACGTGAAGCGCGGATCCATCAGATCGGGATAGAAGCGGTCGACTTGCTCGGCGAGGAACATGCCCTTGTAGATGATCGAGCGGCCCGACAGCGAGCAGATGTAGAACTCCTTGATGGTGGCCGCCGACACCGCCTTTTCGATCCGCCGGCGGATTATGTAGAGCACCCGCTCGAACTCTCCGGGCGACATGTCGGTCGCGTTGTCGATCATGATCTGCTCGATCTCGGGCCGGGTGGTGTTGGCCTTCTCGCCGATCACGCTGGTGTCGATCGGGACCTGGCGCCAGCCGAAGATGCCGAAGCCGCCGTTGATGATCTCGCGCTCGACGATGGTGCGGCAGCGCTCCTGGGCGGCGAAGTCGGTGCGTGGCAGGAACACCATGCCGACGCCGATGCGCCGCTCGCCGGCGCTGTGGCCGGTGAGTTCGACATGCTCGCGGAAGAAGTCCTGCGGGATCTGCACGTGCAGGCCGGCGCCGTCGCCGGTCTTGCCGTCGGCGTCGACCGCGCCGCGGTGCCAGACGGCCTTCAGGGCCTGGATCGCGGCCTCGACCACCTCGCGGCGCGGTTTGGCGTCGAGCGAGGCGACCATGCCGACGCCGCAGGCATCGTGCTCGTCGCGCGGGTCGTAGAGGCCGTGGGCTTGCAGGCGCCGGGCTTGGGCTGCCTGGTGGCGGAGAAGGTCGATGGCGTTCGTCATTGTGGTGCCCTCAAGCGGCGGCCGCGGCGGGCCGCTGGGTGATGGGGATGTAGTCGGGCTGGGCTGCCACGCGGGCGAGCCAGGCCTTGATGGCCGGATAGCCGGAGAGGTCGAAGCCGCCGGCATCGGCAACGTGGGTATAGGCATAGAGCGCGATGTCGGCGACGCCGTAGCGCTCGCCGACGAAGAAGCTGCGGCTCTTCAGGTGCCCCTCCATGACGTCGAGCGCCTGATAGCCCTTGGCCCGCCGGCGCGGGATTTCCGCTTGCTCTTCGGGCGTCTGGCCGCCGAAGCCCTCCGCCAGCCAGGCTCGCAGGACGGCGACATAGGGTTCGTGGCTATATTGCTCGAAGAAGATCCACTGCAGAGTCTGGGCTTGCTCCAGCCGGTCATCGGGCCAAAGCGCGCTGCCTTGGGCCAAGTAGTAGAGAATGGCCCCGGACTCGGCGAGGCAGGTCCTGTCCGGCAACTGCAGGGTCGGAATGCGGCCGTTGGGATTGAGCGCCAGGAAGTCGTCGGTCCGGGATTCGCCCTTCTTGATATCGACATCAACATACTCGAAGGGCAGGCCCAGCTGGGCCAGCAGCAGGCGCACCTTGTAGCCGTTGCCGGAGATCATGTCGTCGTAGAGACGGTAGGTCATGCCTGTGCCTCCAGGGCTGTTGCGGACTCGTTCGCGCCAAACTCGTCAGACCCAGACGCGCTGTCCTTGGCGGCCTGGTCGACAAACGCGGCCAGACCAGCAAGCGCGACGAGAGCGATGACTACCGCCACGGCCAAAACCCAGCGAGCCCGGCGGCGTCTTTCCCACGGCTTGCGATAGCTGTGGAGATTGGCAGTCTCCAGATCTCGCTCGTGCGGCTCGACCTTGCCCGGGTCTTTCGGGCCGCCGTGAGCAGCAATCTGGTTGATATCGACTGGGTGATGAATTCCATTCGGCATGGCCGTCACCTCCACGTTATTGAGCTTCCGTCGCGTCGGTGGTCTCTGCGGCGCTGCCTTCACTCGTGAGGCGCTTGGATGTCTTCGTCTCTTCGACCCAAACCATCAGGCCAAAGATGAAGCCTGCAAGGAGGAGAAGGGACACGAGGTAGAAACGCCTGCTGTCGGAACGGCTCAAGACATGCTGTTTCGGTCTCAGTCCGCCGCTTGAGACGATCCTATCCGCATCTTCTGGCCGATACCCTTCAACCATCGCGACGTCCTTTGCCGTCACTCAGCCGCCACCGCCTCAGCGGTCGCCCCGGCCTGGATGTAGGCGTGCATGGAGGCAGCCGCGTCACGGCCGTCGCGGATGCCCCAGACAACGAGAGAGGCGCCGCGCACGATGTCGCCGGCGGCAAAGACGCCGGGCAGGCAGCTCATCTTGGTCTTATGGTCGATCAGGATGGTGCCCCAACGGCTGACCACCAGGCCCGGCTCGTCGAACAGCTTGGGCAGGTCCTCGGGGTCGAAGCCCAGGGCCTCGATCACCAGGTCCGCATCGACGTCGAAGGAAGAGCCCTCCAGGATCTGCGGCGTTTGCCGGCCGGTGGCGTCGGGCATGCCCAGGTGCACCTTGGCGGCGCGCAGCTTGGAGACCCTTTCAGATCCCATCACGGCCTCTGGCGCCGACAGCCAGACGAACTCGACGCCTTCCTCTTCGGCGTTGGCGACCTCGCGCTGCGAGCCCGGCATGTTTGCCCGGTCGCGGCGGTAGAGGCAGCGCACCGAGGTGGCGCCCTGGCGCACGGCGGTGCGCACGCAATCCATCGCGGTGTCGCCGCCGCCGACCACCACGACGTTCTTGTCCTCGGCCCAGAGGCTGCCGTCGAGGATCTCCGGCACCGTTTCGCCGAGGTCGCGCCGGTTGGCGGCAATCAGGAAGTCCAAGGCCTTGACGACGCCGGAGGTCCCGACGCCCGGCACCTTCAGCACACGTGCCTTGTAGACACCGGTGGCGATCAGCACCGCGGCGTGGCGTTCGCGCAGCGCCTGCAGGCTGACGTCCCGTCCGACCTCGCAATTGAGCTCGAAAGCGACGCCGGAGCGGCGCAGCAGGTCGACCCGGCGCTCAACAACCGGCTTTTCCAGCTTGAAGCCGGGGATGCCATAGATCAGCAGGCCGCCGGCTCGGTCGTGGCGGTCGTAGATGGTGACCTGATAGCCAAGCTTCCGCAACTCCTCGGCAGCCGCCAGTCCGGCCGGGCCCGAGCCGATGATGCCGATGCTCTGGGCACGCTCGCGGGCCGGCTGGACCGGCTTGACCCAGCCGCGCTCCCAGGCGGTGTCGTTGATGTAGCGCTCGATCGAGCCGATGGTCACCGTGCCGTGGCCCGATTGCTCGATGACGCAGCTGCCCTCGCAGAGCCGGTCCTGCGGGCAGATGCGCCCGCAGATCTCCGGCAGGTTGTTGGTCGCCTGGCTGACCTCGTAGGCCTCCTCCAGCCGTCCTTCGGCAGTCAGCATCAGCCAGTCGGGGATGTTGTTGTGCACCGGGCAGTGCACCTGGCAGAAGGGGATCCCGCATTGCGAGCAGCGTGCGGCCTGCTCGCCGGCGCGTTCGTCGGTGAAGTCTTCGTAGATCTCCAGGAAGTCCTGGCGCCGCTCGCCCACGGCCCGCTTGTCCGGCATCTCCTTGGCGAGCTCGATGAAGCGTAGCATAGGGTTGGCCATCGTCGGCGTCTCCTCCCGATGTGGCTGCGTCTTGATCCGGCGCGCCTTCGTGTTTTCTCGCGGGCGCAGGCCTTGCCGCCGATCCGCTGACCCGAGCGGGCAGAGGTCTATAGCCTATCCAGGCAGGGCATGCCAGAGAAATTTGCGAGTTAGGTCAGATTTGTTGACTAAATAACGGTATGGGAGGTTTGTGATCAACGCAAACTTCGAAGATTCAGCGCTGTGACAGAATAATTAGTCTCGTTTCGGTCCTAAATAGCAATCTTGAGACGCCGACCGGCTCGTCTATAAGCGGAATCGCTTTCCCTTTAACGTGACGGGCTTGCCGCCGGTGCCGCTCTACCTCCTCGCAGTTCTGGCCCTGGTGCAGGGCATCACCGAGTTTCTGCCGATCTCCTCCAGCGGTCACTTGGACCTCACCTGGATCGCCTATCGCGGGCTGGGCGAGGTGCCGCCGGAGGTCGATCCGCGCCAGCAGCTGGTGCTCGACGTGGCCGTGCATGTCGGCACCTTGGGCGCCGTCTGCCTCTACTACTGGCACGATCTGGCGGCGATGCTGACGGGCCTTTGGCGCTTGCCGCGCGGCCGGCGCGATCCGGCGGCGCGGCTGGCCGGCCTCTTGATCCTCGCCACCTTGCCCGTCCTGGTGGTGGGCTACCTGGTGAAGGATTGGCTGCCGACGATCAAGGGCGACTTGGCCCTGATCGGCTGGACGACGCTCGGCTTCGGCATTGCGCTATGGATCGCCGACCGCAGCGGTGTGACCTTGCGCAGGATCGGCGACCTCGCCGCGGTGGACGCGCTTGTGATCGGCTTGGCGCAAGTGCTGGCCTTGGTTCCCGGCACCAGCCGCTCGGGCATCACCATGACCGCCGGCCGGCTGCTCGGCATGGAGCGCCCGGAGGCCGCCCGCTTCTCGCTTCTGATGTCGATTCCGACCATCGCCGCGGCCGGCCTTTTCGCCGGCATGGAGCTCAGCGAGATCGGCTCGGCCAGCTTCAGCGCCGACGCGGTGATCGCCGCCGGCATGGCTTTCGTCGCAGCGCTGGCCGCGATCGCCCTGATGATGGCCTGGCTCAAGCGGGCAAGTTTCCTGCCTTTCGTGATCTACCGTATCCTCCTGGGTTGCCTCCTGCTCTTCCTGGTCTACAGCGGAACCCTGGGCGACTGGGGCTGGCAGAGCGGCCTTTGATTTGGCGGGATCCCAGCCTTGGGGATCGACTGCTTGTCCGGTGCGGCTCTTGTTGCGCCGGGCCGGCGTCGCAAATGCAGCTCTTGAGCTACTGCCCGTCCCCCCGTAAAGGAAGACGTCATGATCGATCTCTACAGCTGGACCACGCCCAACGGCCACAAGGTGCATATCGCGCTGGAGGAGCTGGGGCTGCCCTACAAAGCCCATCCCATCAACATCGGCCAGGGCGACCAGTTCTCGGACGCGTTCCTGACGCTCAATCCCAATCACCGCATTCCGGCGATGATCGATCCCGACGGGCCGGGCGGCAAGCCGCTGCCGCTCTTCGAGTCCGGCGCGATTCTGATCTACCTGGCGGAGAAGACCGGCAAGCTGCTGTCGCGCGATCCCGCCACCCGCTATACCGAGTTGCAGTGGCTCATGTGGCAAATGGGCGGCCTGGGGCCCATGCTGGGCCAGGCGCATCACTTTATCCAGTATGTGCCGGAGCGGATCGACTATGCCGCGACCCGCTATCGCAACGAATCCCGCCGTCTCTATGGCGTCTTGGACAAGCGCCTGGGCCAGAGCCGTTTTCTGGGTGGAGACAGCTATTCCATCGCCGACATCGCCAGTTGGCCCTGGACTCGCTATCCCGAGCGCCAGGAGGTCGAGCGCGACGACTACCCCAACTTCAAGCGCTGGTTCGCCGAGATCGCCGAGCGGCCGGCAGTCCAGCGCGGGGTCGAGGTCTTGAAGGAGCATCGCAGCGACAAGCCGATGGACGAGAAGGCACGCGAGATTCTCTTCGGCTCCACCCAGTTCCAGCGGCGCTAACCGCCCCATGGCGCCGAAGGAGGGCCTCTCGCCGGAGAGCATCGCCGCCCAGGCCGGCCACTATCTGGATGAGGCCAGCGGCGCCATCGTGCCGCCGATCCATCCGGCCACCACCTTTGCCCGCGACGCCGACTACGGCCTGCGCCACCCCAGCAGCTACAGCCGCTACGGCACGCCGGCCTGGGACACGCTGGAGGCCACCTTGGCCGAGCTGGAGGGCGGCCAGGCCGCGGCCGTCTTCGCCTCGGGCATGGCGGCCGCCATGGCGGTGGTCGCCGGCCTCAAGCCCGGCGATCACATCGTCGCCCACAGCGGCATCTACTGGGCGCTGCGCAGCTTCCTTGAGCGTTTCGCGGCGCAGTGGGGCCTAGGCCTCACCTTGTACGACCTCTCGCAGTCAGGTGCGCTGAGCGAGGTCTTGCAGCCCGGAAAGACGCGGCTGGTCTGGCTGGAAACGCCGGCCAACCCCATGTGGGAGGTGCTGGACATCGCCGCCCTGGCAGCAGAGGCCAAAGCAGCGGGTGCCCTGGCCGCGGTCGACAGCACGGTGGCGACGCCGGTCCTGACACGACCCTTGGAGCTGGGGGCCGACCTGGTGATGCATTCCGCCACCAAGTATCTGAACGGCCATAGCGACGTGCTGGCCGGCGTCCTGGTGACGAGGGCCAAGGACGACACCTGGGAGACGATTCTGGCCAACCGCGCCGGCTTCGGCGGCACCCTGGGCCCCTTCGAGGCCTGGCTGCTGCTGCGCGGCCTGCGCACGCTCTTCCCCCGGGTGCGTCAGTCCTGTGCGACGGCGCTCACGGTCGCGAAGGCCATGCAGCGTCATCCGGCAGTCGCCGGCGTGCTCTATCCGGGCTTGGATACGCATCCGGGCCACGCTTTGGCCGCACAGCAGATGCAGGATGGCTTCGGCGGCATGCTCTCCCTGCGCCTGGCCGGCGGCTTCGCGGCGGCGGCAGCGCTGTGCCGCCGGGTGCGGCTCTTCCATCCGGCGACCTCGCTGGGCTCGGTCGAGAGCCTGGTCGAGCACCGCCGTGTGATCGAAGGGGAGGGGAGCCAGGTCCCCGACGACCTGGTCCGCGTCTCCATCGGCCTGGAAAGCCCGGAGGACCTGCTCGCCGACCTGGAGCAGGCATTGGCCTAAGTCGGCAGCGGCCTGCAACGCGCGCTGCAGATCCTTGGAGGAGAGGGCCTTCGGTGTGAGACAGCCACTTCCCGACGCGACGGACCTGCTGGAAGCACTCGACAAGGAGGAGACGACGGCTCGCGAAGCGCTCGAGGGCTGCCTCGAGCGGATCGATGCCCTCAATGGGGAGGTGAACGCGATCGTGTTGCTGGACAGCGACGGCGCACGGAAACGCGCCGACCTCTGTGATCGCGATCGGCGAGCGGGGCGCCGGCACGGCCAGCTGCAGGGTCTCCCCGTCACGCTAAAGGAGTGCTTCGACTGGGCCGGGCAGCCGACGACCTGGGGCGACCCGAGGCGAACCGCGGCGCGTGCGGAGGAGGATTCGACGGTCGTCAGGCGCCTCAGGCAAGAGGGGGCCGTGCTGGTCGGAAAGACCAACATCCCCGCCTATCTGGGCGACTGGGAAACCAGCAATCCGCTGTTCGGCGCTACCCGAAACCCGCATGACCGGCAACGCAGTGCCGGCGGATCTTCGGGCGGCTCGGCCGCAGCCGTGGCAAGCGGCATGAGTTATGCCGACATAGGCAGCGATCAGGGTGGGTCGATCCGGCTTCCGGCGCACTACTGTGGCGTCTTCGGCTTGAAGCCGACTTGGGGATTGATCCCGCTGCGCGGTCACAGCCCGCTTGGCGAGGCGCGCGCGCCCGATATCGGGGTGGCCGGTCCCTTGACGCGTTCGGCCCGTGATGCCGCGCTCTTCTTGCGTGTTCTGGCCGGGCCGGACGATAGGAGCGGGCCTTGGCAGCTGCGCCTGCCTGCTGCCGACAAGCGGCCGCTCAACCAGCTCACTATCGCGGTCATGCTCGATGATCCTCAATGCCCGCTCGACAGGGCCTACTTGCAGAGGCTGGAAATGCTGGTGGCAAAGCTGGAGAAGGCCGGCGCTGTCATTGAGACTGCGCGTCCGGCAATCGACCTCGTCCGCCATAGCGAAGCGATGAACCTCATGGTGCGTGCCGAGACCTCCACCAAGGCGCCCTTGAAGGAGTCGCTACGCCAGGCCTTGCGCCGGGAGCCCGCTATGGACACCGAGCCTCCGCCGGCCTTTGCCGCCCTCAACGCGGCCGGCACGGCCCTATCTCACCATGATTGGCTAGGGCTGCACGAAGAGCGGCTGGGCTTCGCTCGGCGTTGGCAGCAGTTCTTTGCGCGCTATGATCTGCTGCTCTGTCCGGCCGCGGCAAGTGCAGCACCGCCCTTTCGCCAGTTTGACGACGTCAGCAAGCGCACCATCCCTATCAACGGCGTGGAGCGTCCGGTCTTGGAACAGCATTTCTGGTATGGTCTCGCCAGCCTCTGCGGCCTTCCGGCGATCAGCCTGCCGATCGGGACCACGTCGGATGGCCTTCCGGCGGGCGTGCAGGCGATGGCCGCAACGTACGCCGACCTCACTCTCTGCGCCTGGGCAACGCAAATCTGGCGGGCGGCAATGGGGCAGTAGGCTGAGGGGTCTCAATCCGAGCCAGGAGAGCTTTGGCACACCCGGCGGCGGATCGCCGGGCCTGCAATCGTCAGCCGCCGGGGCTGGCACGCGCTGAGCATTTGACAGGCCCCCTGCCAGCCGCTAAACCCGGCCATCCAGCGGTCGGCGAGTCCGACCGGACGGAGGGGTGGCCGAGCGGCTGAAGGCGGCGGTTTGCTAAACCGTTATAGGGTGATAAGCCCTATCGTGGGTTCGAATCCCATCCCCTCCGCCAGAAATCTTCTATAAATTATTGAACTAAAAGAAAATTATCGATGGAAAGCGGTGCTCATACCACATTCCATACCACAATTTGAAACCGCATAGGGCATGCCCAGATCGTTGGTCTTGCCTGGGACTGTGTTTGGCGCTCGATACGGCACGAGCCATGCTCTAAGCCACCGCCGTCCGTCGATTTTCAGGACACTCGCCCCGTGCCTATCGTGCCTAACTCCGGCCAGCCTCGGATCCCTGCCCCCGTGCTAATCGTGCTAAATGTGCTAATCCTGGCCGCCAGGCACCGCCTCGGCCCATCGGCCGGGACTCACCCGCACCCGCTGTGATACCCTCTTCGTTGCAAGCGCCAGAACAGCAGCAACGGGGAGAAGAGCCGTGGCTCTCATTCCAGGGACACCAGGGCCGGACACGCTGAGTGGCACCGATGCTGTCGACACCATTCTCGGCTATGGGGCGGACGATACGCTCTATGGATTGAGCGCTGACGACACCCTCAACGGTGCGAAGGGTGACGACACCCTCTATGGCGATGATGGTGCCGATAAGCTTCGCGGCGGACAAGGGGACGATGTCCTGTTCGGAGGCAGCGGGAACGATACTTCCCTCAGGGCGGATAGCGGAAGAGATCTGATTTACGGCGATACCGGCGATGACAGCCTGATCTTCGGCGGGGCTCGAATGGATGTGATTGCTGGGGGAGAGGGTGATGACTACGCCCTCTATGGCGGCCGCGCCGATGATACCCTCACGGGAGGCAGCGGCGACGACCGCAGCCTCTTCGGCGGCTTTGATGTGGATACGCTCGATGGAGGGAGTGGAGCCGATTTCTCATTCAACGGAGGCATGAGCGCGGACTTCATCGAGGGTGGTGATGGAGACGACAGTGCTTTTTTCGGCGGACATGGTCCCGACAGCCTATCGGGTGGCGGCGGGAAAGACGGTTACCTCTTTGGCGGTGACAACGCCGATAGCGTCAACGGGGGCAGCGATAGGGACTCCTACCTTTATGGCGGACTAGGGTCGGACGTGATCTCGGGCGGCGGCGGAACTGATAGCCTTCTCTACGGTGGCCAAGGGGTGGACACTCTCTTTGGCGGCGGCGAAGTAGACCACGGCCTCTTCGGCGGCAGCAACGGCGACAGCCTCTACGGCGGCAATGGGGATGACACCAGTTTCTACGGCGACGAAGGATCCGACAGGCTCTACGGCGGGCTTGGCATCGACCGCACCTTCTACGGCGGGCCTGGCCGCGACACGCTCTATGGGGGCAGCGGCGACGACCGGCGTTTCGAGGGTGGCGACGGCATCGACACACTCTATGGCGGTAGCGGGGCAGACGACCGCTTCTTCGGCCGCATTGGCCGCGACAGCCTCTATGGTGGTGATGGGAACGACATCCGGCTCTTCGGCGGAAATGACAATGACACTATCTCCGGAGGTACAGGAGACGATAAGAGCTTCTTCGGTGGCCGAGGATCGGACAGGCTCTACGGCGGTGACGGGGACGACAGCCGCATCTTTGGGGGCAGTGACGCCGACACCCTTAGCGGTGGCGGTGGCTCGGATTTCCTGTACGGCGATAGAGGTGACGACATCTTCCTTGTAGCCAGCCAAGCCGACTTTGCCGGCTATCACTACGACGGTGGCGGCAGTACCGACACTCTGATGCTGGGCGCCGGCGTCACCATCCCAGGCAGCGGCACCGGCCTCCTGTCCATCGAGGTGACCATCTACGGGTGAGCCTGCCTCTCCGCCTTTGCCGGCACTTCTTTCACCCACTCGGCTGTTGCGCTGGCCGTCGGGTTGGCGCCATACCCGTGCTCGACCTGGCCGCATGCCGCACCGGAGGACACTGCCGGACAACCCGCCGGACTCCATGTTTCGCTCCGCGTTCTCATCTCGATTGACAGTGTCCTCTATGGATAGGAAGCTCGCCTTTATGCGCCGAGTCTTTCTGCTCCTGTTCGCCTTCGTCTCGACCTCCGTGGCCGCCCATGACAACTGCCATGATCTCTGGTTCACCCGGAACCTGGTGATGGATCGGGCCGGTTACTGCTTCGGATCCGCTCTCGGGCAGGCGGTCTTCGAC
The DNA here is from genome assembly GCA_963669385.2 of Rhodospirillales bacterium. Lineage (GTDB taxonomy): Bacteria > Pseudomonadota > Alphaproteobacteria > Kiloniellales > JACOMY01 > JACOMY01. The sequence continues at coordinate 137,310 of CAXXGD010000061.1, forward strand.
AACAATGACTGTCGTGGCAAGCAGGTATCGCTCGATGGAGAGGCACAGCAACTTGTCGACCAGGCTCGCCGGCTGGAGAAGGAATTCGGCTGTTCGGTCGATACCAGCCAAAGCCAGCTCGACCTCGACGATCTCGCCATCAGGTGGCAGCTGGTCGATCTGCCGCTTGCGGAGGAGTTCGAGAGCGCATGCATCGGCTGGAAGGGGCCCGAGACCCCGCTCCACGCCGCTCGCAGCAAGTCGTCGGCCGTCCTCGGCCGCGTGGGGAAGGGCGACTACCTCGGCTTCAGGCACATCAATGTCGGCGACTGGATCTACGTCACGGTGGCCGCCCCCGACTGGTCTCTGAAAGGCGGGGGGTGGCTGCACGGCGACGTAAACAAGTTCGTCTGTCAAAACTGGGCGGGCTAGGGCGCGATACGGCGCGCGGGGTGCCGTCGGCAGCGGCTTTGACGCTGTCCCTCGCCAAGTCAGGCGGTGCCACCGCTGCCGCCTGTGAGCCCTACCGGGCGCGCCGCAAAGGCCCTGTCACCCCTCTTGGGCGACACCATGACCTGTCCAAAGGGGAAAGGCACGGCGATCAAGAAAGGCCGATAGCATTTCAAATGCCCAGGTAGCTCTTTCGGATTGCCGGTGACGCCAGGAGGTCTCGGCCACTGCCCTGGGTGATGATCCGGCCGTTTTCGAGAACGTAGGCATGGTCGGCGAGCGACAGGGCGGCGGCGACGTCCTGCTCAACCAGGAGAAGGGTCAGTCCGCCCGCCCTCAGCTTGGCGATGGTGTCGAAGAGCGAGCGGGCCATGATCGGCGCCAGGCCCAGGCTCGGCTCGTCGAGCATGAGCAAGCGGGGCCGCGACATGAGCCCGCGCGCCAAGGCCAGCATCTGCTGCTCGCCGCCCGAAAGGCTGCCGGCGCGGCTGTCGCGACGCTCGGCCAGGCGCGGGAAGAGCGCCAGCATCTCCTCCGCGCGCGTCTGCCAGCCGGATCTTGCGCGAGCCGAAAAGCCGCCGATCTTCAAGGTCTCCCCCACTGTGAAGCCGGGGAAGACAAGCCGGCCTTCCGGTACCAATGCCAGGCCGCGCGCCAGGCGCCGGGCTGCGCTCTCGGCGGTGATCTCCGTCTCCTTGAAGCGCAGGCTGCCGGCGGTGGCGGGGATGAGACCCGCCAGGCAGCGCATGAGGGTCGTCTTCCCGGCGCCGTTGGAGCCGACGACGGCCGTGATGCTGCTGGCAGAAACAGCGAGGTCGAGGCCGTGCAGGACCTGCACTTCGCCATAGCCTGCCGCGAGGCCCCGTACCTCAAGCATCTGGACCGGCGCCTCCCAGATAGACCTCCAGGACCCTTGGGTCGAGCGCGATCGCCTCCGGCTTTCCCTCCGCGAGCTTTGCCCCGTTGTGCAGGACGATGATGCGGTCGCTGAGCCGCATCAGGGCCTGCATGACATGCTCGATCACGATCAAGGTCAGCCGGTCCTCTTCGCGAAGCGCGGCGATCAGGGCCAGCGCTTCCTCCACTTCGCTTGCGGTCAGTCCCGCCATGACCTCGTCCAGCAGCAGGATGCGCGGCGCCGTCCCCAGCGCGCGGGCGATTTCCAGGCGCTTGCGCTGAGCCAAGGTCAGGCTGCTGGCGGTCTTCCGGGCCAGGGCGGCAAGGCCCAGACGCTCCAGGATGGTGCCGGCCTTGCGCTCCGCCTCGCCGATCCTGCGACAGCGCTGACGGCCGTAGAGGCAGGCAGCCGTGACGTTCTCCAATACGCTCATCTCGGCGAAGGGGCGCACGATCTGAAAGCTGCGCGCGATGCCGAGTCGATTGACCCTTGCCGCCGACAGCCCCTCGATTGCCTGGCCCGCCAAGCTGATGCTTCCCTCCGAGGGGGCTATCGTGCCGGCAATCATCGCGAAGAGCGTCGTCTTGCCGGCCCCGTTGGCACCCATCAAGCCCAGGATCTCGCCTTCCTCGAGCGCGAAGCCGACACGGTCGACGGCCACCAGGCCGCCAAAGCGCCGGGTCACGTCGTGGAGCTCCAAGAGGCTCATGCCGCGCGCCGCCGATAATGCCGTAGCAACCCCACAAGGCCGTTCGGCGCGAAGAGCACGAAACCGATCAGCAGCACGCCCAAGACGATCATATAGACTTGCGGCGCGTTGGCCCAAAGCAGCTCCGACAGCCCGACCAGGAAGAGCGCGCCCAAGAGCGGACCCGGCGCATCGTCGCTGCCGCCGATGATCGCGATGGTCACGATGGTGAAGGAGGTGATGGGGTTGAAGACCTGAAAGGGCTCGAAATAGGTCGAGCGCAGCACCATGACGGCGCCGACCATGCCCGGCACCAGGACCGAGAGCACGAAGGCGATAGCCTTCATGCCTGCCACCTGAATTCCGATCGCGGCCGCTGCCGTTTCCTCCTCGCGGATGGCGCGCAGGGCGAAGCCGAGGCGTGAGCGGCGAACCCAGAAGGTGGCGGCCGTTGCCGCCAGCGCCAGGCCCAGCATGATGTGGTAGAGGGTCTCCAAGGGCGGCGTGGCGAAGAGCAGGCGGCCGCTCTTGCCCAGGCCCGCCTCGATCGCCACCACGACGAACTTCACGAACTCCGCCACCCCGAAAGTCAGGATGACGAAGTAGGGGCCGCGCACCCGCAGGCAGGGATAGCCGACCAGCAATGCCAGGCCCCCGGCGGCAAGCCCGGCCAGCGCTATGGCCGTCCAGAGCGGCATCACTTGCCACAGCAAGGCCATCACGTAGGCGCCCAATCCGAAGAAGGCCGCGTGGCCCAGCGAGACATAACCGGTCATGCCGGACAGGAGGACCCAGCTTTGCGCCAGCGCCACCCACATGAGAAAGGAGAGGCCGACACCCAGCAGGTAGTCCCCGGCCAGCAGGGGGTAGCCCAGCCCCAAGACCAGGGCGGCCAAAGCGTAGGCCAGCGGCTTCATGCCATCCGCCGCCCGCCCAAGAGACCTTGCGGCCGCCAGAGCATGACCGCGATGAAGACCCCGTAGACCAGGATGGAGCGGTAGCTGGACGAGGTCAGCGCGACGCCATAGACCTCGACCAGGGCCAGCAGCATTGCGCCCAGCATGCCGCCGAAGACATTGCCCAGCCCGCCCAGGATTATCACGACGAAGGCGGCAATGGTGAAGGGAAAGCCGATGAAGGGCGAGACCTGCTCGGTCATGCTGATCAGGCATCCGGCCAGGCCTGCGATGGCAAAGCCCAGGGTGAAGACCAGCAGGTTCAGCCGGTCGCGCTCGATCCCCACCAGGGCGGCGGCATCGCGCTGCTCGATGAGCGCCCGCATCGCCAGCCCGGTCATGGAGAGGCGAAAGAAGAGGATCGCGGCCAGGGAAACGCAAAGCGCGATTGCCAGGATCAAGAGGCGGTCGGTGGCAATGGAGATGCCGCCCAGCCGGACGATCTCGTCGAGGTAGGAGTAGGCGCGCTCGTTGGCGCTGAAGGCCAGCGACACCGTGTTCTGCAGAACGATCGAAACGCCGAAGAAGATCAGCAGGGAGTTGGCTTCGATGCGCTGCGCCAGGCGGCTGCCGGAGAGAAGGCGGCGCACCAGCAGGCGATAGAAGAGGGCACCCAGCGCCCCGGTGATCGCCATCGCGCCGAAGAGCGAGATCAAGGGGCCGATGCCCAGCAGCACGAAGGCCCAGTAGGCGACGTAGGCGCCGATCATCACGATCTCGCCATGCGCCACGTTCAAGAGGCGCATGGTGCCGTAGATCAGATTGAGCCCCAGCGCCACCAGGGCATAGATGCCGCCCAGCACCAAGGCTGAGACCAGCAGCTGGCCGGACAGCAGAATCTCCATCGCGCTGCCCGGCCCCTTCTAGTCCCTGGAACTGCAGTTAGCGGAGGTGAAGAGGCCACTGCGGACCCACACCCCGTCATCCTCCGACTTGATCGGAGGATCGCTCTCCGCATTCCGTTCGGAAGAGTCACAGAGCATCGCGGGCGTCATTTGCGCGTTAGGCGTCTCAAACAATGGAGCAAGGCCTGGATGTATGCGCTGATCGAGACCTACAAGATCCATCTGGGAAGAGCGATACCCGCTGTCCGAACGAGTGGCGCACGATCCTCCGGTCAAGCCCGAAGATGACGCGGGTGGGGATTGGCAAAGGAGGTGATCTTTGCCGATCAGACGTGGAATAGCCACTGTTCTCCAGCTCATCTTCCAATGCGAGGGGCTTCTCGCAGAGGGCCGCTATTCGGCCCAGGCGCCCTTGGGCTTGACCTCGGCCGTGGCCTGCTCTGGCGGCCAGACGATCTCCAGATCGTCGCCCTGCACCTGCAACAGCATGGTCGGCGTTTCGGCGTTCTCGACGCCTTCGAAACGGACCGGTCCGTTGATGGTGTCGAAGCTACCCTCGGCGATCGCGGCCCTTAGCGCATCGCGGTCCAGGCCGGCCTTGGCCACGGCTTGCTCCAGGATCTCCAGCGAGGTGTAGGCCAGGGCGGAATCGAGGTAGTCCGGCCGCTCGCCGTGCATCGCGACGAAGGCATCATGGAAGGGCTGAGCCTTGCTCCAGCCCTCCTGTTGCGGCGACCAGTGGCCGACCGTGATCACCCCGTCCAGATTGGCGCCGAACATGTCCCGGAAGAAGGAGGCCGTGGGGCCGATGAGCAAGAGCTGAACCGGCGCGGTGAGGCCTAGCTCGCGTGCCTGGTTCATGTAAAGGATGCCGTCCGGCGGATAGGCCAGCGCCAGGATTGCGTCGGGCCCGGCCTGCTTGATCTTGGTCAAGGTCGCGGTCATGTCCTTGGTGCCGGGCGCATACTCCTCGTCGACCAGGATCTCGATGCCCGCCTCTTCCAAGGCCGGCACCAGGAAGCTCTTCACCTCTTGCGAGAAGGGAAGCTGCAGGGTGTTGATCGCGACCGTCTTGACTCCCTGCTGCTGCAGCATCTTCACCAGCTCCCACGCCGTCCGGTCGGGGATCGCCGAGGTTGGGAACCAGATGTTGCCGGGCTTCAGGTCGCGCAGCTGGACCGAGGCCGCCGAGTTGCCGACCATGGGAAAGCCATAGCGCTCGAGCACGCCGGCGACCGCGAAGTGGAAGGGCGTGCCCCAGGGCGCGATCAAGAGGTCGACCTCGTCGTCGGTGATCAGCTTCTCATAGATGCCGGGGATCTTGCCGAAGTCCGATTGGTCGTCATAGACGACGAACTCGATCGGGCGTTTCTCGCCGGCGACGTCGAGCCCGCCCTTCTCTTCGATCTGCTTGGCCCAGAGCTGATAGGCCTTGATTTGCGAGTCGGCGATGGGCGCGAAGGGGCCGGTCTGGGCAATGGCATAGCCGATCTTCACCGGCTCTGCCGCACCGGCCGTCTGGATGCCGAAGGCGATCGGCAAGGCCAGTGCCGCCGATAGCAGGTGGCGCCGTGCGATCCTATGTTGCTTTCTCATTCTTTCCTCCCGTCATTGCATGAAGGCCAGGGCGCGCGGCACCCAGGGGCCTGCTTCGTCACCCGCTAAGGTGCTTGCCTTGAAGTGATCGGCATCTGCCAAGACCAAGCGCTCGACGGCGATGCCCAGGTCCGTCAAGCGTTCCTCCATCTCCCGGGCTTGGGCGATCAGGTGCGGAAAGTCCTTGTCGCCATGCGACAGCAGGAAGGGGGTCCGGTCGACGATGCCGGTGATGGGGCTGGCGGCGGCATCGACGTCTTCGCTCTCCGCTCCCAGAAAACGCGGCCGCATGGAAAGGCCAGAGCCCTCGCCGAAGCGATAGACGCCTGAAATCGGCAGGCAGCCGGCTATGGGATTGGCCGCCAGTCCCGCGGCCCGCCACCAGTCGGCGCGCGTCGCCAGCAAGGCGGCGTAGTGGCCGCCGGCCGAATGACCGCCGAGGTAGAGCCTTTCAGGATCTCCGCCGACGTCCTCGACCTCGCCGCGCAACCGCAGCAGCGCAGCAGCGCAGTCCTCGACACCGCAAGGGAAGAGATGCTCCGGCGCCAAGCGATAGCCGAGGCTGGCGTAGGTGATGCCCGCAGCCGTCAGGGCCGGTGCCATGAAGGCCATCCACTCCTTGTAGCCGTTGGTCCAGCCGCCGCCATGGATAAAGGCCAGAACCCGCCCGTCCGGGGTAGGGGAGGGGTAGATCGCAAGGCTACGATAGGGATCGTCGTCGAGGACGATCTCCCGGCCGGGCTCTATCCCCGCGCCAAGCTCTGTCACGCTGCGATGATAGCGCGCCGCCACCTCGGAGAAGGGCTCTTGCGGGGGGTAGTCCTCAGGCCGCATCGCCCGCCTCCTCGGCCAAGATGGCGTCCAGAACGCGCTCGCCGGAGAGCGGCAGGTCGCGCAGGCGGAACCCCATGGCATCGCGCACCGCGTTGGCGATGGCCGCCGCGACGGGGTTTATGCCGATCTCGCCGGCCCCCTTGGCCCCGAAGGGGCCGTCCGGCTCCGGCGCTTCGATGATGATGGAATGAAGGTCCAGCGGCGCATCCAATGCCGTGGGAATCTTGTAGTCCATGAGCGTGGGGTTGGCGAGCCTGGGGCCGTCCCAGACCATCTCTTCGACCAGCGCCATGCCCAGCCCTTGCACGAAGGCGCCTTCCAACTGCACCTCGACCAGGCGCGGGTTGATGGCGCGGCCGACATCGACGGCGCTCCAGGCTTCCAGCACGCGGACCTGGCCGCTGGCCTCCTCGACCTCCACATCGACCAGGCAGGCGATGAAGCTGAAGACCCCGATGCGCGGGAAGGGAAGGCCCAAGGCCGCTGCCCGCTTCGGGTCCAGTGTCGGCTGCTCGAACACCAGGGAGTGACTGCCGATGATGGGCCCGCCGGCGGCCCAGTGGGCCCGGCCCGAGACCGCCGCGAAGGGGATCTCGCGATCGGTGCCGCGAATGCCGACACGGCCGCCCGGCAGCAGTGCCAGGTCGTCCGGCGCGCACTCCAGAATATGACCGGCCTGCTCCTTGATCTGCCGCTCCACCTCGCGCGCGGCGCCGAGCACCGCCCGGCCGGTGGTGTAGGTGACCCGGCTGGCCGTGGTGCCCCAGTTGAAGGGCGAGCCGTCGGTGTCAGGGCTGGCGACGCGCACCATGTCGAGCGGCACCGCCAGGGCCTCCGCACAGATCTGCGCCAGCACCGTGTCGGAGCCCTGGCCGATGTCGGTAGCCCCCGTGTTGAGGACGATGGAGCCGTCTTCCAGCATGCGCACGATGGCGCCGGTGCCGAGCAGTCCGGAGATGTGGGCGTTGACCGCCAGGCCTCTGCCGCGCCGCCTGCCAGGCAGAGGGGCGGGCGCCAGGGGCTCGACCCGCGCCACGGCGTCAAGGCATTGCGCCAGGCCGTTGGAGGCGACCTCCGCGCCCAGGAACCAGGGCTCGCCGTCTGCCGGCAGGTTGCGGCGGCGTAGCTCGAAGGGGTCGAGGTCCAGCTGCCGGGCGATCTCGTCGATCTGCTGCTCGCCGGCGAAGGTGACCTGCGGGTTGCCGAAGCCGCGATAGGCCCCGAAGCGCAGCTTGTTCGTGTAGACCAGCTTGCCGTGGCACTTGACGTTCGCAATGCGGTAGGGTCCGCGGGCCATCAAGAGGCTGTAGCCCAGCACGCCGGGCGAATCGTCGGCATAGGCGCCGCAGTCCACCAGCACCTCGCACTCGCGCGCCAGCAGCAGGCCGTCTTCCGTCGCCCCGGTCTTCATGCGGATGCGGAAGGGGTGGCGCGCCCGGGTGATTTCGAAGTCCTCTTCGCGCGAGAGGATCAGCTTCACCGGCCGGCCGGCCTTCATCGCCAGGGCGACGGTGATCGGCTGGATATGCGGCTCCATCTTGATGCCGAAGCCGCCACCGACGTGTGGCGTCAGGCAACGCAGTCTGGACATCGGCAACGACAGAGACTCCGAGACGTTGGCCTGCACGCGAAAGACGGACTGGTTGGCCGACCAAAGCGTCACCCGGCCATTCTGGTCGACCTCGGCGAGCGCCCCGCAAGGCTCGATCGCGACGTGCGCCTGTGCTTGAGTGGTATAGACCTCCTCCAGCACCAGATCGCAGTTGGCCCAAGCCTCTTCGACCGCGCCTTCCTCGAAGAGCGAGCGCGAGCAGAGGTTTCCTTCCGATCCGCTGTCGAAGATCTTGATGTAGTCGCCCAGCTGCTCGTGCAGGAGTGGCGCGCCCGCGGCCAAGCCCTCTTCCGGCGTCAGGACGGCCGGCAGTTCCTCCAGCTCGACCTCGATCAGGCGGCAGGCGGCACGCGCCTCGGCCTCGCTCTCGGCTGCAACGGCGGCCAGGGGCTCGCCGAGGTAGCGAACCTTGCCGCGCGCGATCGCCGGCTCGTCCTTGATGAAGGCACCCATCAAGCCCGCGCCGACATCCTCGCCGGTGACGATGGCGACGACCCCCGGCGCCGCCAAGGCGGCCTCCAGGCGATAGCCTTTGATTCTGGCGTGCGGCAGCGGGCTGCCGAGGATAGCGCCGTGCAGCATGCCGGGCCGGACGAGGTCGGCGATGTAGGCCGCACGCCCGGCGACCTTTTCCAGGTTTTCGAGTTTCGGCAGCGACTTGCCGACCGCCAGCGTTTCGTCTTGTTGGGTCACTTGCCGGCCTCCCGCGCTGCGTCCTGCACCGCCTCGACGATCTTGCGATAGCCGACGCAGCGGCAAAGATTGCCGGACAGAGCAGCTCGCACGGCATCGCCGGAGGGATCTGGGTCGTCCGCCAGCAAACGCCGTGCGGAAATCAGCATACCGGTGGTGCAGAAGCCGCATTGCACGGCGCCGCCTTCGGCAAAGTGCTTCTGCAAGCTCTGCATCAGCGGGTCCTTGCCATAGCCCTCGAGCGTGCGCACGGACTTGCCTTCGCAGCTGGCCGCCAGTGTGAGGCAGGCACGTTGCGGCCAGCCGTCGATCATCACCGTACAGGCGCCGCAGACACCTTGGTTGCACCCCCGCTTGGGTCCGGTGTTGCCCAAGCCGTCGCGCAACAAGGTCAAGAGCGTGGCGTCGGCCGGCGCCAAGGCGGCTTGCGACCTGCCGTCCAGATCCAGGGTAAAGGCGACCGGCCCGCTCATGCTGCCTGCTCCTGGCGCAGCAAGTGCGCCAAGGTCGAGGCCAGAAGGCGCGGGATCAAGAGGCGTCTGTAGGCGGCGCTGCCGCGCACGTCGTCGATGGGATCGGCCAGGTCGACCAAGGCACGCCCTAGATCGGCAATGGCCGCCGCATCGTGCAGCCGACCGCGGATCGCCGTCTCGGCCTCCGTGGAGCGCAGAGGGGCGGGGCCGCAGCCGCCGATGGCAGCCCGCAATCCCCCGTCCTGGTCCAGTACGACGGCGCAAGAGGCTGTGGCGTAGTCGCCTGAGACGCGCGCCAGCTTCCGATAGGCCGAAGGCCCGGCCTGCGGCGCCGGCAGGAGGATGGCCGTCAGCAGTTCATCCTCGCCGAGCGCCGTTTCGTACCAGTCGAGGAAGAAGTCCGCCAGGCCGAGGCGCCGGCGTCCTTCGGCTGCGGCGATCTCTACCTCGGCATCGGCGGCGCTGAGGGCGGCTGGGTAGTCGGCCCCCGGGTCCGCGTTGGCCAAGGAGCCTCCTATCGTTCCCATGTTGCGCACGGGCGGGTTGGCGATTTGCCGGGCGGCTTGGCGCACCAGCTCCAAGGATCCGGTGAGCGAGGCCGAGGCGGCGCAAAGCCGATGGCGGGTCATGGCGCCGATGCGCAGCCCTCCGTCCGGGCTCTGCATGATGCCGTGAAGCTCCTCGATGCCTTCGAGCGCGATGTAGCCGTCGGGCACGACCAGGCCGGCGTTGCGCATGGCGATCAGGCTAGCACCGCCGGCGAGGAAGCGGGCGTCCGGCCTCACGGCCTTGCAGGTCAGCGCCTCTTCCACCGTGCGCGGGCGTTCCAGGAAGGCGGCCATCAGCTGACGGCCTCTGCTTCCGCCCGGCGCCGGAAAGCCTCGACGAAACCTGCGGCGAGCTGGTCGGCCTTCTTGCGCATGAGGCCGAGACCGAACTTGCCGAGGCGCCCGGTCACCTGCACGTCGGAGCGATAGGTGACTTCGGTCTCGCCGGCGGCGCCTTCTTCTAGCCGGACCAGGCTGTCGGCGGTCAGCTGGCTTGCACGGGAACCTTCCTCGCCCCGCGTGCGGCAATGCAGCGACAAGGGCGCTTCCTCTTCGAGAATCTCTATCTGCAACAAGAAACGCGCCGCGATGGGGCCGACCTTGACCTTGACCGCCACTCTGTATCGCCCGTCGTCCTCCTCGCGCGCCTCCTCGCAGCCGGGAAGGCAGGCGGCCATGAGCTCGGTGTCGCGGATCATCGGCCAGACCTTGTCGCGCGGTGCTGCGACCGTGAAGGCACCTTCGATCAGCATGGCGTCAGCGGCGCACTCGCGGCACGATCATCTTGGGGTCGATGATGCGGCCCTCCTCGACGATGCGGTTGCCATCCAGCTCGATCGTGCAGTCCCGCATGGGCACGTCATAGTGACCGCGCGTCTTGCGCTTGCCGCCACCTTGCGTGTTGGGGCCGGTCGAAAAGAGGAAGTTGCCGGGAAAACAGCGCGAGGCGGCGCGGCTGCGCTCGGGCGCGTCTCCATAGAGCGCGATCGAGTCCCAGCGGCACTGCGGATTGAGGCCCCAGCCGAGATGGGAGACCGCATAGGGATCGCGATCGCCCTCGAAGTCCTCTCCATCCTGCAGCCATTCCCGCATGAGCGTTGCATCCAGGCCGCCTTCGATCTTGGTGATATGCCCCTCTTCGATCTCCAGGCGGATCTCGTCCACGACATAGCGGCAGTAGGGCAGGATGACGATGTCGCCCGCTTGGATCACGACCCGCCCGCGACTGCTGCCTTCATTGGGAAAGGTGTGGATCAGACCTACGCCCCAATGGTCGAAGCGGCCGGGCTCGTCCGCCATGCCGTACTGAATCATGACCGGATACTCGCCGCGGCTATAGCGGAGGTCGGTGCCGGCCTTGCTCGTGACATGGACATGCTTGGTGGCCTTGTAGAGCGTCTCTGCCTGTAGGAGGGCCTCCTTCAAGCCGGGCGGAGACTGCAGTTGCTCCAGGTCGTCCGGTGCATCGATCACCATCTGCACCCGGACACCGGCATCCATGACCTCCCTGAGCCACGCGGCAAAGAGCGGGACATGAAAAATCAGGATCATGTCGACCGCTTTCAGGGCCTCGAGCGTTCCCTTGCACTTGCCGATGGTGGGCACGCCGACCTTGGTCCAGCCGGGCACCTGATTGACGCACATCTCGTAGATGTCGGCGCCCAGAGCGTCGGCCGCGGCGAAGGCGGCATGCAGATAGTCTCTGCGGGTGCCGAGGTCTGAGACAGCCGCGATCGTCTCTCCGGGCTTGACCTTGCAGAGCTTGAACTGCTGTTCGAAAAGCATGGCAAGCTTGGCCGGGTTGACCTCCTGGCTCCTGATATCCGCCTGCATCGCCGGCCCTCTTTCTGTTCCGCGCCCGGGAGATTAGGGCGAGGAAAGCCAGAGACGTCAATAGCCTGGGCGGCAGGCGGGCACCTCGGTCGAAGAGGTCAGCTCTCAGCCCCTCGGCACCGCATTCGCAACCTCAACAGAGGCCGGATTCTCTTGGCCGGACGAAAACAGCGGCGGAGTTTAGGCGCCAAAGGTTCCATCCGCTACCCCTTGACTTAGGGAAGGGGGCGACTTCCGTTTACTCGCCAGTAATATTAGCTGCATCGATTGATTTGGTGCTTGCTTCTACGGAGTTATCGCTGACTTCCTACATAACGTTGGCAAGCAACGAGCGCTTCACAATAGCCGTTCAGAAAATGCACGCGAAAATAGTGTATCTTTGATGTGTTGACGGGTCTGTAAACGAGCCGTGATCTTTGCTATCATGCCGCTGTTCGGGAACCCGTCAGGGGAAGGGTGAGGGAATGTTGGTTTGCCACTTGGCTGGGTGCGCACAACGCACCCGGCGTTGGCCAATGGGGAACAATGCAGCTCCAAGTTTCCTTGATGCGGGCAAAATCAAGGAAAGAGCTGATGGAATTGGTCAAAGCCGTAATCCTCATATGTTCAACAGCGCTCCCTGCGGCCGACTGTGAGCCGGAGACCGCGCTTGACGTGATAGTCGCCCCGCAGAACTCTTCCATGGAGCTTTGCGGATTTCACGCGCAAGCCTATCTTGCCAGCGGTGCCTTCGCGGACAGGTTGGGGGAGGGGACTTATCTGAAGGTCCAGTGCCGTTTCGGGCAGAGAACGGCCACGAACGAACCTCCTCTGTCAGAATAGAAGACAGCGCGATCAGGGGCCGACTGCATTCGGGGTGTCGATCGCATTTTGAACTGTCCATCGTTCGCTGCCGAGTTTTTTTGGGCTAGGCCGGGCCGGTGGGTCCTGTCCTGCTGCCTGGAGTCGCAAGATCGCGTTTACCTTAAGGTGTATTGGCACATTCTGCGCCACTTCTGGCAAAATGCCACTGTAACTGTTTCAAATATTTAGTAAGAGGAGCGCCGCGATAACTGTGCAATAGTTTGCGTTGCAGTGCAAAATGGGCTAGGGTCAATCATTGCAGCCCAGCGCCCATGGGGAGTCGCGGCGGGCTTGCATTGGGAGCAATCCGTGGCCGAGACTTTTCACACCGTTCTTATCAAGCCGTCTCATTACGACGACGACGGTTACGTCATCCAGTGGGTCAAGGCCTGGGTGGCTTCCAACACGCTCTCCTCGCTCTATGGAATTATGCTGGATGTGATCCAGCGCAAGGCGCTGGGCGATGACGTCGAGGTCACGCTGGAGGCCTTCGACGAGACCAACACGGTGGTGCCGATCAAGAAGCTTGTGCGCAAGCTCTCGGCGCCCGGTGCGAAAGGCATCGTTTGCCTGGTCGGTGTCCAGTCCAATCAGTTTCCACGCGCCATGGACATCGCCCGACAATTCCGGGCCAAGGGCATCCAGGTGGCGATCGGCGGTTTCCACCCCTCGGGCTGCATCGCCATGCTGCCGGAACTGCCGCCGGATCTGCAGGAGGCCCTGGACCTCGGCGTCTCGCTCTATGCCGGGGAGGCCGAAGGCCGTCTGCACGAGTTCCTGCTCGACGCCTATCACCAGCGCCTGCAGCCGATCTACAACTACATGAAAGATCTCCCGAGCCTGGAAGATCAGCCCACGCCCTTCCTGCCGATAGAACTCGTGAAGCGCTACGGCGCCAATGGCACCTGCTTCGATGCCGGTCGCGGCTGCCCCTTCCAATGCTCCTTCTGCACCATCATCAACGTGCAGGGCCGCAAGTCGCGCTACCGCAATGCCGATGACGTCGAACAGCTCATTCGCGCCAACGTCGCCCAGGGCATCTACCGCTACTTCATCACCGACGACAACTTCGCCCGCAACAAGAATTGGGAGGCGATCTTCGACCGCATCGGCGATGTTCGCGAAGAGCTGAACTTGCCGTTTTCGATGATCATCCAGGTCGACACGCTCTGCCACAAGATCCCCGGCTTTATCGAGAAGGCCAAGCGGGCCGGGGTCTCCCGGGTCTTCATCGGCCTGGAGAACATCAATCCCGACAATCTGATGGCGGCCAAGAAGCGCCAGAACCGCATCACCGAATACCGCAAGATGCTGCAGGACTGGCGCAATCAAGAGATCATCACCTATGCCGGCTACATCCTGGGCTTCCCGGCCGACACGCCGGAAAAGATCGCCCACGACATCGAGGTTCTCAAACGCGAGCTGCCTGTCGATCTTCTAGAGTTCTTCTGCCTGACCCCGCTTCCCGGATCCGAGGACCACAAGAGGCTTCACCAGCAAGGCGTGCCGATGGATCCGGACATGAACATCTATGACCTGGAGCACGTCTGCACCGAGCACCCGATCATGACCAAGCAGGAGTGGAAGGACATCTATCGCAAGGCTTGGGACCTCTATTACACGCCGGAACACATCGAGACCCTGATGCGCCGCTTCATCGTCGCCGGCAACAAGCCCGAGCGGCTCTTGTGGCACACCTTGCAGTTCCACGGCTGCCTCACGATAGAGAATGTGCATCCCTTGCAGGGCGGCTACCTCAGACGCAAGGTGCGCACGCAGCGGCGCTCCGAGCTGCCGCATGAATCGCCGCTCATCTTCTATCCGCGCCGCCTGTGGGAGACGCTCAGCACACAAGTGCGCCTGGTGGCTTACTTCTTGTACCTGCGCAAGATCGTGAAGAAGGTGAAGCGCGATCCCAACCGCATGGCCTATCGCGACCTCGCGATCACGCCGGTGACGGAAGAGGGCGAGACGGAAGAGCTGGAGATGTTCGCCCACACCGAGGCCGCCCAAGCCGCCGTCGAAAAGGCCAAGCGGGAGACGGAGGCTCGCGAGAAGCACCGCGCGCAGGTCGCGGCGGCCGCCGAGTAGCTGATCGACAGACCATAAGCGCAAGCCAGGCATCGCATTTGCCTGGTGAATGAATTCGCCAGATATTTCGATTGGTCCTATATGTGGCCGATTGGCTAAGACTCTCACTATGAGAAAGATTGCCCCTTTCGAGACAGATGCAGGACGAGAGTGACCGGCGCGGGCCGCCTCCTGTTCGCGTCGGCGTTCAGGGACCCGGCCGGAGCATTCATTGCACGGAGGATGCGCGCCGCCTGGCGCGCCGGCGTCTGCCCCGATTGGTTTTCGATTTCGTCGAAGGAGCGGCCGGAACCGAGACTGCGGCGCGACTGAATCGTGCCGCTCTCAAGACCATACGCTTGCAGCCAAAGGTGCTGGAAAACGTAGAAGGTAGAAACCTTTCCACCCGATTGCTGGGTCACGACATGAGCATGCCTTTTGGGTTCGCGCCCATGGGCATGTGTGCGCTTTCCTGGCCGGGTGCGGATCGATTTCTTGCCGCCGAGGCGGTCAGCAGCGGGCTGCCCCTCTGCGTCTCCTCCGCTGCCTCGACGAGCCTGGAGGAGATGCAGAGGCAAGCGCGCGGGCGGGCCTGGTTCCAGCTCTATGTCGGCCGTTCGCAAGAGGCGGCATTTGAACTGGTCGACCGGGCAGCGGCAGCCGGATACGAGGTCTTGGTCCTGACGGTCGACGTGCCGCAGGTGGCGCGGCGGGTGAGAGAGCTGCGGCGCGGCTTTTCGGTCCCCTTCAAACTGGGTCCGCAGCAGATGCTCGATTTCGCCTGCCACCCGCGCTGGTCCCTGGGAACCCTGATGGCCGGACTGCCACGGCCCAGGAACTTCGAGACCGATGGCTTCGACCGGGCCGCCAGCCGCGGCGGCACCGACTGGGCCTTCCTGCAACGGCTACGCAGTCACTGGCGCGGCAGCTTGGTGGTGAAGGGCGTGCTCTGTGCAAGCGATGCCCTGCGCATCAAGGAGGCAGGCGCCGATGCCATCTATGTCTCCAACCACGGCGGACGACAGCTCGACAGCGCGCCAGCGGCAATCTGCGCGCTGCCGCCGATCCGCCAGGCCGTAGGACCCGATTATCCACTGATCTTCGATAGCGGGCTGCGCAGCGGCGAAGACATCGTGAAGGCCCTGGCCTTAGGGGCCGACTTCGTGATGCTGGGAAGGCCGATGCTCTATGCCATCGGCGCGGACGGCGCGCGCGGACTGGCCAGGCTGACCGAGATACTGGCCGAGGAGATCAGCATCGCGCTGGCCCAGATCGGACGCAGGCAGGTCGCCGATCTTGACGGCAGTGTCTTGGCCGAGGGGGTGGGCCTCACCCCCGCAACGGCCGATTCCGCCTATTTTGCCTTGGAGGGGTGACGAGACATGGGTGCCAACCGGCTTCGCGGCGGCGGCCTGCTTGCCCGCGCGCTTCATGAAAAGGGCGTCGAGCATGTCTTCACACTGTCAGGTGGCTTCTGCAATCCGGCGCTCGAGGGCTTCATGGAATGCCAGCTGCCGGTGATCAACTGTCCGCACGAGCAGATTGCCGGCCATCTTGCCGACGGCCACACGCGCATCACCCGCAAGCCCAGCGTCTGCCTGGTCGGCCCGGAGGGCTTCGCGAATGCCGTTCCGGCCATCATGGAGGCTTGGGGAGAGCGCTCGCCGGTGATCTTCATCACCGGGTCCAGTACCCTGAAGCGCCAGGGCGCCGGCGGCTTCAAAGAGATCGACGACGTGGCCATCGCCGCGCCGCTCACCAAGTACAGCGCCCAGATTACCGAAGGCGGCAGGATCGGCGAGTTCGTCGATCGAGCCTGGTCGATCGCCACCAGCGGCTATCCGGGACCGGTCCACCTGAGCCTGCCCGTCGACATCATGTTCTCCTCCTTCGAGGAGGACATCGGCAGGGAGGAGCGCCCGTTCGACCGCAGGCCCAAGCCTCCGAGCAGAGCCTGGCCCGATCCCGACGCCTTGACGCCGCTCTTGGAGCGGATCGTGGCGGCTAAGCGACCGCTGATCATCGGCGGCCACGGCGTCTGGTGGTCGGGCGCGGAGGCGAAGCTGGAGGAAGCGGGGCGGCTGCTCGACATTCCGCTCTTCAACGTTCCTTACCACCAGAAGCTATTGGGCGAAGAGGCCACCGCTCACATGGGCCTGGCCGACGTTCATCAGTATCCGCCGTCAAGGCTTGCGCTCGAGGAGTCCGACGTCGCGATCCTTCTGGGCGGGCGGCTCGACAACCAGATGAACTTTGGCAATCCGCCGCTATTTCCGGCCTCCACCCGGCTGATCTGCGTGAACGGCTCGCATGAGGAGTTGGGCTACAATCGCGCCGCCGACGACCTGCTCCTAAGCGATCCGGCGGCCTTCCTGGATGCGCTGATCTCCCTAAAGGCCAAGGGCGCCTGGTCGCTCGGCCCCGACTGGTTGGAGCGCAACCGGGCAGCCCGTGGAGCTTGGGTCGAAGTGACCTTGGAGGATCTCCGCAAGGAGACCCTGGAAGCGGAGGAGACCGGCGGCAAGATCCACCCCTTGCAACTCTCGCTCGACGTCCAGGACTGCATGGCAGAAAAGGACTGGCTGGTTTTCGATGGAGGTAACACACATTTTTGGTCGGAGATTGCCGTGAACCTGGCCGGCTGGCAGGGCAAACGGCTGGCCGGCATCAGCCATCCGGGTTCTTTCAGCATGCTGGGCGTCGGCGTTTCCTTGGCGCTCTCCGCCAAGAATACCCATCCCGAGGCGCAGGTGGTCTTGATCAGCGGCGACGGGGCGTTTCTGTCCGGCGGGCTGGGTATCGAGGCGGCCTTCCAAGAGAACCGGCCGATCGTCGTGGTGATCGACAACAACGGCGGGCTCGACTGCATCTCGCAGCAGCAAGAGCGTCTGTTCGAGAGCGGCAAGCATTTCGCCACCGACTTCCGTGACATTCCCTTCCACCGGATGTTCGAGGGCCTGGGCGGGCACGGAGAGTTGGTCGAGCGACGCGAGCAACTGCGCCCGGCGCTCCTACGCGCACTTGCCAGCGGCAAGCCGGCTTGCGTAAACGTCAAGGCCAAGGGGGTCATCAGCCCGATCGTTCTGGCGACCTCAAACAAGCGCGACAAGGCCTCGATCGAGTAGCTGCGATGGCCATCCTCTCCTCCCACACCTTGAATTCGGTCGACGGCAGTCATGCCGGCGGTATCGAGGTTGAGCTCTACCGGATCGAAGCCGACGGGCGGCGCGAGAAACTGCTCGAAGCGCGCACCGACGAGGGCGGGCGCTTTTCGCAATCGCTCGCGCTCAGGCCCGGTGACGAGGCTTGCCAGTACGAGATGGTGCTGCATGCCGGCGCCTATTTCGCCGCGCGCCGGACTACCGCCGACGCTGGCCAAATTGTCCGAGACGTTGTAATCCGCTTTGCCATGCCTGATCCTGACGCGCGCTATCACATCCCGATGATGCTGGCCCCCAACAGCTACTCTGTCTGGTGGTCGCAGTGAGACAGCCAGACTACGATGCGGGGTTGAACCTCTCCCGCCGGGTTCGGCGCACGCCCTATAGCGGCAAGGTCGAGGCCCACGGCGTGCGCGGATTCTCGGTCGTCAATCACATGCTGCTGCCCAAGGCCTTCGGGCCGAACCTGGAGCAGGCCTATTGGCATTTGCGGCGCGAAGTGCAGATCTGGGACGTGGCCTGCCAGCGCCAGGTGGAGATTCTGGGCCGCGATGCCGCCCGCCTGGTCCAGTGGATGACCCCGCGCGACATCGCCAAGGCCGAGGTCGGACAATGCCTCTATCTGCCGTTGACCGACGAGACGGGCGGCATGGTGAACGATCCTGTCTTTTTGAAGCTGGCCGAGAACCACTTCTGGCTGTCGATTGCCGATTCGGATGTCTTGCTGTGGGCCAAAGGTCTGGCGCTGGGCGCCAAGCTGGAGGTGAGCGTGGGAGAGCCGGACGTGTCGCCCCTGGCCGTTCAGGGCCCTAAAGCGGAAGAGGTGATGGCGCGGCTGTTCGGCGAGTCCATTCGCGATCTGCGGTTTTTCAGGTTTGCTCCCTTCGAATTCCACGGTACCCGGCAGCTGATCTCTCGGTCAGGCTATTCCAGGCAGGGCGGCTTCGAGATCTATCTCAACGACGCATCGCTTGGCCCGGCCCTGTGGGACGCGATCTGGGAGGCCGGTGAGCAGTGCTACATAGCCCCCGGATGCCCCAATCTGATCGAGCGTATCGAGGGCGGTCTGCTCTCCTACGGCAACGAGATGACGCGCGAGAACAATCCGCTGGAGTGCGGCATGGCCAAGCTCTGCCGGCTGGACGGCGGCATCGACTTTCTCGGCCGGGAGGCCCTGCAGCGGGTGGCGCACGAAGGCGTGCAGCGCATGATCAGGGGCGTATTTTTCGATGACGGCCCTTGTCCGAACTGCGGCGAGGCCTGGCCGGTGATGGCGGGGGGAAAGAAGGTCGGGGAGGTCACCTCGGCGGCCTATTCCCCGCGCTTCGAGCGCAATGTCGGGCTCGGCATGATCGAGCAGGGTCACTGGGAGCCGGGCCAAGCGGTGGTGGTGTTGAGCCCGGACGGCAAGGAGCGGCCGGGCGAGGTGACCGCCTTGCCCTTCAGGGCCTCAGAGGACTGAGCCGCGAAGCTTTGCAATCAGCATGTCGGCCAGTTCCTCGGCCACCAGCGAGAGCGTGTCCAGCCCGCGCGTGACCAGGGCGATGCGGTAAGTCAGGGGCTGCTGGATGGGGCGGCTGACGACGCCGCCCAGCTGCTCGGTGATCTTGGCGGTAAAGGGGTCGACGATTGCCAGCGCGCCGGTTTCGCGCACCAGCGCTGCGGCGATCGGCATGTTCGCTGCCGACAGCCTTGAGTTGGCTCTCAGCTTGTCGGAGAGCTTGTGCTCCATGTTCATCATCTCGTCCGGGTAGGCGCCGCCGAAGGTGACGAAGCTTTCGCGACCGGCCAGATGGTCTAGGTCGAGGGCCTCGCTGCCTTTGGTCAGCGGATGGCCCGCCGGCAGGAGGCAGACATAGGGAACCGTTGTCTCGAAGAGGACTTCTACTCCAGGGTAGGGCGGTGCGCGCCCGACCAGCCCCAGATCGACCTGCTGCATGCGCACGGCATCGACGATCCCAGGCGTATTGCGGGTATAGATCATGAAGCGTACGTCCGGCCGCTGGCGATAGAGGTCGCGCACGGCCTCCGGCATCACGCTTTGCGACAGTGCGGGAATGACGCCCAGCGCAACCGTGCCGCCCGGGGTGGTGCGTATGGTGTCGGCCGTCTCCCGCAGGCGCTCGATGCCGAGAAACATGCTTTCCATCGCCTGATGGAAGCGATGTGCTTCCACCGTCGCCGTCAAACCGCGACCAACCCGCCGGAACAGGGGGAAGCCGACCGACCTCTCGAGGTCGGCAACGAGGCGGCTGACGCTTGGCTGCGAGATGTGCAATAGCTCGGCCGCCCCGGTGATCGAGCCGGCCTCCATCGTCGCCCGAAAGGCCTCCAGTTGGCGGAGGTTCATGGCTCTTCCTCGACTAGGCGTCTTCTTCTGGCAAGGCCTATGGTGCCGGCCGGCCGGCGCGCGTCAAGACGCTGCCGCGCTCGCTGCGCGTGGCAACTGCGACAAGGGTATGTGGCAGCGGATCGCGTGGCCCTCGCCGGCCTGCTGCCAAGGCGGGGTCTCGCGGTCGCAGATCTCGCCTATGCGGCGTGGACAGCGCCGCTGAAAGGCGCAGCCCCCGGGCGGCGGCGAGAGCTCGACGACATCTTCGGTGGAGAGCATGGGCGCGCTATCGGGGTCGGGCTCCAGCACGGCACCCAAGAGCACCTCGGTATAGGGATGCGAGGGCAGGGCATAGACCTCCGCCGAAGGGCCGATCTCGCAAAGCCGGCCCTGATAGAGCACGGCCACCTGGTCGGCAAGCGCGCGCACGACCGCCAAGTCGTGCGAGACGAAGACATAGGTCGTCTCCTGCTCTTGCTGCAGCGCCTTCAGGAGGTTCAGCACGACCGCTTGGACCGAGACGTCGAGCGCGGAGGTCACCTCGTCGCACAGCACCATCTCCGGCTCGGCGGCAAAGGCGCGGGCGATGGCGACACGTTGCTTCTCGCCGCCCGACAGCTGGCCCGGCAATCGCTCCAGGAAGTGGGCGCCCAGCCGCACGCGCTCCAGCAGCGCTTGGCTGCGCTCTTCGAGCTCCGGCCCGGCCAGGCCGAAATAGAGCCGTAGGGGCTGAGCCAGAATCTCGGCGACGGTATGGCGCGGGTTCAGCGATTCATCGGGATTCTGGAAGATCAGCTGGATTCGGCGGCGCTGGCTGTCGCTGCGTTTGTCGACATTGCGGTCCAGCGCTTCCTCGTCGGCGAAGACGATGCTGCCGCTCTGGGGCGCCAGCAGGCCCGCCACCGTCTTGAGGATGGTCGACTTGCCGCTGCCGGACTCACCGACCAAGCCGACGGTCTCGCCCTTCCGGATCGCGATGGAGATGTCCTCGACCGTCGGGGGGCCTTGCGCCGCCTTGCCCAGCAGCTGCTGCAGAAGGCCGGGCTTGGCGTAGCTGATGGCGACCTCGTTCAGCGCAAGCACGGTCGGCGCGTCCTGCCGGTCCCCGCCGTTCGCCGTGTCGTCGCGGGCCGGTTTGTTTGGGCCGCCGGCCTTGTCGTGGAAATGACAGCGCACCCGCTGGCCCGATGGCGCGACGGTCAGCGCCGGACGCTCGCTGGTGCATCGGCTCTCTGCGAGCGGGCAGCGCTCGACGAAGGCGCAGCCGGCGCCGGCTCCGCCCGGTGGTGGCGGGCGGCCTTCCATGGCGGCCGGCAGCTTGGCGTCGCGCAAGGTGGGGATCGAGGCCAAGAGGCCGCGCGCATAGGGATGCAGCGGCTGGCGCAGCACCTGTCGGGCGCTCCCCTCCAGCACGATCTCGCCAGCGTACATCACCGCCACGCGGTCGCAAACCCGGGCGATGGCGCCCAGGTCGTGGCTGACGTAGACCATGGCCGTGCCGGTTTCCTGCGCCAGCTCGCGCAGCAGTTCCAGAACGTGGGCCTGCGTGGTGACGTCGAGCCCGGTGGTGGGCTCGTCCAGCAGCAAGGCCTCGGGCTCGCCGGCCAGGGCCATGGCGACGGCAGCACGCTGCTGCTGGCCGCCGGAAAGCTCGTGCGGATAGCGCGTCACCAGCACCGTCGGGTCCGGCAGCCGCACCTGGGACAGCAGCTCGATGACCCGCGCGGGGTGCTCGCTTGGCGCCAGGGTGCTGTGCAAGGTGAGTGCTTCGGTGATCTGCGCGCCGATCCTGAGATTGGGGCTGAGCGCCTGCCCGGCGTTCTGTGGGATCAGTGCCAAGTCGCCGCCGCGGATCTCTTGCAACTCGCGGGGGCTCAAGGCGAAGGTGTCGCGATTGCGAAAGGCCGCGGAACCGCCGAGCACCCGGAGTCCGGTCTTGAGGTAGCCCATCATCGCCAGGGCCAGGGTGCTCTTGCCCGAACCGCTTTCGCCGACAAGCCCGATGGTCTCGCCCTTTGTCACGGAGAGGGCGATGTCGCGCAGGATCGGCAAGGTGACTCCGGCGCGGCTGGAGAAGCCGATCGAGAGGTCGCTGATCTTGATGAGTGCGGGGGACTCGGCCATCAGACCGGCGCCTTCTGCGCGCGGTCGATGCCCAGGGCCTTGGCCAGCGCGTCGGCGCTCAAGTTGATGCCGATGATGAGTGAGCTGAGCGCGACCACCGGAGGCAGCACGCTCCAGGGTGCGAAGGACATGAAGCCGCGCGAGTCGGCAATCATCAGCCCCCAATCCGGGGTCGGCGGCGAGACGCCGAAGCCAAGGAAGGAGAGCGAGCTGAAGGCCAGCAGCATCCAGGACCAGCGCATGGCGCCCTCGACCAGCAGCACGTCCAACACATTGGGCAGCAGCTCGCGGCGGATGATGGTCATGCGGCGCTCGCCGCGGGCTCTGGCGGCCACCACGAAGTCTTTGGCCACCACGTCGTGGGTGGCGGCCCTGGCGACGCGGATGACCGGGATGCCGTAGAAGAAACTCAAGGTCGGGATCAGCACCTGGTTGCCGGTGCCGAAAGTGACGACCGCCAGCAGCATGACCAGGATCCAGGGCAGGGAGAGAAAGGCGTCGACGACGCGCATCACAACGTCGTCCAAGCGCCCGCCGATGAGGCCGAAGAGGATCCCAGGAAGCCTCCCCAGATCACCGCGATGGGGGTGGCGATGGAGGTGACCATCAAGGCGTCACGCCCGCCCAGCAGGGTTCGGGTGAAGACGTCGCGGCCCAGATGGTCGGTGCCGAACCAATGCGCCGCACTGGGCGCCTTCAGCATCAATTGCGAGCTTACCTCCTTGTAGTCATAGGGCACGAAAAAGGGAGCAAGCAGCGCCAGGGTGACATGCAAAGTCACCAGCAAGAGGCCGATAAGACCCGAAGGGCGGCTCGCCATCTCGCGGATGACGCCGGCGGTCCTGCCGAGGAAGGACGCCCGGCGAAGCGGCCGGGTTGCGGTCTCGACGCTCATGACCTGCGGGTATGGAGAGTGCGCAGACGCGGATTGGCGATCATCGTCATGAGATCGGCCAGCAAATTCACGCCGACGTAGATCAGCGCCAGGATCAGCGCAATGGCCTGCACCACCGGCAGGTCGCGGTCCGAGATGGCATCGATCATCAGGCGGCCCAGGCCTGGATAGTTGAACACCACCTCGATAACCACCACGCCACCCAGAAGCCAGGCGATGGTGAGTGCCACCACGTTGATCGCAGGCAGCAAGGCGTTGGGCAGCACGTGGCGAAAGACCATGCGCCAATAGGGGACGCCCTTGAGGCGCGCCATCTGCACGTAGTCGCTGGCCATGACTTCGATGACGCTGGTGCGCACCATCCGCAGCATGTGCGCCGTCATCACCATGGAGAGCGCGATGACCGCAGGATGATCTCCGGAAAGAAATCCCGATCGGCGCGTGCGCCGGGGTCAGGACGATCCCGGCAGCCAGCCCAGCCAGACGCTGAAGACCAGGATCAGCACCGTGGCGCTGACGAACTCCGGTATGGTCATGGCGAAGATCGCGGTGGTCGAGATCCAGATGTCGACCTGCCGGTCGCGCCTGAGCGCCGTGACGATGCCCAGCACGATCGCCAGGGGCACGCCCACGGCCATCGAGCAGATTGCCAGGAGCAGGGAGTTGCGCGCCCGGGTTCCGACCATCTCGGCGATTGATCTGGCGCCGGCGGCCGAGACGCCGAGATCGCCCTGAAGCGCGCTGCCGGCCCAGTCGAGATAGCGCTCGACGGCGGGCCGGTTGAGCCCAAGGTCCCGGCGGCAGTTCTCCAGTCGCTTGCCCTCTGCCTCGCGCTCGAGAAAGGCAGTGCAGGCATCGCCCGGCAGCGCCTCGACACCGATGAAGATGATGCCGGAGACCAGGATCACCGTGATGAGCCCTAAGAACAGTCGGCGTAGGATCAATCGGAGCACGAGCGGTCCTTCCCACTCTTGGCCATCGTGCCTTCTTCACCCGGAATGGAGCGCGGCAGACGTGGCTAGGTCGCGGAAATTGACCGATGCCCTTTCCTCCACGATTTCCTTGTGACGTGCGAAAGCTGCAGGATCGAAGTCTCGCCTAGGGGCGTCGATGTGGATGAAGTTCCGCTGACGGTCGACACCGCGCACCAGCTGCACATAGTCCCGGTCGCCAACCAACTGGCGAACCTCCGGCGTGATGTAGCGGATCGCCAAGCCGATGCGGCGGTCTTGCGATCTGTTGGTGTTGGAGCCGTGGAACATCAGACCGTGGTGGAGCGATATCTGACCGGGCGCCAAGACGACGTCGCGGGCATCTTCTTCGCGCACCTCCACCGCGATCTCCTGTCCGCGAGAGAGCTGATTGTTCGCCGCGTAGGTGTCCCGGTGCGGCTGGATAGGCTGCTTGTGCGATCCAGCAACGAAGCGCATGCAGCCCGAGTCCACTGTCGAGGGCGAGAGCGCCAGCCAGGCCGTCACCTGCTGTGAGGTCTCCCCCAGTCCCCAGTAGGTCAGGTCCTGATGCCAGCTCACGATCTTGCCGTCGCCCGGTTCCTTGATGAAGAAAGAGGTACCCCAGACCATAAGGTTTGGACCAAGCAGACTTTCGACAGCGTCTAGAATCTTGGGATGAGCTGTGAGCTCGGCCGCCAAAGGCAGGGCGACGGCGGCGGAACCACAGACTAGATAGTGGTTGATCGGTGGTTCCTGCCGTCTCTCCGCAAAGCTGCGCTCCAGCGCTTCGAACCGGTTGCGATAGGCAGTCGCTTCTCTGGTACTCAAGGCGTCGACGGGAAAGAGGAAACCGTCCTCCTTGAACTGGGCCACCTGGGCGTCGGTCAAGCTCGTGACCATCGAAGCCTCCTCGCGAGCGCTCCGCCGTGCTCGGGCTCCGCTCCAGGAGCGTTGTCAGTCCACCGTGATCAAGTGCCAGCGCACGGCGTCGTTGATCACCTCGTCGAGATTATGGACCCGTGCGGTCGTCGCGACCAGTTTGTTCACGTGATAGGGGATCAAGGTGCCGCCTTCTTCGAAGAGCTGGTTTTGCGCCTTGTGGTAGAGCGCCTGACGCTCGTCGAAGTCGAGCTGACGCCGCGCCGCCGCAAGGGTCGCGTCAAAGCCCTCGTCGTTCCAGTAGGACTCGTTCCAAGGCGCGCCGCCGAGATAGGCCTCGTGCAGGATCTGGTCGGCCGGACGCTGGTTCCAGCGGGTCATGGCGACCGGCTTCTTGCGCCAGACGTCGCTCCAATAGCCGTCGGTGGGCGCCAGCACGATGTTGACCTTGATGCCGGCAGGGGCCACCTGCTGCTGATAGGCCTCGGCCATGGTCACCCAGCTGGGCTCCAGGCTGCTGACATGGACATCGAACTCGATCCCGTCGGGGTAGCCGGCCTCGGCCAGAAGCTGCTTGGCCTCTTCGATGTTCTGCGCGCAGTCCAGGTCGAGCCGGTACTGATCGCTGGGACCTGCCGGCGTGTCGCAGCTGACGACACCACCGCCGCCCAGCACCAGATCGACCAAGCCTTGCCGATCGGCGGCGACCCTGACCGCCTTGCGGACGCGTGGATCGTCGAAGGGCGCCGTGTCGGTGCGGAACACCATGCCGCGCCAATTTCCGGTCGGGATGTCCTGCAGCTGGAACTTGTCACTCGACTCGAAAAGCACGCGCTGCTGCTGGGTGATGCCGCGCTCCATGTCGATCTGTCCGCCCAGCAGGGCCTGCAAGCGGGCCTGGCCATCGGCGATGCCGATCAGCTCCATCCGTTCGACGCCGGGCGGTCCTTCCCAATAGTCCATGTTGGCGGTGAGCACCGTGGTGCCTTCGGCATCGAAGTTCTCGACCTTGAAAGGCCCGGTGCCTATGCCGCTGGTGGCGATGGTGTCGCCGGACCCCGTCGGGATCATGCGCAGGCGATAGTCCATCAACTGCAAGGGCAGATCGGCGTAGGGCGCCGAGAGGATCATCTTGATCGTGTGATCGTTCAGCGCTTCGATCTTGTCGACCATCTTGATGGTCGAGCGCGCCGGAGAGTCGAGCTCGGGATCCTGCACACGGCCGAGCGAATAGATCACGTCCTCGGCATCGAAGCCGCTGCCGTCGTGAAAGGTGACACCCTCGCGCAGCTTGAAGATCCATTCGGTCGCGTCGGGGTTGGAGGCCCAGCTGACCGCCAGGTCGGGGCTGGGCTTGCCGTCAAGGCCCGGCCGCACCAGGCGGTTCATGATCTTTTCGGTGATCTGAAAGACCCGCCCCTTGGAGATGGGATCGAGACTGGATGCGCTGCCAAAGCCCAATTCATGGGCTTGGCGGAAGGTGCCGCTGGGCTCCGCCATCGCGGTCGCGGTGCCGGCTATCAGCGCGATCGCAGCCAGGCCGATTGATCTTTTCATGGTGTGTCAGTCCTCCCGGAGCCTGATGTCTTATTGGCTCGCCGCCTTTGGGGCACCTGTGCCCGCCACGCTGACTCTTCCAAGCGGCCCGCTACGCTGACAAGCAACAAATTCCGCCTTATAGATGCAGAAAACGCTGTCTGTACGTTGGGCCGCAGAGCAGAGTTGCGTGCATTGGAAGGAGTCTACTGAGGGTGCTAAACATAGCACAAATACAATAATTTGCTCGTTTCATACAAAGAAGCTATGCAACGCCTGGGCTCAGCTCGCCGCCGCTTCGCGCTCCAGCCAGTTGCACACCGCGGCGAGCTCCGGGCTCTGGCGCGCGCCAGGGCGGGTCAGGAGAAAGAAGCCTCGGGAGGGCGCAAGTTCGATCTCGAAGGGACGCATAAGACGGCCGCTGTCGATCTCCGGCCGGATGAAGGGAAAGATCCCCAGAGCGACGCCCTGTCCGTCGATCGCCGCTTGGGTGACGACGTTCGAGTCCTCGATCACGCTATCCTCCGGGAAGGCCAGGTCGGGCACGCCCGCAAGTTTCAGCCATGCCATCCGTTCGCTGCGGTCGCGCTGGTGCAGGATTGGATAGCGGGCCAGATCGGCCGGCTTGGCAAGGCCGCCCAGGCTCTCCACCAAGGCTGGGCTGGCGACCGGAACATAGACGATGTCGATCAGCCTGTGCGCCTCCAATCCCGACCAGTCGCCATGGCCCCAATCGACCGCAGCCGCGGTGGTCATGGTCTCGGCAGAGGTGATCCTCGGGCCGTGCTGCACGATCAGCTCGAGATCGGGGTTGGCACGGCGGAAGCGCCCGAGACGCGGTATCAGCCAGCGGGAGGCGAAGATCGGCCCGACCGCCAAGGTCACCGATTTCCTGGCAAGGGTGACGTGGCCCTCGATCTCCGCGCGGATCGCCTCGAAGGCCTGGCTCACCACGCGCGCCAGCGAGCGTCCGGTGTCGGTCAGGATGACCTGTCGGGTCTTGCGCACGAATAGACGGCAACCCCAGTCGCGCTCCAGCCCGCGGATCTGGTTGCTCACCGTCGTCGGGCTGACGCATAGCTCTTCGGCGGCCGCCTTGAAACTCTGCAGACGCGCTGCGGCCTCGAAGGTTCTAAGCGCCGTGAGCGGGAGTCGCTGTCGTTTCTGCTTCATCCTGCTATGGATCTGCTTTTGTTAATGCATAGGGTCTTCAATAGTCGCTTGTCGAGTGCGATGCGGCTGATGATGATCTAGCCTTCCATTGGCCCAGAGGAGACCGCCGAGGACTGCGATGTCCGCTTCATCCAACCAAGCCCGAGCCAGGCGTGACACCGCTGCCCGGCGCGGCCGCAAGAGCAGGACAGCGGCCCGCGCTGCGCCGACGATGCCGGGCGACTTGCCGGTTCGGCCAGGCCTTCAGGGCGGCCGCTACAGCCCCTTGACGGCGGCGGACCTCGTCAAGCTCGACGAGGCCGTGCGCGAGGTGCTGATCAAGGTCGGCTTGTCGGAGGCGCCGGCCCGCGCGGTCGATTTGGTGACGGCTGCGGGCGGCCGGCTCTCGTCGGACGGGCGCCTTGCCTTCTCCGACGCGCTGATCGACAAGGCCTTGGTCGGCCTCAAGCGGGACTTCGTCTTGCATGGCCAGGCGCCCGGTCATGAGATGGTCCTGTCGGGAAAGCGGGTTCATGTCGGCTCCGGCGGTGCTGCGCCCAGCGTGGTCGATCTCCAGACCGGCCGTTACCGCCCGTCCAGCCTGCGCGACCTCTACGATGCCGCGCGGATGGTCGATGCTTTGGAGAACATCCATTTCTTCAGCCGCTCGCTGGTCGCCCGCGACATGCCGGACTTGCTATCGCTCGATGTCAACACGGCCTATGCCAGCCTGGCGGGCACCGCCAAGCACGTCTGCAGCGCCATCACCCTGCCGCAGCACGTCGGCCCGGTCGCCGAAATCTGCTTCGCCCTTGCCGGCTCGCGCGCGGCTTTCACCGAGCAGCCCTTCCTCTCCCTCAACATCAACCACGTGACCCCGCCCTTGCGCTTTGCCGGCGATGCTTGCGAGGTGCTGGCGGAGGCAGCGTTGCTCGGCATCCCGGTGCATGTGAACACCTTCGGCCAGCTGGGCGCCTCCAGCCCGGTGACGATAGCGGGATCCCTGGTGCAGACCGTGGCCGAAACCTTGGCCGGCATGATCTTCGCCTGGCTGGTCAATCCGGAGGTCAAGGCCATCTTCGGCGCCAAGCCGATGATCACCGACCTTCGCAGCGGCGCCATGTCGGGCGGCAGCGGCGAGCAGGCCTTGCTGATGGCGGCAGCGACCCAGATGGCACAACACTACAACCTGCCGAATTGCACCATCGCCGGGGCCACCGACAGCAAGATCGCCGACGCGCAGAGCGGCTTTGAGAAGAGCCTTTCGGTCACCCTGGCGGCGCAAGCGGGATCGAACCTCATCACCCAGGCTTGCGGCATGCAGGCGAGCCTCATGGGCTGTGCCTTCGAGAGCTACGTCATCGACAACGACATGCTGGGCTGCATTCTGCGCTCGATCGGCGCGGTCGAGGTCAGCGAGGCCACTCTGTCGAGCGAGGCGATCGGCGAGGTGGTGCGCGGCGAGGGGCATTACCTGGGCCGCTCCGAGACCCTGGCGCGCATGGAGAGCGACTTCCTCTATCCCGCGCTCGCCGACCGACGTTCGCCGGAGGAATGGGAGGCCGATGGCGCGCGCGACATCCGCGATGGCGCCAAGGTACGGGCAAGGGAAATCCTGGCCTCGCACTTTCCCCGCCACATTTGCAATGAGACGGACCGGGTGCTGAGATCTGGCCACGATATCCGGCTAGAACGAGAGATGATGAGGGCACCATGAAGATTGCTGTGATCGGGGCCGGCGCGATGGGGTCGATCTATGCCGCGCTCATGGCCGACGCAGGCAACGAGGTCTGGGCGATCGACCTATGGGAAGATCATCTGGAAGCGATCCGCGCCAAGGGCCTCAGGGTCGAAGGGGCGAGCGGCGAGCGGCTCGTCACCTCGCTCCATACTGCGCGCGATGTCGCCGAGGCCGGCAATTGCGAGCTCTACA
Organism: Rhodospirillales bacterium; assembly: GCA_963669385.2. Taxonomy (GTDB): domain Bacteria; phylum Pseudomonadota; class Alphaproteobacteria; order Kiloniellales; family JACOMY01; genus JACOMY01. The sequence continues at coordinate 166,593 of CAXXGD010000061.1, forward strand.
TCATCGCCACCAAGGCCTCGGGCGTAGGGGCAGCGGCGCGGGCTCTCTCTCCTCTCATGGGGCCGGACTCTCTGGTCCTGACGATCCAGAACGGGCTTGGCGCCAGCGAGCGCATCGCCGAGCACATGCCGGTCGAGCGCGTGCTCTTGGGCGTGGCCGAGGGCTTCGGCGCCTCGGTCAAGGGGCCGGGCCATGTTCACCACAACGCGATGAACCTGATCCGCATCGGCGAGATGGAAGGCGGCTTGAGCGAGCGGGTGGAGCGCCTGGCGGCGCTCTGGCAAGAGGCCGGATTCAACGTCAAGGCCTTTGCCGACATCTCTCAACTCATTTGGGAGAAGTTCGTCTGCAACGTCACCTTCTCCGGCTCCTGCACCCTCTTCGACTGCACCATCGGCGAGGTGATGGGGAAGCCGGCATGGTGGGCTATTGCGCGCGGCTGCGCGCGCGAGGCCTACGAGTTGGGACGCGCAAAGGGAATTGCCTTTTCCTTCGACGATCCGGAGGCCTACGTGGCCGCCTTCGGCGCCAGGATGCCGGCAGCCAGGCCCTCCATGCTCTTGGACCACCACGCCAAGCGCCGCTCGGAGATAGACGCCATCAACGGCATGGTGCCGGTTCTAGGCGCCGAGCTCGGCAGGCCGACGCCCTACAACGAGGTGGTGACAGCCGCGATCAAGAGGCGCGAGGAAGTTTTCCCGGCTGGACCCGGCTGACGTGGCGCTGGACGGGCTGGGGCTGCGTGGCTGACCGCTGACGCCGGAGCGGCTAGACTGCCTATCCCTCTTTTCCTGATGGGAGGATCGGGGATGAACAAAGTTCTGCTAGGTGCAGTTTGCGTTTTCCTGGCCGGCCTTATCGTCGCCGGATGCAGGACCACGCCGACAGCCGAAGACGAAAGCGCCTTCACGCCGCTGTCGGGCTCCGAGGTCCGAGAGACGCTGGGCGGAAACTCTCTCTACCGCGAGGGTGGAGACCTGCTGAGGTCCTGGGAGTACGTCGGGCTCTTGCGCGAGGACGGCACCCTAAGCGCCCGGGTCTGGTGGTCCGGCGGCGAGGAGTTCGCTGACGGTGTTTGGGAGGTCACCGAGGACGACCTCTATTGCCGCACCTGGAACAACAACTGGGGTGACGGAGAGCGTGGCTGTTTCAGAGTCTCCAAAGCCGAGCAGACCCTCGCGTTCGATCACGTCAGCGGCTCGCGCGGGGACGCCGATCGCTACACCTATAGATTCTTGCCGGGCAATCCCTATGGTCTATGACTCCAGGTCTGGCTGCCAAGTTTGGGCGTGTGTCCGGCTAATCGCTGGTCCTTAGAGCGACAACGCGCAGAGGTGCCGCGCGTCCCCGCAAGGCGATCTCGCCAAGCTCTTTGATGAGGATACCGGACGGCAAATCCATTGCATCAACAAGCTCACCGGATATCAGAAGGTCTTGGTCGAGTTCCTTGGCCAGTTCTTCCAGGCGTGCGGCAACGTTGAGAGTGTCGCCGAAGTAGCAGATCTGCTGCTTCGAGCGGCCGATTTCGCTGACCACCACCGGCCCACCATGCAGGGCTGCACGGAACTGCGGTACGTGGCCAAACTCCTGCCTGTAGCTCTCGGCCAGGCCGTCGATGTGGTTTCGCACGACCAAGACACAGCGCAGACAGGTGGCCTCTTTCAGGCCGCGCTCCAGTGGCCAGCTGACGATCACCTCGTCGCCGATGTAGGCCTGCACCTCGCCGCCGTGGGCGACGATCGTCTCGTCTATGTCATGGAAAAAGCGGGCAACGAGGTTGGCGACGCGCACCGGCCCGAGCGCCTCGGCCATGGAGGTCGACCCCTTGAGGTCGATGAAGAGCAAGACCCGACGCTCTTCGACCGGGCGGCGGTAGCGTCCCGCCATGGCGCTCAAAATCTGTCGCGGGCCGATCAGGCGGACAAGGTGTGTGACGGTGAGGAAAAGGATGGCCATGACCAGCGAGTGAGCCATTTGCAACGGCATTAGGCTGGCGTTCTCGACCGGCGAATCTCCGAACAACAAGTAGACGGCGAGGATCTGTGCGGCAGTGCCGGCGCCAATCATCACTGCGCCGTCGCTTAGGATTTCGCTTGCCAAGGAGCGACGGCGCAGCCAGTCGGCGGCCCTTCGCGTGAACCAGAGGTGTGCCGCAAACATCGGCACCGCGACGGCTACCCCATTGAGCGCGCTGAGGGCGAAATTGATTGCCGTACGTGTCTCTTCAGTATCGAAGACGCCGCGGAAAAAGGCACCGGCAGCAGCGCCGAAGAGTGCCACGGCAAGGTAGGTCTTGCGGTCGCTGTGCCTCACTGACCGGCCTCTCAAATCGCCTGATGGGCCGTTTGGCCGCCTTCATAGCTTGGCGGTCCTACGGTGACGAGGGCGCTTGCTTTAGTCCAGTCCCGATGAAGACGGCCGCGGGGCCACTGCAGCGAAACGGGCGTGCGTCATCCACTCAGAGCTTTTGCAGGATGATGACAAAGGCCTTGATGCCGCGCCCCGGCAGGTGCTCGCCGTACTCCTTGAAGGCCATCTCGGCGGTGCCGGCGGCGATCAGCCGCTCGATCTCCGCTTCATAGCTGGGGTCCTCCATCGCGTGGTCGTTCATGGAGAAGACGAACAAGCCGCCTTTCGGAAGTACGGCCATGACGTCCGCGATCATCGCAGCCGGCGCGTGGCCGGGGCTGAAGACGCCGATGGCGGCGATGTAGCGATAGTCTCCCTTCCTGGCAGGCAGGGGATTGTTCAGGTCGCCTTTGACCAGATTGCGGTAGAGACCCTTCTTGCGCGCGAAGGCCAGCATGTCTTCGGAAAAGTCGCTTCCGTCGAGTGTGGTGAAGCCTGCTGCCTGCAAGGCCTCGCCCGAAAGCCCGGTGCCGCAGCCAAGGTCGAGCAGTGCGGCCGAGGGGTCTTCTGCCATGGCCGCAAGAGCGGTCGCACAGCGGGTCGGCGTCACATAGCCGTTGTTCCTGACCTCCTCTTCATAGGTGGCGGCCCAGTCCCGATAGAGCGACTTGGTCGCGTCCGGATCCTCGACCTTGTAGGCGCCGTCCAAGAAGCCCTTTTTTGCCTGCGCCATCTCGCCCTTCCTTATCTTACGGAGGCCGGGTCTGCCCCGGCTCTTTCCGACATAGCCGATCGGCCCTGCCATCATCTAGACTGTTGCCGTTGGGCGCGCGCTCCGATCGGCCTTGAGGCCTGTCCACTCGGGGGCATCCGGTGAGCGCGTCTCAAGACCGAGTCTGCAGAGAGAGAGTGTTTGAATGCAAGCCGCTCCACCAGCTCATAGCAAGGATCTGGCGATGACGATACAAAGCATGACGATCGCGGCCCAAGGCGCGCTGGCCTTCGGCCGTGCTGCCGTCTTTTGCGGTCTGCTGGCCCTATCGGTCACCCTAGCGTGGCTGTCGGCCGCGTCGGCGCAAGACGCCCCCCTGTCTCCCATGAACCAGGCCGAGGTCTGGGCCGCAGGGATGACCGACAGCGGTGCCGTCGACTGTGCCGCCGCGCGGTCTTGGATAATTTTCCTTCCCAACGGCTTCCTGCTGGCTGTCGAGGGACCGAAGATCTACTACGGCAGCTGGGTCACTGATCACAACGGCATTACGATCAAGTCCACCGGGTCCGGACTACGCAATGACAGCTCCTCCGGTCTTTGGAGCATCGACGAAGAGCCGCACGAAGCTAGAACCATTCGGTTGCGGGTCATAGGCGACGGCAAGATGGCCGCCACCGTTCATAGCGACGACGATGGTATCCTCGTGCACTGCGACAACCCGCCGGCCTTTACGCTTCCTTGATCTCATGCCCATGGGGGCAGCGCTCGGGAGGAGCTGCGAGTTACCAGCAAGAGGACCGTCATCGCGACGCAGGAGGTTCAGCATAGTCGCGAAAGAGCGTCCATAACGATGTCTGAGGATGTGCCAGGAGACTCCAAGATGAACTACGTGCCCATGATTCTGGCGATCTGCGCGGCGGCGACGCTCGCCTTGCCGGCCAAGGCCAAGGATGCCAGCTATATCGGCAATCTTGACCTCGTGCGAGGGGATGTCGCCGCTGAGATCGCTAGCGGCAAGGTCTTCGAGGATCGCAACCGCAATTCCAAACTTGACGCCGGAGAGAAGGGTGTTGCCGGCGTACTCGTCTCCAACGGGCGCGAGGTGGTCGAGACCGATGCCGAGGGCAACTATGCGCTCCCGGCCTATGACGACATGAACCTCTTCATCACCAAGCCTGCCGGCTACGCGACGCCGCTGGATGAAGACATGGTCCCGCAGTTCAACTACATCCACAAGGTCGAGGGCTCACCGCCCCTACGCTTCAAGGGGATCGCCCCTACCGGGCCCTTGCCAGAGGCCATCAATTTTCCCCTGATCGCCGATCCTGTGGGCGACCAGTTCCAATGCCTGGTGTTCGGCGACCCGCAGCCCTATTCCAACCGCGAAATCGGCTTCGTGCGCGACACCGCCGGTACGATGCTGGCCAATCGGAACAACGCCAAGACCGAGTGCCTCATCTTCGAAGGCGACGTCATGGGCGACGACCTCTCGCTCTATCCGCGCTTCAAGCAGATCATCGCCGTTGGCGGCGTGCCTCAGTATTTCGTTGCCGGCAACCACGATCTCGACTGGGATGCGACCAGCGACGCCGATTCCTTCGACACCTTCCGCCGGGAGTGGGGACCGGAGTACTACTCCTTCGACATCGGGCAGGTGCACTTCGTGGTGCTGGACAATGTCCGCTATCCCTGCAACGGGATCGATCCGCACCCCTTCTGCAGTCTCTCGGCAAACCCAGCTACAACGGCGTCATCAGCCAGCGTCAACTCGACTGGCTGAAGAACGACCTGGCCTTCGTGCCAGACGACAAGCTGATCGTCCTCAATGCCCACATCCCCTTCGTGAGTTTCGCCGACGCCGATAAGCAGAAGCACCAGACCGACAATTTGGCGGAGCTCTACGCCATCATCGGCGAGCGTCCGGCCTTGGGTCTCGCCGGCCATACCCACACCACCGAGAACATCGTGCCGGGGGAGAGCTATGCGGGCTGGCAAGAGCACACCGGCACCAAGTCCGCCGCCTTCCACCTGATCATCGCCGGTGCCGTGTCCGCATCCTGGTGGGCCGGCGACCTGAATGATCAAGGAGTCCCGCATGCAACGCAGCGCTTGGGCGCGCCGCGCGGCTACTACGTCTTCGACTTCGACGGGGCCGATTACGTCGACACCTATCGGACCTTCGGAGGCAGCGAGGCGCAGCAGATGAACGTCTCCTTCAGCACGCCGCGCTTCCGCAAGTGGGCGGAGACGCTGCTCGCCTACACGGAGATCTACGACTCGCCGGTTGACGTTGTTCCACCAGTCACCATCAACGATCTTGGTGACCAGCACATGCTGACCCTGGCCGACTTGGCCGACGGTAGCTGGGTGGCGGTCAACTTTTGGAACGGTACGAAAGACAGCGTCGTCACGGTTTCGATCGACGGCGTGTGCGCCCATGCCTGCGGAACGCACGCAGAAGGGAGAGGGCGAGGCCGCCCACGTGGGCGTTGACTTCACCGATCCCTGGGCGCTCGCCAAGCAGTCGACCAACGGGCGCATCGCCTATCGCTCTATCCAGGGCGGCGAGGCCACAGACGGCTTTCAGACCTGGCGGGGCTTCCAGTGGGAGGGGCCGCCGGGCCCCTTCCCAAGCTCTCTGCTAACAGGAAAGTCGAACCATCTCTGGCGCGCGGATTTGCCTAGCACCTTGCCGACAGGAGCTCACCGGCTGGAGGTCCTGGCCACCGACCGCTACGGCCGCACTTTCCGGCAGGCCGTGACCTTCGAAGTCGTCGAGGCCTTGCCGCCGATGAACTGGCGGTTCGGAGACGACTTCAAGTGACGGCTTGGGCGCCTTAGAGCAGGATGCCGAAACGTCAATAGGATTGGGCGTAGGCGGCGTAGACCTCCGACTCGGACTTGTCCTTGAGGAAAGCTATCTCTCCTTCTTTGTGCTGGCGGTAGATCTCGGCGAAGCCCTCCGGAACCAGCCGGCCACCGTGGCGTTAGCCGAGAAGTGTTCCAGCGCTTCCGGCAGGCTCTGCGGCAAGCGCGCCAGGCCGCGTGCAGCCAGGTCCTGAGGGGCCAGGGTGGTCAGATCGACCTCCGTCGCCTCCGGCGTGGGCAAATCCTCTTCTATTCCCTGCGCACCGGCATGGACGAGCGCAGCCAAGGCCAGATGCGGCGAGGCGGCCGCATCGCAGGCGCGGTACTCGAATTGAACTGGGCGGCGATGCTTTCCGGATAGGTTGGCGAGGTCGGGCAGAGTCTGACCGTGGCCTCACGGTCCTGGGCGCCCAGGTTGTTGAAGGAAGCGCTCCAGCGGTGCGGCGTCAGGCGGGTGTAGGAGACCAGGGAGGGCGCGGTCATGGCGACGATGGCATCGGCGTACTTCAGGATTCCGGCGATGAAGGCCCCGGTGTGCCTGGCCATTCCGCGCGGGCCTTCCGGGTCGTAGGTGGCGGGTTCCCCTTTCTCATCGCGAAGGCTCATGTGCACATGTACGCCGTTGCCGACGTGGTTGGGATCCTGCAAGGGCGTGAAGGTGGCTTTATCGTCCAGCCGGTTGGCCGTGCTGCGGGTGGTGGCGCGCAGCATTGCGGCTTGGTCGGCAGCGCGGAGACCCAATGCCGGAGCGACAGTGATCTCATACTGGTCATGGCCGTATTCGCGCATGATGGTGTCGGGCTTCAGGCCCCCGGCCCTGAGCGCCGCCATCAAGGTCTCGCAGAAGGTTGCCTGGGCTCGGAAGCCCGCCAGGCTTGTAGGCATCGCCGTGCGGCCGCTGTGCACCCTTCAGCTGGCATTCGTGCTCGAAGGCGACACAGTGGCGTCAGCCCTGATATCCCGCTTCAGGCGCTCCAGCGCGCTTTTCAGCAGCGAGCGCATGCAGCAGATCCAGGGCGTGCCGTCCAGCTCCAGAATGTCGCCCATCATGAAATGATCGGCCGGGCGCCCGTCGTCGAAAATCGACCCGGCATTCCGCATCGGGGTCGGGCACCATGATGACGTCGCCGAAGGGCCCCCAGGGCGACTCGGCGATGACGTCGAAGCAGGTAATCTGCACGATGGTCGGGGTCCAGCCGATGCCGCGCTTCAGGCGCCAATCCAGGTCGGCGGCGGGAAAGGCCTTGCCGCGCAGCCGCCCTGAGAGGTCGGGTGCGGCGACCGAAGATCAGGTCTTCGCGTATCACGTTCAGTTCTCCTTGGTCCGTTTCCTGCTCATCATCATGCTATGCGCAATTCTTTGACTAAAGAGGCGTCCTGAGCGATTAGGATTGGAGGAGAGGGGCAAGACTGTCTGACCACTGACTGATCAGGGAGCCTGCCATGTTCGTGTCGCCTGCACTCGTCATCACCGGATTTCCAAGCCGCCTACCAGGTCTACACCGCAGCCGACCGCGCCCTCGCGCAGTCGTATCGCGACAAGGCGATGATCCTTCCAGGCGCGCGCTTTCCGCGCTTTCCACCGGGCCATGCACGAGCCCCAGATCAAGGTTCAGTTCGAAAACGACGCCGCTTTCGAGGCCTGGATTCGCGGCCAACCGGGGCTGCTCGAGGCCTACGAGGCCATGCGCGACCTGGGGGACGCCCGACGCGCACGAGCAGATGTCGGAGGCGCTTGATCTCTTCACCGAGGCCAAGGAGACCGAGGGCGAGGGTGGCGAAAGCCGCCCTTGCGCGGCGTCTTCCATAGCCAAGAAGATCGAGCAGTGGCTAACGCGCGAGGATAGCGCCGGTTACGCCCTGGACGCGCTTTGCCATCTCGCTGGCCGACAATCGCTTTCGAATTCGTCGCGGCCAATCCGCAAGTGCTGCTGGACGGTGAAGATGCGACCGCTCTGGTCGGCGCCTTCTCCGGCTCGATCGGCCGCCTCATTACCGGACGACCAGAGCTTTGGCCTGCAGCAGGACGTCGGCAATCGGCTGATGGGCGTCGTGCTGCGGGCCGGCCTGGAGACGCTCGCGGCCAACAAGACCGTGTTCTTCGAGCGGGAAAAGGTCAGAGAGCTGGTAGACGGCAGCCTGCAGCCCGTGCTTGCCGCCTTTCCGGGCAGCTTGAACGAACAGCTCGAATGGCAACGCATCACCGAGGCCGTCGTCGGTCCGGCCGCATCGGCTGCCTTCCGCATCGTCGCCGAGGATCCCGTGGCCTTTCTGGGCGATCGTTTTCGCACCGAGGCCTTGATCGGTGCCCTGACCAAGGACCTCTTGCGCTACGCCTCGGCCTCGTAAATCTATCTGGAAGGAACGCTGACCCGCGAGGGTCTGATCGGCCTCTATGTCAGCGCCTTGGGCGTGATCGCCAAGCGGCCCGAGCTGGTTCTGGAGGGCGAGAGCGCCCGCGACGCCTTCTTCAAGGAGCTGCTGTCCAAGTTCGCAGAGACGCTTCGCCAAAATCCCTTGCGTTTCGACAAGGCCCTCGGCCTGCGGCTCGCGCAGACCACGCTGGAAGCCTTCGGGACGCATGCCGAGGCCCTGCTGGCACTGGACGACGAGCCCTTCGAACTGGTGGCTGCAAAGGCGCTCGATCAGATCCTTAAGGGGTTTGGCGCAGGTCTTGAGGACAGGGCGGCCCTGGAGCGCTTGTTCAGCCAGGATCAGCTGGTGGATCTGGTGCGCATCCTCGCTGAGCAAGCGGCAAAGACACCCGAGATGATTGCCGGCGACCTCGCAAGAGCTGCGCGCCGTCGTTGCAGCCATCGCAGCCGCTATGGCCCAGGACGAGAAGCTCCTGCTCTCGGGCAGGGATTGGCTGGAGATCGTTGCGGTGGCCCTGGAAGAGGCTTCGCGCAGCCGCGGGGCGGATCTTCGGGCTCGACGGCGGCGACCCGGCCGGCCAATTGGGCGCGCGTATCATCACGGTCTTGCTGAAGGAGGCGGCCGCCGGTGCGAGACAAGGACGCGCCGCCAGGGCGACCTGCTCTTCGGCGAGACCTTGAAGGCCGCGGTCATCTCCAGCCTCCGCGCGGTGGCCAGCAACCCGGCCCTGGCGGCAGAGGTGCTCGCCGGAGCCGCGCCCGACGCGGTGACCCCGGCTGTTGCGGCAGCTCAAGGAGGTGGCGGCTCTCAAGGATGCGGCCGGCCGCTTCATGATGGGGGCGGAAGAATTTCTCCACCTCTTTCGGACGTTCTTGGCCGAGGTGCTCGCGGGCGGCGGCCTGCCGGACCTGCTGGAGGGCGGCAACCTGACCCAGCTGGGCAAAGAACTGATCGAGAAGATCCTCTCAGAAGCCAGACTGCCGAGGAGTGCGTGACATGGAGATGACCCGCAGCCCCATCGCCGTTGCACTGCTAGCCGCCAGCCTGGCGCTATCCGCTTGCACCGGCCTGTCCCCACCAGGAGAGCCAAGAGCGTTTGGAGGACGACTACCAGGCGTTGGTGGTGGCCGAGGAGGTTGCCATGGTCGACGCCCTGCGGGCCGGTGGTCAACTGGCGCCCGAAGCCGCGCTTCGCCAGCGCCGCGAGCCGCCGCGCTCGCTCGCCGAGGCGCGCCAGCGTCTTGCTCTCGACGCGCAAGGGGATCTGGAGGCCTCGAACGCGACCTTTGCCGACGCGAGCGAGGCCGACCGCATCGGCGCGCTCTACCGCGCTGCGCTCAAAGCTTGGCACGCAGGAAACGCCTGGGAGAATCCGAGCCCGGAGAGCGGCATAGATCCCGAAACCCCGAGCGAAGTGCACCGGCAGGGGGTGGGACGTTGCGACGGCCTGGGCGCTCAGGCGCCACAGCGTGACTGCGCGATCATCGGCGCTGGGCTCGACTTGACGGCCATGGAGATCGCCGGCTCGGACATCTTCGATGCTCATCTGGGCCGTCTCGCCAATGCCGCGCCGAGCGAGGCCCTGCTGGCCGTGCGGGTCAAGGGTGTCCGCGACATCGCTCAGGCCATGGCGCGCCTGGATGGCTCGCAGACGCCGCCGCAGCTCGCGAACTTTTTCGATGCGCAGCGCCTGGCCTATTTCTGCCAGTCGGTGCGCGCCCTCGACGACCTCTTTGTCCTTGCCGACGTGGATTGGGCCGGGCGCGGGCTGGCCGAAGAGGCCGCCGTCCTGCTGATCGCAGAAGGGGGGAATCGCCAAGCCTCGCCGGCGCTTGCCGACCTGCTGCAGCGCAACGGGGGTGGAGACCGGCAGCTTTGTCGGCGCCTACGCCCGCCTCCTCGATCGGATCGAACCCTTGATCTCACGAGACTGGGCAGCTGCCGACATCGCCAGTCCCAAGCGCTATTGCGGCGAGTGGGAGCAAGCGAGGATCTAGTGCAGAGGCCGCAATATCGTCCGGTATCAAGCGACCTAACAGCAGGGAGACTTCCCGTCGTTCCCGACCGGCAAAGACCCTGTGCCGCTGTTTGCAAGGCTTGTGCATTTCGCCTGTGAAACAATGCGCTAGGCTACTGCTTGAAGAGCATGTATAAGGGGCGCGCCGCGGGACTGTCGGGGAGGGCCGTGGCGGCGCGTGTTTGGGCAAGACCTCTGCTGGTCGGCACGCTCGTCAACAATAATACCAGGGAGAGCGCCAAGAGGGCCGGGGTTCGGCAAGGTTTGTCGAGCCAGGGCACTGGCTGTGCCCCTTCGAGCGGACGCGCGGACGGACACCCTGTCGCGCTTTCGTGACCTGAGGGCTTCGGCTAGGAAGAGTTCGCAGTTTTGGCCGCATCCGGCAGCTTGGGGAGCACGATGCAGAGTGGGGTCGATAACGCTTCTTGTCACCGGTTTGGCGTTGCCGCGGCGGGCCTGCAGGGCGCTGCAATCGGGGCCTCGCAACCACGGCTGTCCATCGGTTTGACGGCCGCTGGAAAGCCTGCCAGTTTCGCCGCCATCCATAGGGCAAGGCTCCTTGAGCCGGAGTTCAGTGAGGTCAGTGCGGCCCTGCCGGCCGAGACGCGTTGCGGCCCGCGTGGAACTCCCTGCCTTTCTTTGTCGGACTATGACGTTTTGGGGAAGGAGCAGATAGATTCTTGACGTCATGAATCGACTGTATGAGGGCTTTGTCGCTGTACCGGTTATCGATGCCTGCAGCCGGAGAGGCCTCTTTTCGGCGCTTTCCGATCGTTCCTGGACCGCAGCGGATCTGGCTCAGCATGTCGAGGCCAACGAGGGCCGCCTCTCAATCGCTCTGCGCCTGCTGGATGGCCTTGGCTGGGTCGAGGCCGATGGCGAGGGCGCCTATCGACTGAGTGAGACCGGAGCAGCGCTGGCACAGCAGATTCCCGAAGACCTTCCGGCCATGCTGCAAGCGCTTCCGGCTGCCTTCGAAGGGGAGTGGGCGCCATTTGAGCCCTGGCTCGATCGTTGCGCGGCCAGGTGGAGCACGAACGGCGAGCCTCACCCGCTCTCCGATCTCCTGGACGGTGTCGTGCTCGTCCCGATCCTCGCCGGCTTCGCGCGTGCTCTGGGTGGGGAGGTGACGGAAGAGCGGGTCAAGTCCTCCGGGTTCCCGTCGAACCGGTCTTTCGATGAGCTCTTAAGCACGCGAGGCTGGAGCGGGCCGACGTCTAAGTCTAAATCAGCCTTCACAGAGATTCTCCAGGCTGCCGGGCCGTTGGAAGAGCTGGTTGGCTATTGGCCATTGCTTCGACAGGTGGAACGGCTCTTGTTTGCGAATACCGGCAGCCGTAGTGACGCCGTCGACGGGCTCTCGGCCGGCCTCCGCTACCGAGGTGCGGCTGCTGCCGGCACTCCGTCGGCCTTCCGGAGCTATTGCTCGGAGATGGCCGAGCTGCTTGTCGCCTATTTCGAACAGCCTGCCGATCGAGGAGCAACCGACCCACATCGCCGACATCGGCGGCGGTGACGCCGGGCTTTTGCTGACGCTCTACCAGGCGATCGAAGAGCGCAGCCGTCGCGGCCAGCTGCTGGAGCGGCATCCGCTGACGCTGGTCGCCATCGGGTCCGGCACAAAGGCGCATGCAGAGGCTGAAGCCAGTCTCGGCGAACTGCCGCATCTCTTGCTCCAGGTTGACAGCGGCAATCCTCTCGATCTCGCGGCGGCGCTTGAGGCGTGTGGCGTTAATCCGAAGTCGGTGCTTTTTGTCCGCGCGTTCGGCACCCTCTCGCTCGCGGAGGGCGCACAGAGCCTCGTCGAGCAGTTCCGGTCTTGGCGCTCTCTCGTCGGCCCCCACGGCCTCTTGCTGTTGGAGGCCCATTCATCGGGCGGTGAGAACCCCTACCTCGAGGCCTGCCGGGGCTTTGCCGGTCAAGCGGCAGGCGAGGCCCCGACCCATCTGCTGGCCGCTGCCGAGGCCGGGCTCCTGGCGCGGTCTCGCGCCGTCCGGCGCTTTCCGCGCGGTGCCAAGCGGACCAGCGTCAGCCTAAGCCATCTGCTCCCGAGCGAGGTCCGGATTCGGCCCGCGCGGCTTGACGATGTGCCTGCCCTGGTCGCGCTCGATGAAGCGAGCCAGGCGCCCGGGCTCAGGAACACCAAAGCCCAGATCGAAGGGCGCATCGCCGACTATCCGCAAGGCCAGCTGATCCTGGAGCGCGAGGGCGAGGTGATCGGCGCCATCTTCTCGCAGCGCATCGCGTCTGCCGACGTGATCGATGGCGTCACCATGGAGACGGCGGAGAGGCTGCATCGGCCCGATGGCCCCGTCGGGCAGTTGCTGCTGATCCTGGTGCATCCCGACCACCGGCAGAGCTTGGGCGCTGAAGACCTGCTGGGATTTGCGCTCGACTACCTGTCCTTGGTCGAGGGCGTGGGGCGGGTGGTCGGCGTGACCCGCTGCCGCGACTTCGTCCGCCGCGGCGACCCGGCGATGAGCCACGCCGACTACGTGGCCCAGAAGGGACAGCTTCGGCCGCCCCCTGGACCCCGTCCTCTTGATGCATGCCGCTCAAGGCGCGCGGATCGAGCGGGTCATGAAGGGCTACCGCAAGGGCGACCTCGACAACGGCGGCTATGGTGTCTTGGTCTCTTACGATCTCGACCGACGGCAGCGGCCGGCCGCCTCGGCGCCACAGCCGCAAGCCGCTGGCCTCGCCCGCGATGTCGTCAAGGCCAAGGTGCGCGAGGCAGTCGGTGGCCTCTTGGGGGCCGATCGGGCCGGAGCCTTCGAGGCTGGTCGGCCCTTCATGGAAATGGGTCTGGAATCGCTCGACCTGCTGACACTGCGGCGGATGCTGAGCGAGGCCATGGGCGAGCCGCTCGATTCCAGTTTCTTCTTCCGGCACAGCACCCCCGATGCCGTCGTGCGCTACTTTACCAAGGAGGAGGCGCCTCGGCGGGACGAGGGCTCGCGCAGGAGGCTCCGCCGACCGAAGGCCCAGGCAACGGCAGGGGCAATGGACGGCGAGGGTTATGCCATCGTCGGCATGGCGGGCCGCTTTCCCGGCGCGCCCTCCGTCGCCGACTTCTGGGCGCTGCTGGCTGCCGGCAAGGAGGGCGTGGGCGAGATCTCTCCCCGAGCGCTGGCGCCTGTTCGAGGCGGGGCACACGGCCCTGGGGGATCTGCCACGCCGGGCCGGCCTGCTGACGGATGTCGACCGCTTCGACGCCGCCTTCTTCCGTATCGCACCGCGCGAGGCGGCCTTGCTCGACCCGCAGCAGCGCCTGCTGCTGGAGGTCGTTTGGCACGCATTGGAAGACGCCGGTCAGCCGCCGGATGGTCTGGCGGGCAGCTTGACCGGCTTCTTCGTAGGCCTGATGGGCCATGACTACGAGACCCTGCTGCTGCAAGCAGGGCCCAAGGAGATCGACGGCCACTTCGCCAGCGGCTGCGCGGGCTCGATCGCTGCCGGTCGCATCGCCTATTTCTTCGATTGGCAGGGCCCGGCGGTCACCATCGATACGGCCTGCTCCTCCTCCTTGGTCGCGGTGCATCAGGCCTGCCGTTCGCTCGAGCACGGCGACTGCCGTCAGGCGATCGCCGCCGGCGTGAACCTCACCTTGGCCGCGCCCTACAGCCTCTCCTACTGGCAGGCCGGCATGCTGTCGCCGGACGGGCGCTGCAAGACCTTCGACGCCGCGGCCGACGGCTACGTGCGCGCCGAGGGCTGTGCCGCCGTGGTGCTGAAGCGCCTGGACGATGCCCAGGCGGACGGCGACCGCATCCTGGCCGTGGTGCGCGGCAAGCGCGGTCAACCAGGACGGCACGGGGATTGGCCTGACCGCACCGAACGAGAATGCACAGAGCCAGCTGATCACCGAGGCACTGCGCAGCGCCAATGTGGCGCCCGCGGAAGTCGGCTATCTGGAGTGCCACGGCACCGGCACCAAGCTGGGCGATCCGATCGAGGTGCGAGCGGCCGCGCGGGCGCTGGGTGTCGGCCGGCCTGCCGACGCGCCGCTGCTCCTGGGTGCCGTCAAGGCCAACATCGGGCATTTGGAGGGGGCGGCCGGCCTCGCCGGGCTTATCAAGACGGTCCTGGCGCTGCGGCACGATCGGATTCCGGGCCAGGCGAACTATCGCAGCCCCAACCCTCTCATTCCCTGGGAGGCCTTGCCGGTGTCGGTGGTGGCCGAAGCCACGCCCTGGCCGGCGTCCGAGACCGGGCGCCGCCTGGCCGGCGTCAGCTCCTTCGGCTTCTCGGGCACCAATGCTCATGTGGTGGTGGAGGGTTATGGCACGCCCGACGCGGAAGAACCGCCGCTTGACGCAGGACCTTGGCAGCCGGTTGCAGTCAAGTGGCCTACGGTCCTGGGTGCTGATCTTCCAACGGAAGAGTCCGAGGTAAGGCATTGCTTTTTCTTATCTCTATCCGGCAAGAGTGATGACGCGCTGGCTGCGCTGGCCGACAGCTATCGGACCTGGCTGGAGCACAGTCCGGGTGCCGATCCCGGCGACCTGGCCTATAGCGCCGGAGCCTGCCGGAGTCATTTCACCCACAGGGCCGCACTGGTTTACGAGAGCCTTGCCGACCTGTCGGCGAAGCTGACCGCTCTGGCGGACGGGGAGGCCCCCCGAGGGGGTCTTGCAAGGCCGCGCGGAGGGCGCACCGAAGCTGGCGTTCCTCTTCACCGGGCAAGGCAGCCAGTACCTGGGCATGGGCAAAGGGCCTCTACGAGAGCGAGCCCGTGGTGCGCGCGGTCCTGGACCGCTGCGATGCGGTCGTCCGCGAGCTGCGGGGCCAATCGCTTCTCAAGGTGATGTTCGAAGGTGGTGACGCGGGTTCGATTGATGACACTGCCTGGACTCAGCCGGCGCTCTTTGCCCTGGAGGTGGCGCTGGTCGAACTCTATCGCAGTGCCGGTATCGAGCCTGCGGGTGGTGCTTGGCCACAGCGTTGGCGAATATGCCGCCGCCTATACCGCGGGTGTCTTCGGCTTGGAGGAGGGTTTGCGCCTGATCGCGGCGCGCGGGACGCTGATGGGCGCCTTGCCCGCCGGCGGCGCGATGGCGGCGATCTTCGCCGAGCCGGCGCACGTCGCCGCGCTTGTCGAGGAGATTAGCGACGGCGCCGCGCCCGGGGTGGAGATCGCTTCGGACAATGGTCGCCATCAGGTCGTAAGCGGGCCGAGACAGATGGTCGACCAGGTGGTCGAGCGCTTTTCCGGCGAAGGCGTTCGTACTGCGCCGCTGCAAACAAGCCACGCTTTCCACTCAGCCCTACTGGACCCCATGCTGGCGCAGTTGGAGGAGAGGGCCGGCGCAGTGAAGGCCTCGACCCCCCGCCTTCCTTTGATCAGCAATGTGACCGGCGCCCCGCTTTCCGCCACCGAAGCGCCGGAGGCCAGCTACTGGCGACGCCATGCACGCCAGCCGGTTCAGTTCGCGAAATCGATGGCGGCCCTCGCGGCAGAGGGCGTCGATTTGGTCTTGGAAGTCGGCCCGCATCCCGTCTTGAGCGGCATGCTGCAGCTGGCATGGCCCGAAAGTAGCGCCGCGCCGACGACGGCCGCAAGCTTGCGGCGCGGCAGGGACGAGGGCACTGCCTTGGCGACGGCCTTCGCCGGCCTCTATGTCGCCGGCGCCGACCTTCGCTTTGCCGCCCTGCACGCCGGCGAAGCCCGGCGCAAGCTTGCCTTGCCGGCCTATCCCTTCCAGCGCCGCCGTTTCTGGGCGGAGGCTCTTGAGAGCAAGCGGTCCGCTGCTCAGCTCGACAGCGCTGTGCTGCGCCGCTTGGTCGAGGGCGAGGAAGAGGCGCTTCTGGCCGACCTCGGCCTTGACGGCGGCGATGCCGCGGCCCAGCTGGTGCTGCGCGCCCTGACTAAGCGCTATGCCGCAGAGCAGGCCTCGGCCTCGCTGCATGATCTGCTGTACCGAGTGATCTGGGAGACGGCAGCGACGCCAAGGTTTGCCGGGCCTTCCGAGGACTTGGGAGGTTGGCTCGTCCTAGGCGGAGACGGTGGGCTCGACGCCGGGCTGGTCGAGGCCCTGCAAGCGAGGGGCGCGCGCTGCCGCTTGCTGGATCGCGCCAAAGCAGGGGCCGCCGTTACCGCCTTGCTCCAGTCGGAGTCAGAGCGTCAACCCCAGGGCATCGTCATGCTCTGGGGGCATCAGGAGGCTTCGGACCCTTCCGATGCCCAGGCCATGCATCAGCTCCTGGCCGTGGTGGCTGCGGTGATCGCCGCCGGGATCGAGGTACCGATCTCGCTGGTGACCCGAGGCGCGCACGCCATCGAGGAGGGATCGCCTGCTGTGCGACCCGAGCAGCGGGCCCTTTGGGGCTTGGGCCGGGTTCTGGACCTCGAGCATCCGGCGCTGTTGGGCAAGATGATCGATCTGCCGATCGCCGACGCGGAGGGTTCGGCGGAGGCGCTGGTCGAAGCGCTGCTGGCGGCCGATCACGAGGAGCAAGTCGCACTGCGCGGCGGCGAGCGGCTGGTCCCGCGGCTGGTCCCGCTCGGGCCTATGCCTCTTCCCGGCAAGGCTGTCGTCCGGTCCGACGTCAGCTACTTGATCACCGGCGGTCTCGGCGCGCTTGGCTTGGCGATCGCGGAGTGGCTAGCCGGGGAGGGCGCAAAGCACCTCGTGCTGGTCGCTCGCCGTAGGCCCGGCGACGCGGCGCTGGCGCGGATCGAGGCGCTGCGTGATGAGAAGGGCTGCCAAGTCGAGACCGTTTCGGTGGATGTCGGCGATGCGGCGGCCGTCGAGGGCTTGATCGGTCGTTTCGGCGAGGCCAAGGGCTGGCCAGCACTCGGGGGCGTCATTCATGCCGCTGGCGTCGAGCGCGTGGATACTTTGGCCGAGATGACGGCCGAGGCTTTCGATGCGGTGTGGCAAGGCAAGGTGAAAGGTGCCTGGAACCTCCATCAGGCAACGCGCCGGCTTGCTGATTTGGATGTCTTCCTCTGTCTCTCCTCCATCGCTTCGGTATGGGGCAGCCAGGGCCAGGCGCACTATGCGAGCGCCAATGCCTTCCTAGACGGCCTGGCCGCCGCGCGCAGGGCTGAGGAGCTGCCGGGGACGGTCGTGAACTTCGGCCCCTGGTCCGACGGCGGCATGGCCGATCCGGAGATGCAGGCTTGGCTGGCGCGGGCCGGAATCGCGCTCCTCTCGCCGGCCGAAGGGCTGGGCGTCATCGAGGCATGCCTCGGCAAGGGGCTCACGGACCTGGTGGCCGCGCGTGTCGACTGGTCGACCTTCGCCGCGGTCATGGAGGCGCGCCGCACCCGCCCCATCTTCGCGAAGCTGCGGGGCGACCGGCCAAGCGCTAGGTCGAGCGAGAAGACGGACCTCGCGGCGCGCGTCGAGCAAGCGCCCACTGGCGGGCGAGAGGCGCTCTTGACCGACGAAGTGCGCGGCCTGACCGCCGCCGTTCTCGACTTGGACCCTGTCGCGATCGACGCCACCACCGGCTTCTTCGATCTGGGCATGGATTCATTGATGGCGGTGGAGCTGCGCCGGCGCCTGGAAAGAGCGGTCGGGGCCGCCCTGCCGGCGACCTTGGCGATGGACCACCCCAATGCCGAGGCTGTGGCCGCCTTCCTGTTGCAGCGCCACTTCGGCGCCGATGCCGCGCCGGCCGCACCGGCGTTGCGGCGCCACCAGAGCGACGAAGCCATCGCCATCGTCGGCATGAGCTGCCGCTTGCCGGGCGCGGTAGACCTGGAGGCCTTCTGGTCGCTGCTGGAGAGACAGGGCGACGGCATCACCGAGATTCCGAAGAGCCGCTTCGATGTCGAGGCCTACTACGACCCGGACATGGATGCGGCCGGCAAGATGTACACGCGCAAGGCCGGCCTGATCGAAGGGATCGACCTTTTCGATCCGCAGTTCTTCGCCATCAGCCCGCGCGAGGCTGAAAGCATGGACCCCCAGCAGCGGCTCCTGCTGGAGGGCTCCTACGAGGCCCTGGAGCGAGCCGGCATTTCGGCGGCCGGCCTGAAGCGCAGCCGCACGGGCGTCTATGTCGGCATGGCGCCGAACGAATACACGGAGCTGCTGGGATTGAGCGGCCAGGCGGAGATCGACTCGCACTTCGCGACCGGTCGCGCGGTCAGCGCGATCGCCGGACGGGTAGCTTTTACGCTGGGTCTGGAAGGCCCGGCGCTGTCGGTCGACACGGCCTGCTCGTCTGCCTTGGTGGCCCTGCACCAGGCTTGTCTCGGCTTGCACAGCGGCGATTGCGACCTGGCCTTGGCTGGCGGAGTCAACACGCTGCTCAGCCCGGAGATGATGATTGCCACCTGCCGCGCGCGCATGCTGTCGGCCGACGGTTCTTGCAAGACCT
Source organism: Rhodospirillales bacterium (assembly GCA_963669385.2). Lineage (GTDB taxonomy): Bacteria > Pseudomonadota > Alphaproteobacteria > Kiloniellales > JACOMY01 > JACOMY01. The sequence goes on from CAXXGD010000061.1 coordinate 185,249, forward strand.
TCGATGCGCGCGCCGACGGCTATGTAAGGGCCGAAGGCGTCGGCGTCGTGGTGTTGAAGCGGCTGTCCGATGCCGAGCGCGACGGCGAGCGCATCCTGGCGGTGATCCGCGGCAGCGCGGTCAACCAGGACGGTGCCAGCTCCGGCTTGACGGTGCCGAACGGCCCTGCGCAGGAACGCGTTATCGCCGACGCCCTGGGCTTGGCCGGCGTCGCGCCCGCCGAGGTGAGCTTCCTGGAGTGCCACGGCACCGGCACCTCGCTGGGTGATCCGATCGAGGTGCAGGCCGCAGCGGCCGTCTATGGACAGGGACGTCCAGCAGAGCGTCCCTTGCTGCTGGGTGCGGCCAAAGCAAATGTCGGTCATCTGGAATCGGGTTCCGGCATGGTCGGCGTGATCAAGACGGTGCTGGCGCAACAAAAGGGCGTCATTCCCGGTCAAGTGCATTACCAGACCCCGAATCCGCACATTCCCTGGGAGACCTTGCCGGTTGCCGTCGTCGCCGGTAATCGGCCGTGGCCCGAGGGCCGGCGATTGGCCGGGGTGAGCTCCTTCGGTTTCACCGGTACCAACGCGCATGTGATCCTCGAGGATTACGGCGAGCCATCTTCACCCTCGGAGACGGCAGAGCCGAGGGAGCGCAGGCACCGTGTCTTGCCGCTGTCCGCCAAGAACGAGTCCGCACTCAAGAGCCTGGCCGACAGCTATCGCGCCTGGTTGGACGACAACGGCGATGCCGATCCGGCAGATTTGGCCTTCACGGCGGGCGTCGGCCGCAGTCATTTCGCCGAGCGCGCTGCCCTTGTCTTCGAAGGCGCCCGGGACCTGCGCAAGACGCTGTCGGCACTCGCGTCGGGCGAGTCCCCCGAAGGGATAGCACGCGGCCATTCCGGCCGGGCGCCGAAGCTTGCCTTCCTCTTCACCGGTCAAGGCAGCCAGTACCTGGGCATGGGCCAACAGCTCTATCGGCAAGAACCGGTGGTGCGCCAGGTGCTGGATCGCTGCGATGCGGTAGTTCGGGAGTTGCGCGGTGCCTCGCTACTGGAGGTGATGTTCGAGGGCGGCGTTGCCGGCTCGTTGGATGACACTGCCTGGACCCAGCCGGCGCTCTATGCCTTGGAAGTGGCGCTGGTCGAGCTCTACCGCAGCGCCGGCGTCGAGGCCGCGGTGGTCTTGGGCCATAGCGTCGGCGAGTACGCGGCGGCCTATGCGGCCGGAGTCTTCGGCCTGGAGGAAGGGCTGCGCCTCATTGCGGCGCGGGGATCCCTGATGAGCGCTCTGCCGGCCGGCGGCTCGATGGCGGCGATCTTTGCCGACCCCGATGCCGTGGCGGAAGCCCTTTTGGCGGTGAACGCCGGGCACGCGCCAGCTGTGGAGATTGCATCCGATAATGGCCGCCACCAGGTGGTCAGCGGCCCCGCAGGGCTGGTGCAGGCCGTCATCGCGCATTTCGAAGCCGAAGGCCTGCGCTGCGAGCCGCTCAACACCAGTCACGCCTTCCACAGTGCCTTGCTGGAGCCGATGCTGGGCGAGCTGGAGGCGGCTGCAGAGGGTGTCACCGCTCTGCCCCCGAGCATCAGCTTGATCAGCAATGTGACGGGCGAGACGCTGGGCGCCCAGGATGTGCAGGATGGCAGCTACTGGCGGCGCCACGCGCGTCAGCCGGTGCAGTTCGCCGAGGGCGTGGCAAGATTGGCGGAGCTGGACGTCGACCTGGTGGTCGAGATCGGGCCTCATCCGGTGCTGTCGGCGATGATGGCGATGGCCTGGCCAGAGAGCTCGGATGCGCCGTCAAGCCTTGCCAGCCTGCGGCGCGGCGGCGACGAGGGCGCAGGCTTGGCGAGCGTCTTTGCCTGCCTCTATGCCAGCGGGACGGACCTGAACCATGCCGCGCTCTTCGCCGGCGAGGCGCGCCGCAAGCTCGCTTTGCCGACCTATCCCTTCCAGCGGCAGCGCTATTGGCCTGAGGCGGCGAAGCGCAAGACCGGCTTGGGCCAAGGCCATCCGCTTCTGGGCCGTAAGCAGGCAACGGCGCGCGGCGAGGTTATCTTCGACAGCGAGGTCTCGCTGGCCGCACCGGCCTGGCTGGCGGAACACCGTGTGTTCGACCGCGTGGTCTTTCCGGGCGCGGGCTATGTGACCATGGCGGCCACGGGGGCGTTGCTCGCCAATAAGCCGTCAGGGACGTCGGTCATCGAGCGGTCGCGGCCCCTGTCGGTCACGAACCTGCAGCTGCACACGCCCTTGGTCCTGGCCAAGGAGGAGGAGCTGCGCGAGCTTCAGCTGCTGCTGGCCCGCCCGCAAGGCCATTCGGCTGCGAGCAGCAAACGTGCGATCGAGATCTACAGCCGCACGCCGGGCGACGAGGATTGGACCTTGCACGCCGACGGCGAGGTCGAACTCGAAAGCGGCGATCTGCAGCCAGGCAAGCAGGCCGATTTGCCGCGCGTGAAGCAGGACCTCGCCGAACGCGACATAGCAGCAATCTACCAGGCCTACGAGGCGATCGGGATCGGCTACGGGCCGACGTTCCGGAGCTTGCAGGGCTTGTGGGCGTGCGCGGGGGAGGCCCTGGGGCAAGTCCGGCTTTCGAGCGAGCAACGCGGCCATGGGCTGATCGTCCACCCGGCCGTACTCGACGGCTGCCTTCAGGCCTTTGCGGCGGCCGTGCCGGAAAGCGCCGAGGCGGAAACCTTCATGCCCTTCGCTTGCCGGCGCATCGCCTTTTTCGGGATCCTGCCGGACGACCTCTATTGTCATCTGCGCTTGCGCGACGGCGGTGGGGTGGCAGTATCGGAAACGCTGACCGCCGATATAGACCTCCATAATGAGGAAGGATTGCGGGTGGGCCTCGTCGAGGGCTTCACCTTCAAGCGCGCGACGCGGCAAGCCCTGAAAGCGCAGACGGTCGGGCTGGAGGACTGGATCTATCAGATCGAATGGCGCCCGCAGCCTCTTGCCGGTGCAATCCTGCCAGCCGCCTTCCTCCCAACACCGGACGCCATTGCCGAAGAAATGCGGGGGGCGGCAGCCGAGGCCCTCGTCGCCGAGGACCTCAGCGGCGCCAAGGTGGAGCAGCTGATCGCCGCGCTCGAGCAGCTGTCGCAGGCCTATACCTTGCAGGCGCTGCAGCAGCTGGGGTGGCAGCCGCAAGCAGATCAGAGAGTGACGGCGGAGGGCCTGGTCGAGGCGCTGGGTATCCAGCCGAACCACCTGCGCCTCACAGGTCGCCTCCTGGAGATCTTGAGTGGCTCCGGCCTGCTGGCAGCCGAAGGCGAGGGGGCTTGGCGTACCCTCTCTTTGGCGCCGGCGGAGGCCGTACCGTCCGATCCTGATGCGCTGCAGAGAGAGCTTGCGGCCAAGCATCCCGAGGGCGCGCTGGAGCTGGAGCTCTTGGGCCGTTGCGGTCGGGCGCTTGGCGATGTGCTGCGCGGCCGGTCCGACCCCTTGGCCTTGCTCTTCAGCGAGACCGGCGCCAGTGCCGGCGATCTCTACAGCGACGCCCCGGTCTTGCGGCTTTGCAACCGCCTGATCGCCAGCAGCATGCGAGCGCTCGTACGCGCGTTGCCGGCCGGCCGCCGGCTTCGGGTGCTGGAGATCGGTGCCGGGACCGGCAGTGCGACCGCGCAAGCGTTGCCGGAACTGCCGGCCGAGCAGACCGACTATCTCTATACGGACATCTCGGCCGCCTTCTTCTCCGATGCCGAGGCGCGCTTTGCCGAGGCCTATCCCTTCGTGGACTTCCGCGTCCTGGATATCGAGCGCGATCCCTTGGAGCAGGGCTTTTCCCAGCAGGGCTATGACCTGATCGTCGCCAGCAACGTGCTGCACACCACGCGCGACATCGGCGCGACCCTCAGCCACTGCCGCTCTCTGCTGGCGCCGCAGGGAACGCTGGTGATGATGGAGCTGCTGCGCAAGCAGGCTTGGCTCGATCTCACTTTCGGCCTCCTGGACGGCTGGTGGCGCTTCCAAGACGACTACCGCCCGGACTATGCCTTGATGGATCAGGCGCTTTGGCAGCGCGTGCTCGGCGATTGCGGCTTCGGCCAAATCCTGGCGATCGTGCCGGGGCGCGACGAACTGGCGGCCGATGCGGCGCCGTCGCAGGGCGTGATGCTGGCGCGCGCGACGAGCGCGATCGAAGAGCCGCCGGGCCTGTGGGTGCTGACCGCGGACCGCGAGGGAGCGGCCGACCTGCTGGCCGAAGCCCTGGCGGCACGCAACCAGACGGTCGTGCTGGCCGGTGACGCTGGCGATGGCGAGAGCGCCGCGCTATCCGTGCACAGGTCCTCGCTGCATCCCGATCGGCGCGAGGACTGGGTAGAGCTGCTGCAGGATTTGCCAGCGGAGCCGGCTCTTCGCTGCATCGTTCATTTGACGGCGCTCGACGGCGCCGGGCCGGATGCAAGCGATGCGGACCTGCGCAGCGATTGCCGGCAGAGCCTGGCCAGCGCCTTGGCGCTGACCCAAGCGGTCATGGATCTCGGCTTGAAGCCCAGCGGCGGGCTTCGCTTCCTTACCCGCCAGGCGCAGGTCATGGAGCCCGCGCCGGGCGAGCAGCTGGCAGGTGCTGGGCTTTGGGGCTTCGTTCGCACGCTTGCGACGGAGAGGCCGGATCTCGACAGCGGACTGATCGATGTCGGCGGGCAGCCGGAGGCTGTGGTCGAGGAGCTGCTCCGCCCGGACGGCGAGAGCCACGTTGCCTATCGGCAGGAGGGCCGCTTCATCGCACGATTGGCCCGCTGGCGCGAGGCAAGCCCCAGTGTCGGTCTGCCGGACTCCGGAGCCTGGCGCTTGATCGGCAGTCCGGAAGGCCGACTGGAGGATCTCGCTGCCGAGCCGCTGACCGTTCGGGCCTTGGAGCCCGGCAAAGCGCGTGTGTCGATCGAGGCCTCCGGTCTCAACTTCCGCGATCTGCTGGACGCCATGGGCGTCTCCCTTGGCGTCGACGTTCCCTTGGGGGCCGAGTTCTGCGGCCGCGTTCTGGAGCTTGGCCCCAAGGTCTCGGATCTCGAGGTCGGGCAGCGTGTGGTCGGCTTCGCGCCCGGGACCTTCGCCAGCGAGGTGGTCACCCGCGCTGAGCTGCTGGCGCCGGCACCCGACGGCCTCACCAGCGTTCAGCTGGCAACGATCCCGGTGGTCTTCGTGACGGCCTTGATCGCCTTCGAGCTGTCCGCGCTGAAGCGCGGCGAGCGGGTGCTGATCCATGCCGGCTCCGGCGGCGTCGGCTTGGCGGCCAGCCAACTTGCGCGTGAGATCGGGGCCGAGATCTTCGTCACTGCGAGTGCCGCCAAGCAGGGCTATCTCCGCTCGATCGGCATCGCCAATGTCTATGACAGCCGCAGCACCGACTTCGCAGAGCAGATCAGGGCGGCCACCGGCGACCAGGGCGTCGACATGGTGCTCAACAGCCTGACGGGAGAGGGCTTCATCGAGGCGACGCTGTCCTGCCTTGCCAAGGGCGGCCGCTTCGTCGAGATCGCCAAGCGCAACATCTGGAGCCTGGGGGAGATGGCGGCCGCGCGCCCCGACGTCGCCTACGAGATCCTGGAGGTCGACCGTCTCACGACCTACGAGCCGGCAAGCATCGCTGCTGCCTTCAAGCGGGTGATGGCCCACTTCCAGCGCGGCCAGCTGCAGCCGCTGCCGGCGACGGTCTGGCCGATGACGGAGGCTGCGGCGGCCATGCGCTTCATGCGGGCGGCCAAGCACATCGGCAAGATCGTGCTGCGCGTGCCGCCGCTTGCGCGCGGGCCGCTCGATCCGGAGCGCAGCTACCTCATCACTGGCGGCCTGGGCGGAATCGGCCTCGAGGTCGCGCAGTGGCTGGCGGGCCACGGAGCACGGCATATCGTCTTGAACGGCCGGCGCGCGCCAGGCACAGCCGCCCGGAAGGTGATCCAAGACCTGGAGGCGCAGGGCGTCGCAGTGCGCGTGATCCAGGCCGATGTCGGCGAGGCGGAGCAGGTGAGCGGCATGCTCACCGAAATCGCAACCGGCGGGCCACCGCTTGCCGGCCTCTTCCACAGCGTCGGCGTGCTGTCGGACTCGGCTATCTCAAACCAGGACTGGGAAAGCTTCCGCAAAGTGTTGGCACCAAAGGTTTTTGGAGCCTGGAGCCTGCATCGGGCAACGCGGGATCTCGAGCTGGATCTCTTCGTTCTCTTCTCCAGCACGGCTGGTGTCGTCGGCAATGCAGGGCAGTCCAACCATGCGGCCGCCAACGCCTTCCTCGATCAATTGGCGCTGCACCGGCGTGCCTTGGGCCTGCCGGCGCAAAGCATCGCCTGGGGGCCCTGGTCCGGCTTGGGCAAGGCGGAGGAGGAGCGCGAGCGCATCGAAGCGCAGCTCAGCGCGATGGGTGTCGGCTGGATCGATCGCGAGCGCGGGATCGAGGCGCTGGACAGCCTCTTGCGATACGACAGCGGCATGAGCGCTGTCCTGCCGGTCGACTGGTCCCTCTTCGGCGAGCGCCACCAACGCAAGCAGGACCTCTTCGCGGATCTCTTGGCCGAGGCGCCGCGCGCTGCCGCCGAGCCCGCGCTCGACAGCAGCGACCTCATCGATCGCCTGCAGGAGGCCGAAGGCAAGGCCAGGCACGAGATGCTCTGCACCTGGCTCGGCTCCGAGGTAGAAGCCGTGCTGCGCCTGCGCGAGCCTCCCGACCCTCGGGTCGGCTTCTTCGACATGGGGATGGATTCGCTGACCACCATCGAGTTCTCCCGGCGGCTGGAGCGCACACTGGGGATAAAGCTGGACGCCAGCCTGCTGTTCAGCTACCCGAACCTGACGGAGCTGACTGACTTTATCCTATCGGAATTGGTAACGGACTCCGACGAGGCGGCAGAGGCCGCTGACGAGAGCTCTCTCTCGGATGATGACATCGTGAAGGAGCTCGAGTCCCTGCTGGACAAGATGTGAGATCTGGAGCGGCATGTCTAAAGCTGAGCTGTCCGGTGATGCAAAAACGCGGGCGTTACTGAAGAGAAGCCTGGATCGCATCCGCGAACTCGAGGGCCATTTGGCGGCTTCGAGGGAGCCGATTGCGATCGTCGGCATGGCCTGCCGCTTCCCGGGTGCCGGCGAGGGGGTCGCGGCCTATTGGGATCTCCTGGACAGCGGGCGCAGCGGCATCGGCTCCGTCCCGCGCGATCGCTGGGACGCCGACGCCCTCTATGATCCCGATCCCACCCAGCCCGGCAAGACGGTGACCCGCCTCGGCGGCTTCCTGGAGCAGATCGACCGTTTCGACGCGAGCTTCTTCCGGATCGCGCCGGTGGAGGCCGAGCAGCTGGACCCGCAGCAGCGCATGCTGCTGGAGGTGAGCTGGCAGGCGCTCGAGGATGCCGGCATCGACCCCGAGACCCTGCGCGGCAGCCGTGCCGGCGTCTTCGTGGGAATCGGCAATTCGGACTATCGCCAGGTGCTGGGCGCGCGCGGGGACCGTGAGTCGGACCTCTACCTGGCCAGCGGCACGATGGCCAGCACGGCGGCCGGGCGGATCGCCTTCTCCTTGGGCCTGCAGGGTCCGGCGGTCCCCTTCGACACGGCCTGTTCCGCCTCTTTGGTGGCGATCAGTGCTGCCTGCGACGCCTTGCGCAACGGCCGTAGCGATCTGGCGCTCAGCGGCGGTGCCTCCGCCATTCTGACGCCCACCCTGTCAATCGCCTTCTCCAAGGCCGGCATGCTGGCGCCGGACGGGCGTTGCAAGACCTTCGATGCCAGCGCCGACGGCTACGTGCGCGGCGAAGGCTGCGGCGTGCTGGTGCTGAAGCGCCTGTCCGATGCCGAGCGCAGCGGGGATCGCATCCTGGCCGTCATCCGCGCCGGTGCCGTCAATCAGGACGGTGCCAGCGCCGCGCTCACCGCCCCCAACGGGCGGGCGCAGGAGCGGGTGATCGCCGAGGCGCTCGAGCGCGCCGGCCTGAAGCCGACGGAGGTCGACTATCTGGAGGCGCACGGCACCGGCACCGAGCTGGGCGACCCCATCGAGGTGCGTGCCGCCGCGGCTGCCTATGGCCGTGGCCGAACGCCCGACAACCCGCTGCTGATCGGTTCCGTCAAGACCAACCTCGGGCATCTGGAGACGGCTGCGGGCGTGGCCGGCGTGATCAAGGTCGTGCTGGCGATGCAGCACGATCAGATTCCCAAGCACCTGAACTTCACCAAGCCCAGCCCGCGCATGGACTGGGAGCGCATCCCGCTCGAGGTCACGGCCGAGGCGCGGCCCTGGCCCAGCCACCCCGATCGTCCCGCGCGGGCCGGCGTCAGCTCCTTCGGCTTTTCCGGCACCAACGCGCACATCATCCTCGAGACCTACCGGCCGGAAGGCGACAGAGAGACAGCTCCGCTGCCGGTCGCCTGGACCGACGCGATCTCGGGAATCTCCGCTGCCGAAGACCTCGCCGCCTTGGCCGGGCAAGTGCAGCCCCGCCAGCACCGTCTGCTGCCCTTGTCCGGCAAGAGCGAGGCCGCACTCAAGGACTTGGCCGGACGCTACCTCGCCTGGCTAGATGCTAAGCGCGCCGTCGATCTCGGTGATCTTGCCTACACAGCCGGTGCCGGCCGCAGCCATTTCGCAGCGCGGGCCGGCCTGGTCTTCGCGGATGCGGAGGAACTGCGCGAGAAGCTTGCAGCGCTGTCCTCCGGCGCTCCGGCAGACGGGCTCGTCACCGGAGCGGCCAACCGACCGCCCAAGTTGGCCTTCCTCTTCACCGGCCAAGGCAGCCAGTACCTGGGCATGGGCAAGGCGCTCTACGAGAGCGAGCCTCTTGTCCGCGCGGTGCTGGACCGCTGCGACGCGGTGATCCGCGAGGCACGCGGCAAGTCATTGTTGAAGGTGATGTTCGAAGGCGGCGGCGCTTCTCTTGACAACACCGCCTGGACCCAGCCGGCGCTCTATGCCCTGGAAGTGGCCCTGGTGGAGCTCTACCGCAGCGTCGGGATCGAGCCTGCGGTGGTGATAGGGCACAGCGTCGGCGAGTATGCCGCCGCCTATGCCGCTGGCGTCTTCACCTTGGAAGAGGGACTGCGCCTGATCGCGGCGCGCGGCTCCTTGATGGGTGCGCTGCCGGACGGCGGTTCCATGGCGGCGATTTTCGCCGAGGCCGATCGCGTGGAAGCGGTCCTGGCGGAGGTGAACCGGGGCGCCACGCCGGCCGTAGAGATCGCCTCGGACAACGGTCGCCATCAGGTGGTCAGCGGGCCCGGCGCGCTGGTCGAGGCCGTGGTCGAGCGCTTCACCGGCGAGGAGGTGCGCTGCGAGCCTCTGCAGACCAGCCACGCCTTCCACAGTGCCTTGCTGGATCCCATGCTGGCTGAGCTGGAGGCCGCAGCCGGAAAGCTGGCGCCGCGCCCGCCGCAGGTCCCCTTGATCAGCAACGTGACCGGCCAGCCGCTGGGTCCGAAAGACGTCATGGACGGAACCTACTGGCGCCGCCATGCACGCGCGCCGGTGCGCTTCGCGGATTCGATCGCGGCTTTGGCTGAGGCGGGCGTCGACGCCTTGGTCGAAGTCGGCCCCCATCCGGTCCTGACGGCGATGGCGCTGCTCGCTTGGCCGGCGGACTCGGCGGCGCCTGCGACAGCGGCCAGCCTGAAACGCGACGGCGCGGCGGATGCGCAGCTTCAGGCGGCCTTTGCGGCGCTCTATGCGGCCGGCGCACCGCTCTCCTTCGCGGCGCTGCACGCCGGCGAGCGCCGGCAGCGGCTGGCGCTGCCCACTTATCCTTTCCAGCGCAAGCGCTATTGGATCGCCCCCCCTGAGGCACCTGAGGCGGCGGCGTCGCTGGAAAGCGCGGTGCTGCGCCGCTTGGTTGAGGGCGAGGAGGAGACCCTCCTGGCCGATCTCGGCCTCGAGGGCGAAGCGGAGGCGGGACGGGAGGTTCTGCGCGCGCTCAAGAAGCGCTACGCGGCAGAGCGAGCGTCGGTCTCGCTCCAGGATCTCCTCTACCGTGTCACTTGGAACGAGCGAGAGCAGACGCCGCCGGCAGTCCAGCCTGACGCCGCCGGCTCCTGGCTGGTCTTGGCCGACCATGGCGACCTGGCCGAAGCGCTGGAGGCGAAGGGCGCGCAGTGCCTCTTGGCGAAACCGTCAGAGGCGGCCGCAGCGCTGGAGCGCTTCCTGTCGAGTGCGGGGGAGCCGGGGCCACGCGGTATCGTCATGCTGTGGGGGTCGGAATCCGCTGATGACCCCGCATCGGAAGAGGATCTGCATCGGGTCTTGGCGTTGGCGCAGGCGCTGCTTGCCGCCGCGGCCCAGATCCCGATCACCTTGGTGACCAGGGCCGCCCACGCCATCGACGGTACGGAAAAGGTCGTGCGGCCCGACCAGCGCGCGCTTTGGGGACTGGGCCGCGTTCTTGCCCTCGAACAGCCGCAGCTGCTGGGCAAGTTGATTGACTTGTCGGGCCAGGACGAGGTGGGCCAGGCCGAGGCCTTGACCGCAGTCCTCCTCGCGGATGATGCGGAAGAGCAGGTGGCGCTGCGTGGCGGCAAGCAACTGGTGGCGCGCCTCAAGCCGGCGGAGAGCGTCACGGCGGGAGACGCGACCTCTCTGCGCGCGGACGCCAGCTATCTGATCACCGGCGGCCTCGGCGCCTTGGGCTTGGCGACGGCGGAATGGCTGACGGCTCGAGGTGCGCGCCATATCGTTCTGGCAGGGCGCCGTTCACCCGGCGCCGAGGCCACGGCGCGCATCGAGGCGCTGGCCAAGCAGAGCGGCAGCCGGATCGAGGTGGCCTCCCTGGACGCGGGCGACGGCGAGGCCGTCGGCGCCTTGCTGCAGCGCTTCAGCGAGGCTTGGCCGGCCTTGGCCGGGATCGTCCATGCGGCCGGTGTCGAGGCCTTCGACCCCTTGGAGAGCATCACGCCCGAAGGCTTCGATGCGGTCTGCCGGGCGAAGATCAGAGGGGCGTGGAACCTGCACCAAGCCTCTCTGGAGCTGACATCGCTCGATCTCTTCCTCTGCTTCTCCTCGATCGCTTCGGTGTGGGGCAGTCGCGGGCAAGCTCACTATGCCAGCGCCAATGCCTTCATGGACGGCTTGGTGGCGGCACGGCGCGCGGCCGGCCTGCCGGCAGCGGCCGTCAACTTCGGACCCTGGTCGGGCGGCGGCATGGCCAATCCGGAGGCGCAAGTCTGGCTGGAGCGCTCCGGCGTGCATCTTCTGGCGCCGGCCGAGGGCTTGGGCGCGATCGATGCCGCCCTGCGGCCCGGTGCGGAGCCCTTGGTGGCGGCAAGGGTCGACTGGCCGACCTTCACCTCGGTGATGGATGCCCGCCGACCGCAGCCTTTCCTCCAGGCGCTGCGGCCGCGCGAGGCAGACGACGACAAGAAGGACCCGACCGCGCTCTTGGAGCGCTTGGCCGCGCTACCGCCTGCCGGCCGCGGGTCGCTTCTGGTCGACACCATCTGCGGGCTGGTGAGCGACGTGCTGCAGCTGGAGCGCGAGGCCGTCGATCCGGCCACCGGATTCTTCGACCTCGGCATGGACTCGCTGATGGCGGTGGAGTTGAGGCGCCGCCTGGAGCAGGAGGTGGGCGCGGGCCTGCCGGCCACCTTGGCGATGGATCATCCCAATGCCGAGGCTCTGGCCGACTTCCTGCTGGACCGCCTCCTCGGGTCGGATCGCGAGACGGTGGTCGCGGCGCCTAAGGCAGCGCATGCGGACGAAGCCATCGCCATCATCGGCATGAGCTGCAAGGTGCCGGGCGGGGCGGACCTCGAGGGCTTCTGGTCGCTTCTGGAAAGCGGCGGCGACGGCATCGTCGAGGTGCCGCGCGATCGCTACGACATCGATGCCTACTACGACCCCGATCCCGACGCGCCGGGCAAGATCTATACCCGCAAGGGCGGCTACATCGAGGGCATCCAGCTCTTCGATCCGCAGTTCTTCTCGATCAGCCCGCGCGAGGCGGAGAGCATGGATCCGCAGCAGCGCTTGCTGTTGGAGGCCTGCTATGAGGCCCTGGAGCGGGCCAGCCTCTCGCCGGAGCGGCTGAGGCGAAGCCGCAGCGGCGTCTTCGTCGGCATCGGCGCCAATGAGTATGCCGAGCTGGTCGAGGCCGGCGGCATGGCCAAGGTCGACACGCACTACGCGACCGGTCGGGCGCTCAGCGTGACCGCCGGCCGCGTCGCCTTCTCTCTAGGCCTGGAAGGCCCTGCGGTCGCGGTCGACACCGCCTGCTCGTCGTCACTGGTGGCCTTGCATCAAGCCTGCCAGAGCCTACGCAGCGGCGATTGCGATCTGGCCATGGCCGGCGGGGTCAATACCTTGCTGAGCCCCAAGAGCACGATCGCCACCTGTCGGGCGCGCATGCTGTCGCCCGATGGTCACTGCAAGACCTTCGATGCCAGCGCCGACGGCTTCGCCCGCGCCGAGGGTGTCGGCATCATCGTGCTGAAGCGGCTTTCCGATGCCGAGCGCGACGGCGATCGAATCCTGGCCTTGGTACGCGGCAGCGCGATCAACCAGGACGGTGCCAGCTCCGGCCTGACGGTCCCCAACGGCCCCTCGCAGGAGCGCGTCATCGCCGATGCGCTTTCCGCGGCCGGGGTCGAGCCGGCCGAGGTCAGCTTTCTGGAGTGCCACGGCACCGGCACCTCCCTGGGTGATCCCATCGAGGTGCAGGCGGCGGCCGCCGCCTACGGGCGCGACCGTGCGGCGGGTCGGCCCCTCTTGCTGGGCGCCGTGAAGTCGCAGACAGGGCATCTCGAGTCCGCTGCAGGCATCACCGGCCTGATCAAGACGGTTCTGGCTATGCAGCAGGGGGTGATTCCGGGCCAGATCCACTACGCGACGCCAAACCCTCACATCCCTTGGGCGGACTTGCCGGTTGCTGTGGTGGCGGAGGCTCGGTCCTGGCCCGAAGGCCGGCGCTTGGCAGGCATCTCTTCCTTCGGTTTCTCCGGCACCAACGCCCATGTGATTCTGGAGGGCTACGGCACCGATGGTGCCGGCGAAGGGGCGCCTCTCATGGAGGTGACGAAGAGTGCGGTCGATCCCGAGGTGCAGTTGGTCCCACGCCAACGGCAGCTCTTGCCCTTGTCGGCCAAGAGCAAGGGGGCCTTGCAGGCCCTCGCCGGGCGCTATATCGACTGGCTGGATCTGCATGGAGACGCAGAACTTCGTTCGCTCTCCTTTACAGCTGGCGTCGCACGCAGCCATTTCGGCCAAAGGGCCGGCCTGGTGTTCGAGGATCTGGATGGCCTGCGCAAGGGCTTGAGCGCGCTGTCGAAAGGCGAAACGGCAGACGCCATGGCCCAAGGCCTCTCGGCTGCACCGCCGAAGATCGCTTTCCTCTTCACCGGGCAAGGCAGCCAGTACCTGGGCATGGGCAAGAGCCTCTACGAGCAGGAGCCCGTCGTGCGGTCGGTTCTGGATCGCTGCGATTCCGTGATCCGGGAGCTGCGGGGTACGTCGCTGCTTGAGGTCATGTTCGCGGAGGCCGGCGATCGCCTGAATGATACGGCCTGGACGCAGCCGGCGCTCTACGCCCTGGAGGTGGCGCTGGTCGAGCTTTACCGCAGTGTCGGGGTCGAGCCCGCCGTGGTTCTTGGCCACAGTGTCGGTGAGTATGCTGCCGCCTATGCAGCCGGCATCTTTGGCCTGGAGGAGGGACTGGGCCTTATCGCGGCACGCGGCGCCATGATGGGTGCCTTGCCGGCCGGCGGGTCCATGGCTGCGGTGTTTGCCGATCAGGCGAAGGTGACTGACCTCTTGGCAGAGGTGAACGGCGGATCGCAGCCGGGCCTCGAGCTTGCCTCCGACAATGGCCGTCATCAGGTGGTGAGCGGTCCCGACGTGCTCTTGGACGACGCGGTTGCACGCTTCAAAGCCGAAGGCATACGCTGCGAAAAGCTGCAGACCAGCCACGCCTTCCACAGCGCTTTGCTGGATCCGATGCTGGAAGAGCTGGAGGGCGCGGCCGGGGCGCTCGATACGCAGCCGCCGCAGTTGAACTTGATCAGCAACGTGACGGGCGCAGCGCTCGCTGCGGACGATCGGCTGGACGGGGCCTATTGGCGGCGCCATGCCCGATCGCCGGTGCAGTTCGCCAAGTCGGTGGCAGCGTTGGCGGATGAGGGCGCGGACCTGCTGGTGGAGGTCGGGCCCCACCCGGTGCTGGTGGCCATGGCCACGCTCTCCTGGCCGAGTGACGCCAAGACCCCCGTCACGATCGCGAGCCTCAAGCGTGGCAGCGATGCAGCCGTCGAGGCCGCAAACGCTTTCGCTCACCTCTACGCCGAAGGCGCCAGGCTGGACTTCGCAGCCCTGCACGCCGGCGAAAGCCACCGCAAGCTATCGCTGCCGACCTACCCCTTCCAGCGCCAGCGCTACTGGGTAGAGACGCACAGGCGCCGTAGGGGCGATGACGGCACGCCAGGGCATCTCCTCTTGGGGCTCAAGCAGGTGACGCCGCGAGGCGCGGTCACTTTCGAGACGGAGCTGTCGCTGGAGACGCTGCCCTGGCTCGCGGACCACCGCGTGTTCGACAAGGTGGTGGTTCCGGGTGCTTTCTATGCGGCTATGGCAGCTGCATCCTTGGCCGAGACATCAAGCGATGGGCGGGAAGGTGGCCAAGCGCTCGAGATCGAAGATCTTCAGATCCACGCGCCTTTGATTGTGAGCGATGACGAAGCATGGCTAGAACTCCAACTGGTGCTGGACCCTCCCCAAAGCAGGACCAATGCTTCCGATGGCCGCTCCCTGGAAATCTACAGCCGTGCAGAGGGTGACGAGGCGTGGACCTTGCACGCGGCCGGGCGTGTCGCGTCAAGCAGTGGCGTGCGTGGCGAGGCGAGCGTCGACCTGAAGCACCTCAAGCGCCAGCTTTCGCCAGGTGACGTGGGCGCGCTTTACCGCAGCCTGGCCGAGCAAGGCATCGCCTATGGCCCTGCCTTCAGGGGCGTGGAGGCCTTTTGGTCTGGAGACGGTGAAGCGCTTGGCGAGGTGCAGCTGCCCGCGGAGCTTGATCGACAAGGCCTGGTCGTGCATCCGGCGCTCCTGGACAGCTGTCTACACCTGGTGGCGGCTGCCGCACCGGATAGGGACATTTCCGTCGTCTACTTGCCTTTCGCATGGCAGCAGTTGAGCTTCTTTGGCGACTGGCCGGACCGGGTCCTATGTCACGCGCGGCTTCGTGGCGAAGCGCAGGGGGCCAAGGCGGAAACCTTGATCGCGGACCTCGACTTTGTCGACACCGAGGGCGCGGTGATCGGACGCCTCCAGGGCTTTACCTGCAAGCGCGCCACGCGTCAGGCCCTGATGGCCGCCAGTGAAGGCATCGACGGCTGGATCTACGAGATGATCTGGCGCGAGCAGCCGTTGGCGGGCGCCATCCGTCCGGCAGACTTCTTGCCGTCTTCGCGCAAGCTGAAGGCGTCGATGGAGCCGGAGATCGAACGCGCGCTCGCTGCGGAAGGCTTCAGCGGACAAGAGCTGACGGCGTTCTTCCTGGCTCTGGATCAGCTCGCTACTGCTTATGTCCTGGCCGCCTTGACCTCTTTGGGCTGGCAACCGCAAGAAGGGGCGCTGGTCGAGGCCGGCGCGCTATCCAGCGACCTCGGCATTGCTCCCGCTCACAGCCGCCTTGTCGGCCGCTTGTTGGAAATCCTTACCGATGCCGGCATGCTGAAGGCCGCACGCAAGGGCAAGGGTGGTATCAAGCGCTGGCGTGTGGTCGCCCTCCAGCCCGACAATCCGGAGCTGAGCGATCCCGAGACGTTGAAGGCCAGCTTGGCGGCACGCTATCCCAAGGGTGTGATCGAGCTTGAAGTCCTCAGTCGTTGCGGCGCGACGCTTGCCGAGGTTCTGCACGGCCAAGCCGATCCCCTTGCCTTGCTGTTCAGCGATAGCGGCGCCAGCGCCGCCGACCTCTACGGCAAGGCGCCGGCCATTCGTGCGGGCAATCATCTCGTCACCGCCGTGGTCGACGCAGCAATCCGCGATCTGCCCAAGGATCGCCCCTTGCGCATTCTGGAAGTGGGTGCCGGTACCGGCGGGACCACGCGCGGTGTGCTGCCGAAGGTGCCGGCCGGGCGCATGGACTATGTCTATAGCGATGTCTCCGCTGCCTTCTTCGCTGAGGCCGAGACACGCTTTTCCGACGACTATCCCTTTCTGGACTACCGGGTGCTCGATATCGAGCGCAGTCCCCTGGAGCAGGGTTTCGCCCGGCAGGCCTACGATCTGGTTCTGGCTGCAAACGTGCTGCATGCCACACGCGATATCGGCGCCACCTTGAATCACTGCAGAGAGCTGTTGGCGCCGGGCGGCGCTTTGGTTCTGTTCGAGGCGCAGCGGCGGCAGGCCTGGCTCGACATCACCTTCGGTCTCCTTGAGGGCTGGTGGCGATTCGAGGATGCTTACCGGCCCGACTATGTGCTCATGAGCCCTGGTGAGTGGCAGCGGGTCCTCAAGGACTGCGGCTTTGTCGAGTCCTTGGCCTTGGCGCTGGACGAAGAACCGACGGCAAGGAGCAATCCGGCGCAAGGAGCGATCTATGCGCGGGCGCCGGCCGAGATCGAAGATACCCCCGGCCTCTGGCTGCTTGCCGCCGACCAAGGCGATCATGCCCGGCAGCTGGCCAAGCATCTGATTGACCGCAAGCAGACAGTGGTCTTGGCGGGCAAGACGGAGGTCTCCGGCCCTCCGGAGGCGTCTTGGGCCTATGTCGATCCCAGTCGCCGCGATGCCTGGCGCGCGCTCATGGAGGGGCTACCGGCCGATACTCCCTTGCGAGGGGTCGTCCATCTCTCCGGTTTGGAGGGAAAAGGTGCGGCTGTCGACGCAAGGGACTTGGCTGCCGACGTTGAGCGCGATGTGGTCAGTGCGTTGGCTTTGAGCCAGGCGATCCTGGATTGCGCCAAGCCGCCGACCACCGGGCTCTGGTTCCTGACCCGCGGTGCTCAGGTGGTCGAGCAAGAGGCGGCCGAGCAGCTGGCGGGTGCGACGCTCTGGGGACTGGGCAAGACCTTGGTGCTGGAGGCGCCGGAACTTCCGGTAAGCATGATCGACCTGGACCCTGCGGGCGTTCCACTCCCGGAAGGCCTGGTCGATGAGTTGCTGCAGAGCGACCAAGAGAGCCACATTGCCTATCGGTCCAAGGGCCGCCTGACGGCGCGCCTGGTCAGAGAAAGCGACGCGCCATTGCGCGTGCGCTTGCCGGAGAGCGGTGCCTGGTGTCTGGCAAAGGGGCGCGAGGCCACGCTTGCGGCCATGACGGCGGAGCCATTGTCAAGGCGCCCGCTGCAGGCTGGTGACCTTCGCATCCGGGTAGAGGCGACGGGCCTCAACTTCCGCGACCTGCTGCTGGCCTTGGGTTTCTATCCGGAGCCGGATGCCAAACTGGGCGGCGAGTTCTGCGGCAAGATCATCGAGGTGGGCGAGGGCTGCTCGGACTTTATGGTTGGCCAGCGGGTGGTCGGCTTAGCCGAAGAGACCTTCGCCAGCGAGGTCGTGACCGCGTCGCGCTTGGCAGCGGGAGCGCCCGATGGATTGGCCGCCACCGACCTGGCCACGATTCCCTCGGTCTTCGTCACCGCTCATCTGGCCTTCGAGCTGGCAGGTCTGACCTCCGATGACACGGTCTTGATTCATGCCGGAACGGGCGGAGTCGGACTTTCGGCGATCCAAATGGCACAGGCGGCCGGTGCCAAGGTCTTTGCGACTGCCAGCAAGCCCAAGCAGGCCTATTTGCGCGACCTCGGCGTCGAGCAGGTCTTCGATAGCCGCAGCATCGCCTTCGGCGCTGAGATCTTGGAGGCAACGCAGGGCCGGGGCGTCGATCTGATATTGAACAGCCTGACCAGCGACGGCTTTATCGAGGCAAGCCTCTCTTGTCTTGCCGAGGGCGGCCGCTTCGTTGAGATCGCCAAGCGCAACATCTGGAGTGCGGAGCAGATGGCCGCCGCGCGGCCAGACGTCACCTATTATATGCTGGCCGTCGACCACCTGGTGGCGGGCGAGCCGGATCGGGTCGGGGCCGCATTGCGTTCGGTGATGGCACAGATCTCGAACCACACCCTGCAGCCGCTTCCCTGCCTGACCTGGCCCTTGGCGGAGACTCCCTCCGCCATGCAGTTCATGCGCGAAGCCCGGCACATCGGCAAGATCGTTCTGACCGCCTCGCCGTTGGCTGATGACCGCCTGGACCCGGAGCGCAGCTATCTCATCACCGGCGGGCTGGGCGGCATCGGTTTGGCACTGGCCGAGTGGATGGTGGACCGGGGTGCCAAGCATGTCGTGCTGAACGGCCGGCGTGAGCCTGGGAGCACGGCAAAGGCCACAATCTCTGCGTTGGAACTGCGTGGCGTCGACATCAAGGTTGTCCTGGCCGACGTCAGCGAGCCCGACCAAGTCAACGCCATGCTGGCCGACATCAAGGAGAGTCAGCCACCACTTGCCGGCTTGTTTCATTCCGTCGGTGTCCTGTCGGATGCTGCCATCGTCAACCAAAGCTGGGATGACTTCGAAAAGGTCCTGAAACCGAAGGTGCTGGGCGCTTGGGCTCTGCACCAGGCGAGCCTGGAACTTGATCTTGACCTTTTCGTTCTCTTCTCCAGTACGGTCGGCGTGCTCGGCAATGCAGGGCAGTCGAACCATGCTGCCGCCAACGCCTTCTTGGATCAGTTGGCCCGCCATCGCCGGTCGATGGGCCGGCCGGCGCAGAGCATCGCCTGGGGCCCCTGGTCAGGCATCGGCGAAGCCGAAGAGCAGCGCGCGCGTATCGAAGCGCAGCTCCGTGTGGCGGGCATCAGCTGGATAGAGCCCGATCGCGGTCTTGCGGCAATGGAACAGCTTTTGCGCCAAGACATTGCGACCAGCAGCGTCTTGCCGGCGGATTGGTCCGTGTTGGTCGAGCGGATGCCGCGGCGCCGCGATCTGCTGCAGGAGTTGTTGTCGGAACCCGTAGCGACGAGCAGCGGGCCAACGCAGGCGGTCGGAAGCGTGTCCGAGCAGCTCTCCGAGGCAGACGGAAAGTTGCGCCAGGAGGTGATCGCGAGCTGGCTCGGCAAAGCAGTGCAGGCGGTGTTGCGTCTGAGAGAGCAACCCGATCCGGCCGTTGGGTTTGCCGACCTGGGCATGGATTCTCTCACCACGATCGAGCTATCGCGGCGCGTGGAGAAGGGCTTGGGCATCAAGCTCGAAGCCAGCCTGCTGTTCGACTATCCGACCATCGACAAGCTGGCGGCACAGCTGGCCGGCACCTTTACGGCGACCCCCGCCAGGCCGACGACGCGATCGATGCCGAGCGAGGAGCCGGTCGCCATCGTCGGAATGGCTTGCCGTTTCCCGGGCAGCGGTATGGATCTGGATGGCTTCTGGAAGCTGTTGGCCGAGGGCGGGAGCGGCATTCGCGACGTGCCGCGCGAGCGCTGGGATGCGGACAGCTACTACGACCCGGATCGCACCAAGGCGGGTAAGAGCGTCTCCCGATCCGGTGGCTTTGTCGAGGCGATCGACCTCTTCGATCCTGGCTTCTTTCAGATTGCGCCGGTCGAGGCCAAGATGCTGGACCCGCAACAGCGCCTGCTGCTAGAGATAAGCTGGCAAGCCCTGGAGCACGCCGGAATCGACCCGGAGAGCCTGCGTGGCTCCGCGACCGGCATCTTCGGCGGCATCGGCAGTGCCGACTACCGCGACCTCATTGCCGCTGCTTCTCCGGAAGATGTCGGCCTCTATTGGGCCACGGGCACTGCGGGAAGCACTGCGATCGGGCGCATTGCCTTTACCTTGGGCCTGCAGGGACCAGCGATGTCGATCGATACGGCCTGCTCCTCGTCGCTTCTGGCGATCGATCAGGCTTGCGATGCGCTGCGCGGCGGCAAGGCGGACTTGGCTCTGGCCGGGGGCGTCAACGCTATGCTGACGCCGACTGCCTTCCTGTCCTTCTCCAAGGGCGGGATGCTGAGCCCCGACGGTCGCTGCAAGACCTTCGATGCGTCGGCCGACGGCTTCGTGCGGGGCGAGGGCTGCGGCATGATCGTGCTGAAGCGCTTGTCCGATGCGGAGCGGGACGGCGACCGCATCCTGGCATTGGTGCGTGGCAGTGCGACCAATCAAGACGGCGCCAGCAACGGGCTGACGGCACCTAACGGCTTGGCCCAGCAATCGCTGCTTGCGGACGCGCTCGCGCGGGCCGGGCTCGCCCCGGCCGATGTGGACTATCTGGAGGCGCACGGCACCGGAACGGAGCTGGGCGATCCGATCGAGATGCGGGCCGTTGCCGCCGTTTATGGGGCGGATCGCGATCCGGACCATCCGCTCTTGATCGGATCGGTCAAGACCAACATCGGCCACCTGGAGGCGGCCGCCGGTATCGCCGGGGTGATCAAGACGGTGCTGGCCTTGCAGCATGGCTTGATCCCCAAGCATCTGAACTTCACTGAGCCCAGCCCGCGGATTGACTGGGAGCAGATCCCGGTGAAGGTGACGGCCGAGGCGACACCTTGGCCGAGCCACCGGGACCGGCCGCTGCGGGCCGGCGTCAGCTCCTTCGGATTCTCCGGCACCAATGCACATGTGATCCTGGAGGGCTATGGCGAGGCCGCCTCCGAAGAGAAGGCCGGTGCGCCGCTGGCTTTGCCGGTTGCTTGGCCCGAGGCGCTCCCTGCCGCAGACGCGGCGGCAGTGGGCGAAGGTCTGCAGCCCCGCCGGGCCCTCTTGCTGCCGCTGTCGGCCAAGAGCGAGGCCGCGCTGAAGGACCTGGCCGGCGACTATCGTCACTGGATCGATACCCTTGACGATGACGCGCTGGCCGACCTGGCCTTTACCGCCGGCGTCGGCCGTGGCCACTTCGGCCATAGGGCTGGTGTCGTCTTCGAGACCGCCGGCGACCTGCGCGAGAAGCTTTCGGCGCTCTCTGAGGGCCGTTCGGCTGACGGCGTCGTAAGCGGCAAGGCGTCGAGCGCTGCGAAGCTTGCCTTTCTCTTCACCGGCCAGGGCAGCCAGTATCTCGGCATGGGCAAGGGCCTCTACGAGACCGAGCCCGTGGTGCGCGCAGTCCTGGACCGCTGTGATGCGGTGATCCAAGACCTGCGTGGCGTCTCCCTACTTGAGGTCATGTTTGAGGAGAGCGCGGCCGGCTCACTCGATGACACGAGCTGGACCCAGCCTGCCCTCTACGCCTTGGAGGTGGCGCTGGTCGAGCTCTACCGCAGTGCCGGCATCGAGGCCTCGGTCGTCATGGGCCACAGCGTCGGCGAATACGCGGCAGCCTATGCAGCGGGCGTCTTCGGGCTGGAAGAGGGCTTGCGGCTCATCGCGGCGCGCGGGGCCTTAATGGGGGAGCTGCCGGCGGGCGGTGCCATGGCGGCGGTCTTTGCGGAGCCGGGTCGGGTCGCCGAAGCGGTAGCAGAGGTGAATGACGGTGCGGAGACTGCGGTGGAGATCGCCTCCGACAACGGCCGCCATCAGGTGGTGAGCGGACCGGCGGCCTTGGTCGACGCGCTGGTCGAGCGCTTTAGTGCCGAGGGCCTGCGCTGCGAGCGGCTGCAGACGAGCCATGCCTTCCATAGCGGCCTGTTGGATCCCATGCTGGGCGCCTTGGAGGCTGAGGCCGGCTCTCTGGCCGCCCGACCGCCACAGGCGACCTTGATCAGCAACGTGACGGGCGCGCCTTTGGGCGCCGACGATCTCATCGACGCTGCCTACTGGCGCCGGCATGCGCGCTCGCCGGTCCAGTTCGCCAAGTCGATAACTGCCTTGGCTGCGGCGGGCGTCGACCTCTTGGTCGAAATCGGGCCCCATCCAGTCTTGGTGTCGATGGCGGCGCTGGCTTGGCCCGAGGATGCGGCGGCGCCTCAGTCGGCTGCGAGCCTGCGGCGCGGGGCGGATGCCGGGGTCCACTTCACGATGGCGGCCGCGGGACTCTATGCGGCCGGTGCGCCGCTGTCATTCACGGCTCTGCAGGCAGGCACGGAGCGGCGCAAGGTGGCGCTGCCGGGCTATCCCTTCCAGCGCCAGCGCTATTGGGTCGATCGCTCCGAAGCGCAGAAGCCCGCATCGCTCGACAGCGACGTGCTGCGGCACGTGATCGAGGGCGACGAGAGCGCGCTCGAGAGCGAGCTGGGGCTGGGCGAACTAGACCGCTCGGCCAAGGAGATCCTGGGCGCGCTGCGCAGCCGCTATGCATCGGAGCGCGAAGAGCACTCGATAGGGGACCTGCTCTACCGGATCGGCTGGCGGGAAGGCGAAGCGCTGCCGCCGGCACAGGAGGACAGCGGTTCCTGGCTACTCTTGGCCGAGCAGAGCGCCCTGTCGGATGCCTTGCTTGGCGCCCTGACGGCGCGTGGAGCGCGCTGTCTCCTCGCGCCGCGTGCCGAAGCCGCTGATGCCGTGGATCAGTTCCTGGCCGCACAATCGGAAAGCGAGCAGCGCCGAGCCGTCGTGTTTCTCTGCGACGATGCGGCAAGCGAGGACCCCTCGGCGCTAGGCTATGTGCACCAGGCGCTGGCGGCGGCGCAGGCACTGATGAAGGCCAACGCCGAGGTGCCGATTACGATCGTGACCCTCGGCGCGCAGGCGACGGCCGAAGGCGAGGCGGTGCTGTCTCCGGATCAGTCGGCGCTGTGGGGTTTCGCGCGTGCCCTGGGACTGGAGCAGTCGGCTCTGCTGGGCAAGCTGATCGACCTGCCCGGCGAGGCCGGAGGCGACCTGGCCGAACGGCTGGCCGATGAGCTCTTGGCGGCGGACCGAGAGGACCACGTCGCACTGCGCGGCGGCGCGCGGCTTGTGGCGCGGTTGGAGCCTTTGGCGCAGATCCCGCAAGGCAGGCCCGTGCGGATCCGCTCCGACGTCAGCTATCTGATCACCGGCGGCATGGGCGTGATCGCACAGAGGCTGGCGGAATGGCTTGCCGGCCAGGGCGCGCGTCATATCGTGCTGGCCGGCTGGAACCCGCCGCGCGAGGCGGTGGCCCAACGGATCGAAGCGCTGCGTCAGGAAAGCGGCTGCACCATAGAGACCCACCTGATCGACGTTGCCGATGCAGAGGGGGTCGAGGCCCTGGTAGCCCGCTTCGGCGGCGAGGCGGGCCTCTGGCCGGCGCTGGGCGGCATCGTTCACACCGCCGGTGTCGGCATCAGGGACGTCATCGAGGAGATGACCGGCGACGGCCTGGACAGCGTCGCCCACGGCAAGGTGAAGGGCGCCTGGAACCTACATCGCGCCACCGAAGGCCTGACCTCTCTGGATTTCTTCTTCTGCATCTCCTCGATGGCGGTCGCCTTCGGCGGCTATTCGCAGGGGCACTATGCCGCCGCCAATGCCTTTCTCGACGGCTTGACGTCCTTGCGTCGGGCGCGCGGCCTGGCCTCGCAAGTGATCAACTACGGCGTCTGGTCCGAGGGCGGCGTGGCCACGCGCGAGGCGCAGGAGTGGTTCTCGCGGACCGGCATGCAGCAGCTGAGCCCGGCCGAAGGTGTTGCCGGCTTCGCCTTGACCCTGCAGCGGGGTCTGGCGCAAACGATGATCGCGCGGATCGATTGGCGGCCCTTCGTCTCCGTCATGGAACTGCGCCGCCAGCGATCGCTGCTGGACGAGGTGCGGCCGGAGGCCATCGACCTCGGCCCGGTGGAGATGACGCCGCTCCTGGAGCGGCTGGAGGCCGCCCCCAAGGCCGCGCGCAAGGCCATTCTGGTCGATCATGTGCGCGGCGCCGTTGGCTCGATCCTGGAGATGGCGGTCACGCAGATCGACGCCGATAGCGGCTTCTTCGACCTGGGCATGGATTCGCTCATGTCCTTGGATCTATGCCGCCGTCTGGGCCAAGACATGGGCCGTGAACTGCCGGCCACCATGGCCATGGACTTTCCCAACGCCGAGGCGGTGGCCGGCTATCTGCTGGAGCTTGGCTCAGGCGTTGCCGCAAGCGTCGTGACGCGGGCTGCGCGCAAGTCCTATGCGGACGAGCCGATCGCCATCATCGGCATGGATTGCCGCATGCCGGGGGCGGGCAGCCTCGAGGGCTTCTGGTCGCTCTTGGAGAGCGGGGGCGACGGGATCGTCAAGGTGCCGCGAGAGCGCTTCGACGTGGATGAATTCTACGACCCCGATCCTGACGCAGCGGACAAGATCTACGTGCGCAAGGGCGGTTTCATCGAGGGGATCGACCTCTTCGACCCGCAGTTCTTCTCGATCTCGCCGCGCGAAGCGCTGGCGATGGACCCGCAGCAGCGCCTGATCCTGGAGGTCAGCTACGAGGCGCTGGAGCGCGCCGGCCTGGCGGTCGACAAACTGAAGCGGAGCCGCACCGGCGTCTACGTCGGCGTCGGATTGAACGAGTATCAGACCTCTCGGCAGGTTGGCGGCGAGAGCGGCGCCGACGCGCAGACGGCGACCGGGGCGCCGCGCAGCATCATCGCCGGGCGGATCTCCTATGCCCTGGGCCTGCAAGGGCCGGCGCTGGCCATCGACACGGCCTGTTCCGCCTCGCTGGTGGCGATGCATCAGGCCTGCCAGGGCTTGCGCAGCGGCGATTGCGATCTGGCCTTGGCCGGTGGCGTCAGCGCGCTCTTCGATCCCTACGTGACGGCCGTGACCTGCAAGGCGCGGATGCTCTCGCCGGATGGTCACTGCAAGACCTTCGATGCGCGCGCCGACGGCTATGTGCGCTCCGAGGGCGTCGGCATCGTCGTGCTAAAGCGCCTTACGGAGGCGGAGCGCGACGGCGACCGCATTCTGGCGGTGGTGCGCGGCAGCGCGATCAATCAGGACGGCGCCAGCTCCGGCCTAACGGTGCCGAACGGACCGGCTCAAGAGCTGGTCATCGCCGATGCCGTCGAGGTCGCGAACATCGATCCGGCCGAGATGGTCTATCTGGAGTGTCACGGCACCGGAACCTCTTTGGGCGACCCCATCGAGGTACAAGCGGCTGCTGCGGCCTACGGCAAGGGCCGAGCGGCAGAGCAGCCTCTGCTCTTGGGCGCAGTGAAGGCGCAGATCGGCCACCTGGAAGCGGCAGCCGGCATCGCCGGGGTGATCAAGGCAGTGCTGTCGATGCAGCGAGGGATCATTCCGGGCCAGATCCATTTCGAAACACCCAACCCGCATATCCCTTGGCAGGACCTGCTCGTCTCGGTGGTTGCCGAGGCGCGACCCTGGCCGGACGGGCGGCGGCTGGCCGCCGTCAGTTCCTTCGGCTTCTCCGGCACCAACTCGCATGTGATCTTGGAGGATTACCCTGCCTCCAAGGGCGCAGACCTGGAGCGGGCCCGTCCGGTTCCTGTCGCCTGGCCGCAAGCGGCGGCGAGCGAGGTTGGGTCTGCAGGCGAGTCTATGACGCCGCGCCAGCACCGCTTGCTGACCCTCTCCGGTAAGAGTGAGGCCGCGGTAAGAGACTTGTCCGCGCGCTACCTCGATTGGGTCGAGGCCCATGGCGATGCGGAACTGGCCGACCTGAGCTACACGGCCGCCTTGGGGCGCAGCCATCATGGTGTGCGAGCCGGCGTCGTCTTTGCGGATGCGAGCGAGCTGCGCGGGCACTTGGCAGCCCTCTCGTCGGGAGAGACGGCGGACGGCCTGGTTTCCGGCCAGGCCGGCGGCACGCCCAAGCTCGCCTTCCTCTTCACCGGCCAAGGCAGCCAGTACCTGGGCATGGGCAAGGCGCTCTACGAGAGCGAGCCCATCGTGCGCGCGGTCCTCGATCACTGCGACGAGGTCATCCGAGAGCTGCGCGGTGTTTCGCTCTTGGCGGTGATGTTCGAGGGCGAAGGAGGGTCTCTGGACGACACCGCTTGGACCCAGCCGGCGCTCTATGCATTGGAAGTGGCACTGGTCGAGCTTTACCGCAGTGCCGGCGTCGAGCCCGCCGTCGTGCTGGGCCACAGTGTCGGCGAATACGCCGCCGCCTACGCCGCCGGCATCTTTGGCCTCGAGGAAGGGCTGCGCCTGATCGCGCAGCGTGGCTCCCTGATGGGAGATCTGCCCGCCGGTGGTTCGATGGCAGCGATCTTTGCAACGCCGGAGCAGGTTGGCGAGGCGCTGGCGGAAGTAAATGCTAAGGCCGTGCCGGGCGTCGAGATCGCCTCCGACAATGGCCGGCACCAGGTGGTCAGCGGGCCCAGGGAACTGGTCGATCAGCTGGTGGTCCGCTTCGAGGCCGAGGGGGTGCGCTGCCAAGGGCTTCAGACGAGCCATGCCTTCCACAGCGCCTTGCTGGATCCCATGCTGGAAGAGCTGGAGGCCGCGGCGAGCGCCCTGCCGGGACTGCCGCCAGAGGTGACCTTGATCAGCAACGTGACGGGCGCGCCGCTGGGTCCGGGCGACAAGCTCGACGGCGCCTATTGGCGGCGCCATGCGCGCCAGCCGGTTCAGTTCGCAGATTCGGTGAAGGCGCTGGCGGGTCTGGGCGTGGACCTCCTGCTCGAGGTCGGGCCGCATCCTGTCTTGTCGGGAATGGCCGCCCTGGCCTGGCCGAGCGAGGAGCCCGCGCCAGAACGGCTAACGAGCCTGCAGCGCGGCAACGACGAGGGCCGGCAGGTGGCACTGTCTTTTGCCGCGCTCTACGCCAAGGGGGCTCCGCTCCGCCACGAGGCGCTTTATGCCGGCGAAGCGCGGAGCAAGCTCGAGCTGCCGACCTATGCCTTCCAGCGTCAGCGTTATCTCTTGGACGCCTCCAAGAAGAAGCCCAGAGCGGGCGGCACGGCGGGGCATCCGCTGCTCGGCAACGTGATCGCCAGTGCGCGCGGTGAGCTGATCTTCGAGACACCCCTCTCGAGCCAGGCCTTGCCGTGGCTCACGGAGCATCGTGTCTTCGGCCGACCGATCTTCCCCGGAGCCGGCTACCTGGAGATGGCCTTGGCGGCTGCGGGCCAGGCCCACGAGGGTGCTTGGTCACTTAATGACCTGCGCATCGAAGCGCCTTTGGCGCTGAGCGCCGAGCAGGACGCCCAGACCATCGTCACGCCTGAGGGCCATATCGAGATTTATGCCAGGGCTCAGGTTGCAACGCCCGATCGCTCTGGCCAAGCGTGGTTGCGCCATGCTGCGGCCATTTCGGCGGCTGCGGCAAGGATGCCCGCGCCTCTGGACCTTGAGGCGCTGAAGGAGCTCTGTGCGGAGGCAGTCGAGGTAGGGACGGTCTACGACGACTACGCCGGCTTCGGCCTGGACTATGGTCCGCCCTTCCGCACCTTGACCAGGCTCGCGGCAGGCGAAGGCGCTGTGCTGGCCGAAATCGAGCTCGTGGCAGCACCTCGAAGCGGCGAGCGCTACTTGATCCCCCCGATGATGCTGGACGGCGCTTTCCACAGCCTGGCCGGCCTGTTCCGGCGCGAGAGCGAGGACGCCATCTACCTGCCGGTGGGCGCCGCGGAGGTGCAGTGGTACCACGGGCCGCGCCATTGGCCCAAGGGCAGCCGTGTCTTCGCCCATGCGCGCCTGATCGAAGCGGAAGGCAGCAAGCGCGTCGTCGATATCGACATCCTGGACGAGAGCGGTGGGTTTGTCGGCCGCCTGCAGGGCTTTGCGATGCGCCGCGCAAAGCGCGAGTTATTCCAGAAGCTCCTCGGCGATCAGGACTTGCTCTACGACGTTCTCTGGCGCGGCGTCACGCTGGACCAGCCCCGGGCCGGAGAGGGCGCGCTACTGCTTGTGGCTGGCGACGGCGCGCCGGCGGGCCTCGTGACCGGCCTGCAAGCCGCCTTGGAAGCGCGAGGACGACGGGTGGTCCTGGGGTCGAGCGAGGAGCTTGGCGAAGAAGGTTTGGAGGCGATCGTCTGGCTGGCACCTGAAGCGAAAGAGGGGGTCGTCGATCCTCTCGGCGCGGAAGAAGCGCCGCTGTCCGGGCTCTTGGCGCTGACCCAGGAGGCCGTGGCCCGTCAGCTGGAGCTGCCGCTGGGCATTTCCGTGGTGACCCGGCGCGCCGTTGCGACGGCTGCCGGCGAAGACGTGGACCCCTTTGCGGCTTGCCTGTGGGGCTTTGTGCGCGCTGCCCAGAACGAGCAGCCGGACCTGGGGCTGCGGCTGCTCGATGTCGCCTTCGACATCGAGGGGATGCCGCTGGGTGAAGATCAGGCGAAAATGCTGGCGGAGGCTATCTGCGCGGCCGGCAGCGAGACGCAAGCAGCCCTGCGCGGCGAGCAATGGCTGGCGCCGCGCTTGACGCCGGCGGTCGCCGGCTTGCGCATGCCCGAGGGCGGCGGACGGCTGGCGATCGTCGAGCGTGGCTCCTTCGAGGGGCTACGCATGGAGCCGGCGGCGGCCAGACCTCCCAGTGTCGGAGAGATTACCGTGGCGGTACATGCCGCCGGCCTCAATTTCCGCGACGTCCTCGTTGCTTTGGGCGCCTATCCGGGCGAGGCCGAGCAACTGGGCGGCGATGCGGCCGGCGTGGTGACGGCAGTTGGCGAGGGCGTCTCTGACCTCGCGGTCGGCGACCGCGTCTTCGGCATGATGGGGGGCGGTTTCGCCAGCCGCGTGACGACGCCGGCCGCGACGGTGCGAGTGATGCCGGCGCGCCTGGATTTCGCCGGCGCGGCCACCTTGCCCAGCACCTTCTGCACGGCGCAAGCCGCCTTCGAGGCGGCGGGCTTGAAGGCCGGCCAGAAGGTCTTGATCCACGCCGCGGCCGGCGGCGTCGGGCTGGCGGCGATCAAGCTGGCGCAGGTGCTGGGTGCGGAGGTCTTCGCCACGGCCAGCGAGCGGAAGCGGGCCTACCTGCGCTCGCTTGGCGTGAGCCAGGTGTTCGACAGCCGCAGCACCGATTTCGGCGCGGCGGTGCTGGCCGCCAGCGGCGGTGGCGTCGACATGGTCCTGAACAGCCTGACCGGCGAAGGCTTCATCGAGGCCAGTCTCTCATGCCTTGCCGAGGGCGGCCACTTCGTCGAGATCGCCAAGCGCAACATCTGGTTGCCCGAGCAGATGGCCGACGCCCGCCCGGATCTGCACTACAGCGTGCTGGCCCTCGATCAATGGGCGGAAGAAGAGCCGGAGCGGATCGGCAGGCTGCTCGACGGCATTACCGAAGGGCTGGAGAAAGGCACGCTAGAGGCCTTGCCGAGACGGCTCTATCCCTTGAGCGATGCGCCTTCGGCCATGCGCCTGATGCAGCAGGCCCGCCATGTCGGCAAGATCGTCCTGACCATCGGGCAGCCGGCAGTTCGGCCCGATCGCAGCTATCTGGTGACCGGCGGCCTGGGCGAGTTGGGTCTTGAAGCGGCTGCTTGGCTGGCCGGCGAGGGTGCCCGGCATATCGTGCTGGTCGGCCGGAGCGGTCCCGACGAGGCGGCGACCCGCAGGCTCGGCGAGATCTCCTCACGCTTCGACAGCAGGCTCGAGACTGCCCGGTGCGACGTCACCGCCTGGCCGGAGGTCGAGGCGCTGGTCGGGCGCTTCGCTGACGGCCAGTGGCCGCAGCTTGGCGGCGTCTTTCATGCCGCCGGCGTCTTGGACGACGGCATGGTGACGGAGCAGTCTTGGGAGCGCTTTGCCTCGGTGCTGCGCCCGAAGCTCGCCGGCGGCTGGAACCTGCATCGGGCGACGCGCGATCTGGATCTGGACAGCTTCGTGCTCTACTCCTCGGCCGCCGCGACGATGGGCGCCAGGAGCCAAAGCAACTATGCCGCCGCCAACGCCTTCCTGGACGGACTGGCGGCCATGCGGCAGAGCGCCGGCCTTCCGGCCACCAGCGTTGCCTGGGGGCCGTGGGCAGGGGGCATGACCGAAGACCCGACAGTCAAGGCGAACATCGAACGGCAGGGACTGCACCTCCTGGCGCCGGAGGCGGCGCATCGCGCGCTCAAGACCCTGATGGCCGGCGGCCAAGCCGGCGCGGTGGTCATCGACTGCGATTGGGCCAAGCTCGGCAAGGCCTTGGGCAGCTTGCGGCCGCCGATGCTCTCCGACCTCATGAGCGCACAGACCGCCGGTGAGGCGAGCGCATTGCTGCAGCGCCTTGAAGAGGCCCCGGCAGACGAACGCGGAGCGCTGCTGGAGGGCTACCTGCAGGACGAGTTGCGTGCCGTACTGGGGCTTGCCGAGCCTCCACCACCCAAGGCCGGTTTCTTCGACTTGGGTATGGACTCGCTGATGGCGGTGGAGTTCAGAAACCGGATCGTTGCGGCCGTGGGCGAGTCCGGTAGTGTCAGCAATACTGTTGCTTTCGACTATCCCAGCGTGGAGAAGCTGGCACGGCACTTGGCGACGACCTTCGATAGGGAGAGCGAGGGCAGCGAGAGTGACGCTGAGGACGATCGGGAGAGCCGTTTGGAAGCCGAGCGCAAGCGCCTGGAGGACAAGAGCGAAGACGACGTGCTGCAGGAGATCTCAGAGCTGCTCGAGGATCTCAATTAATGGCCAAGAAGCCCGATCCGCTCGAGCTCCTGCGTCGTTCGGCGGCCAAGATCAATGTCCTCAAGGCGGAACTGGACAAGACCAGAGAGCCGATCGCCATCGTCGGCATGGCTTGCCGCTTTCCAGGGGCTCCGGATCTGGAAGCCTATTGGGAGCTGCTGACCGGTCGCGTCGATGCAATCAGCGAGGTGCCGCCGGATCGTTGGGACATCGAGGCCTACTACGATCCCGACCCCGACGTGCCGGGCAAGATGTCGACCCGCTATGGCGGCTTCATCGAGGACATCGACCTCTTTGACCCGCAGTTCTTTTCGATCAGCCCGAAAGAGGCGGTGGAGCTGGACCCGCAGCAGCGCCTGCTGCTCGAGGTAAGCTGGCAAGCCCTGGAGCATGCCGGGATCGCCCCCGCCTCTCTGGTCGGCAGCCGCAGCGGCGTCTATGTCGGCATCAGCACCTTCGACTACCAGAACATCCTAAGCCGCGGCGGGGAGGCTGCGATCGGTCCCTACGCCGGGACCGGCAATGCGCATTCCGCGGCGGTCGGCCGGGTGAGTTTCGTGCTGGGTCTGGAGGGGCCATCCCTGGCGGTGGACACGGCTTGCTCGGCCTCTCTGGTGTCCTTGAACCAGGCCTGCCAGGGCCTGCGCAGTGGCGACTGCGACCTGGCCTTGGCCGGTGGGGTCAATGCGATTCTGACGCCGGAGGCGACGATCTACTTCTCACGCGGGCGTTTCATGGCGCCGGACGGGCGCTGCAAGACCTTCGATGCGCGCGGCGACGGCTATGTGCGCGGCGAGGGCTGCGGCATGGTCGTCCTCAAGCGCCTGAGCGATGCGGAACGGGATGGCGACCCCATTCTGGCGGTGGTGCGCGGCGGTGCGGTCAACCAGGACGGCGCCAGTTCCGGCCTGACGGTGCCGAACGGGCCGGCGCAAGAGCGGGCGATCGGCGCGGCCCTATCCCGAGCGGGCGTCAAGCCCGAAGAGATCGCCTACGTCGAAGCGCACGGCACGGGCACGCCGCTGGGCGATCCGATCGAAGTGCAGGCGCTGCACAACGCGCTCGGACGCGACCGCTCCAAAGTGGCGCCGCTGCTGGTCGGATCGGTCAAGACCAACATCGGCCATCTCGAGTCCGCGGCAGGCATCGCCAGTGTGATCAAGGTGGCCTTGGCGATGTCTCGGGACGTGATCCCGGCGCAGCTACACTTTCAGACGCCGACCCCGAAGATCGCTTGGGACGCAGTCAACGTCGAGGTCGTCTCCAAGCCGCGCTCCTGGCCGGAGGGCCGGCGGCTCGCCGGCGTCAGCAGCTTCGCCTTCCAGGGCACCAACGCGCACGTGGTCCTGGAGGACTACGCAGGCCTTGAGGCCAAGGCCGAGACACCGCGGGTGCCCGTCACGCTCTCCAAGGCTCTGCGGGAAATCATCCCTGCCGACAACTTGCCGGAGGGCCTTCAGGCCCGACGGCATAGACTCTTGCCGCTTTCCGGCAAGAGCGAGACGGCGCTGAGGGACCTGGCAGGCTGTTATGAGGCTTGGCTGGGCGCGCACCCTGGCGCGGATCCGGCGGACTTGGCCTTTACGGCGGGCGTTGGGCGCAGCCATTTCGGCGAGCGGGCCGGCTTGGTCTTCGACGATGCCGAGGAACTGCGGTCGAGGCTTGCCGCGCTGGCGGCAGGCGAGAGGCCGGAGGGAGCGATCCTCGGACGGTCCGAAGGGCCGCCGAAGCTGGCCTTTCTATTCACCGGTCAAGGTAGCCAGTATCTCGGGATGGGCCGGGCGCTCTACGAGCGCGAGCCGATCGTGCGGGCGGTGCTCGATCGCTGCGAGGCGGTGATCGACGAACTTCGCGGACAATCGCTCTTGGCGGTCATGTTCGGCGAGGACGAAGCCGCGCTCAACGATACGGCTTGGACCCAACCCGCGCTCTATGCCTTGGAAGTGGCACTGGTCGAGCTTTACCGAAGCGCAGGCGTAACCCCGTCCGTCGTGCTTGGCCACAGCGTCGGCGAGTATGCGGCAGCCTATGCCGCCGGCGTGTTCGGCCTGGAAGAGGGTTTGCGGCTGATCGCGGTGCGCGGCGCCTTGATGGGGGACCTGCCGCCCGGCGGGTCGATGGCAGCGGTCTTCACAGATCCGGATCGCATCGCGGCGGCCTTGGCAGAGGCCAAGGGCGGCGTGGAGATCGCCTCCGACAACGGCGGGCATCAAGTGGTGAGCGGCCCCGGCGAGGAGGTCGAGGCTTTGCTGGCCAAGCTCTCGGGCGAGGGGGTTCGCTGCGAAGGGCTGAGAACCAGCCATGCCTTCCACAGTGCGCTCTTGGATCCCATGCTGGACGGCCTGGAGGCCGCGGCAAAGGGGCTGCCGGTACAACGCCCGCGGCGGACCTTGATCAGCAACGTGACGGGCCGGCCAGTCGGGTCGGACATGCCGCTGGATGCGGCCTATTGGCGGCGCCATGCGAGACAGCCGGTGCAGTTCGCCAAGTCCGTGGCCGCATTGGCCGAGAGCGGTGTCGATCTGGTGCTGGAAATCGGCCCCCACCCCGTGCTGGCCGGCATGCTCTCGCTCTGCTGGCCCGAGGCCTCTCCATCGCCGCAGGGGGTCGCCAGCCTCAAGCGCGGGAGCGATGGCGATCAGCAGATCGCATCGGCCTTTGCCAGTCTCTACGCCGAGGGCGTGGAGCTCTCCTTTGCCGACCTATTCGCTGGCGAGGCACGGCGCAAGCTGGCGCTGCCCTGCTATCCCTTTCAACGCCGGCGCTATTGGGCTGAGAGCGCAAGCCTGAAATCTGGCGTCGGGCGGGCGGCCGAACACCCTCTGCTCGGCAGTCGCACGGCCAGCGCCAAAGGCGACGCGATCTTCGAGGCGACCTTGTCCGCCGATGCGCCAGGCTGGCTGGCGGACCACCAGGTGTTCGACCACACGATCTGCCCGGCCGCCGCCTATGTCGAGATGGCGCTCGCCGCGGCTGCTCTGACCGGGCTCCAAGGCGGCCAGCCGTGCCTCAAAGAGCTGCGGATCGAAGCGCCGCTTGCTCTGGACCGGGCGACCGCGGTTCAAACGCTCATCAGCGCGGATGATCAGATCGAGATCTTTGCCGAGGCGACGGGTCCTGCAACGGACGGCAAGGCGCAGTGGCAGCGCCATAGCGTCGCGGTGGTGGATCGCGAAGAGCAGACCGCACCTGCGATCGATCTTGCCGCGCTGAGGGACCGTTGCCGGCAAGAGCATGATCCGGCGCAGATCTATGCCGACTACGCCGCGCTCGGGCTGCCCTATGGCCCGGCCTTTCGACCGCTGGTATCCTTGCGCAGCGGCGAGCAGGAGTGCCTGGCCGAACTGGCCTTGCCGCAAGAGGCGGAAGGCGACGGGCACTACCTGATCCCGCCTAGCCTGCTGGATGGCGCCTTCCAGTCTTTGGGCGCGCTTTGGCCCGAAGAGGAAAGCGGGCAACTCCACCTGCCGGTTTCCATCGACCGCGTTCGCTGCTTTGCGAGGCCGCGCCCTTGGCAGCCGGGCAGCCGCCTCTTCGCGCACCTGCGTTTGACAGAGGCGTCGGGCTCCGAGCGTGCGGCAGCGATGACGCTGTGCGACGAGGCCGGTGGTGTTCTGGCCTCGCTGGACGGCCTGGCCTTGCGTCAAGCCGATCGGGCAGCCTTCGAGGGATTGGTCGCCGGGAAGACACCCGATCTGCTCTACGATCTCGCTTGGGGTGCGGTCTCTTCAGGCCCGATAGATGCTGCAGATAAGCAGGCGGGCGCTGCACCGCTGATCTTGCTGGCGGCCGACGCTTCTGGCCAAGCGCTGATCGATAGCCTTGGCGATAGTCTGGCCGGACGTGGCGCAGCCTGGGTGGCCGGCGCGGCTGCTGAAAAGCTGCTGAGGGCGCAGTCTGCCTCGGATGTACCGTCCGGAGCCGAGGCTGCCGGCGTTCTCTGGTTTGCTCCCTCCTTGGACCCCGAGGACGACGATCCCCTGCAGGCTGCTCGCCAGCCTGTGACCTGGCTGTTGACCCTGCTGCAGGAGCTTGCGGCCTCCGGGCGATCCTTGCCTCTGGGCGTTACGATGGTCACGCGTTGGTCGGTGGCGACGTCGGCGGGCGAGACTGTGGACCCCCTTGGATCCAGCCTTTGGGGGCTGGCGCGCAGTGTGCAGAGCGAGCAGCCGGGGCTGGGCTTGCGCCTCGTCGACTTGGAACGAGACGCGGCGGGGCCGGCAATAGCTGCCGATCAGCTAGACGCGCTTGCTGGACACTTGCTGGCCGCAGGTGCCGAACCGCAGCTGGCCTTGCGCGGCCGGCAAGCTCTGGCACCACGCCTGCAGCGCGCCACCGCTGGCTTGCGCGTGCCGGCGGAAGGCGGCCGCTTGGCGATCAAGAAGCGCGGCTCCCTCGAGGGACTGCAGGTCGAACCGCTAAAGCCGCAAGCGCCGGAACCCGGCGAAGTAACACTGGCAGTGCGCGCAGCGGGACTGAACTTCCGTGACGTCTTGAACGTGCTGGGTGCCTATCCCGGTGATGCCGGCCAATTGGGCGGCGAGGCCTCCGGCATCGTCATAGCGGTTGGCGAGGGTGTCGAGCATCTCTCCGTTGGCGACCGGGCTTTCGGGATCGTCGAAGGGGGCTTTGCCAGCCAGGCCACGACCCATGCGGCGATGCTGCGCCGCATGCCGTCCGGGATCGATTTCATCGGCGCGGCGAGCCTGTCGGTAACCTTCGCCACGGCCCTGGCCGCCTTCGATGCCGCCGGCCTGAAGCAGGGCGAGAGCGTGCTGATCCATGCCGGTGCCGGCGGTGTCGGTCTGGCCGCCATCCAGGCGGCCCGGATGCTGGGGGCCAAGGTCTACACCACGGCAAGCGCGCCGAAACAGGGCTACCTGCGCGGCCTTGGTATCGAAGCGGTCTTCGACAGCCGCACGACATCCTTCGGCGCGGGCGTTCTGGAGGCAAGCGACGGCGCCGGGGTGGACCTGGTGCTGAACAGCCTCACCAGCGAAGGCTTCATCGAGGCCAGCCTTTCTTGCCTCAAGCAGGGCGGGCGCTTTGTCGAGATCGGCAAGCGCAACATTTGGCAGCCAGAGCAGATGGCTGCGGCCAGGCCGGACGTCGGCTACACCATCTTAGCGCTGGATGCCTGGATGCGCGACGAGCCGGCGCGGGTGCGGCGGCTTCTGGACCGCGTCGCCGAGCAGGTCGAGAAGGGGGCGCTGAGCGCGCTCCCCTGTCGTCCCTATCCCCTGAGCGCTGCGCCCTCGGCGATGCGCTTGATGCAGCAAGCGCGCCACATCGGCAAGATCGTACTGACCCTGGACCAGGCCACGCTTCGCGCGGACCGCGGCTATTTGGTTACCGGCGGCTTGGGCTCGGTGGGATTGGAAACGGCGGCCTGGCTTGCCGAGGGCGGTGCCGGCCACTTGGTGCTGGCCGGACGCCGAGCTCCAAGTAAGGCCGCTGCGGCGCGTATTGCCGAGATCGCCGCCGACAGCGGCTGCCGGATCGACTGCGAAGTCCTGGATACGGCGGATCGGACGGCAGTGGCGGCCATGGTCGCGCGCTTCGGCGACGAGGACTCCGCCTGGTCGGACCTGGGCGGCGTGGTCCACGCGGCCGGCGTCTTGGATGACGCATTGCTCCAGGATCAGAGTTGGGATCGCTTTGCCCCGGTGTTGGAACCCAAGATGGCCGGTGGCTGGAATCTGCACCTGGCGACACGCGGATTGGACCTGGATTTCTTCGTGCTCTACGCCTCGGCGGCAGCGACCCTGGGTGCGCCGGGGCAGAGCAACTACGCTGCCGCGAACAGCTTCCTCGACGGCTTGGCGGCCCTGCGCCGCAGCGAGGGTTTGCCCGCGACCAGCGTTGCCTGGGGCCCCTGGTCCGTCGGCATGGCCGAGGATGCCACGGTCAAGGCGAACCTCGCACGCCAGGGGATGCGGACCTTGCCGCCCGCCTCGGCGCATCGGGCGCTCTCTCAGCTCTTGGCGGTGGGACAGGCTGGCGGCGTCGTCCTGGATGTCGAGTGGCCGCGCATGAGCAAGGCCCTGGGCAGACTGCGCCCGCCCTTGCTGTCGGACCTTCTGGGTGCGCCGCCACCCGTCGGCGAGAGCGCCCTTCTACAACGCCTGAAGGCGACCCCGGCCGGACGGCGCGAGGCCGTTCTGCTCACTTTCCTCCAAGGCGAGCTGCGGGCGGTCCTGGGCCTGGCGGAGCCACCCTCGCCAAGCGCCGGCTTCTTCGATCTCGGCATGGATTCCCTGATGGCGGTGGAGCTGAGGAACCGCCTCAACGCGGCACTGGAACAAGCCTATCAAGTGCCGAACACCATCGCTTTCGATCACCCGAGCCTGGAAAAGCTGGCACGCCACCTGGCCGAGCAGCTGGGTGCGCTGGGCGAGAGGGGCGCTAAGCCGGCAGCCGTCACGATTGCTCCGAAGACGTCCGAGGCTGAGCCCATCGCCATCGTCGGCATGGCCTGCCGCTTTCCGGGGGCACCCGATCTTGAGGCTTACTGGGAGCTGCTCAGCGGCGGGGTCGATGCAATCAGCGAGGTACCGGCAGACCGCTGGGATATCGAAGCCTACTACGATCCCGATCCCGACGTGCCGGGCAAGATGTCGACCCGCTACGGCGGCTTCATCGACCAGATCGATCTCTTTGACCCGCAGTTTTTTTCGATCAGCCCGAAGGAAGCTTTGGAGCTTGACCCTCAGCAGCGGCTCTTGCTGGAGGTGAGCTGGCGGGCGCTCGAGCATGCCGGGATTGCACCCGCCTCCTTGGTCGGCAGCCGCAGCGGAGTCTATGCCGGCATCAGCACCTCGGACTATCAGCAGCTCTTGGCGCGAGGCGGAGAGGCGGCGATCGGGCCCTATGCCGGGACCGGCAACGCACACTCCGCGGCGGTCGGCCGGGTGAGTTTCGTCCTGGGCCTGGAAGGCCCTTCCTTGGCTGTGGATACGGCCTGCTCCTCCTCGCTGGTTTCGCTGAACCAGGCCTGCCAGGGCCTGCGCAGCGCTGACTGCGACCTGGCCTTGGCCGGCGGGGTCAATGCGATCCTGACGCCCGAGGCGACGATCTACTTCTCGCGCGGCCGCTTCATGGCGCCGGACGGCCGCTGCAAGACCTTCGATGCGCGCGGCGACGGCTATGTGCGTGGCGAGGGTTGCGGCATGGTGGTCCTGAAGCGCCTGGGCGACGCCGAGCGAGGCGGCGATCGCATTTTGGCGGTGGTGCGCGGCGGCGCGGTCAACCAGGACGGTGCCAGCTCCGGCCTGACGGTGCCGAACGGGCCGGCGCAGGAGCGGGTGATCGGCCAGGCCTTGGCCCGCGCCGGCGTCAAGCCCGAGGAGATCGCCTACGTCGAAGCCCACGGCACCGGCACCCCGCTCGGCGATCCGATCGAGATACAGGCACTGCACAATGCTCTGGGCCGTGCGCACGCCAAGGCAGCGCCTCTGCTGACCGGATCGGTCAAAACCAACATCGGCCACCTGGAGGCGGCAGCCGGTGTCGCCGGCGTGATCAAGGTGGTTTTGGCGATGACCCGGGGCGTGATCCCGGGCCAGCTGCACTTCCAGACTCCGAGCCCCAAGATTTCCTGGGACGCGGTGAATGTCGAGGTGGTCTCCAACGCGCGCTCCTGGCCGCAGGGTCGGCGGCTCGCCGGCGTCAGCAGCTTCGCCTTCCAGGGCACCAACGCGCATGTGATCATCGAAGCGGCGGAGAGCGCAGCCGACGCATGGTCGGCGAAGACGCTGGATCTTGCCCATTGGGAGCATCAGTCCGCGGCCG
Source organism: Rhodospirillales bacterium (assembly GCA_963669385.2). GTDB lineage: Bacteria > Pseudomonadota > Alphaproteobacteria > Kiloniellales > JACOMY01 > JACOMY01. The sequence continues at coordinate 223,340 of CAXXGD010000061.1, forward strand.
GGCAGCCCGATGGTTCCGTGAGCGCGTTGCGCCAGACGCATCTCTTGCTATTATCGGGCAAGAGCGATGCCGCCGTCAAAGACCTGGCCAAGGGCTATCTCGCTTGGTTAGCCGAGCAAGAGCAGCTCGACCTTGGCGATCTCGCCTATTCGGCCGGCGTCACCCGCAGCCACTTTCGCCAGCGCGCGGGCCTGGTCTTTTCCGGGTTGGACGATCTCAAGGCGAAGCTGACGGCACTGGCATCAGGCGCGACGGAGGAAGGGTTCTCAAAAGGCGAGTCCGAGGCGGCACCGACCGTGGCCTTCCTCTTCACCGGCCAGGGCAGCCAGCGGATCGGGATGGGCCGGGGGCTCTACGAGAGCGAACCCGTCCTCCGCGCGGTGCTGGATCACTGCGATGGCGTCACCAGGGAGGTGCGAGGCACGTCGCTTCTGGAGGTGATGTTCGGCGAGGACCAAGCGGCGCTCGACGACACCACTTGGGCACAGCCGGCGCTCTACGCCCTGGAGGTGGCGCTGGTCGAGCTCTACCGCAGTGCGGGCGTGACGGCCTCCGTCGTGATGGGGCACAGCGTCGGCGAGTTCGCTGCGGCCTACGCGGCCGGCATCTACAGCTTGGAAGAGGGCCTGCGGCTTATTCTGGCACGTGGCTCTCTCATGGGCGATCTGCCTGCCGGCGGCGCGATGGCCGCCGTCTTCGCCCCGGCCGAGCGGGTAGCCGCGGCGATCGACAGGGCCAACGGCTCGCTTGGGAAGGGTGGCATCGGCCTGTCCCTAGCGGCAGACAACGGTCGCCATCAGGTGATCAGCGGGCCTGCCGAGCTGGTCGAGGCGGTAACCGACGCGCTTGCGTCCGAAGGGCTCCGTTGCCAGGCCCTCCAGACCAGCCACGCCTTCCATTCCGCTCTGCTGGAGCCAATGCTGGCCGACCTTGAGGCCGCGGCGGCCAAGGTCTCCGCTAGGCCGCCGCATTGCACGCTGATCAGCAACGTCACCGGCGAGGCGCTCGGCGCCGATGATCTTCTGGACGCGGACTACTGGCGCTCTCACGCACGCTCTGCGGTGCAGTTTGCCAAGTCCGTCGCCACGTTGGCGGAAGCCGGCGTGGATCTGGTGATCGAGCTGGGGCCGCATCCGACCTTGGGCCCGATGATGACGATGGCTTGGCCCGCCAAAGGCGATCCATCCCGGATGCTGTCCAGCTTGCGGCGGGACGCAGACGAGGAAGAAGAGCTGCAGACGGTGATGGCCGATCTCTATGCGGCCGGCGCGCAGCTTTCCTTCGAAGCGCTTTTCGCCGGCGAGACCCGGTGCAAGGTCTTGCTTCCGGGCTATCCCTTTCAGCGTCAGCGCTATTGGGTCGAGGCCAGGCGGGCAGCGCCGGGCATGCCCGGTCAGCGGGAGCATCCCTTGCTGGGCTTCGAACAGCACTCGGCCAAGGGCGAGGCCAGGTACGACAGCCTGCTTTCGCTGAGCGCGCTGCCATGGCTGGCCGACCATAGGGTGTTCGATCGCATCGTGGTGCCCGGGACCTACTTCCTTGCCATGGCGGCAGAGGCGGGCAGGGACGGCAAGGGCTTGGCGTCCGTGCAGCTGGATTCTCTGCAACTCCATGCTCCGCTGCTATTGGATGACGACGACAAGGGACGCTCTCTCCAGATGCTCTTGGAGCCCGCCGAAGAGGTCGAGGGGCGAAGTGCCAGGACGGCAGAGATCTTCAGCCGCGCAGAGGGGGAGGAAGGCTGGACCCTGCACGCACGCGCAAGGCTGTCCACTCTCCCGAACGAGGTCTCGCCCGATATCGACCTGTCGGGAGTGATCCGTCGCCTTGCCGAACGCGATGTGAGCGAGCTCTATGCCAGGTTCGCCCGGCTGGGCATCGCCTATGGCCCTGCCTTCCAGGGACTTCAGGGCCTCTGGTCGGGCAACGGCGAGGCAGTGGGAGAGGTGGTTCTGGACGGTGCGTTGAAGCGGCGCGGCCTCGACCTGCATCCGGCCCTTTTGGACGGTTGCTTGCAGGTCATGGCAGCCGCCTTGCCGGAGAGGGAGGGATCCAACATCTTCCTGCCGATCGCCTGGGGCGGGGTGCGGATTGATGGCGAGCTGCCGGACCGCGTCTTCAGCCACGTCACGTTGGTCGATGAACCCTCCTCCCTGGAGGGCACCTCGCAAGGAAGGCCGGCCGAAACCCTGGTCGCAAACATCGCGCTTTACGACGCCGAGGGGCGCCTGGTGGGTACGCTGGATCGCTTCACCTGCAAGCGCGCCACGCGACAGGCGCTGCTGGCGCAGAGCGAGACCCTCGACGATTGGCTCTACAGCGTCGTCTGGCGCAAGCGGCCGCTGGCCGACGGCATGGAGCAAGGCGACTTCCCGGCGACGCCGCTGGAGATCGCCGAGCGCCTCCGCGAGCCTGCCGGCGCCTTGATGGGCGAAGAGGGTGTGACGGTCGCGCAGTTCATCGCACTCTTCGCCGACCTCGAGCGCCTCGCGCAGGTCTTCAGCCTGCGGGCCCTGCAAGGCCTCGGCTGGCGGCCGCGTGCCGGCGCAAAGGTCTCCGCCGAAGACCTCGGTCGCGGCCTCGGCATCAAAGCGGGCTATCAGCGACTTCTGGGCCGCATGCTGGAGATTCTGGGTGGCGCGGGGCTCCTCCAAGCTGTTGCGCCGGATAGCGACAGCCCCAGGAAATGGGAGGTCGTCGGCGACGAGGCGCCCGAGGCATTGCGGGTCGACCCTGCAGCGCTGAAGGCGGATATAGCAAGTCGTCACCCCTTTGGTTCCGTCGAGCTCGAGCTGCTGTTCCGCTGCGGCGAAGCCTTGGCCGAGGTGCTGCGAGACCGCCAAGACCCGATCCAATTGCTCTTCAGCGAGAAAGGCGTCAGCGCGGCCAACCTCTATCGCGATGCCGCAGGGACGCGGATCTATAACCGCCTTGCCGCCCTGGCCGTGAAGGAGGCGATACGCGATTTGCCGCCGGGACGGCGTCTGCGTGTGCTGGAGGTGGGCGCAGGTACCGGCGGTACGACGTCGAGCGTCCTGCCGGAGTTGCCGGCCGGCTGGACGGACTATACCTACACCGACATCTCGGCTGCCTTTTTCGCCGCCGCCAAGGCCCGCTTCGAGGCGGCCTATCCCTTCCTGGACTTCCGCGTGCTCGATGTCGAGCAGGCGCCGGAGGGGCAGGGATTCCAAAGCGAAGGCTACGACTTGGTGATGGCCAGCAACGTGCTGCATGCCACCCAGGACATCACCGTCACCTTGAAGCACTGCCGCGACCTCTTGGCGCCAGGCGGTCTGCTGATCCTCTTCGAGGCGCTGAAGCGGCAAGGCTGGCTGGATCTGACCTTTGGCCTGATGGATGGATGGTGGCGCTTTCAGGATGCCCATCGCCCCGACTATGCCTTGATGGCGGGTAACAAGTGGCAGCAGGTCTTGGCCGACTGCGGCTACGTCGAGGCAAGCGTGCTGACCGCGACGCCGCCGGAAGACGAGCCGATGGGCAAGCCGGAAGCGGCGACGCAAGGGGTCATCGTTGCCCGCCGACCGGCAGACGCCGCAAGCGGGCAGTGGCTCTTGGCTTGTGGCGGCGGGGGGCCAACTCAGGAGCTGGCAGAGCTCTTGGCGGCGCAAGGCCAGCGTGTCGTCATGGCCAGCGAGCATAGCCCGCCGGAGACGGTGGCGGAGGGCTCGAACCTGGCGAGAGCCTATGTCGACCCGCTGCGGCGAGAGGCCTGGCAGGCTCTGCTGGCCGACCTGCCCACAGACATCCCCCTGCGCGGCGTGGTGCATCTGGCTGCTCTGGGCGGTGAAGGCTCCGACGATCTTGCAGGCACGCTGGAGAGCGTCGCGGGAAGCGCTTTGGCCCTGAGCCAGGCGCTGCTGGAGGAAGGCCTCTACCCCAGCGAAGGAATGACCCTGCTGACGCGCGGCGCACAGATCGTGGAGCGGGAGCAAGGCGGCAACCTGGCGGGCGCCGCGCTCTGGGGCTTCGGCAAGACACTGGCGGCAGAGGCGCCAGGCCTGACCGTCAGGATGATCGATCTGGAGGGCAAGGGCGACCTGGCCGCGGAAGAGCTGGCGAGAGAGTTGCTCTCTCCCGATCAGGAAACCCACATCGCCCATCGGCGCGGCGAGCGCCTGGCCGCGCGCCTGGTCAGAAGCCATGAGGTCATGGCCAAGGTCGACACCGCGGCCGGCGCTGCCTGGCGTTTGCTGCCAAGTCCCGAAGGGCGCCTCGAGGGCCTTGCCGCCGAGGTCTACGAGCCCAGGCGGTTGGAAGCCGGCCAAGTCCGCGTTGCCGTGGAGGCGGCGGGGCTCAATTTCCGTGACGTGCTGGTGTCGATCGGCCTCTATCCGGAACCGGGGCAGGATTTGGGCGGCGAGCTTTGTGGCCGCGTCCTGGAGGTCGCGCCCGACGTCGAGGGCCTTGCCGTCGGCCAACGCGTGGTGGGCTTCGGCGATGCCTGCTTTGCCGACCAGACGGTCACGTCTGCGGAATTGGTCTTGCGGGCACCCGAGGCGCAGTCGAGCGCCGCATTTGCCACCTTGCCGATCGTGGCGGTGACCGCGCTCTTGTCCTTCGAGCTGGCGGAATTGAAAGCAGGCGAGCGGGTGCTGATCCACGGCGCCGCCGGGGGCGTCGGCCTGGCCGCCATCCAGCTGGCGCGGGCGATCGGCGCCGAGGTCGTCGCGACGGCGAGCCGTGCCAAGCAGGACTATCTGCGCGGGCTCGGCGTGGCGGAGGTCTACGACAGCCGCAGCACCGGCTTTGCCGAGGATATCCTGGCTGCAAGCGACGGCCGGGGCGTCGACCTGGTGCTCAACAGCCTGACCGGCGAGGGCTTCATCGAGGCCAGCCTCGCCTGCCTTTCCCAGGGTGGCCGCTTCGTCGAAATCGGCAAGCGCAACATCTGGATCGAGGCGGAAATGCAGGCGGCCCGGCCCGACGTCGCCTATCACATTCTGGCCGTCGACCACCTGCTGAACAGCGATCCGGCCTTCATCGCTGCCGCTCTGCGCCGGGTGATGGAGCACCTGGACCGAGGCAGCCTGCAGCCCCTGCCGCACGTCACCTGGCCGATTGCCGAGGCGCCGGAGGCGATGACCTACATGCGGGCCGCCCGTCATATCGGCAAGATCGTGTTGACGCTGCCCGGCTTCCAGTCCGGCAGCCTCAAGCCGGACCGCAGCTACCTGGTGACGGGCGGGCTTGGCGGTATCGGGTTGGGCCTTGCGCGTTGGCTGGCCGACCAGGGTGCGCGCCATATCGTGCTCAATGCCAGGCGCCAGCCGCGCGACGAGGCACAGGCCGCAATCGCTGCCTTGGAGGCGCAAGGCGTCGAGGTTCGGGTGATCCTGGCCGACGTCGGTGAACCAAAGCAGGTGGCAGGCTTGATCGCCGAAATCGAGCGCGACCTTCCGCCCTTGGCCGGGCTATTCCACTGTGTGGGCGTCTTGTCCGATGCGGCTATCGGCAATCAGAGCTGGGAGACGTTCCAGAACGTTCTGAAGCCGAAAGTGCTGGGCGCTTGGGCCTTGCACGAGGCGACCAAAGGCAAGAGCCTCGATCTCTTCGTGCTCTTCTCCAGCATCACCGGTGTTCTGGGCAACCCGGGGCAAGCCAACTATGCCGCGGCCAATGCCTTCCTGGACCAACTCGCCCGTCTCAGACAGTCGCAAGGCCTGCCGGGTCAAAGCATAGCCTGGGGGGCCTGGTCTGCGATCGGTCTGGCCGAAGAGCGGCACGCGCAGATGGACGCGCAGATGCGCGCCGTCGGTCTGGACTGGATCGACCCGGCCCGAGGCTTCTCGGTGCTGGGCCGCCTGCTGCGGCTTGGCGCAACGCAAAGCGCCGTCGTACCGATGGACTGGAGCGTCCAGGCGGCGAACCAGGAGAGCCTGCCGACCTTCGTCGAAGAGTTGGTCAGCGTCTATGCAAAGGCCGGTGCCGTGGTGCCGGCAAGCGGCGATCTGGCCGAACGCGTGCAGACGGCCGATGCCGAAGCCCGTCGCACGTTGCTGGAGACCTGGCTCGGCGAGCAGGTGCAGGCGGCCTTGCGGCTAGCAGAGCCCCCGGGGGCGACCACCGGCTTCTTCGACTTAGGCATGGACTCGCTGAGCGCGATAGAGCTGTCCCGGCAGGTGGAGAAGGGGCTTGGCATCAAGCTCGACGCATCGCTCCTCTTCGACTATCCGACCGTGGCGAGGCTTGCGGCGCATCTTGCGGGCTCCGTGCCCGCTGCTCCTGCCAGACGGGCGCGCCCGGCCATCTCTGCGGATGAGCCGATTGCGATCGTTGGCCTGGCCTGCCGCTTTCCCGGCGGGGGCGGGGATGCGGAGGCCTTCTGGTCGCTTCTGTCCGAGGGCCGCAGCGGTATTTCGGAGGTGCCGCGCGAGCGCTGGGACATGGATCAGTTCTATGATCCCAGGCCCGGCGAGCCCGGCAAGTGCATCACCCGGCGCGGCGGCTTCATCGAGGGCATCGACCTCTTCGATCCAGGCTTCTTCCGCATCTCGCCGGCCGAGGCGGAGTTCCTGGATCCGCAGCACCGCCTGCTCCTCGAACTCAGCTGGCAGGCATTGGAGCATGCGAACATCGACCCCGACAGCCTGCAGGGTAGCCGCACAGGCGTCTTCGCCGGGATCAGCACGCAGGACTATCGAGACATCGTTGCCGGCCACAGCCGGGACGCGGCGGCGCTCTACGCCGCCACCGGAACGACGAGCAGCACGGCGATCGGCCGGATTTCCTTCATCTTGGGTCTGCAGGGACCCGCGGTGGCGGTCGACACGGCTTGCTCGTCTTCGCTGGTCGCGCTCGACCAGGCTTGCGATGCACTGCGGGGAGGCAAGGCCGACCTGGCCTTGGCCGGCGGGGTGAACGCCATGCTCAGCCCGGCGGCCTTCATCGCCTTTTCCGGCGGCGGAATGCTGAGCCCGGACGGCCGCTGCAAGACCTTCGACGCGGCAGGCGACGGCTATGTGCGCGGCGAGGGCTGCGGCATGCTGGTCTTGAAGCGCCTGTCGGAGGCGGAGCGCGACGGCGACCGCATTCTGGCGCTGGTCCGCGGCAGCGCGGTCAACCAGGACGGCGCCAGCGCCGGCCTTACCGTGCCGAACGGGCCCGCGCAGGAGCGAGTCATTGCCGAAGCGCTCGAACGGGCTGGACTGGATCCCTCCGAGATCGATTATCTCGAGGCGCACGGGACCGGGACCGAGCTGGGCGATCCCATCGAAATGCGTGCCGCCGCAGCCGTCTATGGCCGCGGCAGAGATGCGGCCAACCCACTGCTGATCGGCTCGGTAAAGACCAACGTTGGCCACCTGGAGGCCGCGGCAGGAGTTGCGGGCGTGATCAAGACCGTGCTGGCGATGCAGCACGGACAGATTCCCAAGCACCTGAATTTCTCCAATCCCAGCCCCCGCATCGATTGGGCCGAGATCCCGGTCAGGGTCACCGTCGAGGCCATGGCCTGGCCTGGTCCGGACGAGCGGCCGCCGCGGGCCGCCATCAGTTCTTTCGGTTTCTCGGGAACGAACGCGCACGTGGTGCTGGAGGGCTATGCAGAGAGCTCCGCGAGGGTTGTTCCGCGCGTCTGGCCGACGGGCAAGCTGGCCACGATCGCTGCAGATGCGCCGGAGGTTCCGGAGGCGCGTCGGCAGTGGCTCTTGCCGCTTTCCGGAAAAAGCGAGTCGGCGCTCGCCGCGCTTGCCGCGGGCTATGCCGATTGGGTGAGGGACAACCCCGAGGCAGATCTCGCAGATCTCGCCTACAGCGCTGTCGTCGGCCGCGCACACTTTGCACAACGCGCCACCGTGGTGTTCGAAGGCGCGGAGGACTTGCGTGACAAGCTCGCCGCGCTTGCCGCGGGCCAGTCGGCTGAGGGCGCGGCCGTGGGCCGTGCGGCGTCACCGAAGGTGGCCTTCCTTTTCACCGGCCAGGGCAGCCAGCTCTCCGGCATGGGCCGTGGGCTCTATGACCGCGAGCCGGTGGTGCGCGCCATCCTGGATCGCTGCGATCAGGTGATCAAGGAGACCCGCGGAACCTCTCTCTTGGCGGTGATGTTCGGCGAGGCGGAGGAGTCCCTTGACGACACCGCTTGGACGCAGCCGGCCCTCTTTGCCCTGGAAGCGGCGCTCGTGGAGCTCTACCGCAGTCTGGGCGTGGAGCCGGCCGTGGTTCTGGGCCATAGCGTGGGCGAGTATGCGGCAGCCTATGCGGCCGGCGTCTTCGGGCTCGAGGAAGGCTTGCGGCTGATCGCCGAGCGCGGGGCCTTGATGGGCGCCTTGCCGGCAGGCGGCAGCATGGCGGCGGTCTTCGCTGGGGCCGACCGGGTGGCGGCGGCGGTCGAAGCCGTCAACGGCTCGGTCGAGAGCGGCGGGGCCGGCCTCTCTCTAGCCGCGGACAATGGACTGCACCAGGTCGTGAGCGGCCCCTCGGACTTGGTGGATGCTCTCATAGAGCGCTTCAGCGGCGCGGGGCTGCGCTGCCAGACCCTGAAGACCAGCCATGCCTTCCACAGCGCCTTGCTGGACCCGCTCCTGGAGGATCTGGAAGCGGCCGCTGGAAAGATCTCTGCACAGCCGCCGCAGCTGAGCCTGATCAGCAACGTCACCGGATCGCCGGTCGGATCGGACGAGGTCTTGGACGGCGCCTACTGGCGCCGTCATGCCCGCCAGCCGGTGCAGTTCGCGGCCTCTGTCGCCGCGCTGGCCGAGGCGGGCGTCGACCTGGTAGTCGAGTTGGGCCCGCATCCCACCTTGGTGCCGATGGTCTCCATGGGCTGGCCCGAAGAGGCCAGCGCTCCGGCGCCGACGACGGTTGCGAGTCTCATGCGCGGCAAGGATGACAGTGCGCAGTTCATGACCGCATTGGCCCTGCTGTATGTGCAGGGTGTGCCGCTGTCCCTGGAGGCGCTGTATGGCGGTGAGACACGCCGCAAGCTTTCCCTGCCGGGCTATCCTTTCCAGCGTCAGCGCTACTGGGTGGGCGAGGGCGACGAGAGCAAGCCGGCGCCGCTCGACAGCAAGATCTTCCGCCAGTTGCTCGAAGAGGACGAGACCCGCCTGCTCGAGGAGCTTGGACTGAGCGACGGTGACGGCTCCGCCAAGCAATTGCTACGCGCCTTGCGCCGTCGATACGCGGCCGAACAGGAGACCGGCGGCCTGGAGGAGCTGCTCTATAACGTCACCTGGCAGGCAAGTGCTCTGTCGGCCAAGCCGGAGGCGCAGGCGGGCCCCGGCGAGTGGCTCATATTGGCCGATGGTGCAACGATGGGACTTGCTCTGCAGAAGACGCTGCAAGCGTTTGGCGCAGAGAGCTGCGTTGCTGAATGTGCCGCGTGGCAGCCGGCCTTGGAGGAGCTTCTGTCCGAAGCGGCTGAGGGTGAACCGCTGGCCGGCATCGTCTTCCTTGCGGGCGGCTCCGAGGAAAGCCCTCCGGAGGCGATCGAAGATGTGCGGCGGGTCCTGGCGCTGTCGCAGGACCTCTTACGGCGCAGCCTCGAAGTGCCGATCAGCATCGTCACCGCAGCAGCGCAGAAGGTCGTCGACGGCGATGTCGAGGTCGCACCCCAGCAGACTGCGCTTTGGGGTTTCGGTCGCGTGCTTGTGGTCGAGCATCCGGAGCTCTTCGGCAAGCTCATCGATCTGCCGGCAGCTTGGGAGGCATCGCTAGCCGAGCCTCTGGCCTCCGAACTCTTGGCATCGGCAGAGGAAGACCAGATCGCCTTGCGGGGCGATGGCCGTTATCTGGCCCGACTCGACGCCCTGCCGCCGCGAGAGCCGGCCGCGGCGATCCCCTTGCAGGGAGATGCCGGCTATCTCATTACCGGCGGACTGGGCTCTATGGGCTTGGCCCTGGCTGAATGGCTGGCGCGGCAGGGTGCGACCCACATCGTCCTGGTGGGCCGGCGCGAGGCAAGCAGCGAAGCGCACGCACAGATTTCCGTGATCCAAGAGACGACGAATTGCGCCGTTACCACCGCCTCTCTCGACGTGGCCGATCGCGATCAGGTGCAGGCGCTGGTCGGGCGTTTCGGCGATGGAGCAAGCGGCTGGCCGCGCCTGGGCGGCGTGATCCATGCCGCCGGCGTCGGCGGCATGGATGCCATCGAGAGCCTGAGTGAGGAAGCTTTCGACACCATTATCGGCGGAAAACTCAAGGGAGCGTGGAACCTTCATCTCGCGACGCGGGATCTGGCAGGGCTCGATTTCTTCTTCTGCATCTCCTCGATCTCTGCGGTGTGGGGCGGTTTGGGTCAGGGCCACTATGCCTCGGCCAATGCCTTCATCGACGGGCTCGTTGCCCTGCGACGCTGCCAAGGCCTGCCGGCGACGGCCGTCAACTTGGGACTTTGGGCAGCCAGTGGCCTGGCGGGCGACGACGAGGTGCAGGCCTGGCTCACCCGTGTCGGCATTCCGCCGATGGCGCCGCGGGAGTGCTTGGCCGGCTATGGCGCCCTGCTGCGGCAGGACATTGCTCAAGCCCTTCTGGTGCGGGTCAACTGGGAGACCTTTGCCGCCGTCATGGAATTGCGGCGGCCGCGGCCCTTCTTGGAGCGCGTGCGGAAGAAAGGCGAGAGCGCCGATCAGGGCGAAGAGGGATTGCTCTACGAGGTGGCCTGGCGCGACGTCAGCATCGATGGCGCAGGCGAGAGGCAAGTCGGGCCGGGCAGCCTGCTTCTGGTAGCAGCGGATGCCGGCGCGCAAGCGGTGCAGGCGCTCCTGCGCAGCGGTCTCGAAGCGCAGGGCGCCAAGGTGGCGATAGAGCAGGATGTCACCCAATTGCGGCGGGAGATTCTGCAGAAGGGGAGTATCCGCGGCAGCAGTGTCGACGGCGTCGTGGTGATCGCACCGGACCAAGACTTGAACGACGCGCATGATCCGATGGACCTGGCGAAATCGGCTTTGGCCGGCTTGTTGGGCCTGGTGCAGGCGCTGGTAGATGAAGGCCTGCTTCTGCCGTTGGGCTTGACGGTCGTGACCAAACGGGCCGTGGCCATCGAGTCCGGCGATGTGGTCGACCCGATAGATAGCAGCCTCTGGGGGTTTGTCCGCTCGATTCAAAGCGAGCAGCCGGGGCTCGGCCTTCGAATCGTCGACGTAGCGGGGGTCGCCGAGGAGAGCGAACTCTCGGCGACGCTTGCCCAGCTGGTGCTTGCTGCCGGCCAGGAATCGCAGCTGGCGCTGCGCGGACGCCACGTCCTGGCTCCACGGCTCGGCGCCTGCAAGACCTTGCCTTCCGCGGCGAGCGGTGGAGAAGAGGGTTTGCCGCTTCGTCCTGACCGCGGCTATCTGATTACCGGCGGGCTGGGTGCGCTGGGCCTGGAGACGGCGTCTTGGCTGATCGAGGGCGGCGCAAAGCACCTCGTGCTGGTCAGCAGGCGTGAACCGGGCGAGGCCGCTGCCGCGCGCGTCGCCGCGTTGGGCGAACGTGGTGACTGCACTCTGGTAACGGTCAAGCTCGACGTCTCCGACGCAGGCGCGGTGGCGGCATTGGTCGCTGAGTTCGGCGACAAGAAGAGTGGATGGCCTGCTCTTGGCGGTGTCATCCATGCTGCCGGGCAGTTGGACGATGGTGTCGTCCTGGATCAGAACTGGAGCCGCTTTGAGGGCGTGCTGCGGCCCAAGCTGGCCGGCGCCTGGCATCTGCATCGCGCGACCGAGGGCCAGGCGGACCTGGACTTCTTCCTGCTCTATTCCTCGGCGGCGGCCACGCTCGGCTATGACGCGCAAAGCAACACTGCCGCAGCGAACGCCTTCTTGGACGGTTTGGCGTCTCTGCGGCGCGGCCGGGGCCTGGCGGCCACCAGCGTTGCATGGGGGCCTTGGGCTGCCGGCATGGCTGCCGAGGACGTCGTCCAGAGCCACCTGGACCGCCTTGGCTTGAAGCCTATACCGCCCCAAGCCGCCCGATGTGCCTTGTCGAGGATAGTGGCCGGCGGTCGGACGACGGCCGTGGTCTTGGATGGCGATTGGGCGCGCGTGGGCCAGGCCTTTGGCTCTTTCCGCCCGCCGCTGTTGTCGGACCTCTTGGCGAAACCCGGTCAGGCGCCTGTCGGGGAAATGGCGGAGCGTCTTCGCTCAGCGTCCGAGGTCGATCGGCAGGCGATGCTGGTCAGTTACCTGCAAGAGGCATCGCAGGCCGTTCTTGGCCTTGCCAAGCCGCCTTCGCCGACGGACTGGCTCTTCGACCTCGGCATGGATTCCTTGATGGCCGTGCAGTTGGTGGAGAAGATCGCTCGGAAACCGGCGAAGACTTGCCGGCCAAGGTCTTCTACGAAATTCCCTCCATTGCGGCGATCTCGGATCTGCTGAACGCGCGCATGGCCTTGCCCTACGAGCCTTTGGTCGCGTTCGACAGTGAGGGATCGGATGATCGGCCCACGCTCTTCTGCATCCATCCCGGCTTCGGCCACGCCAGCGAGTTTGAACGGCTTGTCGACCATGTCGGCGATCTGGTGCGTGTGGTGGGGCTGCAATGCAAAGGGCTGACGCCCGGCCAGGCGCGTTTCAAGGACTTCGAGGATATGGTGGTGACCTACTTGGATCGGCTGGGCCAGGTGGCCCCCGAAGGGCCGGTTCTGCTGTTGGGCTGGTCGCACGGCGGCGTCGTCGCGCAAGAGATGGCCGTGCGGCTGTCGACCTTGGGCCGTGACGTTCGCCTTTTGACGCTGTTGGACACGCTTGCGCCCGGCAGCGATCACTATGGCGCCATGACATTGGAGGAGTGGCTGCGGAGCGTCTTGGCCGAGCTTGGCGGGATGCCGGCCGAAGCGATCGAACAGCTGAGCGGCGACGACATGATGCGCCAAGCGGTCGAGGTCTATGCGCAGCTGGATGTGCTGGACCTTGGCGGTCCTGAGGCTTCCGAGGCGAAGCGAGACCAGGTGGAGGCTGCAGTACGCTTGGCACATCACACCAGGGCCTTGATCGCCGTGGCCCGCCCGCCTGTGGCCTATGAGGGGCCAACCTGGCTGCTGCGTGCCCGCGACACCCGCGCCCTGGAGGGCGATCAAGCATTCGGTTGGTCGGCGCTTTGCCCGGCACTCGAGGTGTCGGATTCGCCCTATGGCAGTTTCGAGCTGATGAGGGCAGAGTGCACCTCGGACATCGGTGCTGCTTTGCGAGAAAAGCTGTTGGCGGCCTTGGAAGAGGAGAGCGTTGATGGCGAGACGGCAGGCTCCTCTCTTTTACAGTCGGTCAAGACCGCTTAGGCCTGCCCTTTCATGACGTCATCGCGTTCGCAAGCCCCCCGAGACGTCCTGCTGCCCGGCATGGCGCCGCTGCGTGCGCTGAGTTGGGGCCTGGATGGCGATCCGCCTTCTCCTCCGGGCGACGGGAAGGTCGCGGTCCTGCTGCACGGCATGGGCGATGGCGCCGGCGTGTGGCAAGCGATGATAAAAAACTGGCCGCCGGCGGGGCCGCCCTTGCCGTGTCTGGCGCTGGACCTGCCTGGCCACGGCGGCTCGGCGCGCCTTGCTCCGGGGCGCTATCGCATCGGCGAGGTCGCGCGCAGCATCGCCGGCGTGCTGGCGGAGCTTTCCTTCGACAGTCCTATCCTCATCGGACACTCGGTCGGCGCCCGCTTGATCCTTCATGCGGCCGGACGCGGACTGATCAAGCCACGGGCAAGCATCTTGATCGATGCGAACCCCGACCCCAACCCGCAGGCGGACGCTGCGGTCGTGGCCCACATGGAGGCCTTGCGCGGCGGCGCCAGCGATCTTGGCAGCTTGGCCGAGCTGGTACGCGCCCGTATGCCCTTGGCCGACGCCGCGGTCACCCGCGACGTCATTCAAGCGCTGGCCAGGCAGTCCCCTCGCGGCTGGCATTTGCCCATCGATCCGGCGGCCAAGCAGCTATTGGAGCGCTCCGACGGCGACGAGTGGGGTCTCTTGGCTGCGATCCCCGGCCCCGTCGGCATCGTCCGAGGCGCTTTCTCCAGCATCCTTTCGAAGCCGGCCGCTGCGCGCATGGTTGAGACCGCGCCGCAAGCCGCACCCGTGGAGATGATCATGCGGGCCGGTCACGCCATTCTCTTCGAGCAGCCCAAGGTCCTGGCGGAGACCGTCGCCCAGCTGCTCACCCGGTTCGGTGCTCTGCGCTGAGGCAGTCGGGAGGCATCACCGGATGAGGTAGCCGCCACGGGTCCAGCGGCGGGGCAACCTCGTACCGCTTTTGGGGTATTGCGATCGAGAACGACTGTTTGAGTCCCCTGACGGCATGATACTTTCGCTGGAACCTCGAGACACCTGCCATTGACCCGACAAAACCGGTGCGGTCGAACGTGCTCTCAAAAGGATTACGATTATGACCTACGAAACAGATGTTGTGGTCATAGGTGCAGGCGCTGCGGGCCTTTCGGCGGCCAAGGAACTCGAAAAGCGTGGATTGGGCTACGTGATCGTCGAGGGTTCGCACCGGATCGGCGGACGGGCGTACTCGGAGGAGATCGCGTCAGGCGTCTGGTTCGATCTCGGCTGCAGCTTCCTGCACTACGGCGCCACCAATCCATTCGTGCCGATCGCGGATGCGCTCGGTATCCCGCTGAACCACGAGCGCGCCGACGTGCTCTCGAACATTCGCGGCTTCCGCGATGGCAGCCCGCTCATAGACGAGGATAGGGCACGGTTCGAGCAATACTTCGATGATTGTGACACGGCAATAGAGGCGTCCGTCGCACGCGGTGAGGATCTGGCGATTTCTGAACTGGTCGATACGGAGAACGATTTCTTCGTGCCACACGCAAATCTGATGACGGCAATCAACAACATGGACATCGACGAAACGTCGGCCGCCGACTATGCCGGCTTTGCGGAGGACGGAGGAACCGCGAAGCTCGATATCCCCGTACCGGGCGGTTATGGCAACCTGGTCAAAGCCTGGGGCGCTGACGTCGAGGTCATGCTCGACTGCAGGGTCGAAAGAATCGGCTGGTCGGGTCCTGGCGTATCGGTCGAGACGATCAAAGGGACCATGCGCGGTCGGGTGGCGCTGGTCACCGTCTCCACAGGCATTCTCGCCGCCAACTCTATCCTTTTCGATCCCTTGCTGCCTGATTGGAAGATCAACGCCTATCTCGGCCTGCCCACCGGGACACTCAACAAGACCTGTCTTCACTTCGACAAGGATGTCTTCGGCCCGGATGGCCTTGCTATCTGCGCCACATGGAGCGAGGCCGGAGACAGCGGGCTTCTCGAGGCAAACGTGAACGCTAACAACACTGCCATCGTGTTCACCGGCGGAAGACATGGTGTTTGGCTGGAGAAACAAGGTCAAAAGGCCAGTCATGATTTTGCCCTTGACCGTGTCGCGGATGTTTTCGGCAACGCCGTTCGCAAACATGTCACGCGCTCCATCGCCACGGCCTGGACGACTGAACCCTGGACTCTCGGCGCCTACTCCTGCGCTCGGCCTGGCCAGGCACACCAGCGCAAGGAGCTCGCCAGGCCGATCGACGATCTGTTGTTCTTTGCCGGAGAGGCGACGATCAGCGGTGCCAACGCAACCTGCCATGGTGCCTATCTCTCCGGCATCCGGGCAGCCCAGGAGATTGCGAGCTGCCTTGGCCGCTGATCACTGCAGAATGAAGTGATGCCTGAGCGCACGCGACGAACACTCACAACGTCATGCAACTTGAGGAAATAGCCATGCAGCAAAAGACGTTCAGGATCGCACCCGACCCGGAAGGTGAAATGGAACTGTCGGGCCTGATCCCGAAACAGAGCTTCACCACGGATGACCATGGCGAGTTCAACAAGACTTTCTTTCAGTCACCGGACGAGTCGGTGCTCTCGGGCATATGGGAATGCGCGCCGTGCCGGATGGAGATCGAGAGCTATCCGGTTCATGAAATGATGACGATCATTTCCGGGTCGGTAACCCTGACCCATGCGGACGGCAGAGCCGAAACGTTTACCGCCGGGGATGTGTTCTTCTTGGAGAAGGGAACAAAGTGTACCTGGCATATCACCGAGACCCTTCGAAAATTTTATATGATCGTGGCTTGAGTCTGCCCCTCTATTGAGACGTCGATAACTCTCTGAACCGCACCGGGTTTGTCGGAGGTTCCGCGGTCGCGGAGCGCGGTCACCGAGCGCTTACCTCGGCCCCTGACAGTGCGAAGAAAATTGTCCGGCAGACTTGACCGAGATCAAAGACGGCCACCTAAAAGATGCATTATAACCGCCCTTATGTTCAACAACGGACGTAGGCGCCGATCGGCTTTCCAGAGCCTGTGCCTGCGTCTGTTCGGTCTAGTCGGGGCCTTTAGCCAATGGCGGAGAGCTGCAAGCAAGGGGCAAGGTGCAGACGCTGGTCGACTTCGATCACAGCGTTTCTGGCACTGCTTGTCTTTGCGCAATTGGCTTTGGCGCACCTCGAGGCCGCCTCGGCCGCAGGAAACCATCTCAAGCGCTTCCTCAAGCGCGTCGAGCCCGGTGAGCTCTATCCCGGAGCCAACGAGTTCGGCCCGATCGAAGGCGACCCCCCGGTGGTCGAGATTCTGCGCGACGGCCAGCTAGTCGCCTACGGCTTTCTCAACTCCAGCTTCGTCAATGCCGCCGGCTACTCGGGAAAGCCCATCCACATCGTGATCGCGCTCGATCTCGAGGGCCGCATATCCGGCCTCCGCCTGGTCGATCACAAGGAGCCCATCGTCCTCATCGGCATTCCGGAGCAGAAGATCACCGCGGTGCTCGACGACTACATCGGCTTCGACGTTCCGGCCTATGTCGCCTCAGGCGGTGCCGGGCACGAGGTCGATATCGTGAGCGGGGCGACCGTGACCATCATGGTCGCCGACGACTCGATCGTGCGCGCATCGATCAAGGCAGCCCGCCTTCTGGGCCTCGGAGGCCTGTCGCCCGAACCGGAAGTCACCCTTGGCCCCAAGTGGGAGGTCAATCAAGAGGTCAACGAGCTGGTCGACTGGGAAACCCTCCTGGGCGAGGGCGCGGTGCGACGCCTCAGCCTTTCGCTCGCCGACATCAATGCGGCCTTTGCGGAGTCAGGCGATCCGGTCGCCGCTGCGCGACCGGAGGAAGGCGACCCCGACGAGGCCTTCATCGACCTCTACGTGGCCCTGGTTACCATCCCCTCGATCGGCCGCTCGCTGCTGGGCGAGGCCGAGTACGGCAACCTGCAGAAGGCCTTGAAGCCGGGTCAGCAGGCAATTCTGATGGCCGCCGACGGCCGCTACTCCTTCAAGGGTTCGGGCTATGTGCGCGGCGGCATCTTCGACCGCTTCCAAGTGATCCAGGGCGACGAGACCCTGCGCTTTCGCGACCGCGACCACAAGCGGTTGGGAGCGATCGCAGCGAACGGCGCGCCGCGCTTCGGCGACATCGACCTCTTTGTCGTGCCCGAGGAGTATGCCTTCGACCCGGCGAGAAGCTGGCGCGTGGACTTGCTCGCCCTGCGGGCCACCGGCCCGACCGCCAAGGCCTTTCTGACCTTCGATCTCGGCTATCGGCCGCCCGAGCGCTATCTGACCAAGATTGCCGCTGCGGAGACGCCCCAGACCGACCTGTCGCAAGGCAGCAGTGGAGCCGCGCCCTCTGCGGCCGGCAAGGCTGGAGACGGCTCTTTGCTGTGGCAGCGTTTGTGGCGGCAGAAACTGCCGGAGGTCGCCGTGTTGCTGGCTGCCTTGGGCCTCTTGACCGCGATCTTCTTTGTCCAGGACTGGCTCACCAAGCATGCCGTCCTGACCGAGCGTCTTCGCATCGGCTTTTTGATCTTCACGCTCTTCGGGCTGGGTTTCTATGCCAACGCGCAGCTCTCCGTCGTCAACATCCTGACCTTCTCCAACGCCCTGGTCGCCGGTTTCCAGTGGGAGTTCTTCCTGAAGGATCCGCTGATCTTCATTCTCTGGTGTTCGGTCGCCGCAGCCCTTCTGTTCTGGGGGCGCGGCGCCTTCTGTGGCTGGCTCTGCCCCTTCGGGGCCTTGCAGGAATTGACCAACAAGCTGGCACGGCTGCTCAAGATCCCCCAGGTCAAGGTGCCTTGGTGGCTGCACGAGCGCCTCTGGTCGATCAAGTACATCATCTTCTTGGGCCTCTTCGGCGTCTCCTTCTACTCGCTGGCACTGGCCGAGCAGCTGGCCGAGGTGGAACCCTTCAAGACGGCCATCATCCTCAAGTTTCAGCGCAACTGGCCCTTCGTCCTCTTCGCGGTGGCGCTGCTCGCAGCCGGCCTCTTCATCGAGCGCTTCTACTGCCGCTATCTCTGCCCGCTGGGAGCGGCGCTCGCCATTCCCGGACGGCTCAGGATGTTCGACTGGCTGAAGCGCTACCGCGAGTGCGGCAACCCCTGCCAGCGCTGCGGCAACGAATGCATGGTCGGTGCGATCCACCCGCAAGGGCAGATCAATCCGAACGAATGCCATTCCTGCCTGCATTGCCAGACGCTCTATCACGACGATAAGCGCTGCCCGGTGATGATCCAGCGACGCCTGAAGCGCGAGCGCCGGGACGCCCTGGCGTCGAAGAACCTGCCTCCTAAAGCTGGGAAGAAAAGTAAGGAACCCTTGGAGTTGGCCGATTTCCTTCCCCAGTGAGGAAACGCCATGGGAACGCAAACAGAGAGGAGAACGACAATGCCGAAGAACAAAGACGACAGACTGCCCCTATCGAGGCGCGATCTCTTAGGCGGCACAGCGAAGGTGGCGAGCCTTGCCGGCATCGGTGGTGCCGCTGCGGCCACCGGGCTTAGCGGCGTCACCATGAGCTCTAGCCCTGCGGCCGCCGCCGCGGGAAGCGAGGCCAATGTCGCCCCCGGCGAGCTCGACGAGTACTACGGCTTCTGGAGCTCGGGCCAGTCGGGCGAGGTCCGAATTCTCGGCATCCCCTCGATGCGCGAGCTGATGCGCATTCCGGTCTTCAATCGCTGCAGCGCCACCGGATGGGGCCAAACCAATGAGAGCATCAAGATCCTGACCCAGGACCTGCTGCCGGAAACCAAGGCCTATCTGGACAATCACGGCGAGTCCCGCAATGGGGTCTGGATGAACGGCGATGCGCATCATCCGCACATGTCGTTCACCGAGGGCACCTACGACGGCCGCTATCTCTTCATCAACGACAAGGCCAACACGCGGGTGGCGCGTATTCGCTGCGACGTGATGAAGCCCGACAAGATCATCGAGATCCCCAACGCCGCCGACATCCACGGCATGCGCCCGCAGAAGTATCCGCGCACCGGCTATGTCTTTGCCAACGGCGAGCACCGGATTCCCATCCCCAACGACGGGATGATCTTGGACGAGCCAGGCAAGTACCACGCGATCTTCACCGCCATCGACGGCGACAAGATGGAGGTTGCCTGGCAGGTCATCGTCGACGGCAATCTGGACAACTGCGATGCCGACTACCAAGGCCTCTACGCCTTCTCGACCTGCTATAACTCGGAAGGCGGCGTGACGCTTGCAGAGATGACCGCCAACGAGCAGGACTGGGCGGTGATCTTCGACATCAAGGCGATCGAAGAGGCGGTTGCCAAGGGCGAGGCGGAGACGATCTCCGGGGTGCCGGTGCTCGACGGGCGCCATGGCTCCCGCTTCACCGCCTACGTGCCGATCTCCAACAGCCCGCACGGCTGCAACACGGCACCGGACGGCAAGCACGTGGTGATCAACGGCAAGCTCTCTCCCACCGTCTCGGTCATCGACGTGACCAAGGTCCCCGACGTCTTCGCCGGCAAGATCGAGCCGCGCGGCTGCATCGTCGCCGAGCCGGAACTGGCCTGGGCCCGCTGCACACGGCCTTCGACGGCAAGGGCAACGCCTTCACCACCCTGTTCCTTGACAGCCAGGTTGCCAAGTGGAACATCGCATCGGCGATCGAGCAGTTCAACGGCAAGGAAGTGAATCCGATCCTGGACAAGGTCGACGTACAGTACCAGCCGGGCCACAACCACACCTCCATGGGCGAGACCAAGGATGCGGACGGCAAGTGGCTGGTCTCGCTCAACAAGTTCTCCAAGGACCGTTTCATCAACGTCGGCCCGCTGAAGCCGGAGAACGAGCAGCTGATCGACATCAACAGCGACAAGATGGCAGTGGTGCACGACGGTCCCACCTTCGCCGAGCCGCACGACTGCATCATCGTGCATCGCTCGCTGGTCAACCCCAGCCAAGTCTGGAACCGCGAAGACCCGAGCTGGGAGGATGCCCGCAAGCAGGCGGCGGCTGACGGTGTCGACCTCGATTGGGGCGAGGACGTGATTCGCGACGGCAACAAGGTGCGGGTCTACATGTACTCGGTCGCCCCCACCTTCAGCCTGGAGCAGTTCACGGTGAAGCAGGGCGACGAGGTAACGCTCTATGTCACCAACATGGACGATATCGAAGACCTGACCCACGGCATCACCATGGCGAACTACGGTGTCGCCATGGAGGTGGGGCCGCAGGCCACGGCTTCGGTGACCTTCATCGCGGATCGACCGGGCGTCCATTGGTTCTATTGCCAGTGGTTCTGTCATGCGCTGCACATGGAGATGCGCGGGCGCATGCTGGTCGAACCCAGGGCCGTGTAGGGCGGAGCTCCCGCGACAATGGCTCTGTGGAATCCCTTCTTCGCTGCCGTCTGTGTGCTCCTGTCGCTGAGCGCTCAGGCGGTGGCGAAGGAGGTCTTGGTCGAGCCCGGCGGCAGCAGTTTGGCCGAGGCCATTGCTGCCGCCTCGCCCGGTGATCGCTTGCGACTGCTGCCAGGCGATCATCGAGGCGGGGTGGTGGTCGGGACCTCGCTGGCCTTGCAAGGAGAGGCCGGTGCGCGAGTTGTCGGCTCCGGCAAGGGGCACGTGCTGGTCCTCGACGCACCGGATATCAAGGTCAGCGGCCTTACCATCACCGGCTCGGGCCTTAAGCTCGAGACAGAGGACAGCGGCATCTTCGCCACCAAGAAGGCGCTCGGCGCCCGCATCGAGGGCAACCGCCTGGAGGACAACCTGATCGGCGTCTACCTCAAGGGGGCGAAAGACGCGGTGGTCAAAGACAACCATATCGTCGGCCGCCGCGACCTGCGGGTCAACGAACGCGGCAACGGCGTGCACATCTGGAATGCGCCGGGTGCCATGGTGGAAGGCAACGACATCCGCTATGGGCGGGACGGAATCTTTGTTACGACCAGCAAGCGGAACGTCTTTCGCGACAACGTCATGCGCGACCTTCGCTTTGCGATTCACTACATGTACACCAACCGCAGCGAGGTCACGGGCAATCGCTCGTTCGGCAATCATGTCGGCTTTGCGCTCATGTACTCGCGCGGCCTGACGGTGCAGGGCAACCTCTCGGAAGCCGATCGCGACCACGGGCTACTGCTCAACTATGCAAACGGAGCGGATATTGCAGGCAACAGGGTCACCGGCGGCGCCGACGGCAAAGGGCCTGAGAAATGCGTCTTCATCTACAACGCCAACAAGAACAGGATCCGGGGCAATCACTTCGAGGGCTGTGACATCGGCATTCACTTCACCGCCGGATCCGAGCGGAACGCCTTCAGCGGCAACGCCTTCATCGGCAACCGCACGCAGGTCAAGTACGTCGGCACCAGGCAGCTGGAATGGTCGAACGAGGAGGCCGGCAACTACTGGAGCGACCACGCGGCCTTCGATCTGGATGGCGACGGAGTGGCGGATTCTCCCTATCACCCCAACGATCTGGTCGATCAGGTGGTGTGGCGCCATCCCCTGGCGCTCATGTTGCTGAACAGCCCGGCGACGCAGGCGCTTCGCTGGTCACAGTCGGCCTTTCCCGGCCTTCGTCCGGGCGGCGTCACCGACAGCTTCCCACTGATGCGTCCAAAGGGGCTCGAGCAGGATGGCTGAGCCGATCGAAGCCAGGGGCCTCACCAAGCGCTATGGCGCCAAGACGGTGCTCGATGAGGTCGGCTTGACCGTAGGCGGCGGCCATTGCCTGGCGCTCTTGGGCCACAACGGCGCCGGCAAGACGACCTTGATGAAGCTGCTGCTGGGGCTGACGGCGCCCAGTGCCGGCGAGGTGCGCCTGCTCGGTCGCAACCCGTGGGGACGCCAGGGCGCCGAGGCGAGACGCGACGTCGGCTTTCTGCCCGAGAACGTCGCCTTCGAAGGTGCCATGACCGGGCGCGAGCTGATCGATTTCTATGCCGACATCAAGGGTATCGAGCGCAAGGACGGCCATCGGCTCCTGGAAGAGGTCGGCTTGGCCGCCGCCGCGCGGAACAGGGTGCGCACCTATTCCAAGGGCATGCGTCAACGCCTTGGCTTGGCGCAGGCTCTGCTCGGCAAGCCGCGCTTGCTGTTCCTGGACGAGCCGACCAACGGCCTCGATCCGCCTTTGCGCAAGCACTTCTATCAGGCGATCGAAGCGCTGACCACGGAGGGGGCGACGGCGGTGGTGTCCTCGCACCTGCTGTCCGAGGTCGAAGCGCGAGCCGACCTCGTTGCCATCCTTCGTGCCGGCCGGCTGGTGGCCTTCGGCACTTTGGACGAGTTGCGCGAGGCCTCTCGCCTGCCGGTGCGCCTACGCCTGAAGGTGTCGCCGGAGGCGGTTGGGGCTATTGCCGAAGCGATGGGCAGCTCCTTCACGCTGGAGGGTGTGAAGGGGGGCGCAATGGACTTCGTTTGCGATACCGCCGACAAAATGGCCATCGTCCGGCGCATCGCCAAGCTCAACGGCGAAGTCCGGGATGTCGACATCCTGCCGCCGCACCTGGAAGAGATCTACGCGCACTTCGCAAGCGAGGATCCGAGTATATGAGCAAAGTTCGGCACATCGCCGCCAAGGAGGTCCGCGACGGCCTGCGTAACCGCTGGGTGGCGGCCCTGATCATTACGCTTGCCGGTCTCGGCTTGGTCCTGGCCTTGCTCGGCGCGGCACCGGGCGGTGGCGTGAAGGCCAGCGCCTTGAGCGTGACCGTAGTCAGCCTCTCCAGCCTATCCGTCTATCTGCTGCCCCTGATCGCTCTCATGCTGTCCTATGACGCAATCGTCGGAGAGGCCGAGCGAGGCACGCTGCTTCTCCTCTTGAGCTCACCGGTCACGCGCCTGCAGATCGCGCTTGGAAAGTTCCTGGGCCACCTTGCGATTCTGGCCCTGGCCATCGTCTTCGGCTTCGGTGGCGTGGGTCTGGTGATTGCGATTTTGGGCGGCGCAGATGATGCAGGCTGGCTGGCGTTGGCGGCGCTCTGCGGCAGCTCGATCCTCCTGGGCGGCGTCTTTATCGCCTTCGGTTACTGCATCAGCGTTGCCGTGGACGAGCGCAGCAAGGCGGCCGGCTTGGCACTGGCCTTGTGGCTTGTCCTGGTCGTGCTCTACGACTTGGGTCTGCTCGGTGTTTTGGTGATGGACAGCCGGCAGGCGCTCTCGCCCGAGCTCTTCACCGCTTTGCTGCTGGCCAATCCCACCGACGCCTTTCGGCTCTTCAACATGACTTTGGTCGAGGACGTGCAGCAGGCGGCCGGCTTGGCGGCGCTGGGTGCCGAGGCCTTGCCCAATCAGTTTTTGCCCTTGGCGTTGCTTCTCGGCTGGGCCTCCTTGGCGATGGCAGGCGCGACGGCCTTGTTTCTGCGCAAGGAGCTTTGAGCCGTGCGATCCTTCGCCTTCCCGCTGATCGGCCTCTTGGCAGTGGCCTTGCTGTCTGCCTGCGATGGCGAGCCCGAGCAGGTCGCCGCACCCAAGCACCAGGAGCTGACCCGTGAGGCGACCGGCTACTACTGCAGCATGATCGTCGTCGATCACATCGGCCCCAAGGCGCAGATCTTCTTGAAAGGCGCGGAAGAGCCGCTGTGGTTCAGCTCGGTGCGCGACGGCATAGCCTTCACCTTGCTGCCCGACGAGCCCAAGACGATCACCGCCTTCTACGTGAACGACATGGGCCGGGCGTCTTGGGAGACACCCGAGCCCGACACCTGGATCCCGGCCGACGGCGCCCATTTCGTCATCGGCAGCGACCGCCGCGGCGGTATGGGAGCGGAAGAGGCCGTGCCCTTTGGCGAGCTGGAGGCGGCCAAGACCTTCATCGCCAAGCATGGCGGTAAAGTCGTCTCCCTATCCGAGGTGCCGAGCGACTACATCCTGTCCGCGGAAGCGGAGGAGCCGCATCACACCATGGGCGAGGGCGCAGAGGCAGAGGAAACGAGCCATGATCACGGCGACTGACGCGCCCGGCGGTGGGCCCGCCGTCACCCGGAGGCGCGCGCTGACGCTGCTGGCCGCCACCGCCGCTGTGGCTTTGCCATCGCCCTTGGCGGCTAGAGCACCGGCGCCGACTCGTTGGCGAGGAACGGTGCTGGGCGCCCATGCGCAGTTGCTTCTCTACGGCGCGGAGCCGGGGGAGGGACGGCGCCTGGTCGCGCTAATTCTGTCCGAAGTGAAGCGCCTGGAGCGGATCTTCAGCCTCTATTCGGCAAATTCCCTCTTGGTGGGTCTCAATCGTGCCGGGCGCGTAGAGAACCCGCCTATGGAACTGGTGAGCCTGCTGGAGCGCGCGCGATTCTGGAGCGAGTGGTCGGGTGGCGCCTTCGATGTGACCCTGCAGCCCCTTTGGGCGCTCTACCGCGATCACTTCGCTGCGACCGGGGCCAATCCCGCCGGGCCCTCCGCGCAGTCCGTCCAGGCCGCGCTGCGCCTGGTCGACTACCGGGCGCTCGAGATCGAGACGCACCGAATCGCCTTCTCGCGTCCCGGCATGGCGGTGACCTTGAACGGCATCGCCCAGGGCTTCATCACCGACCGTGTCGCCGAGCTCCTTCGTGGCGAAGGCATGACGCAAGTCATGATCGACATGGGAGAGGTCCGTGCGCTGGGAAGCGCGCCCGGCCCCAAGCCCTGGCGGGTCGGGTTGGCCCGTCCCGACAGCAGCGAGGGCCTGTGGCGCGTGTTGGAGATCGTCGATCGCGCCGTGGCGACCTCGGCACCCGCTGGGACACGCTTCGAACCGACCGGGCGGTTCCATCACCTTCTGGATCCGCGAACCGGCCGGCCAGCCTACGGGATCGACTCGCTGACGGTCGTCGCGAAGAACGCAACCGATGCCGATGCGCTATCGACCGCGCTCCTCGTCAAAGGGATTGATCGCCAGGCGCCTGAAGGGCTTCCGGCGACCATCGAGCGGATTTTCGTGGACGGCGCCGAGGTCGTCCGCTCTGGTCAAGCTTGACGGGGACACCAAGCCTCATGAAGACCGACCTGCCAAAGCTCACCGGCGCGCGAGAGTTGGAAGCGCTTGCCGTCTGCTTGGAAAGACGTGCGGCTCGGCGTTTCAGGGCGATGGCAGAGGCCATGGCGGCGCGCGGCAGAGCCGACCTGGAGCAGCTCTTTCTGCGCCTGGCGGCCGAGGAGGTCCGCCACGAGACCGCCATCAGGGAGGCAGCACCCGACCTGGAAGAAGAGCTGATCGAGCAGCGTTGGCCGGCGAACCTGGGACCGGCGCCCGGTGCGCCGGACGCCGAACAGCTGGCCCGGTCATCGGTCTATCAGTGCCTGGCGGAGGCCGTGCGGAACGAAGAGACGGCCTTCCGTTTCTACAGTTACCTGGCCGCGCAGAGTGATGACCCGGACCTGACACGGCGGGCGGAGGCGCTTGCCAAGGAAGAACTGGCGCACGCGGCACTGCTACGCAATGCGCGGCGCGCCGCCTACCGTCGCGAGCCGCCGGCCGGCTGGCTGACCCAGCACAAGGTCTCGAGCCTTGAGGATCTGCGTGCCGCCGCCGGTCCGCATGAAACTGCGCTTCTGCGACGCTTGGCGCGTTCCGGGCTGGACGCGGCAAAGGCGGCTGCTTTGACTCAAACGACGGACCGCATCTTGCAGCAACTGACGTCCAGTGCGGAGACCAACAAGGATCCGTCGGAACCCGCTGCCGACGAAGGCCATCTGCGCGCGCTGGACCAGGAGATCGATGAGGCGTTCGATTTTTATGACCGGGTCGCCCGTAGCGCGACGGAGGAAGCGGTCATGCTGGCGGCGCAGGAACTTGCAGGCCTGGCTCTCGAGCGCATCACGATACTGGCCGGCGGCGATCAGCCGACCGGGTGAGGCTGCCTCTCGGCTTGTATACCCCGAGCCTGTTCACCCGCCATCCGACCGAACGGCCTGCGCGGCTGCGATCAGCCATTGGGCAAAGGCGGCCACGACCGGTCGCTCCAAGGCCCTTTCGCTGTAGACGAGATGGTAGCCCAGGTTGCTCTCGAGGTTGCAGTCGAAGGGTTTGACCAAGGTGCCGCGCGTCAGGTCCACCTCGGTGAGCGTGGAGAAGCCGAGCGCTAGGCCTTCACCGAAGCGGGCGTTGCGCAGCGCGAGTTCGTCGGATCGAAAGGTCTTGCCGGATCTTCGGTCGATCTTCTTGGAAAGCCCCGCCGCCTTCAGCCAGTCGCTCCAACCCGGATAGTCGTAGCTGAGCGCGCTGGAATCCACGTGGATCAGCAAAGCGCTGTCCAAGCCGGAGGGGCGCTCCAGCTTGGGGTGCCGGCGCAGGAACTCCGGGCTGCAGACCGGAAAGAAGACCTCTGTCGTCAGCCGCGTCTCCGCATAGCCCGGATAAGGCCCTTCGCCGAAGCGCACCGCCAAATCGACACCCTCGGCGCTCAAGTCCGGGGTGCCCCAGTGGGTGCGAAAGCGGATGTCGACCTGCGGCCAGTGCTGGAAGAAGCCGTCCAGGCGATAGATCAGCCAGCGATAGCCCATGGAGGCCGAGAGCGAGACCGCCAGCGAGTCCGGATCGCCCGCCCGGCGAAAGGCCTCGACCGCTTGGCTCAGCCGCTCGAAGCCGCCCCGCAGCAAGTCCTGCCCTTCGCGGGCGATCGCCGTCGGTGCCACTAGGCGCCCCTCGCGCTCCAGCAATTGGCAGCCAAGGTCCTCCTCCAGCAGCTTGATCTGGTGGGAGACGGCGCTGGGCGTCACCGAGAGCTCCTTGGCTGCCGCGGTGATGCTGCCGGTGCGCAAGGCGGCGTCGAGCGCTCGAAGCTGGGTTAGGGACGGAAGGCGCGCCATGGCGATGCAATTTTCCTCAAGAATTCCCGCAAAGCTTCTCGATGGTTCCCGGGCCCGGGGCCGCTCACCTCTTCCTTAGGCAAAGAAAACCACTGGCTGAGCCCAGCGGCAACACCCAAGGGAGCAAAACCAATGACAGCGATCACCTCACCCCACCTAGATGCGCCTTTGATCCCGAAGTCCGGCGACCTGGCACGCCGCAAGGCGCCGCGCCTTTCCTTTGCGCGTTGGCAGCAGCCTGCCAAGCGGCCCATGGTCATCGAGGCGGCCCTCTCGGCAGCACGCGCTGCGAGGGGTATGAGGTTCCTGTTCCAGAACCGAAGCGACTCTGCAGGGGACCTTCCCCATGGCCAGGGTCAAGAGCGAAGCCCACTCAACTACGGCGGCGCTCCGGACTACTACTCGATCGAGCAGGGCGCCGCTCGCAGCGCGAAGGCGTCTGATCAGGTGGGTGAGTGACGATGCACCTCTCAAGCATTTCACAAGAGGACGCGCGGCACGCCATTGCCATGCATCCTGTCGCTCGGCCTGACGATCGCGTCGTTTGGCCCATGCGGCGCAAGCCCTCGCTGGTCACGATTGGGCCGGCGCAGCAGACCGAACTCACCGCCCACTTGCAAAGACTAGGCGAAAAGGGGCGCTTCTTCCGCTTCCATAACTCCATTCAGGACGAGCAGATCGCGCGCTACTGCCAAGGCATGCCGTGGGAAGAGTCTTCAGTGCTGGGCTGGTTGGACGAGGACGGTGTCCTGCGCGGCTCTTGCCAGATCATCACTGCCGCGGGGGATAGAACGCTGGGCGAGTTCGGGATCGCCGTGGAACGCGACTACCGCCGCAAGGGCGTTGCCACGGAACTCCTGTGGCGTGCCTTCGAAGAGGCGCAGAGGCTGGGGATTGGCCGTCTGCTTGGACATATCCACCCGCAAAACAAGGCGATGCTGAGCTTAGCCGCGCAGCTGGGGTTTCGCTTCAATCCGGAGATCGAGGCCCACGAAGTCGACTTGGATCGAGGCGCAGCGACGGACCTGCCTTGCCTTGCCGCCTAGAAGCATCAGCATTGGCGGCGGCAGCGGGCCCGCCGCCAATCACGGTCGCCGAGTGGTGCTGGGTGTCCGCCGACGCGAAACTGGGTGAGGTCGCTCGTCGGCATGGAACGCCTGCACCACTCGGCACGTCTGTGTGCCTTCCGGGTGTGCCCCTTGGGGAGGGCTGGGGCCGCTGCTGGCTCTTTGGCCCGTTCAGGATACACGCAGTACTGTGGTCCCAGTCATTGACGTCTGGTCAGTAGCGTTTGATCTTCAGGCTAATGTCCTTGTCTTTACCTCGGCCATATTCGCCATTTTTGCAGTTCTACCGCGACCTATTCTTTTGGTTAGGTCGTCCTGTCATCGGGTCAGCTTAAAGCGGATCGCGTTTGCGGTTAGGCTTTGTCTCCAATCTGAGGGTGAACGGCCGGCAGATCTCTAGGGGGGGCGTCGGCCTGTTCAGTGAGGCAAGGAAGGCGGGCGAGAGAGGCGGCACCGCAGCAGGGCTCTAGAGGAGAGGTCCCCCGCGGCGTCGGCATGCTGATCGGTCCCTTCGGTGGAGGACGGCATGGCGACGCTCTATGGCACCGGTGGCAATGACACGGTTTCGGGCACGAATCTGGTTGACACCATCTTCGGCCTTGCGGGTGACGACGGTCTCTATGGCCTGGCCGATGTCGACTACCTCTACGGTGGTGGCGCGAGCGACAGCCTCTTCGGTGGTGGCGGGATCGATATCCTGCGCGGGGCAGCGGGCGACGACACGGCCTACGGCTCTGGCGGTCAAGACACTTTGCTGGGCAATGAAGGGGCCGACAGCCTCTACGGGGGCAACAGCCGAGACCGTCTGGTGGGCGGCACCGGGGTCGACACGGCCGCTGGGGGTGTGGGCAACGACGTCATCCTGGTCGACGACCCAGGCGATGTGATCATCGAGAATGTCGGCGAGGGGACGGACAGTGTCATCGCTTCGGCCGACTTCACCTTGCCGATGGGTGCGACCGGCGAAGTCGAGGAGTTGCTGCTGGACGGCAATGCCGGCGCGATCTCCGGCGGCGGCAACGAGCTGGACAACCGGATTCGGGGCAATTCCAGCGACAACGGTTGAGCGGCCTGGACGGTGATGACCGCCTGCTGGGCCGTAGTGGGAACGACAGTGCCTATGGTGGGGACGGTGAGGATTCGCTGGTCGGCAACGACGGCGACGATACCTTGGCCGGTGGCTCAGGCGCCGACGTCGTCAATGCCGGGACGGGCACGGATAGCTTGGCAGGCGGCAGCGGTGCGGACGAGCTCAGGGGCAAGCGTGGCGACGACGTGGCGATGGGGGAGGCCGGCGGCGATTCGCTCTTCGGCGACAATGACAACGACACGCTCTACGGTGGCCTTGGAGACGACTTCCTGAAGGGTGGTGCCGGCGTCGACACGGCCTATGGGGGCCAGGGCGACGACACGATCCGCGTTCTGACCAGCGCCGACGTGGTGCGTGATCTGGACGGCGAGGGCCGCGACACGGTCCTGGCTGAAGCCGATTTCACCTTGTCGAGCACCGTGGGCGGCCTTGGCGAGGTGGAAGAGCTGCGTCTGGTCGGCGGGACACCGGCGCTGAACGGTGCCGGCAACGAGCTGGACAACCTGGTCCGGGGCAACACTGCCAACAACACTCTGAGTGGGCGCGCGGGCAACGACCTGGTGCAAGGCCGTGACGGCGACGACTTCCTGGAGGGAGGTTTGGGCCAGGACACGCTGGAGGGAGGCCTGGGCGAGGATCTGCTGGAAGGGGGCAGTGGCGCGGACAGCCTCTACGGCGGGTCGGGCGGCGACACCTTCTACGGCGGCAGCGGCGCGGACGGCCCGATCTATGGAGCCAGCGGCAACGACAGCCTCTTCGGCAATGCCGGCGACGATGTCAGCTTCTTCGGCGAGGAGGGAGCCGACAGCCTGTCGGGCGGAAGTGGTACCGACATGAGCTTCTACGGTGGGGAGGGAGCGGACGTCCTGCGGGGCGGAGAAGGGGGCGACTCCCGCTTTGCTGGAGGGGGAGGCGACGATAGTCTCTTCGGCGGCAGTGGTAATGAACGCTACTTCTATGGTGGGTCGGGCAACGACAGCCTCGTCGGAGGTGATGGTCGCGACCAAAGGTTCTACGGAGGGTCCGGATCAGACCATTTCGATCTTGGTAGTGCCAACGACTACTACATCTATGGTGAATCTGGCGCCGATACAGTCTACGGCGGAAGTGGCCAGGACTACGAGATTAGTGGCGGCGCCGGGGACGATAGCATTTTTGGCGGGGAGGGAGACGATTTCGGACTCTATGGCAACGCCGGGGACGACAGCATCTTCGGGGGCGACGGTAAGGAATTTTATCTTTTCGGAGGTCAGGGAGCGGACTTCCTAGACGGCAGCGGTTCCGACGATAGCTACTTTTTCGGCTTTGCGGCTGCAGACCAACTCTTTGGCGGCAATGGTGTTGACGAGCGGTTCTACGGAGGCGACGGGGCCGACAGTCTCTACGGCGGCGATGATGCGGACCGTACCTTCGACGGAGCAAATGACGATGACCTTCTCATGGGGGGGAGCGGGTCGGACAGTCTCTTCCACGGCGGTTCAGGGGGGGACAGGCTTTATGGTGGCAGCGGGAGCGACAGTCATTTCTATGGAGCAAGCGGCGCCGACACGCTTTTCGGCGATGATGGGGACGACTTCTCCTTCTTAGGCGGTCTCGGCGACGACAGTCTCTTTGGTAGCAGTGGGAACGACACGGCTTTCCTCGGGGGAACAGGGACCGACTCGCTGTTTGGTGGCGATGGCGACGATCAAGCCCTGCGCGGCCAAAGCGGAACCGATGTCCTGCACGGTGACAGTGGTAACGATCGTTACTTAAACGGAGAAGGGGGCACCGATACCATCTATGGCGGTAGTGGTGATGACGATACCTTCAGCGGAGGGGCGGGCGAAGATCTCATATTCGGCGGTCAAGGAGACGACCAGTTTCTATCGGGTGGCGCTAGTGCGGACCGGCTTTATGGCGGCAGTGGTGCCGACAGATCCCTGCTTGCAGAAAGCGGTGCCGACACGGTCGCTGGCGGCAGCGGGGCGGATGCCTTCTTCTTCGGCGGCACCGGTAATGACCTGATCGAAGGGGGTGACGGTCAGGATAGGGCTTTCTTCGGTGGCTCCGGCCATGACAGCGTGGCAGGAGACGACGGGAACGACGAGAGCCTGCAGGGTGATTCAGGCGATGACCTGGTCGAAGGTGGCAATGGCTCCGACTTTAGCCTTGTCGGCAACGACGGTGACGACAGCCTCTACGGCGGGAGCGGTGGAGACGGCGTGCTGAATGGCCAATCCGGCGATGATGCCGTGTTTGGTGATACCGGAGGTGATGGCTACCTTCGAGGCAACTCCGGAAGTGACGTCATACGCGGCGGCGAAGGTAGCGATTACCTGCTTTATGGTGGGGACGGAGCGGACACGGTCTTCGGCGGTATCGATGACGATAGAACCTTGCATGGAGGATCCGGCGCCGATTACATCGACGGTGGCCTTGGCGATGAGCGACTGCTTTCCGGCGATAGCGGCGCTGACAGGGTTTATGGTGGCAGCGGCGCGGATCAAACTCTCAGGGGGCTGGAAGGTGATGACAGTGTCTTTGGAGGGAGCGGCAACGATCAGGTCTTGCGGGGCGGTTCCGGTAGCGATGCGGTGTTTGGTGATCTGGGCAATGACGGCTCCCTTAGAGGCGATTCTGGAAGCGACATCTTAGCCGGCGGTTTGGGTAAGGACTACATTTTCTATGGAGGGGATGGAGCCGATACGATCCACGGTGATAGTGGGGCAGATTCCTATCTCTTCGGAGGCAATGGTGACGACCTCATTCAAGGCGGATCCGGTATAGACAGGTTTCTCTACGGCGCCGGTGACAACGACACTATTGAGGGTAACGAAGGCGACGACCAGAACTTGCTTGGCAGAGACGGTGATGACGTCCTCGACGGAGGCGACGGTGACGATTCAAGGATCTTTGGTGAGGATGGCGCGGACAGCCTCTACGGGAAGGGTGGGGCCGACTTGAGCCTCGTCGGAGCAACGGGGGAAGACAGGCTCTTCGGTGGCAGTGGTGACGACAGGCGGCTCTTTGGCGGCGGTGAGGACGACAGGCTCTACGGAGGCAGCGGCAGTGACATAAGCCTTATAGGCGGCGACGGCGACGACAGCCTGCTCGGCGAGGCAGGAGACGACTCTTTCTTGCGCGCCAACACCGGAGCGGACGTTCTCGTTGGTGGCGACGGCAACGACTATGTCTTTTTTGGGGGTGACGGGACGGACACGATCTATGGTGGGACCGGGGATGACGATACTTTCGGTGGGGGGAGCGGGACCGACCTTATCTTCGGTGGCCTAGGCAACGATGAGTTTCTCGCTGGCGGGTCCGGCACCGATCTCGTCTACGGTGGAGGCGGGAACGACGAATCACTCCTTGGCGACGGGGGCGATGATTCACTGTCCGGCGGCAGTGGCGCGGACAGTGTTTTCCTCGGAGGGTCCGGATCCGACAGCCTAGTGGGTGGCAGCGGCGCGGACGCAAGCTTTTTCGGAGCGGCAGCGGACGACAGGATCGACGGCGGCGACGACGACGACGTTAGTCTTCTTGGCGAAGACGGCAGCGACAGTCTCTTCGGTGGTAGCGGAAACGACAGCTATCTCATCGGCGGCGTGGGCGACGATAGCCTCTATGGTGGCGACGGCGATGACAGGAGCGTCGAGGGCGGCCTTGGGGATGACCGCATTTTCGGCGACGCCGGTGGTGATTCCCGCTTCTTTGGTGGATCTGGCATCGACGTCATCGAGGGTGGTCTGGGTGATGATGCCAACCTCTACGGAGGGTCCGGTGCGGACTCCATCATGGGTGGGTCGGGCATAGACACCTATCTCATCGGTGACGCGGGCGCCGATAGCCTCTTCGGGGGCAGTGGCATCGACACCCGGCTCTATGGTGGGGCTGACGGCGACAGGGTCTTTGGCGGCGATGGTGATGACGCGTATCTGACCGGTAACCAAGGTGCCGATAGGCTCTTCGGCGGTGGCGGCGATGACACCCATCTCTACGGCGGCAGTGGCGCGGACAGCCTCTATGGTGGAGATGGTGACGATTCGAGCTTCGAAGGTGGCCTTAGCGATGACCGCTTCTTTGGCGATGATGGGAATGACGCCCGCATGTTCGGTGGATCGGGAGCTGACCATCTCGAGGGGGGGCAGGGTAACGACGACAACCTCTACGGAGGATCCGGCGCGGACACCGTCATGGGGGGGTCTGGCATCGATACCTACCTTATCGGTGACGAGGGCGCGGACAGCCTGTTCGGAGGGAGTGGTATCGACACCCGCTTCTATGGCGGGGCTGACGCCGACGTCGTTTTTGGCGGCGATGGCGGCGATGTCTATCTGATCGGTGAGCTTGGTGCGGATACGCTCTTCGGTGGTAGCGGCGACGACACCGGCTTCTTCGGCGGCAGTGGTGCCGATAGCCTCTACGGTGGCGCGGGCAATGATGAGTCCCTCAACGGCGGTACTGGCGCCGACAGCCTGTCGGGTGGCAGCAGCGACGATCGCTCTTTGTTCGGCGGCGATGGTGATGACATTTTGAAGGGCGAGGAAGGCAATGACGTCTCCCTCTACGGCGGTTCCGGTGCCGACAGCATAGAAGGCGCTCAAGGTGACGACGGATTCTTCGTCGCGAACAGCGGAGAAGACAGCATTTGGGGCGGGAGCGGCGCCGACTCCGTGCTGATCGGCAATGCGGGCAATGATGTGATCTACGGCGGCAGCGGCGCGGACGCGACCCTATGGGGCGGGTACCTCGCGGATAGCTTGTTCGGCGGTGACGGTGACGATAGGGCGCTTTTCGGCAATGCAGGCTACGATGGCCTCTACGGTGGTGACGGCGCGGACACGGGGATCTATGGCGGTGACAGAGACGATAGCCTTTTCGGAGGCGAGGGAAGTGATGCGACCTTCTTCGGTGGCAGTGGCGCGGACAGCCTCTACGGAGAGGAGGGGGATGACAGCTACTTCCGCGGAAACGCAGGCGACGACATCCTCTTTGGTGGTAGCGGGGATGACGCCAGCTTCTTCGGCGAGAACGACAATGACGTTCTCTTCGGAGGTAGCGGCGACGACTTGGACTTCCGTGGCAATGTCGGTTCAGACAGCCTCTTCGGTGATACGGGGAATGACCAATCGCTGCTCGGCGGCGATGGCGACGACAGCATAGAGGGCGGCATTGGTGACGACAGCTTCCTCTACGGTGACAGCGGGCAGGATGGCGTGTGGGGCGGCAGCGGTGCCGACTTCGCACTGATGGGCGGCCTTGAAGGCGACAGCATCTATGGTGACAGCGGCGCCGACACTTTGTTGACGGGCAACCTAGGCAGTGACCTCCTCTATGGAGGCAGCGGTGCAGACTTCCGACTGTTCGGTGGTGACGGTGACGACCGTGTGGATGGTGGAAGTGGCGCGGACAGCAGTCTGCTTGGCCTTAATGGCGAAGACAGCTTGTTTGGCGATGAAGGCGACGATGCTTCCTTCTACGGCGGCTCAGGGGCCGACGATCTCTTCGGTGGAAGCGGCGACGACCACGGCTTTTACGGCGGAAGCGGCGCTGACAGCCTTTCCGGTGGCGTCGGCGACGACATAACCTTCTTGGGCGATGAAGGCGACGACAGTCTCTATGGCGGCGACGGGAACGACATCTCGTTCTCTGGGGGAGAGGGTGACGACATCCTGCAAGGTGGCGGCAACAACGACACTTTCTTCCTTGGCGGGTCCGGAGCCGACAGTCTTTTTGGCGGC
Source organism: Rhodospirillales bacterium (assembly GCA_963669385.2). Taxonomy (GTDB): domain Bacteria; phylum Pseudomonadota; class Alphaproteobacteria; order Kiloniellales; family JACOMY01; genus JACOMY01. Next base: position 258,189 of record CAXXGD010000061.1, read on the forward strand.
TTTGGAAACGATACGACCCTCTTTGGCGATGATGGTGACGACCGGATTTTCGGTGGCGGAGGTCTCGACAGTTTCCTCTTCGGATCGAGCGGTGATGATTTCATCGACGGTGGGAACAGCAACGACCGAGTTCTCTTCGGCGGTGATGGTGATGACAGCTTGCTCGGTGGTAACTCTAACGACACGCAACTTTCCGGCGGAGCTGGGGACGATAGGTTGTTCGGTGGTGCAGGGAGCGATACCAGCCTAGCGGGAGGTACCGGCGCGGACGTGATCTACGGCGGCAGCGACGTCGAACGCGTTCTTCGGGGGGATGATGGGGCCGACCGTGTCTATGGAGACACCGGCAACGACTTCCTGGTCACCGGAGGGTCCGGAGATGACAGCCTTTACGGGGGTGATGGTAACGACCGTATCTTTGATGGCGGCAGTGGTGTCGACACACTGTCTGGCGGAAATGGTAACGACTCTTACTTCTATGGAGGCGACGGTGATGACGTCTTGATCGGCGGCGCCGGTTCTGACGAGCTCTACGGGGATAGCGGCAGCGATACCTTCGTGGTCGCCAGTCAAGGGGATTTCGTCGGTTTTCTCTACGACGGTGGCAGTGGGACCGACACGCTGGACCTGGCACCGGGCGTCACCATACCCGGCGGCGGTAGCTTGATCAGCATCGAGGTTACGATCTGACAGGTAAGAAAGTCGTGTTTGCTCCGGGCCGGTCCTCTATGCGGACCGTAGCGCTTCCGCAGCGTTGCTTGCTGAGGACGCGAGAATCGACCTTGCCGGGAGTGCACGACGGGAATTGACTCCCTGTGGGCCCGAGAATAGTCTTCGCGGAGACTGACTAGGGTTGCCGACAGATGATCAACCCCTTTGCATTCTGCTTCTGCCGGAGGGCCGACAAGTCGAACCTTGTGCCCTGATCCGGGCGCTTGCGTGAGCGCTGCGGCAGGCAGCGCCTGGGCGGGCGTATCGGTCCGGCTCCCAAGTGCCATTCCATTGATGGTGTCCGCCTTCCGGCCCGACTGTCTCTAGTCGTGCGACCCGTGGACCTGCTTTCGGTCATGTAAGCGCCTTTCCGACTAGAGGTCTTCCAAGCTTAAGCGACTATTATACTTCTGCAGAAAGGGTTCTGCGATGGCGATTTCTAAGCGACCGCGTCTCGCCGTTGATATCGGCGGTACTTTTACGGACGTCGCGATTGAAACTGGCGACGAGATCAAGACGGCAAAGACCTTGACGACCGTGGACGATCCAGTGCGAGGAGTGATTGCCGGCATCGGCTACGCCCTGGAGGAGGTTCCGCTGCAGCCTGGCGAATTCGGGTCGGTCATTCATGGCACCACCCTGGCAACCAATGCCCTGATCGAGCGCCGCGGCGCGAAGGTTGGGGTTATCACCACCGAAGGCTTCCGCGATATCCTGGAGATCGGCTACGAGCGTCGCTTCGACCAGTACGACATCAATCTCGAAAAGCAGGACATGATCGTGCCCCGCGACCGTGTCTTCACGGTGCGGGAGCGAACGGATGTTTGCGGGACGGCCCACATCCCGCTGGACAGGGCGTCGTTGGACAGGGTGATCGAGGCCGTGCTCTCCTCCGGGATTGAAAGCCTCGCTGTCTGTCTTCTGCACAGCTACAAGAATCCCGCCCACGAACGCCAGGTGCGAGACGCCCTCGCCGCTCGCGCGCCAAGCCTCTCGGTGTCGCTTTCTTCCGAAGTCTCGCCGGAGGTGCGGGAGTACGATCGCCTCTCAACGACGGTCTCCAACGCCTACATCAAGCCCTTGATGGTGGGATACCTGAGCGCACTCGATACCGCCCTTAAGGATCAGGGCTTTAGCTGCCCGCTCTTCATCATGACTTCCGGCGGCGGCATCACCACGCTGGAGACCGCGACAGCCTTTCCCATCCGCCTAGTCGAATCGGGCCCCAGCGGAGGCGCAGTTTTGGCAGCCAAGGTCGCGGCTGAATGCGACCTTCCAAACGTTCTATCCTTCGACATGGGGGGGACGACGGCTAAGGTCTGCCTGATCGAGAATCTCTCGCCAAAGACCTCGCGCACCTTCGAGATCGGGCGGGCCGAGCGCTTCATGAAGGGAAGCGGCCTTCCCGTCCGTATCCCGGTCATCGAGATGATCGAGATCGGCGCTGGGGGCGGCTCCATCGCCGCCGTCGACTCCTTGGGGCGCTTGCGCGTCGGCCCGAAAAGCGCGTCCGCCGACCCTGGGCCGGCTTGCTACGGACGGGGTGGCAAGGAGCCTACCGTCACGGATTCCGACGTCGTTGCCGGCTACATCGACCCAGAGCGCTTCGCCGAAGGCCGCCACACCTTGCAGCCCGAGCTGTCGCGGAGCGCCATGGTACAGGCCGTCGGCTATCCGTTGGGTATGAGCGTTCACAAGAGCGCGGACGGCATCTCCCAGATGGTCGACGAAGCCATGGCGAACGCGGCGCGCATCCATGCGGTCGAGCAAGGCACCAATCTGGGTGACTGCACGATGGTGGCCTTCGGCGGCAATGGCCCGCTGCATGCCACCCGTATCGCCGAGAAGGTCGGTATCGATCAGATCATCGTGCCGCCTAACCCCAGCGTTGGCTCAGCGGTGGGCTTTCTCTTCGCGCCAGTATCCTATGACATCGTGCGCAGCCATCATGCCTTCGTCCGTAGCTTTCCCTTTGTCGAGATCAACCGCTTGTTGGCAGAGATGGAGGAGGAGGCCAAAGCCATCGTCGCGGCCGGCGCAGAGGGGGAGGCGCTTGCCATCAGGCGCGTGGCCTTCATGCGATACGACGGTCAAGGCCACGAGATCGAAGTGGCTGTTCCGGAGGGCGAAATCGACGCCGCAAAGCTCGAGCGTCTCGTTTCAATCTTCGAGGTGGACTACAAGGCCCAGTTCGGTCGCGTCGTGCCGGGCATGGAGATAGAAATCATGAACTGGTCGGTGGCGGCCTCGACCCTTCCGGCGAAGAGGGAAGGCCTCCCCAGCCCGAAAAACGCCCAGCGGGCGCGACCCGCCGGCTTTCGCACGCTGATGCTGGGGCAGGACGAGAGTGCGGTCGAGGCGGCGGTCTATCACCGGCATGACCTACAGGCCGGCGACAGCCTCGCAGGACCCGCGTTGATCGTCGAGCCGCAGACGACGACCTTCGTCTCGCCATCCTTTAGGGCCTGTCTGGACGAGGGCGGGAACATCGTCCTATCACGCAAAGAGGCAACCCAAGACGCCAGAGTACCCGGGCCCCTGCGCTCTGCGATCGACCTTCAGGTGATGTGGGACCGGCTGCTGGCCGTTGTCGAAGAACAGGGTCAGGTCCTTATGCGCGCGGCCTTCAGCCCGATCGTGCGCGAGTGCGGCGACATCTCCGCCGGTGTCTTCGATCTCGACGGCAATATGATCGCTCAGGCAGTCTCCGGTACACCGGGGCACATCAACACTATGGCCGAAGCCGTGAAGCTGCTGTTGCCCTCCTTCGACCGCGATTCCTTGCAATCGGGTGATGTCTTGATGACCAATGACCCATGGATCGGCTCCGGCCATCTCAACGACATTCTTCTCTGCGCGCCGATCTTTCATGGCGGCAAGCTGGTGGCCTTCACCTCCTGCACATCGCATGTCTACGATCTGGGTGGGCTCGGAATGGGCCCTGACGGCAGCGATGTGTTCGACGAGGGCCTCTTCCTGCCGCCGATGAAGCTGGTGGAGGCCGGGCGGATCAACCGCCTGGTCATCGACATCATGAAGGCCAACTCCCGCTCGCCGATTGCCAATGAAGGCGACTTCTATGCCTTGATCGCCTGTTGCGATGTTGCGGCCTCGCGCGTGGGCGAGATGATGGAGGAGTTCTCATTGGCGGATCTGGCCGAGCTCGCCGAACACATCCTCTCGACCTCCCGGCAAGCGACCGAGGCGGCGATCGGCCGGCTGCCGGCGGGCTCGTACGAGTACGCGCTGATCCTCGACGGCTACGACTTCGAGATCAAGCTCAGGGCCACCATGACGGTCGGTAATGGCAGTATCGTCACGGATCTGGCCGGCTCCTCGGGCATCTCGGCCTTCGGCATCAACGTCCCGATCAACTACACGGCGGCGTACGGCGTCTATGCCTTGCGCTGTCTCATTGGCGCGGAGGTGCCGAACAATGCCGGATCGCTGGCGCCCTTCCGCTTTACTGCGCCGCCCAACTGCATCCTCAATGCGCAGCATCCAGCCCCGGTGGCCATGCGCCACACGGTAGGTCAGATGGTCTCAGACCTTATGTTCGGGACGATGCACCAGGCCGTGCCCGACTTGGCGCCGGCCGAAGGAGCCTCTTGCCTTTGGGACATCCCGATCCGCAGCGCCGCGTCGGTGGCTCGCGAACAGGGCAACGCGCGGCCCTTTGCGACCGAGTTTACGCACTCCGGCGGCACCGGCGCGCGGCCGACGAAGGACGGCCTGTCCGCGACGGCCTTTCCCAGCGGCGTCTTCGGCACTCAGGTCGAGATTGCCGAGACCACGGCACCAGTGCGTGTCCACCGGCGCGAGCTGATCCCCGACAGCGGCGGCGCCGGCCGCCATCGCGGCGGCCTTGGCCAGATCATCGAGCTGGAAAGCAGCGAGAGCGCCCCCATCCAGCTCTTTGCCGGTGTCGAGCGGACCAAGTATCCGGCGCGCGGCCGGCACGGCGGCAAGTCCGGTGCGCTCGGCCGGATTACCCTGCAGTCAGGGTCCCGCCTGTCCGGCAAGGGAGAGCAGACGATTCCCGCAGGTGACCGCCTGATCTGGGAGACGCCGGGCGGCGGCGGCTATGGTGACCCCTTGGACAGGCCGGCGGAGGCCGTCCTGAGCGACCTCAATCTAGGGCTGGTGTCGCCGGACCAGGCAGGTCACGTCTATGGCATTGTCCTGGACGAGAAGGGATTGCTCGACCGGGCGGCAACGATCGACAGGCGGCGGGCCATGCGGGGAACAGGATTCTTGGGGGAAAGACAGTGAACACCAGCCTTAAGCAGACGCGCGGCCTCGCCAGGATCGGCGTCGTCGTACCGGTTTCCAACACCAATTTGGAACCCGACATGGCGATGCTGGCACCCGAAGGCGTCTCCGTGCACGTCGCCCGTGCGGGTGGCTATGACGTTGACCAGATCCCTGACGAGCATCAGATGCGGCAGTACTCCGACAGGGCGTCGGAAGAGGTCGTCCAGAGCCTCAAGCTCTGCCGTTCGGACGTCATCCTTTACGGCTGCACCTCCGCTACCTTGGCGCAGGGGCCGGACTACGACGCCGCCTTCCGCGAGTCGATCGAAACGGCAACAGGGATTGCGGCGGTGACGGCCGCGTCAGCCTTGATCGACGGATTGCAGGCTCTGGATGTGGGCCGATTTGCTTTCACCTCGCCCTATGTCGCCACCTTGAACGACTTGGCTGTCGACTTCATCGAGAGCTTCGGGATGACCTGCGTCGGCCGCTGCGATACGCCCCAACCCTGGAGCAATCTTGAGGTGGCTGCCGCCACACCTGAGCGCGTGATCGAAATGGCCGAGGCGGCGGACAGGCCTAACGCGCAGGCGATCGTGATCTCCTGCACCGACTTCCGCGCCGTCGAAGCGGTGCCGGAGATCGAGCGCCGGCTCGGCAAGCCCGTTATCACCAGCAACCAGGCCCTCATGGCCTCGGCCATCTGGGCGCTCGACCTCGATGTGTCCTCGTCCCCTCTGGCGCAGCAGGCGATTGTCCGCCGTTGGGAGAGGGAGGCGGTCTGACCCAAGTTGGCGTGGGAGTCGCCGGAGGAATCCAAACGTATGTACATCTGAACTTCGAGCGTGTACACTTTCCGAGCACTCGCTGAGAACGTGTGAGAGGTGAAACATGGCTGTCATATTCGGGACGAGTGGAGAGAACAACACTCTCACCGGGACGAACGATGTCGATACCATCTATGGTCTCAGCGGCGATGACCGGCTTTATGGACTGGCCGCTGACGACAGCCTCTTCGGTGGATCGGGGCAGGACAAGCTGGATGGGGGCGCCGGCGACGATAGCCTTCTTGGCAATGCCGGCGATGACAGCAGCTTCTTCGGTCGCAACGGTCGTGACGAGCTGCGCGGAGGGGATGGCGACGACATTGCCTTCTTCGGTGGGACGAGTTTCGACAGCATCTACGGAGGATCCGGAGCGGACGGCCTTCTCTACGGCAACGACCAGAATGATCGGATTTTCGGAGGTTCGGGGCCTGACCTCGTGCTCCTAGGCAATGAAGGACGCGACCTTATCCACGGGGACGACGGCGATGACGGTCTTCTGATAGGTGGCTCGGGCGGGGACAGAATCTTTGGCGGAAGCGGCAGCGACTCCTCTCTTTTCGGTGAAGCTGGTGCGGACCTCATTTATGGGGATAGCGGGAATGACGCCCAACTTTACGGAGGCGGTGGCGACGATCTCCTTTATGGCGAGGACGGCGACGACGGGTTCCTTTTCGGAATCGATGGCGATGACCGCTTGCGTGGTGAGTATGGCGACGACTTTCGTCTTTACGGCGGCATCGGCAATGATGTGATATCAGGCAACAGCGGAGCGGATTCCTTTGTCTTTGGCGGTGAGGGCGCAGATATCCTTTTTGGCGGCTCTGCAGGGGACTATCGCTTCTACACGGGCAATGGAGACGACAGCTTGTTTGGCGGCCCCGGCGAAGACAAGGCCATCTTCGGCGACAGCGGAAACGATACGCTTTATGCCGGAGACGACAACGACGAAAGCCTGTTCGGCGGCAACGGCAGCGACGAGATTCGTGCAGATTCCGGCGACGACCTGTCACTCGTGGGAGGGAACGGAAACGATACGCTCTCCGGTGGCTCGGGCGACGATGCGCTGATGTGGGGCGGGATCAGGGCGGATCGCTTGAACGGCAACAGTGGCAACGATGTATCGCTTGCAGGCGGGAACGGAGCTGACAGAATCGGTGGCGGCGATGGGGCCGATACCGTTTTGAATGGGGGATCCGGTACGGACTCTATCTTCGGCGGGGGACTGTCAGATACGCGGCTCAGTGGCGGGTCGGCTGACGACCTCATCTACGGGGGGCGCGCCGGCGATTTCTCGCTGCTCGGTGGTGCCGGTGACGATCGTATCTTCGGTGACAGCGGCGACGATCTTCGCCTTTATGGCAATGTCGGCGACGACCTTCTCTACGGCGGTGCCGGTGACGATAGCTTGCTGCGCGGGCGCAGCGGAATGGACGGTTTGTTTGGCGGCAGCGGTGCGGACTTCATGCAGGGCGACGGTGGGAATGACCTGCTGATCGGTGGCTCTGGTGTCGATATCCAGTTTGGAGGCGCCGGGGATGATCTTTTCGTCGTGGCTGAGCAGGCCGAATTTCTGGCCGGCGAGACCATCGATGGTGGCAACGGCAGCGATACCTTGGCGCTCGGCGCCGGCGTGACACTGCCCGCGGGTGCTCTCGTCACCAACATTGACGCAATCATCTACGGCTAAGCCATACGACAACTCTCCAAGTTTCAATGGGTTCGGTGGTCGCGGTCCAGACGGGTCGGCGGTCATCGAAGCTTGTCCACTCTCCCCGGTTAAGTTAAGGTTTTGCGAATTTGTAAGCGCAATCTCTTGACTGTTGCGCGACGGGGAGGGGGGCAATGTCGGCGGCCAGCAGGGCCCTTGGGCTCTTAGGAACGGTTTCGGTCCTGTGCATTTGGCCATATGCGGCCACTGCAGACTGTTCCATTTCGAATGGCACCGCCACCTGCACCGGCGAGCTTCCTCCCGGTATTGTGGTGAGCAACGTTTCAAATCTTATCGTCGAAGATCTAACAGCGAACATTGATAACAAGACTCTAACAACGACCCTATTGGGCAGTAATGCAGGTGGCGCGCAGGAGCCAGGCGGCGATCTATTCCTCTCCTATACGGGCGATGACTTCTCCATCACGACCCTTGGCTCCGGCGTTACCGCTCAATCGAACGGCGGAGCAGGTGCGGATGGTCAGGAAGACAGTCCGCCCTTCGGCAACGCAACCGGCGGCGCAGGATTGCCCGGCGGCGGCGGCGGTGCTGTTAACTTCGTCTTCGAGAGTGGGACGGCTAGCGGCACCGAGCTCGGTACGATTCTGTTGGCCACGAGCATTGGCGGCAGCAGCGGGAATGGCGGTGAAGGCGAGGCTGCGTTTGGGACGGGCACCGGCGGAGACGGTGCCCAGGGGGCCCCGGGCGGGAGTGCCAGTCTCGCTGTGGTTGATGGGTCATTCACGCTCGGCGGAGGCTTTAGCCTCGGCCTTGTGGCTGCCTCCAGCGGCAGTGACGGCGGTTCGGGCGGTGAGGGGAGGAGCGGATTCGGTACGACGAACGGCGGCAATGGCGGTGATGGCGGAGCTGCGGCCATAGCGAGTCTGACCCTCTTCGACGCCACGGTCATCGATGACGTGGGCAGCCTCGGACTCATGGCTGCGACCTCGCAAGGCGGGGCGGGTGGTGCGGGCGGAGGCGCCAACACCGATGCTACGGCCGGTGCCGCCAACGCCGGTGACGGCGGCGACGGCGGAGGCTCAGAGGGGGTGACGGTGACTATCGATGGCGGCACCTTCCGCTTTCAGGGTTTGACCGGAGTGTCGGTCAGCGGGGAGCAAGCCTTGCTCATAGTTGGATCTTCCGGTGGTGCAGGTGGTGCTGGCGGCAAGGCAGAGAATTCCGCGGCCGATGCGACCGGCGGCAAGGGCGGTACAGGCGGACAGGGTGGCCCGGTCAAGGCCAACTTGAACGGTGGTAGCTTCACGGTAGGGTCTGCCGGCGACAGTGCGATTTTTCTGCAGAGCAGCGGCGGTGACGGAGGGGCTGGAGGGGAAGGCCAGGTCATCATCGTCGACTCGAGGGCGCAAGGCGGCGACGGTGGCAAGGGTGGGGCAGCCGGCTCCGTCACCGTCACGTCCCTGAAGCCAGGCGTGACCATTTCTACGACTTCGACCAGCCGGGCGCAGCATGGCCTGCGCGCGGAGAGCGTCGCCGGCAGCGGTGGCGATGGTGGCGAAGGGAACTCTTCGGTCATCGGCGACGGCTTCGGTGGCGACGGAGGACAAGGTGGTGCCGGCGGAGCTGTCGACGTCCAGCTGATCGCCGACATCTCGACGCTCGGACCCGGCTCGCAGGGGATTTTCGCACGTAGCTACGGTGGTGACGGCGGTCACGGTGGCGATGGCAATGCCACCGCAGGCGAGGGCAAGGGAGGCTCGGCTGCCGGCAGCGGGCCGGCCGGTGATGCCAGTGTCACCTTTTCCGGGAGGATCGAGACCTCTGGCAACGAAGCCAACGCCATCATCGTGCAGTCTGTGGGCGGCTTTAGCGGTGACGCCGGCTCCTCGACCGGCTTTCTCGCCTATGGCGCCGGCAGCGAAAGCGCTGGGGCCGGTGGCGCGGTGTCGGTATCCGTTGCCAGCGGCAGCAGCATCACCACCAAAGGCGCCTCCGCCGCAGCTGTCCTCGCGCAATCCGTCGGCGGCGGCGGTGGCCGTGGTTCCAATGCCCTCGGTATCGGGGCGATCGGCGGATCGGGCTCGGCCGGCGGCGATGGCGGCACGGTGACCTTGGAGTCCATGGCCACCTCGATCAAGACCGCGGGCCAGGGCGCGCGGGCGCTCCATGGGGCCAGCCGCGGCGGCGGTGGTGGCGACGGCGGAGGGGCCACCGGTATCGTCGCACTTGGCGGTGCCGGCGGCGTTGGCGGCAATGGGGGTAAGGTCATCCTATCCAACCAATCGGACGTGACCACCCGGGGCGACCAAGCCGATGCGCTCTATGGGGCTAGCCTAGGCGGCGGTGGTGGCTCGGCCCACTCCGAAATCGGTATCGTCGACATCGGCGGGGCCGGTGGCGAGGGTGGTGACGGCGGACCTGTTATGGCTGCCTCCACAGGAAACATCTCGACGGCCGGCGACGATGCCGACGGCATTTTCCTTTCCAGCATCGGCGGCGGTGGCGGCGATGGCTCTTCGGTCGTCTCCATCTTCTCGGGTGGGGCTGTGGCCATCGGCGGCAGAGGCGGCCAGGGTGGATCCGGCGGCGAGGTTACCTTCGACGACCAAGGGACGGGCGGCTATGAAGTCGAGACCTCGGGTGAGCGGGCACGCGGGCTCTATGCCCACAGCGTCGGCGGCGGCGGTGGCGATGGCGGCTATGCCGTTTCCGGCGGTCTTTCTCCTGTCTTTCAAGTCTCGGTGGGTGCCAGCGGCGGTGGGGGAGAGGCCGGGCCCGGCGGCGATGTCCGGGTCGTAAGCAGTGGCAGCATCGCGACCAAGGGCAGCAACGCTGGCGCCTTGGTGGCGCACTCCACCGGCGGCGGTGGCGGTTCGGCCGGAACAACGGTGACCGAGGCAACCGGAGAGTTGGCGCTCTCCCAATCCATTGGCGGCAGTGGCGGCCCAGGTGGCGATGGCGGCAAGGTGACGGTGGCTTCGAGCGGTGACCTCTCGAGCGAGGGGGATCTGTCGGCGGGTCTTGCCGCCTACAGTCACGGCGGTGGCGGCGGCACTGGTGGGACGACGGTGTCGGGCGATGCCCTCAGCATGTTTTCGGCCTCGCTCGCCGTGGGCGGGGCTGGTAAGGCAGGAGGCGCCGGCGGCGATGTCGAGGTGAGCGGCAGCGGCTCCATCAGCACACTCGGTCATATCTCTCCCGGCCTCTATGCCCATTCCGTCAGCGGTAGCGGCGGTGCCGCGGGGACAACCGTGGCCGCGAACGCGATCTCCTCTGCGTCATTCGATCTCTCGGTCGGTGCGGATGGGGGCGCCGGAAAGGCGGGCGGGACCGTGACGGTCGACGTCGACCATGAGATCTCGACCAAAGGGGATATCTCTCCAGGTCTTTCCGCACTGTCACTTGGCGGCAGCGGCGGTCACGCGGGCGTGACGGTGTCCGGCAGCCTGGCAAGCCAGATGGCTCTCAACACCTCCGTCGGCGGCAAGGGTGGTAGCGGCGGTGACGGCGGTGCGGTCGAGGTCACCAGCGATGGGGCGATTTCTACGCAAGGCCACTCTTCGAACGGCGTCGCCGCACGGTCGATCGGCGGCGGCGGCGGCGCCTCGCACTTCAGCGGCAGCCTCAGCGGCCAATCGACCGGCTCGATAGAGGCCTCCGTCGGTGGCAGTGGCGGCAGTGCGGGTGACGGCGGCGCGGTCGAGGTCTCGACAGCGGGTGACATCTCTACCCAGGGGCACAACGCCCGCGGTCTCTCCGCCATGAGCATCGGCGGCGGCGGTGGTGACAGCGGCGGGACGGTGAGCGGAGGGGTCACGAACGCGAGCGCGCTGGGGTTCACTGTCGGCGGTGACGGCGGTGCCAGCGGCTCCGGCGGGGCGGTGACGGTGACCACGGCTCCGGGCACGTCGATCGAGACCAAGGGGACTGCGTCGGAAGCCATTCTTGCCGCAAGCATCGCCCGGTCGGGCGGTAGCGCCGGCTACGTGCTGACGGGCGCGGCGCTTTCCGGTGAAACGGGGATCTCGGTCGGCGGCGACGGCGGGACCGGCGGCGATGCCGGCATGGTCGAGGTCTCCAACGCAGCCGACCTGACGACAGCCGGGGCTTTCGCCAGCGGCATCGAGGCGCGTTCGCTCGCCGGCGGCGGTGGCAGTGCCAAAGGCGCGATCACCGCATCCGCGCTTACCGTCGGCGATGCAAGCATCACGGTCGGTGGCGAAGGCGGCGAGGGCGGTAAAGCGGACCAGGTCACCGTTGCTAGCCAGGGGGCGATTGTCACCGGCAGCCATCACGCCTTCGGCGTTCTCGGCCAGTCGATCGGCGGGTCCGGTGGCAACGGCGGCTTTGCCGCGCAGAGCAGTGTCACCGGCGGCGAGGTTTCTGGTAGCCTGAGCCTGTCGATCGGTGGCAAGGGAGGCGATGGCGGCATCGCTTCGACGACCATGGTAACGACGTCGTCTTCCATTACGACGGGCGATTTCGGGGCCAAGGCGATCCTGGCGCAGTCAGTCGGTGGTTCCGGCGGGGCCGGCGGCAGCGTCTATAGCGGGAACCTCAATGCGGCCTCGACCATTTCGGCCGATGTCACCGTCGACATCGGCGGTTCCGGCGGCGCCGGTGCCGTTGCCGGCGCTGTCAGCGTCGACAACTCGGCGACGATCAAGACAGATGGATTCTACGCGGACGGCATCGCTGCGCAGTCGATCGGCGGCAACGGCGGCGACGGTGGGTCGACCTATTCCGTGCTGACCACCATTCCTGGCGATCGCAATGCAGATATCGGCGTCGATATCGGCGGATCGGGGGGGACTGGTCAGGACGCCGCAATGGTGAGCGTCAAGAACATGGGCGCCATCACCACCGGCAAGGGTGCCTCCCATGGCATCTTGGCGATGAGCGTCGGTGGCGGCGGGGGGCGTGGAGGTGCTGCTGCCAACGTCAACGTCCAGCCTCTGCCGAACTCCATCGGATGCATCAGCAATCCATCCAAGCTCAGCGCTAGCATCGACGTCGGCGTCGGCGGCAGCGGTGGGGCGGCAGGCGACGGCGGCAAGGTCGAGGTGAGCAACGCCAGCAGCCTAATTACGGCTGGCAAGAGCGCGCGGGCGATCTACGCGGTCAGTCTCGGCGGCGGCGGCGGCGACGGTGGCACTGCTTCCTCGGTCTCCTTCAGTTTCGACGGTATCTGCAGCGCGCTTACCGGCGGTGCCGGCTTCGGCTGCAAGGGGAAGAAGAGCAGCGACAACGAGAAGACCACCGAGATTTCGGTTTCGATGGCCGTCGAAGTCGGCGGCAGCGGCGGTGCGGCGGGTAACGGTGATAGCGTCGCGGTGACAAACCAAGGGACGATCGAGACCAGCGGCCGCTTAGGGCACGGCATCGTGGCCCATTCCATTGGCGGCGGCGGCGGTGACGGCGGTGAAGGGGACATCGGTATCGAAGCCTGGACGAACAACGCCACCGCCAATTCGATCGCCGATGGTCCCGCCGATTTCTCCTTCATTCCCAACCTTGGCGATATCACCGCCGGCGTCGGCGGCAGCGCTGGTGCTGCGGGGAACGGCGGCACTGTCAGCGTGAAGGGAAGCCAGAGCATCACCACGAGCGGTGATCACGCCTTTGCAATCCACGCGCAATCGATCGGCGGTGGCGGTGGCAACGCCGGCGCTGGCTCGACCGGGGACTGGAGTGCGGTGACCGTCGGCGGGCGCGGTAGCGGTGGCGGCGACGGTGGGATGGTCACCGTCGCTCAAGACGCAGCGATTTCGACGAGCGGAGAAGGCAGTGTCGGCATCTTTGCGCAGTCGGTCGGTGGCGGTGGCGGCACAGCCGGAGATGTCGAGAGAGGCTTCTCCGACTCCTGGCTGGATCTGAACATTGGCGTCGGGCTCGGCGTCCAAGAGTCTGCCGGCGACGGCGGCGACGGTGGCGATATCTCCGTGGCGGCTGGGCCGATCTCGACCAGCGGTGAAAAGGCGCATGCCATCCTTGCCCAGTCGGTCGGAGGGTCCGGGGGAATCGCATCCATCTCCGGCGACCTCGGCGGCCTTTCCACGATCGATACTTTCGCCGGTAGTGCAGGCGACCGCGGCAATGGTGGCGCGATAGAGGTCACGATTAACGGCCCGGTCACGGTGACGGGACGCGGGGCCCAGGCTATCGTCGCGCAAAGCACCAGCGGCACTCTCGATCCGCAAGATACCAGCGGCGCGGTGACGATCGATGTCAACAGCGACGTCAGCGCTTCGGGGGAGGGCGGCCGCGCGATCCTGGCGCAGAGCCAAGGCGGTACCAGCGGCACCATCACGGTTTCAATTGCCGAGGGGGCGACTGTCTCGACGGCCGCGGGCAGTGCCGCAACCATCGGCTTGCTCGACGGCAATGGCAATCTCATCACCAACAATGGCAGCCTGATCCACGAGGGGGGCGTCCAAGACGATAGTTTCGTCATCCGCACCAATGGCACGGCCCACCTCACGGTCGAGAACAATGGCCTCATCGAGGGATCGATTCGGACCGCCCTCAGGGAGACGAGCCAGCCTGTAGGCGCCGCCGCCGCACAGACGACGAGCACGCCCATGGGCATTACCTTCATGAACAACAGCGGTGCGACCTTCGGGCTCGGCTCCGAGGTGAGCCTCGGCGGGGCCGCCGGAAGGCTGACCAACGCCGGCGTCATCTCGGCCGGCGGCAAGGGCACCGTCGCTACCTCCTCGATCAGCGGCCTAGTGACCCAGCAATCCAGCGGTCAGACCTGGGTGGACTTCGAGTTTGGTGGCGCCAATGATCTGATCCAGATTGACGATGTCGCGGGAAACAGTTTTTCCGGGTCGGTGCAGCCAAACCCCTTGTCTGGAACGCCCAGCGACAATGAGAGCGCGACGCTTACGATCCTGCAATCTCAGATGAGCCTGGACAGCAGCGCGCTCACGGTCGGCAGCACGGCGACAGTGGACTACAGCTTGCGGCAGGACAAGCTAGGCAACGGCAGCGAGGTCGTCTGGCTAGACTACAAGGTCGACTACACGCCGTGGAACGGCGATGCAGAGGCACAGGCCAAAGTGCCCGATGGCCTGCGTGACATAATCAATGACAACCATACGGCTTTCGGCAACTCCATAAGCGCCATGATCGAGGTTGGTGCGCCCGGTACCGATGACTTCGTTCAAGAGCTCAGCCTCTTCCTGCTGACCACGGAAGAGGTCGCCGACCTGGTGGACACCTATGACCGCTTCGCGCCGGGAGAGATCTTCGCGCCCTCCGACGCGGCCCTCTTCTCCAGCTTGCGGTTCGCCGGCGACCTGAACTCCTGCCCGGGTGAGGGGAGTGACGGCCAGGTGCTCTTCACCCGCCAGGGCAGCTGTCTCTGGCTGCAGGCCAATGGCGGCGGCATCGACCGGCAACGCAATGCCAACTCGATCGAGTACGACGAGAGCCTCTTCGGCTTCTCTCTTGGCGGGCAGATGGCGGTTGGCGATGGCTTCTTCCTTGGTCTCGCTTTCGGTTATGAGGACAGCAATCTGTCTAACACTCGCTTCAACGGCGACGGCAACCGCTTTCAGGGCGGCGTTGCGGCTAAGAAGGAGATCGATGCAACCACCCTGTCGGCTTCACTCTCCGGCGGCATCGCTAGCTATGATGTTTCACGCCAGGTGCTGACGCCCAGCGGCACGGCAACGGCGGAGAGCTCGCCCAACACCAACTGGATCTCGGCGCATGCCCGGGTGAGCCACGTCTATGACATCAACGAGCAGGCCTACCTCAAGCCTTGGTTCGATCTCGGCATCGACCACCAGTGGCAAGGTAGCTTTAATGAGAGTGGTGCTGGCGCCTATGGCCTGGATGTCGAGGGCTTTAGCCAGACACTTGTGACCGTGAACCCCGTGTTGGAAGTCGGCAGCAGCTTCTCGCTTTTCGGCGCCGAGACCAACGCCAGCGCCTCAGCAGGCCTCTTGGCGATCGTCAGCGGCCGCGACCGCTCGACGGGCGTGCGTCTGCAAGGCATGGGTGGTTTTGGACCCAGCTATGAGGTGAGCGATCGGGCCCGGCCGATCTTTGCCGATATCGGCGCCAATCTAGAGGTGCGTGTGCATGAACGCGCCATCGTCTCGGTCGGCGGACAGGCCCTGCTGGCAGGCAGCCAGCAGGAATATGGCGGCACGGGGCGGCTCTCGATTTTCTTTTAGGGCGCGGCCAGACCAAAGCGAAACGGCTTGTGCGATTAAGCTATTCCAAAACGTCATACAATGATCCGGAATTGGTTGTTTGCCATTGGCCGGCCCAATCGATCTGATGAATCTGTCAGGCGCTAGAGCGGTGTCACAAGAAAAAATTCTGCACTGCAAGGCCAAGAGCCGGAAGCATCCGACCGACACCGCGTGCCCTTGGTAGCGCCAAAGGGAGCCCAACCAGCGGGAGGCACACAGTGAGCACGGATAAGATCCTCGACACAGTCTTGCGAGACCGGCGGGCAAGCAGGCGCGAGTTCATGACCCACGCCGCTGCCGCGGGCCTCAGCGTCGGCATGGCGACCAGTTTGTGGGCGACGCGTGCAGGAGCGGCAGATCCGAAGCACGGTGGCCAGCTGATACAAGCGGTAGCGGGAGGAGCAACGACAGATACTCTTGACGGTGCCACCTTGATCGACACGCACGCCATCAACACCAGCTGGCAGGTACGCAACTGCATGAGCGAAGTGACCGCCGAGGGCGACGTCGTGCCTGAATTGGTGGAAAGCTGGGAGCCGTCGGACGATGCCTCGCAGTGGGTCTTCAAGGTCAGACAAGGTGTGGAGTTCCACAACGGCAAGACCTTGGATGCCGAGGACATTGCCTTCTCGATCAATCACCACCGCGGGCCCGATGCCAACACCGGGGCCGCAGGCGCGGTGGCTGGCATCGAGACCATCAAGGTAGACGACAAGAACACGCTGGTCTTCAACCTGATCGGTGGGAACGCGGACTTTCCCTTCCTGATGTCGGACTACCACCTGACGGTCGTCCCGAATGGTACGGATGCGGCCGGCTTCGAATCCGGCATCGGCACCGGCCCCTTCGTTCTGACTGAGTGGGATCCGGGTGTGCGCTCGGCCGGTAAGCGCAATCCGAACTACTTCAAGGAGGGGCGCCCCTACTTCGACGACGTCATCACCTTGAATGTGGCCGATGCCGGGGCCCGGCAGAACGCAATCCTGTCGGGCGAAGTCGACGCGATCGAAAAGCCTGACAGCAAGACCATGGGTCGCTTGGCGAATGCACCGGGAATTCGCGTGATAGAGGTCGGCGGCAACAAGCACTACGTCTTTCCCATGGCGACCAATCAGGCCCCCTACGACATCAACGACCTGCGCCTGGCGCTGAAGTACGGGGTGGACCGCGACGCCATGCTGCGCTCGGTTCTCAGCGGGCATGGCTACCTGGGCAACGATCATCCGATCGGCAAGGGCCAGCGCTACTTTGACAAGGACCTGCCGCAACGCCACTACGATGCGGACAAGGCCAAGTTCCATCTGAAGAAGGCCGGCTATGACTCCATCACCCTGAAGCTGACGGCTGCGAACATCTTCCCGGGCGGTGTCGATGCCGCCGTCCTCTACAAGGAGCATGCCGCGCCAATCGGCATAGACATCGAGGTGGAGCGCGTGCCGACCGACGGCTATTGGGCCAACGTCTGGATGCAGAAACCCTGGATCGTCGGCTGGTGGAGTGGCCGCGCGACCGAAGACTGGATGTTCTCGACGGCCTATGCGGCCGGCGCGGACTGGAACGAGTCCTACTGGGTAAACGACCGCTTCAACGTTCTGCTGAATGCGGCAAGGGCAGAGCTCAATCAGCAGAAGCGCGCCCAGATGTATGCCGAGATGCAGCAGATCTGCTCTGATGAGGGCGGAACGGTGATACCGCTTTTCGCCAACGTCACCTGCGCGGTGACCGACGCCATCGGCACGCCGGAGAAGGTTGCCTCCAACTGGGATATGGACGGCGACAAGAACACGGAGCGCTGGTGGCGGCGCTAACCCTTGTCATTCGAGAGGCAAATCCTCCCTGTCTCGCGTCCTTGGGCCGAAGCTTCACCTGCACGCCGGCATGTGCGGAGATGAGGCCTCGGCCGGCCTTTTTTCGTTAACAGATACCGTCCGGATCAATGAACTTGGGCGAGCTCATCCTCTACGCCCAGCTTTTTCATAAGCCAAGAGGCGAAGAGCTTTGCGCCGGGATTGGCGTGCTCGCGGTGCGGAATCAAGAGGTAGTAGTTGTCTCTGCAAGGAACCCGAATGTCGAAGGGAATCACCAGCTCGTCGCGGGCTAGCATCTCCTCCAGGATGATTTCATGGGCGACGGAGACACCTTTACCGTGGCGCAGCAAATTGAGTGTGAGCACGAAGGTGCTGAAGGAGTGGCTCTCCAGGCCAACGAGGTCCGGCAAGCCCGCCTGCTCGGCCCAGTAGTTCCAGCCGTCGTCGAACCCGGTCAAATGCAGGATGCGCTCTTTGGCCATGTCTTCGGGCCGGCGAAGTCGTTTGGCTACATCGGGCGCGCAAACGGGAACCAAGGTCTCGCTGGTCAGGCGCAGTCCCTCCATCCCCTCCCACCCGCCATGACCGTGGCGGATCTCGACGTCTGCCTGGGCGCCGGCAAAGTCTTGCTCCCAAAGGGCGGTCGAGAGACTGACGATGACTTCCGGATGCGAATCTAGAAACTCGTGCAGATGCGCACAAAGCCAAGTGGCCGCGAAACCCAGATTGGCCTTGATCCTAAGCGGCTCTCCGCTCGAATAACCAAGGAAGTTGTGGGTGCCTTTCTCGAGAAACTGAAAGCCGTGAATGACAGTGGGCAGGTAGTTTCGCCCGGCCTCCGTCAAGGTCAGCCCGCGGCGGCCGCGCAGGAAGAGAGGCTGCTCCAGATAGTACTCCAGCAATTTCACCTGCTTGCTGACGGCCGACTGGGTGATGTGCAGCTCTTCTGCAGCGTTGGTGAAGCTGAGGTGCCGAGCCGCCGTTTCGAAGGCGCGCAACCAGTGCAGCGGCGGCAGTCTCTTGCGCATGCAGGCCCTTCCTCCTTTCCCCAACTTTGGCATTCCAATGCGGAATAGGTTGGCCATAGATCAGTCGTTTGCCAAGAGCAAGAGGGAAGCGCTCACATAAGGCCGAGGCGCCCAGGCGTCGCGTCTTATCGAAGGGGGAGATTGCGGGTGCAGGTTCTCTTCACAGATTACGTCCAGCCGGATTTGGACCTCGAGGCGCAACTCCTTCGCTCTGCCGGCATGTCTCTGCGGATCCCGGACCCTCAGTGCCGAACAGCCGAGGACGTTGTGCGAGCCGCTGGTGAGGCCGAGGCGGTTATCGCCAACTACGCGCCCCTGACACTAGAGGTCTTTGCCGCCTTGCCGCGGTTGCGCATCGTGAGCCTGCCAATGGTGGGCGTCGATGCTATCGATCTGGAGGCCGCGCGTGCCCATGGCATCTGGATCGCCAATGTGCCCGATGCCTGGGTGGCGGAAGTGGGAATCCACGCCGCGGCCATGGCACTCTCGCTGGTCCGCCATCTGCCATTCTACGATCGGGCGGTCCGCCAGGGTGGCTGGAACCATGCGGCAACGGGTGTCCTGCGCCGCCCGACCAGCCTCACCTTCGGGGTGCTGGGTTGTGGTCGGATCGGACGCATGGCCGCTCGCGCTGCGGCGCCCAGCTTTGGCCGGGTGATCGGCTACGACCCCTTCGTGGAAGAGGTGGACTGGCCGGGGGAGATCGAGCGCGTCGCCGACCGGCGCTCCTTCCTGAACAGGCCGATGTAAATTTAAACTGCCTGCTCATGCTAAACTGAATTGTTTGAATTTTTACTGTTTTTGACATTGAAACTATATTTACACTAAACTGAATTGTTATATATAAAACTGTTTTGACATTTAACTGAGTGTAAACAAAATATATGCTTACGCTAAACTGAATTAGCTGAATTAGAACTTTTGACTAAACTGAATTGCTTGAAGTAGAAATGTTTTTGACAATTAAACTGTTCCCATGCTAAACAGAATTGTTTGAAATAGAACTGATTATTGACATGAAAATGGATTTGACGTTAAATAATCTACAAAGGTTTATTTGCCATAAATCTCAACCAACCAAATAACGTAATTATATTACACATAATATTGTCATAAACTTGTATCCTCCGAACAAGTTATTCATTTATTCGTTCATTCATTTTATTAAAGAGTGATTTTCTCCTAAAACAAATACGCCTGGATTTTATTATTTCTAGTCGAACGAAATGCCTTGAAACGTATGTCATTATCTTTTTATAATCATTATTATGCCTAAAGGTTAGAGAATCGGATACACTGTACTTCTATATTTACAATAGTTTGTGAAATGATTTCCTTTCGAGTTTTTGGCTTATGGTTATGTCATATAAATCATTCTTATAAAATATAGATAATTTACTCACAGTTGTATGCGTGCCCTTACACCTATATAAAAATATATATATATATATATATATATATATATATATATATATATATATATATATATATATATATAGATAGATAGATAGATAGATAGATAGATTCACATTTACAAATTGATTCATTAACAATCATTTGTTTTCTCAAAAGTTTTCGAATAACTAATAATAATAATCCTTAGTTAACAACTATTGATTAAAGTAGCTATTCTTAACATGAATAACTTGTAAACATTTGTGTGCTATCAACCATTGCAATTTAACTATTTTAGACAGATCTATTTGACCCATAGATGAGATCTTAACAGGGGCTGCCACTCCAGGTCAGAGAAGAACTGCAAGTAGCCGCAATGAAAATGTGCAATCACTCTCCAAAATTCAAGAAGCTTCATTATCATTTGAAGTTTAGCGAAATACTTAAGACAAGCTTTAATTGGGGTCTTACAGTTTTTCATGGAATACAGTCAGCGTGTTCTCAGCGTAAAAGCTGCAAGAGAAAGCCTCAATAAGGATTGTATTTGATGCAATTATTTCTGCTTCTAAATTCTATTTTCTAAGTGTACATTGCAGCTATGTGATAAATATAGTAACATAAACTTTATGTTTGCTTAAATTCTATCCTTTTGTATTTACATATTTCATTCATCATATCAATTCTGTTTTAATTGATATTGTTACCCTGCAAAATTCAATGGATTAAATATC
The DNA here is from genome assembly GCA_963669385.2 of Rhodospirillales bacterium. GTDB lineage: Bacteria > Pseudomonadota > Alphaproteobacteria > Kiloniellales > JACOMY01 > JACOMY01. Next base: position 278,822 of record CAXXGD010000061.1, read on the forward strand.
TCGTAGAACATAGCTTTAAAGTCTAACTACAAAACTCTTATGAGAATTAAAATAGGCCAATATTTAAGTAACGAAAATTCTCATCTGTAGCAACCAGGATAAATTCTAGGCAGGTTGCTGTAAACGAAACCATGTATTGATTTCCGTGAGTAAAACATGCTTTTTCTTAGCCTCTTGAGAAGAAGAAGAAGAAGAAGAAGACTACTACTACTACTACTACTACTACTACTACTACTACTACTACTACTACTACCACTACCAACAACAAAGGAATATCTTATATTTTATTTCCTTTGAGAAAATTCATCGACAAAACAATATAACGTATTCATGGAGATGAGTTATTTGATCAAATATATTCTATCTAGAACAGAATAAGTTGGTAAATTTATGATCGATACACCTACAATAAGTTTGCTAAAATCGAATTGGTTTCTTAGTTTAATAGCATATCAAACTTCAAGAGTTATTTAATGCCAATACTATCGTTATCGAAGATCAGCAGTGGTACTATTTAGCGCATACCCGGGACGATAAGGAGGTTCATATGGCTACAAAAGAGTGAAAAATAATTTAAGGTGTGAGATTAAAAGTATAAATGTTGGAGATTTAGATTTTTTTAAAGTTTAAAATTTATCTGAAGGCAAATGCAATGATGAGCCAGTGCGATTACAAATTAGTTTCCTTATTGTTTAGACATCATACTAAAAGAGATATGTCAGGGGTGATTTGATAAATGGATAATCTGCTTGAATAAGAATTATGAATTCAAATGGGACTTCTCTGAAAAAATACGTTTAATTCATTGACTAGTTTTTTTAAGGTAAATACAATTTCAGTTTCGTTATATGTTTATAAAACTTCATATTTTATTTTACATGCATTTTTGAAAACTCTTTTTACCACTGAAACAATGAATATCACTTGTTACAGAAATATTTTATTTTGAGCGAATATGAGTAGAATTATACAATCCCAAATACTAAGATTGTCTTCCACTGAGACACTATTGAGATAAATTCTTACTATGACCAATCCCTTGGCAGAAGAGGTTACTGTTTAGTTCTTGTTAATCATATTGGTGTCTGTCCAATTAAAAAAAAACATTCCGTCAATTGACACTCTTAATGTTTAGTCACTAAGACAAACAAAAATCCCTTTTAACCAAAACCTTCTTTTTTTCCCATTTATTTCATTTTATTTTCTGATCTTTGCGTATATAAAACCAGAAAGTCGTGATGATACAAAAGTAACCATCCAAAGAACAGCACTATTGAAAACGCCCAGAATACTGAGAAGAATCCCGGAGACTTAATGAGACTTGTTGTCACTCAATCTCCAGTGAAAGACCATCAGCTAACGCTGATGTGAAAAACTCACATGGTAATAATCCATTACGTCACCTAAAAGAGATTTTTCTCTTAAACTTCAATCTATGTTCATTCTCTAAACTCAAGAAACCTACAACATTCCATGAGATGAATACTTTCAAGAAATTGGTATCTTGGGGCAAATGTCACATTTCATGATTGTCAAAAGGATTCCATTTGCTTTCATGAAATTTTCTCGCATTCCACTCATAAAAAATTCGATTGTGAACTTGCAATTTTCCCATTTGCTCCTGCCAAAGACCGGTCATGTGAGAAGCAAAAGAAAACTTGCTTACTTGTATTCATTGCACTAATAAAAACCACATCTGTCAAAGTCTTTCATTTCTAAAACTACCCTAATCGATAAAAGAAACTATTGTATTGGGTCATGAATAGTTTGCGTTTTTTATAAGTAACATGTAACTACGTATTTCAAACTTTCAATGTTTTAAACATAACCAGAGATTACCTTATCAAAGAGCCTTCATCGGTCATTACTTTTTCAATAGTGAAAGTGTGAATCAGTTTAGCCAATATCCTCCTGTCCCTAAAATGGAGAAACTGAAAGTAACTGTACGATATATAATCATGTGGGAGTTTACAAATAAGAAGAACGCTAAAAGCAGTTACGAAAAAAAAAATGAGTTTATTGTCAAGATGTCATTACTTACTGCCAACTCTGAAACTGGTTTTCGATGTTTTATTCAAACGACACGTCATTGAGAAATAAACTCACACCAGGACACTGATCAGACTTTGATCAAGATGCTTTAAGATAATAGGTGGAAAGCAATCAATGCAAAATTATTCGAGAATTATCAATTGATGTCAACACATCCGAATCCACAATCTACTACCACTTGAAAAGATAGGAAAATGAGCTAGCTAGGTGTTTGGGTTCTTCATCCTCATAGTGCGAAGAATAATGAGGATAACATGTTTATGTTGACAGTTTTTTACGCAGACAAATGTCCAATTTCTGGAGAATTTTGTCTTTTATAATAATATTCAATGCAAAAGGTAGCGGATTAACTTGAATGAGTTTACGCAGCCTAATCCAAAGATCCATCAAATCACGGTCATGCAAGTATATTGGGACCACAGAAGTATTATTCATTTAGAGTTTTTAAACCGTAAACAATCACTAAATGCCAATTTATGCTCTCAACAGTTGCAACATTTTGTGACACGATGCGTAGCAATTCGTTTCCGTTTGTGTTGACGACAGTCAGACAATCTCTTTGTCTGATTTGGCGCGAAACCCACACAAAGGGCCTGAGGACGAGATCTCCCATGAGACCCGAAGTGGAGGGGGAAGGAAGGTCCGAGAGAAGACAAAGAGAGCAGTTGACAAAGCATGGCAGAAGAGAACAGTTGGCATGAGATAGCTGTCCAGGGAAGGACACAGTCAGCAGAAGGAGGCAGTGAGAAGATGGAAGCAGGGCAGAGAACGGAGTCATCAGAAGTCAGAAAGACGACTGCTAAGACCTGCTGACCTACAGAGGCCGGGTTAACCAACGCGAGAAGATGTCAGCATTGCTAGTGGCTTATGAGAATTTCGTTCGATTACACGCTAATGTTAACTCATAGAATGCAGTGTCATAGACTCCCCCTTTATTGCTGACTCAAGTCTGTGTTTGTTCGTTTGTTCTTTTCTTCCATCCTCTCGATTGTGTTTTGTGTGGCCGTAATTAAATATGTAATGCCCTTGGTCGGAAACCACATGATGAATCACTGGCGATGAGTAGTTTGGTTCAAAGAAGCTAAGATAGTGGGAGTCGGCTGGCCAGGGGTGTTGTCACAATTTGTACGAAAATATTCTTAGAGAAATCACCGCACTCGGCAACTGGAAAAACGTTGTTTTTACCGCTGATAACACAGAACCAAAGGCAGCAAAATTTACACAGAAAATATTAGATTGTGGTTGGACTATTCTTCCCTGGCCACTATATTAAAAAAACCTGGCACCAAGTGATTTCCATCTTTTTCCTTCTCCCTCTATAGCAAAAAACTTTCTTAAGAAGAGAAGATGAAAATGTTTATCAACATTTTCTTGTGCTCAAAACCTGTTGAATTTTACTTGAGAAGAATCAACCCGCATCCTCATAAATGGCTACAGGTGATTCAAAATAAAGGCGAACATGCAATTTTTTTAAATTAATCTATTGCGAAATTATTCATGAACAAATTATATTTAACTAAAACGAAAATTATTTACGATACTACCCAATAATAACTTCTTGCTTATTCTCACTTTTAATATTTAATTGAAAATATTTAAATCAAATGATAATTTACTACATTTTCTTTCCTTTGTGCAACACCAACATTTTCAATTCTTACTTTGTCTGAAGCAATGATACTTAAAATGAAATACGAAATTACTTAATTCATTACAAACATATTTGTAAATGGGTGCTACTAGGGCTAGGGAGCAAGGCTAGCAGACCATTTTTGGAGTGTTTAATTTTCATGAGGTACTTAATGCGTTTGCTTGATTGATTGACTGATCTTAACATCTCAACCTGCACAGGCTTATTTTGTACCTAGACGTTAAGGAATTGTTTTCCTTGTAGATGTATATTTACATTTATATTTAGTTTTTTGCTGAGCTTTTACACACAGGGGATAATATACACACACAAACACACACACACACACACACACACACAGCCTCAAAAAGGCTAAAATTACCCATCCAACAAAAAATATGCCCAAGAGTAAATGAAAAGTATATCAAGAAAGGAGCATTTATTAACTTATTTGTTTTACTATATTCTTTTATTGACAACATATAGTCTCTCCTAAAATTTATTAGTAAAATTAATGCCTCTTTTCAATTTGAGACTAGACGAAAAGAAGAAAACAAAACTCTGTATGTTCACTGAAAAGAGTATTAAGATTTAAAATAATCCCCATCATTGATTTATTTGGTACAACTTTTATTCCCTTTTCAACTTGTCCGTTTTGAAGGGAGCACGAGAGAGAGAGAGAGAGAGAGAGAGAGAGAGAGAGAGAGAGAGAGGAAGATAAAACACACTCATAAAATGTCTCAAATTGGGTAGACATTTTAAGAAATCATTACTGTCGGATGCAACAAGGCAGAAGTATAAAGTGTTTTATTATATTTTCTCATAATTCAAACTTGCTGTATTCATTATCACTCAAATGTCGCGCCTCAACTTTTTCCTGGATAACATTTAATGAGGATGTAGTGTATCACTCTAGCCAAATGAGCGTATAGCAATGTAATCATGGGATGCAGTATGGTGAATGTGATTTAAGGCGTATGAATCAAAAATTGGATTAACTGTGCGCTTCAACAGATGCTAAAAGGAGGAGCGTTCTGGGCCAAGAACTTCCAGAACTACCTCGAATCTTCTAAATGGGTGACGTCTATTATTTGAAAAAGAAACCAGACACCGATAGAGTATCCAGACTAATTAAAATAAACAGCCAAACGGCATCACCATTCACATGAATAAACAAGGGGCATATCATGTTGAGATTGGAGTTCAGACTTCAGGGTAAAAAATCAGCTTCTGATTAAAAAGAAAATTTACTTAGATATAAAAACATTGTTGACATTACGACTTTGAACGTTTGGGCAATAAGCATATTAAAGCTGCTACCTGAGTTCACAGTATTTACCACCGAACTTATAGACATCATGAACGTACAGGTATATAGATATTACCACAGTAAACTAAGTAAGAGATGTTGTTACCGGTAATGAATGGACATTTGTGTCGGCATCTGCATGGAAAAATCTGCCAATATAGCAATTGTAGGTGTAGAAATGCTTCTCGGTCATCTTGCTTTTAAATCACTAAATATCATAGGGAGAATTCAATGAAAATAATGTGTGCTATCTAATAGCAACACCGGTTCAATTATTGTCTCTTGGTGGCGTCATAAACGGATATCCCTACTTCTATAACGAGCTAGCTTCCCTTGACAAAAGTATTCCCAAATACAACATTCTAATCATTGGTTGAGAGCTGAATATTTAGATAGGTAAATAAAGAAATAATGAATTCTGCTTGCATAACTCGCCAAAGTGTATATATGAATATCTCGCAGAGATTTTACTCAAGAACAGGCTTACATGCCTAAGCTTTAAAAGGAAAGTGAAAGATACTAACTTACACCAACGCAAATAGCTCTAAAGCACAGCTTGAATATACGTGTATAAACAAGATGTAGATGAATAACACATTAAATTGTGTTGCATACTCCTCGTTTGAAGGAGTACCTTACGATCACTGCGACGTCTCTGTAAAAATTGGCCAAATTGTACGCAGAAATAAGAAACAAACTTGTAAAGGTTCATGATATGACTGCTTCTCATACGCCAATTCTGTAAGAAACAACTATGATAATCTTCTGGAAAGAACTGATTGACATACTCCGTTCGACAAATACAAAAACTTTTTTTATATACAAGTATCAGTTGAGTATATACCAATCAAAGAACTCAAGCAGTCAGTAGCAGATGGGTAAAAACGAGATAACATGAAAAAATATCCTTAAACAAATTCAACAGCAATGTAAAAAAAAAATTGAAAAGTTAAAAGAAGTCTAAAACATATCGAAAAGAACAACTAGAATACATTCAAGGCAAATCAATAAGATCAGAAATTTAATAGAAGAAAGACAATCACGATTAGCATGGCAAACGGTAAATGAAATTATCGGAAAGAATCCTCAAGAATAAAAGAGAAAGCAGCTAGCTAAGGAGAAAGATTTCAGATGTAAAAAGAACATCTCAAGCATCTGTTTGAAAAACCCGCCTGAAAGCTCAGATAAAACTACCAAAAATTATTAGTAGCCTATGAGACATCAAACTATGACTTTTCACGGAAGAAGTTGACATATTAATGATAAAAATGAAAAGCAGAAAAAATTCAGGACTCAATGAAGTACCTTCTGAAGTATTGAAGATAAGCAAATTTGATAGCATCGTTCTTTGCTTCTGGGATGTTGGGCATAAAATATTTGCTTATGGGATGTTGGGCATAAAATATTACAATTAAAAATAGACAAAAGACTGCAACATGCTCTTCCCCAAAGAAGGTAACCTCGGAATTACAGGCATATCTCCAATAACTATAAGTACAAAGATTTATTATACTCTGCTTCTCAAACATATCAAACCCCAAATCAAGGAAATTCTTTAGAAATATTAAAACAGCTTTCGGAGAAAACGATCCACAATATCACAGATTCTGACTAACCATTGTTTCCTCGACGGAGTACGTGCAAAAAATCGTGAGACCACAATATTGTCCGTTCAATACTCCAAGTCAATCAACAAATGCCACAAACATATGGTTTCCTAAAGAAGCTGTCACTGCTATAATGATATTTTACGAAAATAGGAAAGCTATGGTTCGTTCATTCCATGGTGTCGTTGACTCATTCAAAATTATCCCTGAGGTTTTACAAGGAGATACTTTAGTACAACATATGATGATGATGATCATCATCATGTCATGCCTCCAGCATGGATATCCCTGACCCTCTCTCGCCACTCATCCCTATCGTTCATCGTTTCAAGCAGGTCCTCAGGGCTACATCCCATATCCTCTCAGAGCTGCTGTGTGTAAGTTCAAGCTGGCTGTCCTGCTTTTGCTCGGCCATATGAGGGGGTCAATTGGAGAACATCACTTATGAGCTCGTCCCTGCTTCTTCAGCAGTATCCTGCATGTCCGCCTCGTCTAACTTTGATAGTTTTCGTGATGGGAGGTATGTGGCCGTACAGCTGGTGCTTTGTTGGGTATTGCCTCCAGGACTCGTTCAAAATTGCTCCCAGCATTCTTGTGTAGTTGCCGTCAATCTTTTTCTCCATCCGTTTAGTTAGCGTCCCTGTAGTGCATCAATATAGCAGTATCGACACGACTGCAGCTTGGAAGAAACTGCGTTTCATTTTATCGGTCTACGAAACGCCAATGTCAGTAGATTTAAAATTAAAAAAATAATCATTTCAGATTTTAATAAATTATATGTAGCAGATTTTATCCTGCCGATGCAATGACAGATTCAGACTAAGATGAACTAGCTCTTCTCACAAATACGCTGGCCTAAAGTGAATTCCAACTAAAAGTCTGGAGCAAGCAGCAGGGAGCATCGGCCACAACATGAACGGAAATAAAGCTTCATATTTTTCAAGTAACATGAAACTTCAACTTTGATGACAAATTCCTGAAATTAGAAGACAACTTCACATACCTTGGCAGCAATATCTCATCAAGTAAAAGTGAGGTCAATATACGCGTTGCGATCGTGTTGACTGCTATCGACAGGTTGTCGGTCATAGGAAAGTCTGATCTCTTTGATGAAATAAAACAAGAAAAAAAAATGAGATAGTAACTACGCAAGAATGCTACATGGCAATCGTAAGAAATTCTGGATAAGACACCACACAAAACAGCAGCTGTAAGCCATTCAAATAAAACGAATATATGGTACACCGCTTGAGAAATAAGGATGAAATTAAAAACAACATTTTCTTATGGACTCGTACACACGGAGGCGGTAGTGTAGGCTAAAAAGCAAGTATTTGTATGCATCAGTTGTGAGTGGACACTGAATGTAGAGGTCCCAACAGGAGCGAAGGATGATAACGACGGTAAGCGAGAGAAAGAGAGAGAGGTTGGTTGGTTGGTTGTGTTTTATGACGTATCAACCTTTATAGGTTATTTAACGCCAAATCCATTTTTATGTAAGTAATCAGTTCTATTTCAAACTATTCAGTTTAGCATGAGTACACAGTTTAATTCAGTTTATTCAAACTGTTCTAATTCAGCTAAGTACAATTACAGATTTTGTTTACCCACAGTTCTATACAATTAAGTTTAGTGTAAGTAGAGTTTCAATGTCAAAAACAGTTCATTTCAAAAGAATTCTGTTTAGCATAAGCATGCAGTTTAAATGTAAGTACAGTTTATTTGTCAAAAAACATTTCTATTTCAAGCTATTTATTTTATTAAAACATGTCTAATTCAGCTAATTCAGTTCAGTATAAGTACAGATTTTGTTAACACATGGTTAAATGACAAAAACAGATCTATATTAAATAATTCAGTTTCGTGTAAGTAGAGTTTCAATGTCAAAAACTGTTTCATTTCAAAGAATTCAGTTTGGCCGCAATTTAAATGTAAGTACGTAGTTTAATTGTCAAAAACATTTGTATTTTAAGCTATTCTGTTCAGTCAAACAGTTCTAATTCTAACAATTCAATTTAGCATAAGTATGTAGTTTACTTCTATTTAACTGATAGATAGGGCCCTGTCAGGTGCCATCATTCCGGGCCAGATTGGACTTGGGGGCAATTGCATTGAAGGGGTGATCCACATTACCCAAAGCTCCAGCATTACTGGAGCCTCACCATCAGATCGTTTGGGAGGGGGTCTTACCCCTCTGCAGAGGTGCATTCGCTGTATTGTACAGCCCTAGCCGACTAGACAAAAGAAAGAGAGAGACAGACAGACAGAGACAGAGACATAGAGACACAGAGAGTAGAAGAGAGAGAGAGAGAGAGAGAGTCGGGGAACTCTGTGATATATGCAGGACTTTATGATAATGATGATGATATCAACTATCTCTAATACTAATAATTATATGTTTTCAAGTATTCCAATCTAATACAAATAATTATTAAGTCTTAAGAAATTATTTATACTTATCAATAGTAATTAATTTCTACATGGTGGTATAGTTTCAAGTATCAAATACTAATCCTTAGAAAAAAAAGTTATAGCTTCTAGTAATTGTTTTTGATACAATTGATTGACAAATATTGAGCATAAAGTATGCCAGTTGCATTCGAACAACTTTTAAGCAGCGGTACTGCTAGCGCCGATCAGAGCCGGGGTGGGTATGAACACGGTGGAAGTCAACTGGCATTCATGTCAAGTTGTTAGAAGTCGATGAAACCCTTTGGCTTCAGGGGGTCGTCCCATCAGGATTTATCAGCTTTTCAAAGTTAATTGCTTGGCGTCTGAGGCGCTCTATTTGGGCAATGCCGAAAGGCATTGCCCAAATAATTTTAGTTCTTTCCACACATAAGCTTTGGCTTGTGGGCAGTCTCCACTATAAAATGGCTTTGAGCCGCATTTGGATTTGATAAGAAATCCAATACTATCATCCGAACAATTACAACCAGGTCAAAGAGGAAGCAAGAGTAATGAAAACGGAAGGGGTATTCCACTCTTCCTAAATCTCCATAATATGAGCCTTACTATTAGATGTGGTTAATTTTTGTATTCAAGACAACCTTTCTTTTTGAAGTCTCACCCCTCTGTATGGGTAATGTTAGCGTCTTCTAAGTGACGCCGAGGAGGTTTCATACTATTGGATTTTTGCTAAACTAACCTTTGTAAGTTTTGTGGGTGGCGAGATACGTATAAAAGTTAGCGGGACTAGAAGACTATTGTTAAGGTTTTCGATTCTCATCGGTTCTACATTCTTCGAACTAAATGCCAACAAATTGTTCACTTTGTTTGATGCTCCTAAATATTAAAATATCTGATTAAATCTGGTTTTGTTTAAGACGAAAAGAGCAGGAAAATGTTGCGCGCTAAAACTTACATTGGGAGTGGGTTCACAATTTCAACTTGCTTTTGTACAAAACTAAAATCCAGCTAATAGAATGTTCAGGTTACTAATTATATATTAGATTAAATTAGATTAAATGAATTGGTGACTGTAAGTGAGACTAAGTGAAACTTTAAAATCAGAAGAGTTCTAATAAAAATGTAACTGTTTTTTTTTCAGATCAAATTTATATCCATGGTAAAATATAGTTTTCATTTCTTTTGATATCTTTAGTTGGCGTTTTGAAGAATAAAGGTTATTTGTTTTTTGTTTGTTTGGGTTTTATAGCAATTCCCTCTTTGTAGGGTATTTAATGCCAAATCCATTTTTATTAAATTAACAGTTCAACAGTTCTGTTTGCAACAGTTTAGTTTAGCATAAGTACACAGTTTCATTGTCAAAAATATTTTTTCAAGCTCCTCCGTTTAGTCAAACAATTCTAATTCAAACAAATCAATTTGTTATAAGTATAGTTTTTGTCCACACAGTTACATTTAAAACCACTTTTATTTCAGAAAATTCCGTTTAGCATAGGTACGAAATTTCTATGTCAAAACATTCCTATTTCAAGCAATTCAGTCTAGCATAAGTACGAAGTTTAGTTCTCTTTGACCCAAAAATATGACCCAATAAGGCGTTAACACTCCGGGCCAGAGTAGATGTGGTATCAGTGGTAATGAAGAGGTACTCTGCATTCCCCAACGCTCAAGCATTACTGGAACCGCACTATAAGATTGTTTAGTGTCATATCAGGACACTCATTGGGGGTGTCTTACCCCTCTGAAGAGAAACATTAGGTGTATTCTACAGCCCCAACCGACTGGACAAAAAGGAAACTTGTTGGTGCTGACTTAAACTAAAGTGGCAGGGCAAACGCAAAGGGATGAATTGCTTTTTATCAGATGGTTTAGTTTAGGCTTGGTTTCAATGTTTAATGGCATATCAACCTTTGTAGGTTATTTAATGCCAAAGCCCTCCTTCAAGAAGAACAGTAGTTGTACTATTTAACCCATAGCTGACAGCATAAGGGGGTTCATACTTATCCCAAGGGTATTTGCCCGAAAGTAAACGTACCAGCGCGACTGGAGTACGAACTCGCTTCCTACAATTTCGCATTCCATCGCTTTAACCACTACACTACGAGGACAACCCCCTTTATATTAAATGGTATTGGCTGTGTGGATCATTACAGTCATTGCTGAATGATATCATCTAGAGGAATAAAGGATCAAAATTGAGGAAAATGTTGATCACCAAAATGGTTGGTACTAACCTATATATGTTGTAAACGGATTGCATATTTGAAACACTTCATCTATTGTAAAACAAATCTAACTGAAAATAACTTAACGATATTCTATATATTTTCTTCAAAGGGTAAAATAACAGACTTGTTGGGTTAAGAAATCAAATACTGAAAAGCATACTAAAACAAAAAAGAAAATAAAACATTGGAATAAAATCATTGTTAGTTTCATCCGAATTAAGATGATATTTAAAAAAATAATCATTAAACAAACATTTAAGCAATTTAGAAATAACAAGCATTATAAATATTACGACATCCATGCGTAATGATTGTATGAATTTAAACCATAAAAAAAAATTCTGAGACCAACTGTTTATTTTTATTTCTGATTTAAAATTTGGTCAATTAAAACAACGTGCATAACATAAAAAAATTAAATATAAACTCAGACTCACACTCATAAATAAATAGATAAAGTTGCAAAAATATATAAGTAAATCAGTAAATATGATAAAGTAGAAATAAGTAAATGAAATACAAATAAATTATTAAAATAAAATATAAATAAATAGATAAGCTTGCATAGAAAAATTGAGAATTCGCTTTTATGAGATCAATAGCTCACTTGTGCTGGCATCAATATATATGTCATATTTTTTAAAAATAAGATAAAATGACCTAATTTAAAATGAGGATAAAGTTGTCATTTTCTGAGCAGTCCAACTTTGATACGAAAACGAGAGCTGCAGAAAATTACCAAAAAAAAAAAAAAAAAAAAAACTATCAACACCTGCTTATTAAAACAGGAACTAATAAGACATATGATTAACGGACAAGATTGAATGTGTATAAAACCTAATAATAAATAGTTAATAATAGTTTTCTAATAAGCATTTTCATTTTTCCATAAAAGATTTTAAAACCTATATATGCATAGTAGTCAACTCCATGACGAATCAATTGCTACCTAAGTGAGATTCTCAGAAATGTGTGGAAGTATAAAAGAGCTGTATATTGTGACGAGTCAATTCATGTGACCGTGAACCTTGACCCAGACAAATAACCAGTGTCAACTTTATTTGAAAGATTTTGCTCACTACTAATTCCGCATGATGATCATATAAAAAGCAATACATCAATATTTCATGAGATTAAAGTAACCCACTCTTGGAGAAAATGAAGATAGAAATCGCAATATAATTACCGACAACAATACTTCAAATTGAAATTATTTTTTACAAACTGAATTTTATTGTTTTGTTCGTCATGGACAATGTGTTAGATCAATGACATTAAAGGCTCTTCGCTTGGAACAATATAAATTATTATAGTACAAATCTTTGTAGGCGTCTTATGCGAGCTAATTGGTAATAACAGATCTTGTCGTCTTTGGAATTCTCGTATTACTGAATCTAATGAGTTTCTCATTGAACGACCAATTAATGGAAGATTAATGGTTTTTCTGTCCCAATTGCAAGATGCTACATTTTCTAGCATTATAAGATGTTAATTATAGTTATGATGATGTTACAATGAACGAATTTGTTTCATTTAGACAAATACAGGAACCTTTAATTAGAACAGTACGGTCGTTTAAATAGGTTTGACAAGAAATGCACCAAATCTCACCAGATATTCAAAATTAGTTAAAAATGACATCCCACTAACTTAGCCATGTGTCCTGAATATGACACGGAAGAGTATCTGATAGTCAGGCTCGAGTTCTAGAAACGGGAAGACTATGTAGTACCACTTAAATGCCATTACTCCCAGCTCCACTGATCTTGATAGAAAGTGCCTGTTTTCATGCAATCTATGGATCCAATAGAACTGCTGGAAAATCATTTTTATTCGATTCGATCATGTTTTAAAAAAAGAAATGTAAATATAAAAGTATAATGAACTCCATTCTTTAACTCCATATACAAAAAAAAAAAAAAAATACCTGCTCAATTTTACATGCTGTTAAAATCAATCAGTCAGCTAATTAATCAATCATAAGTTAATCATATCAGTTATTAGAACTGTTTTTTTCTTCTTAATTTAACGTCGTGATAAAACCTTTGCGTCTGAAAAGACAAATCACATATCAAAATGTAGAAATTTAAGGACCATTTAGGTAAACTGAAATATACACAGATGTTATTTGTAAATCGCATCTATGTTTTTTGGATTTACTATAGTATGCTAATAACAATTGTTTATAACTGTTTATTGTTACATTTTTAATTGTAAACACATATAATAAAATATGCATTTTTCAAGAAAATTTTTTTTTCCTTTTTCTCGTAGTCTGAGAGTTTCTGTCGACTAATAAATATGTAATTGTTTTACTGTACTACGATATAAATATTGATCTCTTTGAGTAAACAGGTTCTTCATCTGATCGCGTAGTAGGATCTTCCGATTTTGTTTATTTGATATAGCAGTGTTTTCTCTTTATATAGAAGGTGAAACATTCCTCATTAATCCAAAATGCACGTCTTGATATTTAGTCTTACGGGGATCTTACTCAATAAAACCATTAGACTCTCAAATAGTTTAGTGCGTTCTCTTTGTTCAGATTAGATTTCTCTCTCTCTCTCTCTCTCTCTCTCTCTCTCTCTCTCTCTCTCTCTCTCTCTCTCTCTCTCTCTCACACAAGCAGCTTGAAATAGTGAATTCACTCCCAATGTGTGTGTGTGTGTATGTAAAGAACTGGAACTTCTTTAGAGATCTCTGCAACAAAAACACAATCATAAAAGAAACAGGATGCAACAAACTATGACAATTTTCTGCTTTCTTTAATGCCCACCGATAGATACTTTTGAATGAAGAAATGAAGTAAACTCACTTTACAGAATAATAAAAAAGTTAATAATCTACAAAATCGATAGATAGATAGATAGATCGAACCCCTTGCCAACCCATCTATATTATTTTGTGCCTCAATGTAACGTTATTATGTTCATTGGACATTTATATTTACATTAACTTCTTATGAGTTGTTTATCACATCATCCAATTGAATAAAAACAATTTTTTAAAATATATTTAATCCATAGTCGGAATCATAACAGGTACTACCACTCCGATTCAGAGAAGACCTAAGGAAAGACCCCAGAGAAGACCTTAGAGAAGACCTTAGAGTGATGGCAATGAACAAGAGCCTCTTTATCAGATGCTCTTTACGATCTAACCCATAACACGCCGTTCTGTATGAGTCTTTCCTAGCATCAGTAGATACAGTCATCGTATTTCAAGCCCAGTCGTCAGTGTGATACAAAATAAACAAAATTCAGTGCATTAAGAAGGTTCTTTAAAAGAACTTTGTGATCATATTTCCCATTCCTCATCCAACTGAAAAGAAAGAACAAAATATTAAGAAATAAGTAAAATATTTACCCATAAAATCAAATAATTCAATGTTAATATAATTATGAAGATATTATCTATGACAAACGAATCGCAACAGAGGGATTTTTTTTAATGTTTTTTATTAATTAAATGTCTGGCTTCATACATTGTATATAATCTGTCTGCTTCTCCAAAGATAACAACTGAAGAATATATATTTAATTAACGTTTTGATTTTCTATCGAAATAAAATTGGTAGAAAGACAGCTCAAGTGATTTTGTTATTTAGTTTTATGTTCAATACAATTTGAAACTAAAGGTGACAAATCACTGAAAATTTGAGGTTGGTCTAGGAAGTAATATATTTTTTTCAGGTTGGCAAGTCTGTTTGAAAATCACCTGATCAACATGAAATGTTTATATATGTACAATTATGCAGTTAATCTTTGCTTCGCATAATTTCTTTTCAGCTGATTAAAAAGAGTTTCCTACCTACATATGTCTATAAACGACACCCAATGAGATGACTTAAGTTCCGGAGATCATAGGAAGGTAAAGTTAGTCATTATTTACCAATGTTTGAAATGAATTGGTGCTAGACTGGAATATTGGAGACTATAAGCGAGCAGTTTATTATCATTAGATTGGAATACTAGAAACTAGATGTGCAATTTATTGCCATTAGATAGCAATACTGGAAAGTAGATGTGCAAATTATTTATGTTAGATAGGGATACTGGAAATTAGATGTACATATTATTTGTATTAGATTGGAATACTTGAAAACAGCAAAGTATTTAGCCAATCCCTTCGCCACTATATATATGGGACAAAATATTAATATTTAAGAGAAGTAAAATCATTCTGAATTTAGATTTTTTATTTTCCAGATTGGTTGCTTAACCAAAGCTGAAGAGCCTAACCAGCTCTAAAATTTAAACTTACATTATTATTATTCACTCAGTAGAGATTTTCACATCAGCGTTAGATTTTCACTCGAGTCTGTGTGACAGCAAGTCTCATCAAGTCTCCAGGACTCTTCTTAGTATTCTGGCCGTTCTCAACAATGCTGTCGTTTGGATGGTCTCCACTTGTCCACCAACTTCCAAGTCCTTAGTCCTTTTAGCAATCCTTTAGTTACCCCTAGCAAGGTAGAGGTACTTATCCTTCTTTTCACATTCTTTCACTTTCATTCTGTGGTCAGCCGGGACAGCAAAGTCGACTATTTTGCAAGTTATCTTTTTTTGTTGATTATTATTAAGTCTGGTCTACTGGCCGGGGTTAGGTGATCCGATTGTATGTTAAAGTCCCATAGGAGTTTATGCGTGGCATTTTCTAGGACAGGTGCTGGGTTGTGCATATACCATTTGTTATTATGGTCGAATTTAAACGTCTTACACATTTCCCAAAGAATCACCTTGCCGACCCAGTCGTGTCTCGCCTTATACTCCCTCTGTGCTAATTTTCTGCAATCGCTTATTATATGATTGATGGTTTCATCTCTGTCACCACATAGCCTGCATTTGCTATTTTGTTGAGACTTATCAATTCTCGCTTTGATATGGTTGGTTCTTATGGCGCTGTCTTGTGCTGCTATTAGGAGAGATTCTGTTTCTCAAAGTTTCCTTTTAGCCATGTCCAAGTTTTGTCATGTGAGATATTGTTTATTATTGGTTTAAACCGCCCAAAGAGTTCTTTTCCTTCCCATTTTCGTTTCCTAGTTATTGTCATTCTGTTTTTCATCGTGTTCTCAGTTTCGTTTCTGCTAGCTGTAATGAGTCCTCCTTCGTGTTTTTGTATATAGTCTTTGAGTCGTTGTATTGATGACTCAACGCTGTCTTCAATGCAGGCAAGTATTATTATTATTATTATTATTATTATTATTATTATTATTATTTACTCCTTTAGAGTTTTTCACATCAGCGTTGGCTGATGGTCTTTCACTGGAGTTTGAGTTACAACAAGTCTCCCCAAGTCTCCAGGACTCTTCTCAGTATTCTGGCCGTTCTCAATAATGCTGAAGTTTGGATGGTCTCAATTCGTTCGCCAACCTCAAAGTCCTCCCATCCCTTTTATAATACTTCTGTTACCGTACCAAAAGCCCTAATCATAATTGGTATAATTTTCACCTCCATGTTCCATAGTTTTTCCAGCTCTCTAGCAAGGTTGAGGTACTTATCTTTCTTTTCACTTTCTTTCAGTTTTATCCAGTAGTCACCCACGACAACAAAGTCGACAATTTTGCAAATTGTCTTTTAATAACACTGTTTATTTCCTGTTTACTCGATCATTGTTGTAGATGCAGATTAAGTCACCTCATCCCAAATGTATTGAGCTTTCTTTAAATCAATTAAAATTTTAACAAATATTCATTATATCTTTATTTTTGGGTGATACGATGAATTCATGTGAAAAGATTAGCAAAAAATTATTAAAAGCAGTCACTGATATATTTATAATATAATGACCCCCAACAAATACTCCAGATTGGGATTTCCTTTGGAGTTTCAATGACAGCAAGTCTTAAATCTCCAGCACTCTTCTCAGTATCCTGGCCGAATTTTATCAATGCTGTAGCTTGGATGGTTTACAATTGTCCTATTTTTCCAAGGCCTCCAGTCCCTTAAACAATCCTTTAGGGATGTTCTAAGTGCCATAATTACAATTGGTATCTCCATTACCTTCATGTTACGAATATTTTCGTTCTTTAGCAAGTTCTAAGTATTAATCTTTCTTTCAACTTTCTTTTATTTTTACTCTGTGGTCTGCCGCTCCAACGAAGATATTATTTGACAGGTTCACTTTTTGTTGTTGTTGTTATTGTTGTTGTTGTTGATTATATGTAGATCTGGTTGTCTGGCCAGGATTAGGCGATATGTTTGTATCCCAGATTCTCAGGAGGAATCTGGGTTGTGCATATGCAACTTGTTTGAATATTACGATTTGATTTCCTTGCATAATTCCCTGGGGAATTTCGCCATCCATACATGACGAGTCTCGTCTTATTTTTGTACTAACTTGCTGAATTCACTTATCATATAACTGATCGTTTTGTCCCTTGCATCACATAACCTACATTTGCTATTTTCTCCAAGTGTTTTTGTGTAAAATTTCCCTTGTTTGTCGCTTGAAATATCTATAGAATTGTTTTCCTTCCAACTTTTGTCTTTTCTCTATTGTTGTTTGTATTATCTGTGTTGTTTCTGGTTGCTGTGATTTTCTTTGCTCATTTTTATGTAGTCTTGTAGTCGTCGTACTGCTACATCCACGCTATCTTCAATGCTGGTAAGTCCCCTTCCTCCTTTTCTTTTCACATATAGTCACTCGATGTATGGTCTTATGCTTAGTCATGAGTTTTCTTGTTCTCTGGTTCATTTGTAGAAGCACTTCCCATGTCTACTTCAAGAATGGTCCCGAGTATCTTACAAGCGTGTGTATCCTTTTAATGAGGCTTCGGCTATATGGTTTGTTTTGAGTACATTTCTTGTTCTCCTGAAATTTAAAAAAAACCATCTCTACTTTTTTTAAGGTACCCGATCCAATATTCCCAAGAACTTGTAAGTTTCTTTTTCTCAGAACGTTCTGATTTTTATTGATTTATTAGTTGTATTCCTTCTGCTATTAGTTGTCTTTCTTTCATTATTAGTATGGCACATTTTTCTATACCAAATTCCCTCCCTATATCCAAACTGTAAATTCTCACAGCCTATATTTTTGGTAAGTAGTTTGATGTCGTCCATGTACATGAGGTGCTTGAATTTTTCTTGGGATTTAGTAAGTTTGTGACCCCCCCCCCCTGTATATTTTCTATGTATGTGATAGAGTGGCATGATCACTATTTCAAATTGCAATAGTGATAGCGCATCTCTCTGGAATATACCTCTCTGGATTTCTTTTGCTAAGCTATTTCCTCCCGCTGTCAATTCCACACTCTATGGTTTCTTTGATGAAATTCATAAATCTATAGGCTATTTTATTTTACATTTTGAGACAATATATTATCCAGCTTTGTGGAACTATGTTTCATGATTTTTTTTTGTTGTCAATGAACACCGTAGATACATATTTCCTCTCGTTTTACTCTCCTTAATCAATGTATATTCGATCTCCTGTTTCCTTTGTTCGCTTTTGGCATCCTTTTTGTTCTTTGATGAATAGATCGGAGGTTTTTAGCGAGTAGAAAATCTCCTCCATAATTTGTGTTGTTAGTATTTTCCATATTATCGGTAGGCACGTTTCCTTTATTGATTTATTCGGATATATTTGTTTCTTCTGAGCATTTATTGATTTTGACTGAAAATCCAACGTGCTCTCTGTGACATGCCGTTAAAATCAATCAGTCAGCTAATCAATCAATCATAAGTTAATCATATCAGTTATTAGAACTATTTTTTTCGTAATTTAACGTCGTGATAAAACCTTTGCGCTTGAAAAGACGAACCATATCTTAAAATGGAGAAATTTAAGGACAATTCAGATAAACTAAAATATTTCTCAACAAAACTCCATGAAAGTTTACTTAGAACAAGTTTAATTTCATTGACCAATATAAAAATGCTATTTGTAAATCACGTCTATGTTTTGTAGCTTTACCATGGTATGGTAATAACAATTATCTATTACTGTTCATAGTTACATTTTTAATTGTCAACAAATATAGTAAAATATGTATATTTTAAGAAAATGAAATACTTTTTTGCTTTTGTCGTGTAGTCTCTCAGTTTCTGTCTAATTTTAAATATGTAGTTATTTTACTGATCTACGATATAGATATTGATCTCTTACTTTGCGTAAACAGGTTTCTTTAGTGATCTATTTGGGTATACTTGTATGTTCTAAGCATTTATTCATTTTGCCTATCAATCTAACGTGAATGGAAGTGAATTTTTACAACTAGAATCCATCAATGTCATCATAGTCAGGCGTTTTCTAATTCGATACTTCTTTGATTGTTGCTCTGAATGAATCGAAGAGTGTTTTCGCCTTAGGTCATTCAAGTCCTTGTAGATATTTTTTCCATGTTGTTTTTCCATTTAACTTTTCTGTCGTGCTTACTCCGTTCCTATATCTTACTCGAAAATTGTTTTGCTTCCGTGTCATCCCGTTGGTGATATGCCTTCATGCATTCTTTCCCTTCTTGCCGGTAGAATTCTTTTTCGTTGTTTTGGAATGTCCTGTTTTGTGAGTATTATTTGATGTTGCCACGGTATCTTTTTCATTTTCCTTCTTTCGCCAGTACCTTCTGATGTAATTCGTAGAGTTACATGGTTTGTTTTGTGCTATTTTTTCTTTTCGTCTCGACATATACCACAATTTTCCCTCTCTCTCTTATTTTTGCTTTTTGTTTTAGATTTATTTGTGTTTCCATTTTAATTTACCTTTCAGGTTTTGAGCTTCTGTCTATGTTCTTTTGGAGAACACCGATTTTAGTACAGACGAATATCACTCATGCAAAGATTGATTCATTTACTACTGTGATGTTGATCCAGTCTTAATTCCTTAGAGATGTTAATATTATCTTCTTTTCAGAAATAATTCTCATCATAATCCCATCATTCATTTATCATCCTACCTTGGTATCGATTCTGTGATGTTTGGGTTTGTCATGCTTCGATTAGTATTCATTTTCCTTTTAAATTCGATGGTGGGTTCTTGTTTTTTCAGTATTTAACCTGTTGGTTACTGTATTAGGGTCTTGCTGGTATGTTCCTCTATTTACATGTTGGTCTATTTCCAATATTCCAGGTTAAGAAAACCTCCCTTTCGTCATTATCATCCAAATTTGATCAACGAGACTTGTTCTCTTAAATATAGTGTATTCTTCTCAGATTTCTATCATTCTTTTTGAAAACAGTTTTTGGGTCGGGTAGTTACTAAAATAACAATAACGTATACGTTTTTGTCTTCTCTAGTCAGTTTTCTGTGTTGGTGTCACTGACTTGTGTGATTGATTAGGTCACCATTCGTGAACCTGAAAATAAAACAGCCAGCATTTTCAGGATGCCCTCAGGTCCCCAATATTGGCTATCAGCGGAGCACTTACCAATCATCACACCCATATCTTTTGTTTGGCTTCCTCGTTGGATTATGTTTCGATTTGTCATTTTTTCATGGATAGTATATAATGGTTTTATCAGACGGGGATTACTTATCTGCGCTCCCCACAAACATGTAAACAAGTACCCTAGATATGAGAGAACTCTTGAATGGATCAAAGAAAGAAGTAAATTTATTATTGTCTAGAGTGTAATTTTGCTTTCAATTATACTTTATCGTATAACATATGTTTTGTTTTTTGAATACTGAGCTATTTGCGAATATTTCTATGTCGTGATTTTGGCTCTGCTTTTTAAGAATGTAGTATTTTTTTTATCTTTCTGTCACTGATAAGTTATTTTGATTAAGATATTAGCCACTTGAGTAAGATGATTCTTTTATCTATTTCCTATTTTACAACTCCCATTGAGAACACTCTTACCTACTTGTTAATTACAGCTTCGAACAATCTTTCAAATATATCAAATTTACAATACCTATGTATTCAAAAAATCAGAAACTTAGGATTCGATAGTATTGGAAAAATGTAGATATTTACTGATCATTTTGTCATTCAAAAGCCATCACATATAATAAAGCATATATTTTTCTTCTTTTTTTCGGGGTAATGGGTTTTGTAACTGTCTTCTGAAGGGTAGATTTTTTAAAGAAGTTATAAACTTAGTCACATGACTCTCAAGATTTCTTACTCTCTCTCCAATTTTATCTCTTCTATTTGAACAGCTCTTACCCACCTCGTAATTACGGCTTCAATCCATTTTAAAAATATATTAAATTTACAATCACAACCTAATGTATTCAAAGAAAAACAGTACGTTTTTTATAATTGTTTTTGATGATGTTGCTGTTCTCATATAGCACTATTTATCTGAAATTATAATTATATATGACACATGTTTATTAGATAGGAATATTGGAAACCATATAACAACGTGCGAATTATTCATATCAAAAACAACTGAAGCCCTATTTGTTTACAAATGATTAGTATCTGTAGTGGCTTAAAACCATATAATCACTTTCAAAAAGATTTAATTCAGTATTAAAAAGCCCTAAAATGAGTGACATGCTTTAGAACCAACGAACAAACGAAACTAAACCGCATCTAGAGGCAGAGATGGACTCATTTCTTTACAATGAATATTAGCGAGAGACAAGACCCTAAAAGCCTCAGGCAGAATTTAACTCGACCGGCCAATTTCAGAATTATTACAGATTTAATATGCAACTGTCTGATGATATGGTATATCGTAATCCCTTGCTGGTTCTTTGTTTAAATGTGATATGAACTGCATTCATTAATTTTCATGGTTCCACTATCAGTTTGACTGTATATAGGAAATAATTCTGTTTTCTCAGATTATAACAACGGTAAATCTACTTCCGACTCTTAGGAGCTTGGTTGAATCGTACTTTGAATGAGTTCTTCCGTACAGAGAAAGAAAAAACGTGACTTCATTAAAAACTTCTCCTTCCAGGAAAGTGCCATG
The DNA here is from genome assembly GCA_963669385.2 of Rhodospirillales bacterium. Classification (GTDB taxonomy): domain Bacteria; phylum Pseudomonadota; class Alphaproteobacteria; order Kiloniellales; family JACOMY01; genus JACOMY01. Next base: position 300,922 of record CAXXGD010000061.1, read on the forward strand.
CTAAAAACACTGGCGCCATCTGAAAAACTTATTCAATACTATATTGTATTCTGTAAAATATTTTATGATGGGTTCTGAGTAATAAACTTTCGTAATTGCACAATTATTTTCAACCATAAACCAAATAGATTCACACAGCTTTGAAATAGAACCAAAACCTGTCCTATATATGTTAGTCTCGTCACAGATTTGACAAGAATTATTAAATTGTCAATAACATGAAGTAAAGAGTTCAATTCTTAAAGGTGTAAAGGATAATCCTTTCTTACTCCGACAAGTAAAATTTATAAGGAGACGTCGATCTCAGATCAAATTATCGATAATAATAATAATAATAATAATAATAATAATGATAATAATACGATAGACGAAAGAATGACAATAACTAGGAAACAAAAATGGGAGTGAAAACGACTCTATGGCCACTTTAAACGCCTGATAAACAACATCTTACACCAGAAAACCTGGACCTGGCTAAGAAAAGGAAACCTTAAGAGAGAAACGGAATCCCTCCTAATAGCAGCACAGGACAACGCTATAAGAACCAATCATATCCAAGCGAGAATAGAAAAGACACAACAAAACAGTAAATGTAGGCTATGCGGTGACAGAGACGAAACGATCAATCACATAATGAGCGAATGCAGCAAATTAGCACAGAAGGAGTATAAGGCGAGACACGATTAGGTCGGCAGGGTGATCCACTGGGAACTGTGCAGGAAATTTCAATTCGAACATACAAACAAATGGTATATGCACAACCCAGCACCTTTCATAGAAAATAACATGCATAAACTCCTTTGGGACTTTAACATACAAACGGATCACCAAATCCCGACCAGAAGACCAGACCTCATAATAATCAACAAAAAAAGAATTTGCAAAATTGTCGACTTTGCAGTCCCGGCCGACCACAGAATAAATCTGAAGGAAAGTGAAAAGAAGGATAAGTACCTCGGCCTTGCCAGAGAATTGAAAAAGCTGTGGAACATGAAAGTAATGATAGTGCCCATTGTGATTGGTACGTTAGGCACAATAACTAAAGGATTATTAAAAGGCCTGGAGGACTTGGAAGTTGGCGGACGGGTAGAGACTATCCAAACGACAGCATTGCTAAGAACGGCCAGAATCCTGAGACGAGTCATAGAGACATGAGGGGACTTGCTGTCACTCAAACTCCAGTGAAAGACCTCAGCTATTACTGATGTGTTATTTTACTCTAAAGTACCTCTATTTTACTCTAAAGTACCTCAGCTAACACTGATGATTATTTTACTCTAAAGGAGTAAAATAATAATAACAAATTAAAATACGTTCTCAACGATTCTTTCGCTATCTTATGCTTGTTTCTTGTTATTTATGATACTTTGCTAGGACTGATACAAAGTCCACAATACATTCTAAAGTTTTACTTTGTCTGTCTCAAAAGTATTCGTTCTTTTCCTGATAATTGATTCGTCGGGTAAACGTATCCTAGTTCATTTACAAAAGCGAACAAACAATCGACAGTTCATTTGCAAAGTATTGCTTTGTTTTGCACACAGCCCTCGATTTGTTTATCACGTTTTCTTTTGTCGAACGCACAGGATTCAATTCGTGTATTAACCTTTGCTTAGTCCGGTATCAATTCCTTTTCTAAACTTTATTTACTCTAATACATGTGCTTCAATTCCTTTAGTAAACTTTGCTTAGTTCAACATCTTTTCCTTTTCTAAGATTTATTTAGTCTAATACACGAGCTTTTATTCGTTAACAAACCTTTATTTAGTTGGACACACAGGAAACAATTCGTCTTCATAGCCTTACTTTGAGACACAGACAATTTCTAATCCTTGCTTAGTTTGTAACACAAGCGTCAGGTAGCTTCCAATACTTGCTATTCATATGTGATCCTCAATCTAACTTATCTACATTCACATGCTTGCTTGAATTCGATCTTTTGGGAAACTGGTGCTTTTCCCGAGGCATGACCATGAATCAGTTATATACTAAGGTGTGATTCGTCTAGCATATAGACTTGAAGGTGATGAGAGCACCTGCTCTTACTGAATGGCCAAACATCTGAGTACTAAGATATAGTGAAATAACAGAATCAGGTGCTTTCAACGTAATCTTCAATTAATCATTCTTAAAGCGAAAATAGAGTATAAAACTAGACACCACTGGGCGAGCAATGTGATCCACAAACAATTGTGTAAAAAGTTGAAATTTGATAATAAGAACAAATGATATATGCACAACCCAGAATCCCTCCGAGAAAGTGAAACGCACACAATTATCTGGGATTTTGAGATAAAAACGTATCACTTAATCTCGGCTAGACGATAGGCAACAAAAAAAAAGTGGGGAAAAGACGACCGGCAGAATAAAGGACTTTTCTGTTCAGGCTGATCACTGCGCAAATCTGAAGGAAAGCAAATAGTGAGATAAATACCCTGGCCTTGTAAGAAAATTTTTAAAAATCTCTGAAACATGAAAGTGACGGAAATACCAATTATAATTGGTGTGCTCGGTACAATACTCAAAAGATTAGTACAGGACAAGTTGAAACCATCTAAACTACTGCACTGTTTAGATCGGCCAGAATACGGAGAAGAGTCCTGGAGACCTGAAAAGACTTACTGTCACTAAGACCCCTGTTGCAAACCTTCAGCTAATGTAGGTGTTAAGAATACTCAATTAAGTAAAATAGTATTAACACCATCACACTAGATGAAATGAAGCAAATAAAATTCAAATAAAGAGCATCTCAGGAGAATGAGAACACTCCACGAAACCAAACTATGTTGCCGAAAGCTAATCAAAGAGATAAACTTGGGTTGACCCGATGTAAGATACTCGAGGACAATTCTTGAAGAAGACGTTGGAAACTATTCAATAAATGAATCAAAGAACAAGAAAACTCATGACTAAGCATAAGGATTACATTACAGTAATGACATAGAAAGGCTATATGTGTCAAGAAAAGAAGGAGGTAGCAGACTCGCCAGCATTGAAGATAGCGTAAATGGATCAATACGACAACTCAAAAATAGCATAAAAACGAATAAAGAAAGACTAATCAAAGCTGCCAGATGCAACACAGACAATTCAACTATTAACAGAACAACAATAACGCAAAAACAAAAACGGAAAAAAACCCCAACTCTGTCGATATTTCAAGTGACAAAGAGGGGAAATTTTACACAAAAAAGACTTGGAGATGGATAAGAAAAGGAAACTTTCATAGAGAAACTGAATGACTCCTAATAGCAGCTCAAAACAATGAATAAGAACCAACAATGTTTAATATGAAATAGATAAGACTTAACAAAATAGCAATTGTAAGTTATGTGGTACGAGTGACAAAATGATCAAATATATCATAAGCGAATGCAGCAAGTTAGTACAAAAACAATAGAAGACTAATCACGACTGGATATGGAAAGATATCCACGGGGAATAATAAAAGACATTTAAATCTAACCATACGAAACATTTGTATATGCACGACCCATATTCCATTCTGGATAATAAAATGCACTAACTTGAGATAAAAATAGATCACATAATCGATTTAATCCATAGAAGAAACCTAAATATTAATATCACTCAGGGATCAGAGTAGGTTTGGGGGTTGTGACAACAAAGAAGTGACACCGCCGTCACCAGAGCTTCCAAAACTGAGCCTAAGGACCTGATACATTTTCGTAGATTAAGAAACCGCTTTTTATGGAGCAAAAAGTGTGTTCTATTAAAACTAACATCAACAGATTTTAATTTGTTGGTTCCTTGTGTTTTACGGCATACCATCTCTTGTAGTCTATTCAATGCCAAATCCTGTTCATACATATTTTCAAACGAAAATTTTATTGGTAAATTTTTTTAACGAGCCATAGTTCATTTTTATACATACAGTTAAATAGTTAAAAGTATTTTTATTTAACACTAGTAATTCTATTCACTATTCATTCATTTCCACACAGTTAATTGGTTCCAAATATTGCTATGAAACAGAAATAATTCACTTTAACAGTAAATTATTTACACAATTTTTTCACGTAGAGGAATGATTAAATATTTCAATTTAACCCATTGGCACTTACTACCACTTCAGTTCAGGGTGGGCTTGAGAATTATGACAATGAAAGGGGTAATCCACGTTCTCAAAATCTCCATGAATGCAACCTCACCATCAGACAGTTTTAAACGATTGAAAAGTTTTCTGATAGTTTTTGTTTGCCGTTTAACTTTTACATCATTTTTCCAATACTCTACAGAAAATATGATTGAAAATGCTTATAGTCTTTGCATAGGTCAAGGGAAAAAAATCATAAACCATGTCAAAATGGCTCCAAGATTGTTGTTAGGATTAAAATGAAGTGAATGCCATGTTTGACCTGCCAAAATCCTCTTCTGGCAAAGGAATCCAATTTTTCCAACTTGAGTGGAGTTCTTATAATGATATACGTGTTGTGGTTCTTTCCAATTGAGCTAACCTTTAATCTCCGCTAAATGAAGTAAAAATATTTATGTGGGCTAACTTCATATGGGGAACATCGTGAAGTTCATACGCATGATTGCCAATAGATTTAAACATAATCAAATGAATATGTAGACTTCTTTGAGATCAAAACGCCAAGAAAGAAAACATTAAGGTTTACAATCAGAACTTTTTACGCGCTACGTTAACTACTTGATATTTTGAACTTAGCAAACAAAAAGCAGATGCAGATATATCAGTTGGTAGATGCGTACGAGTTTATCAAAAAGTATCGAGACGAAAGCTCTATTCACCGAAATAGGAATGAAAAATGAATAAAACGTTATTTTTCTTCAAAATATTTTTCTTAGCAGTTTCAGACTATGTAGCAAGGATTTCGCCGGGGCGGGTGTATTTTCCAGAAGTTCAATGTCATCAGCGTTGTCCGTGTCCGTTATTATTTGTCCAGGGTATCGTCTGCTTCTTGTCTTTATTAACGTGAAATCATTTTCTTTCATTAAATCTATCGACATTCGAAGCGCGTAGTCTAGGCAATTAAACAGATATTGGGCTAAAATGTCCCCTTACAGCACACCTGCGACAACGCAGCTTTTCCCTGCAGGGTTCGTGTTAATACTACTTTATGGATGCAACACGTGGACGCTGACCAAACGTATGGAGAAAAAGTTTAAGGCAATAGCACGAGAATTCTACGAGCTTTATTGAACAAATCCGCAAGGCATCATCCCAAAAAAGAGCAGCTGTACAGCCACCAACCATCCATGTCGAAAGCTATTCAAATTAGCTGAACAAGACCCGCTAGACACTCTGGAGAAGTAAGGATGAACTCATAAGCGAAAATTATTAGTATTCAATTAGACATCAAACTAAGACAATTTATACAAGAAGAACTCGACTCAGTACTAAGAAAAATTAAAAGTAGAAAAGCAGCAGGGATTGATGAAATACACCCAGAAGTGTGGAAGACCAGGTAATTCAATGACACTGTAATGTCGTATATAATTAAAACACAATAGACAGATGGACAAAGGGATATATACTCCCTCAGAAGGGTAACCTTAGAATAGCGAAGAACTACCGAGTTATAACTCTTACATCCGTAGCGGTCAATATCTACAATGCTCTGCTACGTAACCGCATAGAACCCAAAATTGAGAACACACTTAGAAAGAACTAAAATGGCTTTCGGAAAAATAGATCCACGACATCTCAAATTTTGACTATCTGTCAAATTCTAGAAGGTGTACGTGAAAAAAACCCCTAGAGGCTCCAATATTATTCGTCGACTTCTCCTAAGCCTTTTACTCCAAACACAGAGGGAGATTAGAGCAAATACTACTCGCTTACGGCCTACCCAAGGAAACTGTCGCTGCCATAATGATGCTATATAAAAACACGAAAGTAAATGTCCGTTACCCGGATGGAGACACAGACTACTTCGACATTGTAGCAGGTGTACAGCAATGAGACACATTAACTCCATACCTGTTTATTATCTGGCTAGACTACATACTTAGAACTTATAATGATAAAATGAAAGATAAGTTTCAAGCTAACAAAGCAGAAGATACCTCGCACAATCAATTACAGACGCGGACTATGCCGATGACATAGCGCTTCTGGCAAATACGTCCAACAAACCGAAAACCCTCTTCATAGTCTGGAACAAGCAGCTGTTAGCATAGGCCTCCATGTCAACACAGACAAGACAGAATACATGTGCTTTAATTAAAGATACGGCATCTCCACACTAAAAGGTAGTTCTCACCTACCTATGAAAGAGTATCTTATCAACCGAGACAGACATCAATACGCAACTACCAAAGACATGGACAGCTTCGATAGGCTATCGGTCATATAGAAGTCAAACCTGACCGATAAAATAAAACGTAGTTTTTTCCAAGCAGCAGTCTTGTCGATACTGCTATATGGAAGCACTACATGGACGCTAACTAAACGTATGGAGAAAAAGCTTGACGGAAATTACCCCAGAATTCTGCGAGCAATATTCAACAAATAATGGTGGCAGCACCCGACAAAGCAGCTGCCGTATGGCCACCCACCACCCATCACGAAAACTATCAATGTTAGATGAACTAGACATGTGGGTCACTGCAGGAGGAGTAAGGACGAACTCATAAGCGAAATACTTCTGTGGACCTCTTGACTGTACTCTACCTACAAATTGATTTTGTGCCCTACTTTGCAAATAAGGTTGGATAAATATTAACGGGTTATGTATGATGTGATTGTGATGGTTTACAGTATATCAACTCGTATTGAGTTGTTTTCAATTATATACAGTCCAAAAATGTATCTTTAGAATTAACGTAAACTGGTAAACACTTCATAATCGAAAACAAATCAATCTGAACAATAGATGATAAATGGAACGACTATTCCAATATATGAAATAGGTAAGTACAAGTAATTAGCGCAAAGATTTTATGATGGACATATGTTTGTTTGTTTTTCATTCTCATAGTATTATTAATTCACAGATATTTCAGATTCTTACGGCTTTTTTCTTGTAATTGTGAGAAGAAAAACAATAAAAAAAGCTTTAGGAATCAGAATACCAATATTAAAATCTTTACATTTTTATTCTTAAAACCTTTTTATTGTGTATATTTATTTTAAAACTGTTGAAGGAAATCAGCAAGTGAAAACGGTGTTTTGATTGTTTTTGGTTTTTGTTTAAAGGTGTATAAAACTCTTATAAGAAATTTGAAGTTGAAATTTGGGGCAAATAATTTGTACACAGTTATATATTTATAAATATCACTACACAAATAATTTTCAAACGGATAAATTTTACACAAACAATTTCTTCCAACACAGAGTAGACCTGGCAGATGTGGCAATCAAGGGGGGATCCACATCCTATTTCGCCTCCCATGTAACTTACGCGGCCTGTCAAACGGATCTTCCTGTCGCTATTCAACAGTTAATTTTAATCTATAATTGAAAACAATGATTGTAAATAACGCAGCTGCGTCCAATCTTGAATGTTCACTAAATGTAATCAGAACTTTATTTAATATACTGTTAAAATTATGCACATGTGTTCTTGGATATACGTACAGTAACACCCATAAAAATGAGTTCACGCTAACATTTTTTAATAGAAAGTAATTTTTTTCTTAATGAAATAATTAAAAAGAATATTTTATCATTTCTAGATGAAGTATATATATATATATATATATATATATATATATATATATATATATATATATATATCAATTTAAATGTCCTTTTGGAGATTGTATCTCTGATGATAATAATAATATGTATGTTGGTTTAACCTCAACTACCTTATTGAGGAGACTTAAAATGCACCTTTCTGATACAAGTTCATTAGCTCAGCATTTAAAAAAATATTCATGCCCAACAACAGAATTACGAAAAATTCTCACCGACAACACAACAATACTAGAGCATTAAAATAATAAACAAAAACTACAGATTCTCGAATCCCTACATATTAGAAACATGCAACCGTCACTTAACAGAATTAATTTTCAAACCAGTGCTAATGTACTTAAACGTCTTTAGCTGCTGACTTTATTTATAGAAACCCATTTAACAGCAAACTCTACATACTCCAACGGTAAAGACGCTCTTACATAGTTATAATATGCAAATACATAAATCAATTCCCGCCGGATACGATAAAAGAAATACGGCAATACGAACAGATCCAGAAGAAAAAATGTACACAGAAAATGTTTCTTATGTTCAACGAAATTTGTATTAATGAAGAAATACTGCCAAATTATATATATATGTGTGTGTGTGTGTGTGTATAGGGAATGTATGCGCATGGTTTTTGCTTATTGGTTGGCTGGTTGGTGATGTATAACTCAAGAGAACTATTTTCTGTCAAATTTTGCTTATACTTACACAAAAAGACACAGATAAGGACACACAGACACTTCTAACTGTCTATTTATCAATATATATATATATATATATATATATGATTAGAAGTAAATCTTTTGTGGGAAGCTATTTTCAAATGGGTTGTTACAAATCATTTTTGCATACAGTTAATTGTTAAATGAATTGCTGTTTAAAGTCAATAATTCAATTGAAGTAGCTGAAACTAGTAAGACTAATTTGTTCACAGATGAATGATTTCAACTTAGTTGTTTTAATAGCCCATAGTAAATGATCAAGCAGTTCTATTTGACCAATAAACTGGATCTTAATAGTTATTACCGGTCCGGGTCAGAGTTGACCTTGGAGTAAGGGAAAGTAAGGGGTCTTGCACATTTTCCAAGTCTTGAGAAGTGGAGCCTCACTATCAATTACAATTTAAATGCATTCCCCGGACACTGTGTGTGTGTGCGCGCACGCACGTGGGTGCGTGCGTGGGTGCGTGTGTGTGTATGTGTGTGTTTTCTAGAGCACTTTGAGAATGTTGCTGGCTTTGAGACTGTGCTAAATCTTAACAAAGATTTTAGATTATATATATATATATGATAGTTTTCAATTAATTTCGAGGGCTATTGCAATGCCAAATAATAATTATTTGAGTCTAAATTATGCAATGCTTAAAGGAAATTACAAAATGCTTTATATGTATATACATGCGTTTTTATATTTGTTTTGTTATTGTTTACTCAATCCCTTTGGAACACGCAGTATGTGATACAATTTCACTCTTGAAGTGTCTTTCTTCTTGATTGAAAACCGTTCCAAGAATGAAGAGACTATTCCTTCTTATAAGTTACCAAGAGTTGATGTGGGGGTCGGTGTTACGGAGGTGTTGCAATTTCATTTCAGGTTACAAAGATTTGGAGATATTCAATTTACTCATATAAGAACTAATAATATCCATTTGATTTTTTAGTATCATACTAGAAATAAAAGAATATTTAGTTTAGAAAAAAATTATGTTTTTAAAACAATTTCTATATTTAATACTGTTACTTCCCATTCTTCTATAGGACATAAGATTATTGTAGATATTTATTTAATGTAACATAGATAGCAATGTAATTTTTTTATTGATATACAAGGTTCATAGAAAATTAATTCAGTATAGAATTCATATAGTAAAACATATCGGAAAGAACTATTTCTTCCACCTTAAACAACATGCTTATATGCTGTTTAATACTTGTAGTTCTTGTATGATGATTTCATGTTTGTTCGTTCTTTTGGATTGGTTTTACGGTATATCAACCATAGCAGGTTATTTAATTCCATCTCAATTCAATTTTGCATAAGTATACAGTTTAGGTCTATTTGATCACTATGTAGGACCTTATCAAGTGCTACTACTCCGGCCAGAGTGGACCTGGGAGTGATGGCAATAAAAGGTACACTGCATTCCCCAAAACTCAAGCATTACTAAAGACACCATCTGATTGTTTAATGTCATACACAGGACACTCGTTGGGGAAGTATTACCCTTTCTGCAGAGACGCAGTTGGTGTATTCTGCAGCCCCAGTTGACTGGGCCATTTATATTTTGATATGATAGATTTGACAAAGGACGGGAATAATGAAGAAGTTTGGTTTGAAACTCGGTGTAAAGTATTTCGTTGACAAAGAACAAAACAAGATTAAATAAAAACTGTTGATTTGAAAACGAAAACTGCTTTTGATACATTTTCTTGATGTTCGTTCTTCTTGACTGTTTTTAAGTTTTTATTTCTATTAACTTTACTGACTGCCTTATGATTCTATAGGTCAAAAGTATTTTCCCGATTTCACTCTTTACCCCATTTCTAATTCTATTCGCTGTTGCTGCAGTTATAACTCATCTTAACAAGTCAACATTTTACTGCCACAAACAATGTGGCCTGCGTCACTGTAGATTTTTTTTTGTTTTATTAGATGATATCATCTTATTAAAAAAAATATTGATTTTGATGATATGGCATCTAGTGAACATTTAAATTAAATCTTTGTATCTAATCAATTGCTTCATGTTTTAAAATATTTCATGTCTATTTCATCATCATCATCATCATCATCATCATGTCGTGCAACTAGCATGGGTATCCCTGACCATCTCTCGCCACTTCTCCCTATCGTTCATCGCCTCCGGCAGATCTTCAGGGCTACATCCAATATCCTCACACAGCTGCAGTATGTATGTTTGAGATGGTCGTCCTGCTTTTGCTCGGCCATATGTAGGGGTCCATAGGAGTACATCTCTTATGAGAGATGTCTATTTAAAACATTAATATTTTTATCATAAAACATCTAATTTCATATAAAAACAATGTACCTTAAAATATTATAAATTATGTTCATGTAAATAAACCTGGTCTCACGAATGTAATAAGATAACTCGTAGTTATAGTATAATATACAAATATATCCTAAATATTATTAATAGATTATAGCTAAATAAATTACCCTACGAGAAGCTGCTTTCTTATATTTTCTCTTTCATGATATCTATTTTTATGAAACACTATTTCTTCCTTTACCTTTCAATCTAAATTCTTTCTATTTTTTTCTCAACATTCTTTTCTTCCTTCTCAAAAAATTAATATTCTTTCTTTCTTTGTACGAAATGTTCCATTCTTCTCTTAAAATTGCCGAATTCCTTGTCTTTTTAATCCTTTCATTCTTTCTCACTTCTACTGTATTCTTTACACGTACTTTAAATTTCTCTGTTCATCAGAATATCTGGTTTTCTTTCTCTCTCGCTATATTTTTCCTTCTCATTGTACTTTTGTTTTTTCTTTCTTTCTTTCTTCTGATTTTTCTTTCTTTTTGCCAATATAACGCATTTTGCTCTCTTTTTACAAGATTTAAATAATACTGTTATTCATTAGAGGAACTGTACCAATAGGTTTACATTTTATATTTCTTAGTTGTTATATGGAATGAATATAAATTGTTGAGTATAGCCCAAAATGCTCACACACGCTATTAGAGGAAAAAAAAAACTTAACACACGAATCACAAAGTTTCAAAATATAGTTAGCAGCATATAGGTTAATTCAGTTTCACTATCCAAGTTTATCAAAGATTTTTTGACTCCAAATTCACTTAGTCTTTTTCGGCATTCATTTAAACATTTTTTTACGATATTTACTTAGCATAGGCAGACTGCGACATACAGTGGAATCGTGATTAGAAAGATTCTGTAATAATAATTTTCTGAGAGCTGAAGGTCGCTCTTCCAAGAAAATCAGCAAATCTATTCTTTATCAGGGGCCGCTATAGCAAATTCTGACATCATATAGAAATAAACAATAATTTCCATTACCAAATGTAAATGTGCTGTTAGTGTAACGCTTATCGTTATGGACAACATGAGTTCACATCTTGTACGAGATTGCTTGCGGTTCACCTCTCCACTAATGTCCTTTAGAAAGCAACGATACATATGTGTTCCTTCCATATACGGATAAATAGTAGTGCAGACTGATTATTTAGTTTTAGTAAGGCAAACTGTCTAAAAGAACTAAAAATCTGAATTCAAAGCAGCTGTGCTCTGCTTGAAAATTTACCTTTTTTCACATTCAGCTTGTGAGAAAGTTTTTCGGGAAAGATAAACACACTGTCAAAACAATTTTTCTAAATACTATTTAAAACATCATGGCTAATAATATTGTTACGTTGCATAAATAATTATCCCAAGACGAGAGTTTATTTTATGCGCATGTGACGTCGAGGGCAGTCTGTCACTTGACCCTCCGCAAAATAAATCAACGTCAAGACTTCTATTTCGGGCATATGGTAAACTGGCAAATAATGTGGGGGTTAATTTTGGCTAGACTGTACTCAGACGCTGGCAAAGGGGTTTCCAATACACTTTCACATACCCCACAAAGTCCTTCGTTTTCCTACCTCCTCAGATGACGGACAACATGGACTTCAAGGTTAGAAAATATTAACTGTAGTCAAATTTTCAGAATTCCCTTGTAATGTTTTAAGGTGAATAAGACATTTAGCAAGAATTAATGAAATCGACACGAAGCGGAAACAGATATGTGCAAAAGAAGATAAATAACACATCCCAAAGATTTCGGCAAAAGGATGGATTTAAAATATAACAAAGTTTTTTTTTTATAGGCGACGACCAAACAAATAATGATAAGATTTAAGAAACAGTTCCTTTTTCTTTTCTATTTTCTTTTTAAAATGCCGGCTATATTATGCATGCAGGCAGTATAAAAAATAAATGTCTCTCAACAGTCCTTTTCTTCATTCTCCCTTTTTCTTTCTTTCTTTTTTTTCTTTTACTTAAGAACATGCTTAAGTCGCCGTATATAACAAAGTTCATTCACTAATTTACTGTTGAAACAGAATCCTTTTCGGTTCGCTCTTTCTTTTTTGAGTACATATAATTCCAATATTTCGGAAGGGTAGAAGGAAAAACAGTTTAAGCTGTACTTATCTTTGACAAGGTTTAATTTTCAGGCTCCTTTCTTTTAAGGGCGAGCGGCATCCCCAGATTCTGGCTGAATGTGCCTTTCTGCTGTCTTCTGTCCAAAGTTTCTGTTCTACTCTTTTTACAGGAGACTTTCCCGGAGCTTAGCTAAATAGGCGTCTATCTCTTGCCAATGTCTGTCCAGAACTAAAGATTCTTTTTGCGAGCGAGGGACCTCCCGGAGTTTGGTTGTAAACCAGGGTCTTCGCCGACTTCTTTCCTCAAACTAAACTTTCTTTTTCAAAATTTTCACTGATGTAAAGGTATAATTTTGGCGCTAAAGGATCTATAGCCAATCAAATGACTTTTCTCTTCTCCCACCATTGGATCCGGTCATGATACCCGAATGACCTGGATTCCATTCTTTGTTCAACATGCTGAAGGTCATTGAGTGCGAGGAATTGACTTTCATTCTCCTTCCGTTTCAGCGGTCAGCCTTAGTGACTGTTGATTCAAACACAGAAGGGTAGGGGACTCAACCTCCCTTTCCCTCTCTCGGTAGCATACCACGTCACAATATATATATATATATATATATATTTGCGCTTCTACTCTAATATATATATATATATATATATATTAGAGTAGAAGCGCAAATTTAAAATATTAATTGAGGATAAAGTCAGGGATTAACTCGAAACTACATTCTTTTTTGACTCAAGTAATTTTGTTTAATTGCAGCAGCCGCTCATCCAGGAAGAAAGAAGATCTATCCGCTTCTCTTTTATTCCGTTCTTTGATCCCTCGACGCCAAATTTTTTATAAGTTTCAAATTAGTATTTTAACTAAGCTCTTTTATTTTTTAAAAATTCATTTATTCTATATTACATGAAATATTTATTATTAATTCTTCCTGGGAATAATTTCATTATTTCTTCATTTTTTTTTTTTTTTGGGTTGTTAGAAATATGGAATTGTATGCAAACGGAGTCAAAATCTCCAGAACACTTAAATGAATAAAGAAAATAAAATATTTGATTTTTGCAGAAAAAAGTAAAAAAGAGTGAAAAGGTAAAAAAAAAAAAAAAAAAAAATCCAGGAAAGCAAATGAACGCTTCCCGTTTTCAGGCTTCTTTCGAGGATGGCGAGGCATAAAAGAAAATCCCTGCAAATATGCTCAGAAAAGGATCAAACAATGATTTTTTTTTTAATATTTACTTCATCAAGTAGTCACATTGTACGTGATCTGAGGGAAAATCAAAGAGCAAGATACACGTTCGCTTGCACGCAAAGTAATTATACATTTATCACGAAACAGAAGTTTCTTTTAAAAGTATGTCAACGTGAACCCAATCCTAAATTAAGTATACTCACTGTAACTGTTATCATCGTAAAAAATGCAACCCAAGTTCGATTCCTGGTCGAAACTGTTGCATTTCTTTTAGAGCTATTTTTCTTGGGAGAGGCATGAATCAAACTGTTATCCTCCGACTATGGATGTATAGTTGGAGAGACGGTAAGACGAATCAGTTTTAGGGATGGAAAACGTGTGCTCATAGGGGAGGGTTTTAGTAAATATATCCAATCAAAAGTATCAGTTATTATTTAAATTGCTTTCTCTTTCCAAGCGAGTCTCTGCGAATTATTATTAGAGTAGAACGACTTTTTGAAGAATATTCTGTTTTCTCCTTGTCAGGTTGTTGAAGATTGATGTGACAATGTTCGAAAAATTAAGAGTGGAAATATCGTAAAAAAGGCAAAACTGAATGTTATAAAAAGTCTGCTCAAATGGAATAAAAATTGTTTTTCTTAATTTCTTTGGGAAATAATACCATTTCGAAAATAAAATCCTTGCCCAGTCAGCTGGGGCTGTAGAATACACTGACTGCACCTCGGCAGAGGGGTAAGACCTCCCCCTAACGAGTGTCCTAGATATGACACTAAACAATCTGATGGTGAGGTTCCAGCAGCGCTGCAGCTTTGGGGGAATGCGGAGTACTCCTTCATTGCTATCGCTCCCAGGTCCACGCTGGCCCGGAGTGGTAGCATCTGATAGGGACCTATCTATGGGTTAAATAGAACTAACAGCATATTTATGCTAAAGTGAATTGTTTGAATAAACTGAATAGCTTGAAATAGAAGTGTTTTTGACAATTAAACCGTACTTACATTTAAACTGCGTGCTTATGCTTAACTGTATTTACAATTAACTGAATTTTTACATATAACTACTTGAATAGTTTTAAATGGAAATGCTTTTGACAATTAAACTGTACTTATGCTAAACTGGTTTGTTTTAAATAGAACAGATTATTTACATAAAAATGGATTTAGCGTTAAATAACCTACAAAGGTTGATATGCCATAAAACCCAACAAACCAAAACCAAAATAAAATCCTGGAAGATGATCCTATTTTACTTTCTAGATAGCGAACGAGCATTTAAATTAATTTCTGTGGCTTCTACTACAGTTTGTTGATTTAAAGCAGACAAGAGAACTACTTGGGCGAAAATCTTATCCCGGCAGATAAAACTATCAGCTTTTTTACTGTCAAGTCACTGTAAAATAATATCTTCCAACATAATTATCGAATTTAATTGGCGGCGATGTGTCGCGTCAATAAAAAAGGAGGTTGATCTCTTAGTGACAGCTGATGCAGTTACTGTAAGCAACCGGGGGTCTACGTGCAAGACTGAGAAAAAATAAGTAAACAGCAAGTAAGACCATCTTTTGTTTACAGTAACTGAATATTTGATAATATTGTGGTTAACATATTTTTTCAAATTTTATCTTTTATTTATCAGAGATTACACAAAAACCATCCTTATTCAATGTACCTGGATTACCATATGCATTTATTAAAATCTATTTATTACCCTTATTACCCCAAGAGTAGATAACATTGTATATGTATATATATATATATATATATATATATATATTTCTTGAGTCGGTTCATAGTTAGATTGTTTGTCTAAATACATTAAATTACTAATGATTAATTGTGTTTTGAACTGTCAGGAATATATATTATTGTTCTATGAGCCATACATATGAACGCGCCAGTATTAATCGACCAGTAATAACTTACGTCAGCTCCGGATGCAGTTGGGGAAAGCTGCCGGGACAGTTATTTGAAAGAGACGGAGAGAGAGAGAGAGAGAGAGAGAGAGAGAGAGAGAGACTCAAGGAAATCTGTGCTGTCATCGTGACCTGCTGATTATATATAATTCATTTAATATTTTTAAATTGTTGTAGTCGATTATTTTATATTCTAGTATTAAAATACAATGGTTCAATTAACATGCCATTACGTAAGTATCATAAAACTTTGTATATTAAATGCAGATAATATGTCAGAGTATATCTAAGTAAACTATCATTATTATTAATACTCCATCTCCCGTTTACTAATATTTCTATCAGTTCCTATAAAAGACTTTTTTTACTAATAGTTACAATTACGATAATCCACTTCCTTTACATATAATGGGAAGTAATGTGTGGCCAAATGGTTAACAGCGCATGAAATAGAAATCGTGAGCCACGTTCAAAGAGTAGGACATTTTGATTTTACTTTCTACTCAGTTTCTTGGAAAAGTCATGAATCTATCACTTCCTTCAGATCTTGGTGCATAGCATGGTAGACATGGCTTTCTTTCCAAGGTTTTCGACCGGTCTAGGAGAAAGACCATAGAATCAAAAGTTCTGCCATCATGTGTTCATAGATGATGCATTATGGAAAGTTATTTGGAAATAGACTTAGCGACCTGATGTCAAATACTAGACAAGCCTTTTTGCTTTGCAGTTAACACTAGTCCACTTATGAAAGGCAATGATCGGTCTCTTCTCTCTGCTGTGACTAAATAGTAGTATCGACTATACTTTTGAGCCTTGGTACGTCAACCTGTACCGATAAAAGAAAAGCTCTGAATTCAAATTACCTGGAATCTTCTTAAAAACTGCATGGGAGAAAGTTTTGATGAATGAATAAACATTTATGGAAAAGGCTTCTGGAATAAATATTGAGGATAAGTACAGAACCAGGATCTATAAGGCAGTCCTATTTTATCTTCAATAAGTTTTGATCCTATTCTCCCAGGTCAGAGTATCAAGCCGTGTTGATGTTAACCCTTTTTGTGGGTGTTACGAAGAGAAGCGCGTCTTTCCTGTCTTCCATCCAAACTTACTGAATTGGAAAGACTTTCTCGACGTTGGACCATGTTCTTTTGAGAAAAAATAATGCTAAAGTTAAAGACTGTTTCTTTGATACTTTTTACGTAATAATTCAATTCTATGATTTAAAAAAAAATTATACCAGGAATTTAACACTTTTTCTTTTAACTTACGAAACAAATCAAAATGAATTATTTTACTGTTCTGTATGAATTAACGAAAATAAGGTTTTTGATTTTTGCAGTGGAATAATAATGCGAAAGCTAACCTCGCAGGTACCTTTTTGCTTTGTAACTTTCTGTATTTTCGATAAAAATGGACTTTGGCCATTTTCATTCTATAATAAGCGTTTAAATACTTGACGGTGTTATTATGCCCTACGCAGTCTGGAAGATAAACTTACAAGATGCTTAAATCCATTGTTCCCCATCTGCTGGAAAATACAGTCAAAAATGAAATTCGGCTTTAGGAATTCTGCAACTGTTACATGCAGCGGAGGTAATTTGCAGCTGCATCTCACATACAAATTCTTGTGTGAAGGGACTGTAATTTTAGTTTTGTCCTTTTTCTGAAGTTATATTTCAGGCAATGAATATGAGGAACATATAATATTCTTAGTTATATAATGCGTATGTTGTTTGATCCCCAGCCATAATTTAGCTTGCAACGTGTAAGGAACAAATATATAACACCTAATATTGTAAAGAAGGCCTTGATAACTGCAATCTTTACTGCATGAGTTGCATTCGAACTACTTTATAAAGATCGATATCAATTGTTGATCATTTGGGACTTGCATATATTGTTTTTAATACTGAATTTAACATTCAGACCTGATTGACAAAACAGATATGAATTCACTGTATGTCATAATGGAAGACAATATTCATCGGCCCCTCGGGACTGATTTTAACAATGAGATCTAAAATAACAAACTGGCTCTGCTCCCTAGATGCAAGAGATATTCACTACTATGCAGCGCAGTACTAGTTGCATGGTTTAATGATTGGTGGCTAAACTGGTCATCCTAACAGGCTTCATTGGTGAAGTATGCAAGTAAATATCCAACATGATAAATAATTGGTTAAATTGCGTCTATATATATATATATATATATATATATATATATATGATCAGTTGGTTGAGGCCTTCTATTAAATAATTTCTTTTTTATTTTTGCTCTGTTATTTTGACAATAGGGAGTAGGAGAAATATACTTATGCTTTTCTAAGGGCTTTGCGTAAATTTTTACTTCTATAACTTGAAATCCTTCTACTGACTTCATTTAAGCAATTTAGTAAAGAAGGGCTTCAGACAATGTTGATTAGCTTTATGGTTTGTGATCCGTCCCTGTTATCTTTTACATGGCATTGATGTAATTATCTTTTCAAGCAGATAAGTGGTATGATCATGAGGAAGATTCACTTGATCCTGAGCATCCCAAAACTGTCACTTTGTGTCAAACTTAATATACTCATAAATAGTTTTGTATCTAGTCTAGTTAAGCAATTTTCTTTTGATGGTGAGATTAACAAGAAATAATCTTGCAGATTATCCTTCCAGTAAAATTGCATTTAAGCGGTGCAGCTTGCATTATATTAATTGGTGTGATAAACAGAATCATCAAGTCGAGTTCAAATTTAGGCTGAGGCAGTTTTTATTCACTTTACACTACTAATGAAGGGAAAGGCATGGACTATCTCTTTCAGGATACGGGTAAGAATCAGATTGAATTGGGTTATTTAAATTGTTGGGAAACCAGCCAAGAATGAGAATTTTGAATTCAAAATCATAAAGGCAACGTGACATATAAGTGTAACACGTCATAAGTGGCGATTTGCGATTCAGATAAACATATCACTAACATAAATAGTTCATATCGACGTCATCTAATCCTAGTTACTCTATTCATTAGACATACGTTCTTAACTTGAAAACAAGACGTATAATCACTTTAAAACCGATAAAATAAAAACTGCTATCTTATGATGTTCAGTGGATGCATGGAAGATGTTATCAGACAATCACTAACAAAAGTAGTAATGACCGACCAAAACCAGATCAAAGTGACTACTAATCAGTTGAGTGTTGCGATGATATCGCGATGAGAAATATAGTGGGTGAATGAGGGAAAATAACATTATTGATAGATGAACGGGGATTGAATCAGGTTTCTTTGGACAAATAAGATATCTACTGAATTTGAATTTGATAGTTTCAAATTAGATTTGTTTAGGAAAACACTCACATAGCAGTTTCCTTCATATTTCAGCTATTCTTGGGAGGAAATCATTTGTTTGGATCGTCGAGAACGAGATATGTTATAAAAGGATGGGTGAGTTTGTAATACTTGTCAAACATTGTTCTGCATTAAAAAAAAAAAACATCTTGTAAAGGTGTTAGCAAACATAAAACCCGTCTGAACACTTTTCACGTGTAATGAACTGGGGGGTCTTTCATCCCAATAAACCTGGTGACTGGTTGTGGGACTAAAAACACTGGGTCAACTTCGATGCCTCCGGCGGTAAATGTGTATAACGGTAATACAAGTGTTGTGGATTTTTAAGAGTCTACCAGTCATTAAGTAAACGGCAGGGAACAAGAAAATACTTAATTTTGGGAGTAAGAGGAACCACTATCCATGCATATTGGGGACTTCATAAGGCATTTCCTTCATTGATTCAAAAATGCCTATACACGTCTTCCTGAAACACATTAAGGTACTTATGTATGTATTTTACCGCAAAAAAGCTGAACTTTCCCGAGCGTTTCCGGAAAGATTCAGAATATACCGAAAGGATTCATCATCATCATCATCATCATCATGTCCCGCCGCTAGCACGGATATCCCTGACCCTCTGTCGCCACCTCTCCCTATCATTCATCGCCTCCGGCAGGTCTTCAGGGTTGCATCCTGTGTTCTCACATAGTTGCTGTATGTAGGTTCGTGCTGGTCGTCCTGCTTTTGCACATCCATATGTGGGGGTCCACAGGAGTACATCGCTTATGAGCTCGTCCTTGCTTCTCCAGCAGTGTCCCGCGTGTCTGGTTCGTCTAACTTCTATAGTTTTCGTGATGGAGGGCGAGTGTCCGTAAAGTTGGTGTCTCGTGGGGTGTTGTCGCCAGGACTTGTTCAATACTACTCTCAACATTCTTGTGTAATTTCCGTCTAGTTTCCTCTCCAGCCGCTTAGTTAGCGTCCATGTGGTGCATCCATATAGCAGTATCGACACAACCGCTGCCTGGAAGAAACTGCGTTTTATTTTATCGGTTAGGTCCGACTTCCATATGATCGAGAGCCTATCGATAGCTGTCCATGCCTTCGTTAGTCGTGTGTCGATGTCTTTTTCGGTTGATGAGACGCTAATACCTAGGTAGGTGTATTTGTCTACTAGTTTCAGAGAGGCTCCGTCTAGTGTGGCAATGTTGCCCGTTTGGTTATAACACATATATTCAGTTTTGTGTGCATTGACATGGAGGGCAATGCCAGCTGCGGCTCGTTCAAGACTATGCAGTAGTGTTTCTGCTTGATTAGGCGTATTCGCCAGTAACGCCAAGTCATCAGCGTAGTCGGCGTCCGTGATTGTTTTTGCGGGGTAACTTTTGCTTCTTCTCTTAGTCAGCTCGAAGCCATTTTCTCTGATTTTGTCGATCGAAGTCCTAAGCACATAGTCTAGACAGATGATAAAGAGGTACGGGGCTAGTATGTCTCCTTGTAGCACTCCTGCAACAATGTCGAAGTATTCCGTGTCTCCATCTGGTGAACGTACTTTCACTTTGGTGTTTCTGTAGAGAATCATTATCGCTGCTACGGTTTCTTTTGGTATGCCGTACGCTAGTAGGATTTGTTCCATCCTCCTTCTGTGTATGGAATCGAAGGTCTTGGTAAAGTCGACAAATAGTAATGTCGCCTGAAGGTTTTTTGCCCGAACGCCTTCAAGGATTCTACGGATGGTCAGTATTTGTGAGGTTGTGGATCTATTTCTCCGGAAGCCATTTTGGTTTTTCCTAAGAATGTTGTCTAAATGGGGTTCTATGCGGTTCCGTAGTAGGGCATTGTAGATTTTGGCTGCTATGGATGTTAGTGTTATCCCTCGGTAGTTCTTGGCTAATCCGAGGTCGCCTTTTTTAGGGAAAGAAAGGATGCATCCCTTCGTCCATCTTTCTATCCTATTTTGTCTATAGACTGCGTTGCATTGCCGGAGCAGTATATCGTCGAATTGTCTAGTCTTCCACACTTCTGGGGGGATCTCGTCTAGCCCTGCAGCTTTCCTATTTTTAATTCTTCTGAGAACTGAGTCGAGTTCTTCTTTGGTTAAAGGACCTAGTTTAACGTCTAATTGCTTACTGATAATTCTGGTGATCGGTTCATCCGTTATTTTCGGTGGGTTTCCTAGTAGATTTTTGAAATGCTGTTCCCACAGTTTTACTCTTTCTTGTTGGCTTGCAGCTTTCAATTTTGCTTTGGCTGTGCTCTTCCTTCTACTTACTTCGTTTATTGTTTGCCAGGTTATCCTGGATTGTCTATCTTCCACCGAGTCTCTAATCTTATCTATCTGATTTTGTATGTATTCTGCCTGTTCTTTTAGATATATTCCTGTTAATTGATATTGTGCCTTTTCTAGTTTTCGGGCATTTGAGTTTGTTGGGTTCTTTCGATAGCTTTTGGAGGCGTTTCCCAAGGGACTCTGTATTTAGTTCTCGGTTTTGTTGGAATACACTTTGCTGCCGCCTCAAGGTGTGTTTCTACAAAATTTTCATATCTGTCATTTGGGGTACCTTTTTCTGCCTTCTCTTGTAGTGCTTCGAATCTGTTTCTTAATTCTAATGCATATTTGTCTCTAATGTCTCTGTTGTTGAGTAGGGCCCAGTCATAGTGCTTGGTTGTCGCTTTTCGTGTGGCGTTTTTTCGTAGGCTTAGTCGTACTTTGGCCGTAACTATTCGATGATCGGAGGACACATCCTCGAAAGAGGAGTATGCCTCGCAATTCATCGCACTGTTTTTCCATTTCCTGTTTATAAAGACGTAGTCTATCTGTGCTTTACTCTTATTAGCGTATGTGTAGGTCCATAGTTTCCCCTCCCTTTTTTGAAAGTTTGTATTGAGGCATGTTAATCTATTTTCTATCATGAAATCAATTAGATGTTGTCCATTCCTGTTTGACGCGTTGTGTAGGCTGTATTTGTTGTTTCTGTTTTTCCCGATTTGTGCATTCATATCTCCGCCAATGACTAGCAGGTTGTGTTTCGGAATGCTACGTACGAGAGAGGATAGATCTTCGTAGAAAATGACCATTTCGTTTTCTTCGCTAACATTGGTAGGGCTGAAGCAGGAGATAATTGTTGCTTTGGGGTTGTCATTAAACGTTGCGGCTATCATCCTAGGTTGTATTCTCTCAATGCTGTTCAGTGTTTTTAACGCTCTTGGTCCTATAAACATTCCCACCCCTCCTACCGATGCATTGACAGAGTTTTTCCATGCCGATACAGTCACCAGCATCCATCCATTACCAGTTTCCTGATATTTGATATCTTCGGTGTGCGTGTCTCGGTGCTCTTGTATGCAAATTACGTCTATCTTATGTTCTACGGCTGATGCAGTTAGCTCTGATAGTTGACCTATTCTATTTAGGGTTCTAACGTTAAATGTCGCTATCTGTATTGTTTGTTTGCATTTTAGTAGTTTTTGTTTGAGCTCTGTAGCTCATTTTTCGAACACTGAGGCCAGGGCTCCAACCTCAGCAGGACGCGCCCCTTTTTTACCCGCGCGAAGAGCGATGCGGTTTATGTATGTGGTTTGAGTACGAGTCATGGTTATCTTTCGATGGCTGTTTTTATTCTCATCTATAGAAGCCACTCTTATAGATGAGCAGCAGTAGTTCCCCGATCGAACTGACAATCCTGAGCGTTAAGCCGCAGGACTCACACGTACATCATGCTGCTTCCCATGTGTACGTGTGAGAAAAAAAAGAAGCCTAAGTTTTAACTTAGTTAAAGTCCAGGACTGCTGTATAAAAAACCCGAAAGGATTAGCTAATCAAATTTAAGATAAAATAATTCAATCAATTTATTTACTTAGTTACAAACAAGTGTAAACATGAATTTACTGCAGCTAAGCGAAAATCTACAATGTGCAGAAATGTTGATCCAATTCTGCCAAGAAAAAAACTTATTGGCAAAATTAAAAGTTGCCGGGCATGTGAGCATCCTTGCCACCTAAAAAAAAGGAGGAAAATTTATGCCTGAAGATGCCATAACACCAAATGCAGGACCTTGATTATTATTAAATTGTTAGGTGAAAAAACAGAATAGTTACAAAACGCCCCCTCCCCTGGTAAGAATGGATTTCTAAATTAACACGTTATTACTTCTGCACGGGACAACAAGTGCATAAATACGAAAGAAATTATTTAAAATGACAAAAAAAATTATACCCGCCCACCAAAAAAAAATAGATAAAATAACAATTCAAACTATTTTTTCATATTGAAAATTACCATACATTGACTGTTGATTTATTCTTTTTCTCCTGAAAAGGTGGGTAAAATTATCCATTAAAAGTAGTCTTTTTCTCTTCTTGTTTTTTTTTTTTTTTTGGTCTTCATGCGTTTTGTCAACAAATTGGTTGACTTATATTATCGTCTGCTTGCTTAAAGTCCGATTCTTTCCGTTATTGGCTCGGGAAATTTCGGCTTTTTTGCGATAACATAGATGCTTAAGAATCCACATTAATATGGAAAGTGGAATTTTGTTTTTTTGTTTTTTTTTTTCGCGGATCGGACTTTTTCTTTCCTCTGAACTCATCGTTATTTATCATCACGTCTTTATCTCTGAACAAAAAATTTAACACAAAAAAGAAACATTTGAAAAGTGACAAAAAGGTAAAATTGCGACAATTTTTGATTGCTGAAAAGAGTTCTTTATCGACAAAATCTCGCTTTTTATTCTTATTACACCGTGCAATTCGGGTAAGAATGGGATATTGATAGAAATTAAATAGATTTCCCCCACCAGCTAAGTCAGTATTAAACAAAAAGCTCAAACAAGCATAGAACCGTCTACTTGACATTTGGTTAAACATTTCCTTGTGTGCAGGAAATATACCATAAAATATTTGGTGGTCTCTGATGTTTTAGTAACTTTTATGCAAAAAACAAATCTCGAAAAGAAAGATATATCAGCTCTTAGAAAATATCAAAAAAGCTTACTACAATGAACCAAGAACGCGAGTAAATCAAGCAGATACTGTTCATCAGGATTGTATCCTTGTCTCAAACTAATCTAATCTTAATAAATGAGTCACCACACTAAATCAAATCTTGTATATTTGTAAAAAATTAAAGTTTGAACAATTAATTGATAATTTAGTCAAAATCTAATATATACAAACTAAAAAAATATGAATTTTTTTAATGATTCATCCTTTGCCATCTTTTTCAAAAATGATGTGGACTGCAAAATTTTTATTTTACTTTTCTTCAAAATATCAATTAAAAGACCGTGCTGGAACGTTAAGAATGCTGTCAGTGTCACGTGTTATCCTCACATCTTTTGCCATAAACCATAAATTTTTGACACTCAACGTGCATAGATACCACCAAAGATTTCTCTGTAGTTTTGAGATAAAAACGGGTTTTCCAATCCAGACCAGAAAAAAAGGCTAAGTATCTATTAACTAAAAGAAAAGAACTTGTCATCTAAAGAGTTTTGCTGTTCCCGGTGACAAGACAATGAAAGTAAAAGAAAGCTGACAATTGGGCAAATGACGGGATATTGTCAGAGAGCTGAAAATGTTGAGGATCAAGATGGCAAAAAATAATACGACTCATTGATAGGCCCCTTGAAACAGTATACCAGAACCTCGAAAATAAATTTGGGAAAGTGAAAATAAGGATAATAACTGAGACGAACCCCTCCGCAGCACTGTTAAAATCAGACTACTTAAAAGAGTCGTGTGCATCTAATGAGATATGCTGTCATTGATACTTCATGAAAAACCAACAGTTAAAAGGGGTGTGAAAACCTCACGTAGAATAGCAATAATGATAAAGCCTAAAGAGAGAAAATTAATCGCCCATAGCAACAAGCCAGAATCACACAACGAGAATTATGAAAAGTAAGAATAGATAAGATTCAGAAAAATATCAAGTGCAGCTTTTGTGGCGAGCGAGACAGACAAACAGAGGCAGACTGAGAGAGAGAGAGAGAGAGAGAGAGAGAGAGAGAGAGAGAGAGAGAGAGAGCAAAATAATGAGTGCATGCAGATGACTAACAATGAAAGATTAGAAAAGCAGTAATAACTGGGGGAGAGAGAATCTATTGGGAACTGTGCAAGCTATAAAGCTTTCACTATACACAGTTATGGTAAATGCACAGGAAAGAATCTCTACTGGCAAATGAGATGCACAAACTTGTTTAAGATTTTGAGATAAAAATTGGTCACTTAATCACAAAACCGAACAAAATCCCCAAAACAAATACAAAACTAAATTCTTAAAAGGAAAGTAAAATCCTGAAAAAACGACCATGTTATTGGTAACAGGAAAATAAATTTTCGACCAACAGGCATCAGCTTTAGCGGAGTAGAATCCATGGCCTTATGGCAAAAGTGCTGGGCCGTGGCCTCGAAGTTAGAAATCTCAAATCGCACAATCGTGTTAACTTTCAGACTAATACTTTTGCAAAAGGTAGTAAACCCCTTATCCCCATTATCCCAGTAATCAGTTAAGTAGTATCACTGTCGTTCTTTCACAAGGACGGAAGAAACAAGCAGATCTTTAGGTAAAATTAGAGTTCAACGAAATACTTGAAACTACATATGTACCTTAAAAGGGAGCGGAAATTGAAGGTGACGATGATATCAATCATTGCCTTAGACTTTTGAATAATCCCTATGATCTTGGAGGGAGCTGAAAATGAAGGTGACGATGATATCAATCATAGTCTTAGACTTTCGAATAATCCATATGATTATGGCAACATTTAGGTTTGAGAAATAATGGGACCATTCAGTCTCGAGTGCCAAAAATTAACTAAACATGAGAAAGATCCTTAGAATATAGGGAAATTTCCTGTCAACTGAACTTCAGAAACGCTCCCGGTTATAAATTGTGAGGAAACTCTCAACAGTATAATAACAATATTAATAATTTTGAGATACAAACGGATCACTTAATCTCGGCCAGACGACCGAACCTTATACTTATCAGCAAAAAAGGTTACTTGTAAAATTGTGTATTTAGTTGTTCCGGCTGACAACAAAGTAAAGTTGAAAGAAAGCGAAATGAAAGATATGTACCTGGACTTTGCTGGGGAATTGAAAAAAAATCGGAACATGGAGGTGACGGTTGTACAGTCACCAAAAGAATTTGTAAACAGACTTAAGACAGAGAAATAAGAAGACGAGTGGAGAAAATCAAAACTTCAGCATTGCTGAGATCAGCCAGAGTACTGAGAAGAATCCTGGAGACATGGGGAGACTTGTTGTCACTCAGTCTCCTGTGAAAGACCATCAGCTAACACGTACGTGAAAAACTCTCAAGAAGTAAAAATAACAATATATGATGTATCATAATAGTAAGTGTCGGTTTTATGGTGATATACATGAAACGATCAATCATATAATAATGAAATGCAGCAAATTAACGGAAAAATAATATAAGATTTACCACGACAAGAAAGTGAAGGTGATTAAAATTTCATCAGAATATATTGTTTATCACATTGAAACTCAACCGACGCTAAACTGAATTGTTGAAATAGAACTGTTTTGACATTTAACTGTATGTAAACAAAAACTATACTTATACTAAACTGAATTGTTTGAATTAAAACTAGTTGACGAAACTGAATAGTTTGAAATAGAAATGTTTTTTGACAATTGAACTTTGTACTTATGCTAAACTAAATAGTTTGAACTAGAACTGTTTATTTGTATTAATATGGATTTGGCATTAAATAACCTACAAAACATGATATATAATAAAACACAAACAAATAAACATAACATTCTAATGCAACAAATTAACGCACGAAGAAACAAATAGCGAGAATGACGTGGGGGGGAGTAGATTTACAGATGATTGTACAAGAGACATTGAAATGTAATGAAAAATTGTATAGACACAAACCAGTATAAATCCTAGATAATGAAATATAAAATTATTAGGGATTTGGAGATACAAACAGATGACAAAATTCCTACCAGAAAACTAAAGCTTACTTTAATTAACCAGAAGAAAATAATTTGTTATCTTGGAAATTTTTACCATTCCAGCTAAAACTAAATAAATTAAAGGAGATTGAATCCTTTATTTCTCGTATGAGAAAGCGAAAACTCGACAAACACCTGATTGTACATTATAAATCTTTGTAATAGTAATTTAAGAGTGATACCAAGAATTGTTGGAGTTCTTGAAGAAGGCTCCATTAACATGAAGAATAAACTTGAAGAAGTGGAGTTCAAAGGAAGAATCCAGATCATACAGATTACATCACTGTTATAATTTGCCTGTGGTGTAATCGTTATCGTAATAGGAAATGGACACGGTCACACGAGTTCAAATCCTGGACGAGACTGATTGCATTTCACATAACACTAATACCCTTGGAAAAGGTATGAATCCAATTATTCTCCCTCCAGTAGAGCAGACTAAGTTCTTCAGCCTTGATGAGGCAACTAGTCTAGGAGAAGGAAAACTCTGAATTCAAACCTGTTAAACTCTGCTTAAAAATTGACCTTGTATCATATCCTGCCCGAGCGGAGGGGTTGGTAAATATGATAATGTGCTAAAATACTTAGAAATATCCTATAGACCTGAGAGAATTCGCTTATTTCCGTGAAAACTCACAACTTGAGAAAAACTGTCTTTATAATTTGGTGTGTTTTGCTTTTCCAGGCAATCTCAGAGTAAAAACGAAAGAAAACAAAAAGATATCCAAATACTTTGATCTTGTTGTTGAAGATGAAGGTGACGATGTATAGCAGTAATGGGTGCTTAAGGAAGATTCCGGAAAGATTTTGAAAAGTGACTGGAAAAACTGGACGTCAATGAAAGGATTGAGGCCATACTGATCACAGCTTGGTTAAAATTAGCTAGAAAATTCAAAAGAGTCATAGAAACCAAAAGAGACTTGCTGTCAATCACGCCTTGGGAAAGACCAGCTAATGACGTTGGAGTGAAAAATTCACAAGTTGTGAATGATAATAATAATAATAATAATAATAATAATAATAATAGATAATAATAATAATAATAATAATAATAATAATAATGAGACAAAACGAACTATTATATAACTGAATGCAGCAAATCAGCACAGAAGGTATATAAGACTAGATACGACTGGATAGGTAAGGTGATCCATTAGGAAATGTGTAAGAAACTTAAATATGACCATACGAGAAAATGGTATAAGCTCAACCTAGAATCTGTCCAAGAGAATGAGATACATAAACTCTTCAGAAATATTAAGATACAAACGGATCACCTAATCTCGGCAAGTAATCAATAAAACTGGCAAAATTGTGGACTTTGCTGTCCCGGCTGACCATCGAGTAAAATTGAAAGAAAGTGAAAGAAGAATAAGTACCTTGGACCTTGCTAGAGAATTGAACAAATACCATGGAACATGAAGCGAAAGTGACGTTTATACAATTGTGAGTATTGCTGTTTGAACAGTCAGCGAAGTATTATTAAAGGTACTGGACTTGGAAATAACAGGACGAGTGGAGACCATCAAAACTACTACATTGAGATTGGCCAGAATACCGAGAAGAGTCCTGCTGACTTGAGGAGACTTGCTGTTACATAAACTACAACGAAGGACCATCATATAATGCTGATGTGAAAACCTTAAAGGAGTCAACAGCAATAATAATAATATTTCGACGTATGGTTCAATATATAATGTCAGTTATTTTGTAATTCCAATGTTGAGTGCATGCATATTCCTCTCTAAAGTATTGGTTTTGTATTTCGGTGCCAAATAATGGTTTCGTTTTGGAGGCGTCATTTCACGAATAAAAGGAATATTTTTAAAAACATACCAAGAGGGTTTTCAAAGACGTTTCTAATATTGGTATGATGTAATTTATAGAAAACATCAATTAACCTTGCGTTAAGCTTACGTCAATAAATACATTTTACCTGTTGATCTTCTGTTTGCTTTGCTTTTAGAACTTTAAAATTTAATGGAATACTGAAAAAATGAGAAAATGAAATTTTCTTATGAATCCCTTGCTCTGAAATCACTGAACATAAATGATTTGTACTTTAAATAACAATGTTGAAAATGTTAAATAAGTAGTTTTTTTAATACAGAATACTCCCAAGTCCTGTCGTTTTTGATTTGTGAAAAAATAAACAATAGGTAATGATATATATATATATATATATATATATATATATATATATATATATATATATATAATAGCACAATAGAAATTTAAATAATGGGGTACAAAAACAGATTGGCAATCAGTGATTTATTGGCCATATATTTCAATTCAAGATCTTACAATTTGATTTAACAATTCTTTCGAATTGGGATTCCAGGTTTTTCTTCGATACAAAGAAAACATTTATTACCCAGTTTATTGTTATGTGTTCTTTATACTATTTTCTGCTTCGAGAGATGTTATAAGCCACTTTTGTTTTTTCATATCTCAGAAATGTTTAGACGGTTTGGTACAATGCACGTATTTGTCATGTACAAATCTGAATTTATATTAGTAAAACTTTTTTACAAAGTACATTTAATAGAGAACAAGCATACTCCTTTTATTTTATGCATTACCGTTTATATCATCCTTATATATGATACATTCAACTTGATATTGTCCCTCAAGAAGGCATCGCACGGTCTTGTTTAAATTGGCTGGCTGATCTATGGTGTTTTGCTTTTCAATTTATTAATTTAATCTTTTTAAATTTGTTGCAGCTGTAAACTAAAAGGGCGACACAATGAAGGTGACTTTTCTATCGTTTAAAATGCTGGTATTAACAAGCATGTTATTCTGTCGTCGTTTTTATTAATATAGTTTGTGGGTCCTTGCGGGCTTTATCTTGGAACAACGGGTTCGCACTAGCGCAAGCCCATATGATAACGCAGAAATGCCAGCCACTAACTCGGAACTATGAGTATCCAGTGAATTCTAAAATAGCATAACTGCGGACCTATACTAAGGTATGTATACTTAAAAAATGTATAGGTCGAAGGGAAACGTAAAAAGGAGAAAAAAAGGAAAAGGAGAGCTTATTTTAGAATTTTTCATGTTTATATAGAAATATTACAGTCTTTGAAAACCTAGGTTTGTGTAAAAAATAGAATGCCTTTAAGTTTGCATTAAACTGTAAATAAGGATTCTCCAGTGAATTCAAAAATTAATACACGTTCTGGGGGAACAAGAACAAAGGGAAAGAAAATTAAATTTTTTGTATACCTCGGAAGCCATGGAAAAGAGCGTGCTGGAGGTCTAGGTGGACGCACCCAACGACGAGACAACGGTGCGCCGAACAAATTGCTGGGCGGATGAAACCCATGGGTCAGTGGCCGGGATGAAATAGTTCAGTTAGTGAACTACTGCTATCCATCTTTTAGGGTGGCTTCTATTGATGAGATTAAAACACAGGCAACAAAAAATTCCCATGATTCATACTCAAACCACATATCGAAACCGCATCGTACTTCACGCGGGTAAAAATGGGTCGAGTCATGCTGAGGTTGGAATTTTGGCTTCAGTGTTCAAAAAATCAGTTACAGAACAAAAACAAACATTACTTAAAGGTAAAGGCATAATACAAATAGTGATATTTAACATCAGAACATTAAATAAAATATATCAACTACCGAAGTTGACAGGTATGCGCACAAGAACACAGATATCTTCAACGCGAAGATATAAAATACCACGATACCTGCAATGGAACGACCTTTGTCTCGGCATCTGTCAACGCTGCAATAGGGGGTGTATGTATGCTTATTGCACCACAGGCCTTAAATTCACTTAATAGCATCGAACAAATTTAACCAAGGATGATGGTAGACACGTTTAATGAGAAACCCAGCACAACAATCATCTCTTGTTACAGCACTAACAACGTTAGTGAATAATCGGATCTCATCGCTTTCTATAATGAGCGATCCTCCCTTGTTCGTAGCATCCCCAAACACAACGTTCTGACCATCGGTAGAGACATGAATACGCAAATAGTTAAAAACGGAAGCAACCAACTAGGTTTACACAACTCGTCAAACAGAAATGGGGAACATCACACTTGAAAATGGATTAACATGACTTAATACAAAAGAAAAGGAAAACTAGGACCTACACTTACCCAAATATCACTAAAGCACAGATAGATAACATCCTCATTAATAAGAAATGGGATAATAGTGCATTAGACTGTTAGGTATATTCCTCTTTCGAAGGTGAGTCCTTCGATCACAGAATTGTCACGGCAAAGATACGGCTGAGCCTATGAAGGAATGCGGCACAAACAACCAAAACCGAACACTATGACTGGTCCTGCTTAACAATTGGAATATCAGTGACAAATATACGTTACCACTAAGAAACTAATTCGATGCACTTCAGGAGATATCAGAAACACCTACTCCGAATGGCGAATATGCCTTGTAGAAGAGACAGCAGAATGCATACCAACTAAACTAAGAGGTAAGCTTAGAGTCCGATGGGAAACATTAGCGGTGAGGAAAAAACGTACCGACGTGAAAACCACATCCCTATGCAACAAGATAGCATGGCAGACACTAAACGAAGTGATTAGAAGAAAGAGATCTGCCAGAACTAAACTGAAAGCTGCCAGCCAATAAGAACGAATCCACCCGTGGAAACAACATTTCGCGAATTTACTCGGAAAACCTCCGAACGTTAAGGGTGAACCTATCTTTAAAATTATTAGCAATTAACTAGACATCAAATTTGGACAGTTTATGCAGAAAGAACTCGATTTTAGTGACAAGAAAATTCATAAATAGAAAAGTTGCAGGTCTTGATGAAATACGCCCAAAAGTATGGAAGACAAAGAATTTCGACTATATACTGCTTCTATAATGCAACGTCGTATATAAACAGAAAACAATAGACATATGGACACAGAAATAGCCCAGAAATGCCGGAGTATAAACTTTACTTCCATCGTGGCCAAGATCTACAATGCTCTGCAACTCAACCTCATACAACCTAAATTTGAGAAAATGTTTAGGAAGAACCAATATGGCTTTCGGAGAAATCGATCAAAAACATCACAAGTTTTTT
This sequence comes from Rhodospirillales bacterium, assembly GCA_963669385.2. Taxonomy (GTDB): domain Bacteria; phylum Pseudomonadota; class Alphaproteobacteria; order Kiloniellales; family JACOMY01; genus JACOMY01. The sequence goes on from CAXXGD010000061.1 coordinate 333,213, forward strand.
TTTTGTGTGTGTGTGTGTGTGTAAAGTTGAGGTTTTAATAGGAACAAAAAAAGAAAAAAAATAGCTTTGACTCGATTTCCAGAATTGAAGTATGATTATCAGATACTGTTTAGCTTAATACCTACGACAACTTGAGTTTCTGTTAATTAATACTGGATAATATTCCAAAATAGAAAGCACACCGAAGAAGAACATTTAAGATCGAAACATTGTTTAGAATAAAAATTACAAAGATAATCGCTGATCTAACCTGTATACACTGAAATCACCAAGAAAACTTGGGTGATAAGCAAATGGTGAAAACCACTGATCGGTGCATTCTCCACTTAAATAATCATCGATTAAAAGATATACTGTAAACTCGTACGCTTACTGAGTTTTTCGTCAATTGAGAAAACTGATAAATATTCTAAAGCCAACTCTTTTTCTTCTTTCTCTGTCTCTCCGACCCTCTCACAGTTAGTATGTCTCTGTTTCTCCCTGAATTTCCCCCTCTTTCTTTCTTTCTTTCTCTCTCTCGCTTTCAAACACACACACACACAAGAGAAAACATACGCATTATGTATTTATATAAGTTTGGTTCAAAATAGCTATGAATTTCATTTTAGGTATTTTTGCAGATTCAAATCAAATTGATTTAGTCAAAATATCAGTAAATAAGAAAAAAGGAATAATATTTAGCGAACGCGCTGTCTGTAAACATATAAGAATATACTTGTAGATGTTAGAAATAAAATAATATTTACAAATAAATAATAAGAATGCCAACACCTCCATAAGATAAAATAAAATTTCGCAAATATATATCCATTTTGCACATATAGGGGTGGCAACATATTTGCCCTGGTAAAAGATATGTAATTAGAACATTTAGAGAATGTTTGCTTAAATTCTCTATTTAGCATTTAATCAACTGATTATAGATGAGAGGCAAAACATCTTTTCGCTAAAAGCTGAAAGGCATGATTTGAAAAATTATACGATTAATTTAGATAATCTAATCTAATTTGCTTAATGTATATTTTATGAACCCAAAATGTTTACTTTATCAATAAAAAAAATGGATTGCGTCTAATGTATTATTAATCTACTGCTAAATAAAATGAAATTAATAAAAATTTAAAAAAAACGGTAAACAGAGCGTGATAATTCCATAAATTTTACAGGGATTGTATATTCACTAGTTCTAATTTGATATTGTTTCGTATTGAATAATACCATTTAATATTCGTTTTAATAGCCAAATATTCCATTGGAAATAGTAAAATTCTGATAGCTTTGTTATATATATATATATATATATATATATATATATATATATATATATATATATATATATATATATATATATATATATATATATAGTGGGGTGTATAATGAAGGTTGCAGTAATGGATATATACATTAATTACAAAGAAATGACCTATTTAAGAATCTAAATATTGTACCTACATTTCTCCACATGAATTAATGACTTTACCCGCAAGTAAAAAAAAGTCTTAAAAGATTGAGATCGCTTATATCATTCAATTTGTTTCAAATTTGGAATGCAGGTCACGTAGATAAATAAACCAGGAAAGCAAGTAGATTAATTTGAATTCATAAATTTTCAAAACATTAAAACATTCCAATACACATACACGTTAAACCTTATATGCATAACGTTTAGAGAGCTAAAACTGAACACCCAACACGGAATCCTTACTCGAAATATGCTAATATTTAATGAAAATGTTTGCATATAACTGTATCACAACAAAAACAACAGATCACATTTACATTATTTTGGGGGCAAAACAATTAAATACCCTCACTTGAAGACTCCACCAATTTCCAGTCAATTTAACATTGAATAAAAATGTTGTGTTCTACTTAAAGCTGAGCGTGTTATTTTTTCAAAGAATTCAAGTCCTCAATATAACAATTTTAACCATGAAATTTTAATTAGAATATTTCATTCATTTTTATTAAGAGAATCTATTTTATTATTATTAACCGTTTTCATATCGAGGAACTAGATAGTAAGTTCCAGTTCGGTAACATAATCCTTTAAAACAAACTTATATGTATTGTGTCGGACTTTAATATGTACATACGTTCCATTTATTCTGATAATTGTATTGCATATTGACCCTTGACTGAGCTGTAAAACAGATATTTCTCTGAACAGGACCCACCTGTGTAAATAAGCGGAAACAGTCACGATGTTCATCGGAAATCGTCGGCGTTCTGATATATCCTGATGACTGTGGGAGTGTACGAGTCAATGTGAATCTTGAGCCAGACCCAGTTCGCAGTTACAAAGAGTGCCCACTGTGGTAGCTGCCCACAGAGATCTTCTGGTTAAGTACCTCCCCACCGGCCGGGAAGCAGAAGAAATGCTAAATTGGATCTTAAAGATAAAAAGCGCTGTATCGTCAAGAGAAGAAGTTATGGGTCAATATAGCAATCTGTCTTTGTCTTCCTCTCGCCATCCATCTCATACTACAAAAGCTTCAACCAGTTTCGAGAATAAAGAGGGAGAGTTATATTTTATAAAGAAGTTTTATGGTCGTTCTTCCTCCATATATATTCACTCATTATGACTATATAAAATTGTTTCTCGTGTGACTGCTATAGTAACCACAAGTCTTTTTTCCAGTGTGCTGTGTCTATGGAAGGATACGGTTTATTTTGGCTGCAGGAAAAAATCCCATAACACTGAAACTTATAAGGTGTTCTGAAAACGTATCGATATTTAAAATTTTATCAATTTTAAAATTTCAAATATAAATGGAGACGTAAGCAAAACTGAAAAACTTACTCAGACTTTTATACGAGTTTATTTCGGGAGCAAAATTATAGGACTTGGTAATCATTAAAAACAAATTATGACTCAGGTTTATACCATATCAAAATAAAAGTTTCATTTTCTGTTACTAATGGAAAACTTACTGGAGTAAAGGTGTTGAATGCGTAATGCAGTGGCATCGTCCCCTTCTCGAGAAAAACCGGGATCAGTAATAAGGAATCAACCTCAAGAACTCCCACGGTAAGTCAAAGAGACAGTAACACGCGAGTTGAGGATTTTTAAAAGGAATAGTCAGTGAATCGGTCAGATTCCAGTATCGGACAAGTAACAAAATAAATGTCGGAGTTAGCGAGACCACCTGACTACCATGATAATTGCAATAGAACTTTTTGAACAATAGGATCTTTCCTTCATCCTCACAAAAATATAGAAATTTACGTCTCCCTTTTTCTGATGCTGGCTCGAAGGGATGTTGAAATTCACACATAAAGCGACTGATGTTTTAGTGTTACCACATGTCCATTTTCCTCTTTTTCCTAAACGTCATCTCTTCATCTTCACTTTGTCGACGAATGCTAAGGTGACTATTTTAAAGAAAAACAGCGTTTCGTTCATTGTGAATTAATCTTGGAAAACACAGCTTCAATTTGGAGAGATTTTTCAAACGAATCTAATATACTAATCTTTGTCTTGGGTTTTATTTCCCAATAGTTAAGACAATTTCGTATATCATTCCAATTTGATAGAACAAAAATTTCAAAGATAAGCCAGAATTGTGAAGTGATTTTCAAGGAGCTGCGAGCAGAAATCTTTCGTATTTCTCTTCCAGTTGGACGAGGTGAACTTAATTAAACATCAATATTAAATCTAGTCATTATTTATCAATGTAGGATTGCTATTTATCTTACAATGATTGCTATCAGTCGCGTCGAAAAAAAAAGACAGTCTGTCACCAACCTCAAACAAAAAGAGTGAAGCAGAAAAAAAAAGAAATGGCCTCTGGCGAGAGACAAATAAGTAACTTTTTCTCCACTTGTACAGGAAAACCGTTAAGCTGTACAGCTACGAGAACTTTACAGTTTATCAGAAAAAATCAAACGATTTAGGATTATTCTTCATTATTTCCCAAGGGCTCAGCGTCATATTTGATGTTGTTATATGCGTATTAATATCTGCAGGAGAATAGTTGGTTTGAAATATTCAGTATGGGAATGCACGTCACTATCGTGATTCCATTGACTCACCGTAAATCCTCAATAAAAAAAATGGATTCTGATAACAAGGGAGAGATCAAATAAAGCCATTACCTATTGGCTGCCATTGCAACAGTTATGATGTTATTACTCATAGGGGATGTTCACTTTATTATTTTTATTTTTTAATAATAAATAAACTGTTAATAGAGAGGATGCAAAATATTTTCGATTTCTAATGAATATCTTTATTATTTCATCTAGAAATCTAATTTTCTGTGTCATTTTCTGACAAGGATTTCGTTTGATCTTTTGGGTTGATTGATGTTCGTTGACCCAAAGTAAGTAGCCACATTTCTTTTCTTGGGATAATATTATGAAAATTGTTAGCAATATCAACTTTTTTAAATATGAAATAAACCCAATACATAAACCTTAGTCATAGAAAAATATTAATGGTGATGGTTCCAGTCAGGACCTTCTGTTCAAACAAAGTCAAAGACAAATGATTTTGTGAGAATTTTGATTGCTTCGGAATAAACTTGAGAGAATAGCTCTTTGCAGTGAACCCAAGTCACCACTCCTACAGAATTATCACTGAACACACACACACACACACACACACACACACACACACACACACACACACACACACACACACACACATAAATAGATAGATTGATAGAGATAGAAAGTTATAGATATAAAAACAAAAGAAATTCAGTCAATAAAGTCGATGAACTAAATTACTGAAAATTCTCTTTTTCTCATTAACGATAATTTTTTTCTCCAAACATTAATTTCTCTTAAACTTTACTGTCTTTATGGCGAACCGTTAAGATTAAAGCCGGCAATAAGATATTTTCTTTTATCCGAGAGTGCTAGGAGACCATTCATCGTGAGTTACATTTTTAATAGGTGTCCAATATTTCTGACTTCGTGCCAAAGTAATTTAATTCTAGAAAAGATCATTTCACATGAACTCGATTCTCACTGGATACACAACCATCCTGAGTTGTGCAATTGAGTTTAAAAACTGGAAATCGGAAAATAATAGAAACTATGGTAACGAGAGGATTATTAAAATCAACTCGAATACTGAGGAAAGAGCTGTAGTAGTGTTAAAACCCAATAAACATATAGAATAAGAATATTAGACGAGAAATTCCTTTTCATATTACATGGAACTAAATTTTGTCAATTCCTGCAAAAATTCGGTTTCTTTGTTTAATGGCATGTCAACCTTTGGAGGTTATTTAACGCCAAAGCCATTCTCCTAGAAGAACAGTAGTTGTTCTATTTAACCCATACTGGAAGGACCAGGGGGTTCATACCTTTCCCAAGGGTATTTGTCCAAAAGTGAACGTCATAGCGCGACTGGAGTACGAACTCGCGTACTACGATTCCGCAGTTCATCGCTTTAACCATTACACCACGAGGACACACACATGCAAAAATTCAAAATGATGTAATTTTTGTATGTATAGTTAATAAGACTTTCAAAAGTCAATTGAGAAACAAACAAGTACTTGATATTATCAGATAGCATAAAAGTAATCATAGGGGAGTGGTTTACAGAAATTCTTAGTCACTGGTTCTTCCCTCTGCGAACCATTGTTCCACGTTTACAAGGATATATTTAAAAGGTATTTAGCGATGGCAAAATATATTAAAGAGAAGTTAATTAACGCCTTCTGGAAAAACTATAAAAGAAAGTGAACGTAGGCTTTCCCAAAGTAATTTCAATTTTGTTTTGATTATGTCAGTTTATTGAGATGTAAACGCAGACCCGATCCACATCCCCATCCCTTTAAAAGATTATATAGTTGATCGTCGTTATTGATATTATTTCTCTGGGCCATACTTACCGGCGCCCATCTTCTATTTAAGTGGATTTCATGAAATATGTTATATTCAGTTAGATTATATCAGCAGTAGCAAAAAATCACTGGAATGATGTATTAGGAGGGGTATAATCATGATATTCCATGATCGAATGTGCCAAGTGTAAACAACGATCACATACATGAATTCTATTTGATCACACGCATATATATATATATATATATATATATATATATATATATATATATATATATATATATATATATATATATATAAAGCCTTTGAGGCACAAAACGCATATATGACTTTGTAAAACTGATGTGTACATTCTTATCTTGACAGTCATGGTTTTCTCAGGAAAATCAAAATTAAAAGAATAATATTGATATATTTTCGAGTCATCATTTAATCGACGTTTTAAATTCATGTAAAATCGCTATTTACATTTTCAAATCATCATCATCATCATCATCATCATCATCATCATCATCATCATCATCATGTCGTGCTGCCAGTAGGGATATCCCTGACCCTCTCTCGCCACTTCTCCCTATCGTTCATCGCCTCTGGCAAGTCTTCAGGGGTACATCCCGACTACATAACTTATGAGCTCCTCCCTGCTTCTCCAGCAGTGTCCTACATGCCTGGTTCATCTAACTTGGATAGTTTTCGTGATGGGAGGTAGGTGGCAGAATAGTTGGTGCGTTGATGGGTGTTGCCTCCAAAAAACAAAACCAAACAAACCCAGAAATAACGAAATGACTATTGTTCCCTTCCCCAAGTTGTAGACCTACGAAAATTTTATTTAAATTAATGACTAAACGGTAGTAGAGAACGTCAGCAATGAAGACTAACCATGTGACACCAGAAGCCAAGAGTCCAAAACTGGACAAAATATTATCTTTAAGTCCTAATAATTTAAAATGCCAAAAGATTTTACAAAATTGTATGCTGTTTTTAATATATGACCCTGGTCATAGGTGCTTGCACGATCGGTACACGGAAGAGTGTTTTCTAAAAGTGTTTTCTAAAAGTGTTTTCTCCCCCATAGTAGTTTAGAAAAAACAAGAAACATAAGTAAAGAAATTACCCAATGCCACAAAAAAAAAAACCCAACCCAAAAAACAAAAACAAAACAACAAACCCAAAAAATAACGAAATGACTATTGTCCCCCTCACCAAGTAGTAGACCAACCCAAATTTTATTTAAATCCATTAATGACTAAACAATAGAGGAGAACGCCGGCGATGAAGAACGAACCATGTGCCACCTATAAGCCAAGAGTCCAAAACTGGTCAGTATATTGTCTTTAAGTTCTAATAATCTAAAATGCCAAAAAGATTTTTCAAAATTGTATGCTGTTTTCTTTGTAAAATACCTCTTGTACAGTGTGTTTTAAATGTAAATAAAATTTTACCGTCAATCCAAATTTAGTGTATGGCCCTGGTCAAAGATGCTAGCACGCTCGGGACGTGAAGGAGTGTTTTCTAAAAAAACCATTATAGATAGATACAAATCTAATGAAATATATTTCCGAGGAAAGTTCTGATTATGTTTGTATGTATATATATATATCTATAATCCTCTAAAGAGTACATTACACGAGCCTTGTATATTAGAGCAAAGTACTTAAAATGCTCTAATGTAAAGAATAAGACAAGATTCCTCCTTATTAGCAAAAATAATATTTATATCATATGATGCGTTATTACAGCGGGAAACATTTTAAAATATATGATTAGAACGTACATATTTCTTTAAGTAACTAGCATAGATTATTTCACTATTTATAGTATTGTTTTCGTTTGCAGGGGTACGATATTTTTGGCGGTGGCAATCCTTTTAATTTACACGAGTGAGAAAAAAGAAAAGGCCAAATAGAGAATTAGAATTTTTAAAAAAAGTTTTAAAAACGAGAAAGAATGTGAGACATAGTTAATAATGAAGACTAAAACATGGATAGAGCATAAATCAAGGTAAAAAGAATTAAATCAGAGACAAGAAAATAAAAACGGTATCTATCTATCTATCTATCTATCTATCTATCTATCTATCTATCTGCACAAAGAAGAGAAATCTATTTTTAACACTATAAAATACCTCTTATATCCTTATTTCTATGGGACTATTTACGTTTTTTTTTTATAAATCAAATGGCATATTTACAAATATTTACTTCAAGTGAAGTGATAGAGTGTTTTAACATAACAGAATATCTCATTTCACAATAACGAGTTCAGATTTCCTGATTAACACAGACATACACACACACACACACACACACACACACACACACACACACACACACACACACACACACACACACACACATATCTATATATCTATCTATCTATATGTATATATATTGTAAACGTATATAAATCCTAAGTGAAATGGAAATATTACTACATCAAACAACCATTAACAGATTAATCCATCTTCCGGAACTCGATTCATAGACACAATAAACTCGATGAAATAGCACTAACACATCAAATTCGTAATAATATCACCCCGATCGCATCTAACAATAAAAATCAAGTCAACCGTGTATATTTTTCCCAATTCAGCTCAACTAACCTTCTATTACTTCTCTCCTTTAACCAGTTACCTCATTACGATCAACGTAGAGCAACAGTGTAAATGTTCATTCGGATAATGCTTCTACTATGAATTACCCACATAACCCTTACTACTATAACTATGTTGAGACTTTTAACATTTCATCTATCAGAAACATGTTCCATCTCCCAACACCTCAATACACATTATTGCCTCTTCACCAAATACAGAAAAACTCTAACAGAAAACACCAACATACTGCCAAAAAAAAACAATCCAAATTCTTCAAGTTCTCTATATAATCATTAAGAAACCATCCTTAAACAAGATCAACTTCGAATACAGCAGCTACATTCTAAAAAAAAATAACACTTTTCCAGCCAATTTCTCCTTTTACAAACCGTAAAATTTTTCTTGAGAAAATTCCCGTCCCATTTGTTCATTCTCTTAATCTATATATACTTGGATATGAATCGATACTTTGTTTATCATTTAATTGTTCTTTAAGTTAAAGGCCGAAAGTACTTGGGAAAATACGGAACCTTCCTGAATTCATTCCATCTAGAAGTCAAAAGGCTCATACGAAGTCTTGAACAGATGAAAGATTAAATAGGCAGAAACGAGATGCTTTTCCTATTTAATCCCGCACACATAAAAACAGATACACACACGCGCGCACGCATATACATATGTAATAATAATTACTACAAAACAAATCGTGTGTGTGTGTGTGTGTGGTCATTTTTTAGTTGCTGAAATCAACAGACCGCTTCCAACGTGGTCTGATGATGTGAAACGTTTGGTCTGAGAATCAAAGGGATGCGAAACTGACAGTCAGCAATAGCTGTTTATTCTGTGTCCACTTTCCCTAACTTCTTTTTCTTTCACATGCTCTCTCTCTCTCTCTCTATATATATATATATATATATATATATATGTGTGTGTGTGTGTGTGTAAGTGTGATCACGCAGAATTCTACGTTTAGAAAGATTATTCCTTAATTTTCACGGAAAAATTTTCCCCCGCAATCCTATTTACCAACCCCCCAGCTCGGGCAGGATATGATACAAGGTCAATTTTAAAGCAGTGTTTAACAGGTTTGAATTCAGAGTTTTCATTCTCCTAGACTAGTTGCCTCACCAAAGCTAAAGAACTTCGTCTGCCCTATGGGATGGAGAATAATTGGATTCATACCTTTCCCAAGCGTATTAGTGCTTTGTGAAATGCAAACAGTCTCGTCCAGGATTTGAATTCTTGTCACAGTGTCCATTTCTTACTACGATAACCATTACACCACGGGCAAATTATAACTGTGATGTAATCTGTATGATCTGGATTCTTCCTTTGAACTCCACTTCTTCAAGTTTATTCTTCATATTAATGGAGCCTTCTTCAAGAACTCCAACAATTCTTGGTATCACTCTTAAATTACTATTACAAAGATTTATAATGTACAATCAGGTGTTTGTCGAGTTTTCGCTTTCTCATACGAGAAATAAAGGATTCAATCTCCTTTAATTTATTTAGTTTTAGCTGGAATGGAAAAATCTCCAAGATAACAAATTATTTTCTTCTGGTTAATAAAAGTAAGCTTTAGTTTTCTGGTAGGAATTTTGTTATCTGTTTGTATCTTCAAGATTCTTCTCCTAGACTAGTTGCCTTACCAAGGCTGAAGAACCCAGTCTCTCCTACTATTTTAACCATAGCTGGAGGGAGAATAATTGGATTCATACTTTTCCCAAGGGTATTAGTGCTATGTGAAATGCAGTCTCGTCCAGGATTTGAATTCGTGTCGCCATGTCCATTTCCAACGACGATAACCATTACACAACTGGCACTTCCCCCGTAATGAACTCCGGAATTCATTAGAAATTATATTTTCCTAGAGTGTAGCCATGACGAATCACTTTACAAAAGTTCATCATATATCACAAAGTTGAAATCGTCTTTGCATAAATTATGTTTTAATGGTTATCTCCATTTTAGAGAAATAGATACCATTACCCACTCTCACACCCTAACATACATATGTATCGAAACAGTCAGCGGGAATTACTCTTAGTTACACGCTTCACACTTTTTGGAATTACAAGTCGTGATGATTATTCGAAATTTAAGTTCCTCTGTTCGTGTTTTCATCTTGATTGTACCTGTTACGTAGAACAATAATCATCAGGAGGCAAGAAAATATTCGTTGATGCGCAAGAAATATTCGAAAACAGTTAAGTGACTACGGCGAAAAGAAAGTAACAAAGAGATAGGAAAAAAGATTTTAAATGTGCACAATAATAATAATAATTATTATTATACAACAAATTATTTATGCTGCCCACATTAGAAAATAGCTAAATAAGGAATGTGACTTCATCCCTCTCTCCCAATTTCGACTTTCTATCTATCTATCTCATTGTCTTTCTATCCATTTTACAAATAGTGAGAGAAGCCAACTGACCATTTTCAGTGTATTCGATTTTAGTGCCCTATATTTCTTCTAGCCAAACTAAAATAAGTTGTTGAGAGAGAGAGAGAGAGAGAGAGAGAGAGAGAGAGGTCATTTTTAAAGATTTCGATTCTTACAGGCCACTCCATTTTATAACCCCTGCATCAAAATAAGCTAAGCTTACTAAATGATTACTAAGATGTGATAAAGGACGTCGCTTTTCAAGTTAATTGGATATCTCTGAGGATCCCAAAACCTGACTTTGTTCTAAACCAAGAAAAATTTTGTTTATGACTGTTGAAATGAAAAGGCAACTTCGTGGTATAACGCTTAGGGATCTATATTAGCTGATCATTGATAGTCATTTCGATTTTCTCACTATTATATAGTTATTTACACGTTCATTCAGCATCACAACGACACCATAATTAAGACGCATGAAGGAAGGAAGACGCAAGAAGAATTAAGATGCAGGAAGGAAGACACAAGAAGACTTCTTTAGAAAAATATTCACCTCTCACTTTATTGCAAGGGTTCGAAAGGGTTGTTGAAGGGTTGCATGTGAGAGGATGCTGGAGACCGAACATAAACTTCATATTTTGACCCCACTGTTATGAACGTCACGTTGTGTCTTTCTTGTTCTCTTGATTTTGGGGTCCACTCCATTGGGGATTTCCGAGGGCCCCCTCGGTCGGGTGTGGCCCTCCCCACTACATCTGGTCTCTACTGTCTGGAAGTCTGCTGGCAACTGCATCGGGGGTTTCCGAGGTCCCCCTCGGTCGGGTGTGGCCTTCCCTACCACATCTCGTCTCTAACCCTCTGGGAGTCTGCTGGCAACTGCATCGGGGGGGGGGTTCCGAGTGCCCCCTCGGTCGGGTGTGGCCTTCCCTACCACATCTGGTCTCTACTGTCTGGAAGTCTGCTGGCAACTGCATCGGGGCTTTTCCGAGTGGCCCTTCGGTCGGGTGTGGCCTTCCCTACCACATCTGGTCTCTACTGTCTGGAATTCTACTGGCAACTGCTCTGGGACCCAAACTCAACAGAGTTAAATAATAACTCAACGCCCACACGATCGCCTACTGGATCTTTGAAATCGAATGTTTAATCGTCATCAAGCGGAAATAACTGTCATGCAGTTCAGAGGTTACTCTCTTCCGGTGCATGACTGTAATGGCACAATGAGACCTTCACCTTGTCCCATCTCATAAGCCTTAATCCGCCCACGCGATCTCTTTCGATTACTGGCCATTGGAATGTGTCACTTCCTTCCGGTGTATCACCTTGGAATAGCATTTTGGGGCTGGGTCGAAGGTCAAAATATAACACTCACAAGATCCCTTTAATTCTGATCTTGAGCCAAAATAAGCAAAGTTAATGATTACTATGATAAGCGAAAACACCTAACACGGTGTAGTTGTAGATTAGCAGATTGTTAGTTCGAGACTGGATGCCTTAAACTTTTTGCCTTATATCAACCTAAGCTAAACTTAACTAAATATTCTACTGGAGATGGTACCTAACCTGAAGAAATATTTAAAGTTGCACGAGCTGACGAAGACTTCAATGATAGATTCTCACTAGATACCTCATAATTCTGATATTATGCCAAACGAAGTTTCTTTATTAATCGGATAGGAGTGCACGTCTCGCGTCGTATACTATTTAGATAGCTAAGTTAACATACCATTAGTAGTGTGTTCGATTCATAAAAGATTATCATACTCCTGTTCTTTTGCGAAACTAAGGCTTATTATAAAGAGTGCTGTTTTTTCAGGTGGTTTGTTTGTCTATATTTACTAGAATAAGAGCCTCTTTTGTGAGCAGTAATTGTTAGAGAATTTGGAATTGTTAGCAACTCCAGTTGTCACTGGATGCCAAATATTTTTGACCTGGATCAAAATATGGCTTCTGGAAGTATCTACCTGAGAAAGAACAGCTGTTATGTGTTGATTTTTTTTTGTAGGTAGGAAAATGTATGGCCAACGTTACGGTAGGGCCTAGTGGCCTAATGAGTAGAGTTTTCGGCAATGGTCTGGGAGATCACAGTTCAAACCCAGATCGAGTCTATACTATGCTATAGCCTCAAAGAATGGCACTTGATGCCGCCTTGCTTAAGACTCAGCATTATAAGGTAAGTATAAAGGGTTAAGTGGAGCAATACAAGGGAATGGAATAGCGTCCTTCCCTACATCACGGTGTAGTAGCTATTGAAAAGGGAGCTTTTGGGTCACCCTCGACTAAGGTCGCTAATTTTACTTATCCCTACATCTACAGTAAGGACTTGTATAAAGGATGGCCTTGAGTTAAACTACATCTGGTGGAATCATTCCAGCTCTGGAGTCCTGGGACATGTAGAGTACAACATCATCGTCCTTACTCCCTGGTTCACTATGACTGGATTGGTAATACCTCTTAGCGTCAGATTTATGGGTCAAATATATTAGTTTAAAAATTATTCGTATTAGATAGGACTATTTGGTATCATATATAAATAAATTATTTGGATTAATAATAGTTATTTGAAGATCTAATAGTTCACTAAGGATTATCAATTACATTAATCCATATATCTGGGTGCAAACAAATGTTTATTTTAATTAGAACTAATTAATTGAAATCATAGCATTTTTGTATTTTATAGAAATACTTAACATTATATAAATTTGTCTAAATTATTTGTATTCAATTGGAATTATTGATATCGTAAAACCATGTGCAAGAAAAAAGGGAAATGAAATAGCAACAAATATGAATATAAGTATACAATGATAAGAATTTCCTAAACTCTTGGCCAAAAATAATCATAGGCAGGTTGAGACGCTGTTATAATCAATAAACTAACTGGATCTTCTCTCGAGAGCTGCCAACAGAATAGGCCGGAAAGGGTTGTCTGTCTCTTCAGACCTCATATGAATCCAATAATTTCCAAGTTCATGATTGATAATGACAATGAAATGAATAAACAGTAAAAAAAAACAAAAACAAAACAAACAATAATGATAAAGAGAACCACGTATCTAGCTAAATATCTGTTGTCTTTTGTCTAAGAACTTTTTATCATCGATTCTCGATGCTGATTATGTATTCTATATTTGCATAATAAAGAACGTGACTTTCTATTTTTTTCGTTCATCTATTCTTAACATCTATTTTGACATGCATGTAGCATTACTTCTCATGATTTCAACCACTTTCCAAATGCCAGAATATAGCAAATTTGTTCCTTTTCTAATCATATAGATATTCAGATTAACTGCATTCGATGTTTCAACTTTTACGATAGGTTCCAGTATGAACATAATTTTCAACCTCTAGCGAGAGTATTGGAATTTTGTTGTTTCTGTATATTCCCCACACATGTTCCATCTCATGGCTTCTTTCCTAGAACTACCATACTGTGGATCAATCGCGACTTTCAAAGATATAACTTTTTTTCAATAAAGCAATAAAAAAAAAGTATTCGAAGAAAAACTTTTGAAAATAGTGGACATCATTTTAACCTAAAATACAGTTATGCCAAAAATGTTTTAAAAAAAAGTTCCAGAAGCAGAAAAATGATATAGTTCACTCCCATTATAGCAAGTGCATAAAAACTAAAATGGGTAAAGTGTTTATCGACCTCATTAAAAAGCACTTTGATAAAGCCAATAGCCTGATCAGACTGTTCAACAGAAATAACCAGAAGGTAAGGTATGGTTATAACAGGAATAAGCAAAAAGAAAAAAAAATCAGCCATAATTCCTAAATTTTTAAGTTAAAAAGCAACAATGATGAAATTACAAGCAACTGTAGGCAAAAAAAAAAAAGAAAAACTGCTCTTTGGATAATTATTATCTTGATATATATATATATATATATATATATATATATATATATATATATATATATATATATATATATCTCAAATACAAGTAAAAAGAAGAGAAAATTCAACATCGGTTCCAAAGAACTTGAAAGGAATGAACGTTGGCAGAATCATCGATTACTTTTTTCCGAGAAAAACATATGAGAATATCATTACAGAATTCACAGAGGTTTGGAGGGAGAATAATGGCACCGGTACGTCCCCTAAAATAAAATTAAATCTCAACCAAAGCGGGGAGCTTAAATTAACTTTAAATTATGCCGTGAGGTAAAAAAAGAATGACTTCTATAATTTCCTGAAAATTAACACAGAGCTCAAAGGGAAAAAAATCGAAAAATGAATTAATAAAAAAAGAATTTAATATCAAAATGTCGCCTCCAGAAGAAATACCCTAATTTCTATTTCCTTCCGGACTGACAACACAAAGATTATTAACTTTTCCGATATTCTTAAGATGTGATTTGTGGGCGAGCAGTCATTATTTTACCGATTAAAAAAGTATATAAGAAATACTTAAAAATCTCCACTTCTCATCAAGTCGTGCTAATATCGCAAGGATCCCCGATTGTCTCTCAACATCCATCCCTATTGACTATTGTTGCAGTCAGGTCTTCTAGACTGCATTCATCGTCTTCACAGAAGTAGTGTATATAAGTTCTTGTCTATCGGCCAAAACCAGGAAATTTATATGTAGGAGTCCATAAGAAAATCTTACTTATGAATGCGTTCTTACAATTCCAGCATGTCTTGGTATTAATTGGATGGTTTGTGAGATAGGCGGTAAGTGGAAGTAGAACTACTATTTTGGAGATTTATTGCTTGCAGAATTAATTCTGTACTACACTAAGAATTATTGTGTAGTTATCATCTAGCTTTTTCAACCTTGCATTTCGTGAACATTCAGAAGGTGCATCCATACAGTAAGACTAACAAAGCAAAAAATTGGAAGAAATCTTGTATTATTTTATCAGAAACATAAAATTTTCAGATGTTTAATAACCTGTCAATAGCGGTCCGTGAGTTCCTCGAGTACACGTTAAAACCGTGTTCAGTAGGTGAGATATTGCTACGATGTATGTCAACGGTTTAGTAATTTTCAAGACTTGCCACGTAAATTAGAGATGGTTACTTCTTATTGTAAACATATAAAGTCTTTTTTTTTGCATTCACGTAAAGTCCAATGTGTCCTACTGCCTCCACCAGACTATGCAGCAAGGTTTCGGCATGGGATACTATATTTACGAGAAGCACTAGATCATCTATGTCACCTGCGTCTATCATTATTTCTGCCGTATATCATCTGCTTCTTATCTTTTTTTAAATTTGAAACCATCTTTTATTCGATCTGTTGTCGTTCGTAGAATGCAATCTCGGCAGTAAATGCTTATATAGAGGTAATATATGTCTGAGCAGGACTTCAACGGCAATATCAAATAAGTCAGTGTCACCATCGGGTGGATGAACGACTGTTTTCGTGTTTCTTTAAAGCTTCATTACAATGGTGACAGTTTCTTTGGGGAAACCATAGGTTCGTAGTATTTACTCCATCTTTTCCTTTGAAGTCGTGGACTCATTGCTTTGGAAGCTGTTTCTGATATGTATTAAGTTTTTTCTCGATTTCAGGTTGGTTATAATTGGGAAGCAATGCATAAAAACCTTAGCAGCTATAGCAGTAACTGCCATACCTCAATAGTTAGTAGGGATTATGAAATCCCTTTTTTGAAGGAAGAGTCGGTTAAACCCCTTTTTGCATTATCTATTGAGCTTTGTTTAAACACATCATTGCAAAATTGAGGAAGTATATTGTTAATTTTCTTTGTCTTCAATACTTCAGGAGGTATTTTTACATGGTCTTTAGCTTTTATTTTTTTCTGTACAGCGTTCTTCCTCCATAAATAGTCCTAGTTTAATGTATCGGTGGTTAGTTATGTTTTTTCGGTAGTTTTATCAGTTATTTAAGGTTAATTCCATGCAAATTCATGAAATGTTCCTTGCAATTATGAAGTCTTTCTTCTAGGATGACAGCTTTATTTTTTTTTTCTTAACATACTTTTCTTTCCGATTTCTTCATTTACTGAGTACCAAACTAATCTAGTGTGTCTATCTTCTACTGAAATTCTATTTTTATTGAATAGCTTTGAATATATTTGAGTTCTTTTTGGTATGTTTAATTATTTTTTTTTTGTGGACTTTAATAAGTTTCTGCGCAATGAAAATGTGTTGGATTCCCTTAATCAAGTAAGGATCTTTTCATGCTATCCCTAGCAGCTACAAACTGCTATTTACTCTACATTTGGCTTTTCGTTTGATTAGTGCACTCCCTATTACTTACTTTTACATGATTGATAACAAAGTTTTCATATTCACCATTCAGTGTATCTCGATCAGATATCTCCTAAAGAGTAGCAAATTTGTTTCTTTGAATTATCGCATATTGATTGTTGCAATCACTATCCAATTGTAGTGTACACACACATACAGAAACACACACACACACACACACGCATGCACCTTCACCCCCCCACACACACGCCCCCCACATATATATATGTATGTATATATACGAAGTGCATACGTTAAGTTTTAAGACTTTTTTCGTATGGGCATTTACAAATGCCGTAGACTCTTGAAAATTCAGAATGTTATTGCTATACATCTTATGAGATGACTGACCTATATTTATGATTTCAGGTTTAAATGAACAGCTACAGCAACAATTGGAATACACTCAACTAAATCCTGATTCTCACAGCTGTTGAATTTCAAAAATGTAATCTGACAAATAAGAAGAACGATATGCAATAAAATTTTGTTTAAAATTTGACAAAAATGCCACAGTAACCTATGGAATGCTACTGACTGCTTTTCGACCATCTTGCATGAATCGAGCATCAGCTTTTGAGTGGAATAAGAGATTCAAGGAAGGCAGGGAGTCTGTGAGGGATGATGAGAGGTGTGGGAGGAGTAAGGAAGTCAATACACCAGAGTTTATTGGCTAAAAAGTTAGGGTTATGGTTAATACGTTGAGGTTTTAAGGGAGTTCAGGAAGAGATTCCGACGGTAGAGGCCAGCACTCTTTAAATCGGGTCAGTGACATTTCCACTAGGACAATGCACCAGTCCACAACTCCATCCTTGTTACAGACTATTTGACCAAGATGGGCATCAAAACAGTTCCTCAGCCTCCCATAGTCCAGACTTTGCTCCCTGTGACTTTTGTTTATTCCCTAAGCTCAGAGGCTGTCGTTATGAGACAATTGAGCAGACCGAAGACGCTGTGACGAAGGTCATTGAAATGCTCACACTAAAGGACTTCCATGCGGCCTTCCATTAGTTGCTAGAACGGTACAACGAGTGCATTGCAGCCGGAGGTGATTACTTCGAAGAGGACTAGAGTATCATGTGTATATTATCAATAAAAGTGCCCATACGAAAAAAAGTCTGGAAACTTATTTAATGATCCTCGCGTATATATGATTATGGTATTATCTGTGAGAATCTTCCTTACATTGTAAGATCTAAATTGGTTAGTTCTTTTGTTGTGTTTTATAATTGAATTTTTATGGCACTATTTTCAGAAATGTGATAAGTGAGACAAAAGAGTGTTGGTTTGGAAGCATTTAACAAAGTTGCAATCATTTTTCATTTTGAGGTTTAGTGTTGTAGATGATAAGTTTTATTGTTTTTTTTCTTTTTCGATAGGTTTAATGTGTCTTTTTATAGTGTTGGTTATTTCTTGTTCGTCTAATTTGTAGTTAGAGTGCATTTGATTTCTGTAATATAGATTAAACCCATTAGTGTTGCTATTATTGGAAGTATTATTATTGGAAGTATTATTATTTTGCTATTATTGGAAGTATTATTATTTTTGTGAACTTTATGAGGTTATAGTTTATTAGGAAATTGTTATTAACCAAGGTTTATTTTATGTTGGTAAGTTCTTTATAAAATATTGTCTAAGATGAGGAGATGTAAAGAGCTCGTTGAATTAGGATTTTTTTTAATAATTGCTTTTTTTTATATGTTTGGGAATACCCACTGTGGTTTTTAAGTAGGGTGGAATTGTAACAGGTAGGCTATTATATGGAGATGTAGTGAATTTAATATTATCGGTGGAGTCAGTAAGTACATCAAGGAAAGGGATTTTTTTTATTAATATTGAGCTCGGTAGTAAAGTTTAGTACGGATTTTTTTTCTAGAGTTTAAGTTTGTTAATTTTGTCAAAAATATATATATATGCACTTATATGTATATGTAGAGATAAACAAATCATTATCAAAATATCTTTTCTTAGATCAGAAAAGGGTTTAAATACTGCCTTGAAGTGTAGGATACGTCTGAAATAAATAGAAATTTTCTTACCTCCACATAACGGAGAAAAGTTTATCAAAATTTTTGTGTGCTTCAAAAGAAGTGACAAACATGAACTGGTAATGTAGCCTATCAATTCGTTAAATGGACATTTTATTTTCGTATCCAAGAGTCTACAATTAAGACAGCATCAAAATGAAAATAGTGGACCAGTCTTTTATAAGAACAATAAAATGGAGGAAAAATCCAGATTGGAATAACATTTTTCTGTTGGATTTCTTAATTAATTTTTTGTATTAATGTGAGTCGTTAGTCTCGATTCTGTCGATTCCCAAGACATGGAATTTCTTGCAGTATATTTACAGATTTATTCTAAATTCTTTGTAATAAGAAATTTCATTTGTATATTTACTGTCTTTAATAATCAATATCCTCTCGAGTGTTGAATTCAACACATTGTAAGTATAACGATGGCTGGACGCGTGAACCGGGCAAAAAGCAGCCCTGATTACCGGGACCAATATATCACGCTGTTCTGACAATACCGTTTGTACGCACTAAAGAAGGGCGGCCACCGAGGTATAATCAGGGAAGACAAGTTAGCATCGCAAAATTTCTTTAAAGAAACTGAAAAGTTAATACATTTAACCGAAGAATAAGTGCGAAGAATAAAATTGATCGATATGTTCGACGCCTCATATTACGATAACAAAGACATTTCACTCGGTATATCGAACATACATATATATATATATATATATATATATATATATATATATATTACTTCCTTCATTGTTTTTCACTCTAGCGATAATTGATTTTTGTTTTCTGGATTTTAAGGGACGTTCCTGCTCGTGTTCTGCAAAGGGATACATGAGCCTCTTATCTGTATATAATCTTTGAACGTCAATAAATTTAATGTCAGGAAATAGTTTTACGCTTAAAAAAGGCAAGAAGCTAGTGGACAACGCACAAACTAGCTCAGACGCAGACTACGCAGATGACTTAGCACTTCTGGCAAATACACCTACGGTAGCCGAATAGTCTGGAACAGGCAGCAGGTGATATTGGCCTCAATAGTTAATACTGGGTATATGAGCTTTAATAAAAAAAAGGAGACATCGTCACCCAAATTTGTGGCTTTTTGAAATTAGTGAAGTTCGCCTACCTTGGAAGCAGCATCTCATATACTGAAAATGACATCAATATCCGACTAGCAAAGGCATGTACTGGAATCTATTGATTATCGATCCTATGGGAGTCAAACCTATCCAATTATATTAATCATGATTTTGTCTTAGCAGCGGTGGTGTCGATTTTACAAAATGGATGCATCACATAGACGCTGACTAAACGAGTAGAGAAAAGACTAGACGGACATTTCAACATAATGCTACCAGTCGTATTGAACAAATATAGGATGCAGCATCCAACAAAGCAGCATCTGAACGGTTACCTTACTCTCATCTCTGAAAATATCTAAATAAGACGAACAAGGCATACTGGACAGTGCTGGAGAAGTAAAAACGAATCCATAAGCGACGTTTTCCAATTGACACCTTCATACGGACGTTCAAGTCTTGGACGACGAACTAGAATCTATCTACAGCTGCTCTCTACTAGATGTAGTCTAGAGGACCTGCTGGATGGATGACGAATGGTGAAAGAGAGACAGACAGACAGACAGAGAAAGAGAGTGAAAGAGAGTGAAAGAGAGACCCTGGGAAATCCGTTTCGCAGCATGACTTTATGATGATAATGATGATGTATCTAGGATTCTTCACAGTATTCTGGCTGATTTTAATAGTGCTGTCACTTACTTGTCCTTTTATTTCCAAGTCTTCTACCTCCTTTACCAGTACTTTGGAGACTGTTGTAACCGCACCAATTTCAAAGCGTATCACTGTTAACTTTGTGTTTTTTTCTAACAAGTTCTAGGTATTTATATCACATTTCGCTTCCTTTCAATTTTACTCTGTGGTCCAATGGGACAGCAAATTCCACTCATCGACCGGTTCTCGTTTTATTTGTTAAAGATAATTAATATGGTCGTCTGGTCGAGATTAGTCGACTCGTTTATATTTCATTCTCTAGGACGGGTCACGCAAATACCAATTTTTCTTACAGTCAAATTTCAATTTCTTGCATAATTCCCACTGGATCTCCTTTCCCACTTAGTTGTAACTAGTCTTATAATCTTTTTGCTAAAATTTGCGGTATTTGCTTATCAAATGGGTGATCGTTTCGTCTCTATCACCACATAACTAACATTTGCTATTTTGCTGCGTCTTATCTATTTTTGCTTTTACAAATTTTGTCCTAATAGCGTCGTTTTTTGCTGCTTTAAGAAGAAATTCAGTTTATCTCTTAAGGATTACCTTTCATAGCCATATTCCAGTCTTCTAGATTTAGATTTTGGATGTCGGTAACTTGAAATATCCATACAGTTGTTTTTCTTCCCATTTTTGTTTTCTAGTCATTGCTGTTTTATTGATCCATGTATTGTTTCTGTTATTATTCTCCCTTTGTTCTTTTTTAATGTGGTATTCGAGTCGTCGTGTCGATGCATGGACACTATTTTCAATGCTGGCGAGTTCACTTCCACCATCTTTTTTTTGACACATAAAGTCAGTCTATGTCATCTCTTGGATGTAAGGCCTGATGCATCATTATGTTTTTTTTCAGGCCCATTTGCTTATGATTTTATCTCGACCACTTTAAGAATGATTTCGAGTATATTACAAAGGGGACAACCCAGGTTTTTATCCCTTGGCTGAGACTTTGGCTATGTAGTTTGATTTCGATTAGCTTACACAGTTTCCAGAAGAATACTTTTCATATTTTTTCTTTCATATCCTCTTGTTTAATCGCGTCCGCTTTTAATATTCCCAAATACTTGAAAGTTTCTTTTTCACCGAACTTTCTGATTTTAATTTATTTCGTTGATATATTCCTTCCGTTATAAGTCATTTATCACTTCTCTTATAATTATTATTATTATTGCTTATTCCTTAAGAGTTTTTTTCCCATCGGGCTTAGCAGAAGGTTTTTCACAAGAGTTTAAGTGATATCAAGTCTCCTCAAGTCTCCAGGACCCTTCTCAGTATTCTGGCCGTTCTCAACAAGGATACAGTTTCGATGGTCTCCTATCGTCCTTCAGCTTCCAACTCCTCCAGACCCTTTAAGAGTCTTTAGTTACTGTACCGAATGCACCAATAATGATTGGTATCATCGTCACCTTCATAGTTTTTTTTCCATTCCTAAGCAAGGTCGGTCGAGGTACGTATCCTTCTTTTCACTTTCTTTCAGTTTTATTCGGCTCTCAGACGGTACAGCAAAGTCCACAATGTTGCAAGTTCTCCTTTTTTTTTCATTATTACTATAAGTTCCGATTTTTTTGGGGGGCGATGTTAGGTGATCCGTTTGTATGTCAAAGTCCCAGTGGAGTTTGTGTGTATCATTCTCCAGGACAGCTGCTGGGTTGTATATACCATTTGTTCGTATGGTCAAATTTAAATTTCTTGCATCTCTCCCTGCGTCTTATCTATTCTCATTTTGATAAGAATAGTTGTTATAGCATTGATTTGTGGTTCTATTAGGAGAGATCCTGTTTCTCTTTTATTGTTTCCTTTTCTTAGACACGTCCTGGTTTTCTCGTGCGATATGTCGCTTATTAGTGGTTTAAAACGCCCATTCAATTGTTTTTCTTCTTATTTTTGTTTCCTAGTTATTGTCATTCTATTGGTCATCGTGTTGTCAGTATCGTTTTCATGGTTGTAATCAGTCCTCCTTCATGTTTTTCTATGCAGTCCTCGAGTCTTTGTATCGATGCGTCAACATGTCTTCAATGCTGATAAGTCCTCTTCCTCCCCCCGTTCTTGATATATATAGTCTATCAACGTGGTCTCTGGAAAGTAGTTCCTTATGCATGATCATAAGTTTCCTTGTTCTTTTGTTCATTTGCTAAAGTTTTCTGGTCCATTTCACAAAGGGGCCCGAATATCTAACGAGGTCTCTAGCCCAGATATTTATTCCTTTGAAACGGTTTCTGCTAGATAGTTTTGTCTCGAGAGGTTTTCTAGTTCTTCTGTGATATTCTTTCTTAATTTTGTCTTTCATCTTCACTTGTTTGATGATATCAGCCTCCAAGATGCCCAAGTATTTATATGTTTCCTTTTCTCAGAGCGTTCTAATCATGTCTTGACATAGTAGTTCCATTCCGTCAGTCAGATGTTGTTTGCCACTTTTCATTACTTGCATGGCAAAATTTTTCTATTGCAAATTCCATTCTTATGTTCTGACTGTATCTTCTAACTGCATGTATTAGAATTTCCAGTTCTTTTTCATTTTTTGCAAATAGTTTAATGTCATCAATGTACATTAGGTGATTGATCTTTTCTTGCGATCTGCTCAGTTGTATCCGGCTGTTCATTTTCTGAGTAGGGGATTAAGTGGCATCATCGCAATTATGGAAAGTAACGGTGATTGTGAATCTCCTTGAAAAATACCTCTTCGGACCTTCGCTTCAGCGAAAGTTCTTCCAGCTGCTCTCAAATCAACTACCCAGGATATCATGGTTTTCTCGGTAAAGTATATGATTTAATGTGATATTTTGTATATTTTGAAGCAGTTTATCATCCAGCTTTGCAGAAACATATCATATGCATTTGCGTAGTCAATCAAGGCCATTGCTAGATTTTCCCGTCTGATCTTGTTCTCGTTTATCATGTGCTGATAAAGTTGAAGTAATTCTGATGTGCCTCTGGATCCTTTGCAGCGTCCTTTCTTCTCTTTAGAGAACAACCTGCAAATTGATAGCAAGTTGTAAATCTCTTTCCTTACTTGTGCTGTTAATATTTTCCACATCATCGGTAGGCAAGATATGGGTATGTAGTTTTTTGGAGTGGTTCCTTTGCTTGTGTCATTTTGGATCAATGTGGTCTTTCCTTTGGTCATCTAATTAGGTACTTGTGCTCTTTGTAAGCATTTGTTAATTTCTAGTGCTAGTCTATTGTGAATGGAGGTGAATGTCTTGAACCAGAAATCATGTATTCCATCATGACCTGTGGTTTTCCAGTTTGATTTTTTGTTTTTGGTGTCGTTTTGAGTAAGTCGATGTGTATTTCCGCTTTCGGGCCTTCTTCGAGCCCTTCTAATTCTTTAGTCATATTGTTTATCTATTCGGCTGTTCCGTTATGTTTTTTTGGGGTTGCCATATTTTTTTCCACAAAATCATTCAGTTTCTCTTGGATCCAGTTGTTGGTATGTTTTCACGTCATCTCTCATTTGTTGGTAGGACTTTCTTTCGTTGATTTGGAATGTTCCGTTTTGTCTGCATTGTCGATATCTCTTTAACCTTCCTTCTTTCACTTCTACTTTCTGGTTTATTTCCTCAAGTTGTACTGTTGTTTATTTTCCCGCGTTGCCTTTTCCTTTTTGTTCCAACATATTCCAGCGTGTTTCTATTGTTTTATCATTTTGGCCCGTTTTCGTAGACTTTTTACCTGCGATTCCAGTCGACTTTCCCATCCTGGTTTTGATTTTTTCTTCCTGCTTTTTGAGAGGATCCAAATTTTCTCACAAACTAATTCTGCCTCTGCGTAGATTAGTTCATTTAATTTGGTTATATTAATAGTTAACATATAAGGTACTACTTGATTTATTTTGTTCATTTCCGTCTTATTATCTCCTTTAGACCTTTTCACGTCAGCGGTAATCCTTTAGTTACTGTAACAAAAGCACTAATAACAATTGGTATAATTGTCAATTTCATGTTCCACGGAGTTTTCAATTCTCTGCCAAGGTCGATGTATTTATCCTTCTTTTCACTTTCTTTCAGTTTTATTCTCTGGTCAGCCGGGACAGCAAAGTCGACAATTTTGCAAATCTCTTTTTTTGTTGCTTATTATAAGGTTTGGTTTTCTGGCCGAGATTAGGTGATCCGTCTGTACATCAAAGTCCCATGGGAGTTCATGTGTGTCATTTTCTAGGACAGGTGCTGGGTTGTGCATGTACCATTTATTTGTATGGTCAAATCTAAATTTCTTGCACATCTCCAAGTGGATCACCTTGCCCACCCAGTCCTGTCTAGTCTTATACTCCCTTCTGTGCTATTATTATTATTATTATAAGAATTTTGTATTAAAAGCGTTTTTAATCGGTAAAATCATGGGAGAGAGCTCTATGTATAGTAATGCACTGTTATATAAGATTTCAACAATAACATTCGTTAATAATAGAACCAGGATGAAAACTTACGACTACTTTAACGTCGTCAATTCTCAGTTTAGTTTATATTCGTCACACGCCATATATATACCACTATATATATATATATATATATATATATATATATATATATATATATATATATATATTTAGAGAGAGGGAGACCATATGTACTATAGGTAAATACGGCTATTTGCGAAATGTACATGGGACGTTCATTACATATATACATAACGTAGAACGCATAAAGAACATAGGAATCTCGAAATTCGAAAACACGTGACTTCTCTGTCCAGGTACGAAACCTTTTTATTAACTTTGAGTTAAAGGTTTCGAAATAAGGAGGTGAGACACAATCTCGCTATGTTGTCTTATTCATCTGGCCCCCATCTCTAGCGGCCACCATAGGGCGCAATTTCGCATCGCGTCTGTGAGCTTCAAAAACCGATTCTCCTCGTTTGGCGTCTAGAACTCAACTCCTTCACTTTTCTTCAAATCTCCACAAACCTCTGCGCGCTTCCGGTGCGAAACGTCACTCACACTCCGTCACCCGTTTCATCTCGGACTATTGTGACATCTGAGTGACACCTTCGTCTGCCTACGCGCGCCCACGTTTACACCTGCATCAATGTTTGCACCTAACTAACCCATGTGCTGAGTCAAAAGGTTCTCAGCCTAACTAAACTCAAAGGCATGAACCGAAATCCCTTGGCCATTACGTTACACATATATTTATACAAAAGATACAGTTTGACCAGTTCGCTGGAGCTGTTGAATAAACTGACTGCACCTCTGCAGAGGGGTGAGAACTCCCCACCGAACTAGTGTCCTGGATATGTCACTAAATAATCTGATAGTGAGATTCGTATAATCCTGGGACTTTGGGGAATGTGGAGCACTCATTCATTGCCATTGCTCCCAGATCAACTCTGCTCGGAGTGGTAGCACCTGATAGGGCCCTAAATAAACCTAAACGGAGTATTATGCTAAACTGAATTGTTTGAATTAGAAATGTTTGACTAAACTGAACAGCTTGAAATATAAATGATTTGGACAATTAAACGATGTATTCATGCTAAATTAGATTGTTTAAAATGGTACTGTTTTTACATTTAACTGTACGTAAACAAAATCTATACATATACTAAACTTAAATGGTTGAATTAGAAATGTTTCACTAAATTGAATTGCTTGAAATAGAAATGTTCTTGTCAATTAAATGGATTTGACATTAAATAATCTAAAGAGGTTTATATGTTATAAGATCCAACCAACCAATCAACCAACCAAAATATACAGTGGTAGGGAAATTTCATATCACGATTATCGTGACCAAAATTCTCACGATTAATAGTATTATTGTAGTATTTGTGCACTGCGCTATTAATATTCCCAAAATACAGCCTCATTGAAAGGAAATGCGGTGTTGTTGTTTTTTTTCATTTTTATTTATCCTTTTTTTTTAATCAAATAAAAGTGGTATCATATAACACAATGCCCAAATGTTCATCAACCTAAAAACCTGTGATTGCCTTAAGATAAAAAAAAAATATCTCCTATTAAAGACAATCCCTTGAGGTTGCTACGTATAGGCGGCACGTGTTCAGCAGATAATTTTTCACAGTGAGAAACACACACACACACACACATATTTATATATATATAGAAAAGGATCCATACTGAAATTTATTCTTGTGGTGGGCTCAGTCAATGCAAGTTAATAAGATTGAAATTATTGAGACCAGTAGTATTATCCTATGTATTTTTGCACAAAAGTGAATTTTATAAAAAAAATAAATTGAAAATAAGGCTGGAAGTGGGGGTTAATTTATTCAAGTGAGAAAAGAAGTTCAGGAAAAGGAATCAATTTTAACCGTGAGGTTTTCATACCTTGTAGACGGTATTGACGGTAATGGAGAATCTAAAATGTTTAACCGACATTACTAACTAGAGGGAAATTTATCTCCAAACCGGCAAGCGTTGTTTATATATATATATATATATGTAATGTGCATGTAAATGTGCATGTGTGTGTGTGTGTGTGTGTGTGTGTGTGTTTGTGTGTGTGTGTTGCGAAAAAGCTTTGGATATGCAACGGGAAAAGAAGTTACTGAATCTTTGCATTTACACCGAAATCCAAACTGATTAAAAGTAACTAAAATGGTTTTATCTATCGAATAGATTTGTTTGAAATTTATTTATATTAGATAAGGATATTTATGATAATATAACTGTGCGTAAAATTAATGTTGTAGAAATGATAATTCCACCCATATAAAGGAATGTAAATAAAATATATCAAATAGGAATTGTAGCTTGAAAGAATTATTAACAAAAAAACAATACACTAACCCTGGTAAAAGATTCCAACGAGTGTTGGCATGCAGCAAAACCAAACGAGTAAAAACTCTTGGTATATATATATATATATACATATATATATATATATGGGGGGTTCTTCATCTGTCTGCCTGTCTGAATTTATATATATATATATATATATATATATATATATATATATATATATATATATATATATATATATAGTGAGAGAGAGAGAATTTTGGATACAAAGATACCAAGAATTTTTCATTTGGTGTACGTGTTGACGAGAAAATGTATCTCCTAGTGCCCTTGACTATTTGCGTACGTTACTCTTAGATCGAAATAAATATGATCTATCACCGATATTAAGACCCTAATATTTATAAATATACAAAACCAACCTACATATGCCCACGGGTACACACACACACACACACACACACACACACACACACACACACATATATATATATATATATATATATATAATGATCTAATCGGATTGAGTTTTGTATTATAATAGATTAATAGATAAATATTGTCCGAATATCACATAATATGCAATTAGTGCATTTACTAGAAATCAATGTAGACTGACTATTAAGTCAGTTGTTTGAGCTTAATGGCATATCAAACTTTTAGGCTATGTAAGGCTGAATCCATTTTTATGCAAATCATCATTTCTATTTCGAACAATTCAGTTAATCATGAGTACACAGTTTAATTGGCAAAAATATTTTTATTTTTTTTTTATACTAGTCAGTTTAGTCAAACAGTTCTAATTCAACCAATTCAGTTTAGTATAATTATAGATTTTGTTTACACACGGTTACATCTCAAAACAGTTCCATTTCAAACAATTCAGTTTAGTGTAAGTACAGTTTCCATGTCATTAACAGTTCTATTTTAAACAATTCAGTTTAGCATACAAAAACAGTTCCATTTCAAAAAAATTAATTTTAGCCTAAGTACTCCGTGGTTCTATTTGACCTATAGATAGGACCCTATCAAGTGTGACCATTCCGGGCCAGTGTGGATCTGGGAGCGATGGCAATGTAGAGGCGCTCCGCGTTCCCCAAAGCTCCATCATTGGAACCTTATCAGCAGATTGTTTAGTTTCATATCTTGGACACTAGTTTGAGGATGTGGGGTTGCTTACCTTCTGCAGAAATGCATTCGTTGTATTCTACAGCTCCAGCCGACTGAACAAGTGAAGCCTTAGTTAGTATAACAGGTCAAGATCCAGTAATTTACCCCAAATAAAAACCAACGAGCCTGTTCAGAAGATGATTGATAGGGGAATATTAAGGAACAGGAGGTGGCATAAAATACCAGAGAACTATATGTCAAACTAAGTAGGTCTAATTTACCTATGAAACCCCATGTTTTTGTCCTGGTTTCGAACCTAGTTAACCGTAGTATAAGACTAAATGAAAAAGGTATATATTTAAAGGCAAATTGATGTATAGATAATTAAAAGAGTAACACTCACATGATGGTATTTATTTCAAATAATGATTATTTTGATTTTCTATACCAATCTGTTAACTTGTGCTCTTGCGAATCTTAATGCTTTTGAGATTTACAAAGTTTTCCTTAATCTGTCAGCCAAGCCACAGATTGCTTACAGTACCTTGCTATTTGTAACGGTTCGGGCATAATGTTATCAAGTAGTCTCTTATCTTAAGTGAACTGGTGCTGTCCACGTGACTCGAGTAAAGAGAATAACCATTGCTGTTTTTTTTTAAAGATCATTACGCACCTAATGACCAGAACAATCTCTATGCAAACTAGCAGAGAGTTAAAACTCGTTCAAACGGCATACTAAGTCAGCTTAGACAGCTGTTTATTTGCTTTCAGTATTTTGTTTAGTTTTCGACCAGACCACGTGATAAATTAAGGAACGGTAATGTTGATATCTCATCACTAGAAAGCAAGAATCACTTCCAAGTCGGAAAATAGAAATTTGCGTGTTCAGTACTCCCAATACTCGGAGCTCTGCTCCAATTTTCCTATTTCCTAAACAGAAAATTCAAAGGAAGCATAAAAATTTAAAACATGAAGGACATTAAAATAACCAAAATGCAGCTTCACATCTTATCAAAAAACTGTTTCAAAATTCGTGCGATTATTGAAAACCTGGAATAATTGTTTTTAATTCAGAAGGAACTATTCTAAAGTAATCAAACGTTTAATAGATAGTTCACAATGAACTTTTTAAATACAGATTCTGTATAGATACTTTTTGAACTTATACTTAAAATAGATATATAATAATAGTTTTGTTTGGTTTCTTTGTTTAATGGCATATAAACCTTTGCAGGTTATTTAATGTCAAAGCCATTCTCCTTGAAGAACAGAATTGGTACTATTTAACCCATAGGTGGGAGGATAAGTGGGTTCATACCTTTCCCAAGGGTATTTGCCCGAAAGTGAACGACTGAAGCACGAACTCGCTTACTACGATAACGCAGTCTAGCGATTTAACCATTACACCACGAGGACATCCCCTATAATAATAGGATAACTGTTCGTATTTCCAGGATAATTAGACGTACATTTAACGTAAAAATAATTCACTGTTAATATAACAGTCTCTCATTCTCTGCTATTATGGTTTGTGGTTTAACTACTGTGGTTTGAAATCTACTGTTTGGAGTTTAGTGGGTTTGCAAAGAGAAAGTGTCCCCCGAATATCCTTTGTAAATCATTAGTCTTATGTCCCAGAAATTACGACGACTAATATTCATCTTCAGGTGTTTTAAAAGTCATATTGCATTATATTAAAAAAATGACTAATAATTTCTAGTCAGTAGCCGAAGATGTTCCAGTGTATTATAAATTAAACTTAGAATTATGTCAGTAGGAAAGTTCTTAATTTAGAATTCTAAGCTTTCAATTGGTAATGTGATCTTGTCTTAGTTTAAAGCATTTAACGACAGCGTATGTAAAACTAAAACTAAAAACAAAGTGTTCTTATGTCGTGAAGTGTAGTGGATACCTTACTCAGCTGTTAAGAAAAGAAAAATCTGATTATATGATGATTATCATGACGAAGAGATTATCATTTCAAAAGAAGAGATGCACGTTTTGGTCGATGAACAAAGTTTTTATTTAACTGACTAAATAGCTAAACCTTACACAAAGCTACAAATATGAGCCATCAACTTAGAATTATTTTTGCACGGATTATTTATTTAACTTGATAACAACTCCTTATCAATTATGTAATGTCCAAATTAGATTGCTAATAAATCATATATAGCTAAATAATACTTTATTTGAATGCAGAGTTTTCACGGAAGTCATTGGGGGTTCCCATACTTGTTGGTTTTGTTTTGTGAGATGGTAAACGGACTTTATATGGGTTATATACTGTCAAAATCTACTTTACGCTGAAATGTTTCAGGCTAAAATTTGTTTTAGGCTGAAATATATATTTTTTTAATCATAACTATATTTTCTATATTTCATTGCATTTTTTTAAAATTACAATTTCTTATCGTCTATTATCTTTTGTATGGAGACAGTAATAGGATATCGGTTTTCCTATCTAAGAACAGAACTTTAAACCCAATTATATATGGTAACAAGTATTATGGTTCACTGAAATTATTCCTTCTTTAAAACAATTGTTTGCGTACAGTTATATAATAACAAATATTTCTAACACCAAGACGTTTAAAGCAATTACGACTGAATAATATTTGTCACTGCCTCCCACCAGACAGGACTTGACACAAGGTCAAAAGCCCGAAGGCCAATTAAAGTGGGGATAAATGGGAGGGGAAGGTCGGGAACGAGCCGAGACTCGAACCCTGCTAGTCATTGACCCACTAAGTGCAATGTGGATCTAATGAGTCAAGCCGTATCACGGACCTAAATCTAGGTCCGGGCACGTATGCCAGAATATAGTTTGAACTAGACCGTGAGGTCTACTGCTATACAAGGCGTGCAAACGGATCTGAAAAGCAGCTCGCCCACCCGAAGGTTGCCCACCCAAAGCTGGGGGTCTATTCAGTCCCGAGTCTGCTCTTGGTTTCGATCACCCATCCGGCACGAATGCCAGACGGCCCAGCCAAAAAGACGGGGAGCGGATGAAAATTTACTAAGCTTTTTGCTTAGATGTGGCACAAAGCCATATGAAAGGAGCACCCAATGAGACTCGAACTCACCCGTGTAGGTTTGCTAGTCGAGCTTGCTAACCATTCCACCACCAGAGGCGCCTAGCAATTACGACTGGATGGGGAAAGTGATCGACCGGTTATTGGGAAAGAAATTTAGATATAACCTTACAAACAAATGGTATATGCACAACACAGAATCTGTCCTGGAGAATGAGACGAACAAATTCCCTTGGGAGTTTGAGATACAAACAGATCTCTTCGTTTCGGCCAGACTACCAAAAAAAAAAAAATAAACAGAACTTCCCGAATAGTGGACTTTGTTATCTCGGTTAAACACAAGATAAAATTGAAAGATAACGAAAAAAAGATATCTACCTCGACCTTACTAGGGAATTTAAAAAGCTGTGGAACATGAAAGTGACAGTGATATCACTTATAATTGGTGCTCTTGGTACAGTCACCAGTAGATCGATACAGGGACTGAAGGATTTGGAAATAACGGGAAGAGTGGAGACCATCCAATCTACAGCATTATTATGATCGGCCAGAATAGTGAGGAGAGACTTCGAGACGTGAGTAGACCTGCTGTCTCTCAATCTCCAGTGAGAAATCATCGACTAACGATGGTGTGAAAAATTCGAAAAGGAGCAAAGTAAATAAACGCAAAAAAAGTATAAGACTAGACACGACTTGGTGGGAAGGTTTTTTATACTGGAAATTGTGCAAGAAGTTTATATCTGACCATACGGACTGGTGGTATATGCACAGCCCAAAATCTGTCCAAGAAAATGATGTAACCAAACTTCTCTCGGATTTTGAGATACAAACGGATAACCTAATCTTGGCCAGACGACCATTACTAGGTGATGGTTAATACAAAAAGTGATCCAGCAGAATTGTTGACTTTGCCGTTTCGGTTGACCGCTGGATAAGACTGATTGAAATCAAGAAGAGAGATAAGTACCCAGACATTGCTAGAGAACTAAAAAGTGACATTGATGCCAATTGTAATTGGTGCACTCGGTACAGTCGGCAAAGGCTTGGTGCAAAGACTGGAAAATGTGGAAATAAGAAGACGAGAAGAGACTATCCAAATTGCAGCATTATTAAGATTAGCCAGTTTATTGAAAAGAGTAAACTCGATGTCTCTTATAATCCAGTGAAAAAACATCAAATAACGTTGTCTGGAAAAACTGTAATAATAATAATAATAATAATAACAACAACAACACACACGCACTCCTATGAGACTTCAACATACAAACGGATCACCTAATCTCGGCCAGTAGACCAGACCTAATAGTAATCCAAAAAAAAAAAAAAAAGGAGAGCTTGCAAAATTGTGCTTTTTGTACCGGGTGAACACAGAATAAAACTGAAAAAAAGGAAAAGAAGGATAAGTACCTCGACCTTGCTAAGGATTTGTAAAAAAGATGGAACATGAAGGTGACAATTATACCAATCGTGATTGGTGCCTTCGGTACAGTAACTAAAGGATTATTAAAGGGACTGGAATACATGGAATTTAGAGGACGAGAGGAGATCATCCAAAATACTGCATTATTGAGAACGGCCAGAATACTGCGAAGAGTTCTAGAGACTTGAAGTGATTCGCTGTCACTCAAGCTCCGGTGAAAGACCATCATCTAACGCTGATGTGAAAAATCTCAAAGATGATATCAAAATCTTAAAAATGGTAATAATAATAATTAACTTGCCATCTAAAGGATTTTGCTCTTCCAGCGGACCAAAGAAAAAAACAAAAGAAAGTAAAAAGTAAAAAGATTTACACATATTTGGATATTACCAGAGAACGAAGAAATATGTTAGAACATGAGTGTGACATTTACATCACTTCCAATTGAATAGTCTTGGAAAAAGACTTAATTGGAAATCAGATGAAGAATCGAGACCATGAAGACGGTAGCATTGTTGAGGTCTATCAAAATAGTCAGAGAAATCCAGGAGATCTGAGAAGATATGCTATCAGTCAGACTATCAGCGACTGCTGGTATGAAAACCTTGAAAGGAGTGAAATAATGATTGAAAATAAAAGAAAGCAAAATAGAAAAATGCTTGGAATAAAAATAAACTGTTGAAACTGAAGGGGAAGGTATATAACAATTGTAGTTGATGCGCCGAGAACTGTCTTCAAATGTTTGAAAAGAAAAAAAAAAAAGCTTCAGGAGCAGGAAATCAGAGGAAGAATCAAAACCATTTAGCTTGCAACATGGTTATGATCGGTTAGAATATATAGAAGTTTCCTGAAGATCAGTAGGGGCTTGCTGTCACTCAGAGACTGCAAAAAAACTCACCGGTTAACGCTGGAGTTAAAAACTGGAAAGGAGTGGTATAATGATTAATTATATAAAGTAATGTAATGTAACTTGGGAATTGAAGAACAAGCATGATTGGGCCAGGAAGGTTATCCACTGTGAATTATGGAAGTCCCTGAAATTTCACCACACCAGCAAATGGTAAATGCAGAACCAAAAATCACGGAGGTTGATATGCCATTAAACAAAGAAACCAAACCAAACAAACAAAAATGTCCCCTTAAAAATGAAATACGTAAAATTATTAGGGAGTTTGAAATACCAACGGATCACCCGTTCCTGTCCTAAAGACCAGAACTAAGTTTAGCTAACAAGAAGAAAAAAATACAATTATATAGTTGTTTTAACTGTACCAGCAGACAACAGAGCGAAATAAATTTAAAAAAAAGGTGGACATATACCTGAAAAGGCTGTGGAACATGAACATAACAGTGATTATAATAATAGTTAGCGCCCTTGGAACTTTTCCTTGAAAAATAGAATTAGACTCAATGAATTGCAGATTAGAGAAAGAATTGGAATCACTAAAACCGGACTATAATCGTTTAGGATACTTAGGAGTGTCTTGAAGAGTCGAAGAGACTTGCTGTCATTCACACTCCAGTGAAATACCATTGTCAAAGCAGTGAGAAAAACTATCAACAGTAAAGAAAATCCTTAGCAAACAATTATAGCTCCAAGTAGAATTTTTTATAGAATTAATTTGCTTCGATATATTGTTTTAAATATTCTTAATTTTTAACGAATCTATTTAACTCTAACAGAGCGAAGCCGGGAATAATAGCAATTAAAGGGTACTCTACCCTCACCCGAGATCCAGAAGTGGTACTTTACCTACAGATGCATTTTAGTGTCATACTTCGTCAGAATTATCACCGACAGGGTCTGAATCAAAATCAAACGTACAATAGTAATTATGATTTGGTAGGCAAATATCCAATACGCGTTGCTCGTCGCTATCTAAGAAATGACGATCAGAATAATTTGTGATAAAAAAGCAACACATATATAAAAAAAGAAGACGAACGAAAATACTAGTTATATATATGAAGAGAGAGAGAGAGAGAGAGAGAGAGAGAGAGAGAGAGAGAGAGAGAGAGAGAGAGAGAGCAATAGGTCAATTGACGCAATTTTGAATTATTTATTTCACGCATACACTTTGCTTTTTCATGATTTTTCTGCTGTGCAACAAACTAGAGTCAGGTGAGCACTGTCTGTGAGAATAGCAGCTCTATGACCCAATTTATTACTTGAGAAATGTGGAAACAACATGCTTTACTGATAGCATTCACGCCGTTAGCGCCAGTATGAAGATTTCATTATGTTTGTCTGTAAATCAGAAGACCGCAGAAAGGATAAAAAACAACAACAGTTTTATAACGTTTGTACAGCAGCACGGAAGCCTCAATATCATCATTCCGATAAAAAAACAAAAAAACAAAAAAAAAACAACTCCTTAATTTGTTTTTGAGGTTCCAGGCCATGATTTGAGAATGATCACAGCAAGTGAATCAGGTCTATAGCTAAAGATTTGAGAACGTGTGGGTTTCATAACAGACACGTAGTTCATGAATATATTTGATATTTCTCACACAAAATGAGAAAGTCCAAGAAGGACAAGAGGAAAGACTGCCACGGGAATTTTTTCAACAAACTCAAGTATCCCGTCAAAACAAAAATGCTTTGGCTTCTTTTATCTTCACATGATGTACCAATATTGAAGAAACTAAAAACCCTGTCCACACTATCTTTCTTGTGGTGGTCAAAAATGATGGTGACGTTATGTCTCCATTTATCTTCCCGCATACGCTAATCTCAACTTTGAGAGCTACAGCAAGTGTCAGGAACAAGCAATTCTGACCTGGATCGAGAGGGTGAGAACTGGAAGACCCGTCACAAGCCACATGATTCTGCGCTATTCCAAACAAGTTAGAGAAGCAAGTCTTGGCTGCGACCACATTACTGCTAACATCTGGCCGTTAACACCTCACATTGCAATACCCTTGATTATTATGCATAGGGATTGCTTGAGCGTGAAGCCAAAAAAACTCATTGCAACATCGAAGATTAAATGAAGGCAAAGATAAAGGCAGTATTTTCCATTTTAAATCAGTAGACTGTTGAAAAACAACAAGTGGAAATGTTGAAGTCGTCTGAAGGCTGTGGTTGAAGGCATTAGCGATTTCTTAGCATAAATTTAACCTTGAGAATTTTTTGATAAGTTCATGTAATTTTGGTAAATATATCAGATAAATTGAGATCTCACTGTGATTTTAATTTTTGTTTTTATTTTCTGCGTAATTTTGACATCGATTTATCCATCGAAACTTATTTATATATATATACATATATATATAATGATTGATAACTGTGAAAAAGTAATAAAACGTACTATTTACAGTGCTAAGGTCTAATAGTTATAACATTCATTGCATTTAGAGATCAGCGTTAAATAAGGGGATGAGTAATTTTCAAGTTTTAGGCTATTGTCATTATAATTTCTCTCGTAGCTTCATAGATGAGGTAACTGCTACTAATAACCAGACATCCCCGAAACAAAAGAGCCAATAAAAATATCTGCATACTTTCATACGTAAAAGACTAGCAGCAAGATAATATGTATATTTTTCTAATACATCAATGTCATAACGGGTCATGAAAATGTCGGGCATATTTTGTTTTTGATTAGAATTTATCAAACTGGAGGCAGCAGTTGATAATTTATGCTTCTTGGTCAGATGGAAAATTTTTTCAGTACCGCTAATACGAATAGAATATTATTTGAATTTTTCATGTGCTTTTCCGTATTACATGCCTTGGTAATTAGCCTACAATGGTCAGTTAGGAGTTGTTATATAACAAACTTCATTCATTGATTGAACTGTGTTAGCTAAATGTTGCGTCAACGTTAGTATCTAAATTGTTCACTATAAACGCTTAGCTTCCAATTGTGAATAGGGTTTAATATAACAAGCTGTGCTACCAAGCTGAAGTTAAAATTCTAACAATTATTCTATTTTTTGGGGATTTTCCCACCATAAGATAGATATTTTTGCATTCAAATAGGGATTTCGTATTATCGTATTTCCCACCACGCACGTACAACTTCGCAAGTAATATGTAGGAAAAACATAAGAATTTCAACACTGCTTTCGTCCGGATTATTTTTGCTGCTATCTTCAAAGACAATATCCTCTTCAGTAACAAGCAAGCCATATGTAATCGTATATATTTTATTCTTTGGATCATCAAGGAACTAGTGTGTCAAACAGTGCTTTGATCCCCTTCTAACAAAAAGCCCAGCAAAAATTTATATATTGTAGTATATGATGCTAGGTGATTTTTGGACTATTTTTTCCATGGGAAAAAAAGTACCTTATATGGAATAAAATATCTTAGAGGCCATCGGACCAAATGAAAACGAAAAATTGTTCCAAAACAGTTCAAACAAAAAGCATTTTTTTAAGTAAATTACTTTATTCAATGAATTTATGCGTTCAACTTCTTACCACAAAAGGAGCGGAACTTGTGTACCGGTAAAATATCGCTCACTCTTCCACAATTATTCTTATTACCCTTCCGTAATGCAGTATACTACTTGTGTTATATCGTCTTGTTCTAAGAGTGTGTCATCAATCTTAGGAATGTGTGAGAATATAGTAAATAAAAGAAAACAGATATATATTTCCTTTATGATCGGCAATGATAATAAGTCGACAAAATATTTATCATGTATTTACTCTTTGGTGAGGGTGCTGAGGATACGTGTCCTGTAACCTTTTTTTTTTGGCATCATTTTGCGTAGGAGCTATACTAGCTTATTAACTTTTGGACTAGGCAAGGTGGTTGAGTTTAATCTTTACGATAGTTCCCTATATTTGATTTATATGTTTACATAATGTGTAAAGTAGCACATTCTATTTTAGATATTGTTCGCTGTTTGTGGTATACGTGAATAACAATTATGTTTTTTTTTTTTTTTAATATTTTTTTTCTAATGGTGACTAATATGTTGCAACACTGGATAGAAATTAAGGATCTTACTTTTACCTCTTGGAAGAAACTGTGTTTCATTTACTTGGACGCTAACCAAACGGCTGGAGAAGTGTTATATTGTCATCTACATGTTCATGCAACATCATACATATATATACTTGATACATACCGACGCAATGAACAACAGACGCAATGATAAAGACGCACACAGGAAGACTTCTTTAGAAAAATCTGTTCCTCTCACTTTATTACAAGGGTTCGAAAAGGGTTACTCAAGGTTTGCGTGGGGAGAGCGATCTAGAGACCGAACAGAAACTGTAATATTTTGACCCAATTGTTATGACCGTCAATGTTGTGTCTTTCTTGTTCTCCTGATGCTGGGGTCCACTCTTCTGGGTGCTGGCTTTCTTTACTGCATCTTATCAGCATCTTCTCTGGACCCCAATACATCAGGGCCCCAAGCCCCTTAAGCCTGGTGTGGCTTTACCTACCACACTCGTCTATCTCTGTCTCCAACTCTACTTCGACTCCCCGTCGAACTCAACTGGCCGGAACTCAACTGAGTTATATAATTGTTCGGCGCCCACTCGATCTTGGAAATCGAATGTTTAATCGTCATCAAGCGGAAATAACTGTCATGCAGTTCAGAGGTCACTCTCTTCCGGTGCGTCAG
>CAXXGD010000062.1:0-225913 GCA_963669385.2 Rhodospirillales bacterium
TGTGTCCGCGCCCTGGTTACCCTTGAAGATGTCCGCCCCTTCTCTACCGTAGAAGAGGTCGTATCCCTCACCGCCGAATGCGCTGTCGTAACCGAAATCACCGTCGAGCGTATCGTCGCCTTCACCGCCTACCAAGGTGTCGTCGCCGAGGCCACCATCTAGGAAATCTACGTCGTCATTGCCGAGCAGACTGTCGTTACCGCTGTCGCCGAAAAGGCTGTCGCGCTCTTCGCGCCCCAGGACCCGATCATCGCCCGAGTTCGCGTAGATCATGTCTCTCGCACTGGTGCCGAAGATCGTAAGGCTATAGGGGGCACCGATGATGGTCGTCATGGTCTGCTCCTCCTCGCTGACGGCGGCCTTCTTGGCCTGCCGCCGCAAGATGGAGGTAGTCGACCACGATCAAAACAGCGTCAAAAATGAAGTCAAAAAAGGATCAAAGCGACACGGGAGCTTCCTCAAGAGAAAAGAATGTCGGTTGCGGTGAGCTGGTCGGCGCTGGTGACGCCAGAGAGGATGATCGAGAAGTTGGCAGCACCGTCCCCGTCGCTGTCGACTTGCACGACGTCGTCGGTCTCGTCGAAGCGCACTTGCGGTGACGTGCCATCGAAGCTGTCGCTGCCGATCCAGGTGCCGCCTGCGCCCGGCAGCTCGATCAAGATGAGGTCCGCATCGCCCGTAGCTGCGGCGTCGGAGACAAAGACCTGCCGCGGAAAATCATCATGTCGCGTTCCGCCATGTCGGGAGGGGAAGTCGGGTCGCCGGCGAAGTCGCCCCGAGGCCATGCTGCTACTAGTTTGTCAGGGAAAAGAGAAAGTCCGTCGCGGTCAGCTGATCGGCCTGGGTGATGCCGATCACGCTGATCTCGAAGTCGGTGCCGCCGTCACCGTCGGAATCCACCTGGACGCGCTCGGTGGCGGCATTGAAGCGGGCTTGTGGCCCGGATCCGTCGAAGGCTGCATCGCCAATCCAGGATCCCTCGTTACCGGACATGATCAGCCCGATCTGGTCCGCGGCGGCCGGATCGACGACATTGGAGGTAAAGTCGATGATGAAGGCCTCGAGACCGCTGCCGCCAAAGGCGAAAGAGAAGCGGTCTTGGCCCTTGCCTCCAGTCAAGCCATCCGTTGCCGAACCGCCATACAAGGTGTCCGCACCGGCGCCGCCGTAGAGCCCGTCGCCGCCGGTCCCTCCGATGAGGACGTCGTCGCCGCCATCCCCATAGAGGCTATCCGAACTGTGGCCGCCGAGAAGAAGATCCTTATCGGCGCCACCATAGAGCCCATCGATGTCGAGGCCTCCGTAGAGGACATCGTCCTTGTCTTGGCCACGGATGATGTCAAGTCCGGATCCGCCTCTCACGCTGTCGCTGCCATCTCCGCCGCGAAGGTCGTCGCTGCCGTCGTCACCATAGAGGTAGTCCCTCCCAGCGTTGCCTTGCATGGAATCCGCCCCGCTGCCGCCATAGAGGCTGTCGACTCCACCGCCGCCACCCAGGAAGTCGTCACCGCTGTCCCCCTCGGCATTGTCGCTTCCGCCCTGACCGAAAAGGGTATCCTTGCCGGTTCCGCCGGACAGGCAATCGTCGCCGGCACCGCCGCGTAGTGTGTCGTCGCCATCGGACCCGCCGAGGCCATCGTCGCCGCTCTGCCCGGCCAAGCGATCGTTGCCAGTGGCCCCGATGCCGAGATCATTCCCACTGCCGGCCCGGAAGAGATCGGACCCGGAAGAGCGTGCGAAGTAGTCGCTGCCGTCTCCGCCGAAGGCAGTGTCAGCGCCATCGGCGCCGAAGAAGTAGTCCCCGCCGGAGCCGCCGATGAGGAGATCGTCGCCCTGCGTGCCGACAAGGGCGTCGACTCCGGAGTTTCCCAGCAAGGTATCCTGACCGCTGCCGCCGAACAGGTTGTCGTTGCCGTCGCGCCCCAGCACGCGGTCATCGCCGGAGTAGGCGAAAACTTGGTCGGAGAGATTCCCGCCATATAGCGTTTCGGTGACGGGGTCGCCTATGATGGTTGCCATCGCTCACACTCCTCTCAATCGAGCGGTTTTCGCTTCTGTCCCCGTTCGCCGAGAGGGAAGTGCCGTGATGGGCCGCATTGCGGTTTGCTGCGCTGGTCTGGCTTCCCGTCCCTTGTTGTCCGCAAGGAAGGCTTAGCCGCCGGCAGTCAAAGCAGCGTCAAAAATTCGATCAAAACGCGATCAAGGTGGTGCAAGCGCGCTGCCTGCCTCTGCCGGGGACCGGTGGCGAACCTCCGCCACCTGCTCAAGAGAAGAGGAAGTCTGTCGCCGTCAGCTGATCGACGTCGGTGATGCCGGTCATGTTGATGTGGATGTTTACGACTCCGTCGCCGTCGGAGTCGACTTCCACGCGCTCGGCGGTCTCATTGAATCGAACTTGGCGCGTGCTGCCGTCGAAGGCTGCATCGCCGATCCAGCTGCCGCCAACGCCCGGGACGTCGATCTGGACAAGGTCGGCTGCCCCAGGGGCAGTCACGTTCGAGGTGAAGTCGGCGATGACGGCATCCTCGCCGTTGCCTGGATAGGAAAAGGCAAAGGTGTCCTGTCCCTTTCCACCTGCCATGAGCTGGTCGCCGCCGGAACCGCCGGCAAGGTAGTCGTCGCCGGCACCGCCATAGAGTCTATCACTGCCGGTGTTACCGAAGAGAAAGTCATTTCCGCCGTCACCGTGAAGGCTGTCAGTGCCGAATCCGCCGAACAGTAGGTCACCGTCGGCGCCACCATAGACACGATCGTTATCGAGCTCGCCATTCAAGGTATCGGCACCGTTCTGGCCGCGCAGCACGTCCGCGCCGGTTTCTCCATGCAGCCGGTCGATCCCATTGCCGCCGCGCAGATCGTCGCTGGCGGTACCGCCATGGAGCTCGTCACTGGCGGCGTTGCCTTGCAGGCTGTCCGAACCGGATGCGCCGAAGAGGGTGTCTTCCCCTCCGCCGCCTACCAGGAAGTCGTTGTGATCATTGCCGAGGAGCACATCGTCGCCACCTTGACCGAAGATGCTATCATTGCCATTAGAGCCACTTATGTAGTCGTCCCCCGCCCCACCGCGCAAGATGTCGGTGCCGTCGAAACCGGTGAGGGAGTCCGCGCCTTCTTGGCCAAGCAGGGTATCGTTTCCACCCCCTCCGAAGGCAACGTCATTGCCGGTACCTCCCCTGAAGAGGTCCACCGCGCTGGAAGCGACAAGACGATCATCCCCATCACCGCCAAAGTGAGTATCGTAGCTGCCGAATGCCAGTCCGGTGAACAAAGTGTCCCCTCCGGAACCTCCGAACACTACATCGTCGCCGCGTTCACCGAACAGAGTGTCCTGGCCAGAGTTACCAAAGAGACTGTCGCCACCGCTGCCGCCGTAGAGAAGGTCGTCTCCCCCTCGGCCGGAGACGCGATCATCGGCAGAGTAGGCAAAGACCGTGTCCTCGACATTGCTGCTGTAGATCGTTTCCTGGATCGAGCTCCCAAAGATGAGTGCCATTTGTTGGTTCCTCCTCAGCTATTCCTCTGCCTGCTCTCGGCCCGGATACTGTCGCGCCCGACTGCGGGTCGAGAGGCGTCTCACATCCTCGCCTGACCATCGGCCGCGCATCTGCGTTGCGATCACCACGGAAGGCGAGAGGTTTAGCGGCATCCTTACAAGCGGCCTTGTGAAGGGGAGATGGATCAAGGCGATCAAAACAGCGTCAAAGATCCGGTCAAAAAGCGATCAAAGTGATCTTGCCTGTAGGACAGGGGCGGCGAGGTCCATTCCTTCCGCGGCGAAATGGTGAAAAAGGACGCCGGGCCGAGGAGGAGGGAGGCCCGGCGCAGAGTTTTCCGTCAGCCGGTCATAAAGTGGTGAAGGATCCGGCTGCCGGCTTACCCTCCGGTCCGACAGATCCAACACCCTCGACGTTCAGCCGCTGGCGTTCGCCCGGTACTCGCGAGGCCAAATCTCGATGTCGTCGCGGCCGACGCCGAAGAAGAGCGTCTGGATCGCTGGGCTTCCTCTAATGGTCGTCATGGTCCCTCTCTCTTCGAACAGCCATGCCGAGGCGCTTGTCTCGGGCTTCGTGCAGAGGATTGGCTCGGCGCGCCAACCACTCTGACCGTGACCCAGGATGCAGCACCAGCGTCAAAGCAGGATCAAATGCGGGGTCAAAAATGGATCAAAATGACAGTCTCGGGCAGAAAATCGGCCAAGGCCGGGCCGCGCCCTGCATAGCGACAGGTGCGATGAAGCCGTACAGGACCTCGATGGCTCGGTAATCGTGGCAATGCTCTCCTGCCTTTCCATTCAGCATCCC
The DNA here is from genome assembly GCA_963669385.2 of Rhodospirillales bacterium. Classification (GTDB taxonomy): domain Bacteria; phylum Pseudomonadota; class Alphaproteobacteria; order Kiloniellales; family JACOMY01; genus JACOMY01. Next base: position 4,302 of record CAXXGD010000062.1, read on the forward strand.
GGATGGTGGAAGAGGAAGTCGGTTGCGGTTAGCTGGTCCGCGACGGAGATAGCGATGAGGCCGATCTCGAAATTGGCGGTCCCGTCCGCATCCGAGTCCACCTGCAGGCGCTCTCTTGCTTCGTCGAAGCGAACTTCCGCCGCGTTGCCGTCGAAGCTGTCGCTGCCGATCCACAGTCCGCTACCGCCGTCTACCTCCAACGAGATGAGATCGGCCGTGCCCGGCGCCGTTACGTTAGAGGTGAAGTCCTTGATGAAAGCGCCTGCCCCGTCGCCGGGATAGGAGAAATGGAAGGTGTCTTGACCCTTGCCGCCGGTCATCGCCTGGTCGTTGCCTAGGCTGCCGGCAAGGTGATCGTCGCCGGCTCCACCGTAGAGCCTGTCATCGCCTACGCTACCGTACAGTCGGTCATCGCCACCGTCGCCGTAGAGGAGGTCGTGACCATGGTTGCCGCGGATCAGGTCATCATCGGCGCCGCCGTAGGCAGTATCATCGCCTTGACTGCCGAACTGGCTATCGGCGCCGTCTTGGCCGCGCAGGACGTCCGCGCCGTCCTCTCCCTGCAGTCGGTCGCCGCCGCCGCCGCCGAGAAGAAGGTCCGCAGAGCTAGCGCCGAAGAGGCTGTCCACGGCAGCATTGCCTTGAAGGCTGTCCGCCCCGGAGCCCCCGAAGAGGCTGTCCTGACCACCACCGCCGACGATGACGTCGCCGCCGAGCCCGCCGTAGGCCTGGTCATCCCCGCCTTGTCCGTAGGCATGGTCGGCTCCGGTCAATCCAGCCAGACTGTCCGCGCCGCCGCCGCCGCGTAAGCTGTCGAGGCCCGAGCCACCAAAGAGGGTGTCAAGGCCCTCTTGACCTAGCAAGGTGTCGGCAGCAAGGCCGCCAAAAGCGGTGTCATCACTATCGCCGCCCTTCAGGAAGTCTGCGCCGTCGTATCCGATAAGAATATCGAAGCCAACGCCTCCGAACGCAGAGTCGTCGCCATCGGTGCCATCGAGAAAGTCGTTCCCAGAACCGCCGACAAGGATATCATCACCCGCGGAGCCAAGCATGGCATCATTTCCCGACCCACCGTAGAGACTGTCGTCTCCTATGTCGCCGTAGATGTCGTCCCCACCTGCGCGCCCTGCGATGCGGTCGTTGCCCTCTCCAGCAAGGATCAGGTCGTTCAGGTTGCTGCCGTAGAGGGTCTCGGTAACGGGGTCTCCGATGATGGTTGCCACTGTTCTCTCCTCCTCAAGGTTGGTCAGCGGTAGCCGACTGTCAATCACTCCTCTACAACCGCTTCCCGCTTCCGGTTGCTCTAGCCAATGGTCCTCGAGTTGACCTCTTCAAGACGGCTCCACAGGTGCCGCATCGTGGGCCTGTCGCGGTTACCAACTTCCATGACAGCGAAAGGGCCGTGCAGCCGGCCCAAGCAGGTGTGGGCCCACCCGTCCTTTCGCAGTGCCCGCCCTTGCTCTCCTCGTGGCGGCGCTCCCTACACATGTCGTACGGCGATCAAAGCAGCGTCAAAAATCCAGCCCAAAAGGGATCAAAACGACAGTGGGCGGCCGAAAAACTGCTTTCTCTCACCCTTGGTCAAGAGTTCGCGTCGAGGCGCCAAGAGCGGCACCGAGCCCGGTAGCCCGGCGCAGAGGTCCCGGCTCTATGTTCAAGAGAAGAGGAAGTCCGTTGCGGTCAACTGATCGACCGCAGTGACGCCGATGATCTCGATCTCGAAATCCGATGTACCGTCGCCATCATCGTCGACCTGAACTCTTTCGGAGGCTTCGTCAAAGCGCGCTTGTGCCGCCGTGCCGTCAAAGACGGCGCCTCCAATCCAAGCAGCGCCAACTCTATCGTTTACCGTCAAAGATATGAGGTCGGCGGCACCCGGATCAGTGATGTGTGAGGTAAAGTCGGTGATGTAGCCTGCTATGCCCTCACTGTAGAAGTCGAAATGGAAGGTGTCCTGGCCCTTTCCACCGGTCAGCAGATTGCTGCCTTTCTCGATGCTGAGCAGATCGTCACCAGCACCGCCGTAGTGGGTATCATCGCCATCGAGCCCCTCAAGCGTGTCGTTTCCGCCGTCCCCAAACAGGTAGTCAGTGCCGAGACCGCCAACGAGCATGTCAGCGTCGGCGCCGCCGTAAATCGTGTCTCGCTGGTAGCCCCCGTAGATTCCGTCTGCACCGTCCTGGCCGCGCAGCAGATCTACGCCGGACCCGCCCGCCATATAGTCGCCGCCGTTGCCGCCGCGCAGGTCGTCCGAGGCGGTGCCGCCATAGATGCTGTCGACTCCGGCGTTACCCAGCATATTGTCCGCCCCGCCGCCGCCATAGAGCGTATCCTGACCTCCCCCACCGACGAGGGAGTCGCCGTTGTCGCCGCCAAACAGCACGTCGGCATCACCCTGACCAAAGAGATTGTCATAGCCGCTTTGACCGTGCAGGCGGTCGTTGTCGGCGCCGCCGCGCAAGGTGTCGCCATCCTCGCCGCCGCTCAGATTGTCGGCCCCGTTCTGCCCGAAGAAGGTATCGATTCCGTCACCGCCAAGGGCTTCGTCGGAGCCTTCGCCGCCTTTGAAGACGTCTGATCCGAGATGGCCTTCGAAATAGTCATCCCCCTCCCCGCCGAAGGCGGTGTCGAAGCCGTCGTTCTCGGTGCCGCCGAACATGAGGTCCCGGTAGGATCCGCCGAACAGAACGTCACTTCCGTGGTCACCATCCAAGATATCGAAGCCGGAGCCACCGAAGAGGGTATCGTTCACGCTACCCCCGAAGAGGCGGTCGTCGCCGCTGCGCCCGGAGAGGCGGTCGTAGCCGGAATTGCTGTAGATGTCGTCCGCCAGGCCGGTTCCGAGAATCGTCTCGGAGTCGGGGCCCCCGATGATCCTTGCCATTGTTTGTTCCTCTTCGATTGAAGGAGTGTTCGCAATACCGCCATCGACATCCCGACCTGTGCCGGGCGCCTAGGAAAAGAGGAAGTCAGTAGCGGTCAGCTGGTCGGCGGAACTGATGCCGGTGAGGTCGATGTGGAAGTCGGCAGTCCCGTCGGCGTCGGAATCAACCTCGACGCGCTCGCCCGCCGCGTCGAAGCGGGCCTGCCGCTCGGTCCCGTCGAAGGCCGCATCGCCGATCCATTCCCCGCCCGCACCCGGCACCGCGATCTGGATAAGGTCGGCGCTGGCCGGTGTCGTGACGTTGGAAGTGAAGTCCTTGATCACGGCGTCCTCGCCGTCACCGGGATAGTTGAAGGCGAAGCTGTCTTGCCCCTTGCCGCCGGTCATCACCTGGTCGCCGCCCTGCCCACCGGCCAGATAGTCGTCACCGGCACCGCCGTCGAGGATGTCGCTGCCGGAGCCACCGAAGAGGACATCATCCCCGCCGTCTCCATAGGCCCTGTCGCTGCTGCTGCCGCCTAGCACCAGGTCATCGCCGGCGCCGCCGTAGAGCGTGTCATTGAATTGATTGCCGCTCAGCGTATCGGCTCCGTCTTGGCCGCGCAGCGTGTCTGCACCCTCGTCTCCCTGCAGGCGATCGCCGCCGGCGCCGCCCTGCAGCGCATCGGAGTTCACGCCACCAAAGAGGCTGTCCACGCCTGCGTTGCCCTGCAGACTGTCTTCGCCGCTGTTGCCGAAGAGACTATCCTGGCCTCCGCCTCCGACCAGGAAGTCATTGTGCTCATCGCCAAAAATGAGGTCGCTGCCACCTTGGCCGTAGATGCTGTCGCTCTCACTGCCGCCATAGAGATAGTCCCGCTCCGCGCCGCCGCGGACCGTGTCGTCGCCGTCACCACCATAGAGGAGGTCGCTGCCACCTTGTCCGAGCAGGAGGTCATCACTGCCGAAACCACGCAAGTAGTCCACGCCCGCACCGCCCCGGGCGGTATCATCCTGACCGTAAGCTCCGGAGAAGGTGTCATTCCCGTCGCCGCCGAAGGCGTTAGCGAGCCCGCCTCCGATAATTCTATCGTTTCCAGACCCGCCGAACAGAACGTTACTGACACCGTCGCTTTCCAGGGTGTCCGAACCCGAACCACCAAACATAGCGTCATTGCCGGCACCACTGTACAGCTTGTCATCACCCAAGCGTCCGGAGATCCGGTCGTCGCCCGCATAGCCATAGATGAAGTCCGTCAGCTCGGTGCCGATCAATGTCTCGCCATCGTTGGTGCCGTAGAATTTCACCATGAGTCTTTCCTCCTCCTCACTAAGCGGCCGAGCGGACCGATGACCCGGCGCGGGCCGAGGCCGGGTCAGCGAGTACCGTTCACCGGCGCCGTGCCCCCTGCCGGTGTGACCTCTTTGAAGCTGGTTTCCGACGATCCATCGGTCTGATGGCCATGATGCTGCCCGTTCTGCCCAGTAGTGATGGGTGTGGAAGCGATTGCCGCCCGGTCCAAAGAGGTCCTGGTGACAGGGTCTTCCGCTCCATTCGATGCGCCACGCGGCTCTGGCCGCGCCTTATAGATGCGCCGCCGCTATCAAAACACAGTCAAAAATGCGGTCAAAAACCGATCAAAGTGACCGTAACGAGGCGAGGGCAAGCCCTTTGCGTGCAGTGTGCCCGCGGAATTGCGAATGCGCCGGGAGGGCACCGGGCCAAGGAAGAGCGTGGCCCGGTGCAGCAGCCGTGGAGCGTGGTCCGTGCATTGTGCCCCTGCGCGTGCGTCCGCTCTAGAGTTTTGAAACTTGAGGAGACCATCGTCGGATGTTCCCACCCGACGATGGTCTCCTCTAGGCGAAGAGGAAGTCGGTTGCCGTCAGCTGGTCGGCAGAGCTGAACCCATCGAGCCTGATCTCGAAGTTGGCGGTCCCATCGGCGTCGGAATCCACTTGGGCACGCTCTCCCGTTGCATCGAAGCGGACCTGCCGCTGGGTGCCGTCGAAGGCCGCGTCACCGATCCACTCTCCACCCACGCCTGGCACTGCGATCTGGATGAGATCGGCGGTAGCGGGCGACGTTACGTTGGAGGCAAAGTCCTTGATCCGGGCATCTTCGCCGCCACCGGGATAGTCGAACGCAAAGGTGTCCTGCCCCTTGCCGCCGGTCATCGCTTGGTCAGCGCCCTCTCCGCCGGCCAGATAGTCGTTACCGGCACCGCCGTATAGGATGTCGCTCCCACTGTTTCCGAAGAGGACGTCGTCGCCGCCGTCCCCATAGGCCCGGTCGCCGCTGCTGCCTCCAAAGACCAGGTCACCGTCGGCACCGCCGTAGAGCGTGTCGTTTAGTTGATTGCCGTTTAGCGTGTCGGTACCGTCCTGTCCGCGCAGGGTGTCCGCGCCATTGTCGCCGTGCAGCCGATCGCTTCCGGCACCGCCCCGCAGCGCGTCGGACTCATCGCCGCCGAAGAGGCTATCTACTCCGGCGTTTCCTAGCAGGTCGTCATCGCCGAGACCGCCAAATAGGCTGTCCTGACCGCCGCCCCCGACAAGAAAATCACTGTGCTCCTGGCCGGAGGCTACGTCGTTGCCACCCTGGCCGTAGATCCTATCAGTAATGTCACCACCATAGAGATAGTCCCGATCCAGGCCGCCGCGGAGCGTGTCGACGCCACCACCGCCGTAGAGGAAATCGCTGCCCCCCTGCCCGAGAAGTGAATCATCGTTGCCGTAGCCACGTAGATAGTCCACGCCCGCTCCGCCTCGGGCGATATCGTCCTGGACATAGTTTCCGGTGAATGTATCACTTCCATCGCCGCCGAAGGCGGTGCCGAGCGCTAGGTTATAAATGTGATCGTCTCCGGACCCACCGAACAGCAGATTGCTGGCGCTCGCGCCTTCCAAGGTGTCCGAACCCGAACCACCGAAGAGAGTGTCGATACCGAAGCCGCCGTAGAGCTTGTCATCGCCCAGACGCCCGGAGATGCGATCATCGCCCCCACTGGCGTAGATGTAGTCGGTCAGATCGGTGCCGACGATGGTTTCGCTTTCGTTGGTGCCAAGAAAAATTACGGTCATGCCCTTTTTCCTCCTTGCCTGATGGCCAGGACTGCGGCGAGCCCCTAGGTGAAGAGGAAGTCGGTGCCCGTCAGCTGGTCGACGTCGGTGATACCGCTCACCTCGATCTCGAAATCGGCGCTTCCGTCGCCGCTGTAATCCACCTCAACGCGCTCGCTTGTCTCCTCGAAACGCGCTTGCGGGCCGGAACCGTCAAAGGTGTCATCGCCGATCCAAGAGCCATCGATGGTGCTGAAGGCCGATATCAGTATGAGGTCTGCGGAGCCGGGATCAGTAACCTCAGAGGTGAAGTCTGTGATTTCACCCGCGACGCCGGTGCTGTAGTAGTCGAAGAAGAAGGTATCCTGCCCTTTGCCGCCAGTCAGCTGATTGCTCCCGCCCTCAACACGCATGAAGTCGTCGCCGGCACCGCCAAAGTGGGTGTCGTCGCCGAAACCGCCGGAAAGGCTATCGGTCCCTCCATCGCCATAGAGGCGATCATCACCGAATCCACCGCCGAGGGTGTCGATATCGGCGCCGCCGAACAGGGTGTCGTTCTGGTGCCAGCCAATGAGGTAATCATTGCCATCTTGGCCGCGTAGCAGGTCGGCAGCCGAGTGTCCGTGGAGTTCGTCTCCGCCGTTGCCGCCACGAAGATCGTCAAAGGAAGAGCCGCCAAAGAGCTGATCTATGCCAGCATTGCCTTGCAGGCTGTCGGCCCCGGAACCACCGTAGAGGCTGTCGTCGCCACCGCCGCCGATGATGAGGTCGCTCTGGTCTCCTCCGTAACCGACGTCATCGCCGCCCTGCCCAAAGATGTTGTCGTAACCACTGTCTCCGAAGAGGCTGTCGCTCTCGGCGCCGCCGCGCAAAGTATCGCTGTCGGCACCGCCCCATAGGGAGTCGGAGCCGTTCTGCCCGAGCAGTAGATCTGAGCCGTAGCCACCGGACCCGAAGTCGCTACCGGCGCCGCCCCGAAAGGAATCGCTTCCGTCAATTCCGCTAAAGTAGTCGTCTCCGTCCCCACCGAAAGCCGTATCGAAGCCGTCGTCATGGGTTCCGCCTTCCAGCCAGTCGTTGCCGGATCCACCGATGAGGACGTCGCTGTGGTTCTCGCCGTCCAGATGGTCCACGCCGGACCCACCGACCAAGACGTCGTTGCTGCTGCCTCCGTAAAGCCAGTCTTCGCCGTTTTGCCCCGAAAGCCGGTCATAACCGGAACTACCGTAGATCCTGTCACCCAGGTTGGTTCCGGTGATGGTGTTGTCTTCCGGTCCGCCAAAAATCAGTGCCATCGCGTCGTCTCCTCCTCGCGTTGCAGAGTGAGTGGCCCTGCCGAGTGATCCCGCTATCAGACAGGCTGGCGATCGCGTCAGTGACCCAAAGCGGCGGTCTCATCGCGACAGGCCTTGCGCCCGCAATCGAGCGCGAGATTGCCTAGCCTCCGGGCTGCTGCGGTCTTCTGCCTTGGTGGGCGCCGCTTCAACCTCACTCTTGCGTGGTTTGCTGACCTGCTTCGACGTTCCTGTCAGATCGGCGTCCACGCCTTGCACTGCAGGTAGGACGGGGCGATCAAAAGGCAGTCAAAAATCAGGTCAAGAATCGATCAAAGTGGCGCCGGAGCGGGAATCTGGCCTCTGCATGACCCCCAAAGGGATCATATTCTGAGATGGAGGGCACCGGGCCAAGGAAGAGTCTGGCCCGGTGCGGCTGCAGCTCTCGGCCCACTACGAGAAAAGGAAGTCCGTTGCGGTCAATTGATCGGCATCGGCGATGCCGGTCAGCTCTATCTCGAAGTTGGCGCTGCCGTCACCATCCGAATCTACTTGGACCTTATCGAAAGGCCCGCCGAAGCGCGCCTGCGGGCCGCTGCCGTCGAAGCTGTCGGCGCCGATCCACTCGCCGGCGGTGCTAAAGACGTCGAGCAAGATGAGGTCGGCCGAAGCCGGTGCGGCAACGTTAGAGGTAAAGTCTGAAATTACGGCCGACTGACCGATGCCGCCGTCGTTAAAGCTGAAGGTATCCTGCCCCTTGCCGCCCGTCGCCACCTGAGAAAAGAGATCGTTCCCGTCACCACCGTGCAGAAAATCATCGCCGGCACCGCCGTAGAGTCTGTCATCACCTAGAGCACCGAACAGGACGTCGTTTCCACCGTCGCCGTAACCGCGGTCATTGCCCACTTCGCCGTAGATCACGTCAACATCGGCACCGCCATAGATCGTGTCGCCGTCTTCGTTGCCCCTCAACCTGTCGCTTCCGTCCTGGCCGCGAAGGCTGTCGGCGCCGAGGCCACCGTTGACCGTGTCATCGCCGGCGCCGCCCAGCAACGCGTCGCCATCGTCGCCGCCGTAGAGGAAGTCAACGGCGCCGTTGCCTTGGATGTCGTCGGCGCCAGTGCCGCCGAAAATGCTGTCCTGGCCGCCGCCACCGCCGATGACGTCGTCTCCGTCCCTGCCCAAGGCATGGTCATTCCCACCTTGACCAAAGACCATGTCGGAACCATTGGATCCATCGAGGAAATCCTCGCCCGCTCCGCCGCGCAGCGTATCGTTGTCGCCGCCACCGTAGAGCGTGTCCGCGCCGTCCTGCCCAAACAGGGTATCGGCCCCGATATGGCCATAGCCATAGTCGTCCCCGAACCCGCCCCGAAAGACGTCGGCACCTTGGTAGCCGACAAATACATCGTCGCCGTCGCCCCCAAAGGCCGTATCCAAGCCGTCGTTCTCGGTACCGCCGTAGAGCCTGTCGACGCCTGACCCACCGAAGAGCAGATCGTCCCCGTGGTCGCCGTCCAGCGTGTCCGTGCCGGAGTTGCCAAACAAGCTGTCATCGCCACTGCCACCATAGACGCGATCACCGCCGAGTCGTCCCGATATGCGGTCGTCGCCTGAATTCGCAAAGATAACATCGGCAAAGCTGCCACCGTTCAGGGTCTCGGTGACAGGGTCTCCAGTAATGGTCGCCATAATCTTCTCCTCCTTCTGCGACAAAAGTCGTCGTTCTAGCCCGATGCCTTGGTCGGAGCAGCAGGCGGCAAGACGTTGCCGCCTCTATCGGTTGCTCGGCGCAGCTGGATGCCAATCCATGTCGATCCGTCAGCTAGGTTCTGAGCTGCAGTCTTGCTCTTGTCCCTTCAGCGTCCCGCTGGTGCAGGAGCTGAAGTTGGCCGCTTGGTCCGCTAGCGCTTCAGCTCTTCTATGATCGAGCCTCCTCGGCTCTTGGTTTCCGCCCTACCTTGCCGCTCCTGTGCATCGCACTGATGGAAATGGTCGGCGCGATCAAAACAGCATCAAAAATCCTATCAAAAACCGATCAAAGTGGCGTTGATCTGCCAACGGCAGGGCTTTGGTAGGCGAATTCGAGACTGAATCCGCGTTCGGACCAGGAAAGGAGCGCCGGGCCGAGGAGGAGGGTGACCCGACGCTGAGGTTCTGTCGGCCGCACTACTGGGTAAAGAGGAAATCGGTGGCGGTCAGCTGGTCGGCCTGGCTCACGCCGTTCAGCACAACGGCGAAGTCGAGGAGGCCGTCTCCATCGCTATCCACTTCGAGGTTCTGCTGGGCGGCGTTAAAGCGGACTTGAGGGCCGCTGGCGTCGAAGGTGGCATCCCCGATCCACAGGCCCTCGCCGCCCGAGGTCTCAAGTGCAAGCAGGTCGGCCTCACCGGGCGATGATACCTTGGAGGCGAAGTCCCGGATCACGACGCCGCTTGAGACGCCGGAATTGAGGAAGGCAAAAGTGTCCTGCCCTTTACCACCTTGCATCACTTGATCGCTGCCGGCACCGCTGATCAGGTGATCGTCACCCGCGCCGCCATAGAGCGTGTCGCTGGCGGGTCCTCCGGACAGATGATCGTCCCCACCATCGCCGAAGAGGCGGTCTTCACCCTCGTCGCCGAACGCGGTGTCGGCCCCGGCGCCCCCATAAAGACGGTCGTCACCGTCATTGCCCCGCAGACTGTCGGCGCCGTCTTGACCCTGCAGCAGATCCTGGCCGCTCTCGCCGAACAGCGCGTCCCGGCCATTGCCTCCACGCAGCGCATCGTCGGCGTCGCCGCCGAAGAGCTGGTCTTGAGCGGCATTGCCTTGCAGGCTGTCGGCGCCGAGGCCACCGTAGAGGCGGTCGAGGCCCCCGCCACCTACGGCAAAATCGTCCTGGTCGCCACCGACCACCTTGTCGTTTCCAGCCTGACCGAAAAGGCTGTCGGCACCGGACCCCCCGGCGAGAAAGTCCTCGTCTGCGCCCCCGTTGAGCCAATCGACGCCGTTCTCGCCGTAGAGGAAATCGGCGCCGGCCTGGCCGAGGAAGGTATCGGCTTCATAGGCGCCAAAGCGGTTGTAGCTGCCGAAGGCGCGGTCGTCGCCGTCTCCACCGCGAAAGCAATCGTCGCCGACGAGCCCGTTGAAGCGGTCTACGCCCGCGCCCCCGAAGCCGCTGTCGGCGCCTGCGTCGCCGTAGAGGCGGTCGCTGCCCGACCCGCCGAAGAGAAGGTCATCGCCCTCGGTGCCGTCCAAGAAATCGTCACCGCTACCACCGAACATGCTGTCGTTACCGCTGCCGGCCCGTATGGAGTCATCGCCGTTCCGCCCCGCCACGCGGTCATTGCCGGAGTTGGCATAGATGTAATCGGGCGCGGGCGTGCCGATGAGGGTTTGGGTATAGTTGTCGCCTATGATCGTCGCCATCGATTGCTCCTGCTGGACAAAGATCAGACCTGCGGGTTGGCCGGCAACTGGCTGGGGCAGGAGGCCATTCCGGCCGCCATCCCTATGTCACCGGGTCAATGGGCGCGTCCGGCTGGACGGCGCCCGGTCGAAAGCTAGCGTTCGGCGATCAAAGCAACGTCAAAAACACGGCCCAGATTCGATCAAAGTGCCATCGCCGAGACTTCGGAGAACCGAGTGACTGCACGTCTGGATGAGATTGGAATGACACGTTGCGACCTGGGCCGGCTTTAGGCGAAGAGGAAGTCGGTGCTGGTAAGTTGGTTGGCCTGAGTAATGCCGGTGAGCTCTATGGCGAAGTTCGAGCCGCCGTTACCATCGGAATCGACCCGGACGGTCTTCGTGACGCTGTCGAACCGGGCTTGCGGGTCCGAACCGTCGAAGGTGGCATCGCCGATCCACAGACCGCTATTGCCAGAGACCTGCAGCACCATAAGATCTGCCGTGGCCGTCGAGGCGACGTTGGAAATGAAGTCGGTGATGGTAGCCATAACGCTGAGGCCGTTCTCCTCAAAATGAAAGCTGTCCTGGCCCAGCCCTCCGGTCATGACGTTCTCGAACTCACCGCCGTATAGCTGATCCTCCCCGGCACCGCCAAACAATGTATCCTCGGTGTGTCCACCAAAGAGGCTGTCATCGCCACCGTCGCCGTAGAGGGTGTCACGATGGACGCCACCATAGAGGCGATCCCCATCGGCGCCGCCGTAGAGTGTGTCGTCGTCTATGCCTCCGTAGACAAAATCGTTGCCGTTTTGGCCTCGCGCAACGTCTTCGCCATGTGTCCCAAAGACAGTGTCGATACCGTCTCCGGCGCGCAGGTCGTCTTCACCGCTGCCGCCCTCGATGCTGTCGCCACCGTCGTTGCCTTGGATAGTGTCCGACCCGTCACCGCCGAAGAGGAGGTCGATACCGCCGCCGCCCACAATGAAGTCGTTGCCGGTTGCACCCACGGCGGTGTCTCTGCCGCCCTGACCAAAGACCATGTCGGAGCCATCGGAGCCATCGAGGAAGTCCTCGCCCGCTCCGCCGCGCAGTGTGTCGTTGTCGCCGCCACCGAAGAGCGTGTCCACGCCGTTCTGTCCAAGCAGGGTATCGGCCCCGCTATGGGCAAAGGCATAGTCGTTCCCCGCGCCGCCCCGGAAGATATCCGGCCCCTCGAAGCCTTCAAAGGTGTCATCTCCCTGCGCACCAAAGGCCGTGTCCGAGCCATCGCCCAAGGTGCTGCCGTACATCCAGTCGCTTCCGGAACCGCCGAAGAGAGTGTCACTTCCGTCCCCACCGTCAATGTAATCCGCGCCGGAGTTCCCTAATAAAGTATCATCATCACCCATGCCGAACAAGAGGTCATCGCCCTCTCGACCGGCAGCGCGGTCCGCACCGGAGAAAGCAAAGATATTATCTGACAGGTTGGTGCCAAAGATCAGTTCGGCGACGGTAAGTCCGTAGATTGTGGCCATGATTTCTCCTCCTAACCTGGTTTCTACTCTTGAAGCGGCGTCGATTTTCGGGCAAAAGACTACACGGATCTATCGGAGACAGGTGCAGGCTCTCGCCGCATTGCTTGCGTTCCTTCGATCGTGGCCATCAGAAGTGGCCGTGCCGCTCATGTCGCTCTCTCTCCCTTGTCCTCACCGCCAAAGCAAAAGAGACTGCTTGCCATCCCGATCGCGTTGCGGCGATCAAGTCCTCTTGCGCTGTCCCCTCTTAGCCTTGGCTATGACCAGCGAGACTGAGGTGTGCGTGGCTTGTCACTCGAAGACCTCGCAACGCTGAGATTGGCGAGGAGGATCAAAGCAGCGTCAAAAATCCGGTCAAAATCGGATCAAAGTGGCGGAGGCTCATTGATCGGATGCCTTTTCCTCGGCAGGGCAGTCGCTGCACTCCGGGCGGCCCTGCCCTTCATTTGCGGCGTGCGTGCAACCGCTGGCGAGGCGGTAGCCGAGCGCCGCCTCGCCCTGCTCGGTTAGCAAAGGGAGAGATTGCCGCCTGGTAATCAGCTAAAGAGGAAATCCGTGGCGGTCAGCTGATCGGCCTGGGTTATGCCGGTGAGCGTGATCTCGAAGTTGAAGACCCCGTTCCCGTCGCTATCTACCTGAACCCTCTCGCGACCGTCATCGAAGCGGGCTTGCGGGCCGCTGGCGTCGAAGGTGGCGTCACCGATCCACAGACCGTCGCCGCCGGACACTGCCAAGGCTATGAGGTCGGAGGTGAAGTCCGTGATCGTGGCCTCTATGCTCAAGCCGTCCTGCAGAAAAACAAAGCTGTCCTCGCCCAGCCCTCCGGTCAGGGTGTCCGCTGCGCTGCTGCCACCAAGCAGGGTATCTTCGCCGGCACCGCCGTAAAGGACGTCATAGCCGTGGTCCCCAAAGAGCCGATCGTCACCGCCATCGCCGAAGAGGGTGTCTCGATTGAAGCCACCGAAAAGGCTGTCGGCGTCGGCGCCGCCGTAGAGCGTATCTTCTTGGTAGCCGCCACTCATGTAGTCAACGCCGTTCTGACCACGAAGCAGGTCATCGAGCGAGCCCGCAAAAAGGGTGTCGCTGCCGCCGCCTCCACGGATTTCATCGGTGCCGTCCGCTCCGAAGATCGTGTCGCGCCCGTTGTTGCCTTGCAGTAAGTCACCACCGTCAGCGCCTAGAAGCACATCATTGCCCCCGCCACCGACAATGAAGTCGTACTGAGATCCGCCGAGAGCTGCGTCATCGCCGCCCTGGCCGTAGATGTAGTCGCTGCCCGAGCCTCCATAGAGGTAGTCGGTCTCGGCCCCTCCACGTAGGGCGTCCGAATCGTCCCCACCTCTGAGCAGGTCGAATCCCTCTTGGCCTTGCAGAACATCGCCTCCCGCATTGCCGTAGAGAAGGTCGATGCCGGCGCCCCCCTTGAAGACGTTGGCAAAGGAATCGCCGTACAAGGTATCGGCACCGTCACCCCCAAAAGCCGTGTTGTCCGACGTGTCTGCGGTGAAGGTATCGTCGCCAAGGCCGCCGAAAAAGGTGTTCACTCCGCCGTATGCGGATGCCCAGTCGTTTCCAGGGCCACCGAAGAGGGTGTCGTCTCCCAAGCCTCCGTACAGGAAATCCGTTGCCTCGTTGCCGAGCAGTCTGTCGTCCCCACTCTCGCCATAGAGCCAATCCTCTCCGTTGCGGCCGGAAACCCGATCGGCGCCCGAATTCGCCTTGATGGTATCGACGAAGCTGCTGCCGCTCAGGGTCTCGCTTAAGGGAGCACCAAAAATGATTGCCACTGTTCTCTCCTCCTCATTGCATCGCCGAGCCGTCATCGGTCAGTCGCGCCGACGATGACGCGGCCTTGATTGCGTCGGTCCCGTGCGTGCGCCGCGCCCAAAGGGTCGGCGGGCCGCAGAGCCTCGCTACTGTCCCCGTCTTTCTCAGCCGGTCTCGCCGAGATAGTGGTCCAGCGTCAATTTTGGATCAAAAATCCTGTCAAATTCGGATCAAATCGACGCTTGTGTCGAGAAATTTGGTCGTCACGGTAACCAGCCTTCGGTTCGGGGCGCGGAAAAGATCCCGGATGGTCTTCCGGCGACTCTTGGCGACCTGTTGTCAGCGACAGCTAGAGCAATCTCGGCTCGCAGAAGCTCGCCGTAAGCGCTCTATCTGATTGATTGTTAGCGTAAATCGTTGTCGCTGATGATTCCATCAGCTTGGGATCTGCTCTAGCTGAGACGACCGAGTGCGAGGAGCATGTCCCCGCACCATCCCTGTGATCCACTTCCTGTTCGGGAGAGTGGCGCCGGGCGGCCCGCAGGCGCGTCCCGGCGGAGAGTATGGCCTCGCTAGTCCGTGAAGAAGAGAAAATCGGTGGCGGTGAGCTGGTCTGCTTGGCTGATGCCGGTAAGGGCGATCTCGAAGTTGAAGACGCCATTGCCGTCGGAATCCACTTGGACCGTCTCGCGCGCTTCGTCGAAGCGGGCTTGTGGGCCGCTGGCGTCGAAGGTGGCGTCTCCGATCCAGAGACCGTTGCCGCCGGACATCTGCAGGGCGATGAGGTCGGAAGTGAAGTCGACGATCGTGGCCTCTACGCTGACGCCCTCTTGTGCAAATACGAAGCTGTCCTCGCCTAGCCCGCCGGTCAGTGTGTCCGCCGCGCTGGTGCCGCCAACCAACCTGTCATCGCCGGCACCGCCGTAGAGAATATCGTAATCCTGATCGCCGTAGAGGCGATCGTCACCGCCGTCGCCAAAGAGCGTGTCGCCATTGAAGCCGCCAGAGATGGTGTCGGCGTCGGCACCGCCATAGAGTGTGTCGTCGTGAAGGCCGCCGGACATGTCGTCATTGCCATCCTGCCCGCGAAGCACGTCATCGAGTGATCCTCCCTCCAGGGTGTCGATGCCACCGCCGCCGCGAATGCTGTCGGACCCGCTGGCGCCAAAGATCGAATCGCGGCCATTGTTGCCTTGAAGCAGGTCGTCGCCGTCTTCGCCAAAGAGGATGTCATCACCACCGCCCCCGACGACGAAGTCGCATTGAGATGCGCCGAACACCAAGTCATCACCACCTTGACCGTAGACAGAGTCGTCTCCACCGTCTCCAAAAAGGTAATCGATCTCCTTACCGCCGCGAAGCTGGTCGTTGCCGATGCCACCCTCGAGGAGGTCGGGACCGTCTTGGCCCTGAAGGGTATCGCTCCCTGCATTGCCATAGAGGAGGTCGACGCCGGCACCTCCCTTAAAGAAATCGCTTAGGCTATCGCCACTCAAGGTGTCCGCGCCGTCGCCGCCGAAGGCCCTACCCTCCGATGCGCCTGCTGCAAAGGTATCGTCGCCGAGGCCCCCGAAGAAGGTGTTGAGTCCGTCGTATGCGGACGCCCAGTCATTGCCTGGACCACCGAAGAGAGTGTCGTCGCCGAAGCCTCCATTCAAGTAGTCCGAACCGGAGTTGCCGAGCAAGCGGTCGGTGCCGCTTCCACCGTGCAACTCGTCGTCACCCTGACGACCGGACAAGCGATCGTCGCCCGAAGCCCCAAAGATGCTGTCGTTGAAGCTGCTGCCGTTCAGGGTTTCATCGTAGAATGCTCCAAAGATGACTGCCATGGTCCGCTCCTCCTTACAGTATCTCCACGTCGTCGATAGGTCGCTTCGCCTCCAACGAGGCGGTGGTGGTTGTGTCCACTCTGGGATCGTGCTCTGCTCAAAGAGGTGGCCCGACGCAAAGACGCCGCTAAAGCCCTTTCCTCTATAATGCCCCCTCCTCTAAGCCCTTGCCGTCGAGAGATGGGGGAGCGGCGTCAAAAATGGATCAAAAGTCTGGGCAAAATGGGATCAAAGTGCCCCAACCTGTCGAAAATGTCGTCACAGGTTGGGGCTCAGGCGAAGGACTCGACACAGCCTTGCCGGGTCGCTCAGACAAAGAGGAAGTCCGTCGCGGTCAGCATGTCGGCCTGGGTGATGCCGGTGAGCTCGATGGAGAAGTTTGCGCCGCCGTTGCCATCAGTATCAACGAAGACCCTCTTGACGTCGCTGTCGAAGCGGGCTTGCGGGTCTGATCCGTCGAAGGTGGCTTCACCGATCCACATGCCGCTTGCGCCAGAGACTTGCAGCACCATGAGGTCGGCTGTGGTCGGCGAGACGACGTTGGAGATGAAATCGGTGATGGTGGCCATCACGCTGAGGCCATTCTCCTCAAAATGGAAAGTGTCCTGGCCCAGCCCTCCGGTCAAGGTGTTGCCAAACTCGCCGCCGTAAAGCTGATCCTCTCCGGCACCGCCAAAGAGCACATCTTCAGTGTAGCCACCGAACAGGTGGTCGTTGCCACCATCGCCATAGAGCGTATCCAGATGGATGCCCCCGTAGAGGCGATCCCCATCGGCGCCGCCGTAGAGCCTATCGTTGTTTAGGCCCCCGTAGAGGCGATCGCTGCCGTTCTGGCCGCGCGCGACGTCTTCACCGAGAGTTCCGAATACAGTGTCGATGCCGTCGCCACCGCGAAGGTCGTCGTCGCCCGTCTGACCATCGATGGTATCACCGCCATCGTTACCTTGGATGCTGTCCGCACCATCGCCGCCATAGAGCGTGTCGATGCCGCCGCCGCCCACGATAAAGTCGTTGTCGAGCCCCCCGTAGGCGGAATCGTCCCCGCCCTGACCGAAGATGCTGTCGTCGCCGTGGTCTCCCTGTAGATCGTCGTCACCGCCCCCGCCGCGAAGCGTATCGAGACCGGTGTCGGCGATGAGTTCATCATCGCCGTTTTGCCCGAGGAGGGTGTCTGGGCCGTCGTGGCCAAAAAGAAGGTCCGCGTCGGCGCCACCCCTGACCAGATCTGCGCCCTCGTCCGCATTTATTGTATCGGCACCGTCTCCGCCGAAGATGGTGTCATTACCCGAGTTAGCGGACAGGAGATCGATACTGGACCCGCCTCTCAGTAGGTTATCTCCGTCGCCCCCCCGCAGGACATCCACGCCCGAGCCACCATAGAGGCTGTCGTTGCCGCTGCCTCCGTAAAGGAAGTCATCGCCGCCGCGCCCCAGGACCAGGTCGCCGCCCGAGTTGGCGAAGATGCTGTCTGGCGCGCTGGTGCCGAAGATCGTCTGGGTGTAGGCGTCCCCGAAGATCGTAGCCATTGTCATTCCTCCTCGTCAGATAGGTGCATCGCGGCTCCTGCAAGTGCCTGGAGGGATAGGGTGACGCGCTCGCGTCTCCTTCTTGCGGGACTTGGTCGCGCTCTCCCAAACCGCGCCGCTGCACCAAGGAGATAGGCACCGGCAATCAAAAAGGGGTCAAAAATCCGGTCAAAGATCAGTCAAAACGGACGGAGTCCTCCTTTTTGCGTGCCGTCCCGGCGGTGTCGCCGCGCGACCTCGTCCTCCCTCGACAAGATCGCGGCTCATTGCCCTGACCTGCGCCGGGATGGAAGGGTAAGCACGCCCCGCTGCCGAAAGCCGGCACTGGTGGCTATGAAAAGAGGAAGTCTGTTGCGGTCAGCATGTCGGCTTGGGTGATGCCCGTCATGTCGATCGAAAAGTCGGCGAAGCCATCACCCTCCCGGTCCACCTGCAGGTTCTTGGCGTCGGTATCGAAGCGCACCTGCGGGTTGCTAGCGTCGAAGGTGGCATCGCCGATCCACAGGCCGGCTCCACCGGAGACCTGAAACTGGAGGATGTCGGCTGAACCCGGGTCGGTCACGTTAGAGGTAAAGTCGGTCACGACGGCGCTGGCGCTGACGCCCGGGTAGTCGAAATAGAAGGTGTCTTGACCATTGCCGCCGGTGAGCGTGTCTATGCCAGAGCCCCCGGAGAGAGTGTCGTCGCCGGCTCCCCCGAACAACTGGTCTTCATGCTCACCGCCATAGAGACGATCGTCGCCGCCATCGCCATAGAGGATGTCGTCGCCGAAGCCACCGAAGCCGTCGTCGGCATCGGCGCCGCCGAAGAGCGTGTCGTCGTCATCGTCTCCGAAGAGGGAGTCGCCGCCGTTCTGTCCGCGAAGGACATCGCTGCCCAGGCCCCCCATGGCAGTGTCAGTGCCGGCGCCGCCACGAAGGTCGTCGGTGCCGGTTTGGCCTTCGATGGTGTCACCTCCGTTGTTGCCTTGGATGCTGTCCGCACCATCGCTACCAAGGAGCGTATCGATGCCGCCCCCACCCACCACAAAATCGTCGGCCTCGCCACCTTTTATGGAATCATTCCCGCCCTGACCGTAAAGCAGGTCCTCGCCTGAACCCCCGTCCAGCCTGTCATCACCGGCCCCGCCGCGAACCGTGTCGAAGCCCTCCTCGGCGACGAAGCTGTCGTCGCCGTCCTGCCCGAAGAAGGTGTCGTCGCCGTCCTGGCCAAAGACAGAGTCGGCATCGGCGCCACCCCGGATGACATCATCCCCGGAGTCTCCTTCGATCCTGTCTGCACCCTCGCCACCGAAGAGGGTGTCGTTGGACAAACCGCCCCTCAGATTGTCATCTCCTGAACCACCAATAATAATGTCGTTCCCGAGAGATCCATCCAATAGGTCGCCGCCGGACCCGCCGTAGAGGCTGTCGTTGCCGCTGCCACCGTACACCTTGTCATCACCGCCGCGACCTAGGAGACGGTCGTTGCCCGAGTTGGCGAAGATCGTGTCCACGGCACTGCTACCGAATAGTGTCTGACTGTAAGAGTCACCGAATATGGTCGCCATTGCCCTTTCCTCCTCGTGCGCAGCAGAAGCTGCTGCCGTTGCTTTGATCGCGAGACCTTGCGTAGAACGGCTGGGTTCGCGACTGGGCGCCTAGGGGTTATCTCTTGTTCGTTTCACCGACCACCGGCGGAGGCTCGCTTGGCTCCGCATCTTTGGGCGCCACGTTCCTAGGATGGGGAGAGATCGTCAAAAAATGATCAAAAATGGATCACGAAGAGGGTCAAAAACAGACATAATCGGAGAAAATCACACAAAAATACAAGTTATATTAGAATAAAAGCGACATAAGCATCTATAAATCGATATCGTCTCGCTCATGCTTTGCCGGCATGGTGAGCCCGATCTTTCCGGTCGAGCGTAAGGCGGGTTTTGGCTCCCCGATGCTGCTCTAATGGGGGAGAAGCCCGCCAGTCCGCCGTTTCGTCAACAGCTGTCGAATAGAAAACCAGAGGTCTTATGGTTTCGCGCCTCAGGTGCTGCTTTTTGGAGCTGCTGAGCGAGGGTGCTCTGGCGCTTTTCGCGACTATGCCCTATTCGTGACCTGCGCTAGGCGAACAGAAAGTCTGTTGCCGTCAGCATCTCCGCCTGGGTGATACCGGTGAGGCTGATCGAGAAGTCCGCGACACCGTCGCCTTCGCGGTCGACCTGAACCTCCTTCGCACCACTGTCGAAGCGAGCTTGCGGGTCACTGCCGTCGAAAGTCGCATCGCCGATCCACATGCCGCTTGCACCGGACACCTGGAGTTGGACCAGGTCGGCCGAGCTGGCTGCCATGCCTTAGGTCAGCCGCCGGGGCCAATTGTGGGTCCGCCTCTTTGAGCGCCGAGGCAATGAAGTAGGAGAGCAGAATCCAAAATGGATCAAAAGGTAGAGCAGCGCAACGAAGCAGCCGGATGTGGAGGCCAAGCCGAGCGGATGAGAGGTGATGATCCTCTTCTAAGGGTGAACTGCGAGCCGCTGGCGGGCCGCAGGCCCGGCGGCGGCCCTTGCCTCGGCACGACCTGCATCGAGCTATCGGGCCTAATGCAAGCACGCGGCCGGACGAAAGGCGGGCTAAGGGGCGATACTGTGCAACCGAGAGGGGTGCGGAGCCCGCCGATCCGCATTTACGTCAATAGGTGACGAACAGGAAGTCCGAAGCGGTGAACTGGTCTGCCTGGATGAAGCCCGCTACGTCGATCTCGAAGTCGAAGGTGCCGTTGCCGTCCGAATCCACCTGGACCAAGTCGCGGGAATCGTCGAAGCGTGCTTGCGGGCCGCTTGCATCGAAGGCGTCGCCGCCGATCCAGAGCCCTTCGCCGCCCGACACCTCCAAGGCGATGCGGTCATCGGTGAAGTCTGTGATGGTAGCCTCGATACTGATGCCATACTCGAGGAAATAGAAAGTATCTTGGCCAAGACCGCCGGTCAGGGTATCGCAGCCGTTGGCGCCACCCGACAGGAAGTCGTCACCGGCACCGCCATAGAGGACATCATAGCCCTGTTGCGCGAATAGGCTGTCGTCTCCACCATCGCCGAAGAGCCCATCGGCCCCACGGTTGCCGGTAATAAGGTCCGCGTCGGCCCCCCCATAGGCGAGGTCGTCTCCGTCCCAGCCAACGACCTGGTCATTCCCGATCTGCCCGCGCAGGACATCTGCACCGACCTCGCCTGCCAGTTGGTCATTACCGTCTCCGCCGCGGAGGTCATCCGTACCGCTGGCACCAAAGAGAAGGTCGTTGCCGTTATTGCCCTGCAGGCTGTCCGAGCCATCATGTCCGCGCACGAGGTCCCGTCCCCCGCCTCCAACGGCAAAATCGTTCCCGCTGGCGCCATGCAAGTTGTCGTCCGCTCCCTGCCCGAACAGACTGTCGTCACCACTGGCACCGAAGAGGCTGTCGACATCGGCACCCCCCCGTAGCGTGTCGGCACCCACTCCGCCAAAGATTAGATCGTCGCCGTTCTGTCCTTGAAGGATGTCCCTATTCCCCTCACCATAAATCCGATCGGTGCCATCTCCGCCCTTGTAGGTGTCGGCGAATGTGCCTCCGCTCAGGGTGTCGTTACCCTGGCCGCCGAAGGCGGTATTCCCGGACCCATCGGCTAAAAAGGTATCGTCGCCGGCGCCACCGAAAAAGGTGCCGCTCTGACCGTAGTCGATTCCAAGGTCCGCTCCAGACCCGCCCATGATAATGTCACTGCCAATCCCGCCGTATAGACGATCCTGGCCGGAACTTCCAAAGAGACTGTCATCGCCACTGTCGCCATGGACAACGTCGTCATGGTTTCGTCCCAATAAGCGATCGTCACCCGAGCCACCGCTTATGTAGTCAGCGTAGCTGCTGCCGTTAAGAGTCTCGCTGTAAGGGCCTCCAAAGATGTTCGCCATGGTCCTCTCCTCCTGCCTTGTTTCGTCGTGACGTGGCCCCTGCTGCCTGCCCGGTGTGAGCGAGAGGCGAGGGTGATTGGCGCCCAAGTGCTGTGGGGTGCCCTCATGGGCACACTGGTTCCGCAGCTGCGATCGCCCTTCCTTGCGGCCATCCAACGAGAGAGATGGACAGCAGGCGTCAAAAACGGATCAAAAATCTTGTCATAATTGGATCAAAAACCTTCGTACTGCGCGTGATTAAGCCCTGCATGCGCGCAATGCGGGCTTGCGCGGAGGCAATTGGTATTTATAGATGTATCGAATTGAGCGCGTTTACTTGGCGAGCGGCCAAGGTTCAATCCGGCTCAAGCACCAGCTGCGAAAGCTCCGCGGCTGCGCGGTGAAGCTCGTCGAGGTGGCTGTAGGCCATCTCGAGCGACAAGCGCTGCGTGGGCGCGTGGAAGGAGAGGGTGGAGAAGAGGCGACCGCGGTCGTCCTTGATCGGCACGGCAAGCGCGATCATGCCATCCATGAACTCTTCGGCGTCTTGGGAATAGCCCCGCTTGCGGGTCAACGCGATCTCTTCGCTCAGGCGCTGACGGTCGGTCATGGTGTTGGTCGTACGCGGCTCCAGCTTCGCCGCGGCGAGATAGCGCTCGAGGTGCGCCTTGGTGAGCGTGGCGAGGTACATCTTGCCGCTGGCGGTGCAGTAGAAGGGCACATGCGTGCCGACCGGCAGCTGGATCCTCAAGGGCCATTTGGTCTCCACCCGGTCGAGATAGACCCATTGTATCGCGGTCGGGCACGGCGATGTTGCAGGTCTCTCCCACCTGCTCGGCCAGCGCGCCGAGCACGGCCAGGCGCGCGGTGCGCACCCGCAAGGAGGACAGCACGTTGGTCGAGAGCTTGCGCAGGCGCCGGCCAGGCGAATAAGAGCGCCCGTCCAGCTCGCGCTGCAGGAAGCCCTCTGCCTCCAAGGTCGCAAAGAGGCGGTGAATGGTGGGCTTGGGCAAGCCGATATTGACGTTCACGTCGGTGGGCGTCAGGGGAACGCCGACCCTGGCCAACTCCTCCAGCACCAGCAGCAGGCGCAGGTTGGTCGGTATGTTGCCGCCTTCGCGTTCGAACTCGCCGGAGTCCACCAGCCGTCCCTCCCACATCCCTTGTCAGGGCTTGTTGTCGGGACAGCTCCCGCGCGCTACTGCGGGCGAGAGCTGTCCCTGGGCTTGGCCTTTCTACACAGATCTTTCGTTGCTTGCGAGGCTACGAGGCACCTCAGTTCGGCAACAGCATCGTCGAGAGCTCAGGCACCATGGCAACCACGATCCAGACCGTGATCAGCGCCACCAGGTAGGACCAGGGCATAGCGCAGCAGCCGGAAGTAGGGGACGCCGGTCACACCGCTGGCCACATAGAGGTTGAGGCCGTAGGGCGGGGTGATAAAGCCGATCGAGGCACCGACCAGGAAGATCACCGAGAAGTGAATCGGGTCGACGCCGACCGACGCCGCGATCGGTGCCAGGATCGGCGCCAGGATGATGGTGACCGGCAGGCTTTCCAGGATCATGCCGGAGACGAAGACGATGACCATCGCGGTGAAGAGCACGGCGTAGTAGCCGCCCATCGAGGTCACGAAGTTGCCGATGGTCTCCTGCGCGCCCAGAAGCGAGAGGATCTGCTGCATCACCACCGAGATCGCGATCAAGGGCGCCAGGATGCCGGTGATCTGGGCCGAGCGCGTGGTGATCGCAGGGACCTCGGTCAGCTTGAAGCCCTCGACGACCAGCATTTCGCGTGCCTTCTTCTCGGCGACCGGCCGGTCGGCAGCCTTTGAGCCCATCAGGCGGAAGAGCGGCAGCGAGACGACGCCGACGATGACGCAGAAGCCGACGGTGACGCCGGCTGCCTCGGTCGGCGAGAACTTGCCGGTATAGATCCCCCAGAGCACCAGGCCGATGGCGAAGAAGCCGAGCCAGGCACCCAGGGCCGTCTTCAAGACACGGCTCAGCTGCAGCTGGATCAGGTGGCCCCAGCCGTTCAGCTGGCAGATGATCCAGCAGGCCAGCATCATGCCGATCACCATCATCGCGCCGGGAATGATGCCGGCCACGAAGAGGTCGGAGATCGGCAGGTTCATCAAGAAGCCGTAGACGATGAAGATGATCGAGGGCGGGATGATGATACCGACCGTGCCGCCGGCAGCCGCTGTCGCGGCGGAGAAGCGCTCGTCATAGCCGCCCTTGACCATCTCCGGGTGCAGCATCGAGCCGATGGTGGCCGTCGTCGCCGAGTTCGATCCGGAGATTGCCGCGAACAGGCCGCAAGCCCCAGGCTCGCCATCGCCAGGCCGCCGCGCAGCCAGCCGAGGCAGGCATAGGCCGAAGTCCGATAATCGTCTGGCAATGCCGGAGCGGTTGATCAGGTCGCCGTCAGGATGAAGAGCGGCATGGCCAGCAAGGCAAAGCCGTCGGTGAAGACGTCGGACAAGGCGGCTCCGATGTTGTCCAAGGTCATGCCCAGCACGAAGCTGCAGCCGAGCACCCAGTAGGCGATGACCAGGAAGACCGGCACGCCGAACATGAAGAGCACGGTCACGCCGAGTGAGATGAGGGTAATCCAGGTTCCGTCAGACATGTCGCATTCCTCAGTCGGCGCCGATGACGGCTTGTTCGATCAGTGGCTTGCCCGAACGGTAGTTGCGGACGTCGTCGATCAGGTTCTCGAGCACGCGCCCGGCCATCAAGGTGAAGGCCAAGGGCACGGTGGCGAGAAACCACCACTGCAGCGTATGGTCCGTGCCAAGCAGGATCTGAAAATTCGCTGCGGAGTTGGCCGTCACCTTTGCCGAGGTGACTACCACGATCCAACAAAAGGTCAGCCAGAGAGCAGCGTCCAGCAAAAGGCAGAGGAGCTGGCCGAAGCGCGGCAGGTTGGTTCGAAACTCCGCGAAGGAGAGGTGCGTGCGCAGCTTTACGTTAAAGGCGCAGCCAAACCAGGTCATGATCAGGAAGAGGAAGGGCGGCAAGGTGGTCGACCAGGGCGCCTGCTGGTTCAAGACGAAGCGCCGGAACACCTCGACGAAGATGATCCCGGCGATGATCAGGTAGCTCCAGACCATCACCGTCCGTCGAAGTGGCGATCGATGAAAGGCACCAACTTATAGATTACGAGCATGAGGGCAGCACCCCCTAGGGTCACTATCAAGCCGATGAGCCAGACGCCCGAGCCCTTCATCGCTTCGCTGATTTCCCAGGCGTCGTCGCTGGCGAAGGCAGCGAGAATCGCGCCGGCTTCGGCGAACATGGTCTCCATGAGGATCCTCCGGTGGGGCGGCCTATAGCGGGCTTCCCCTTCTTGTTTGAACGGGGCGGCCGCCGAGAGAACCGGGCGGCCGCCCTTTGCTCAAAGGACGTCGGTTAGGACGAGCGCCACCAGCGGCGCGGCTCCACGTTCTCGGCCTTGGTGTCGGCCGGGATCTCGCGGGCGACCTTGTAGAGCTCGTCGTAGGTATCGATGCCGCCGGCCCACTTGTTGAGCCGCTCGCGCCAGCCGGCCCAGGGCTCGGGCTGGTACTGGGGCGAGCACATCTCTTCGGCCATCTTGATCTGGTCGTCGGCCAGGAAGGCGGGCCTAACGTTGTGCTCGACGAAGATGGTGCCGGGCAGCTGCGGCTCGGAGAAGCCGACGGTTGTTGATCAGCGCCGCCTCGTTCGCCGACTGCACATGTACCTGGGCCAGGTAGGCCGACTCCATGACCGCATCCTGCAGGTGCCCCTCTAGGCTGTCGAAGACCTTGACGCTCATCGAGGTGTGCTCGGTGCCGCAGAAGAACTTCAGATTTCACCGACTGAGAGACCACCGGCGACATGTTGGCGTAAGCCACCGCAGAGGCCCAGGTCTCGGCCCCGTCGATCAGGCCCTGCTTCAGGCCGTCCAGGGTCTCCTCCCAGGCGATCGGCACCGGGTTGAGGTTCAAGAGCTGCATGGCGATGCGGCCCAGCTGGGTTCCCGTGACCCGGTTCTTGGTGCCGAACAGCGTCTCCAGCTTGGTGATCGTGGGCTCCTTCTCCCAGCTGAGGCCCATCTGCAGGCCGCGCAGCTCACAGTGGGTGAAGAGGAACTTCAGACCGTGCCGCTTCTCCAAGGGCTCGCGCAGGATCTTCATGCTGGCCGGGCTGTAGAAGAAGTAGTACTGCGCCGCCCTGGAAGGGAAGACGTAGGCGTAGTCCAGCACGTTGAGGTAGGGCGCGCCGCCGGCCGAGTTCTGGGTCGAGGCGGCATAGATGTCGACGATGCCCAGCTGGGTCTTCTCCACGCAGGAGAGCTGCCCGCAGATCTGATTGTCGCCGATGAACTCCACGCGGATCTCACCGTCGGTGCGCTCTTCCAGATCGCGAGCGAACTCCAAGGCGCCGGCGCGCTCGATCAAGAGGTTGCGGGCGTTGAACCCGGAAGCACCGAACTTCAGCGTGTGCTTCGGCTCTTTGCCGAAGCGCTTCTCGTAGGTCGATTCCGCCGCTTTGGCGAGCGACGAGAGACTGACGGCACCGCCAAGCCCGCCGGCCGCCAGGAGCGTCGACGCAATCCCGTATTGGCCCGTGAGCTTGACCAGATCGCGGCGCGAGATGCCCCGGAGCTTTTTCGAAACTTTCATCGTGTTCCTCCCATATGCGTCAAAATTGAGCCTTGCAGTCTCAAAAAAGCACACTATTATGGGTTTGGCAAGCGGGAAATTTCATTCCGGGAGGAAAAATCAAAATGGCTGAGTTAGAAGCTGATTATGTGATCGTCGGGAGCCGGATCGGCCGGGTGCGTCCTGGCCAACCGATTGAGTGCCGATTCTTCGATCAAGGTGGTGCTGCTGGAGGCAGGGGGGCGCGACATCAACCCCTGGATCCACGTGCCGGTGGGCTACTTCAAGACGATGCACAACCCCAGCGTCGACTGGTGCTACAAGACAGAGCCCGACCCGGGCCTGAACGGCCGCCAGCTGGAATGGCCGCGCGGCAAGGTCTTGGGCGGCTCCTCTTCGTTGAACGGACTGCTCTACGTGCGCGGCCAGCAAGCGGACTACGATCGCTGGCGCCAGATGGGCAACGAAGGCTGGGCCTGGGATGACGTGCTGCCGCTCTTCAAGCGGGCGGAGGACCAAGAGCGGGGCGCGGACGAGTTCCATGGCTCCGGCGGGCCGCTTACGGTCTCCAACATGCGCTTGAGCCGGCCGATTTGCGATGCCTGGGTCGCGGCTGCGCAGAATGCCGGCTACCCCTTCAACCCCGATTACAACGGCGCAAAGCAGGAGGGCGTCGGCTATTTCCAGCTAACCTCTCGCAAGGGTCGGCGCTGCTCGTCTGCGGTCGCCTATCTGCACCCGGTGAAGAGCCGCCCGAATCTGCAGGTCATCACCCGCGCCCACACGGCACGCGTCGTTGTCGAAGAGGGGCGCGCCAGCGGTGTTGCCTATCTCGATCGCTCCGGCAAGGAGCAGGTGGTGAAGACGCGCGGCGAGGTGATCCTCTCGTCGGGCGCCATCGGTTCGCCGCAGATCCTGATGCTCTCCGGCATCGGCGAAGGCGCACAGCTGAAGGAGCACGGGATCGAGGTCCTCTCGGACCTGCCCGGCGTGGGCAAGAACCTGCAGGACCACCTGCAGGCGCGCCTGGTCTACAAGTGCAACGAGCCCACCCTGAACGACGAAGTGCGCAGCCTTTTCGACCAGATGCGGATCGGGCTCAAGTACATCCTTTTCCGTTCCGGGCCCATGACGATGGCGGCCAGCCTGGCGACCGGCTTCCTCAAGACCAGGCCGGAGGTCGCCACCCCGGACATCCAGTTCCACATTCAGCCCTGGTCGGCGGATAGCCCGGGCGAGGGCGTGCACCCCTTCTCGGCCTTCACCTCCTCGGTCTGTCAGCTGAGGCCCGAAAGCCGCGGCGAGATTCGCCTGAAGGATGCCAACGCCAAGACCTATCCGACGATCCATCCGAACTACCTGGCTACGGAGACCGACCGCCAGGTCATGCTGGATGGCGTCAAGATCGCGCGGCGCATCTGCGAGCACGCACCGATCATCGGCAAGATCGCCAGCGAGTTTCGGCCTGGTCCCGACGCGAAGAGCGATGAGGAGCTGCTGGAGTGGGTGCGCAACGGCTCCACCACGATTTATCACCCGACGGGCACCTGCAAGATGGGACCGGACGAGAGGGCCGTCGTCGATGCCCGCCTCAGGGTGAAGGGCGTTCGCGGCCTTCGTGTCGCCGACTGCTCCATCATGCCCGAGATCGTCTCGGGCAACACCAACGCGCCGGCCATCATGATTGGCGAGAAGGCCAGCGACCTGATCCTCGAAGACCGCCGCGCGTGACCCCTCGAGAAAGCCTGTCGATCCCCGTTCAGAAGCTAGGCGGCAAAGCCGCCCGACCATTGGAAGGATACGCCCTATGAAGATGACGACCGAAGAAGCCTTCGTGAAGGTGCTACAGATGCATGGCATCGAGCATGCCTTCGGGATTATCGGTTCCGCGATGATGCCGATCTCTGACCTGTTCCCGGCCGCCGGGATCAAGTTCTGGGACTGCGCGCACGAGTGCAATGCCGGCATGAGCGCCGACGGCTACACCCGGGCGACCGGCAAGATGGCGATGGCGATCGCCCAGAACGGGCCCGGCATCACCAACTTCGTGACCCCGGTGAAGACCGCCTACTGGAACCACACGCCGATGCTCTTGGTGACCCCGCAGGCGGCCAACAAGTCGATCGGCCAGGGTGGTTTCCAGGAGATCACCCAGATGGCGCTGTTCGAGGACATGGTCTGCTATCAGGAGGAGGTGCGCGACCCCTCGCGCATGGCCGAGGTCCTGAACCGGGTGATCGAGAAGGCCTGGCGCGGCTCGGCGCCGGCGCAGATCAACATCCCGCGCGACTACTGGACCCAGGTGATCGACATCGACCTGCCGCAGATCGTGCGCCTGGAGCGCCCGCGCGGCGGCGAGGCGGCGATCGCCGAGGCGGCCAAGGTCTTGTCCGAGGCCTCCTTCCCGGTGATCCT
This sequence comes from Rhodospirillales bacterium, assembly GCA_963669385.2. Taxonomy (GTDB): domain Bacteria; phylum Pseudomonadota; class Alphaproteobacteria; order Kiloniellales; family JACOMY01; genus JACOMY01. The sequence goes on from CAXXGD010000062.1 coordinate 32,472, forward strand.
GAACGGCGCCGGCGTGGTGCTGGGCGGTGCTATTGAAGCCAGTGCGGCGCTGGCCGAGCGGCTATCGGCCCCGGTCTGCTGCAACTATCAGCACAACGACGCCTTCCCCGGCTCGCACCCCTTGTCGGTCGGCCCCCTGGGCTACAACGGCTCCAAGGCGGCGATGGAACTGGTCGCCAAGGCCGACGTGGTGCTGGCGCTGGGCACCCGCCTCAATCCCTTCTCCACGCTGCCCGGCTACGGCATCGACTACTGGCCCAAGGGCGCCAAGGTGATCCAGGTCGACATCAACTCCGACCGCCTGGGGCTGACCAAGAAGCTGACCGTCGGCATCCAGGGCGACGCCAAGCGGGTGGCCGAGCAGATCCTGGCCCAGCTCTCCGAGGGGGCCGGCGAGGCCGGCCGCCAGGCGCGCCTCGACCTGATCGCCCAGACCAAGTCGCGCTGGCTGCAGGAGCTCTCCTCGATGGACCACGAGAACGACGACCCGGGCATTACCTGGAACGAGCGCGCGCGGACCCGCGAGCCCGAGCGCATGAGCCCCAGGCAGGCCTGGCGGGCGATCCAGGCGGCCCTGCCGAAGGAGGCCATCATCTCCACCGACATCGGCAACAACTGCGCCATCGGCAATGCCTATCCGACCTTCGAGGCCGGGCGGAAGTACCTGGCGCCGGGCCTCTTCGGGCCCTGCGGCTACGGCTTCCCGGCGATCCTGGGGGCCAAGATCGGCCGTCCCGACGTGCCCTGCGTCGGCTTTGCCGGCGACGGCGCGTTTGGCATCTCGATGAACGAGATGACGGCCTGCGGGCGCAACGACTGGGAGCCGATCACCATGGTGATCTTCCGCAACTACCAATGGGGTGCGGAGAAGCGCAACACGACCTTGTGGTTCGACGACAACTTCGTCGGCACCGAGCTCAACGTCGGGGTCGAGTATGCCAAGATCGCCGAGGCCTGCGGGGTGAAGGGCGTCAAGGTCGAGACCATGGAGCAGCTGACCCAGGGCCTCGAGACCGCGATCAAGGAGCAGATGAACGATGGGGTGACCACCTTCATCGAGGTGGTCTTGAACCAGGAACTGGGCGAGCCCTTCCGCCGCGACGCCATGAAGACCCCGGTCGCCGTCGCCGGCATCGATGCCGCCGACATGAGGCCGCAGCAGGGCGCCTGACGCGCGGCTCTCAGGCCGCATTCAACTGGATCCGGCGGCGGGCCAAGCCCGCTGCCGGAGGGCTTCTGCGGCGCCTTTCGGGGCGCCGCAAAGAGAGGATATTATGGTCAAGGGTGCCGACTCTGGGATCGGCGGTCTCGATCGGGCGAAGGGCCTGGTCGGAACGCTCGGCCCGGGGCTCCTCATTTCTATTGTCATTGCTATCGCGTCGCAGTTTCTGTCGGACCACTACGGCGCGCCGGCGATGCTCATGGCGCTCTTGCTGGGCATCGCCTTTCATTTTCTTTCCGAAGACGGCCCGGCGGTCCAAGGCATCGAGTTCGCGGCCAAGAAGGTGCTGCGCATCGGCGTGGCCCTGCTGGGCGCGCGCATCAGCGTGGAGCTACTGGCGGACCTCGGCGTGGAGCTTATCGCCCTGGTGGTCCTGGGCGTGATCTTGACCATTCTCTTCGGCCTGCTCGGCGCGCGCCTGCTGGGGCGGGGCTGGCGGCTCGCCTTGCTGACCGGCGGCTCGGTGGCGATCTGCGGCGCCTCTGCCGCCATGGCGATCGCCGCCATCCTGCCGAAGAACGAGCACTCCGAACGCAACCTCATCTTCACCGTGCTAGGCGTCACCCTGCTCAGCACCTTGGCGATGATCCTCTACCCGATCATCACGCAGTCCCTCGACCTTGATTACCGCGAGACCGGCGTGTTCCTGGGCGGCACTATCCACGACGTGGCCCAGGTGGTCGGCGCCGGCTTCTCCGTCTCCGACGAGACCGGTGACACGGCGACCCTGGTCAAGCTCATCCGCGTAACCATGCTGGCGCCGGTGGTCTTGGTCTTCGCCCTGGTGATCCGCAGGATGGGCCTGGAGCAGACCGGCTCGGCCAAGCGCCCGCCGCTGATCCCGCTCTTCGTGCTGGCCTTCTTGGCCTTCGCCGCGCTCAACTCACTAGGCGTCATTCCCCAGCTGCTGAACGACTGGATCGGCGACATTTCGCGCTGGGCGCTGCTGGTCGCCATTGCCGCCGTCGGCATGAAGACCTCGCTGCGGCGGGTTCTGGAGGTCGGCGGTCCAGCCATCGTGCTGATCGTCGCCGAGACCCTCTTCCTCGCCGGCCTGATCCTAGCGGGCCTCTATCTACTGGGATGAGGAGTGGTGGTGGAGCCACCTGGAGTGCAGCCTCACGGTCGCCGCCGAACTTGATTCCATCCGCTACTGCAGCACCCCCGGCCGCTCCTGCCGTGGCTCCGCTGCCGCCTGGCAGGGTCCGGCCTGGTGGTGGAAGAGGCGCCAGCGGCCTTCCTCCAGGCGGAAGAGGTTGCTGGCGGCCAGCACGCCGTTGCCTAGCCGCTCGGTGCAGATGACGAGGCCGATTTCGCCTTCTGCGTAGGCTGTCTCCGCTTCGCCGGCGATGGTGGGGCCGCCGGAGGCCAGGATGCCGGCCCAGCTCTGCATTACGGCCTCCTGGCCGACCAGCAGGGGCCAGCCGGGGTGCAGGCAGTAGAGCGGCTCGGCCTTGGACCAGACCTCGACCATCGCGGCCATGTCCTTGCCGGCGAAGGCCGCATAGAAGGCCTCGTTGGCGAAGAGCAGCTTGGTGTCCTGGCTCATGGTCCCTCCTTTCGCCCTCGCAAGGCTGTGTCCAGCTTATGCCGATTGCAGCGCGAAAGCTGCTCTGCTAACGCCATAGAGCAGAGTTCGCCGCAAGAGCGGGCCAAAGCCTGCCGATTCCCTCAGCCAACAAGCGGCCTCCCAGCATGCTGCGTAAGCTCTACGACAAGACCCTGGCGCTGGCCGCGCACCGCCATGCCGAGCGCGCGCTGGCCGGCATTTCCTTCGCCGAAGCCTCCTTCTTTCCGATTCCGCCGGACGTCATGATGCTGCCGATGATCCTGGCCGAGCGCCGGAAGGCCTGGCGCATCGCCTTGATCACCACGCTGGCCTCGGTCGCCGGCGCTTTTGCCGGCTATGCCATCGGCTATTTCTTTTACGAGAGCATCGGTAAGCCGATCCTGGAGCTATACGGCCAGCTGGAGCAGTTCGAGGCCTTTCAGAAGCTCTACAACGAGTGGGGTTTCTGGATCGTCTTCACCGCCGGCTTTACGCCCATCCCCTTCAAGGTGATCACCATTGCCAGCGGCGTGACGCAATTGGCCCTCTTGCCTTTCGCCGCCGCCGCGCTGGTCGGCCGCGCCGGCCGTTTCTTTCTGGTGGCCGCCCTGCTCTACTTCTTCGGCCCGCCGATCAAGAGCTTCATCGAGCGCTACCTGGGGCCGCTGACCTTGGCGTTCTGCGTGCTTCTCATTGGCGGATTCCTGGCGCTGCGCTATGTCTTCTGACATGCAGGCTAGCCTTTCTACGGGCCCTATGCTGGCCGGCCTCCTTGCGGTGATGGCCGCCGGATTGGCGCTGATGCTGGCGCTGATCTCGCAGTACGGCTTCGACCTCTATCCTTGCTTGCTTTGCCACTATCAGCGCTGGGCGCAGATTGCGGCTCTGGGCTTCGGCGTGCTGACGGTGCTGGCGGCCCGCAGCTGGGCCGGCCGGTGGCTAGCGGGCCTAGCGGCCTTGGGTTTCCTTGCCAGCGCTGCCATTGCCTTCTTTCACGTCGGCGTGGAGGCGGCCTGGTGGCAGGGCACCTCAGGCTGTTCGGCCCCGTCGTTCGGCGGCGGCATGAGCCGGGAGGACATCAAGCAAGCCATCCTCAATGCCCCGGTCGTCGCCTGCGACGAGGTGCCCTTCCGCTTCCTCGGCCTGTCGATGGCCGGTTGGAACCTGGTCTATTCGCTGGCCGCCGCGACCCTGGTCGGCTGGCTGGCCTTCAAGTCTGGAGAGAGCCGATGAGCGACAGCGCCAATCTCCCCAATCGGCGGAGGCAACGGCCCGGCGATCCCTCGCCCGAGGCACAGCTGGAGCGCCTCGTGCGGGTCGACCACGCCGGCGAGTATGGCGCCCGGCGGATCTACGAAGGCCAATTGGCGGTCTTAGGCCGCAGCCCGGTTGCGCCGGCGTTGAAGCACATGCACCAGCAGGAAGCCCGCCATCTGCAGAGCTTCGAAAAGCTGATGCGTGAGCGTCGGGTTCGGCCGACCGTCCTGTCGCCCGTATGGCACGTGGCTGGCTTCGCGCTGGGCGCGGCCACGGCGATGATGGGCGAGAAGGCGGCCATGGCCTGCACGGTCGCCGTCGAAGAGGTGATCGATCAGCACTATGCCAAGCAGGCCGAAGCGCTGGGAGACGACGAGGCGGACCTCAAGGCCATGATCGAGGAGTTCCGCGCCGAAGAGCTGGAGCACCGCGACACCGCGCTGGCCGAGGGCGCCGAGCAGGCACCGGCCTATCCGCTGCTGTCCGCCGCGATCAAGGCCGGCAGCCGCACGGCGATCTGGCTCTCCGAACGCTTCTGACGGGCGGCCGGGTGGGGGTGCGGAATGGAACCGATTCAGCGCGAGCGAAAAACGCGCTAGCCTCCGGCCTGACTGGTCGACCCCGCTGGCGGGCGCCGGTAGGAAGGGCGGGAGCCACCCATGCAGATCGAACTTGGCTACATCCATCTGATCGGCCTGATCGGCCTCTACGCCGCCGCTGCCGCCAGCGCCGTGCATGCCATCATGGACACCCGGACCTCGCAAGGCGCGGTCGCCTGGGCGATCGGGCTGGTCGCCTTTCCCATTCTCATCCTGCCCCTCTATCTCTTCTTCGGACGGCGCAAGTTCGTCGGCTACGTCGACCGCCGGCGCAGTGCGGTCGAGGAACTGCATCGGCAGGAATGCCTGGGGCCCATGCCGCGGCCCGAAACCGCGCATCTGCCGGAGTACGAGCTGGGCTTCGTGCAGGTCCTGGAAGAGCTGGCGCTGATGCCCTTCACCAAGGGAAACAGCGTGCGCTTGCTGATCGACGGGACCGAGACCTTCAATGCCATTTTCGAGGCGATCGGAAAGGCCCAGAGCTTCGTGCTGGTGCAGTTCTACACCATCCGCGACGACGGGCTGGGCCAGCGCCTGGCAGACGCCATGACGCAAGCCGCCGAGCGTGGAGTCAAGATCTACCTGCTCTATGACGAGATCGGCAGCAACAAGACTTCCCGACGCTACTTCGACGCTCTGCGCGGAGCCGGGATCGCGGCCTCCAAGTTCAACACGGGCAAGCGTCGCTTTGCCAATTGGCAAGTGAACTTCCGCAATCACCGCAAGATCGTGGTGGTCGACGGCAAGAGAGCCTTCGTAGGCGGCCACAACGTGGGCGACGAGTATCTGGGCCTAGACCGTCACTTCGGCCATTGGCGCGACACCCATGTAGAGGTCGTAGGCCCGGTCGTAGCCGCCTGCCAGATTTCCTTCTACGAAGATTGGTACTGGGCGACGGGCCGGCAGCTGGAGGTCGACTGGTCCTTCGAGTCGGCCGGCGAGGACGACATGACCGCCCTGGTGCTGCCGACGGGTCCCGCAGATCGCTTCGAGACCTGCAGCTTGACCTTCTGCCAGCTGGTGAACGCGGCGACCGAACGGGTGTGGCTGGTCAGCCCCTACTTCGTGCCTGATGCGGCGATCGGAACCGCCCTGCAGTTGGCGGCACTGCGCGGCGTCGACGTGCGGATCATCATCCCCGACAAGATCGACCATCTCGTCGTCTGGCTGGCGGCCTTTTCCTACCTGAAGGAAGCCGGGAAGGCCGGCATCAAGTTCTACCGCTACACCGGCGGCTTCCTGCACCAGAAGGTGATCCTGGTCGACGATGCCTTGGCCGCGGTCGGCACCGCCAACCTCGACAACCGCTCTTTCCGGCTGAACTTCGAGATCACCGTGCTCTTCGCCGACCAGGATTTCGCAGCCGACATAGCGGCAATGCTGGAGGAAGACCTGAAGCATTGCCGGCGCTACCACGACAGCGAGTTGGAGGCGCGCGGCTGGTGGTTCCGCTTCGCCACCCGCGCCGCGCGTCTGGTGGCGCCCATTCTCTAGGGTCGTGCTCCCTGGGCCATCAGAGCGTCACCGCAGCGCGAAGGTGGCCGTGAGCGCCAGGTGATCGGACAGCCGGCGCCAGTGCTCGCCGCTCAAGACCTCGAACTTGGCGAGGTCCAGATTGCGATAGTAGATCCGGTCGAGGCGTAAAATGGGCAGAAAACTCGGAAAGGTCTGCGCGTGGGCGCCGTTGGCCTCCATGGAGGCGTCGCGAAAGCCGAGCTCGTGCTCAAGCTGGTCGGTGATGACGCCCTGCCAATCGTTGAAATCGCCGGCCATGATGGCGCAGTCACCTGCCTTCAAGCCCTGGCGCAGGTGATCGATGACCAGCTCCATCTGGCGTAGGCGGTCGACCTTGCGCAGGTTCAGGTGAAGGCAGAAGAGGTGCAGGTCCTGCCCGTCTGGTAAGGTGCAGCGCGCATGCAGCAATCCGCGCCGTTCCAGCCGATTGAGCGAGATATCCTGGTTGTGGTGGTGGATCAGCGGGTACTTGCTGAGGATAGCATTGCCGTGATGGCCGCGGCTGTAGACGGCGTTCCTGCCGTAGGCATGGTCATGCCACACGGAATCGGCCAGGAACTCGTACTGTGGCGGTCCCTCGTCCGGGGTGAAGGCGCCCCGTACCTCCTGCAGGAAGACGAAGTCGGCCTGGCTGGCGCGGATCTCCTCGCGCAAATCGGCCAGGATGCGGCGGCTTGAGTAGTAAGAAACGCCCTTGTGGATATTGTGAGTCAGCACATGGATCTGCATCGCCTTGCGGTCACCCCTGCTGGCCGCACCTCCACACCATAACGGCCGTTAGCATTTATTTCAGCCGCATTGCCACCCCCTTGGCTAGGCCATTGCAGGCTGTGGACAAAAAAGTGGACAAACCGCGTCGTCAACGGCGGGGAGGGGGGTAGCGTCCGCGACCCCGCGCCGCAGGATGCGGCCCAGCTGCCGCCCCTCGGCTGTTGAGGGCCGTGCAGGGACACCCGATATAGGCCTTGAGAGTTCCAGCAAAGACCAAGGATTGCCATGCTACGCAAGACTGACTTCTACATCGACGGAGCCTGGGTGGCTCCGAGCGAGCCCAACGACTTCCCGGTCATCAATCCGGCTGACGAGACCGCTTATGCGACCATCTCGCTCGGCACCACCGCCGACGTCGACAAGGCCGTGGCAGCAGCGCGGCGCGCCTTCGAGAGCTGGAGCCAGACCTCGAAGGAAGAGCGGATCGCTTATCTGGAGGAACTGGCGCAGGTCTACAAGGCCCGCATGGGCGAGATGGCCAAGACCATCAGCGACGAGATGGGCGCGCCGATCAAGCTCGCCTCCATGGCGCAGGCCCCGGCCGGCTATGGCCACATCAAGTCCTTCATCCGCGACTTGAAGGAGATGGACTTCGAGGCGCCGCTCTATTCCGACGTGACCGGCGAGCACATCGTGCGCGAGCCGATCGGCGTCTGCGGCCTGATCACGCCGTGGAACTGGCCGATGAACCAGGTGACCCTCAAGGTCGTCCCGGCCGTCGGGGTGGGCTGCACGGTGGTCTTGAAGCCCTCCGAGATCGCGCCGCTCTCCTCCGTGCTCTTTGCCGAGATGATGGACGAGGCCGGCTTCCCGCCCGGTGTTTTCAACCTGGTGAACGGCGACGGGCCCACCGTGGGTGCGGCCATGTCCTCCCACCCCGATATCGACATGATGTCCTTCACCGGCTCCAAGCGGGCCGGCGTGGCGATCACCAAGGCGGCCGCCGATACGGTGAAGCGGGTGACCTTGGAACTGGGCGGCAAGGGCCCGAACGTGATCTTCGCCGATACCGACGTGGCCCGCGCGGTCAAGCGCGGTGCCATCCACTGCTTCAACAACACCGGTCAGTCCTGCAACGCGCCGACGCGCATGCTGGTCGAGCGCTCGGTCTACGACGAGGCCGTCGAGGTGGCCACGGCCACGGCCGGCAAGCAAGCGGTCGGCAACCCGGCCGAGGAGGGCAACCACATCGGCCCGCTGGTGAGCCAGATGCAGTTCGACAAGGTCCAGGACCTGATCCAAAAGGGCATCGACGAGGGCGCGCGCCTGGTCGCCGGCGGTGTCGGCCGCCCGGAAGGCGTCAACCGCGGCTACTTCGTGCGTCCGACGGTCTTCGCCGACGTCACCAACGACATGACCATCGCGCGCGAGGAGGTCTTCGGGCCGGTGCTCTCGATGATTCCCTTTGGCAGCGAGGACGAGGCCATCTCGATTGCCAACGACACGCCCTATGGCTTGACGGCCTATGTGCAGTCGGACGATCCGGAGCGCCTGCGCCGGGTCTCGCGCCGCCTGCGCTCGGGCATGGTGCAGATGAACGGTGCCCAGCGTCCGGGCGGCAGCCCCTTCGGCGGCTACAAGGAATCGGGCAACGGCCGCGAGGGCGGTCGCTGGGGGATCGAGGACTTCCTCGAGGTCAAGGCGATCAGCGGCTGGGTCTAGGCATTGCGCGCGGCGAGGCCGAGTTGCCTCGGCCTCGCCGCAAGCAACACATAAAATATTTTGAGTGGAAGTATCTGCACCGCTACGCCACCTTGGTGACCCTGATCCGGAGGTTGTAAGCGGATGCACCCAAGGTCGCGCGCACGCCCAGGACCAAGAGTGCTGGTGCTGCTGGCAGCAGTTCTCTTGGTCGCCTGCACGAAACCGACGCCTTTTGAGCGCGCCACGCCGCGCAGCCCCTACGGCTACAGCGAGACAGTGATCGATAGCGATACCGTCCTTGTCGAGGTCTCCGGCAACAGCCAGACGCCGCGGCAGCGGGTGGAAAACCAGCTGCTGTTCCGTGCCGCCCAGCTGGCCTTGGACCGCGGCGACGACACCTTTGTTTTCCTCAATCGCGATACCGAGCGCGAGGTGCAGCAGTACTGGCCGCGCAGAGCCGCGGTGGGTTTTCCCTATTACGTCGGCGCCTACCGTCCGGGCATACGTCGGTCCTACCGGCCGTATCGACGCCGAGCCAGCCCTTTTGCGTTCTACAGCCCGAACTTCGGCTATTTTCCCTCCAGTAACAACGTATACCAAGTTAGCCGCTACACGGCCTTTGCCGAGGTACGCTTCTTCAAGGGGGCGGCGCCGGCTGGGCTGGGCGCGTCCTACAATGCGGCGGAGGTGGCCGCCAACCTGGCGAGTCAAGTGGGGCTCCCGGCCGGCGGTCTCAACCAATAGCCGCGCTGCCGGGCTGTGGACGCAACCAGACGGGCCGCGGCATGATTGGTCAACAGCTTGGAGTGACCTGGCGATGCAGAAGAGGCTGACGACAGGACTGCGGACTCTGGGAGGAGCGATGTTTCTGGCGGCTATGCTGGCCGCCTGCACCAAGCCCACCCCCTACCAGCAGGCGACGGCAGACAGCCCCTACGGCTACAGCGACACCAAGATCGACGACAACACGGTCAGAATCGAGGTCGCCGGCAACAACAAGACGCCGCGCGATCTGGTCGAAAACCAACTGCTCTACCGCGCGGCCCAGATGGCCCTCAATCGCGGCGACGAGACCTTCGTCTTCATCACCCGCGACACCGAGCGTGACGTGCAGTATCGCCCGCAGGTGGCCGCCGTGGGCTTTCCCTACTACGTCGGTCCCTTCGGCGGCGGCCTCTATCGACCCTACCGGTCGGTCGGTCTCGGCTTCGGCCTTGGCTTCGGTGGCTATCCCGGCTTTGGCTACTACGGCGGGCCGGTCTCGGAAGTCGACCGCTACACGGCCTATGCCGAGGCGCGCTTCTACAAAGGCGAGCCACCCGAAGGCGAGGGCCCCGGCTACATCGCGGCCGAAGTCGTGGAGAACCTAGCGGGCAAGATCAATCTGCCGCCGCCCGGCGAGAACTGACCGAGGGTCAGGCGCGGATCTCGACGGCTTCCTGGCCGAAGGCCTCCAGCGCCGCGCGCACCATACCGGCGCTGTCGAGGCCTGCCTCGGCGACCTGGCCGCCGGGGTGGAGTGGTCGATGAAGTAGTCCGGCAAGGTCAAGGGACGGAACTTCAAGCCGCTGTCGAAGGCACCTTCGCGAGCCAGGAGGGTCATGACCAGCGCGAGAAGCCGCCGGTAGCGCCCTCTTCGACCGTCAGCATGACCTCGTGCTCGCGGGCCAGGCGCAGCACCAGATCGCGGTCCAGGGGCTTGGCGAAGCGGGCATCGGCGACCGTCGCCGAGAAGCCTCGCGCGGCCAGCTCGTCGGCCGCCTTCATCGCCTCGGCCAAGCGAGTGCCATAGGAAAGGATGGCGACCTTGCTGCCCTCGCGCAGGATGCGGCCGCGGCCGATCTCCAAGGCGGTGCCGATCTCCGGCAAGGGCCCGCCGATCGACTCGCCGCGCGGATAGCGGCAGGCCGACGGGCGGTCGTCGATTTCCATCTGAGTCGCCACCATGTGCATCAGCTCGACGCCGTCGGCGGGCGCCATCAGCACCATGTCGGGCAGGCAGCCCAGATAGGCGATGTCGTAGCTGCCCTGGTGGGTCACCCCGTCGGCGCCGACCATGCCGGCGCGGTCGATAGCGAAGCGCACCGGCAACTTCTGAATGGCGACGTCGTGGACGACCTGGTCGTAGCCGCGCTGCAGGAAGGTCGAGTAGATCGCGGCAAAGGGCTTGTAGCCGTCGCAAGCGAGCCCGGCGCAGAAGGTAACAGCGTGCTGCTCGGCGATACCGACGTCGAAGGTGCGATCCGGGAACTCGGCGCCGAACTTATGCAGCCCCGTGCCACTGGGCATGGCAGCCGTCACCGCCACCACCTTGGGATCGGTCTTGGCATGCGCGATCAGGGCCTTGGCGAAAACATCCTGGTAGTTGGGCGCCTTGGGCGTGCCCTTCTTCTGCTCGCCGGTGACGATGTCGAACTTGGCGACACCGTGATACTTGTCCTTGGAGGCTTCGGCCGGGGCATAGCCCTTGCCCTTCTGCGTCACGCAGTGGATCAGGACCGGGCCTTCCCACTCGCCGTCGCGCACGTTCTTCAAGACCGGCAGCAGATGCTCCAGATTATGGCCGTCGATCGGGCCGACGTAGAAGAAGCCCAGCTCTTCGAAGAGCGTGCCGCCGGTAAAAAGGCCGCGTGCGTACTCCTCTGCCCGTTTGGCCGCCTTCTCGATCGGCCGCGGGAAGCGCCGCGCCAGGTCGCGCGCCAAGTGGCGCACCGACTGGTATGGCTTGGAGGAGAGCAGGCGCGAAAGGTAGGCGCTCATCGCGCCTACCGGCGGTGCGATCGACATGTCGTTGTCATTCAGGATGACCACCAGCCGAGAATGCATGGCGCCGGCGTTGTTCATCGCTTCGTAGGCCATGCCCGCCGACATGGCGCCGTCGCCGATCACGCAGATGACGTGGTTGTCGCGCTTGTCGAAGTCGCGGGCCACGGCATAGCCCAACCCGGCCGAGATCGAGGTCGAGGAGTGGGCGGCGCCGAAGGGGTCGTAGACGCTCTCTTTGCGGCTGGTGAAACCCGACAGGCCGCCGTCTTGACGCAAGGTGCGGATGCGATCGCGTCGGCCGGTCAATATCTTGTGAGGATAACACTGATGCGAGACGTCCCAGATCAGCACGTCCTGCGGCGTCTCGAAGCAGTAGTGCAGGGCCGTCGTCAGCTCTACCACGCCGAGCCCGGCACCCAGGTGCCCGCCGGTAACGGAGACCGCATCGATCAGCTCTTGGCGCAGCTCGTCGGTCAGCTGCGGAAGTTGATTTTCCTCAAGCTTGCGCAGCTCTTCCGGAGAGGTAACCTTATCCAGCAGCGCTGTCCTGCTGTTGTGCCCGATCTCGCTTACCAAAAGCCAGTCCTCCTAGGGCCGGCGAACGCCAAAGCGTTCCGCCACCGCCCCTGAAACAAACACCTCGCCATATGTGGGGAATCAACCCAGGTCGGTCGAGAGGTCATGCCAATACGTCTTACCCTGTCGCATCGCCCCGGCCGTTGGCCTAAGAGCGACGCTTTACCACAAAGGCTGCGGCGTCGCACAGCAGTTGCGTGTCGCCCTGCAAAAGCGTGAGAGACTGTTGCGCCTCCGCCACCAATTCTTCTGCCCGCTGCCGTGCGCCTGCGACTCCCAGTTGGCCAACGAAAGTCGCCTTTCCCAAGGCAGCGTCGGCCTGGGCAGGTTTCCCTAGATCGGCGGTCGTCCCCTCTACGTCAAGCAAATCGTCGGCGATTTGAAAGGCGAGGCCCAGGGCCGTTGCATAGGTGACCAGCGCTTGGCGCTCGCGCCCGCTGGCGCCGCCCAGGATCGCACCGGCCTCGCAGCCATGTTGGATCAATTGGCCGGTCTTCAGCGCCTGCAGCTCGGAGATGCCGGCGAGGTCCAGTGCGCCGCGTTCGGGAGAGAGGTCGATCATCTGTCCACCAACCATGCCGGCTGCTCCCGAGGCGCGGGCCAGACAGGCCACCAGCTCACAGCGCACCGCAGGGTCGGGATGGGTCGCCTCCTCGGCCAGGACCGCGAAAGCCTCGGTCAAGAGCCCGTCGCCGGCCAGGATCGCGGTGGCGTCGTCGAACAGCTTGTGGACGGTCGGCTGACCGCGCCGCAAGTCGCTGTCGTCCATCGCCGGCAGATCGTCATGCACCAGGCTGTAGCAATGCACCATTTCCAATGCCACCGCGGCGTTCAATGCGCGCTTTGCCGGCACCTCGAAGAGGGCGGCACTCTGCAGCACGAGGAAGGGCCGCAAGCGCTTGCCGCCGTTCAGGCTGCCGGCGCGCATGGCTTCGATCACCCGGCCCCGCGGGCCCATGACCGGTGCCAGCCGCCGGTCGAGCTCGGCGCTCACCAGCTTGGCCGTTTCCTCTAGCGCGTGCGAAAGCTCGGCCATCGTAGCGTTCCTCGACAGACAGGATAGTTGGGCTGTGGAAATCTTAGCTCTTGGGGTCGAAGGGCGCGCTCTGCGGGCCTTCGCTACCCAGCGAGATGCGCTCGACCGTCAATTGGGCGGCGCGTAGTTTGGCTTCGCATAGCTGCTTCAGCTTTGCCCCCTTCTCATAGGCGGCAATCGCTTCGTCGAGCCGGCTCTCACCGGATTCCAGGCGCTCGACGATGGCGCGGAGCTCTGCCAGGGCCTCTTCGAAGCTGAGGTCGGCGTTCGGATCTGTTTCGGTCATCGGCCGTTCTTTGGTTGGTCTAGGCTGGCGCTGCCATCAGTGCAGAAACATGCGCGGCCGCGGAGGCCGCCAAGGCATCGAGATCGTAGCCGCCTTCGAGCGTCGAGACCAGCCGTCCTTCAGCGGTCTCGGCGGCGACGGCAGCGATTTCGCCGGTAATCCAGTGAAAGTCCGCGGTCTCGAGATTGAGGTTGGCCAAGGGGTCGTCGGCATGGGCATCAAATCCGGCGGAGACCACGATCAACTCCGGCCCGTAGTCCCGCAAGGCCGGCAAAATGGTTTCCAACCAGGCTTGGCGAAAGGCGGCCGACCCGTCGCCGAAGTTCAAGGGCACGTTCAGGATGTTGCCGGCGACACCGCGTTCGCTAGCCGCGCCGCTTCCAGGATAGAGCGGCATCTGGTGGGAAGACGCGAAGAAGAGTTGCGGCTCGGACCAGAAGCGCGCCTGTGTGCCGTTGCCGTGATGCACGTCGAAATCGACCACGGCCACGCGCTCCAGCCCATGCGCTTCTCTGGCGTGCAGTGCACCCAGCGCAGCATTGTTGAAGAGGCAGAAACCCATTGGCCGCTTCGGTTCGGCATGGTGGCCAGGCGGCCGCACGGCGCAAAAGGCGTTGTCGGCGTCGCCTGCGACCACCGCGTCCACCGCCAAGACGACGGCCCCTGCGGCGCGCAGCGCGGCCTCTCCGGAGCCGGGGGACATGATCGTGTCGCCGTCCAGCATGACCAAACCCTTGTCCGGGACCTCGTCCAGGATGAGCCGGACGTAGTCGGCGGAGTGCGCGCGCGCCACATGGTTCAGTTCCGCCACCGGCGCTTGCCGGCGCTCTAAGGCGGCGAAGTCTTCGCCGTCGAGCGCGTTCAGCACGGCCTCCAGACGCTCCGGCCGCTCTGGATGATGGCTGCCCGGCTCGTGCGCCAGACAAGCGAGATGGGTCACCAGCAGCGTGGTCATTGCCCCGCCTTTTCCAATAGGAAGCGATAGACCCCATCGCGCTCGTCGCTCTCGCGCAACAGGTGCCCTGTGGTATCACAGAAGGAGCGAAAATCCTGCGGTGCCGAGGGGTCGCTGGCAAGCACCTCTAGGGTATCGCCGCTCGAAAGGGCCTTCATCGCTTTTCGCGCCTTGAGCACGGGCAGGGGGCATTTCAGCCCGCGCGCATCAAGTTGCTGGCTTGTCGTCATCCCTCCTAGCTACCTCTCGCAAGCCCCGGCTGACAAGGCTTTGCCGCGCCTGGGCACCATCGGCGCAAGTGCATGCGCATTGGAGTTGCAGATTATGGCTCGGGCGATGGTTCAGGTCACTATACCTAATACTTAATGGAGAAGATCAGACTTCCAAATTCTTTGCGCAGCGGCAAGGGGGAAAGTCTGTCGAAATCCTCCAATAGGGCGTTCGGATTCGCCCTTTTAATCCGAATCCGATCGGGTAGAGTGCGCGCGACGTCGGCTGGATGGCCGAGAGGTGCATCGCGACAAGGCGGGAGATATCGAGTATGGCAATTATCACCGGTACCAACGGCCCCGACTCCCTTTACGGGACCAATTCAGCCGATAGCATCTTTGGCTACGGTGCCACGGACACGCTGGTCGGCAACCGCGGCAACGACCGTCTCTACGGCGGGCGCGGCGGCGAGGACGGTGTGTTTGGGGATGACGGCAACGACCGCATATTCGGCGGCTCGGGCAGCGATCAATCCATGTTCGGTGGCATCGGAAAGGACCGCGTCTATGGCGATCAGGGTGACGACTTTGCGATCGGCGGCGGTGATGGCGACGATTCGATCTACGGCGGCATTGGGGACGATATCGGCCTTATCGGCGGTGGCGGGCGCGATCAGCTCTTTGGCGGGGACGGTAACGACCAGAGCATCTTCGGCAGCTCGGACAACGACCTGCTGTTCGGTGACGCGGGCCGTGATTCCCTGCTGAACGGCGGAGGCGGTGACGACTATGTCTTCGGTGGCGGCGGGGCCGATACCGCGCTCAACGGTGGCGATGGCAATGACCTGGTGTTGAGCGGTACCGGCAACGACATCTCGATTTTCGGCGGCGCCGGTAATGATCTGATCAACGGTGACTTGGGCGGTGATCGCTCGCTCAACGGAGACGCCGGAAACGACGCCCTGTTCGGCGCCGACGGTGATGACCGAAACCTCAACGGCGGACGCGGTTCCGATGCCCTCTACGGTGGCGACGGCGATGACTCGCGCCTGTTCGGCGGGTCGGGCGGCGACCAGATTTTCGGCGCGGCCGACGACGACTTTTTCCTGTTCGGTGGCACCGGCAACGACAAGGTCTATGGCGGCAACGACAACGATCGCTACATCGGCGGTTTTCTGGGGAATGATTCGGTCTTCGGAGCCAACGGGCGGGACGAGAGCCTCTTCGGCGCCAGCGGGGTCGACAGGATCTTTGGCGCCGGCGGCGCGGACCAGGAGCTCTTCGGGGGCTCGGGCGACGACTCGGTCTCCGGCGGCAGCGCCAAGGACAGCCTGCTCTACGGAGATCAGGGCAATGACCTGCTCTATGGTGGCGGCGGCAATGACGACGGCCTCTACGGCGGTGGCGGCCGAGACATCATCTATGGCGGCGTAGGTGACGACATCAACGTCTCCGGTGACGGCGGGAACGACAGCATCTTCGGTGACGAGGGCAACGACGTCATCGACGGCGGGGCCGGAAGCGACGACATCTACGGCGGCAACGGGGACAATGACCTGCGCGGCGGTGCCGGCGGCGATATGGTTGCAGGCGGATCCGGCGAAGACAACATCAAGGGCAATACCGGCAGCGACTCCTTGTATGGCAGCAGCGGGGACGACTTGGTCTCGGGAGGCCAAGGCAACGACCTGCTCTACGGTGGTGACGGCAACAAGGATGAGATGCGTGGCGGTGCCGGTGCCGATACCTTCGCCTTTGCCGACGGCTCCATCGGCAAGCAAGGCGAGGTCCTGGATTTCACCGGTGATGCGCGCGGCGGTAGCGACAAATTCCAACTGGGTGTCGACGGCAACGACGGTGACTTCATCGGCACCGCCGCCTTCTCCGGCAGCGGCACACCGGAAGTCCGCTTCGATGATCGGGGCAACAAGGACGGCGACCTGGAGGTCGATAGCGACGGCAACGGCGTCGCCAACTTCGAGGTACGGCTCAACAACATCACCTCGGTCAATCAGCTGACGGCAACGGACTTCCTGTTCGTCTAGTCGAGACCACCAAGACGGGCGGCCGGGCTCATTCTGGCGCGACCGCCCGACCGGGCCAAGGACCGGCTAAACTCTAGCCTGGCCGAGAGTGGAGCGGCTTTGCGCTCGCCAGCAGCGGCATGGCGCAAGACGCGTCCTCAGCCTGGTCAATTTTTGTTTGTCAAATGACACTTTTCGCGGTTGCTATCCGCAATGAAGAGCTGCATGGTAGCGCGTCTCTTCTAGGAACAGATTTCGGGGAAGAAGGTCATGGCCAACATCACGGGCACTGACGGGCCTGATACTCTTTTTGGCACCAATGCCGCCGACAGCATATTCGGTCTTGGTGCTGCAGATTTCTTTGTTCGGCGACAACGGCAACGACCGGTTGTTCGGTGGTGACGGCGATGAAGCCACCGCGACAGGTGGTAGTGGTGCCGACCGTGTCTACGGTGAGGCCGGCGAGGATAGTTTCCTCTTCGGCGGCAGCGGCGCGGATCGTGTCTTTGGCGGCGGTGGTATGGATTACGTGTTTGGCGGTGGCCGTGGAGACGACGTGGTCTTCGGCGGTGGCGGCGATGACACGAGGATTTATGGGAACCTCCAAGACGACATACTCCACGGCGGTGGTGGCGATGACTTCTACATATTCGGAGGCAAGGGCAACGACACGATCTACGCCGGCGCCGGGAACGACGACTACTTCGGCGGCGGCAGCGGTATCGGAGACGACTCCGTTTTCGGAGGCGGGGGCAACGATCAGAGACTCTATGGTGGAACCGGCAACGATCTCATCATGGGAGACAATGGCCGGGACCGAATCCTGGACGGCAGATCTGGCCAGGATCGGATTTTTGGTGGCGTAGGAGGAGACACCTCGCTGATCGGCTTGTCTGGGAACGACAGCCTGTATGGTGGAGCCGGCACCGACAAGTACCTTGTTGGTGGTCTTGGGAATGACAGGCTTGTCGGTGACGATGGAAACGACAAGATCCTCGACGGGCAGCAGGGCCGAGACCTGATCTTCGGGGGCGATGGCAATGACGCCAGCTTCTACGGTGGCCGCGGAACGGACCGGATCTATGGTGAGGCCGACCAGGATCGTAGCTTCTTCGGGGATTCCGGAGCGGATAGCGTATTCGGTGGCGATGGCGACGACAGCTACCTCTTTGGCGGAGGAAACAGCGATAGGGTGTCGGGCGGCAATGATGCCGATCACTACCTCGCCGGGGATGGTGGCGACGACGCCCTATTCGGCGATCGAGGCCAAGATCGGGAGCTTTTCGGAGGGTCGGGAGAGGATGACCTCTACGGTGGGCGCGGCGCCGACCATATGCTCTTCGGAGGAACGGGTGAGGATCGGCTCTTCGGGGGATCCGGTGGCGACCAAGGGCTCTATGGCTTGGACGGAAACGACCTCCTCTTCGGGGGCGCGGGCAACGACAGGGGCCTTTTCGGCGGAGCCGGACGAGATAGCCTCTACGGGGGTGCCGGCGACGATGAAGGAGAAGGTGGGAGGGGCAAGGATTTTCTCGACGGTGGGGATGGCGACAACTTGCTGAAGGGGGGCAGCGGGGGAGACCGCATTCAAGCCGGGTCCGGTGAGGATGACCTCAGGGGCGATGCCGGCAGCGACGTCATCGAGGGCAGCAGCGGCGACGATCGGGTCTACGGGGACCAAGGCAACGACCTGCTCTACGGGGGTGATGGAAACAAGGATGAAATGCATGGCGGCGTCGGATTCGACACCTTCGCATTCGCCGAGGGATCGGTCGGCAGACAGGGCCTGATCCTCGACTTTTCCAAAGTCGCCGGGGACGTGGACAAGATCCAGCTGGGCGTGGACGGAAACGATGGAAGCTTCATCGGTACGGCTGCCTTCTCAGGATCCGGAACCTCCGAAGCGCGCTTCGACGATCGCGGTGGTGGCAAGAACGGCGAGATCCAGGTCGATGCCGACGGTGACGGAACCGCGAACTTCTCGGTTCGGCTGGCCGACATCAGCGCGGTCAGTCAGCTGACCACGACCGACTTCCTCTTTGTCTGAGCGCTGTCGCGATCGGCTTGTCTAGGACTGGCTGCTGGCGCTCGAGACTGCCTTGCCGGCGTAGAGCGCCAGCATCAGCCAGCCGAAGATGAAGAGGCCGCCGCCAAGGGGCACCACGGGGCCGACCGAGACATCGGCGAAGGCTTGAAGGTAGAGGCCGCCGCTGAAGCAAAGCGTGGCGATGCAAAAGCTCCAGGCGGCGAGGCTCGCCAAGCGTCCTGGCAGGTAGAGAACCAGGCTGCCTGCCAGGGCCAAGCCCAAGGCATGCACCATCTGGTAGTACTGTGCGGTGTCGATCCAGCGGGCCCTTTGCGCTTGCAGCGGATCGCCGTCGAGGGGGAGGTGGGCGCCCAGCGCGCCGCAGAACACGGCGATGCCGGCGCTCAAGGCGCCCAGCATGATCCAAACCCAGCCTGCCTTCTTGTTCATGGCCGCTATTCCCTTGTCGGCGCTGACTGTCCCTTGCGCGGCGGGTGCCGTCAGGCCCATCTTGAGGCTTCTTGCAGGCGAGACAAGGGCGGCGCATGTCGCAAGCGTGGCAGCGGGACAAGCAGTCAGCCGGCAACGGGAAGGCCATCCGGGCCGCCGGCCGGGCGATGACCCTTGTCTCCGGGCGTGCCCAATGGGTCGAGGCATTGGCAGCAGTGGCAGCCCAAGGCCACGCCCACCTGCCGCTGTTGGAGGCGGAGGACTGCCGCCTGCTCTTGGCGAGCTGCGATAGCCTGCCCTATCGCATCGCCCGGCCCCTGGTCGGCCCCGAGGGACGGCGAGTGCGTCAGGACTTCGAGCTCACCATGGATATCCCCGAGCCCCATTCCATTCGCGAGCTGGCGGCCGCTCTCGGAGATGCGGTGACGGCGGCGGCGGCGGTCATACAGCCTAATCCCCTGCCCGATGGCATCGATTTCAACGACTTGATCGTCCAGCGCTATCCCAAGGGGTCGCTCGGGATCACGCCGCATCGCGATCACCTGCGCTACACCGGCCTGGTCATCTTGGTGACTCTGGTCGGCAACGCCCGCTTTTACATCTGCGCCGATCGCAGCGGCCGGGATCCGGTGGAGATCCCGGCGGCGCCCGGCGGCGCCATCCTCTTGGCGGCACCGGGCTTTGCCGGAGGCAAGGAGCGGCCCTTCCACTTCCTCGACAGCGTGACCCTGCCGCGCGTCAGCCTCGGCATCCGCCACGACACGCGTCCCGGAGAGCCGACATGATGCCGGCGCTCTGGCACACCCCTAGCGATTAGCTGTTAGCCGAGGGCATATCTTCGGGGTCGATGCCTGGAACAAAGGTGATGCCGGCGCGCTGCTTCCAGTCATGCGGGTAGGCTGCATAGAAGATCACGCATTTCTCATCGCATTCATAGGAAATGTGGTTGTCCTTTGGAATATAGAGCACATCGCCCGGCGTGCAGACATAAGCTTCACCGTCACACACCAACCGAAAAGTACCTTCCATACAGTATATGATTTCGTCGCACGTCAGATCCCAAGGAACTTTTACTTGGTTGAGGAAGTTCAGCCCGCCGCACATCGTGTCGCTGACGCCGCTGGTCACGAAAGGCTTGATGTAGGTCTTGCCAGGCTCGAGCGTCTGCAGGCGGTGCTCGATGTCGGCGAATTTATAGAGGTGGGGCTTGTTGCTCATCTGACGTCTCCTTTGGTGCGCCTTTACTCGGGGCCTGGCCGTCCGCTGCAGCCCTGCCCCAGGGTGTAGTACCGTGATTCGCTACCGCTAAATCCGCAATCTGTCTCACACAATTTTGCAGATACGGCAACTACGATAGCCAAACTTTCGGAAATTGCGTCACCTATGGGAGCGCCGGATTAGAAATCCTGATCGAGAAATAGATTGAATGGAAGGCTGAGTCGGGCCGCGCGAAGGGGGCTAGGAGACCACCGACTTCCGCATCTTGACCCGCACGCCCTGTCGGCCGCATTCCTGCCAGCCGTTCTTGAGATAGAGCGAGATAGCCTCCCCCATGTCCCGATGAGTGGTGAGGCGCAGTTCCCGAAAATCCAGGTCCCTCGCCGTCGTCTCGGCGAGCACCAGGAGTTGCCGGCCCAGGCCGCTGCCCTGAGCTTGGGGATGTACCGCCACGTTGGCCAGCAAGAGAAAGCCGTCGCTGGGGACCAGGACCAAGGCGCCGACGATTTCATCGCTCTCCTCGGCCACATAGACCAGGTGGTTGGCAATCTCTTCGGCACAGCCTTCCGACATGGAGGGCAATCCCTCGAGGCGCCCGGCGTAGTCTGCATAGGCTGCCTCGAAGCACCTGGCCAGGCCGTTGGCGTCGTATCCCTCCGCTTTGCGTAGTCTCCAGGACTGCATCGTGACAGGCTCGCGAGAAGGGGCGATCGGGACCCTGATGGAGTCCCTCTTGCCATCGTCCTAGCAGTCTCGCGAGGCGGATGTGAAGGGGACGAAGGGAATGCGCTCTCGCCGCACGACGCGCGGCAGGAGCTCTTTGATCGCCGCCTTGAAGTGTTCGGTCTCCTGATGCACGCCCCAGGCCGCCTCCTCGACATAGAGCTCGAACACGAAGAAGAGGGCTGGGTTCGTCGGGGAGCGGTAGGGCAGAAAGAGCGTCACGCCCGCTTCGGCCATGGTGGGTGCCACCAGGCCTTCGAGCAGGCCGGCGACGCTTTCCGCCTCGCCCTCCTTGGCCTCGATGGTGATGGCGACGACGAAGCCCTGGTTGAGGGCGGCGGGGCTGAGCGGGGTCTGGTCCATTGCGTCTTTCCGTTCGTTCGAGTGATAGGGTCGCCTCGGGACCTATCACCGGAGATCGAAAAGATGCTTCGGCCCTGCTCGAAGCGTTGGGGTCAGCCGTTCGAGCGTGGGCTCCAGAGCTTGACCGCGCTGGTCTCCTCGTAGGCCATGCCCTTGGGATAGCTCGCCAGCTCCAGCTGCATGCCCCAGGGCGCCAGGAAATAGACCCAGGTGAGCCCGGCCGAAGGCCCTTCGCCCATGACCGTGGGTTCTCCCTGCACCTCGACGCCATGCGATTTCAGGTGCGCCACCGCGGCCTCGATGTCGTCGACGTAGAAGGCCAGGTGATGGCCGCCGTGATCGCTGTTGCGCGGCAAGTCTTGGGACTGGTCGGGCGCCACGTACTCGAAGAGCTCCAGCGAGGCGCCGTTGCGGCACTTCAGCATGCGGAGCTTGTTGATGACGGCGCGCGGGTGCACACCCAGATGCTTGGCCATCCAGTCGTCGTCGGCTTGAAAGGGGCCGACCTCGAAGACCGCCTCGCAACCGATCACCTCGACGAAGAAACGGGTGGCCGCCTCGATATCGGGCACGGTGAAGGCGACATGGTCGATGCCGGCCATGCCCGGCAGTCCCTGGCTCATAACGGTTTCCTCCCTCCTTATGGCTCGGTCTTCTCCAGCACGAAATCGTAGTCGATCCGCCAGGTAGCCGCTCCGCTCTCGTCGGCGCGGACCTCGGTGATCAGGCTTTCTTTGACGCCGAACACGCAATCGCTGTCGAGATGGCTGTCGGCGGAATCGAAGAGGTGCGTGGTGGTGCTCTCGTGGCCGGGGGCCGAGACGATGAAGTGGATGTGGCCCGGCCGATAGGCGTGGCGCTCCATCTGCTGCAGCATGCGCCCGACCGGCCCGTCGGTTGGAAGGGGATAGGCCACGGGCCTTATCGTGGAAAACCAATAGCGACCGTCGGCGCCGGTGGTGAGCCGCCCGCGCATGTTCATCTCCGGCTGGAGGCCCGGCTGCTGCACGTCGTAGAAGCCCTCGGCATTGTCGGACCAGACATCCAGCACCGCGCCTTCGATCGGCCTGCCCTCCAGATCCAGGACCCGGCCGGAGACGAGGCAGCTCTCGCCCTTGCCGTCGCGGCAAAGGTTGCTGCCCATCGGCAGCTCGGGCGCATCGGCAACATGGAATGGGCCCAGCACCGTCGTTTCGGTCGCGCCCGAGGGGCGGCGGTGATTGATGGCGTCGACCAGCATAGAGACGCCCAGCACGTCGGAGGCCAGGATGAATTCCTGGCGCTTGTCGTCCGAGATTTGGCCGGTCTCGGTGAGAAAGCGGATCGCGGCCTCCCACTCTTCTTGCGTGAGTTCCACCTCCTTGACGAAGGCATGAAGGTGGCGGACGGCTGCCTCCATGATCTGGCGAAAGCGCTGGTCGCCGCTCGCCGCCATCCGCGCAATCACCACCTCTTCGGAGTTCTCTTCAGACAGGTAGACCGGCATATGCACTTCCCTCGCTTGGCTTAGGGCCGGCGCCCTTCGTAAGCGGCCTGCAAGAGGTCGCGAAGGGCGCTGCGCTCGATAGGTCGGGGGTTGTAGTAGGGGTTCCGGCTGGCGATGTCGGCGGCCTCGTCCAGATCGCCCTCCGCCATGCCGATCTCTTGCAAAGACAGCTTGGCGCCGACCGACTGGACCAGGTCGTACAGCCCGCCGGCCGCATCCCGGCATCCGAGAGCCTGTTCGATCTGCTCCATGGCGTCGGGCGCTGCCGCGCGGTTATAGGCCGTCGCGTGGGGCAGGATGACACTGTGGACTTCGGCGTGCGGCAAGCCGTAGCTGCCGCCCAGCGTATGGCAAAGCTTGTGGTGGAGCGCCATGCCGACACTGCCCAAGGCGCTGCCGGACAGCCAGGCACCATAGAGGGCGCGGCTGCGGGCTGCCAGATCCTCCGGATCGGCCGTCACCTCCGGCAGGCTTTGGGCCAAGGCGCGGATGCCCTCGGCCGCCATCAAGGAGACGATGGGATTGGCGTTTTCCGCATAGAGCGCCTCGACGCAGTGGGCGAGCGCGTTGATGCCGCTGGGCCCGGCGATCGACGGCGGCAGGCTGAGCGTCAGCTCGGGATCGTAGAGCACCGTCTTCGGCAGGACTTTCGGGTCGCGGCCGGTGCGCTTGAGGCCGTCTTCGGTCAGGCCCCAGATCGGCGTCATCTCCGAGCCGGCATAGGTGGTCGGCACGGCCACGACCGGCAGGCCGCTCTCCAAGGCGACGGCCTTGCCGAGCCCGATGGTGGAGCCGCCGCCGAGCGCCAGGCAGCTGTCGGCGCCCAGCCGCCGGGCCTCGGCACGGGCCGCTTCGGCCGTCTCCAGGGGCACGTGCATGACAGCCCGGTCGAAGATGCCGGCGATGCGTCCACCAAGATCCTGCGTGACCGTCTCGGCCAACTGACGCCCGCGTTCGGTGGTCAGCAC
The DNA here is from genome assembly GCA_963669385.2 of Rhodospirillales bacterium. GTDB lineage: Bacteria > Pseudomonadota > Alphaproteobacteria > Kiloniellales > JACOMY01 > JACOMY01. The sequence goes on from CAXXGD010000062.1 coordinate 56,115, forward strand.
CAGAGTTCTGCCCAGCCCAAGCCGCTGCAGCTCTTCGGGAAGCCGGCCGAGCGCGCCGGCGCCGAAAAGGACGCGGCTGGGTAGAGCCTCATAGAGAAAGCGCTGCATGGGCGCTAAGCGGCGTGTGCGCGCGCCGTGCGCGCGTTGAGATCGCGCAAGGCGGCCAGCTCTTCGGCGCTTGGCGGCTCTGTTTGCGCCAGATCGCCGGCGACCTTGAGGTCCCATCCGGTGGCGGCCTCGGCGGCCTCGACCGTAACGCCGGGATGCAGGCTGGTGAGCGTGAACTCCTTGGTCTCGGGATCGGGCGTCAGAATGCCCAGATCGGTGATGATCACGGTCGGGCCCTTGCCGGGGAGGCCGGCCATCGCCCGCGCGTTGCCGCCGTCCAAATGGCCGGCCGAGGTGACGAAATCCAGCCGCTCGACGAAGGCGCGCGGCGACTGCTTCAAGATGATGAAGACCTCCCCGGCCGAAGCGGCGATCTCCGGCGCGCCGCCGGCACCCGGCAAGCGCACCTTGGGCGCGGCGTAGTCGCCGACGACGGTGGTGTTGATGTTGGCGAAGCGGTCGATCTGGGCCGCGCCCAGAAAGCCGACGTCGATGCGTCCACCCTGCAGCCAATAGCGAAAGATTTCCGGCGTGGAGACCACGGCATCGGCCGTTTCGGCCAGTTCGCCATCGCCAATCGAAAGCGGCAGCACGGAGGGCTTGGCGCCGATGGTGCCGCTTTCGTAGATCAGCACGACGTCGGGCGCGTGGGTGGCTCTGGCCAGGTTGGCCGCAGCCGAGGGCAGGCCGATGCCGACGAAGCAGACGGCGCCGTTCTTGAGGCGCCGCGCGGCGGCGATGGTCATCATCTCGGTGGTGGTGAAAGGCGCATCAGGCATGGGCGGGCTCTCCCTGCAAGGAGCGCCGGAACTCGGCGAAGTCGGCGGTGTCCAGCACGTGGCGCTGCATCCAGGCGCGGAAAGTCTCGCGCTCCCGCGCGATGGCATCCCAGGCCTTGTAGAAGGCGTTGTCGCGCCCGTAGTAGCCTTGCGCGTAAGAAGGATGCGCGCCGCCCGGCACAGGGCAGACGGCAGAGATTGCCCAGCCCGGCAGGACCACGGCGTTGGGCGGCGCCTTCAACTCGTCGACGATCTCCTCCACCGTGACGATGGCTTTCTTGGCGGCAAGCACGGCCTCTTTCTGCACGCCGACGATCCCCCGCATCAGCACGTTGCCGCGGCGGTCAGCTTGCTGGGCGTGAATGATCGCGGTGTCGAGGCGGATCGAAGGGACGGCAGCCAGCACCTCACTGGTGAAGGGGCAGGTGATGGCGCGGATGTTGCCATTGTGCTTAGGCAGATCGCTGCCGACATAGCCGCGCAGCACCGCAAAGGGCAGGTTGCTGGCGCCAGCGACATAGGCGTTGGCCAGGTCCGCATGGCTGCGCTCGTCCACCTCCAGCGGCCGCGGCCAGCCCTTCTCCACTGCGTCGCGAAAGCGGTGCAAAGAGCCGACACCGGGATTACCGCCCCAGGAGAAGGTCAGCGCCTTGGCCGTGCCCATGCCGATCAGCTGATCATAGACCAGATCCGGTGTCATCCTGACCAGACGAAGATCCCGCTTTTCCTGCCGGATGACCTCATGTCCGGCCGCGTGGGGAATAAGGTGCGTGAAGCCTTCCAGCGCGACTCTCTCGCCGTCCTCGACCAGACTGCCGACCGCTTCGGCCAAGCTGGTAATCTCTGCCATGGTGCCCGCGGCCCCTCCTCGACAAGCCGTTGCGCTTGACATGCTCCAGGGATGTTCGTAATACGAACAAATGTTCGATTTCCGAACAAAGTGTGAGACGCTAGATCGGGATTGTCAAGCGTGAAGGACGAGCGGGAGTACGTGCAGTCGCTGGAACGAGGCCTGGCGGTCTTGCGCGCCTTTGGTGCCGAGCGGCCACGGATGACCTTGAGCGAGATGGCGGTCGAGGTGGGCATCGCCAGGGCGACCGCGCGGCGCTTTCTCTTGACGCTTGTGCGGCTGGGCTACGTCGGGAGCGATGGCAAGCAGTTTTGGCTCAAGGCCGAGACCCTGTCCCTGGGCTATGCCTATCTTTCCTCGCTGCCTTGGTGGCAGGTGGCCCAGCCCTTCATGGAGGAGGTCTCGGCCGATTTGCATGAAAGCTGCTCGGCCTCGGTGCTGGAAGGCGGCGAGATCGTCTACGTCGCCCGTGTTCCCGCCAAGCGCATCATGTCCATCAACCTCTCGCTCGGCAGCCGCCTGCCGGCTTATGCCACCTCCATGGGCCGGGTGCTGCTGGCCGAGCTGAGCGCGGACGCGCTTGACAGCTATTTCGCCGAGACCAAGCTCAAGCCGCTCACCGGCCGTACGCTGAGCGATGAGGCGTGCTTGCGGCAGGCCCTGTCGCTCTGCCGCAAGGAGGGCTTTGCCCTTGTCGACCAGGAGTTGGAAGAGGGTTTGCGTTCCATCGCCGTGCCCATCCGCGATCGTACCGGCCGCGCCATCGCCGCTCTCAATGTCAGCACGCCCGCAGGCGCCGTGGCGAAGTCAGAAATGACCAAGCGGCATTTGCCGGCGTTAAGACAGGCCGCTGCCCGCATAACCGAGAGCTTGGCCTACTGATTAGAGGCCTCTAGGCATAGACGATCATGTCGATGTCGATCAGATCCACCCCGGCCGGCAGGGTCGCCCCGCCGCCCAATTGCAGGGTATCGCTGCCGGCCCCGCCGTCGTAGGTTTCGCCGGCCAGGAGTTCGCCTTGACTGGTGACCACGAAGGTATCGTCGCCTGAGCCACCGAAGAGGCGGTCCACCTGATTGCCGCCGAAGAGGAGATCCCGGCCGCTGTCTCCGTAGAGGCGATCATCGCCGCTGTCTCCCGACAGGTGGTCCTGGCCGTCATCGCCGAAGAGGCCGGTGTCGCTGCCCTTGCCGCCGTAGAGCGTGTCGGCGCCGAGGCTGCCGTAGAAGAGGGAATCGGCGCCGCTGCCGCCGAAGATCAGGTCGCGCGAGTGGCCGCCGTAGAGCGAGGCGTCCGAACCAAGCCCGGCCAGCAGGACGTCTTGACCGGAACCACCGAAGAGGAGGCTGTCGTCGCCTTCTCCGCCATAGAGGCTGTCGACACCTTGACCACCGTAAAGCGAGGCATCCGCGCCACTGCCGCCTGATAGGGTGTCCAGACCGCTGCTGCCGAAGAGGCCGCGATCATCACCGCTGCCGCCGTAGAGGCTATCATCGCCGATGTCACCATAGAGGAAGGAATCGGACCCCTCGTCACCCGAGACCAAATCGCTGCCTTGGCCGCCGAAGAGCAATGCGTCGGCCCCGCTTTCGCCAGCTAGCCGGTCCCGCGCGGAGCTGCCATAAAGCAGGCTGTCGTCGCCGTCGGCGCCAATTAGGCTGTCGCTGTCGGCCCCGCCAAAGAGGCTCTCGTCGTTTCCCCTGTTGCCGTAGAGCTTATCGTTGCCGGCATCGCCATAGAAATTGCGATCGCGCGCACCGCCGCCAAAGAGCAGGTCGTCGTCTTGACCGCCGCGGAAGAGCGAGTCGGTTCCACCACCGCCGTAGAGGCGGTCGTTTCCGCCAGCACCAAAGAACATGCCATCGCGTCCGCTGTCGCCAATGAGCGTGTCACCGCCACTCTCGCCGGCTAGGCGATTGTCGTCGCCGCTGCCGCCGAAAACCGTATCACCGCCGCCACCGCCGTAAATGCTCCGGTCGGCACCGCTGCCCCCATAGAATTCGCTGTCGCCGCCACTGCCGCCGGACAGGCTGTCGGCACCGCTGCCGCCGAAGAAGGCAGCGTCGTCTCCGTCTCCGCCGAGAAGAGAGTCGGCGCCGCTGCTACCATAGAAAAAACTATCGGCCCCGCTGCCACCAGAGATTCGGTCGGCCCCGGTCTCGCCGTAGAAGATCGCATCGTCTCCGCTATCACCGAACAGGCTGTCGGCTCCGCTGCGGCCATGGAACAGGACGTCGCTGCCAAGACCGCCGAAAAGCGAGTCTGCGCCGCCTTCGCCATAGAAATCGCGGTCGGCGGCAACTCCTCCATAGAGCGCATCGGCATCCTTACCGCCGAAAAAGTCTCGATCCGCACCGGCGCCGCCGAACAGCCTATCGCTCCCGCTGCCACCGTCGAAGCCGGTGTCGTTGCCGCTTTCTCCCAAGAGCGTGTCGTCGGCACTGTCGCCGTAGAAATCGAAGTCGGCCAACTTGCCGCCATAGAGGATGTCGTCACCGCTGCCGCCATAGAAGCTTAAGTCAATGCCGAGCTCTCTGAACAGCCTGTCGTCGCCATGGCCGCCCTCGAAACCGGCGTCATCTCCTAGCCCGGCGTCCAGGAGATCGGCGCCGGCACCGCCCTGGAATGCCCTATCGTCTCCAATGTCGCCGAGGAAAGACGTGTCGCTTCCGCTGCCTCCGTCAAGTGTGTCGGCGCCACGGCCGCCAAAGAGCCTGTCGGCGCCTGTGCCACCGAAGAGGAGGGAGTCCGCCCCTCTGCCGCCGTAAAGTCCATCCTCGCCGTCGTCGCCGAAGAAAATGGAGTCGCTTCCACTGTCGCCGAAGACCCTATCGCCGCCATCGCCGCCGAAGAAGCCGAAATCGGAACCATTGCCGCCGTAAAGGGTATCGGATGCTTCGCCACCGACAAGCGAGACGTCGTCCCCACTGTCGCCGTAGAGCCTATCGGAGCTGCTGCCACCGACGAGCGAGAGTTCGGCTCCGCTACCGCCGAAAAGACTATCGCTGCCGGATTGTCCGAAGAGCCTGTCGGCGTCACCGTAGCCGAAGATCGTGTCTACCGAGTCGGTTCCGGTGAGTACGTCCGGCCCCGAGGTCCCATAGAGGACTGCCATAGCGTGCCTTTCTCCAGCGCGATCGCCGACCGGCTAGACGTAGACGATCGTGCCTATGTCGATCAGGCTCACGCCCGCCGGCAGTGTCGCCCCACCGTCCAGCTCCAGCGTGTCGCTGCCCTGACCGCCGTCGTAGGTCTCGCCGGCAAGGAGGTCTCCCTGGCTTCTGACGATGAAGGTGTCCTTTCCGGAACCACCATAAAGGCGGTCCACCTGATTGCCGCCGAAGAGCAGGTCACGGCCGCTCTCGCCATAGAGGCGGTCGTCGCCGCTTCCCCCGGCCAAACGGTCGTTGTCCTCGGCACCAAAGAGGCCGGTGTCCTCACCCCTGCCGCCGTAGAGCGTGTCGACCCCAAGGCCGCCGTTCAAGAAGGAGTCAGCACCGCTGCCACCGTAAATCACATCCCGCGACCCACCGCCGTAGAGCTAGGCGTCCGCACCGATTCCACCCACGAGAATGTCCTGGCCCGAGCCGCCAAAGTGGAAGCTGTCGTCACCTTCGCCGCCGTAGAGGTAGTCGCTGCCCTGGCCACCGACGAGGGAGACGTCGTCACCATCACCGCCATAAAGCCCATCGATTCCGCTGCTGCCGAAGATGCTTTCGTCGTCGCCATCGTCGCCGTGGAGCACGTCGTTGCCGATGCCTCCATCGATAGCGGCATCGGCGCCTTCGCCTCCGTAGATGAGGTCGCGCGATCCACCGCCGTAGAGCCCGGCGTCGGCGCCATCATCGCCGTAGACACGATCGATACCCCGGCCACCCTTGGACTGGCTGTCATCGCCCTCGGCACCGAACAGCCTGTCGGCGCCGCCAGCGCCGAAGAGGCTGTCCGACCCGCTGCCGCCATAGAAGCCGGCGTCGGAGCCACCGCCACCGAAGAGTCCGTCGGACCCGCTGCCGCCATAGAAAGCCGAATCCTCGCCGCCGCCGCCATACAATACGTCCGCGCCGCTGTCGCCGTAGAAGGCGACGTCTTCTCCGGTGTCGCCGAACAGGCTGTCGTCGCCGGTCAGGCCGCGGAAGAGCGCATCCGCGCCACTGTCACGGAACAGCAGGTCGGCGCCGGTGTCGCCGTAGAAGGCCTGGTCGTTCCGACTGCCGCCATAGAGGGTGTCCGCGCCGCCACCGCCGTAAAAGCCAATGTTGAGCCCGACGCCGCCATAGAGCCTGTCCTCATCGTTGCCGCCATAGAAGCTACGGTCATTGCCAATGGCTCCGAACAGCCGGTCATTGCCGCTAGCTCCATGAAAACGGACATCGTTTCCGCTGTCACCATAGAGCGTGTCGTCACCGTGGTCACCATAGAAGTCTGCATCGGCCCCCTGGCCGCCGTACAGGACGTCGCCATCGTTGCCACCGTAGAAGCTGGCGTCCTCGCCCAACTCGCCGAACAGCCTGTCGGAATCGGCCTCGCCATCCAATCTGGTGTCGTCGCCGAGGCCACCGAACAGCATGTCATCGCCGTTGTCGCCGATGAGATAGGTGTCGACGTCGTCGCCGCCGTATAGAAGGTCATCACCCTCGCCACCACGAAGGGAGATATCGTTGCCACTGCCTCCGAAGAGGGCATCGTCACCGGTCGAGCCGGCCAAGCGGGAGTCACTTCCATCGCCGCCGAATAGGCTATCGGCTCCGCTGTTACCGCCGATGTCGATTTCATTCCCGCTGCCGCCGAAGACGGTGTCATCACCGTCGCCGGCACTGAAAATAATGTCTGATCCGCTGCCGCCATAGAAGATGTCGGCCCCGCTGCCGCCTTGCGAGAAGGAATCATTTCCAAGGCCGCCAAAAAGTATATCGGCGCCGCTGTCTCCGAGCTGACCGGCATCATTGCCCGCGCCACCATAAAGCGTGTCCGCTCCATCACCACCGAACAAGGCCCTGTCAACAACGTCGCCACCGAAGAGAAGGTCTGCGCCGCTGCCGCCGTAGAAGCTGGTGTCAAGACCAGACCCGCCAAAGAGCGTGTCGTCGCCGCTGCCAGCGAAAAAACTCCTGTCAACGCCACTGTCACCGAAGAGGCTATCGGCGCCGTCGCCACCGAAGAGATAGGTATCGTTACCCTCGCCGCCGTAGAGCGAGTCATCACCCGACAGGCCGTAGAGCCGGTCGGCGTCGCCATAGCCGAAGATCGTGTCGGCCGTGTCGGTCCCTGTCAGTGTGTCCGGTCCCGGGGTGCCGTAGATGGCTGCCATGGCTTGCTCGGTTCTGCGCAGTTGTCGGCATGCGAATGAAAGGCATGCCCGAACGTCCGGACACTCTTCTGCCCGATCTGCGGTGACAAGGTAGCATATTGGACAACCATTAGAAAGGTCGCAGTCGAAACCACCGGCGTTTCACTTGATGGTCATTCAGTTTGCATCACTTAAAGCCTGTGGTATCCGTGGCAGGGCCGAGGTCTCCCGACGCTCGCTGACTATCTCGCGCCGCAAAGCGAAGGGATCCGCGGTGGTGCTTAGCATCCATGCCCAGTGGTTTTGGAGGCGGCAAGCGCGAGGAACCGGCCTAACCCACTTTCTTTCAACCGCTAGAATCTACAGCAAAACCACGCGAAAACCGGGCCCACTTGAAGGCGTACCGTCCTAGACGTAGACGATCGTGTCTATGTCGATCAGGCTCACGCCCGCCGGCAAGGTTGCCCCGCCGCCCAGCTCCAGCGTGTCAGTGCCGGCGCCACCGTCATAGGTCTCGCCGGCCAGGATCTCGCCTTGACTGGCGACCACGAAGGTATCTTTGCCGGACCCTCCGTAGAGGCGGTCGACCTGATTGCCGCCGTAGAGAAGGTCCCGTCCGCTGTCACCGTAAAGGCGGTCATCACCACTGTCGCCCGACAGGCGGTCCTGGCCGTCACCGCCGAAGAGGCCGTGATCGCCGCCCTTGCCACCGTAGAGGCTGTCGGCGCCAAGGCCGCCGTAGAAGAGGGAATCGGCACCGCTGCCGCCGAAGATCAGGTCACGCGCCTCGCCGCCATAGAGCGAGAGGTCGCTACCCAGGCCGGCGAAGAGGGAATCCTGACCGGAGCCGCCGAACAAGGCGCCGTCGTCGCCCTCCCCACCGTAGAGCAAGTCGGCACCTTGACCTCCATAGAGCGACCCATCGGTGCCGCTGTCGCCTGACACGCGGTCCAAGCCGCTACCTCCGAAGAGTTCACGATCATCACCGCTGCCGCCGGAAATGCTGTCATCGCCGCGATCACCATCGAGGAAGGAGTCGTCTCCTTCGCCACCGATGACGAGGTCGCCGCCTTGGCCGCCGAAGAACGATGCGTCGGCACCGCTGTCGCCGGCAAGACTATCGGGTGCGGATCCGCCGTAGAAGAGGCTATCGTCGCCGTCACCGCCGAAAAGCCTGTCGACTTCGCCTTCGCCATAGAAGAACTGATCGTCTCCCAGGTTGCCGTAGAGCGCGTCATCTTCCGAATCACCATAGAAGTTCGAATCTTGCCCACCGCCGCCAAAGAGCACATCTCGAGCCACTCCGCCGTGAAAAAAGGTGTCGGCTCCAGCACCGCCGTAGAGGCGGTCGTTCCCGAGGCCACCGAAGACGATGCGGTCGCTCCCGCTATCGGCAAAGAGCCTGTCGGCGCCGCTGAAACCGCCTATCCGATTTTCACCGCCGCTGCCACCATAGACCCTATCATCGCCGTCGCCGCCGAAAAGACTCCGATCGTCACCGTCGCCGCCGTAGAGATGATCAACACCACTACCTCCATCAAAGAAGGTATCGCGTCCGGCATCGCCGAAGAGCTGGTCGGTGCCACTGCCGCCTTCCATGGTGTCGGCGCCTTCACCACCGTAGAGGCCACCATCGTCTCCAACTCCACCGACCAGAAGGTCAGCACCGCTGCCGCCGTAGAAATTGCTATCATTTGCACTGCCGCCGAAGAGCTGATCGGCACCGGTGAAGCCGTAGAAGAGCGCATCGCCCCCACTGCCTCCGAACAGACTGTCGGCGCCGCTGTCGCCGTGGAGCAAGATATCTCCGCCAAGGCCGCCATAGAGAGAGTCCGCCCCGCCGCCGCCGTAGAAGTCTCGGTCGTTGGCGTCGCCACCAAAGAGGCTGTCGGCGTCCTTGCCACCGAAGAAGCTGCGATCCAGGCCGCTGGCCCCAACCAGCAGGTCGCTCCCATCTCCGCCGAAGAAGCTGACGTCGCTACCGCCTTCTCCCAGCAAAGAGTCATCGGCCTTGCCACCGTGGAAAAGGGAATCGCTGCCCTGGCCGCCGAACAGAACGTCGGCACCGCTGCCGCCAAAGAAACGCGAATCCTTGCCAAGGTCTCCATAGAGCCGATCGGCGCCGTGGCCTCCCTCGAAGCCGACGTCGTCCCCCTCACCGGCATAGAGACGGTCGCCACCACCGCCACCTCTGAGGGAGTAGTCACTACCTTCGCCGCCGAAAAGCGTGTCATTGGCGGACAGGCCGTAGAGCCTATCGCTGTCGCCGTAGCCAAGGATCGTGTCGACTTGGTCGGTTCCGGTGAGTGTGTCCGGCCCCGGGGTTCCTAAGATGACTGCCATAGCTTGCCTCTCTCAGCAGGTCTGCCGACCGGCTAGACGTAGACGATCGTGTCTATGTCGATCAGGTTCACGCCAGCCGGCAAGGTGACCCCGCCGCCCAGCTCCAGGGTGTCACTGCCGGCACCGCCGTCATAGGTCTCGCCGTCCAAGATCTCATCTTGATTGGCCACCACGAAGGTATCGTCGCCGGAGCCTCCGTAGAGCCGGTCAACCTGGTTGCCGCCGAAAAGGGCGTCACGGCCGCTGCCACCGTAGAGACGATCGTCTCCGCTCCCTCCGAACAGGCGATCGTTGTCTTGGCCTCCGAAGAGGCCGGTGTCGGCACCCCTGCCGCCGTAGAGCCTGTCGGCCCCCTGATCACCGTTCAAGAAGGAGTCGGCGCCGCTGCCACCGTAGATCAGATCCCGCGAGATGCCGCCATAGAATGAGGCGTCGGCGCCGTAACCACCGTCCAGGATGTCCTGGCCCGAGCCACCGAAGAGGGCGCTGTCGTCACCCACGCCGCCGTAAAGGCTGTCCGAACCCTGAGCGCCATAGAGCAGGGCGTCATTGCCGCTACCACCCGACAGGGTGTCGACACCACTGCCGCCGAAGAGGCTCCGATCGGCGCCGGCGTCGCCATTGAGTGCGTCATTGCCAAGACCACCTTCGAAGTGAGTGTCCGCACCGGCACCACCATAGATCACATCGCTCGACTTGCCGCCATAGAGGGCCGCATCGTCACCGGCGCCGCCGAACAGCCGGTCCTGTCCCGAATCGCCATAGAGGAAACCGTCGGCACCGGCGCCGCCATAGAGGTCGTCTTGTCCCGAGCTGCCGAACTGGTCCGAGTCCTCGCCTGCTTCCCCGAACAGCTTGTCGACACCAGCTCTACCATAGAAGAAGCGGTCGTTCCCACTGTCGCCGAAGAGGGTATCGTTGCCGTTGTCACCGTAGAACTGGTCATCGTTCCCACTGCCGCCGAAGAGGGTGTCGGCACTGCCGCCGCCCCGCAGGAAATCATCGACACCGTCATCGCCGTAGAGCCTGTCATCGCCCCTCTCGCCGAAGAAAACACCGTCGTTCGCGCTGCCGCCGAAGATCGCGTCTCCGCCGGTACCGCCGCGAAGCAGCTCATCCGTACCGCTGCCGCCGAACAGGCGGTCGCTGCCTCCTTCACCTGACAAGTTGAGGTCGTCGCCGTCGTCGCCATAAAGCCTATCGATCTGCCGGCCGCCACTGAGCAGGCTATCATTCCCATCTGCACCAAAGAGTTCGTCGGCTCCACTGCCGCCATAGAGGCCATCGGACCCGCTGCCGCCGTAGAATGCGGAATCGTCACCCGCACCGCCGAACAGCGTGTCGGCACCGCTATCGCCGTAGAAGGACAGATCCTTCCCAGCGCCGCCGGCAAGCGTGTCGGCGCCCATCATGCCGAGGAAGAGAGCATCATCGCCACTGTCGCCAAACAGCTGGTCGGCTCCGGTACCTCCATAGAAAGCCTGATCGTTCTGGCTGCCGCCGAAAAGGGAATCGGCACCGCCACCGCCGTAGAAGGCAATGTCAAGACCGTTGCCACCGTGGAGTCCGTCGTCGTCATTGTCGCCGTGGAAGCTGCGGTCGTTCCCACCGGCACCAAAGATCAAGTCCTCGCCGCTTTCGCCGAGAAAGCCGCTATCATTCCCGCTGCCCCCGTGGAGGGAGTCGTCGCCACGGCCGCCGTAGAAAAAACTCTCTTCTCCCGTGCCGCCGAAAAGCTCGTCAGAACCGTCGCCGCCCAAGAATCTGGCGTCAATACCTTGCCCACCATCGAGAAGATCGGCCCCGGCGTCGCCCGCCAGCATCGAGTCATTCCCATCGCCGGCATAGAGCCTGTCAGCACCGTCACCACCGTAATGGGTGCCATCAAATCCGCTGCCGCCGTAGAGTGTGTCCTCGCCGTCTAAGCCAAAGAAGTTGGAATCATCTCCACTGCCCCCGAAAAGAACATCCGCGCCGCTGTCGCCGATTAACCCAAACTCGCGTCCATTGCCGCCGTAGAGGCTGTCATTGCCGCTGCCACCTCTGAGGCCGATCTCGCTACCGCTACCGCCAAACACGGTATCGGCGCCATTCCCTCCCAAAAGGTTGGCATCATTGCTAGAGCCGCCGAATATCCTGTCGTCGCCATCCCCCCCGTAGAGGGATACATCCGAACCTTCGCCGCCGAACAGGCTATCGGCCCCGGAGGCACCCCAGAGGTAGCCGTCACTCCCACTGTCGCCTGAAATGGTATCGGATTCAGAGCCGCCGTAGAGGTAGACGTCGGCCCCACTGCCGCCGGAGAAGCGGTCGGCCCCATCGCCGCCTATAAGAAAGATATCATTGCCAAGGCCGCCGTAAAGCGTGTCGTCGGCGGACAGGCCATAGAGCCGGTCTCTGTCGCCATAGCCAAAGATCGTGTCGACTTCGTCAGTACCGGTCAGAGTATCTGGGTCCGGGGTCCCGTAGATGACGGCCATAGTGTTCCTCCCTTAGCAAGACGTCCGACCGGCTAGACGTAGACGATCGTGTCTATGTCGATAAGGCTTACGCCAGCAGGCAGGGTGGCCCCGCCGCCCAGCTCCAGCGTGTCGCTGCCAACCCCACCGTCATAGGTTTCGCCGGCCAGGATCTCGCCTTGGCTGGTGACCACGAAGGTGTCGTTGCCGGAGCCCCCGTAAAGGCGGTCGACCTGATTGCCGCCGTAGAGAAGGTCACGCCCGCTCTCGCCGAAAAGGCGATCATCACCGCTGTCGCCGGCCAGTCGATCCCCGCCGTCGTCACCGAAGAGGCCGTGATCTCCGCCCTTGCCGCCATAGAGCCTGTCGGCGCCAAGGCCACCGTAGAAGAGCGAATCGGCGCCGCTTCCACCAAAGAGCACGTCCAGTCCCCGGCCGCCGTAAAGCATGGCATCGGCTCCAAAATCGGCAAACAGACTATCCTGACCGGAGCCGCCGAAGAGAAAGCTGTCATTACCGGCGCCGCCGTAGAGGCTATCAGCACCCTGGTCGCCGTAGAGCCGCGCATCGGCGCCGCTGCCACCAGACACGCGGTCCAGACCGGTACCACCAAAGAGGTCGCGATCATCACCGCTGCCGCCATAAACGCTGTCATCGCCGCGATCACCATCGAGGAAGGAATCAGCCCCTTCGCCGCCGGAGACGAAGTCGCCGCCTTGGCCGCCGAAGAGCAAAGCGTCGGCACCGCTGTCGCCGCTGAGATTATCCGGTGCAGAGCCGCCGAAGAAGGAGCTGTCATCGCCGTCGCCGCCGAAGAGGCCGTCGACCTCGCCAGCGCCGAAGAAGCTCCGGTCGTCTCCGAGGTTGCCGTAGAGCTCGTCGTCGCCGGCATCGCCATAGAAACCCGCATCCCGTCCGCCTCCGCCGAAGAGGGCATCCTGCGCCACGCCGCCGTGAAACAAGATATCGGCGCCAGCACCGCCGTAGAGGCGATCGTCCCCGACGCCACCGAAGACGATGCGGTCGCTTCCGCTGTCGGCGAAGAGCCTGTCGTTGCCGCTCAAACCGCCTATCCGGTTCTCGCCGCCGCTGCCGCCATAGACCCTGTCATCGCCATCGCCGCCGAAGAAACTCCGGTCTCCACCATCGCCTCCGTAGAGAAGATCAACAGCGCTGCCTCCGTCAAAGAAGCTATCGCTCCCGGCATCACCGAATAGCTGGTCAGTCCCGCTGCCACCGTCCAGGGCGTCGACGCCATCGCCGCCAAATAGGCCACCATCGTCTCCAGCTCCGCCGACCAGAAGGTCGGCACCGCTGCCGCCGTAGAAGAAGCTGTCGTTTCCACTATCGCCGAAGAGCTGATCGGCACCGGTGAAGCCGTAGAAGAGCGCATCGCTCCCACTGGCTCCGAACAGACTGTCGACGCCGCTGTCGCCGTAGAACAGGATCTCACCGCCGCGGCCGCCATAGAGAGAGTCCGCACCGCCGCCGCCGTAGAAGTTCCGGTCGATGGCATCGCCACCAAAGAGGCTGTCGGCGTCGTTGCCACCGAAGAAACTGTGATCCTGGCCGCTGGCACCCGCCAGCAGGTCGCTGCCTTCTCCGCCGTAGAAGCTGACATCGCTGCCGCCCTCTCCCAACAGAGAGTCATCTGCCTTGCCGCCGTAGAACAGGGAATCGCTATTTCGGCCGCCGAACAGGCTGTCGGCGCCACTGCCGCCGAAAAAGCGCGAATCCTCGCCAGCATCTCCATAGAGCCTGTCGGCGCCGTGGCCTCCCTCGAAGCTGACATCGTCTCCTGTGCCGGCATAGAGCCGATCGGCGCCGGCGCCCCCGGCAAAACTCACGTCATCGCCAAGATCACCAAAGAGGCTGTCAATGCCACTGCCACCAAGGAAGGCTCTGTCGTCACCCACCGCGCCGTAGAGCGTATCCTCCCCGCTGCCACCGTCGAACCCGGCATCTACTCCCTGGGCGCCAAAGAGGCGGTCATCACCACCATCGCCAAGGAAATTCAAGTCATCTCCGGTTCCGGAATAGAGCGCGTCGTCACCCTCGCCGCCTGCAAAGGAGACATCATTTCCACTGCCGCCGAAGAGACTGTCGAGGCCGCCGCCTCCATCGAAACCGACGTCGTTCCCAAGTTCACCATAAAGCCTGTCGTCATCATCTCCCCCGTCAAAGAAGACATCGTCTCCCTCTTCACCCAAGAGCAGATCATTGCCGCTGTCGCCGGTAAACGACCGGTCACTCCCGCTGCCGCCGTATAGCCTGTCAAAACCCCGGCCACCTGCGAAGGAGGCATCGTTCCCGCGCCCACCAAAGAGGCTGTCGCTGTCGTCGCCACCGAAGAAGAAGGAGTCGCCGCCGCTGTCGCCGTAGAGGGTGTCGCTGTCCTCTCCGCCGTCGAAATAGGAGTCGCTGCCGCTGTCGCCATAGAGGCTGTCGCTACCCGAGCCGCCAGAGAAGAATGCGTCCTGGCCACTGCCACCGAAAAGCCTGTCTTCCCCGTCATCGCCGGCGAAGTAGGAATCATCCCCATTGCCGCCTTCTAGCTCGTCGACGCCCTCTCCTCCTGCAAAGGAGGTGTCGTTCCCGCTGCCACCGGAAAGCGTGTCGGCACCTGCTCCTCCTGCGAAAGAGATGTCATCCCCACTGGCGCCGAAAAGAGCGTCGATGCCGCCGTCCCCATCGAATTCGGCATCGTCGCCGCGCCCCCCAAAGAGCTCATCCTCACCCTCGCCGCCGCTGAAACCGCGATCGTTTCCCTCCCCGCCAGAGAGCAGATCATCTCCGCCGCCACCGAAGAGCGCGGAGTCATCCCCGCTGTCGCTGTAGAGCCGATCGTCGTCCTCGGCACCAAAGAATACCCCGTCATCTCCACTGCCACCGTAGTGCCAATCATTGCCGTAGGAGCCTACGAAGCTAATATCGTCCCCGTTGCCGCCGTAGAATCTGTCGTCGTCTCTGTAGCCGTAGAGCTTCGTGTCATCTCCGTCGCCGCCGAAAAGTCTGTCAGCGCCCCGAACGCCAAAGATAAAGTACTCATCTCCGCTGTCACCATAGATCCTGTCGTCACCGCTATTGCCGTTCAGAAAAAAGTCGCCTCCGCTGCCACCAAAGACGCTATCGTCCCCGGATTTGCCGAAGAGGGTATCTCTCGCGCCATAGCCGAAGATCGTGTCGGCTTGGTTGGTTCCGTCGAGTCGGTCCGGTCCCGGGGTGCCGTAGATGACTGCCATAGCTCACTTCTCCCAGCATGACGTCCGACTGGCTAGACGTAGACAATAGTGTCTATGTCGATCAGGCTCACGCCCGCCGGCAAGGTCACCCCGTCGCCCAGCTCCAGGGTGTCACTGCCGTCGCCTCCGTCAAATGTCTCGCCGTCCGGGATCTCATCTTGACTGGCGACCAGGAAGGTATCGTCGCCGGAGCCTCCGTAGAGGCGGTCGATTTGGTTGCCGCCGTAGAGAAGATCGCGACCACTGCCGCCGTAGAGCTGGTCATCACCGCTGCCTCCGAACAGGTGATCATTGTCTAGACCGCCGAATAGGCCGGTGTCGGCACCCCTGCCGCCGTAGAGCCTGTCTGCTCCCTGGTCGCCGTGCAAGAAGGAATCGGCGCCGCTGCCGCCGTAAATCAGATCGCGTGAGATCCCACCGTAGAACGAGGCATCGGCGCCGATGCCACCCTCCAGGACGTCCTGGCCCGAGCCACCGAAGAGGGCGCTGTCGTCACCTACGCCGCCGTAGAGGCTATCCGAACCCTGGTCGCCGTAAAGCAAGACATCGTCGCCGCTGCCGCCCGACAGGATGTCGACACCGCTGCTGCCGAAGAGGCTCCGGTCGGCGCTTGCGCCACCGTAGAGTACGTCATTTCCGATGCCACCATCGATCTCACTGTCGGTGCCTGCTCCACCGTAGATCACATCGCTTGACTTGCCGCCAAAAAGGGCCTGGTCGTCGCCGGCGCCGCCGAACAGCCGATCCTGCCCGGAGTCACCATAGAGGAATCCGTCATCTCCGGCGCCTCCGTAGAGATCGTCCTGTCCCGAACTGCCGAACTGGTCCGAGTCTTCGCCTGCCTCTCCGAACAGCTTGTCTACGCCAGCGCCACCGTAGAAGAAGCGGTCATTCCCACTGTCTCCGAAGAGGGAATCATTGCCGTTGTCCCCATAGAACTGGTCATCGTTACCACTGCCGCCGAAGAGGGTGTCGGCACTGCCGCCGCCCCGCAAGAAATCGTCGACACCGTCATCGCCGTAGAGTCTGTCATCGCCCCTCTCGCCGAAGAAGACGCCGTCGTTCGCGCTACCGCCGAACAGCGCGTCTCCGCCGGTACCTCCGCGAAAGAGCTCATCGGTACCGCTGCCGCCAAACAGGTTGTCACTGCCGCCGTCACCGTAGATGCCGCGGTCTTCTCCATCGTCGCCGTAGATCCGGTCATTATCGCGGCCGCCATAGAAGACGCCATCATCTCCTTCAGCGCCAAACAACTCGTCGGCACCCTCGCCGCCGGAGAGGCCGTCCTCACCGGAGCCACCGTAGAACGCGGCATCAGATCCGGCGCCGCCGAAGAGGCTATCGGATCCGCCGCCGCCGAAGAATGCGGAGTCGTCGTCCCCGCCGCCGAACAGTGTGTCGGCACCGCTGTCGCCATAGAAGTCGAAATCCTCCCCAAGGCCGCCGCCGAGGATATCGGCACCATGCATGCCGCGAAACTGGGCGTCGCTGCCACTGTCACCGTACAGCAGGTCGGCACCGGTATCGCCTTGGAAGAACCGATCGTTCTGGCTGCCGCCGAAGAGGGAATCGGCACCGCCACCGCCGTAGAAGGCAATGTTGAGCCCGATGCCGCCGTAGAACCGGTCGGCGTCGTTGTCACCGTAGAAGCTGCGGTCGTTTCCACCAGCGCCGAGAAGCGAGTCATCACCACTCTGACCGAAAAACCCTGCATCGTTCCCGCTACCGCCGTAGAGGGTGTCATCGCCTCGACCGCCGTAGAAGGAGTCATCCGCTCCCCTGCCGCCATAGAGGACGTCGGTCCCGCTGTTACCATCGAAGCCGCTGTCGTTGCCAATGTCGCCGTAAAGCTTGTCAGAACCGTCGCCTCCCGAGAAGCTGACATCATCGCCTTGACCACCGGCGAGACGATCGGCGCCGGTGTCGCCAGTCAGTCTCGTATCGTCTCCCAGACCGCCGTTCAGTCTGTCCGATCCACTTCTGCCCTGGAAGTTCGTGTCATCCCCATCGTCGCCGTAGAGGCTGTCGGCGCCATTGTCTCCGTAGAAGGACACATCATCCCCATCGCCGCCGTAGAGGCTGTCGGTGTCGGCGCCGCCGAAGAAGGACAAATCATGTCCGCTGTCCCCAAAGAGCGTATCTTCGCCGTCGCCGCCGACGCCACTCACATCATTACCATCGCCGCCATAGAGTGTGTCGTCGGCGAGATCGCCGAAGAACGCACTATCAGACCCGCTGCCCATGAAAAGGGTATCGTCGCCGTAATCCATGCCGAAGGGGAAGACGCCGCCGAAAAAGTTGAAGTCAACTCCACTGCCGGCGAAAAGAACATCGTCGCCGGTCCCTCCAGTGAACTCGATTTCCTGTCCGATGCCACCGTAGAGGCGGTCGCTGCCGCTGCCACCTCGGAAGCGGATGTCTCGTCCGACACCGCCAAAGAGGACATCGTCGCCGTTATCGCCGAAGAGGACGTAGTCGTCGCCGAGCTCGCCGTAAATCCTGTCGTCGCCATCGCCCCCATAGAGGGCTATGTCTCTTCCGTAGCCACCGAAGATGCCGTCAGCACCACTGCCGCCATTAAGAGAGACGTCATCGCCAAGGCCGCCGTAGATCGAATCATCGGCGGACAGGCCGTAAAGCATGTCCCTGTCGCCGTAGCCAAGGATCGTGTCGACCTCGTCGGTACCGCTGAGTGTATCAGGGCCAGGGGTCCCTAAGATCACTGCCATCTTCCGCACCTCTCGTCCTGCTTGACGACGGCTGCGCCGTGGAGTGCCGAGGCATCTTCCGACCGAGGGCTCCAGTCACCCACTTCGCTGTATCACTGTACAGGAACAACCACCCCCTCGTAAGGGGCCATCGCCGTGCGACCGCAGCTGATCGAAGCGCGGCGATCTGGACGGCTGCACCGCCATGCCGGACCGGATCGACTAGCCAGCAGAGCTGGCAGCACGTTCTGCCGCTGCTATGAAGGCAGCGAGATAGGGTCGACGTCGCAGGACGTCGGGGTGCCAGGCCAGCGCTACGTCCGTCTTGGGTTGTGATACCGGGGTTCTGATCGGGCGATAGACCAGGCCCTTGAGGCCGAGTGCCGTCACCGATCGCGGAACCAGAGCGACCCCCAGACCGCCGGCGACGAGGGCTACGATGGTCTGCATCTGCCGGGCTTCCTGCACGATCCGAGGTGCAAAGCCGCTTGCTAGGCAGAGGCGGACGACCTCTGCATGGAGGCCCGGGCCGAGTTTGGCGGGAGGGGCGATGAACCCCTCCTCGCTCAGCTGCTGCAGGGCGATAGGCTCTTCGCCCGCAAGCTTGTGGTCGGCTGGGAGCGCGACGAGCAGCGGCTCCTCGAGAAGGGTGCGAAGAGTGAGGCCCTCGCCACCGAATATAGGCGGCCGCAGGAGGCCTACGTCGCAGCCGCCGCGAGACAAGACCTCGACCTGTTCCGTGGTGGTGAGCTCGTCCAGGGTGAGATCCACGGAAGGCATGGCCTGGCGAAAATCTCGCAGGATCGCCGGCAGATAGGCGCTGCCGACGCTCATGACGAAGGCGATGCGCAGCTCGCCGGCCGCACCCTCCGCCGATCGTTTCACCGCTCGGAGCGCGCGTTCGTGCTGTGCGATGAGACTGCGGGCTTCGGCCAACAGCACCTTGCCGGGATCGGTCAAGGTGACGCTGCGACTGGTGCGCAGAAAGACGCGGGCGCCCAGACGCTCCTCCAGCTTGGCGATGGCCTGGCTCAAGGGCGGTTGCGCCATGCCGAGCCTGCGGGCGGCCGCGCTGAAGCTCTTCTCCTCCGCCACCGCCAGAAACTGCCGCAGGTGTCTTAGATCGATATCCATATGTTCATTATATCGAAAACATCGAAGATTTATATCCAACCTATAGCTATCCTGCGCGGTATGAGCAGAGCAGGTCTTGTAAGCGAGAGAGCGACACCCTTGCAGGGCAGTTGCGAGCCGGCCTTCTCCGAGGTGCGAGAGGCCTTTCTTGCCAACTTCAGAGACGGCATCGATCACGGTGCCGCCTTTGCCGTCGTCAAGGGTGGGTCTCAGTTGGTCGACCTCTGGGGCGGCTATGCAGACGCCGCGCGCGAATGCCTTTGGCAGCGCGACACGATGGTTTGCGTCCAGTCGGTCACCAAGTCGCTTGTCGCCCTGTCCCTCGCCATGCTGGTGGACCGCGGCAGGCTCCGTTATGACGCGCCGGTCGCCGAGGTCTGGCCGGCCTTCGCGGCTGGCGGCAAGGGCGAGATCACGCTGGCCCAGGTGCTGTCGCATCAAGCCGGCCTCAACAGCGTACGCGAGCGGCTGGAGCTGCAGGATCTCTATCGCGGCGACCGCTTCATCCGCGCGCTGGAGGCCATGGAACCGCTCTATCGGCCGGGCAGCCAGTGCATCTATCACGCGCTCTCTTACGGCTTTCTGGGTGCAGAGATTCTGCGCCGCGCCGATGGCCGCAGCATCGGGCGTTTCATTGCCGAAGAGATCGCCGGGCCGCTCCAGGCCTCGATCTATCTGGGCCTGCCGGCGGAGGAGGACCATCGCGCCGCCGAGATCGTGCCCGCGCCCGACGCAGATGATCCCATGGAGGAGGCAAGCCGCCGGCCCTCGGCCTTCGGCTACGTCAATCCGCGGGTTCGGCCAAGCGAGCCCAACACGCGCGTCTGGCGTGCCGCTGAGATGCCGGCCGGCAGTGCCCATGCCGATGCGCTATCGCTGGCGCGCGTTTATGCTGCTCTGGCGGCCGGTGGTCGGGCCGGTGACGTCACACTTCTCAGTCCTGAAGGCCTGGCGGTCGCCACCAGGGAGCGTTTCGACGGGATTGAGGGCGGCTTCGGCTGGCCGATCCGCTTTGCCGCCGGCTTCATGCTGAACAAGGAGGCCATCTTCGGGCCCTCCCCGCGCGCCCTCGGCCATACCGGCTGGGGCGGCTACATGGCCTATGGCGATCCCGACGCCGGAATCGGAGTCGCCTATGTGACCAACCGCATGTCGACCTTCGGCGGTGAAGCGGATCCCAGGCGTGTGCGTTTGTTGGAGGCCCTCTACCGGGCCCTCTAGGCGGTGCAGCGGAATGAGTGGCGCGGCTGCGGGCTGGGGCTCGCGGCCGCAGTGATCTGGGGCGGCTACTTGGCCGTCTCGCGCGCGGCGGTGCTGCATGGCCTGGAGGCGGCGGATATAGCGAGCCTCAGGTTTCTCGTCGCCGGAGCTTGTTTCTTGCCGTGGCTGCTCTTTGGCGGACGTAAGGCGGTGGCTCTGGCCTCTTGGCGCATGCTGCTGCTGGCCTTTCTGATCGGCCCGCCCTTCGTGTTGCTTGGTGTCGGCGGTTTCGCCTTCGCGCCGCTCGCCCATGCCGCTTTGCTGCAGCCGGCCGCTCTCCTGGCCGGCAGCCTCGTCTTCTCCCGCTGGCTGCTGGGTGAGTCGCTTGCGCCCCGTCGGATCGTCGCTCTGACGATTGTCCTCTCGGGCCTCGGCATCACCTTTTGGCCGGGTGCTGGTGCGGATGGGAGCAGCTTGCCGGGCGATGCCATGTTTATCCTCTCCGCGCTGATGTGGGCGCTCTTCGCCAGCTTGCAGCGTCGCTGGCGGATCGGTTCGGTCACGGCGACGGCTGCCGTCTCGCTGCTGTCGGCGGCGGTGATGTTGCCTGCCTGCTTGCTGGCCGGGGTGGGCCATGGCCTGCTGGCCCTCCCGCTGGCGGAGCTGCTGCTGCAGGCTGTCGTCCAGGGCCTGCTGGTCGGAGTCATCGCCATACTCGCCTTCACCAAGTCCGTGGCGCTCTTGGGCGCGGGCCGTGCTGCCTTCTTCCCGGCCTTGGTGCCGGCGCTGGCTTTGGTGATCGGCATACCGGTTGCGGGCGAGGTGCCGAGCCCGGCGCAATGGGTGGGCTTGGCGGTCGTCTCCTCGGGCCTGTTGTTGGGGGTCGTGGGCCCTCGCCCTCGTGGGGGTCGCGCGCAAGCCGGCTCGGCCGACCGCGCCCCTCTCTAAAGCAGAGAGGATTGAGGAAACTTCCGCGCTCGGATAGGTCTATCGGACGGGGACACTCCAAGTCATGAATCTGAGGGCAAAATGGCAGGACTTAAGCAGGCGACAATTACAGCCAATAATACTTTTCTTCAGAAGCAATGCAATCGACAACCTTGCCAATATGACAGAAACCTCTGAACGGGGGCGGGGACGATGGCATTCATTCCAGGGACGAACGGTCCAGACACGCTCACCGGCAGCGATGGTGTCGACAGCATTCTCGGATACGGCGCCGACGACACGCTCTATGGGGTGAGTGGCGCCGACTCCCTCTTTGGCGCAGAGAACGACGATAGGCTCTTCGGAGGCAGCGGGAATGACGCCACGCTTTTGGGGGGTACCGGCCAGGACAGCCTCTACGGCGGCGATGGCGACGACCGGAACCTGGACGGCAGGTCCAGGGCGGATCTGGTCGAGGGCGGCAACGGTAACGATGCCCTACTCTACGGCTGGGTCGGCGACGACAGCCTCTCCGGAGGCAGCGGCAACGACAGCCAGATCTACGGCAGCGCCGGCCTTGACCGGCTTTCCGGCGACACGGGCGCGGACAGCAACCTGGATGGCGGTGCCAATGCCGACACAATCTTTGGCGGCGATGGGGCGGATACCTCGCTTCAGGGCGAGCGGGCCAATGACCTCATCTTCGGCGATGCGGGCGACGACCGCACGCTGATCGGCGAGCGCGGCGGCGACAAGCTCTACGGCGGTGAAGGGGCCGATGCCAAGCTCTACGGCGGCGTCAGCCCCGACCGGATCGATGGGGGCGAGGGCGACGATTACGCGCTCTACGGGGGTGCCGGCAACGACAGCATGTTCGGTGGCAGCGGCACGGATTTCCTCTTCTTCGGCGAAGGCAAGAAGGACACGATGTTCGGCGGCAGCGGTGCCGATATCAGATTCTACGGGGGCGGCGGCATTGACCGCATCTACGGCGACGACGGTGACGATTCTCTGCTTTACGGCCGGGCGGCCGCCGACAAGCTCTACGGTGGCTCCGGCGACGACAGCCACTTCTTCGGCGGTAACGACAACGACACGCTTTCCGGAGACAGCGGGGCCGACGCCAATCTCTCCGGTGCGACGGGCAACGACCGGCTCTATGGCGGCAGCGGGGGCGATCGCGGACTCTTTGGCGCCAGCGGTGTGGACAGGCTTTTCGGTGGTGGCGGCGACGACACAAGCCTTTCCGGTGGGTCCGGCAGAGACAGCCTTTATGGCGCCGAAGGTGACGATACTTCCCTCGCTGGTGACGAGGGAAACGACAGCCTCTCCGGCGGCACAGAGCGTGACTACCTCTTCTTTGGCGGCTTAGGGGACGATGCCCTCTACGGTGGCAGCGGGGACGACTCCTTCTTCAACGGCGGATCGGGTTCCGACAGCCTCTCCGGAGGTGATGGAAACGACGCGCGCTTCCGCGGCTACTCAGGTGACGATGTTCTCTCGGGCGGTGCGGGCGATGATTCCTATTTTGGCGGCGGGGCTGGCTCGGACAGTCTCTATGGTGGCGCAGGTAACGACACGTCGTTCTACGGTGACAACGGTGACGATAGCCTTTTCGGCGGCAGCGGCACGGAGTCCCTGTTCTTCGGCGGCTCGGGGGCGGACCGAATCTTCGGCGATGGCGGTAACGATCGCTCCTTCTACGGCAATTCTGGGTCCGACAGCCTCTCCGGCGGCACGGGCGGGGAGTACGGCTTCTACGGTGGCCAAGGGTCGGATGACCTTAGTGGCGGCAGCGGGGACGACTCCTACTTCTTCGGAGGGAGCGAGTCCGACAGCCTCTACGGGGGCGATGGGATCGAATACTACTTCTTCGGTGACGACGGCGACGACAGCCTCTTCGGCGGCGACGGCAGTGACAGCTACTTCTATGGCAGCGACGGGGCCGACAGCCTTTCCGGCGGCAGTGGCCACGAGTTCATCTTTGACGGAGGATCAGGCGCCGATACTCTCTCCGGCGGGAGCGGAGACGATTCCTTTTTCCTCGGAGTCAACGGGGCGGACCTCCTCTATGGAGGTGACGGAGGCGACCGCAGCTTCTTCGGTGGCGACGGCGACGACAGTCACTTCGGCGATGAGGGGGACGATAGCTACTTCTACGGCAGCGACGGGTTTGACAAGCTCTACGGCGGTGGGGGGATTGATCTCTTCTTCTCGGGTGGCGACGACGACGACAGCCTTTCCGGTGACAGTGGTGATGATGCCTTCTTCGTTGGCGAAAAGGGGGACGATGCACTCTCCGGTGGAAGCGGAAACGATCGAGGATTTTATGGCGCGTCGGGGCTAGACAGCCTCTATGGCGGCGATGGCGATGACTCCTCGTTCTTCGGTGGGTTCGGCTCGGATGGTCTCTTCGGCGGCAGTGACGTCGACCGCAACTTCCACGGAAACAGCGGCGCCGACAGCCTCTTCGGCGGGAACGGGAACGACCTTAGCTTCTACGGCACCACCGGCGGCGACAGCCTTTTCGGCGGCGGCGGAGATGACGCGTCCTTCTTTGGCGGCTCGGGGGCGGACAGCCTCATCGGCGGTGGCGCCGCCGACAGCGTCTTCATGGGCGGCTCGGGCGCAGACACCATAGCCGGCGGTGATGGGGACGACGCTTCACTCGCCGGCGGCGGTGGCGATGACGTCCTTTTCGGCGGCAGCGGCGCCGACTCCCACCTCTACGGAGGCGATGGCGACGACAGCCTCTCCGGCGGGGCTGGCGCCGATAGCCTCTACGGTGACAGCGGCGACGACGTCTTTCTGGTTGCGAGCCAAGGCGACTTCACCGGTTACCTCTACGACGGCGGTACCGGGACCGATACGCTGGTGTTGGGCGCAGGCGTCACCATACCCGGCAGCGGGACCGGGCTCCAGTCGATCGAAGTGACCCTGGTCTGAGGCGCGCCTTCGCGACAGTGGCCTGCGCGGCGACCTTGTAGTCACGATCTCGAACTGGCGGTCCGGTTACGGCGGGTCTACACGTATGAGGCGAAATGCCCTGATTGACAGGGAGGGCCGACATCCCAAGTCCTGCTTTTGCCACGCAGCGTCTTGTCATGAGGGACGAGTCAGATGGAACAGGGTCCGAACCGCTTCGAAGCCGCCGTGCCGATCCTCAACGTCAAGGACGTGCCCGCCTCCATCGTCTACTACGTCGAGAGGCTGGGGTTCCGGAAGGCCTGGGACTGGGGCGAGCCGGCGGACTTTGCCTGCGTTCAGCGTGATGACGTCAAGATCTTTCTCTGCCAGGACGGACAGGGCGGGCCGGGGAGCTGGATCTCGATCTTTATTCACGACGTCGACGCCCTCTACGAGGACTACAAGCGCAGCGGTGCCACCATCCGCCAGCCACCCACCAACTTCTCCTGGGGCGTGCGCGAGATGAACGTGGAGGACCTGGACGGGCACCGCTTGCGCATGAGCAGCGAGGCGAGCGGCCCCTCCGACAAGGTGCCCTTGAACGAGGCACCCTAAGGCCGTCGTTCCGATTCCATGCGGATCATGATCCTCACGCTGGGTTCGCGCGGCGACGTTCAGCCCTTTGTGGCGCTGGGCGCTCAGTTGCGTGCGCGAGGGCATGAGGTGACGCTGACCACGGGGCGCGGCTTCGAGGCCATGATCGAGGGCCAGGGGCTGATCGCCGCGCCATTGTCCGACGATGTCCGCGAGTTGATCGAGAGACCCGAGATGCGACAGGCGCTGCATAGCTTCCGCGGTAAGGTGCGGGCCTGGCGTCATTCCAAGGGCATGTTTCGCCGTCAGCTGGACGAGATGTGGTCGCGCGCGCAGGAGATCGGGCCCGATGCCATCATCTATCACCATCCGAAGGGCTTGGCCGGCCAGCACATCGCAGAAGGCCTGGGAATAGCGGCAATAGCGACCGCTTTGATCCCCGCATTTGTCCCGACCGGAACTTTTCCCAGCCCGGGCTTGCCACTCCACAGCCTTGGACGCCTTGGCAACCGGCTGAGCCACAAGGCGGTCGTGGGCCTGATCTCCTTGATTCTTCGGGGGAAGATCGCGGCCTGGCGCCGAGAGGTGCTTGGCCTTACCGGGAAGAGCCCCCGCGATCTCTTCGCCGGGTACGATCCCCAGGGCCGCACACTGCCGCGCTTCCATCCCTTCAGCCGTCATCTCGTCGCCCCGCCGGAAGAGTGGAGCGGGCGAGAGCGGATCACGGGCTACTGGTTCTTCGAGGAGACTGCCGACTGGCAGCCGCCGGAGGCCTTGGCGCGTTTTCTCAATGCAGGGCCGCCGCCGGTCTATGTCGGCTTCGGCAGCATGCCGGCAAGAGATGCAGGCCGGCTGACCCAAATTGTGCTCGAAGCGCTCGAGATGGCCGGAGAGCGCGGCCTCCTGGCAACCGGCTGGGGCGGTCTGGAGGCTCGGCAAAGCTCGGACCGGGTGCATGTGCTGGAGGCTGCGCCGCACGACTGGCTCTTTCCGCGCTGTGCGGCCGTGGTGCACCATGGAGGCGCCGGAACGACACACGAGGGATTGCGCTGGGGCCGCCCTACGGTGATTTGCCCGGTCTTCGGCGATCAGCCCTTCTGGGCGCACCGTGTGATGGAGGTCGGCGCAGGGCCAGCGCCCTTGCCGCAGAAACGCCTGACGGCAGCCGCCTTGGCCGAGGCGCTTGCGACCGCCCGGAACCCGGCCATCGTTACCCGCGCCACGGAGATCGGGGCCGCCATGCGCGCCGAGCCGGGCGCGGCGGGCGCGGCGGAGGCCATCGATGCGTTGCTGAGGGGTTCGGCTTAGGCAACTCCCTCTCAATGGCTGAGGAGTGCGCCGCCGGTCAGGCCGATTGCACGGTTTCGCCGACGCTCGTGCACCTCGCCTTCAGCTGGTGTAAGCAAGCGGGATCGAAGTGCTGGCGCTAAGCGGAGCCCAACAAGAAGGACAAGAGCCCATGCCGATCAAGGTTCCGGAAAACCTCCCGGCGATGGCCGACTTGGAAGACGAAGGCGTCTTGCTGATCACCGAAGGGGCCGCGCTGCACCAAGACGTGCGGCCGCTGGAGATCGCCCTGCTCAATCTGATGCCGCAGAAGATCAAGACGGAGACGCAGATATCCCGCCTGCTGGGCGCCACACCCTTGCAGATCGAGCTGACCTTGGTGACCACATCGAGCTATCGGCCGAAGACCACGCCTGCCGAGCACATGCTGGCCTTCTACCAGCCCTGGGAAGAGGTGCGCGGGCGCAAGTTCGACGGGCTCGTTATTACCGGGGCGCCGATCGAGACTCTACCCTTCGAGGAGGTCGCCTACTGGCGCGAGCTGACCGAGATTTACGACTGGTCGCTAAGCCACGTGCAGGAGACCCTCAACATCTGCTGGGCCGGGCAGGCGGCCTTGCAGCATTTTCACGGCGTGCCGAAGCACCAGCTGAGCCAGAAGATGTTCGGTGTCTTTCCCCATCGCGTCCAAGCCGGGCGCGACGGCCTGATGCGCGGCTTCGACGATGTCGTCGCCGTGCCGGTCAGCCGCCACACCGAGATACGCCACGCGGACCTGCCGGATGCGCCGGGGCTTTCGGTCCTGCTGGCCTCGGAGGAAGCAGGCCTCTGCCTGCTGCGCGACGCGCCCCGGCGGCAGACCCACATGCTCAATCATCTGGAGTACGAGACCGGCACGCTGGGCGAGGAGTACCGCCGCGACCTGGCCGCCGGATTGCCGATAGACTTGCCGAAGAACTACTTCCCCGACGACGATCCGGCCAAGGCGCCAGTCAATAGCTGGCGCTCGCACGGCAACCTGCTGTTCAGCAACTGGATCTACGACCTCTACCAGTCGACCTCGTTCGAGCTTGCCGACATTCCCCAGCAAAGGCGGGTGGGATAGGCCGGGACTATCACAGGTCGAAACGGCCTTAAGCGTGAGTTCCGTTCTATCTTCAAAGTGTTCACGCTACCAAGCCGAAGGATCAACCGACTTGGCGGAGCGCTCGTCGCGGCTGACGCCGGCCCTGTCATCGGTCAACCGCCAGGACTAGGATGGCGCCATGCTCAAACGCTTCGTCTTCGCGCAGGAGGAACAGCCGGAGGGAGCCTGGCTCGCCCGCTTTGCCGCCGGCCGGGAAGAAGCCGAACGCTGGTATCTCGGGAAGGACCGGGCGCCCCCGCCGAGCGCTAGGGATTGCCGGGCCGCTCTTAGCAAACACATGCCGGAGTTGATGGCGCACTACGATCGCGTCTGCAGCCTGGTCGGCGATGACGATCTGGCGCATCGCATGCTGAGCCATTTTCGCCCTGCGCCGATCAGCTGCGGCTGCAGCCAGGCAATCTGGCTCGGCGATGGCGGCCCGGCACTGGTCCGAAACTATGACTTTCGGCTCGACAGGGTCTCCGACCGCTTCGAGTCGACCTCTTGGTTCGGGCGTGAGGTGATCGCCAAGGCCTAGAGACCCTGGGGCGGCTGTCTCGACGGCATGAACGAGGAGGGCCTCGTCGCAAGCCTCACCTTCGTTGCGAGCGAGGCCGAGGGTCCCGGGTTCTCGGTCATCTTGATGCTGCGCTATGTGCTCGAGACCTGTCGGCGGGTCGACCAGGCGATCGCGGCCTTGCGCCGGATCCCCATCGCGATGTCGCACAACGTGACCCTGCTCGACCGCTCAGGCGCTTACGCCACCCTGTTTCTCGGGCCAGACCGTGAGCCGGCGGTGTCGCGGGCCCGAGCCTGCACGAACCATCAGGAGGCCGCCGTCAGTGGGACCGATTCGCTGGAGCGGCAGCAGACTCTGTTGGCGGCTCTGGACGAGCCCAAACTATCACTATCGGACCTGATCGCTCTCTTCTTCGAGCCGCCGCTCTACTCCCGACGCGCCCAGTCCACGACGGTCTACACCGCCGTCTACCGGCCAAGCGAGAGACGGGTCGACTATCTTTGGCCGGGGGAGGTGCGCTGCCAGCACATCGGTCGTTTCCTGCCCGGTGAGTACAGGCATGACTATGGCGCGCTGATCCCATAGCCAAGACAGGGCGGTAGTCGATTCGGGCCTCCAGTGCCAGACTGCTCCCGTAACCTGCAACAAGACTATTCTGTCTATGCGTAAAGGCCAAAGCTTCGCCGCCCAGCTGCGTCGCCGACGTCTGACCTTCCCTGCCGCAGTTATTACGGCAATCCTGCACTGTGAAGACCGGCAATCAGATGCTCAAAGTCATCTTTGTCTTTGAAGGGATACCTTGTGGCCCAGTACTGCCGCCACCGACCCTGGTCGGTACCGGGGTAGTCCACGATCTCTTTCGGCGCTTTGGCGAGAAACCGGGCCATCGCTCGTTTCGCCTCGGCGTCGCGACCCAGCTGTGCGTAGCACATGGCGAAATAGGCGCTCAAATCGATCGTCGGCACTGAAACACTGGAGAGTGCCGCAAGAGCTTCGTTGTAGCGTCGGGCGCAGTAGGCGCCCATGAACTGGGCAAGCCGACAGTCGTCCCTCGTCAGCGGGCTCAAGCTGATCGCCTTTTCAGCGCAGGCAGCACCCTGCTCGGCCTGCCCCGACAGCGCGAGCAGCCAACTCTTGAGACAGTAGCCATCATAGTCGTTCGGGTTGAGTTCGATCGCCTTGTCGTACTCGCTTTCCGCCAGCGCGAAGTTTGATTCCGCATAGTGATAAGCGGCCGCCAGGTAGGTGTGCGCGCGGCTGTCAAGGTCATCCAGTGCGACGGCCTTGCGCGCAGCCCTAAGGCCCTCTCGCGCCGCCGCCTTTGCGGAGGGCGTCCAGCCGGACCAGAACTCGATCAGGTAGCTGAAGGCCAGTTCTGTATAGACGCGCGCGTTCGAGGGTTGGAGATCCACTGCCTCTTGCAAAATCTGACGTGCTTTCAGCACATCCTCCTTTTCCCCCTGCCTGAGATGCCAATTCGCCAGGAGCAGGTGTTCATAGACCTCCAGCGTGTCTGGCCGCTTTCGCGCAGCTCTTTGGCGGCCGACTTCATCGAGGCGACCCACCAGAGTCGAAACGATCGACCGGCTGACTTCGTCCTGCACAGCGAAGATGTCGGCCAGCTCGCGGTCATAGCGCTCGGCCCATAGGCATACGCCGCTGACGGCTTCGATGAGCTGGGTTTGGATACGGACCCGCTCGCCAGCCCTGCGCACACTTCCGCGCAAGAGGTAGTGGACAGTCAATCCCTGCGGCAGCCGATCCGTTCCATGAAGAAAGGACGAGTCCCGTGCGATCACCAGCAGCGAGCGAAATCGCGACAGTTCGGCGATGATATCCTCTGCAATGCCGGTGGCAAAATAGTTTTGGCTAGCACCGTCGGACGCGTCGGCAAACGGCAGAACCGCAATTGCCGGAACCGAGTTCCTGAGCTCTCCTTTCGTGTGAAGGGCATCGTCGCTGTCGGAAACCCGGATGTTCCCGATTAAGCGGTATCCCAAGCCCCGGGCCGTCTCGATAAACCCTGGCTGCAGGGCGTCGTCTTGCAAGATCCGACGGATTTTGCGCACGTAGTCTTTGACGAGAGCCTCGGTGACATGCGTATCGGGCCACACCTCGTCCAACAATTCCTGCTTGGTAATGAGGCGATTGGGGTTCCGCGCAAAATACTCCAACATCGAAGAGAGCCTAGGCGTGAGCGGAACCTCTCTGCCATCTGGCCACAACAGCCGACCGTCGCAAAGATCAAGACCCGCAGATGGCTGGGACGCTGCGCGCGTCATGATTTGTTCCACCGAATGTCCACCGAAACTCCACCAGATATACAGGGACTTCGTGCGACACTTCCATCGACTTTGGGCGTTCTGAAATCGGCGAAGCCCGGCCAACATCGATGTGCGGAGCAGATCATGAGCAACGAGGGCCCGAACAAGACAGCCTTGCAGTCAGAGCAGGTGGGCTTGTGCCCTCTGCACGAGGCGGAAATTCAAGTTCTGGCCTCTCTCGAGAAAGCCAGGATCGAGAATGCAACTACCGACAGGGCATCGCTCGAAAGTGGAAGCGCGCGCTACTGGATCTATCTTGAAGACTGGTCCAAGGCCTTTGCCAGCCTCGCCAATAAGGGTTTGATCGCTGGAGACCAAAGGGCCTACCGCTTGACCGATGCAGGGCGGCCTCTGGCCCGTGCCTATCACCGCGAGCGGCCTGACATGTACTGGTACTATTACCAGAAGTTCTATCAAGCTGCCCGTCCGAGTGCAGCGCATTCCGCGCTTTGCGAACGAGTCTTCGGTGAGGACCTTTGCCAAGAAGGTCAGACCGACATGGCTTCCCTAAGAGACCTTCTCGCCAGTTTGGGTCTGAAGCAGGGCGAGCACCTCTTGGATCTCGGCTGTGGAGCGGGAGTCATTGCCGAGTACGTCTCCGACCAGACGGGTGTTTCGGCCACCGGCCTCGACTACGCTGCTCCCGCCATCGATGAAGCAAATCAGCGAACCACAGATAAGCGGTCTCGACTGACGTTCGTTCAAGGCGACATGAATACACTCGACCTGTCGCCAAGGTCTCTCGATGCGGTGATTTCCCTCGACACGCTCTATTGGGTCGTCGACCTGGATGAAACCCTATCGAAGCTAGCGGCCGCTCTCAGACCAGGTGGCCGCATGGGGATCTTCATGAATCATCATATTAAGAAGGGAGACGATCTCGCCAAACTGGCACCTCAAAACACCGAACTCTCAAAAGCGCTTTCGAGGTTGGGACTGACGTTTCAAACCAGCGATTACACTGTGCAAATCGGTGAATTCTGGCAAAGGGTCTGGCAGGCAGCAAGCGACTTGCAGAAGGAGTTTGATGCCGAAGGCAATGGATTCATCGCTGCCAGCTTGCTCCGAGAAGCTGAAGAAGACTATCTGCCGGACATCAACTCCGGTCTGATCGCTCGCTATCTCTATCTCGTCCGCATCTAGAGCAAAACCCGAGCAGACGGACTCATCGGCGACGACGATTTGCGCTGACAATCAAAGAGCTTGAACTCTGAGGGCGAGCAAACGCGGGCCCGAAGTTGCTCTAACCGAAGCTCGCCACCCACGGCTGGTACTCTGAACCTCCCGACTGCGTGCGCGTCTTAAAGCTTCGGTGCCGGCAGGCCTCGCGCATGGCAGGCGGCGGTCACCGTGTTGGCCAGAAGGCAGGCGATGGTCATGGGGCCGACGCCGCCCGGCACCGGGGTGATGGCGCCCGCCACTTCCCTGGCGCTCTCGAAGTCGACGTCGCCGACCAGGCGGTTCTTGCCGCCCTCGCCCGCGATGCGGTTGATGCCGACGTCGATCACCACCGCACCCGGCTTGATCCAGTCGCCGGGGATCATCTGCGGCCGGCCGACAGCGGCGACGACGATGTCCGCGCCGCGCACAACGCCCGGCAAGTCCTTGGTCTTGGAATGGGCGACGGTCACCGTGCAGCTTTCCTTGATCAGCAGCTGCGCCATGGGTTTGCCGACGATATTGGAGCGCCCCACGATGGTGGCGTTTTTGCCTGCCAGGCTGCCCAGCTGGTCGCGCAGCAGCATCACACAGCCCAAGGGCGTGCAGGGAACCATGGCATCCGGCGCGCCGGTCGACAGCTTGCCGACGTTGACGACGTGAAAGCCGTCGACGTCCTTGGCCGGGTCGATGGCGGCCAGCACCGCCTGCTCGTCGATCTGCTCCGGCAGCGGCAGCTGCACCAGAATGCCGTTTACCGCGGCATCGCCATTGAGCTCGGCGATGAGGGCCAAGAGCTCCTCCTGGCTGGTCTCGGCCGAGAGGCGATGCTCGAAGGAGGCCATGCCTGCCTCTACCGTCGCCTTGTGCTTGGAGCGGACATAGACCTGGCTCGCCGGATTCTCGCCCACCAGCACCACGGCAAGGCCGGGGGTAAAGGCCGCCTCCTGCTTTAGCCGCGCGACCTCGGCGGCGATGCGGCTGCGCAAGCCCGCGGCAAAGGCCTTTCCGTCGATGATGCTGGCGGTCATGAGATCTTCTCCGTCCTGGATGTCGTCGGTTTGCTGTTGGTGGGGCCGGCCGGCCCTCACGTCGTGATCGGCGCGCTCAATAGAGGCTTTTGGCCTGCCTGGCCAGCCTCGGTCCGTCACCTTTGAGCAGAATCACCTTCTGGCGTTCGCTCCCGCCGCGCAGAATCTCCACCTGGCGCTTGGCCAGGCCGAAGCTCTTGGCCAGCAAGGCGATCAAGGCGGCATTGGCCTTGCCGTCGGCTGGTGCTGCGGTGAGGCTGACCTTGAGCGAGCGACCGCCGTCCGCGCGCGGCGCCAGACCCTCGATGGCCGTACGCCGCGCCGCCGGATTGGCCTTGACCCATAGCCGGATGCCCTCTTGGCAGGTCTCGAAAGGCTCCCTCGCCTCGCTCACATCCCGGCCGTTGCGACCATCAGCTCGACGATCATGCGCTGCAGGAAATAGAGAGCCAGAATGAGGATGACCGGCGAGATGTCGATTCCGCCCAGGTCGGGCAGGATGCGGCGAATGGGCCTCAGCGGCGGTTCGGTGATCTTCCACAGAAAGCGGCCGGCCGTGCTGACGAACTGATTGTGACGATTGATCACGTCGAAGGCCACCAGCCACGAGAGGATGGCCATGGCGATGACCAGCCAGATGTAAATCTCTATGGCCGTGTAGAGAACCTGAAAAAGGGGCTGCAGCACGATGTTCATGTCGCCTCTGGAGATGCGGGCTGAAGCGCCCTTCGGTCCCTGGAACCTAGTGCTCCGCTGCTGGGCGCGCAAGAGAGAGGGCGGCGGCCAGGCTCGCTCATTGGGCGGTGCCGACTTTCGCCGAAACCCGGGCGATGTCTTCCTGCAGCCTTAGGTACCACCGCGAATCCTTGGGCAGAACGGCAGCCATGTCGGACCAGAGGGAAAGCGCCAGGTCGTAGCGCTCTTCCTGCTCCAGGGCGTGACCCAGATAGTAGAGCGCCAAGGGCTCCTGGGCGTTGCGGTGCAGCGCCTGGGACAGCACTTTTCTCGCCTCGGGCGTCACCTCGCCCCGGGCCTCCAAGATCAAGGCTTCTGCCAGGGCGGCAAAGACGTCGGCCTCTTCGGCACCGTAGGCGATGGCTTGGCGGTAGGCCTCGATCGCCGCGCCGCGCTGCTCCAGCATGCTGCGCAGCATCGCCAAGGCGAGCCAGCCCTCGACGTCGTCGGGCTTTTCGGCAAGAGTGCCGCGCAGCTCGGTAGCGCGCTCCTGCAGCGCGCGGTGCATCTCGACGTCCTCTCGCTCGGCATAGGGTTGGGCCGGCTGATCCGGCTCCCCCAGCACGAGGTAGAGGGCCGGACCGCCCAGCAGGAGGATCAGCAGGAGGCCCAGGGCCAGCCCCCGCTTCGGCGGCCCGCTCGTCGCCGTGCCGCGGCGCGCCCGGTCGGCGGCCAGGATGCGGCGTTCGACCTCGCGGCGCGCGATCCCGGCCTCGCCGGACGGCAAGGTGCCGGCGGCAAGATCGCGCTCGATCTCGGACAACTGGGCCTTGTAGACGTCAAGCTCCTCGGCGCCGCCGGCCGGCCTCTCCGGCGCGCCCCGCAGCAGGGGGCGCATCAAAAAGGCGACGACCAGGGCGGTCAGCGCCGCGGCGAGGGCATAGAACATCACTCCCGCTCTCGCCCCATCAAGGCGTTGAGACGTGCCTGTTCCTCGGCACTCAAGGGCGCCGGGGCGGCAAGCTGCGGCCGACGTTTCACCGCCACCCAGGCGAGGCTGCCGCCGGCCAAGAGCAGCAGCAGCGGCGAGACCCACAGCAGCAGAGTGCTCAGCCGGAAGGGCGGCTCCAACAGCACGTAGTCGCCGTAGCGTGCGGTGAGGAAGCTCAGGATTTCGCCATTGCTGCGCCCCTCCTCGATCTGCTCGCGGATGATGATGCGCAGGTCGCGGGCGATGCCGGCTTCGGAATCGTCGATCGATTGATTCTGGCAGACGACGCAGCGGACCTCTTTGAAGAGGGTCCGCGCGCGTGCTTCCTGTGCCGGGTCGGCCAGCTGCTCCAGATTGTCGATCGCGGCAGCCGGAAAGGCCAAGAGCAGAAATACGAGGGCCAGCAGGGCTCTCATTTTGCGATCTCGCGCAAGCGGGGCAGGATCACTTCATTCAGCGTGCCGGCATCGATCGGCCCGACGTGGCGATAGCGAATGCGCCCCTCGCGGTCGAGGAAGAAGGTCTCCGGCACCCCGGTGATGCCCCAGTCGATGCCGCCGCGCCCACTCTGGTCGAAGCCGACGGCGGAAAAGGGATTCCCCAGCTCGTCCAGGAACTTCACCGCCTGATCGGCCCGGTCCTTGTAGTCGATGCCCAGAATCCTGAAGCCCGGCTCTTCGGCCAGCGCCATCAGCTGCGGATGCTCGATCCGGCAGGGCGCGCACCAAGAGGCCCAGATGTTCACCACCGTTATCGGCGAGCCTTTGAGCGCTTCCGGATCGAGGCCCGGCAGGTCCAAGCCTTCGACCGCGGGCAAGCTGATCTGCGGCGCCGGCTCGTCGATCAGGGGCGAGGGGATGGCCGAGGGATCGCGGTCCGGATCGAGCCCCATGAGGAAGCCGACGGCGGCCGCCACGAAGATCAGGGTCGGCAAGATGAAGAGCAGTCTCTTGGTGTTGGTGAGCAAGGCCTGGTTCTCACTCGGCTGGTTGCGGGCTCGCCCGGCGGGCGGCGGGTGCGCGCTGCGGCTGTCGGGCCGAGATCGCGAGGATACCGCCCACCACCATGATCAAGGTGCCGACCCAGATCCAGGCCACCAGCGGCTCGTAGTAGACCCGCACGAGATAGCCCGCACGCGGATTGGCGCTGGTATCGCCCAGCACGGCATAGAGGTCGCCGAGCAGCGTGATGCGAATGGCGGCCTCGGTGGTGGGCATGCGCTGCACCGGATAAAAGCGCCGTTCGGGCCTGAGCTCGCCGATCTCGCTGCCGTCGCTGGTGATCTTCAGTGTTGCCTGCTCTGCCTGGTAATTGGGTCCAGTCAGGCGTTCGACGCCGGTCAGGGTCAAGGCGTAGCCGGCGATCTCGATGGTCTCGCCCGGCTGCAAGGTGTCGATCCGCTCGTCCTTCCAGACGGTGGAGGCGGTCATCCCGGCAATGGCGATGCCGAGGCCGGCGTGGGCCAAGGTCATGCCCCATTGCCGCCGCGGCAGTCCGGCCAGGCGGGCCAGGCTGTCGCTCAAGGGGATGCGGAAGAGGCGCAGTCGCTCGGCCAGCTCGGACAGGCTGGAGAGCACCAGCCAGGCAGCCAGCCCCATGAAGACGATCGCCATCACCGGTCCGCCGCCCAGCAGGACGGCCGTCAGCACGGCAACCGCCAGGCTCGCCACCGCAGCGAGCAGAAGGCGCGGCAGCACCTTTGAGAGGTCGGCCTTCTTCCACGGCAGGAAAGGCCCGATGCCCAGCAGGATCAGCAAGGGGATCGACAGCGGCACGAAGGTCTTGGCGTAGAACTGCGGACCGACGGAGACCACCTCGTCGGCGATGAGCTCCAGGAACAACGGATAGAGGGTGCCGAACAGCACCGTGCCGCAGGCCGCCGAGAGCAGCAGATTGTTCAGCAGCAGGCCGCTCTCGCGCGACACCAGGGCGAAGGCGCCGCCGTCGGAGAGGGCCGGCGCCCGCCAGGCGAAGAGCAGGAGAGAGCCGCCGATGGCGATGAACAGCAGGGCCAGGATGAAGACGCCGCGCTCGGGGTCGACGGCAAAGGCGTGCACCGAGGTCAAAAGGCCCGAGCGCACGATGAAGGTGCCCAGAAGAGAGAGCGAGAAGACCAAAATCGCCAAGAGCACGGTCCAGGCGCGGAAAGCCTCGCGCTTTTCCACCACGCTGACGCAGTGCAGCAGCGCCGTGCCGGCGAGCCAGGGCATGAAAGAGACGTTCTCGACCGGGTCCCAGAACCACCAGCCGCCCCAGCCCAATTCATAGTAGGCCCAGCGCGCGCCCAGCGCGATGCCGGCCGTCAGCGCGGTCCAGGCGATCAAGGTCCAAGGCCTGACCCAGCGCGCCCAGGCCGGATCGATGCGGCCTTCCAGCAAGGCCGCCACGGCGAAGGAGAAGACCAGGGAGAAGCCGACATAGCCCAGGTAGAGCAGCGGCGGGTGGAAGGCCAGGCCCGGATCCTGCAGCAGGGGATTGAGGTCGCGGCCGTCCAAAGGCGGCGGGAAGACTCGCAGGAAGGGATTGGATGTGGCCAGCATGAAGGCCAGGAAGCCGACCGCGATCAGCGCTTGGATAGCCAGGACACGCGCGCGAAGGCTGGCCGGAAGATTGCCGCCGAAGAGCGCGACGCCGGCGCCGAAGAGGCCCAGCATCAAGACCCACAGGAGCAACGAACCCTCGTGGTTGCCCCAAGTGCCCGCCAGCTTGTAGAGCAGTGGTTTCAGCGAATGGCTGTTCTCCACCACGTTGAGCACGGTGAAGTCGGAAACCAGGTAGCTCTGCATCAGGGCGGCGAAGGCGAGCGCCAGCAAAAGGAACTGCGCGAAGGCGGCGTGATCGGCGAAGGCCATCAGCCGACCGGCCCCGCGGGCCGCGCCATAGAGCGGCAGAATCGTCTGCACCAAGGCCACCAGAAGCGCCAGCACCAGGGCGTAGTGGCCGAGCTCCGGGATCACTGCGCCTGGCTCCCCTCGTCGTCCGGCCGCCACTCGCCCGACTCTTTCAGGGCCTCGGCGACCTCGGGCGGCATGTAGTTCTCGTCGTGCTTGGCGAGCACGGTGTGGGCTTCGAAGAGGCCGCCGGGGGCGAGCTTGCCTTCGACCACCACGCCTTGGCCTTCGCGGAAGAGGTCTGGCAGAATGCCGCTGTAGGCCACCTCCACGCTCTCGATATGGTCGGTGATCTTGAAGCGCACGTCGTGACCTTCGCGTTGAACCGAGTCGACGGCGACGAGCCCGCCCAGGCGAATGGCCTGGTCGGGCCCGGGCGGCGTGGCGACCAGATCCTTGGGTGCATAGAAGAAGGCCAGGCTGTCGTCGAAGGCTGCCAGCACCAAGGCGGTGGCGCCGCCCAGGCAGAGCAGGGCCGCCAGCACGACGTAGAGGCGCTTGCGCTTGGGTCTCATGCCGCTCCTATTGGGCCTTGTCGCGTCCGCGCCGCCGCTCGAGGCCAAGTGATTCCAGGGCCTTCAGCTCCTTCTGGGTCCGCCGTAGGCTGACCAGCGACGACCAGGCGATCCAGATCAAGACACCCAGTGTCAGGACGATCGCCGGCCAGACATAGACCGCGTAGCCGCCCATTGACAGAAAGTTCACCAGCCTCTCCATGAGCCATCATTAGGTGCCCGCTGCCGCCAGCTGCAAGTTGCGTAGCTTGCTGGCCAGCACCTGCTGCTTCACGCGCACAAGCAAGATGGCGACGAAATAGGCGGTAAAGCCCAATGCCATGACCAGCAATGGCCATAGCATCTGAGCGTGGATGGTTGGCCCATCCAACCGGAAGACCGAGGCGGGCTGGTGCAGGGTCGACCACCAGTCGACGGAGAATTTGATGATCGGCAGGATGACGACGCCGACCACGCCCAAGATGGCTGCCATCTGCTGGCCGCGCTTGCGGTCGTCGAAGGCCTCGGCCAGCGCCATGTAGCCGAGGTAGATGAAGAAGAGAATCAGGACCGAGGTCAGCCGTCCGTCCCAGACCCACCAGGTGCCCCACATGGGCTTGCCCCATAAAGAGCCTGTCACCAGCGCCAGGAAGGTGAAGGCGGCCCCCACCGGAGCGGCCGACTGGGCGATCACGAAGGCCAGGGGATGGCGCCAGATGAGGCCGCTGGCCGACGCACTGGCCACCACCAGATAGACGAAGAGCGCCATCCAGGCCGAGGGCACGTGCACGTACATGATGCGCACCGTATCGCCCTGCTGATAGTCCTCCGGCGCTACGAAAAGCCCCAGGCCTAACCCGGCCGCGATCAGCAGGACCGCCAGAACCGAGACCCACGGCAAGACCCGATCGGCGATTCTGACGAATCTCCCTGGATTGGCGAGGAAATGCATGGTCTTGAAAGTAGCCCCGGCCGGCCTCAGTCCAAAGCCTGTCGCAATGCCGCAGGTGCGGCCCAGGCGGCTAGCGGTAGCAAAAACATAAAGAATGCACCCATCAACAAGAGGTGAGGGCGCCAGGCCAGGCTCAAGGCCACGGCCTCGACGGCCAGCACGCCCAAGATCAGGACCGGCACGGTCAGCGGCAAGACCAGCAGAGGCACCAAGAGCGCGCCGCGGCGGGCGCCCAAGGTCAGCGCTGCGGCGATAACGCCCAGCAGAGACAGGCAGAGCGTGCCGAGGCCAAGGGTCGCGAGCAGGATTGGCAAGAGGCCCGCCGGTAGCGAAAAGGTGAAGGCCACGAGAGGCGCTGCCAAGGTCACCAGCAAGCCGGTGGTCAGCCAATGCACCAAGGCCTTCAGCAGGACCAAGGCCCAGAGCGGCAGCGGGGCGAGGGTGAGCTGCTCCAGGCTTCCGTCCTCATAGTCGGCTTGGAAGATCCGCTCCATCGACAGCACCACGGCGAACAAAGCCGAGACCCAAAGAATGCCGGGTGCCAGGCGGGCCAGCAGCACCGGATCGGGACCGATCGCGAAGGGGAAGAGGCTGGCGGCCAGAAGAAAGAAGACGATCGACAGCAGCACCTGGCCGCGCTGGCGCCAGGCCAGCGATATCTCGCGCCCTACGATGAGGCGGGCGACGGTGGGACCGCCGGGCGTGCTCATGGGGCGTGGCGATCCATCTCGAGGGCGCTAGCGGCGTCCAGCGGCACCGCGCCGTGGCTTGCGATGACTGCGCGCTCGCCGGCTGCGAGCCGTTCGCGGCAGAGGTTCCAGAGTGTCGCCTCGTTGGCGGCGTCCAGCGCGGTTGCCGGCTCGTCCAAGAGCCACAACTTGGCGCCGCCCAAGGCCAGCCGCGCCAAGGCCACGCGACGGCGCTGACCGGCCGATAAGAGGCGGATCGGCAGGCTGGCCAAAGGCTCCAGGCCCAAACGCGCCATCGCGGCCTGCGCCTCGTCCTGTCTTTGACCACGCAGGCGGGCGTCGAATTCGATGCTCTCGGAAACGCTCAGCGCGTCCTTCAGGCCGGCGCGATGGCCGATGAAGGCCACGCGGGCGCGGTGGGCGGCCGTGTCCTCACTCACCGCATTCCCTGCCCAAGTCAGCGCCCCCGCCAGCGGCCGGGTGAAGCCGGCCATGATCCGCAGCAAAGTAGTCTTGCCGCTACCGTTAGCCCCGCGCAGCACCAGGGCCCGGCCGGCGGGCAAGGCAAAATCCAGCCCCTTGAACAGAAGGCGCTCGCCGCGCAGCACGGCCAGGCCTTCGCCGGCAAAGAGGTCGGAAGCGGTCTCGGACATGGCCGCAGACGCTAGTGGATTTGCGGCGGCCTGTGGAAGGGGCCTTGTGCCACCCCCGACAGCGGAGTGTTTAGGGCGCGTCAAGTGGCTTGTGTCCTGCCGCGGCGCCCTATTGTCGTGGCGACGGCGGTTCTAACGGCCAAAACAAGGCCGCGCCGACCAGTTCTGCGATCGGGCGCGGCCCTCGCTTTGCCTAGGCAAGCCTATCCGGAGCTAGCGCCGGCCATGATGCGGTTAGAGACTTGAAAAGGTGTCCGCCCCGGCGCAGCGATGGAGAACATTCGTCTTGCCTTTTGCAGTTACGACCAGGCGGTTATCGCCGTCCGGCTCAATCTCCATTTTCTCTGGACCAGTGCGTTCGGATGGGGTCATGCGCCAGGTTCTCGTTTCGCTATCGTACTTCATCCTGAAATCGGAAGACTGCAGGTAAACGCCCCCCTCACGCACGTCCCAGCTCCCGTTGATGATCTTCGAGTACCCGGGAGCTATGAAGGTCCCGTCTGGAAAGAAGATGACCCACGCGCTTGATCCGGAGCAGTCGCCGCCCTTTTCTGTGGTTGCCCAAACGCCCGGAAGAATCCGGGCTGCATCGACAGGCTCAGCCTCGGCCAGTGCCGACCAACTCAGGGGCAGGGCAATGGCCAAACCGAGGACAGCTTTCGCGGCGACCCGGCGATAGGCGGTGATGGACGCGACGGCATCGGCCATCGCGGAAGGCAATCCTTTTGGCATCGCTTGATCCTTTCATAGAGCTGCGGCGTCGACCTTGCCGACGCCCCTTCGCTCAGCGCATTGCGGACCCGTGGCAAACAGAGTTCAGAGTAAACCTTCGGTACTCCGGTTGCTTAGTGTCCTGCTTGGAGAGTTATTGATCTCTTTGCTGCGTAACAAGCAGAATGCAGAAGATGAAGGCAATCTTAATGTTGATCATTTGCGGTGAAATTTGCCTTCATTTACTGCAATGAAGCAAGGAATTCTCCTTGGAGACGGATCCTAAGCTGCACCGCTCTGGCTTGCTTGCTCACGCATCGCATTTGAACCTGCGACGGATTCCGGTAACATGCGTGCAATGGGCCGTGGTTGCCGGCCGCTTTTTTGGAGTGACCCAATGGAAGCTAGGCGCAGAGGTTTCGCTATTCGTCTCCGGTCTGCCTGTCTGGCGGGCAGCTCGGTTTCAGTCCTGTCTGTCCTGCTCTTATGGATTGCGATCGCCGGCGCGCGCGGTGCCTTGCCGCCCTATGTCTATGAAGAGGCACGCCGGAACGCGCCCTATCATCTGCAGGTCGCGATCAGCGACGTCGCACCGCCGGCTGAGACGCCAGGGTACTGTCGCGTCACGGGCAAGATCGTGACGCTCTTTCGCGACAGGACCGGCAAGTTCGCTCTTGGCCAGACCATAGAATTCCTGTTGGCGTGCATGAGAAAGTCGGATGAGCCGCTCATAGGAGGCACGATCTACACCTATTTGGACAGCTTGGCGCAGGCCAAATACATCGAAGCCTACCTTACGGAACAAGACCGTCGTCTCGAGGTCGCGCGCTCGCAGTCCTTGATCATCGAAGCGCCTTCGTCTGCGCCGCTGTTGCCGGTCGTGCAAGGGCATAGATCCGAATAGCACCGAGCGCCGCTCCGGGCCATGGCACTCCTGCAGACCATTCTAGACATAACTCTGGCGACCCGGATATCAGTTCGAAACTTTCCGTCGGGAAGCAACGCTCTACCAGATAGGGCGTCCTGGCAGGCAACCGGCAGAAATAGCAGTGACAGTGGAACCATTACCCACGTATTTTGCCATGCGATAGCGGATTTCATCGCAAAGACGACCGCCCTCAATCACGAGGAGGCTCCGAATATCGGCGTGCCATCAGGCTGATAACCCGCAACACCCGGTTCCCACCAATAGATCGGGTTGTTCACGAAGCTTTCTCGCCCATCAAGCCGACCTATGAGCGCCGATATCTTCGGATAGGCCTGAAGCCCAAGCTCGACGCTGATGGGCCGGTTCTCGGTAAACCTGATGTGACAGGCGAGAAAGATGTCCTGGATTGAGACGCGGTCGGGCATGAACCCGGAAGTGTCGTCTGCGATTCCCGCCTCCAGCCACCCCAGAAGATGCGGAATCCGATCGACGCAGCGGGTCAGATGGGCGTTCGCATCTTTCTCCACACCGGTCCATTTCAACTGCGAGACGGTTGTGACTGCTGCGCCGAAGGTCTGGATTGTGGAAAAGACCAGCTTGTCCCGCCACTCGTGATCGGCGCGCCATGCACATTCACTCAACGGCGGCGTTCCGCTCCTGTTCGGATAGGTTCCGAGCAGGTATTCGGCGACCAGGCCGCTTTCCCAAAGATGAACGTCGCCGTCCCAAAATGTCGGAACCTGCAAGCTCGGCGTAGCGGCGGCACGCTGTTCGACCGTTGGCGTAGTGATCTCCTCGCGGCGCTCGTAGTCGAGTCCCAGCTCATCAAGGATGATCCGAACCGCACGAGCGAATGGCGATCCCGTTGTATAGAGCAGAGCGCGCATCACCTCCTCCAACTCTGATGGTCTCGCGCCGATGATAGCAGCTGCGTTGCGCACACGCCATCAAGCCCGATCTTATGTCTGGGTGATCCGCCTCTGGTCAAACTGCGCCACACGGTACTCTTGGGTGAGTTGCCTGATCTTGTACGGGGCTCAGATCATCTATGTGAACAGGAAATCGGTCGAGGTGAGCTGGTTCACCGACGATATCCCCTTCAAGGTCACTTCGAAGTTTGCGTTGCCGTTGCCGTTCCGATCGACCTGGAGGAGGCCGTTCGCCTTGCCGAGGTCCTCGTAACGGACTTCAGGCCCGCCGGCGCTGCTGAAACTGGCTTCGCCAACCCAGTCGCCGGAGTTGCCGGGAACCGCCAACAGGATCTTATCGCCGTCGCCCTCGGCCGCGCCGGAGAAGTCCAGGATCTCTCCCTGCCGGCCGCCAAGGCCGCTGTCGAACGCGAAGGTATCGTCTCCGGCTCCGCCCTTGTGGCGATCCTCGCCCAGGCCGCCGGACAGGAAGTCGTTG
This sequence comes from Rhodospirillales bacterium, assembly GCA_963669385.2. Taxonomy (GTDB): domain Bacteria; phylum Pseudomonadota; class Alphaproteobacteria; order Kiloniellales; family JACOMY01; genus JACOMY01. The sequence goes on from CAXXGD010000062.1 coordinate 98,493, forward strand.
CCATTGCCCCCGAAGAGAGAATCCGCCCCGGTGTCGCCGAAAAGGGAATCGCCACCGTCGCCGCCTTTCAGAGAATCCAGGCCCCACCCGCCGTAGATACTATCGGCACCATTGTGGCCGTGAAGCCAGTCGTCATCAGCGCCTCCGTAAAGCTCGTCTTGCCCTTGCTTGCCGAAGAGTTGATCGTCGCCGGCAAGGCCTTCCAGCGCGTTGTGGCCGCTGTTGCCGTGGATGGCATTGTCCAGGTCGTTGCCGGCACCGTTCAAGTTGCCGCGCCCCTTCACCAGACGCAGCATCTCGATCTCAGCCGTACCTCCCGCGTTGCCGGGAAGGTTGAAGTCTACCACTGTCAGAACCGTGTCGTTGCCTTGATTGGCGAGCTCGACCAGGCTGTCGCTAGCCGTGTCGACGCGTAGAGTATCGTCGCCGCCGCCTCCGGACAGGGTATCGCTGCCGCCGCCACCGTTCAGGGAATCCGAGCCGCCCCCGCCATAGATCTCGTCTTGGCCACCGCCGCCGCTCGCCTTGTCGCTGCCTTGCTGGCCGAACAGGCGATCGCTGCCGCCACCACCGGAAAGCAAGTCGTCGCCACTGCCGCCGATCAGCTGATCGGCGCCGCCTAGTCCCAAGATGCTGTCATCTGCGCTGCCGCCGGTCAGGCTGTCCTGGCCATTGGTGCCGATAATCTCTCCATCATTGACGACCTCGCCAAGGATGGCATCAAGTTTCACGTTCTCGCCGTCGATCTCGACCCGCTCATTGATCGGACTTGCGACCGGGCCGCCGGCGAAGCTGACGTCATAGAGGCCGTCCGGCAGCTCTAGGGTGTAGCCACCGGCCGACCAGGTGGTGGTGACGTAGCTGCCGGCCAGGCTGACGGCCGTGATGGTCACACCACCTTCTCCCTCACCCGGGTCGTAGAAGTCGTCGCCGTCGGCATCGTCGATCACCACGCCGGTGAGGAAGCTGCGGCTGCCGTCGGCGAAGTTCTGGGTGATCATCGAGGTGTAGGGATAGGTGGTACCGCTGGAGGTGGTAAAGGCCCCCTGGGCTTGGCCGATCCCGACCTCGCTGTAGTCCTCATCCAAGATGGCTCGGCGATGGCCCGACGAGCGAAAGAGGCCACGGTGCTGCATGTCGATCGTGGCCGGATCTCCGGGCAGGCTTGGATCGAAACCGGCATAGTACGAGATGTTCTCGCCTATGCGCCAGCTGCCCGTGGTGCTGGTCCAGCCGGCGTCGAAGACGCGCTGGCTCGGGGTCGAGCCATCGGGTGCGGTGTGCGCAAAGAAATCCTCGGCGATCATGCGCTCGGCATAGCCGTCGGCGGCCTGAAAGAGGCTCGGCGTGAAGGCCAGCGGCGGCTTGGAGGCCGGGCTGATGGGGGTGCCGGAGATTCCGTCGTTTAGACCGACGTCGTGCCGATCGGCCTCGGCACCGGGGTCCACTCTGGCTCGATTCACCAGCTCCAGCATGTATTGTTCGAGAGGGGTCGGATTGAGCATGGGTGCCACTCTTGCATCGGGCGGGCATGTGCCTTGGCTTCTTGGGCGTGGCCATAGCCGCCATTGCTCCCCTCTCAAGGCAGGCAGGCTCAAGCTGGTGCAGGGCGGAGAGATGTCCAAAAAGCGGCAAGAATGAGGGAGCTGCCCCGGCGTTCAGAATCTCCGCTCGCGCGCCGAGCGTTCGGCCTTACGCACTCTGGGAATCTGGCTACGGCGCGAAATTTTGTCACGTCGTTGCAAGGCAATGCTTTGCCGCTCTCTACCGTTCTCATCCTGACGCTTGATCCAGCCAGATCTCATAACTAATTCAACGATCGCTGCTGAAAACAGCGGCAAACGGGATAGGTTTAAACTAGGGGGGCCTGGATTGGCGGCATGTCAACCTGGCCTTCTTCCAGCTAAATGTGGCGCCTCTTTCCGGCAATAGCGGCGATATCACTAGGTGAAGATGAAATCTGTCGCAGTCAGTTCTTGAACATTATCTACGCTTTCCACGACAGTTTCAAGATCCGCGGTCCCGTCACCGTCTGAATCAAGCTCGATCACACTCTCGCCGGAGCCATTCTTAGCGAAGCGCGCTTCAGAGGTCCCCTTTCCAGAGAAGCTTTGATCACCGATCCATTCTCCGGTCCCGCCATAATTGGCGAAGAGAATCTTGTCAGTTCCTCCCTCGGCATCGCCGGTGAAGTCAATGATCACGCCCTGCGTGCCGCCGAAAAGCAGTGTTTCGCCGCCGTCCTCCTTGACCAATGGCTCGGTCTGGAAAATGAAGGTATCGGCGCCGTTGCCGCCAACCATGCTCACTTGTCCCTGACCGCCGAACAGGTCATCATCGCCCTCACCGCCGAACAGCGTATCAATATCATAGACGAAGCCAGAGAAGAGGTAATCGTCGCCGTCTCCCCCGAAGAGGGTATCCTGGCCAGTTCCGCCGTTCAGTAGATCGTTGTCCAAACCACCGAAATTGGTATCATTGCCGCCTACGCCTGAGTTGGTGTCGGCCCCCTCGCCACCGTACATGATGTCGTCGGCGCCGCCGCCGGCCAGACGGTCGCGCGTAGCGCCGCCGAACAGCAGGTCGTTGCCCAGTTCCCCCTTCAGGGTGTCTGTCATCTCGGCCCCGTACATGGTGTCATCGCCCGGTCGGCCGATCATGGAATCGTTGCCGCCGGCACCGAAAAGGGTGTCGGCCCCCGACGAGCCGTTGGCGCTATCGTAGCCGAAGCCACCGAACATCACATCGGCACCGCTGGCGCCTTGAAGCGTGTCGTCTCCGGCTTGACCACGAAGAACATCGTCGCCGAGGCCGCCGAAGAGCTGGTCGTCGCCTTTAGCGGCCATGATGTCATCGTCACCGCCGACACCGCTCAGGCGATTGTCTCCACTGTTGCCGCGCAGGATGTTGTCCAGCTCGTTCCCGCTCCCGCTCAGGTTGCCGAAGCCTTCGATCAGGACCAGCTCTTCGACGTAGCCGGCCTCACTGGTGCTGGGCAATGCAAAGTCTACCGCGGCTAAAACGGTATCCGAGCCCTCGTCGACCAACTCTGCAACGACATCTTCCTGATTGTCGACTTCCATGGTGTCGTCGCCATGGCCGCCCACCATGGTGTCCAGGCCATTGCCACCGTCCAGGACGTCATGACCGCACTCCCCGAAGAGCTGGTCTTCGCCCAGGCCGCCATAGAGTCGGTCGCTGCCGATACCGCCCTCTGCGACATCGTCGCCGTCTCCCCCTTTCAACTCGTCGCTACCGGCCCGGCCCGTCAGGTGATCGTCGCCGAGAGCGCCCAGCAGGCTATCATCACCGTTGGCGCCGTTCAGCGCGTTTGCACCGCTGTTTCCGCGCAAGAGGTTGTCGAGCGTGTTGCCCTTGGCGCTTAGATCCAGATCATTGCCGACCAAGCGCAATTCTTCAATGTAGCCGTCTGCGCCGCTCGCCAAGGTGAAGCTGACGGCTGCGAGAACCGTATCGCTGCCCTGGTCCGCCTGCTCGATCACATGGTCGCTCTCGTGGTCGACGCGAAAGGTATCGTCGCCGTGGCCACCATCCATGAGGTCGGTGCCACTGCCGCCGTCAAGCGAGTCGTCGCCACCCTTGCCGTCAAGGAAGTCGCTGCCCCGATCACCACTCAAGGTGTCATCCCCGGCGTCGCCGTAGAGCCGGTCAGCACCGTCCCCGCCCCGCAAGACGTCATCGCCGGAGAGGCCATAGAGCCGATTTCCGCCGCTGTTCCCGTGCAGTTCGTTGGCGTGGCGATTGCCCGCTGCATCTATGCCGCCGGCTCCGGTGGCCAGGCGCAGCTCTTCGACATAGGCTCCATTGGAGAGGCTGTAGCCGACCGAGGCAAAGACCGTATCGCTGCCCTGATCAGAGGCCTCGACGATGCTATCGCCTTGCGTATCGACCCAAAGCGTGTCGTCCCCGTCGCCACCGATCAGGCGGTCCGCGCCAAACCCGCCATAGAGGCGATCCTCTCCGCTGTTGCCCACCAGCGTGTCCCGGTTTGCTTCTCCGGCCAGAACGTCGGCGCCGCTGCCACCCCTTAGGGAGTCTTCACCCGTACCGCCAACCGCCGTGTCATCTCCCTGCTGTCCGGACAGGCTGTCGTTGGCGCCACGGCCCAAAAGCGTGTCGTCGCCGCCAAAGCCGAAAATCGTGTCAACCGAATTCGTACCGGTCAAGACGTCCGGTCCGCTGCTGCCGGTGATGATCATGATGCCCCGCTGCTAGCTCACAGGTTCAAGCCAATGTTACATTGAGGTCGTTTGCTATCTTCGCGCGCTCTAGGTCCCCACGATTGGTTTTCGCCGGGTCGATGGCACGGCCCCTATGCCTACTATCATCTTCTGACATCTTGACACACTAGGCCCGTGCTGGCCTAGCCCCGCAAAGGGCCAGCGTTCACGGCACGATGTCTAGAATTGCCGCCCATTTAAAGGGAGAGGCGCTGTTTGCTTGTTGCATTGGCCCAGTTCGAGCGAGGTGCGTGACCAAAAGGTCACAGCTATAGGGACCACGCATCTCCATTTTTCATTTGTGAAACAGTTGGAGGCATCGAATCAGCGGTCGAGTAGCGAGCTATAGGTCTTGCGGAGCCGTGTGCGAATGTCTTCCGGCTGCTGATCGATCGCCTCGGTCATCGCCTTGAACTCGCGCCGGATGCCATAGAGCTGATCCATCAGCGAGAGCACGACGGGGATGGCCTCGTCATTCAGCTTCATCTCGTCCTTCAGCTGGCAGACCAGGCGAACGCGAGCCAAGTCCAATTGGTCATAGGCATGTCCGGCCCGGCTCGCGGTCGGCACAACCCAGCCTCGGCGAACCCAAAGGCGCAGGCGGCGAACAGTGATCTCTTCGACCTCGGCTACGACGTCCGTTTCGCTCAACATCACCGGCCACTCCCCATTCCCGCGCGCGGATCATAGCGGTGCTTGGCACGCCAGTCCGCGATGAAGCGCTCCAGCTCCGGATCGATCTCCTTCGGCAGGCGCACGCTCAAGGCCACGCGCTGATCGCCGGCGGGGCGGCCGGCGGCTTGAACGCCCTTGCCCTTCAGCCGCAGCACCTGACCGCTGGAGGCGCCTTTGGGAAGCGTCATGCTCACCCGGCCGGTCAAGGTCGGCACCTCGACCTTGCCGCCGAGGATCGCTTCGTCCAGCGAAATCGGCAGGTCCAGTACTATGTCGTCGCCATCGCGTGGTGAACAGCGGGTGTGCCCGGACAGTGATGGTCACCAAGGCATCGCCCGCCGGCTCTCCGCCGATCCCGGCTCCGCCCTTGCCCTTGAGGCGCAGGATGCCGCCGTCGCGGGTGCCGGCGGGAATGGTGAGATCCAGGACCTTGCCGTCCGGCATGGTGATGCGGCGCTTGGCGCCGTTGGCGGCGTCCAGGAACTCCACCTCCATCTGGTAGTGCAGGTTGGCCCCACGCCTGCTGCCCCGACCACCGCCGGCCCCGCGAGCGCCGAAGAGATCGGAAAAGAGATCCGACATGTCGGCGAAATCCTGGTATCCGGCGGCACTGTGATAGCGCTCGCCCCCGTCCGTCTCGGCATAGTGGCGATAGAAAGCATGCTCGGGCCGCTCCGCGCCGGAGGCGTCGATTTCGCCGCGGTCGTAGCGGGCCCGCTGCTCCGGATCGTCCAAGAGGTGGTAGGCGGCGGAGATCTTCTTGAAGCGCTCTTCGGCCGAGCTGTCGCCGGGGTTGAGATCGGGGTGCAGCTCCTTGGCGAGCTTGCGGTAGGCCTTCTTGATGTCGCTTTGAGAAGCGGTCTTTTCGACGCCGAGAATGCTGTAGGGATCGTCCGCCATCTCACTCCACTCTTTGCTGCGCGCCGCTCCTGGGGCACCGCCAGATGAAAGGCAAGGTCTAGACCCATCGCGCCGCCCAGGCCATGCGCGCTATGGCTGCCGTCCGGCCACCGGCCGCCGCCGCCACGGGCTTGGGGCCGCTCACCGGATTGTGTGTCTGGGAGGGCGAGCGTCGGCCTAGGATCGCCCGAGACAGGGCATCAGGCAGCTTGGGAGCGTGCCATGGTCCGGCTGGCAATGGCGTTAGTCCTTCTTGTCTCGGCCACGATGACGCTTGGCGGTCCGCTCGCAGCGCAGGACGGCGAGCGACCGCGAGGCCGTGCTGGCTGCCAATGCGGAGTTCTACCGCGCCTTTCGAGAGGGCGACATGCCTGCCATGAATGCGGTCTGGGGCGAGGAAGAACCGATCGTCGTCGAGCATCCCTCGTCCTGGCGCGAGGTGGGCCGCACCCGCGTGCTGGCCAGCTGGTCCCTCATTCTGCGCCGGCCGCCGCCGATTACCTGCGAGGTCGAAGGCCCTGACTTTCGAGGAAGGCCGGGCCCTCGTCTTCTGTAGAGAGCACCTGAATCCCGGACAGGTCAGGATGCTCAACGTCTTCCACCTGGAAGGGGAGGCCTGGAAGATGATCTACCACGGCCCGGCACCTGACCTGGTGACGCGCCTCGTTCTCGACTGATCGCCGCACAGCCTTAGCGCGCCGCCAGCTTCCTCAGGCGCATCGGCGTCTCGCCGAAGTGGCGCCGGAAGCTGCGGTTCAGGGCTTCGCTCGAGCCATAGCCGTAGCGCCTGGCCACCGTCTGGATGCGCTCCCCCCGCTCGATGTCCTGCCGGGCGAGAACATCCATCCGCCAGCGCCGCAGATAGGCCATGGGGGAGATGCCGACGATTGCCGGCCGAAGAGCTCGGCGAAGCGGCTGAGCGACAACCCGGCCAGCCCGGCCAGATCCTCGCTTCGCCAGGCCTTGCCGGGCTCCTCGTGCACGGCGACGATCGCGCGGCTTAGGCGCGGGTCCGCCAGGCCGCCCAGGAGGCCGGAGCTGGCGGTTGCCCCGCTCGATCTGGGCACGCAGCAGTCGCACCATCAAGACCTCCCCCAAGCGGTCCAGAACGGCTTCGGAGCCGCAGCGCCGGCTTTCTCCTTCCGCCTTCAGCAACTGCACCAGTAGGCTGGTCTCGCGGTCGGCGCCGATCTCCAGCTCTACCCGGTCGGGCAAGGCGGCGAAGAGGGGGTTGGATCGCCCGCCCCATTCCGCCAGCGCCGAAAAGGTGAGCGCGTCCCCCTCATAGGGCGCCGGACCCAGCGGGCCCTTCGTCGACAGCACCACGCGGCTTGGCACGCCGCGCTCGGCCCCCTCGAGGACGATAAGATTGGCCTCCTCGCGTCCGGCTGGCGCGACCTTGAGGGTAAAGCGGGCAATGAGGGCCGAGAGGCGGTCGTGTCGTGGCATTTCCGTTGATCCGATCAGTTTTTCCGGATTTTTCTGATCTTAGTTGCGGCTATCTTGAGGGTCAATTCATGCAAGCCTGGAGGCCGAATATGCTCGTTCCCCGCAAGAAGACCCCCGATCTCGTCGTCGAGACCTTGGATCACGGCACCTTCGATCTCTCGAAGGAGACCTCGGAGAAGGGCACCGTCATCTGCTTCTATCGGGGCCTGCACTGCCCGATCTGTGCGACCTATTTGAAGGAATTCGAGAAGCGGGCGCCCGACTTTGCCCAACGCGGCGTAAGCGCGATCGCCATCAGCGCGGACGGTGAAGAGCGCACGCGGGCCATGGCCGACAAGGTGGAGGCCAAGACTCTGCGCTTCGGCTATGGCCTTGACTTGGGTAAGGCGAAGGAATGGGGCCTCTACATCTCCACCTCGCGCGGCAAGACCTCGATCGGTATCGAAGAGCCGGCGCTCTTCTCCGAGCCCGGGCTCTTCATGGTGACGCCCGATCAGTCTCTCTATTACGGCTCGGTGCAGACCATGCCCTTCGTCAGGCCGCACTTTTCCGAGCTGGTCTCGGCGCTGGACTTCGCGATCGAGAAGAACTATCCGGCGCGCGGCGAGTACACGGGCGCGGTATGATCCTGCTACAACCAGTCTGACGAGCGCCAGTAGGGGAGCGTGCTGAGATGGCCGACACCTTTGCCTTCGATGTCTATGGCACCTTGATCGACCCCCATGCGATCGGGGCCGCCTTGCAAGAGCACATGGGCGAGGTCGCCGGCCGCTTCTCTCAGGTCTGGCGCGACAAGCAGCTGGAGTACAGCTTTCGCAAGGGCCTGATGGGCGCCTACGAGGACTTCTCCGTCGTCACCAGGCAGGCGCTGGACTACAGCTGCCGGTTCCTGGGTCAGGAGCTGTCGGAAAAGGCGAAGCTGGCCTTGATGGCGCAATACCGCGAGCTCTCGGCTTTTCCGGACACGCGGCCGGCCTTGGAAGACTTGCGGCAGGCCGGCTGTCGCATGTTCGCCTTCTCCAACGGCCATCCGAATGATCTTGTCGCCTTGATGGATCATGCCGAGGTGCGCAGCGCGCTGGACGGCATCGTCAGCGTCCATGACGTCAGGTCCTTCAAGCCGGACCCTAAGGTCTATGCCCACTTCAACGCGGTCACCGGGTCGTTGGCGGCGGATACCTGGCTGGTCTCCTCCAACCCCTTCGACATCATCGGTGCCAATGCCGTGGGTTGGAAGACGGCCTGGGTGCAGCGCTCGACTGCGACGGTCTTCGATCCTTGGGGGGTCACGCCGACCAAGGTGGTGCGTTCTCTGAAGGATCTGCGGGCGCTCGCCGGCTCGTCTTGAGGGTTCTCCAGGCTCGGCAGGACTTCGTAGCTCTTCGGACACGACAGCAAGGCTGCCGAAGTTAAAGGACAAAGACCGGCAAGGTTTTGGGCGCACTGGCGACGGAAGACGAAATTCCCATTTCGGCGTTTGCAAGTCTACGCAATCGGGCTATTATGCTTGCGGAGGCCGTGCGGATGTGGGCGGGTCGTTTTAATTGAAGAAATGGAATGAGTTTTCGCTTCGGATAGCGATGTCAATAGCCTTACGAAGCTAAGTGAGTGCGGGCTGTTGAAGAGCATCTAGGGGGGCGTCACATGAGAATCAGAAAACTTCTTTTTGGGCTATGTGGTGCTTGTCTAATATTTTCGCTCATCTCTGGCGCTTCGACGTTAGCCAACACGCTCGAAGGCGTACTCGATCGTGGCTATGTCAAGTGCGCAATTGGCAACAGACCGGTCGGCGATACGCGCATTGGGGAGACCGGTTGGGAGGGCTTCTTTCCCGAATTCTGTAGGGTGATTGCCTTGGCTCTATTCAATGATCGCAACGCCGTGGAGCTTTCTCCAACGCTGATTCGTTTTGGTCTGCAGAGCATTTCGCAGGGAGACGTGGACGTTTACATATCGAACGTCACCTGGACTTTCTCGCGTGACATGACCCTACGACTAACGCCGGCCGCCGTTCTCTACTATGATGGGCAGGGCTTCCTATCGCACAAGGGGAGCGTTCCAGGGTCTTTGACAGAGTTCAAAAACGCAACGGTTTGCGTGTCGCGCGCAACGACGACCATAGGCAATTTGGAAGACTATATTGGATTCCACGACCTCTCTTGGCGCGTTCTTCCTTTTGAGTCGACAGAAGGGCGAAACGACGCATTCTTTTCTCGTCAATGCGATTTGGTGACTGCAGACAGATTGGTTTTGGCGTCATTGCGTGCGACTGCAGCGGATGATCCGGATAACTATGTCCTGCATGACGAGGTGATCTCGAAAGAACCCCTGGTCGCCTACGTCAGTGCCGACGACATGATCTGGGGGAATGTCGTCCGCTGGGCCATGCTCGTCACCATCCTCGCGGAAGAGAAGGGCATTACACAAGACAACTACGAAGAACTCCTGTCGAGCCGCGATCCTGCGGTCCGTCGGCTCCTCGGCCTTGACCCGACACCTGGCAGCGAGGAACTGGGCCTGGCACAAGACTGGGCGAGAAACGTCATCGCGGGGTCCGGAAACTACGGCGAGATATTCGACCGTTACCTCGGCGAGGAGAGCGACATGAAGATTCCGCGCGGCGCCAACAAGCTATGGAACGATGGTGGACTGATGTTCAGCCCGCCCTTCCGATGACATGCACGCCCTGACATGCGTTTGACCGATGCGCGCGGCTTCAGACATTGGCGTGCGACGACGGATTTCAACGCTTTTGCTGGTTATTCTGACGGCCATAGCAGGCCTTGTGCTCGTAGGACTTATAATAACAACCCTCCGGCTTGGTGAAATACAAGACGATCTCGCTTCATTGCACAACAATGCTCTTCCGCGTCTGGTGAAGCTTTCTCAATTGTCGCAAGAAGCCGCCGCTACGATCTCCATCGCCCCGGCGTTGAGCGCCAAGCCGACCCGCTTCGAGTTCGAAACCCTGTCGTCACGGATCGAGGACAAGAAGACATCGCAAGAAGCGCTCATCGAAGAGCTTGTCGCCCTGATTCGTGATCCGGAGTCCGCAAAGATCCTGCGTCGAAATGGCGATTTCCTCATGGAGAACCTGCGCACCCTGACCGGGGTGGTGAATGAGCAAATCTCCGTGCGCAAGAGATTGGAGACGAACGTAGAGTACTTCCGCCGGCTCGCAAGAGCCTTGTCGAATTCAAAGCCTCCGCTGGAACCAGCTGGTGAACCTAAGGCCGAGGCGTCGGCTGGAGAGGTCGCTGCGGGCACGGCTTCGATGAGCACGCTCGTCTTCAGAGTGTTGAACACCTTGCTGGATCCAAATGGCGCTCGGTTCTCGCGAAACAAAAAGGAACTCGACAAACAATTCGAGCGCTTCAGGCAAGCTCAGGGAGAGTCAGTCGATACACCGAAAAACGACGTGGAAAAGGCCGCGCCCGACGAGGAAGAGCTTATGCGCTACTGGCTTTCCAGCCGGGAACAAATCTACAAGGACAAGCAGACTGAGCTTTCGAACGACTTCAAGATCAAGGCACTGGTGGAGGAGAACTCCCGGATCGCCAGCCGCCTGTTGAGCAGCGCCAACACCGAGTTCTGGCGCGCCAGCACCGAATTAGAAGCCCAGATAGCATCAGTGAACAGCACGACACGTTTCACGCAGGCCTCGATCTTCGTCGTGGTGGTGGCCTTCGGCGCGGGAAACTTCTTCGTATGGATCGTTCTAAGGCGACGAGTCTTTCAACGCTTGGATCGCATTCGCGACGCATTGCAAACCTTTGCTGATAGCCGTAGCCGACCAAGCGCCGATCCAGTTGCCGACGAGATCGGAACGATTTCCGTCTCTCTCAACCACTACATGGACGTCATTCACGAGCGCGAGGCGGAACTGGACGAGAAAACCCAAACGCTGGAGCAGCTTTCAAACCAGCTGGCAAAGTATCTTTCCCCACAAGTTTATGACTCGATATTTGCTGGAAAGAAGGAAGTGAAAGTTTCCAGCAGTCGAAAAAGGCTGACTATCTTCTTTTCTGATATTGTCGGTTTCACCGAAACCGCAGACCGCTTGGAGTCGGAGGAGCTCAGTCAGCTACTCAACCACTATCTGACCGAAATGTCGATGATCGCGCTGGATCACGGTGCCACGATCGACAAGTACGTGGGCGACGCCATCCTCGCCTTCTTCGGCGATCCTGAGAGCAAGGGCGTCAAGGAAGACGCGATCGCCTGCGTGGAGATGGCCATCGCGATGCGAAAGAAGATGCTTGATCTGCAAGATACCTGGCGGGATTCGGGGATCGAGAAGCCCTTGCAGATCAGGATGGGCATTCACTCCGGCTACTGCACGGTCGGCAACTTCGGCAGCGAAGACCGCATGGACTATACAATCATCGGCGGCGCGGTGAATACGGCCTCACGGCTTGAAAGCCTGGCCGCTCCGGGCGAGATCCTGATCTCCTTCGAGACCTATGCGTTGGTTCGCGACCGCATCGGCTGCGCCGAACATGGTGAGACGGAGGTCAAGGGAATTGCCTATCCCGTCGCCACCTATCGGGTCTTGGATTCCTATGACAATTTGGATCAGCAGCGGCGGCGGATCTGCGAAGAGCACCCCAATATCAAGCTGGACCTCAATCTCGAAGCGATGACGTCCGCGGATCGAGACCAGGCGACGCGAATCTTGCGTCGCGCGCTTAACGTCGTTTCCGAGGGCGAAGAGCCCGCCGGCCAAAGGTCACCTAGGAGTCACAAGTGATCCAAATCGGATCAAGAAGGCGTCTAATCTGCAGGCAAGTCTTGAGGGTCTATGCCGGCTTATTTGGCATGACAGGGCGTGAGAATCAGCCTGGCTGCTGACATTTGCCGGCCTCAAGCACCCTGCGGTCCGCCAAGCTCGGAGGTATCGCGGCATTCCTCGGCACGACGCCTGAGGATCGTGCCGCCATCGCCGGCGGTGAAAACTCCGAGAGGACCATCGGCCGATACGGCGCGCAGGCCGCCGTCGAAGCCGCTGTCTTCCGTTTGCCAGGAGACGCCGGAGAGGCGCAACGCCGTGCCGGCAGCGCCAACGGCGAAGGCGCCCTGCGGGCCGCCAGAGACGGCCAAGAGGTCTGAGCGCGCGCGCGCCGGCGTGATGGTCCAGCGCTGGCCGTCGAACCTGCCGATGGTGCCTGACAGGCCGACGATGACGATGTTGTCGAGCGCGTCGCCCCAGACATCGAACAGAAAATTCTCGGTGCCGGCGTGGAACTCGTCCCAGCGCGTCCCGTTCCAGCGCAAAATCAGACCGAAATCGCCGACCGCTAGCAAGTGCTCGGCGTCCTGGCCCCACAAGCCATAGAGCGCGGACTTTGTGCCGCTGGCCATTCGCTGCCAGCTGCCGCCGTCCCAATGCAGCGCGAGACCCTCGTCGCCCACCGCGAAGATGCTGTCCGGGCCGAAGGCGCAAAGCGCGAGGATGGTGACGTCGACATGAAGATCGAAATGCTTGCGCCAGCGCGTGCCGTCGAAATGGTGGATCTCGCCCAGCTGACCGGCGGCCAGCAGGCTGCCGTCGCCGGCCGGGCAGAGGCTGTGCAGGCCCAGCTTGCCGACGGGCGGCAGGCCTTCCCAGCGGTCGCCGTCGAAGCGCAGGACATGACCTTCTTCACCGCAGGCGTAGACGGCGGTGTTCTGGCTGTCGTTCCAAAGGCCCCAAAGCTGACGGTCAAGGCTGCTCTCCATGGGTTCCCAATCCGCGACCGCTTCGGCTGAGCCCAGTTTCGGCGTCGCCATGGCCTTGGTGAAATCCGGCGATGCAGTCATCACCGTGCCGAAGTCGCCGAGCGCCAGCGCACCGCCGCTCGGCAAGGGCACCACGCCCATCAAATCGTGCTGGCTGGCGCTCTTGAGCCGATCGACTCGATCGCCTCTGATAAAGTAGATCCGCCCCTTGTCACCGACTGCCAAAGCGCCGTCGCGATGCTGCGCCAATCCCCGCAACCGAGAGAAGGGCTCGTCGGCCTCCAGTACCTCGAACGCGCCGTCCCGCCAGCGGACCAGGTCGCCGCGAAAGCCGTTGGCGTCGATGAAGTAACGCCCGCCGGCCAGCAGGGCATGGTCCGGGCCCAGGACCAGGGCCGCCTGAAAGGCGGTGCCGACCGGGCAGTCGAGCGCCTGCCAATTGCCGTCTCCCCGGCTGGTGAGGACCACACCGTCGGCGCCGGCGGCCAGCAAGCGGCCGTCGGGAAAGCGCACGATGGCACGCAGGTGAGATCGAACGGCGGAGGCCTCGCGCTGCCAAGATCCCTCGCTGAAGGTCAGGATGGTGCCCTCGTCGCCCACCGCCCAGAGCCGCCCTTCACCGTCGCCGGTCAGATCGAAGAGCGGCCAGTTCTCCTGAACCGCGGCATACTTGCCGTCCTCGCCGACCACGCAGCCGCGCAGGAGCTGCCAGTCTGCGCCATCGAACCTGATCACCGAACCCATCCAGCCGACCGCGGTGAGCGAGTCGCGAGAGGAACCCCAGATGGCATGGATCGGCACCGGGACGGGTGCGGCCAAACGCTGCCAGCGACCATCGGCAAATTGGAAGATCGCGCCCTCGTCGCCGACGACGAAGATCGTCTCCTCGTCGGCCCAGCCGGACCAGAAGACGTCGCCAGGGCCGGCGGCCAGGCCTTCGACCTGCTGCCAGCTCGTTCGGCGCGGGTCTTCGGGGTCACCCTTGAGCGCCTTTCGGAAGAATCCGCGGCGGGTTTGGTCGGGCGCCGTCGTTGCCAGGTTCATCGGCGGTCTCGCTTGGATTGGGCCGCGCCGTGGAGCCGTGCCGCCTCGTCGCCGATCAGGCCGGCGAGGGCTTGGCGCAGCTCAGCCTCGCCTTCGAGCCCCGAGAGCGCGTCCTCCAGCGCCTCGGACTCCAGGTTTTCGGCAAAGGCCTCGTCGAGAGAGCGGGCGACGGCGCCATCGAAGCCCTGTCGGCCGAGAGCGGCGCAGGCCTCGATCGCAGGTGCGAAGGCCTTGGCCGCCGCGTTCTCGGGTTCGGCCACGACCAGAGGGACGCCCCGGTCCGAAGCCGAGGAGAGCTCGAGCGCCAACGGGATGCGGGCAAGCGTCTCGACGCCGGCCTCGGCCAGCCTGCTCTCCAGGCCGCCGTCGGGGAAGACGTGGAATGCGCCGGAGCAGTGCGGACAGACGACACCCGCCATGTTCTCGACCGCGCCGATCATCGGCAGGCCGCGCTCCTTGCAGAAGCGCGCCGCCTTCATGCTGTCCATCAGGGCGACGGCTTGCTGGGTGGTGACCAAGAGGGCGGAGACGTTCGAGCCCTCCAGCATGTCGCAGAGCGTGATCAGCTCGTTGCCCGTGCCCGGCGGCATGTCGACGACGAGGAAGTCCAGCTGTCCCCAGTCGAAGGAGCCGATCAGGTGGTGCACGAAGTCGTGCTTGTAGGCATCGCGCCAGACCACCGGCGTGTCGTCGCTCTCCAGCAGGAAGGCGAGCGAGCCAACCTTCACCGGATGGCTTACCGTGGGATGCGAGAAGTCCTTGGTGCCGAGCCCGGCATCGCTGACCCGCACCCTTTCCCCGGCAAATCCGAAGAAGCGGCTCTGGTTGGGCCCGTGCACGTCGGCATCGGCCAGGCCGACAGCAAAGCCGCGTGCGGACAGGCCGGCGGCGAGGTTGGCGGAGACTGTGCTCTTGCCCACCCCGCCCTTGTTCGCCAGCACTACAATGATCTGGTCGATCTCCTCCAGCCGCCGTTCGATCAGGACCTTGTTGTGGTTTGGCTTGTCGAGCGCGCAGGAACTTTCCAGCGAGCAGAACTGGCAGGCATGGCCGAGACCGCAGTCGATGGCCGCCGTCTTGCCGTCGATTGCCATGCCCCGGCTCCTACTGCCCGCCGAGGTCGACGAAGATCCAGTCCTCCGACGCGTTCTTCAGGCCGTCGCGCTGGCCTGCGCTGCCTTGCCAGAGGGCGAAGGCCATGGGCACCTGCGGGCGGTCGAAGGAGACCTGATACTCGCCCGTGACCTCGATCGGCCGGGACATCACGACGATCCACTCGTTGGTCGCCGGCTTGTCGCCCTTGCGATAGCGGCTGGCGCCGCTCACCGGCTGGTCGGGCAGCCAGGTGGTGCTGCCGGGGCCGCCGGCGGCGAGGCTGGTGACCTCGTTCAAGTCCGAGCGCCAGTACCAGATGTTCACCGGCTCGTCCGGCCCGGTGCCCATCATGTAGAAGGTGTCCTCGCCGCCGATCGCGAACTGCACCGCCGCACCGTCGCGGAAGCGGTCGGTCAAGGTGGCCACGTCGTGGGTCGGATCGAACCACCTGAGCCGGACGTAGAAGCGGTCGGAAGTGCGGGCGATCTTGAAGTAGACGTCCAAACCCGGATCGTTCTCGTCCCAGCGCAGGTCGACCGACTCGTGGACCGGCGGCGCCGGCGCCAGATGGGTGCGGTACTCCGGCAGGCGCCGCCAGATGTCGTCGTTGGGATCGTTGACCGAGCGCAGATAGACGCCGTCGGGGATGCGCGAGACCGGCACCGCGTCGCCCGGCGCCACCTCGAGGATGTTGGCGTCGATGATGGAGTCGCCTGCGGCGAGGGCGGGGGGCGCAAGGCAGGCGGCAAGAACTGCCGCCGCGGCTAAGCCTGCAAATGGGATCCTGGTCATGACGCTCTCCTCATCCCCAAAGGTTCTGGTCGACGACACGGGTGCCGGGAACCGTTCCTTCTGTCGTCCTCCGGTCCTTGGCGCTGTCGGGGTCGCGGTAGGGACCGACACGCGCCTCCAGCTCGGCCACCTGGCTCTCAGCCCAAGCGGGCAGTTCGGCGACCAGCTGCCCGATCGTGGAATCGAGATCCTCGACCGGGTGGCGGCGCAGGCTGCCTGCCACCGCGCTCAGCAGCGGCGCCAGATAGCGCCGCAGGAAGTCGCGCTGCGCCCGGCGAAAGCTGGCCGGGTCTCTGCCTTGGCCCAGTGCCTGGCTCTCCAGGTGCGTCAGCACCGCCATGAACTCCAGCATGCTGGCCAAGTGGTCGGGCTCGTCGGCGCGGCCCTCGTCCTCGGCAGCCGCCTTGAGGCCGAAGTGGCGGTAGAAGGCGGTGATGTTGAGCATGAAGACCGGCCGGGTGTGTCCCGCCAGCAAGCTCTCGTAGTCGCCGGCTAGGAGCGGAGCCACCGGCTTGCCCTTGGGTCCATGCAAAAAGGCCTGGATGTAGCCTGCCTCCAGCGTGGCGAAGTCCGGTGACGGTCTTACCGGCGGCCAGGGCCGGCCGGTGACGGCGAACCAGGCCCGGTCGAAGGCATCGTGAAAGGTGCCGTTTTCGAAAGCGGCCTGCAGCTCCGCCGCGGTATGGCCGAAGGCAGCCGCAGCGAGCCGCCAGATCGTCTCCTTGGCGCCGGCACGCTCGGCGGACTCGCCATCAGGCGGTGCGCTCATCCGAGGGAGGGACACCGGCCGCGCCTCAGCTCAGCTTGAACATCTCGGCGTGGCGATAGCCGATCAGCGTGTCCATCAGCTCGCTCTCTTCGCCGTCGGCCTTCTTCTGGCGCTCGAGGGTCAGGGTCTCCAGCGCCGCCTTCACCCCGTCACCGAAGAGGCCTTCCAGATACTCGACCGGTACGCGGGACTCCGCCGTCGGATTTCCGTCGGCATCGATCTTGGGCGGCGAGAGCGGCGGCACGTAGAAGACGTTGGGCTTGGTTCCCCACTCGGGATGCAGCGGCAGGGCCACCTTGTGCTTTTCGACCAGCAGGTGGATCGGGCCGGCCTCGTCGTCGCGGTAGCCGATCCAGCGGATCCGCCCGACGCACTGCTTGGCGCAGGCCGTCGGCAGGCCCTTCTCGATCCGCGGATAGCAGAAGATGCACTTCTCCGACTTGGAGATCTCTTCGTTGAAGTAGACCTTCTTGTAGGGACAGGCGCTGACGCAATAGCGATAGCCTCGACAGCGTTCCTGGTCGATCAGCACGATGCCGTCTTCCTGGCGCTTGTAGATCGCGTTGCGCGAGCAGGCCGCCAGGCAAGAGGGGTTCTCGCAGTGATTACAGAGCCGCGGCAGATAGAAGTAATAACTGTTGGGGTAATCGCCCTCGCCCTGGTCCTCGTCCCAGTTGGCGCCCCAGGTCGGCTTGATGTTGGGCCTGAGCCAAGGGTCGGTCCCGGTCATCAGCGCTTCTTCGAAGTTGTACTCCCAGGGGATGCCGTAGTCTTCGGCGCTGGGCTCCTTGCCCAGCTTCAAGGCACCGTCCTCGTCGAAGCCGCCGCCCATTTTCTCGTAGTCGCGCGGATAGCCGGCGCCGGGCATGGTCTCGACGTTGTTCCAGTACATGTATTCCCGGCCGTTGCGGTTGGTCCACTGCAGCTTGCAGGCCGACGTGCAGGTGTGACAGCCGATGCATTTGTTGAGGTCCATGACCATGCTGAGCTGACGTTTCACAGCCATTTCTCTTCCTCCACCGCGTTCTTTTCAAAGAGCTTGGGACGAGCGCGGCTCATGCCGCTTCCACGTCCACGCTGCTCTCGTGCGCCAGTTGATTGGCGTTGTATTTCCAAAGCTTGAAGCCCAGGTGACCCCAGTCGCCGCAAAGCTCCAGC
This sequence comes from Rhodospirillales bacterium, assembly GCA_963669385.2. GTDB lineage: Bacteria > Pseudomonadota > Alphaproteobacteria > Kiloniellales > JACOMY01 > JACOMY01. The sequence continues at coordinate 116,334 of CAXXGD010000062.1, forward strand.
GGCTGCAGAAGCGTCGCCATGGCGTTGTTCATCGGCTTGTTCTGCTCGTACTGATGCGGCTCCCAGCCGTGCTCCATCATGATCGAGGTCTCGGGAAGGCTGGGGTAGAACTTGGCCTGCGCGAAGAACTCGCCGACGCCGTTGAAGACCCGGACCCGGCCGCCGTCGGTGATGCCGCGCCGGGCCGCCAGCTTGGGATTGATGTAGATGTTCGGCTCGCCGCGCTGCAGGCGCATCATGAACTTGTTGGACCGCCAGTTCGAGTGGATGCCCCAGCGGGTGTGCGGCGAATAGAAGGAGAGCGGATAGTTCGAGGCCTCCTTGCCGCCATGATGGCGCGCCGTCGGCGTCGCTGCCCCCATCTTCATGAAGCGGGGATGGTCGCAGTAGAAAGTGACCCGCCCGGTCAAGGTGGGATAGGGCTGCTTGCCCTCGGTCTGCGACAGGAAGGGATTGTAGGGCTCGTCCGGTCGAATCGGCTGGTTGGCGCCGCCTTCAGCCGCCATCACGAAGAAACCGCGCTCGGCCCCTTCCTCCAGGCTGACGCCGCCGAACTCGGGGCCGTTGTCGACCAGCCACTTGGTGGCGTCGTAGTCGGTGAGCAGCGTGCCGCCCATGGTCATGTCGTCATAGATCGTGCCCAGATCGCGGGTGACGTTGCCGTCCTGATAGGGATTGACGCCGCGTGCCTTGGCGCGCTCCTGAATCTTCTGGCTCAAGAGCACCATGATGTCCCAGTCGGGCTTGGCCTCGCCGATCGGCTCGACCGGCCGCGAGAAGACGTTGACGAAGCGGTGGTAACCGACCGAGCGCAGGTCCCAGGCCTCGTAGTGGCTGGCCGCCGGCAGCAGGTAGTCGGCCCACTGCGCGGTCGAATCCATGCGCACGTTGATGTTGACGAAGAGCTCCTCGACTTCGCTCAGGATCCGCTCGCGGTATTTGTCGGCGAACTTGTTGCGGCGGAACTTGTTGTCGGCAATGGAGATCAGGCCCTTCATGTCGCCGTAATAGGGCATCCATCCCTTGTCGATGGATTCCTGGACCATGGTCTCCATCTCGTCGAGGTTGAAGCCGACCCGGGCCTTGAGCTTGTCATTGTCGAAATGCTTGCGGGCCTGCTCGATCATATGGCCGCGCATGAACTCACCGAGCCCGCCGGGCTCCAGGCGCGGGAACTTCTGGAAGCCGAACAGAGCCAGCTCCAAGAGCTTGCCGTGCGCCCACTCGATCCAGGAGGTGTCGAGCCCGCCGGTCTTGCCGCCGTGCCCGGTCAAGGCCAGCATCAAGGACTGCGCCCAACCGGTGTAGATGCCGTTGGAATAGCGCCCGATGTTGAAGCCGGTCATCAGAATCGCCTTCTTGGCCTTGGCGAAGAGGCGGGCCTCCTTGCGCAGCGCGTCGGGGTGGATGCCGGTTTCCTTCTGGGTGGCCTCGGGCGGAAACTTGGCGGCCTCCGCCTTCACCTTTTCGAAGACGGTGGTGACCGCGATGCCCTCGACCTCGTAGCTGCCTTCGATCGCCGGGTCGACCTCGCCCAGGACCAGAGTCTTCTCCTCCGAACCCATCGAGCCCTTCACCGCGACGGCGGCACCGCTGTTCAGATCCCAGTGATAGAAGACCTGATCGTTGCCGCCTTCCTTGAGATCGGATTCACGCAGGAGCTTGCCGTTGTCCTGGCGCACCAGGACGGCCAGGTCGGTCTGCTCCTTCATGAAGTCCGGCTTAAAGAGCCCTTCTTCGATGATGACGTTCACGAAGGACATGGCCAGGAAGGGGTCGGCACCGGGCTCGATCGGCAGCCAGAGATCGGCATGGATGGACGAGGGGTTATAGTCGGGCGCCACCGAGACCACCCGCGCGCCGTTGTACTTGGCCTCCCAAAGGTAGTGAGCGTCGGGAATCCTGGTCGCATTGGGATTGAACAGCGACAGCATGATGTAGTCGGCATCGAACCAGGCGTCCGAGGTGAAGCTCTCCAAGGGATTGCCGTAGGCCAGGTGCGCGCCGGTGTTGAGGTCGCCCACGTCGGTGAAGATGTCGAGCTGGACCCCGCCGACGAGCGAGGCGAAACGATAGGGCGCGGCCAGCCTGACCATGGAGAGATTGCCCGAGCCGGTGTGGGTCATCATCTTGCCCGGCCCATGCTTCTCGAAGATGTCGATGATCTTATCGGCGATCTCTTCCGTGATCTCGTCCCACGAGACCCTCTGCCACTTGCCCTCGCCGCGCTTGCCGACCCGCTTCAGGGGGTAGCGCAGGCGGTCGCCTTCGTACATGGACGAGGAATGGATGGCGCCCTTCTGACAGCCGCGCGGGTTGGCGTCGGGGACGTTGGGATTGATCTGCGGGTACTTCGCCAGCTGCTCCTCGCGCAGCACGATACCGTCCTTCACGTAGACGTCGAAGGCGCAGTTGCCGACGCAGTTGATGCAGTGCGCCGCCTTGCCGACCTTGTCCCAGGTGAACTCACGCCGATAGAGGTCCTCCCAATCGCGGTAGGGATACTCCGCATCCAGGGTGTCTTCGATCGGCTCCAGCCGATTGAGCGCCCAGGTTTGATTGGACGCCAGCACGCCCGCGCCGACCAGGCTTGAGCCCTTCAGGAAATCCCGACGCTTCACTCGCCGCATGTCTCTCTCCCTCGGCTGCAACCCCTTAGGCGGGGCGCTTTCTTGTGCCTTTAGGATAGCGAGGAGCCGCGCGGCGAAGGCTGCGGGGATGTGAAAAGATGTAAGCGATTTGTAAACGAACGCTCCTCAAGCATTGTCGTCGCCGGGCGGGAGTGCTGTAGTCCGAGGCAAGACTTATGCGTGGAGGTGCCTTTGGCGGCGCCTCGGGAGCAGAGATGTCAGCCACCATCCGGCGGGAAAGCGCCGTCGATGCAGCCAGACGACACTCGGCACTGCTGTCGGCCTACTTGCGCGACAAGCGAGAAGAGCTGGTCGACGGGGCGATCCAGATCGCCAAGGACTACGGCTATGCACAATACACCACGACGATCCGGGCTGCCTGGATCGAAGCGATCGATTCCTTAAGCGAGTGCATCCAGCAGTGCCTCGCAGACGCATCGCCCGCCGATGGCAGGCCCGATGCGGAGGTCGACTACCTGAAGGACCCGCGCTTCACCGTGATGCGCGACATCGCCAAGCGGCATCGCTCGATCGGCGTCACCTTTCAACTCTATCTCGGGCTCTTCAAGCACTTCAGAAACCTGCATCTCGATGCGGTCCAGTCGCTGCCGGCCAGTGCGCCGGTCCGCCAGGCACTGCGCCAGCAGCTGCAGGACTTCTTCGACGCGGCCGAGCTCAGCATCGGCGCCGACTGGGCGGAGGCGAGCGAGAACGAGCGCTTGGAGGAGCTGCAAGCCAAGGCGCGCAAGGTGGCGCTCGACAAGGACCGCTACTTCTCCGTCTTCGAAAGCCTGCGCGATCCGGCATTCCTGCTCAATCGCAATCGGCGCCTGGTGAATGCCAACCAGGCGGCAGCGGAGCTCTTCGTCGGCGAGGCCAGCGCCGGCGAGATCGTCTATCTGACCTCGATGCGCGGACGCCGGACACCCTTGGAGGAGGTGCTGACGGCGGCGTCGAGCGGCGGCGACGGCAGCGACCGCTCGGTCTGGCTGGATACGCGGCGCGGCCCCATGTGCTTCGACTTGCGCGAACGCGAAATCCACGACGCGCTGGAGAACACCAAGCTCGGGTACGTCGTCATCCTGCACGACGTCACCACGCACCGACGTGCCACCGAGGAAGCTGTCAGGGCACGCCGGGCCATGTCGATCTTCCTGGCCACGATGAGCCACGAGATCAGGACGCCTCTGCACGGCGTCCTGGGCGCCACCGAGTTGCTGCGTGCTGCCGACGGCGAGCGGCACGACACCTATGTCGACGCCATCGAGACAGCCGGGCGGCACCTCTTGCAAACGCTGAACAAGGTCCTGGACTACTCGCGGCTTGAGGCGCGGCCGCCCGATCCGACGCCGCACCCGACCCTGCTGCGCGCGGTGTTCGAGGAGTATGGTCACTTCGCCTCGATTTGGGCGCGCCGTGCGGAGATCCCCTTGAGCTTCTCCGTCGCCCGCAACCTGCCGAAATGCGCCTTGATCGATTGGGGGATGGCGCAGCAGATCCTGACCAACCTGGTTTCCAATGCCATTCGCCATGACGGCGGCGGCGGCGTGACGGTCGCGATCAGGCGTTGCGGATCGCTGTCGGACGGCCCCTTCCTGCGCTTCGAAGTGTTGGACAGCGGGCCGGGCATCGCATCTGACCAGGCCGAGACCCTGTTCGAGCCCTTCGGTGCGCGCGCACCGGGTACCGGCGGCGCCGGACTGGGCTTGGCGATCTCGCGCCGACTGGTGGAGGCGATGGGCGGCAGCATCGGCTTCCGCAACCGGCGCGTCGGCGGTGCCGCTTTCTGGTTCCAGCTGCCCTACCAGCGCAGCAAGGTGGTGCCGAACAAAGCCCTCCAGCGCGGCCCTGGCCTGCAGAAGGGCGGCATGCTGCGTTGTCTGGTGGTAGATGACGACGCCATCAGCCGCATGGTGACCAGCGATCAGCTGACCCGCCACGGAATCGCAGTGAGCGAAGCGGAGAGCGTAGCGGCGGCCAAGGAGCGTGCCGAAGAGACGGCCTTCGACGCCTTCCTCGTCGACTATCATCTCTCGGACGGCGACGGCTCGCAGCTGGTGGCAGAGCTTCGCCGCCGCCGCGAGACCAAGTCGGGTGCGCGCTTCATCGCCTTGACCGCCAACAGCGATATCGTCGCGACCGCCAACGGCAAGGACCATCCCTTCGACGCGCTCTTGACCAAGCCGGTCGCCGGCGAGGCATTGCTGGATGCGGTGCTGGCGACAGCTGCGGCGTCGCCGCCGGCGATGGCGCCCCCCGTCGGAACTCCGCCCAGCCTCATCGGCGTGCCGCCGCCGATCGTGGGCGCCATGGCCGAGGCCTTCACTGCGGGCTGGGACGTCGAGGTCGCCAAGCTGCGCGACGCCCTCAAGCAGGGTGAGAGCGGACCTCTGGCCGACGTCGCCCACCGCGTGGCCAGCAGCTGTGCGGTCATGGGAATATCCGACCTGGCCGGCCTGTTGCGCTTGCTGGAGACCGAATGCCGGCGCGGCGACGTCCGCCCGGACCTGGCGGAATGGCGGCAGCGCCTCGACCCGCGCCTGCAGTCCGCGCCCGAGCGCGCGCGTGCTCTGGCTGCGGAGCATTGCAGATGACACCCTCCGCATCCGCCCTGGCCGAGAGCCTCGCTGCGGGGCGGCCCAGCCGCATTCTGGTCGTGGACGACGACCCGGTGGTGCGGGTGTTGCTGCGCGAAATGCTTCTGGCCGAAGGCCACGACGTCAAGGAGGCCGGCAACGCCGAAGAGGCGAAGCTGCATCTCAGACAGCGGCAGCCCGACCTGGTGCTGCTGGACCGCCGACTTCCCGACTGTGACGGGCTATTGTTGCTGAAGACGGTAAAGGAGCAGGGCAACTGCCCCGTCATCATCTTGAGCGTGATGGATGACGAGCACGACCGGACCTTGGGCCTGGGGCTCGGCGCGCACGACTACATCAGCAAGCCCTTCAGCGCCACCGAGGTGTCGCTGCGCATCAGGAACCTCCTCAGAAGCAGCAGCCGGTCGTTAATGCCGACCCATCGCCGGCAGCTGGCACTAGGGCCCTTTACTCTCAGTCAAGCCACGCGCCGCCTGACGGTCGAGGGCGCAACCCAGCAGCTGACCTTGGCGGAAACCCGGCTTCTTGCCGTCTTTCTGACCCAGGCCGGCCGCGTGCTCGACCGCGGCCTGCTCACCAGAGCGGTCTGCCAGCGAGAGTGGACTCACAACGACCGCTCGATCGATGTGCTGGTCGCCAGGCTTAGAAAGCGCATCGAACCCGATCCCAAGCTGCCGCGCTGGATCGTCACCGTCCACGGTGCCGGCTATCTCTTCAGCGGTTCTCAGGATGCCTCCTGACCGGTGAGGTCGTGCTCCGGCCGGTCCGAGTCCGGGGCGCGCACCAGTCCCACCACCTCAATGCGGTCGGCCTTGCCCTTCACTTTCAAGGGCTTCTTCGGATTTATCGCGAAGCCTGGGTCTTCGGTGAAGCTGCCGGCCATTGCGGCAGTGGCCAACACCTCTCCAGCCGGCGCAGCCGAGCAAAGCCGGGCCGCCGTATTCACATGGTCGCCCAGAACGGTGTAGTCCATCCGGTCTGTTGAGCCCATCGCCCCCATCACCACCTCGCCCATGTCGAGGCCGATGCCCATGCCGAGATTCTCGTCAGGCGCCTCGCGGTTCAATTCGTCGGTGATCTCTTGAATCGCCAGCGCGCAGCGTGCCGCGTTCAGTGCCATGTCCGGGCCTTGGAAGACCGCCATGATCTGATCGCCCACATACTTGTCGATGTCGCCGCTGAACGAGGCGACCAGATCCGCCTGGCGCTGCAGGTAGCGGTTCAAGACGGTGACGACGGTCTCGGGGTCCCGGTTCTCGGCGAACTCGGTGTAGCCGCGGATGTCGGCGAACATGATTGCCACCGTCCGGCGCTCGCCGCCCAGGTGCACCCCGTCTTCGGACTTCTGAATCGCCGTCATGGTCCCGGTTGAAACGAATTTCTGCAGCTCGAAGCGCTCGTGCAACTGGCCGATCATGTGGTTGAAACGCCGCGCCAGCTCGCCGATCTCGTCGCCGGCGTCGGTTCCCTTGACCCGCACCTGCAGGTCGCCCTCCGCCACCTCGTTGGCGGCGCTGCCGATCGCCAGGATCGGCCGTGCGATCCGTGCGGCGAAGAGGATCGCAGCCAACACCGCAGCGCCGACGCCGACCGCAAGCCAGACGCCGAGGCTGGTGAACATCACCTGCACGGTGTAGTAGGCGTCGGCCTCCGCCTTCTCAACCATCACCGCCCAATCGAAGGCAGCAGGGAAGCTCATGGCGGCCAGCGTGCTCTCGCCGTCCGGCAACAGGTAGGGCTGGACGCTGACGATGCCCGGCTTGGAAGGGATCAGCCGCACCGCCTCGGCCCCGGTCGGCAGATGCGACAGATCGGTCGGCTCGGCAGCGAAGACCTGCTGGCCATTGGCGTCGACGATTCGAACGAGGCCGGTCGCCTGAAAAGGATGGGTCTCGATGAAGTCCGTGAGACGCGTCAGCAGCACCTTTGCGGTCATCTCCGCCTTGCGCCCGGCGATCGGTGTCTCCAGTGGGAAGTAAAGGGTCGCCATCCAATAGTCGGTCTCCGGGACCCGCTCGACCTCGCCGATTCCGCCTTCGCCCAGCTGGCGCAGGCGGGCAAGCTCCTCCTCGTTCACCCGCAGAATGTCGATCGGATTGACGAAGGCTTGGCTTAGGTCTTGAACGAAGCTGTCTTGCGAGACCACGAGGGGCGTGCGGGCGCCATCGATGGTGAGCTGCACCGCCGCGACGTCCGGTGCCTGGGCGACGCCGTTGGTCAGAAGCGAGATCTTCTCGCGAACGCCGATCCCCTCTTGATCCAGGGCCGAGCGCAGCAGCAACAAGGGCTGCAACCAGTCGCGCCGGACCGTCGCATCCACTTCGGCGACGATCTGCGCGGCGACGGTCGCAAGCTCGCTGTTGACCGAGCTTTTCATCTCGTCCTGCGCGATACGGATCAGTGACTGGCCGGAGACGGCAAGCGGCAGGATCGCGATCAATGCCGCGAAGAGGGTCAACTTGACGCGAAGGGTCAGGCGCATGAGCGCATTCTCCGCAAGGTTGGCGGCTCTTAGCGCTCGCTCACCGTCGCCACCGCACGATCGCTGGCTAGCGCGCAGGCAAGACCGGTCTGATCGTCGACCGTCAGCACGATCTCTGCCGTGCCTTCGGCGCCGAAGCGGTGCCGGATGCGCGCACCCGACCCGGCGGGCTTGCCGTCGATCTGCCAGACATAGGTCAGCGCACCGCCGTCCGCGTCGCCAGAGCCTCTGCCGTCCAGGATAACGGCATCGTTCGCGCCGCCGGTCCAGGCCGAAATGTCGCCACCGGCATCGGCCGTCGGCGGCGCATTGACCCGCACCCGGGCATGATCGATGCCGAGGTCACAGGCGGAACCTGACTCATCGCGCACCTCGAGCGATACGCTGTAGTCACCAGGCTCGGCATAGCGATGCGAGGCCACCGGGCCTTCCGCGGTCGTGCCGTCGCCGAAGTCCCAGCGGTAGGAAACGATGCGGTCGTCCAGATCGCCGGAATGGCCGGCGTCAAAGGTGACCTCGTCCCTGGGGCAGACCAAGCGATCGGGACCGGCCTTGGCCATCGGCGGCGCATTGACATGCAGGATCCGGGTAGTGTGCGCACGGCTGTTGGCCAGGCCGCTGCCGTCGTCGACTTCCAGGGTCAGGCTGTAGTCGCCGGGCCGTTGGTAGACGTGGCTAGCCTCGGCGGCTTCGTAGAGGCCCTCGTCGCCAGTGCGCCAGAGGTAGCCTTGCAGCGAGCCGTCCGGGTCGCTGGAGCCGCTCGCCGAAAGCCGGGTGGGCACACCTGCGCAGGCTGCCGCCGGGGTGCCAATGACCGGCTCGGGCGGTGCATTGACGATGACCACCACCTTGTCGGTCGTGGTCGAGTTTGCGACATCGGCGTCGTCGGAGATCGACAGGATCACCTCGTAGATGCCCGGGCTTGTGAAGCGGCGGCGGACCAGCACACCCTCGCCGGTCGGAGCGGGTGCACCTTCATGGTCGACTGCGGCCTCGCCGAAGGCCCAAACGCGCCGCATCACACCGCCGTCCGGATCGAAGGATCCCGAGGCGTCGAACCGGACCTCCTCATGGACGGCCACCAGGCGATCCTCACCGGCATCGGCAATCGGTGGCGCATTCACACGCACCACATGGCGGGTCTCTACTTTCCTGCAGCTGGGCTGGACCGCGTCGCTGCCCAGAATCAGGCTGACTGTGTAGACGCCGGGTTCGGCGTAAGCATGCTCGACCGTGACGCCCTCGCCGGTGGTGCCATCGCCGAGGTCCCAGGAATAGCTGGTGATCTTGCCGGTCGGAGTGGTCGAGCCGCTGGCGTCGAACGTCACCGGCTGGCCCAGCGGCGCGACGGCGACGGCGTCGATCCTCGGGATCGGCCCAGGGGCGACGCTGACCAGGATCTCGTCGGTCGAGCGGGTGTCGCACTGGCCAACGGAATCGCCGTCCACGCTCAAGAAGACCTTGTAGGATCCGGGCTTGCGGTAGATGTGATAGGGGCGTTCGCCCGCCCCCCTTTCGCCGTCGCCGAAATCCCAGTTGAAGTTGTTGACCACGCCGTCGACGTCGTAGGAGTTGGAGCCGTCGAAGCGGATCTCCGCATTGGCGCAGACCTGCATGTCCTGACCGGCATCGGCTTGGGTCCCGCGCAACACCGTTATCGGGGCGATCGCACTGTGGGCGTCGTTGGCGAAGCCCGAATCGTCACGCACCGTCAACTCCACCGGAAAGACACCGGGCCGGTTGAAGATCTTGGTCGGGTTCACGATGTCGGCCGTCTCGCCATCGCCGAAGGCCCAGGCATAGCGCAGAGCACCGCCCTCCGGATCGCTGGAATCGCTGCCGTCGAAGACAACGAAGTCGCCGGTGCAGGTCTCGCGCGCTGGCCCCGGCCTGGCAATCGGCGGGCGGTTGATCTGCACCTCCAAGGTGTCGACCGCCGAGGAGTTGGCAAGCTCTCGCCCGTCATCGACCTCCAGCACCACCGGGAAGGATCCGCCGGTGGCGTAGCTGTGCTTGACCAGCATCCCGCTGGCCGTCGTCCCGTCGCCGAAGTCCCAGCGGTAGCTCAGCGCGTCGCCGTCGCCGTCGCCGGAGCCACCGGCATCGAAGACGACGGTTTCGCTGTCGGTCACCACGTCGGGGCCGGCCTCGGCCACCGGCCTGGCATTGACGAAAATCGTGGTTTGGTCGGTCGCGGTGGAGTTGCTGACGCCGGCATCGTCACTGACGGTCAGCTGCGCGCGGTAGACGCCCGGTTGGTCGAAAATCAATGCCACCTCAGGGCCGATGAGAGGCTCGTCGAGATGGCTAAGATCCCAGCGGTAGGAGGTGATCTTGCCGTCGCGGTCATGTGAGTTGACGCCGCGCAAGGTCGCCTGCTCGCCGCTGGCGATCAGCTGGTCCGGTCCGGCGTCGGCGACCGGAGGGTCATTGACGATGATGATCGCCTCGTCGAAGTCGACGGCCTCGGCGTGCCGGCTGTTGTCTTGCACCTGCAAGGCGACGCGATAGCGTCCCGGCTCTGGGAAGGTCACGGCGGCGACACGTCCGGTCTGGATTGAGCCGTCGGGGAAGCGCCATTCGAAGCCGGTGACGCGCCCGTCGGGATCGAGCGAGCCGGTCGCCTGCAGCACCAGCTCCTCGCCCGGAGCAGCGATCAGGTCCGGCCCGGCGTCGGCAATCGGGGGCGCGTTGATCCTGACCTGCATGCTGTCGCTGTCGCTGTTGCGCACCACGCCGGAGGAATCGGTAACCCTTAGCGAGACCTCGTAGGTGCCGGGCAGGCGGTAGACATGGGTCGGGCTCGGCCCGCTGCCGCTCGTGCCGTCACCGAAGTCCCAGCTATAGTCCGCAATGGCATCGTCGGGGTCGTGGGATCGGCTGCCGTCGAACTGAACAAGGCTTGCCGTGACATGCTGATCGGGACCGGCATCGGCGAGCGGGGGTGCATTGACCAGCACCGTCGCCCAGTCTTCATGGCGGCCAGTCCTGGTGGTGGAATCGTCGCGCACCGCCAAGTTGACGCGGTAGAGGCCCGGCGCGGCGTAGGCGTGGCGCACGCGCTGGCCTTGCGAGCGGTTGCCATCGCCGAAGTCCCAGGCATAGGAGATGATCGTGCCGTCGGCATCGCTCGACCGCCCGGCGTCGAAGACGATCTCTTCTCCGATCGCGGCACTGCGGTCCGGCCCTGCCGCGGCGACCGGCACCGCGTTGATCAAGAGGCGCGTCGAATCGAGGTCTTCGCTGTTGGCCACGCCGGCGTCGTCCCGCACCTTCAGGCGGGCGACAAAGGTTCCGGGCGTCTCATAGACGTGCGAGACCACCGCACCCTCGGCGGTGGCGCCGTCGCCTAGCTCCCAGGTGTGGGCGGTGATCTCGCCGTCGTCGTCGTAGCTGCGCGAGCCATCCAGCGTGACGCTCTCGCCGACCGAGGCGCGCCGATTCGGCCCGGCTTCGGCGACGGGCGCGGCATTGACGGTGATGATCTGCTCCGCCGTTCCCGTGTCGCAGGCCCCGCCCGCGTCGTCGCGGACAGCGAGCGACACCAAATAGTCGCCGGGCTGATCGAAGACGTAGCGCACCTTTGCACCGCTGAGGTCTGCGCCGTCGTTGATGCGCCACACGGCCTCGGCGAGCCCGAATCCACCCAGGTCCGATTGCGTGGCATCCAGGGTCACCGACTCGCCCACTGCGACCACGCTCGGCAAGATCGGGCGCGCGATCGGACGCCGCTTCAGCAAGAGGTCGATGGGCAGGCGGGCTCCGGCCCCCACCTGGCCCGAGGCGTCGGTCACGTACAAGACGGCGCGGACCGGACCATAGCGGCCATAGTCGTGCACCACGGCCGGACCATCGAAGCTGCTGCCGTCACCGAACTCCCAATGATAGGTCAAGGCGTGACCGTCCGGGTCGCGGGTGGTCCCGGCATCGAAGGCGACGGCGGTGCAGTTGGCAAGCACGGCGGCCCGGGGTGCCGGCAGCGGGCGGCGGTTCTCCTGCCAACGCCGCGGCGGCATCGCGATCGGCAGCAGGCGCCCCTCGGCGTCGCGCAGCTGCACAGTGATGTCGTTGGGAAGCTCATTGCCGCCCAGCAAGGTCAGCGCCGCCGGGCCGCCCAGCTGATCGGCGGCAAGCGGAACCTCGGAGTCGGTCCAGTTCCCCTGACTCGAGCCGGCGACCCGAGCGTCGTCGAAGGGTGTCTTGAGGGTGGTCTCGGCGAAGGCCGCATCGAAGGTCGAGACGGTAAGCCGGTCGCCTTCGTCGGGAGCGACGAAAGGCAACTCCGTGATGGTGCTCCTGTCGACTGCGCGGACGGTGGGCGCGAAGCTCCACAAGCGCGCGCCCTCGATCGGTTCATCGCGTGTCGGGTGGCCGCTTATCGCAACATCGTAGAGATTGCCGTTGTTGCCCGAGAGCCCCTCGACCACCAGGCGAAAGACGGCAGCATCGCCGACCTCGGCACCTTGGCGCGGCAGGACCGACGCCAAGGTGGTCCAAACGCCGTCGAAGCGCGATTCACCGTCAAAGATGGTTTCGCCAAGCAGCTTGCCCTGCCTGAGCTCGGCCTCGCCGATCGAGCGTCCGTCGCTGCCGCCCGGTGCGACGACCGCATCGGGGCCGCCATAGAGGGCAAAGCGGGTCTTCGTATCGCCACGGGGAAAGAGCGCCAGATCGTGCTCGCCCTCGCTGTCCGGGTCGAAGACGCGAATGTGGAAGCGTTCCGGGTAGTCGCGCGGGACCGAGATGTAGAGCACTTGCGCGTAGTCGAAATCGCCTTCTTCCGCGGGAGCATCGGACCCGTAGGTGACCAAGAGAGGTCCGCCGATCTGCTGCGCCTGGGCAGGCAATGCAAGGACGACTGCGAGACCGAAGAGGATAGCCCAGAACCCTTGTGCCCAAGGCGAAGGCGACCCGCGCCGCTGGCCGCTGTCAGCGCTAGGCTTCATTTCAGTCGCTCCACTGCAACGTTGCCGGCGTGATCCGCCAGCTCCACTTCCACCAGCTGCGCGCGACCCAGCAGGGCCGCCGGCACCTGGATCTCGCCCGCGTAGGTGTTGTTCGCCCGATTGAGGCGCAGGAAACCGGTGAAGGTCTCGCCTTCCGCCGCGACCGTGGCCGACGCGACGGCGGCCAGCCCGGTATCGTCTTCCGCGACGACCTCGATGGCCAGTGCCGAAGCGCCTTCGCCCAGCCGCGATGCGGACTGGCTCAGCAAGACCGGAGGGCTGTTGTCGTAGGTCACGCGCCAGGCCGCATCGCTGGCTGCGCCCAGCTGATTGGTGGCGGTCAGCTGCAGCTCGTTCGCGCCGGGCAAGAGATCGACCGACAGCGTGAAGCTGCCGTCGGCGGCGACCGCCAGCGGCTCGCCGTTCACGGTCAGGCTGGCGTTCGGGTCGGTGCTGCCCGAGAGGTCCAAATAGGGCTCGCCCACGAGCCGCGGCGGCGGAGAATCGAGCGCCAGTGCGGGCGGCCTGTCGTCGATGCTGGCCTTGAATTCCGCCGCCAGGCTTTGCCCGGTCGCCGTCTCCACGATCAAGGTCAAGGCGGTCTGTTCGGCAGAGTCCAGCGGGATCGACAGGCGAAAGGCCCCCTCAGTGTCCGCCGATCCGGCCGCCAGGACCTGCGCTTCGGCGTCCAGAACCCTGACCGCAGCAGCAGGCGCGGTCAGGCCACCCAAGGTGAGCACCTCTCCGCCCGATAAGAAGTGGCGCGGCGCCAAGCGGGGCAGGGCCTCGTCGAAGACAAGCGGGATCTCCACGTCTGGCACGTGGATCGCGGTCGTCTCGACCGCGCGGGCATTACCGGCAGTGTCAGTGGCGGTGACGACGATCAGGTTTTCGCCGGGCATCAGGACCAGATCGCCGGTGAACGCCCCCGCCGCGTCGACGTCCAGCGCCATCGGACTCGCCCCTTCGCCAAGGACTACGCTGACGCTCGCGCCCGGCTCCGCCTCGCCGTTCAAGGAGATCTGGGGAATGCGGCTGACCACCCCGTCGCGCGGGTCGACCACCGATAGGAAGGGCGGGTCGACATCTTCCACATAGGCGAAACGCTGAACCGGGCTGCGCTGGCCCGGCAGACCGAAGCCGTCGAGCGCCGACACGCGCCAGAAATAGGAGCCAGGCTCCAGGTCGCGCGCCAGGTGGGTGGGGTCTTCCAGTCCGAACTCGCTGGTCACCATGGCATTGAACTGCTGGTCGCGGGCGAGCTCCAGCCAATAGCCTACTGCGTCCTCCAGCGGGTTCCAGCCGAGCTCGACGTCGCCGCTGTAGATGCGGGCGTCGTCACCCGGCCGCGCCAAGTCCGGAGGCGCCAGCACGTCGACCTTCAAGTCGGGCGCCTCGCCCTTGCGGACCACCGTGCCCTCGTTCTCGTTCAAGGTGAGCGATTGGCCTTGCGCCGCCACCCGCACTTCGTCGCTGTCGTAGTTGGTGAATTTCGCCGAGTCGCGGTCGTGGCTCACCCAGAAGTTTCCCGATTCGATCTCGGCGTCGACCTCGGGGATGTCGACCGAGAACTGGCGGCGCTCGTTCTCGTCGGCCAAGAGGGCGTAGAAATCGCCTTCGACGAGGGTGACGCGCGCCTCCTGACGGCCGCTCAGGGGGTCGACGCGCATGCGCCGGATCACGGCGTTCGAGTTGTTGTTGAGACGCAGGCGGCTGGCGTCGCGAAAGGTGATCTGCGCCGTCGAACCCGACAGTGTGCGCACCCGCTCCTGCTCGACCAAGGTGTTGCGAAGGTAGCGATCGCTCCACCCCAGCTCCTGCGGTCGGCGCCCTTCGACCGCGCCGGAGCGGTCGGTCAGAAGGGCCTCTACGCTTTGGTCCCGCTGGGCGAGGGACTTGTCGTGCGCGTCGTCGGCATGGACGATCGACTGGGTGGCGAAGCTGTAGGTCGAGGGCCAATTTCGCGCCTCGCGCTCTTCCAAGGCCGTGTCCCTCAAATCAATCGCCAAGGTAATCTCGTCGAACGCGAAGACCTGGGCGCCGGCGGAATTGGCCGCCTGGATCCGCTCCAACGACTCGATCAGCGCTTCATTGGCGGAAACGATCTCACTTCGCGGCACCCGCAGCACCTGGCCGGGTTTCAATTCGGCCACGCTCGACACGCCGCTCGCCTTCAGGATCTCCTCCCAGAGGTCCGGATCGCCTAGGTAAAGCTCCGCCACGTCGCGAATCGTCGCGTCATCGGGCAGCCTCACCTCAAGGACGTCGCCCGACCCCGATTGTGCGACAGCCGACGATACGCCAGCCATCAACATTGCCGCGAGCCCGAAAGCCACGGCCTTCCTGCACCCCGCATGCATCGAGCTGCTCCCTTGCTCGAGCGTCCCGACCCCCTCCAGATGGGGCCAGTTTACTCATTTCGGGCAAGAAAGCTAGAAACTAAGGAAATGAACTTTTTGTTACCGGTAACTCTAGAGTCCTTATACACGCGCTGGCTGCCAAATGTTCAAAACAGACGGCTGAACACAGTCCGCCGTGTAGATTGTCCGCATACGTGAACAGGCAGTGTTGTGTCAGCTATAGCCCGTCAGGTAGGCGCCGCTCCTTTCTCGTAAGCGTTCGATTTCTTTGATGCGATCCAGAGTGGCCTGATCGCTTCTTGCCACGATAGTTGCAAGCAAGGCTTCAACAACGGCAATCACTGCCACGATCGAGGGGTAGTAGTGCGGGCTCTGGGTTTGGGCCAAGAGCCAGGTGTCGGCGCACTCTAAGAGCGGAGAGCTGCGCCGGTCGGTGATCACCATGATATTGGCGCCCCGCTCCTTGACGAAGCGCAGGGCCTCGACGGTGCTGCGCGCATAGGGCTCTATGCCGAGCGCCAAGAGTCGGTCGTCGGGGCCGATGGCACCGATCGTCTCGATCACGCTGGCCTCTCCGGAGCGCGGTACGCGCAGGCCCGGTACCGCCATGCGGCCGGTGGCCTGCATCATGGCCGCGACCCAGTGCAGGGAGCCGGCGGCTACGACATAGGTCGTGGCGGCTGAGATAATCGCATCTGCCATCTCGGTCAAAGCGCGCTGATCCATCGTTCGGAAACTGCGCTCTATGTTGGTTGCAGCTGCGACAGCGATCGCCTTGACCAAGGAGGCCTGACCCTTGGCTTCGCCGGCATCCCGCAACGCACCGGCGCGCGCTCCGAAGCCATCGCGCAGAAGCGCGCTTTGGAATGCCGTCTTGAAGCCGGTGTAGCTCTCGAACCCCATGACGCGGGCCAGGCGCAGCATGGTCGGCGAGGTCACGCCGCACTCGCTGGCCGCACCGCGCATGGAGGCCAAGGCGATCCGCTCGGGATGGTCCAGCGCGAAACGGGCCGCCAGCGAGAGCTTGCTGGGCAAGTCCGGCAGGGCGGCGGAGAGGCGGTCCAGAATCTCGGTCACGATATGGGCCTCAGCAGGCAGCGGAGATTCATTTGTAGCATATGCTAAATCAATTTGACCAGATGTAGCGTTTGGGATATTACCTCTTCCAGCAGCATTTGACGACCACGGCGAAGGGGGACCGGTGCGCTACTCGGCTCTGGCAGTTCTGCGGCATGCCTTGACAGGCAATCGGGATTGGGCGCGCGCCTGGCGCGATCCGGAGCCCAAGCCGGCCTATGACGTGGTCATCGTCGGCGGCGGCGGACATGGCTTGGCGAGCGCCTACTACCTCGCCAAAGAGCATGGCGTGCGCAACGTCGCGGTCCTGGAGAAGGGCTGGCTGGGCGGTGGCAACACCGGGCGCAACACCACCATCGTACGCTCCAACTACATGATGGCGGGCAACACCCTCTTCTACGAACGCTCGATGAAGCTGTGGGAAAACCTGAGCCGGGACCTGAACTTCAACGTGATGTTCTCGCAGCGGGGACAGTTCAATCTTTGCCACTCGCCGGCGCAGATGGATGCGGCCAGGCGGCGTGGCAACATCATGCGCGCCAACGGCATCGATGCGGAGCTGATCGGACGCGGCGAGGTGCGCCGTCGGCTGCCCTATCTCGATTACTCCGAGAAAGCACGCTTTCCGATCCATGGTGCGATCTATCAAAGCCGCGCCGGCACGGCCCGCCACGACGCCGTCGCCTGGGGTTACGCCAGGGGGGCGGACCGGCTGGGCGTCGACCTCATTCAACAGTGCGAGGTCTTGGGCTTCCTGCGCGACGGCCATCGCATCGTCGGCGTGGAGACCAGCCGAGGCCCGATCCGTGCCGCCAAGGTGGGGCTTGCGGTGGCCGGCCATTCCGGCCATCTGACCAAAAAGGCAGGGCTCATCCTGCCGATCGAGAGTCACGCGCTGCAGGCCTTCGTCAGCGAGCCCTTGAAGCCGCTGATCGATACCGTCATCGGCTATGGCGCGGCACATTTCTACATCAGCCAGTCGGACAAGGGCGGGCTGGTCTTCGGCGGCGATCTCGACGGCTATAACACCTACGCCCAGCGCGGCGGCCTGCCGATCGTCGAGCATACCCTGGCCAGCGCCAAGGCGCTGATGCCCTCGCTCTCCCGGCTGCGTCTGCTGCGGCACTGGGCCGGCGTCATGGACATGTCAATGGACGGCTCTCCCTTCATCACCAAGACGCCGATCGAAGGGCTCTACCTTAACGGCGGCTGGTGCTACGGCGGTTTCAAGGCGACGCCGGCCAGCGGCTGGTGCTTTGCCTGGACCATCGCCAAGGACAGCCCGCACGAGGACAACGCGGAATTCACCCTGAATCGCTTTCGCCGGGGCGTTCAGATCGACGAGAAAGGCATGGGGCCGACCCCCAATGCGCACTAGGAAACCATGCTGAGACTTGCTTGTCCCATCTGCGGTCTACGCGACGAGACCGAGTTTACCTACGGCGGCGATGCGACCCTGGTGCGCCCGGCTATGGCGGAGAGGTCGAGCGAGGCCTGGTACGCATACGTCTTTCAACGTGAGAACCCGAGGGGGCCGCATCGGGAATACTGGCACCACCAGCTGGGCTGCCGCCAATGGCTGGTGGTGGAACGCAACACCTTGACCCACGAAATCGGCGAGACGCGGTTGGCCCGAGAGGTGGCGGAACTGACGCCGGAGGTGGTGAAATGACCGCCCAGCGCCTGCCGAACGGTGGCCGTATCGATCGCGCTTCGACGCTGCGCCTCAGCTTCGATGGCAAACAGATCCTGGCCCATCCCGGCGACAGCCTGGCTTCGGCTCTTCTGGCCGGCGGTCACATGCTGGTGGGGCGCAGCTTCAAGTATCACCGTCCTCGCGGTCTCTTTGCCGCAGGCGCCGAGGAGCCCAACGCCCTGGTCCACTTGCGTAGCGGCGAGCGGGGCGAGCCCAACACGCGGGCGACCTTGGCTGAGGCCTATGACGGCCTCGTTGCCCGTTCGCAGAATGCCTGGCCCTCGCTCGCATGGGATCTGGGTGCGCTGAACCAGCTGCTGGCACCAGCGCTCCACGCCGGCTTCTACTACAAGACCTTCATTGGCCCCTTCAGGGGTACCGGCTTTTGGATGTTCTGCGAGCGCTTCATCCGCAAGGCAGCCGGCATGGGTCAAGCGGAGGGCCAAGAGGATCCGGACAGCTACGAGAAGGTCAATGCCTTCGCCGACGTTCTGATTATCGGCGCCGGGCCGGCCGGATTAGCAGCGGCCTTGGCGGCCGGGCGCAGCGGTGCGCGGGTGGTGCTGGTGGAGCAGGACTCCCTCCTCGGCGGGTCCTTGCTAGCGACCCCTTTGGGGGAGAGCGACCACTGGCTGCAAGAGACCGAGGGTGAGCTGCGCAGTCTGGAGAACGTCCGGATCCTCACTCGCACGACGGCCTTCGGCGCCTACGACCAAGGCGTCTTCGGTCTGGTGGAGCGCGTCTGGGACCATGTCCCGGAGCCGCCCCCAGGCCAGCCGCGCCAGCGCTACTGGCAGGTGCGCGCCAAGGAGGCCGTGCTGGCCAGCGGAGCGATCGAGCAGCCCTTGGTCTTCGGCGGTAACGACAAGCCCGGCGTGATGCTGGCGGCGGCTGCGCGCAGCTACCTGAACCGCTATGCGGTGCTGCCCGGACGGCAGGCGCTTGTCTGCACCAACAACGACAGCGCCTACGGCCTGGCGTTCGATCTGCTTCGCGCGGGTGCCGCGGTGACCTTGCTGGACTTGCGCCAACAGGTGCCGCAAGGCCTCGCCGGGCCGCTCGAGGCAGCCGGGGCGACCGTCATGGCCGGCCACGGCGTCTTGGCGGCCAAGGGCAGGGCGCGCGTCGCCTCGGCAATGATCGCGCCTGTGGGTCTCGACGGCAGAGCGACAGGGGCGACGCAGGGCCTCGCCTGCGATCTGATCGCCGTCTCGGGCGGGTGGCAGCCTGCCCTTCACCTTTGGAGCCAGCGCCAGCAGAAGCCGGTCTATGACGCGGCCAAGGGCTGC
This sequence comes from Rhodospirillales bacterium, assembly GCA_963669385.2. Classification (GTDB taxonomy): domain Bacteria; phylum Pseudomonadota; class Alphaproteobacteria; order Kiloniellales; family JACOMY01; genus JACOMY01. The sequence continues at coordinate 135,411 of CAXXGD010000062.1, forward strand.
TTCGTGCCGCAGGGATCGGTGCCGGGCTTGCGCTGCGTGGGCGCGGCGGCGGCAAACGGACGGCTGACAGATGTTCTGGCAGAAAGCTTCGCCGCAGGTGCGGCCGCCGCTCTTGCCTGCGGTCTCTCCGGCGACAGCGGAGCGCCGCCCGCGGCTCCTTCCGTCAGCCTGGGCGACGACTGGACCAGCAACGTCCATCCGGTGGGCCCGCTGACCAAGGCCGATGGCAAGCCCCTGGGCAAGGCCTTCATCGATTTGCAGCACGACGTAACTTTGGAGGACATCGATCTGGCGCACCGCGAGGGCTATGTCTCGGTCGAGCACCTGAAGCGCTACACCACCACCGGCATGGCCACCGACCAAGGCAAGCTCTCCAACTTGAATGCGCTGGCCCGCATGGCCAAGCTGCAAGGCAAGGAGATCGGTGAGGTCGGCACCACCACCTTCCGCCCGCCTTATACGCCGCTTGCCATCGGCGCTCTGGTGGGGCGAGAGCATGGCCTGCACTTCCGGCCGACGCGCCTCACCCCGATCGACGCCTGGCATCGGGAGAACGGCGCAGTGATGACCGAGGCGGGCGCCTGGATGCGTCCTTGGTACTACCCCGAGGCCGGTGAAAGCTTGGGCCAGGCTTACCGGCGCGAGGCCGATCATGTACGCAAGCACGTCGGGCTGGTCGACGTCTCCACCTTGGGCAAGATCGCCGTGCAAGGCCCGGACGCGGCCGAGTTCCTGAACCGCGTCTACGTCAACGGCTGGAAGACCCTGCCGGTCGGTCGGCTGCGCTACGGCGTGATGCTGCGCGAAGACGGCATCGTCATGGACGACGGTGCCACCGCGCGGCTGGGCGAGCACGACTACTTCATGTCGACGACCACGGCCAACGCCGCCAAGGTTCTGGCCTTCGCCGAGCAACTGCTGCAGACCGCTTGGACCGATCTCAAGGTACAGGTCACCAGCGTTAGCGATGCTTGGGCCGCCTTCGCCCTGGCCGGCCCGAAGGCGCGAGATCTCTTACGCGCCTTGGCGCCTGAGAGCGACCTGGAGCCTGAGGCCTTGCCCAACAATCACCTCGTCCATGGCGAGATGGCCGACGTTCCGGTCCGCATCCACCGCATGAGCTATTCCGGCGAGTTGGCCTACGAACTCTATGCGCCGACCGGCTTCGCCCGCCAGCTGTGGGAGGCCATCATCGCGGCCGGCCGGCCCTTCAACCTCAAGTCCTACGGCACGGAGGCGATGGGCGCTCTGCGCATCGAGAAGGGACATGTGGCCGGTGCCGAATTGGACGGCCGCACGACCCTGAAGGACTTGGGCCTGGAAGGCTTCGCCTCGAAGAAGAAGCCCTTCGTCGGCGAGGTGTTGAGACAGCGCCCGGCCTTGACCGACCCAGCCCGCCCAAGCCTGGTGGGACTGGAGATCGACGGCGAGCAAGGTGCGCTGGGCGGCGCCTTGCTGTTCGCTGCCGATGGGCCGACCGTGGGGCACGGTGAAGGCTGGGTCTCTTCTGCGACCTATTCGCCGGCACTGGGCAGGAACATCGCACTCGGGCTCTTGCGCGAAGGCCAAGAGCGCCTGGGCGAAACGATCCGCGTCGTCGACTTCTTGGGCGGCACGACGCTCAAAGCCAAGGTGGTGTCGCATCACTTCGTTGATCCTGAAGGCGCGCGGCAGAATGCTTGAGATCGCCTCCCCGCTTGCCTCCGTCACGACGGAACCACGACCCGGCGGGGCCGTGGCAGCGGCCGTCACTCTGACGGAGCGCGCGCCGCGAGCCCTGGCGCAGATCGCTGGCTGGGCATCCTTTGATAAGGCCGTCTGGCCGGCGCTCTCATCCCTTGGCCTGGATGAGATTGGCGATTACCGCTGGGCGCAGGTTGCAGTTTATGCGACCACGTTTCGGATCGCGCCGGACCGTTTGCTCATCGCCCACCGTGATCCGGGCATCCTGGCTGAGGCGCTTGGCAAGCTGGATCCCGCGCGGGCGGCAAGTTTGGACCTCACGCATGCGCGCTGGATCTTCGGCATTGGCGGGGCGGAGGCTTCGGCGTTCTTGGCAAGACTGGTCCCGCTCGACCTTGCGCCGGATAACTTTCCCGTCGGCAGCTTCGCGCAAACCGGCCTCCATCATGTCGGCGTGCTGCTGCACTCTATTGGCCCCGAGGGCTACGAGCTCTATGTCCCCGTGACTTGGGCGCAGTCAATCTGGAGCTTGATGTGCGAGACGGCAGAGCCCTTCGGCTATCGGCTGGACGCAGGCGGTCGATGATGAAGACGGCGCTGGCCAAGCACTTCGCAGACTGGAGCATTGCCCTCAAGGCAGGCGATGTGCCTGCCGAGGTCCTTGCGACCGCCAGGCGGGCCATCCTCGATACGCTTGGGGTCACCCTGGCCGGCGGCGCGCATGCCAAGACGCGAGCGCTTGCCCGCACGCTTCCCAACACGCCCGGACGCTGCAGTCTGGCGAGCGGTGGGACCGGCAATGCCGAGACGGCCGCACTGGTCAACGGCATGGCGGCCCATGCCTGGGACTTCGACGACACCAGCTATACCGGCATCATGCACGGCTCCGCCGTCGTGCTGCCCGTGGCACTCGCCTTGGCCGAAGAGGCCGGTCTGGCGGAAGAAGCCATGACATTGGCCTTCATCGCCGGATCGGAGGTGACCTACACGCTGGCCGAGCTCTGCACGCACGATCACTACTTCAAGGGCTGGTGGAGCACCGCCACCTTCGGGCTGATCGGCGCGACGGCCTCCGCCGCAAGACTGATCGGCTTGAAGGCAGAGGCCGCTGCGCACGCCATCGGCATGGCCGCGGGCTCGGCAGGCGGCGGCAAGACGGTCTTCGGCACGGACGCCAAGCCCTATCTGGTGGGAGACGTCGCCCGCCGGGCGATCGGATGTGCGCGTGCAGCACAGGCCGGACTCACCGGTCCAATCGATGCCTTCGAGGATCCTCGCGGGTTCTTGGCGCTGTTGAATGGCGGACAAGCGAAACCGGACGAGGCAGAGGGGCTCGGCCGGCGCTGGCGGCTGGTAGCGCCCGGCCTCTTCTTCAAGACCAGCCCGGTCTGCTCCGCCGCTCATGCAGCCATCGATGAGACGGCCGGGCTCATGACCCGGGCATCGGCAGGGCCGAGCGACGTCGAGATGATTGAGGCCGCGGTCCCGGAACTGGTGGCCATCAGCCTGGTCCATCCGCGGCCTTCGACCCTGGCTGAATCACAGTTCAGCTTGCCCTACGCTCTGGCTTGTGCCGTTCTCTATGGACGGGTCCGCCTGCAGGATCTGGCAGAGGGTGAAATTGCCAAGAGCGAAAAGACCGAGCTGATGGAAAGGGTCAAGGTCAGCGTCGCCCAGGATCTCTCGACGGCTGAGATGCGTACGCGCTTTCCCGAGAGTGCGCGCATCGGGCTCCGGCTCAAGGACGGCCGGCGTCTCGACGGTTTCTGCGGCGAGGCTTACGGTATGCCCGGTCGACCGCTGACGAAAGAGGATCTCGTTTCAAAGTTCGCCGATTGCCTGGGCTTTGCAGGCAGTCCCGTACCCGACGTCTGTCTGGAGACGTCGAACCTGCTCGACCTGGCCGGGGAGCTCCTCAGGCCTGGCTCGGGCATCGTCCAGCTTTCTAGAACAGGGAGAACAACATGAAAGCGCTACTTGCAACCACCACCGCCTTTGCCTTGGCATTGGGCTCGACCGCGGCAGTCGCCGCGGAGTGCACCAACGAGGTTTGGAACAAGGTCATGGAGCGCGGCAAGATCGTCGTCGGCGTCAAGCCCGACTACAAGCCCTGGGGCTTCCGTGACACCAGCGGCGCGCTGGTCGGCATGGAAATCGACATGGCTCAGGACGTCGCCGCCGCCATGGGCGTCGAGCTGGAGGTCGTGCCCGTGCAGTCCTCCAACCGCATGCAGTTCCTGGAGCAGGGCAAGATCGATCTGATGATCGCCACCATGTCGGACCGCGCCGACCGGCGTGAGATCGTCGGCATCGTCGGGCCGAACTACTATACCTCCGGCACCAACGTGTTGGCGCCCAAGGCGCTGGGGATGACCGAATGGGAGCAGCTGCGCGACCGGCCGGTCTGCGGTAAGCAGGGCGCCTTCTACAACCAGATCGTCGAAGAGCGCTACGGCGCCGAGGTCGTCGCCTTCACCGGCAATGCCGAGGCCAAGCAAGCTTTGCGCGACAAGAAGTGCGTCGCCTTCGTCTACGACGACAGCTCGATCATGGCCGACCTGCTGTCGGGCGATTGGGACGGCTTCGAGATGCCGATGCCGACAGAAGACGACAACCCCTGGGCGCTCGCCGTACCGAAGGACGAGCAGGACTGCATCTTCGGGCGCTTCATGTCAGGCATGCAGTACAACTGGCACCGAGACGGCCGCTTGGTCGACCTCGAAGCCAAGTGGGGCATCCAGCCAAGCGCTTTTCTTGTCCGTGAGAAGGAGCGCTTCAAGGACTGGCTCGCAGAGTAACGACAACAAGAAGGGGCGGCTCCATAGGGGGCCGCCCTCGTCCTACGGCAGGGAAGCTTCGTGATGTTTGACTGGTTTCCGGAGTTCTTCCACAGCTTGGCGGAAGAGTTCCCCACCTGGAATTTCATTTTTTTCTATGACGAGACCCGCTTCGACATGGTCATGAGCGGTCTGTTCATGACCGTACAATTGTCGGTTGCCTGCCTCATCTTCAGCGTCGTCATCGGGATCGTCGGTGCGGCAATGCAGGGCGCACACAGCAAGCTCCTGCGTTCGCTGGTGGCCGGCTACATTCAGTTCTTCCGCAACACGCCGCCCTTCGTGCAGTTGCTCTTTTTCTATTTTGCGCTGGGGCCGCTGACGCCGACCTACTCGCCGGACGGCTGGCTGGAGGTGCCGATCATCTCCAACGTCGGCTGGGCGATTATCTCGCTGTCCTTCTTCGCCGGCGCCTTCAACGTCGAGATCTTTCGCGCCGGTGTCGAGGCGGTGCCGCATTCGACGCAAGAGGCCGCTTCGGCGCTGGGCTACACCCGGCTGCAGACCTACCGCTACATCGTGTTGCCCCTGGCGCTGCGCGTCTCGATCCCGGCGCTCAACAACAACCTGGTCAACCTGGTGAAGACCACCACACAGGCCTTCGTCATCGCCGTGCCGGAATTGCTGTACGAGTCGATCACCATCTGGAACGACTTTCCCTCGGCGCAGAACCCTATGATGGTGGTCCTGTTCCTGACCTACCTGGGCCTGGTCGGCATCGTCGTCATGGGCATGAACCGCTGGGAGCGCGCCATGCGTATCCCGGGCTACGGAGGGTAAGGCCATGACAAGAGTCATCCCGGGCGTTGGCGCGCCGGCCAGCACCGACCTTCCGGTCCTGCATTCCCATAAGGCGCTCTTTGCCGAGCCCTCGCCGATCGGTTTCAGCCGCTGGCTGGCCGGCATACCACCTTGGGCAGTGGCCCTGCTGGCCTTGGCGGCGCTTGCCTGGCCGCTCGGCGTGATGGCGCAGGAAAACGGCGAATCCATCGTCGGCGCCTTCGAGACGCTGTTCCGCTGGATCCCCTTCCTGGTCTTTCAGGGCTTTGTCTTCACCATCCTGATCAGTGTCCTGACCATGGCCCTGGGCACCCTCTTGGGCGTCTTCCTGGGCCTGGGTCAGATCTCGCAACGACGGCCCGTGGCCCGCATCAGCCACTTCCTGACCCAGATCTTCCGCAACTCGCCCTGGCTGGTGCTGCTCTTCATCGTGATGCTCTCCTTCCCCTTCGAGATCGTGATCGGCGATCTGGTGATCCCGGTGCCGGACTGGATCAAGGCGGTGGTCGGCCTCTCGCTGCCGATCATGGCGAACATCTCCGAGATCGTGCGCGGTGCGGTGAACTCCGTGCCCTCGGCGCAGTGGGAGGCCTCGGAGTCGCTGGCCTTCTCGCGCACGCAGACGCTCTGGCGAATCATCCTGCCGCAATGCGTGAAGCGGATGATTCCGCCTTGGATGAATTGGTACGCCATCCTGACCATGGCGACGCCGATCGTCTCCATCCTGGGCGTCGAAGAGATCTTGAACCTGACCCGGCAAGCCATCGAGGCGGAGAACAATCGGCCGATCCTGCTGATCCCCTTCTACGGCTTCGTCCTGGCTATCTTCTTTCTCTACTGCTACCCGATCGCCCGGCTGACCGTCCGGCTGGAGCGTCGTTTTGCCGTTAAGCTGTGAGGACCCCCACCATGGCCTGGACCCCCGATCAACCGATCATCTCGCTCAAGGACGTGCGCAAGTCCTTCGGCACCTTGGAGGTGCTGAAGGGGATCTCACTGGATGTCATGAAGGGAGAGGTGATCTGCATCATCGGCCCCTCGGGGTCGGGCAAGTCGACCTTGATCCGCTGCATCAACGCGCTGAACGACATTCAGGCGGGCTCGATCACGGTCGAGGGCCAAGAGGTGCACGACCCGCATCTCGACAAGCTGGAGCTGCGCAAGAAGGTCGGCATGGTCTTCCAGCAGTATAACCTCTTCCCGCACAAGACGGCGCTGCAGAACGTGATGATGGCTCCGGTCCTGGTGCTGAAGCAGGACAAGAACGAGGTCGAGGAACGCGCCCGGCGCCTGATCAAGAAGGTGCGCTTGGAGGGCAAGGAAGACAGCTATCCGGGCGAGCTTTCCGGAGGCCAGCAGCAGCGCGTGGCCATCGCGCGCTCCTTGGCGATGAACCCCGACGTCATGCTGTTCGACGAGGTGACCGCCGCCTTGGACCCGGAGACGGTGAAAGAGGTGCTGGTCACCATCAAGGAGCTCGCGGCCGAAGGCATGACCTGCATCCTGGTGACCCACGAGATGGGCTTCGCGCGCGAGGTGGCCGACCACATCTACTTCACCGACCGCGGCGTCATCGTCGAGCATGGCCCGCCCAAGACCTTCTTCGACGAAGCCAAGGACCCGCGCACGCAGGAGTTCCTGAGCCAGATCCTCTAGCGGGACCTCGATTCTAGGAGACGGGCTCCAGCGCCAGAGCCGCCAAGCGGGCCTTTACGTCGGCGGCAATCTGCTCGACCGTCGGCGGTCGCAGCAAGTCGTGATGACCAACGTCGATGCTTGCGTGGCGATGGGTCGAGGCCGTGTAGAGGCTCCAGTCGGTGTCCGCTTGTCCGAGCGATGCCTGGGTCGACAACCAGATGTCGAGAGGTGCTCGGACCTTCTGCGGGCGATAGTTCCCTACCATCCTGAAGTTGGTTGCAATCAGGCCCATGAACTCGGTCACGCTCTCTTGCGTGACGCCGGCGTCGGTGGGATTTAGCTTCATGATCCAGGCAACCAGGCGGGCGAGCATCTCCTCGTCGGGGAGGCCCAGCAACGCGCGGGCCAAGGCTTCCGCTTCGGCCTCAAGTGCATCGCTGGCAAGCTTGGTCTCGAACTGATAGACCCGGGTCAACTCGCCTTCGATCTCGATGATGCCGTTCTTTAGGAAGACCTCGCGCTCTTCGCTGTCGGCGACGGGCTTGCTGTCGGCAAGACCGAGGTAGGCTACTCTCTCGGATTGGCTCTCCAAAGCCGCGGCCGTAGAGAGTGCGGTGAACCCGCCGAGCGAAAAGCCGAAGAGGTGATAGGGCCCGCGCGGCTGTTCTCCTCGGATCAGAGGGACGTATGCCGCTGCCATCTCTTCGACCGTATCATGAGGCGTGCCCGTTCCGGACTGAATACCGATTACCTTGACGTCCGGTGCCAAGCGCTCCGCCAGATCTTGGTAGACCTCGACCAGGCCGCCGGCCGGGTGGAAGCAGAAAAGCGGCGGCGTCTTGCCATCGGGTTGCATCACCACCAAGCGCGCAGGGCTTGCCGGCTCCGGCGCTTTCGCAGCGTCAGGCAGCGTCGGCGTGCTGCTGCCCTTCAAGGCGTCGCCCTTCAGCTGCTCCATCACCACCTGGGTGAGGAACTCCAGGGTAAGCAGGCCTTGTGTCAGCTTCGCCAGAGGTAGGGAGACGGCGAGCTCACGCTCGATGCGCATCCGCATCTCCATCGCCATCAAGGAATCGAGGCCCAATTCGTTCAGTCCTTGCTGGTCTCCAATCTTGTCGCCGCTGATGCCGATGACGCGTCCCAAGAGGGTGCGCAGGTATGACAAGACCAAGGCCGGCCTTTCGGCCGCCAGTGCACGCATGATCGTCCGGCGAGCTTCACCGGCACCATCCGTGTCCTGCTGCTCCATTGCCTCTTCCGCCAAGTCCTTCAGTCGCTGCAGGCCTCTGCCCTTCGCGCTCGTCGAGGCGAAGAGGTGCCACTCCGTGCGCAAGATGCCGCGCTGCGCCGCGTCCTGCCCGGTCAGGGTGAAGAGGCAGTCGATCGCGCGCGTGGCAGGAATGCCCTGGCTCTCTGCCAGCGAGGCGAACTTCTCGGTACGAGAGACGAAGCCGACATCGCCGATCGTACCCAAGTTGACGGTAAGCGCAGGCAAGCCCTGCGTGCGGCGATAATAGGCGATGCTGTCCTGAAAGCTGTTGGCCGCTACGTAGTTGGTCTGCCCCTGTTGGCCCACCAGGGAGCTCAGCGAGCTGAAACAGACGAAGTAGTCCAGCTGGTCCTGCAGGCTGGCGCGGTGCAGGTTCCAGGTACCACTGATCTTCGGCCCCAGGACCCGCCGGAAGCGCTCTTCCGTCACCTGCAGGACGGAGCAGTCGTCGATCACCATGGCGGCATTGAAGATACCTTTCAGCGGCGGGCCATCGCTGCGCACTTGCTCCAGCAGGGCTGTCACCGCCTCGGGGTCGGCGATGTCGACCTTGGCTTCGACGATCTTGGCGCCGGTCTCACGCAGCGCCTTGAGCTCGTCCTTGGTCTTCTCGTCGATCGCTCCGCGGCGACCCACCAGCACTAGCGAGCGGCCGCCGTGCTCCACGATCCAGCGGGCCAGCACCAAGCCGACGCCGCGAAGCCGCCGGTGATCAGGTAGGTAGCGTGGGGATCAAAGGAGGTGCCGATTTCGCGGGATAGAGGGCCCTTAGTGTCCTTGTCGTTAAAGGAGATCACCACCTTTGCCGATGTGCTTGGCCTGGCTCATAAAGCGAAAGCCTCGAGCACGCGAGAGGCAGGGAAGACGCGATGCGGCAAGGGGTGCAGTTCGCCGTCTCTGATCTGCTGAACGTAGTCGTTCACCACTTGCCGGAAAGCCGGGTCGTCGTCGGTCGAGGCGTCGCCAAGGAAGATCGCGCAGAAAGAGATGTGTTTGTGGAAACGGCCAAAGGCCGATCGAGGTGTCGTCGTAGATGTCCCGCTTGCCGATCTCCAGGAAACGGCCGTTGGGCGCAGGCAGGCGAGCCCCTTGGCGATGGCTTGCCGGAGAGCGCATTCAAGACCAAGTCGACGCCGCGCCCGTCGGTTCTGGCCATGACGTCTCGGTGAAAGGCCAAGGTGCGAGAATCCATTGCGTCCGGATGGCCGTAGTGGGCGAGGAAGTCCCGCTTTTCAGGCTGCCGGCCGTCGTAAAGATCCTGGCTCCGCCTTTCTCGGCCACCTGCAAGGCGGCGAGGCCCACCCCGCCGGTGGCGGAATGGATCAAGATGCTCTCGCCCCGACGCATCCGCCCGACCGCATGCAGGGACTGGATGGCGGTCAGGAAGGTCGTCGGCATGGTCACCGCCGCCTCGGAAGCTGTGATGCGGCACTTGTGGGTGACCGCCATAGCCGGCAGCGTGGCATAGGAAGCCAAGATACCGGGCGAAAAGCCACCACCTCGTCACCGACCGCGAGCTCTCGACGCCCGGGCCCACAGCTGAGACGATGCCCGAACACTCGTCGCCGAAGAGCGAGACGTCTGGGCCGTCTTTTGGATAGAGGTCCAAGGCCTTCAGAACGTCGCGGGAAGTTGAGCGCGGCGGCCTGCACCTCGACCTCGATCTCTCCAGGTCCCGGCGGCCGGCGGTCCTCCTGCAGGAAGGCCAGTCGGTTGAGCACGCCCGGCCGGGTCGAAACGAGGCGATAGCGCTGGTTGGAGGGCAGCGTCTCGACCGGACGATCGGCGCGCCGGCAGCACTTTCGATGCGCGGCAGGAAGCGCGCGCCGCCGCGGATCGCCACCTCTTCTTCCGGGTCGTCGCTCAAGAGTTCCGCCAACACCAGCTCGAGCTCGTCGCAAGCGGCTTCGGCCAGCGGCGGCAGGTCCAGCATCTTGGCCGAATGCCCGGCATCTCGTTGCAGAGAACCCGCACGAAGCCGATCGCTTGCGACTGCAGCAGCCCGCCGTCGCCAAGCGCGCCGCGGCAAGGCTGGGCGCCGCGTGTCACCAAGAGCAAGCGATAGCTGGTGGTGCCAGCCGCCTGTGCCTCGGCGGCTTGGACGAGCTGCATGAGGCTGAGGCTGCCCAGCTGCTGGGGCGCGTTCAATGATCTCCGGACCTACATCGCTCTCCTCCGTGAGATCCAGGCTCCAAAGGTGCACGATGCCTGCTAGGGGCTGGCCGTCCGTGCAGATCGATTGCGTAAGGCTGCGGTGGTCCTCCGCGCTGGCGGGGCGTAGCCGGAAGTGCCGTTCGTCTACGCGTGAGAAGGCCTCGCCGGGGCTGGCCAGGAAGCAGATGGCACCTCCGGCCGTAAGGCGCGCGGCCACCGCTTCGCCCAGGCCGGAGGAATCGGCCAGGACCAGCCACTTGCCCGTCACCGTAAGGGAGGGTTCGGTGCTTGGGCCTGCTCGTCTCCTCTCGAAACCTCTGCGCTAGGCGCTTGTGCCCAGAGGGCAGATTGCAAGGTCCGGCAGCCTTCCGCAGCAAGGCCACATTGCGGAAGCCCTCCTCTTGAAGGAGCGATCTCCACCGCGGTCCGCTTAGCAAGGGATAGTCGGGTCTGAGATCATGATCGGCGAAGCGCCACCAACCCTTGACGGGACCGAAGACGATATCCGCGACGAACGACTTTCTTTCCGCCTCGATGACGGCAAAGAGACCCCCCGGACGCAACAGCGACTTGATGTGCGTGAGCGACTGGCGCAGGTCCTTGGTCGCGTGCAGGACGTCGCAGGCAAGAACGATGTCGAAGCTGCCGGCTTCAAAGCCTTGCTCGATAGGATCGGCCTCGATGTCGAGCGCTTCGCAAGACACGAAATCGAAGCTTCTCAGCTTGCGTTCGATGTGTGGGAAGAAGCCGCGTGAAAGATCTGTGAAGACATAGCTGACGCGATGGCTGGGCAGAATCGGCGCGACCTGGCTGGTGAGGCCACCGGTACCGCCGCCCACTTCCAGAACTCTGATGGTGCGCCCCGGTGGTAAGCCGTCGAGATAGCGCTGAATCGCTTTCCGCAGAATGCGGCCGTAGATGTATGACGTGGGCGAATCCTGATAGTGGTGCTCGGCCAGCGCCATCGAGCCTTCCAGGAAGAGCAGCTGCAAGGCGTCGACCTCGCCCTTCAAGATCGCGGCCAGATTGCCGCCGCAGCGTGCGAGCAGCACCAACTCCGAGAAGTATGCAGGGTATTTGTGTAGGCCTTGCTTCCAGTTGGCGCTCAGATCTTCGGCATCCGGCAGGCGCGCCACCGTCCAGGCCCCCGCCACGCCATCCCAAGCCAGATGTCCGGCTTTGGTCAAGGAGGATAGGAGGTGCGCCAAGAGCTGCCGCTGCTCCTGCGCGACCGGCAGCGCGTTCAGCTCCACCTGCCCGAAGTGTTCTCCGGTGGCCAGTGACAGGCCCAACTGCCGAAGCGCGGCCACGACGTAGCCCGAAGCGGGACCCTCTAGCTCGTCGTAGACGAGGGACACTTCCTCCTGGAAGTCGGCAAGCGCGCGCGGACCAGCCGAGCCGCGTGCCAAAAACCCTTCCTCCGCTTCCAGGCACTCGCGCACGCTTTCGGCCGTCGGCACAGGCGGCAAGGGGGCTGACGGAAGGCCTTCCAAGAGTGGCGTGTCGTACCACTTGACCTTGTAGAAAAGGGAATCGTTTTCCTGCAGGCCCTCGCCGCCGGTCTTGTGCAGAACCAGTTGGTCGACGGCCAGCAGCAGGCTGCCTGCCTCATCAAAAACCCTAATGTCGACGATGGCCGCCTGGTCGCTGGCGTAGCGCCGCCGGGCGTGGGCACGAACCTTGGCGCCGGGCGACGAATAGAAGCGAACCTTCTGCACGAATACCGGCAACAGCGCGCCCTTGCCGGCTTCTCCGATGCAGGCCGCAGCGGTGTGGAAACAGGCATCCATCAAGGCCGGGTGAAAGAGGTAACGCTCGTTGGTTGCTGCTAGGTCCTCCGGCAGGTGGATCTCGCCGATGGCGTCCGCACCTTCGTGATAGGCCCGCTTCAGGCCTCTGAAAGTCGGCCCGTAATCCAGGCCCAAGGTCTCGAAGAGCTGGTAGAAGTGGCTGCCGTCCAATTCCTCCCAACTGTCGGAGCCAAGCGCTTCCAGGTCCAAGGATTGCGGGTGCTCTGCCTCTGCCGCCACCCCGAGGTAGCCGGTCGCATGCTGCACCCAGTCTTCTCGTTCGCCGGTGCCGCTGAAAACCGTGATGCCACCGTCGGCGGGATCATAAGCGACCTCGGCCGTGGGGCCGGCTTCTGAACTCGGCAAGTGCAGCACCTTGCGGAAGCGCACTTCGTTGAGAACGACAGCCTCGCCCCGCTCCATCTCGCGGCCCACGGCCAGCATCATTTCCAGATAGCCGGCACCGGGAAAGACGGTGAGACCGTTGACCTGATGGTCCAGCAGGTAAGGCAGCGCGCGGCAATCCAGCTGCTGCTGCCAGGCGGGCCGTGCCATGCGCTTGGCCGTGCCAAGCAGCGGATGCCCGCCGGTGCCGAGGCGTCGGTCACGCGCTTCCGGCGCTTCGTGCCAGTAGGGCTGGCGCTGCCAGGGATAGCTGGGCAAGCTGACCCGTCGCGCCGAACCCGGCAAGAGCCGACGCCAATCGACCTCCTGGCCGGCGATCCACAGCTGGGCAAGCGCACGGCGAACTTCGACCGCGTCGTCCTGCTCGCGGCGCAGAGTGGGGATGACTGCCTCCTGCTGTCCTTCCTCCATCAAGGTTTCCAGCATGGGCCCCGAAAGGACCGGGTGAGGAGCGAGTTCAAGGAAGGTGTTGCAGCCCTCGGCCAGCAGGCGCTTGAAGGCCCGCTCGAAGCTCACCGTGCGCCTGACATTGCTCCACCAGTAGTCGACCCCGGCCTCGCCTCCACTCAAGGGCTCGCCGGTCACACTGGACACCCAGAGCCGCCGGGAGTCCTTGGCAGTCAGGTCCGCGAGGCTCTCCTGCAGGGCATCGTGGACCGGATCCATCTGCGGGCTGTGAAAGGCGTAGTTTACGGCGAGCCAGCGGTTGAAGACCTCGCGAGATTCCAGCTCTGCAGCGATTGCCGCCAAGGGCTTCTCTTGGCCCGAGAGGGTGACCGAGCGGGGCCCGTTCACGGCGGCCAGGGCGACCGAGTCCTCCTTGCCGGCGATCGCCGCTCGGGCTTCCGCTTCGGAGAGGCCGACGGCCAGCATCCGCCCCTTGGACGAGGCCTGGTCCATGGTGTTACCGCGGTGGAAGGCGACCCGCGCCGCCTCGGCAAGCGTGAGCGCCCCGGAGGCGTAGGCGGCGGCGATCTCGCCAACGCTGTGTCCCATTACGGCAGCCGGCGTCACGCCCCAGGCCTCGAAGAGGCCGTACAAGCCCGCCTGCACGGCGAAGAGTGCGGGTTGCGCGAAGCGGGTCTCTTGGATTCTAGAGGTCTCTTCGTCCCGCGTCAGCTCTTCCAGCAACGACCAGTCACCGAGTTGGGCCATCTCGGCATCGCAGGTCTCGACGATGCTGCGAAACAGAGGCTCGCTCTCCAGCAGCTGGCGGCCCATGGCCCACCATTGCGGACCCTGCCCGGAGAAAATGAAGGCCAGCTTGACATCGCCGCTCTGCCGGCATTCGCCGGAAGCCAGTTGTGGGCGCTTCTCACCCTCTTGAAAGGCGTCGAGCAGCGCTATCAGATCATCGCCGGTCTCGCCGATCAGGGCCAGTCGTTGATCGTGGCCGCCACGGCTCAAGGCTGCCGTGTAGCAGACATCGGCCAAAGCGCTGTCGGCCAAGCTGCCTTCGGCGAGCGCGTCACGATAGCGGCCGGCCATGTCGTTCAGCGCCTCGGTGGTGCGGGCCGTCAGCGGGAGCACCAAGGGTGCAGCGACCTCTGCATTGCCTGCGCTCTGGGGCGGCGCCTCGCACAGGATCACATGCGCATTGGCGCCGCCGAATCCGAAGGAGTTGACGGCGGCCAAGGCGGGGCGGCCTTGGTGGGGAAGTGCTTCCTGCTCGGTCGGCAGCCGCAGGCCCATTTTCTCGAAGGGGATGTTCGGATTTGGCTGGCTGAACAGCAGGTGCGGCGGCACGATGCGATGATGCAGCACCATGGCCGTCTTGATCAGGCCGGCGATTCCGGCCGCCGATTCCAGATGACCGATGTTCGGCTTGACCGATCCCAAGAGACAGGCTGGCCTGCCGTCACGATCGCGACCCAGCGCGCGGCCCAGGGCGCGCGCTTCGATCGGATCGCCCACGCCGGTGCCGGTGCCGTGCGCCTCCATGTAGTCGATCTCGCTTCCCGCAACGCCGGCCTCGGCGCAGCAGCGCTCGATCAGCGCTGCCTGCGACTCCTCGCTCGGCATGGCGATGCCGGTGGTGCGCCCGTCCTGATTGGCGCCACTGGCCAGGATCAGGGCATAGATACGGTCGCCGTCTGCCTCAGCCCTAGACAGCGGCTTCAGCATCACCAAGCCGGCCCCTTCGCCGCGCACGAAGCCGTTGGCGGACGCGTCGAAAGCCTTGCAGCGGCCGTCCGGCGACAGCATCGTCGCCGCCGAAAAGGCAATAAAGGGTGACGGCGAGATCACGACATTCACGCCGCCCGCCAGCGCCATCTCGCAGCCGCCTTGCCAGATCCGCCGGCAGGCGAAGTCGACGGCAATCAGCGAGGACGAGCAGGCGGTGTCGACCGAAACGGATGGTCCCTTCAGGTTTAGACAATAGGAGATGCGGTTCGAGGCAATGCTGAGCGCGCCGCCTGTGGCGACATGCGGATCGACATCTCCGCTGGTCCCGCTCTGCGTTTGCAGCTGCCCGTAGTCCGAAGTGGAGACGCCGACGAAAACTCCGGTGTCGCTGTCGGCCATTCCCTGCACGCTCCATCCGGCGTCTTCGATCGCCTCCCAGGCGACCTCCAGCAGCAAGCGCTGTTGCGGGTCCATGAAGTGGGCTTCGCGCGGCGAGATGCCGAAGACCTCCGGCTCGAAGCCGGCGATGTCGTCAAGAAAACCGCCCCACTTGGCGATGGACTTCCCAGGGGCGCCGGGGCTGTCGCTGTAGTGGTCCTTGATCGACCAGCGGTCCTCCGGAACTTCCCGGATGGCATCCACCTTGTTGCAAAGGTTCTGCCAATACTGGTCGGGCGTATCGCCGCCGCCGGGAAAGCGGCAGCCCATGCCGACAATGGCAATTGGTTCCTTCTCTTTTGGCCCTGGAATGGCTTTTTCGACTTTGTTCATCATCCGCTCCATTGCCCGGCCATTGCTGGCCGCCGATCATGCTGGAGAACAGCAGTGCTCATTATCACCGGCGCTTTGGTAATTCTGCCAGAGCCAAGGACCACAAAGAACGTCCTAGTCCTGTCAAATGTGTGCATTTTGCCACTGCGCAGTCATCCGGGAAGGCAGTGTGGTGGTTGATCCTCCGCGCCCGCACCACCACTGATGTGCAAAAAAGCTTTCATGAAAGATAATTGAAAGCTATCTTCGGACGAAGCTAACTCCGGTAACGAGAGGCGGCGTCTTGGAACAGAGCGTCGGCGAAGGCAGAAACCGGCCAGACCCCGATCCCTGGTTCGACATCGTCGGTCGGGGCATGGCGCAATGGCACCGGGAGCGTCCGGATATCGACTGCTCCGGCAAGGCGGTCGTCGGCCGGGTGCTGCGCCTTCAGGAAGTCATCCTGCGCGCCGTGAACATGACGTTGGAACGTCACGGGCTGCGTTACCCCGCCTATGCCGTGCTGGCTACGCTTAGAGCAAGCGGCACACCCTTCCGAATGTCACCGTCGCGTCTCAAGGAGACGCTGCTTCTTTCGTCGGGCGGCACCTCCAACCTGCTCGCGCGGCTGGAGCGCACCGGCTGGATAGCCCGCTGCGCGGATCCCTTGGACGGCCGGGCCGTAATTGTCGAGTTGACGGAGGCAGGGCGCCTGCTGGTGGACCGGGCGATGGCGGATCACGCCGAGACCGAGCGCGCCTTGGTGGCGATGTTCAGCCAGGAGGAGCAGCAGGCTTTCTCATCGATGCTGAGCCGTATGCTGGTGCTGAACAGCCCCCCAGCCACCGCCCTTCAATCACGCGCCGCCGAGGCGTTCGAGGTCTTGGAAGAGGAACTGTAAGGCGCTGCCTTGATCCCTTCCAAGGCAGCTATTCATCGAAGAGGGAGAAGGTCATGGGAGCAAAGCAAAGCGTGATTAAGGTGGCCGCCGCAGTGGCTGTCTTGGCGGTGGCAGGGAGCGTTCGTCCGGCACTGGCGGAGGGAGAGCTCGTTATCGCCACCTTCGGCGGCTCTTTCGCCGACGACACCAAGACCTGCCATGTCGAAGCCTTCGAGAAGGCGACCGGCGCTGAAGCAGTGCTTACTCTCGGAAGCTCGGTCGACACGGCCGCCAAGATCCGGGCAACAGCGGGCGACCCCGAGATCGACGTCGCCTACATGGACATCTCCATCGCCAAGCAGATCAAGAACGAAGGCCTGTTGGAAACGCTGGACTTCTCCGGCCTTGCCAACCGGCCGCAGGTGGCCGATCAGGCCTTCGACCCGGACGGGCAGTTCGTCAACTTCATGACGGCGGCCACGGTTATCGCCTACAATCCCGATGCGCTGCCGACGCCGCCGGACTCTTGGGGCGATCTCTTCGATCCGACGCATGCCGGCAAGATCGCGCTCGGCGACATCACCGGTACGTCGGGCATGCATTTCCTGATTGCCGTCAACAAGATGAAGGGCGGCGACTTCGAGACCCAGGACGCCGGGATCGCGGCGATCAAAGAGCTGATGCCGGACGTGGTGATGCTCTATACCCAGGCCGATCAGCTGGTGCAGCTGTTCGAGCGCGGCGAGATCGTGATGGCGCCTTGGTATCCCGACCGCATCGGGTCGGCCGCCGACAAGGGCATCCCCGTTGCCGTGGCCTATCCCAAGGAAGGCGCCGTCGGCATCCAGCCCACCGCCTCCGTGCCCAAAGGCTCGAAGAACAAGGACCTGGCGATGGCCTTCATCGACGTGCTGCTGTCCAAGGAAGGCCAGAAGTGCTTCGCCGAGAAGAAGTACGCCGGCCCGGTCAACACGGAAGTCGAGCTCTCGGACAAGGTCAAGGCGATCGTGCCCTTCGGCGAGAGCTACGAAAACCTCTGGTATCCCGACACCGACGAGGTGGCCCGGCTGCGCCCCGGCTGGACCGAGCGTTGGCAGAAGGAAGTAGCGCGCTGATCTATCGGCGGGGCGGCGGCATCGCGTCCGCCGCCCCCGACCGAGAGCCACATGGCAGCGCTGGAAATCATTGACCTGACCAAGCGCTTCGAGGCGGTGGTCGCCGTCGACGGGGTCACGCTGGCGGCCGAGCACGGCAGCTTCGTCTCGCTGCTGGGGCCTTCTGGCTGCGGCAAGAGTACGATTCTGCGGATGGTGGCGGGCCTGATGGACCCCGATCGCGGCAGCGTGCACATCGCCGGCGAAGACATCACCTGGCGCGCCCCGCACAAGCGCAACATCGGCCTGGTGTTCCAGTCCTATGCGCTCTTCCCCCACATGAGCGTGTTTGAGAACGTGGCCTTCGGCTTGCGCCGCCGCCGCTTGGACGAGGCCACGATCACCGGGCGGGTCGGCGAGGCCTTGGACCTGGTGCGCCTCGGCGGCCTGGAGCGCCGCCTGCCGCGCGAACTCTCCGGCGGGCAGCAGCAGCGGGTGGCCCTGGCGCGCGCCATCGCCCCGCAGCCTGCCTTGCTGCTGCTCGACGAGCCCTTGAGCAACCTCGATGCCAAGCTGCGCGATGCCATGCGCTTCGAGCTCAGGCGCCTGCAGCAGGAGCTCTCGATCACCACCCTCTTCGTGACTCATGATCAGGAAGAGGCGCTGACCATGTCCGACCGCATCTGCGTGCTGTCGAACGGTGTGCTGCAGCAGGTAGGCAGCCCGAGAGAGGTCTACGACCACCCTGAGACCGCCTTCGTCGCCGAGTTCTTCGGCCGCGCCAATGCCTTCGAGGCCACCGTGGTGGAGACCGGCCAAGCGGCGAAGGTCGCGCTCGCGGACGGAACGGCGCTTGCCACCGAGCACTTGCCTCCGGGAAGCAAGCCTGGCGACCGAGTGCGCGTGGCCTTGCGCCAAGAGAGCATCACGATCTCGGAGGATCACGGCGAGAGCGGTGAAAGTGCACTTCGCGGCACCTTGGAATTGGTCTCCTTCGCAGGGTCCACGGCCCAGTTCGTGATCCGATTGTCGGCGGGGATAGAGCTCAATGCCGAGGCGCGCATCGGCCGCGGCAGCGCTCTGCCCGAAGCCGGCCGCCAAGTGCGGCTGGCGATCGCGCCCTCCGACGTCATCGTGCTGGCCCTGTCATGAAGCGAGGGCTGGCCCATTGGCTGAATCGCAGCGGTTTCGGCCTGTTGTCGCCGTCGCTGACGATCCTGCTCGCCGTCTTCATCGGCCCCCTGCTGTTCCTCCTGCCGACCAGCTTTCACCCCTACCAGCCCGGCAAGGGGATCGGCAGCGCCTGGACGCTGGAAAACTACAGCCACATCCTTGGCGACTGGTTCTATCTGGAGATTATCGGCCGCACCTTGGCGCTGGGCCTGATCGTGGTGCTGGTGACCCTGCTGATCGGCTATCCGCTGGCCTATTTTCTGGCGCGCACCCGTTCGAGGCTGCGGCCCTGGCTGATCGTGCTGGTGGTCTTTCCCCTGCTGTTGAACCTCGTGGTTCGCTCCTTCGGATGGATCGTCCTGCTGGCCAATCGCGGCCTGATCAACGACTGGCTGATCGCGGCGGGGCTGATCGAAAAGCCGATCAAGCTGCTGTTCAACTTCACCGGCCTCTTGATCGGCATGAGCCACATCTTCCTGCCTTTCATGGTTCTGGTGCTGATCGGCGCCATCCAGAGCATTCCCCGCGACGTCGAAGACGCGGCCGTGACCTTGGGTGCCTCGCGTCGCGAGGTTCTCTTGAAGGTCACGCTGCCGCTCAGCCTGCCTGGCATTCTATCGGGCAGCATCCTGGTCTTCGTCTTGACGATCAGCGCGCTGGTGACGCCGCGGCTGCTGGGCGGGCCGACCTATCAGGTCATGTCGACCCTGATCTTCGACGAGTTCCTGAAGGTGCTGAACTGGCCGCGCGGGGCGGCCATGGCCTTCATCCTGACCGTGATCGTGCTGCTGCTGGTCTGGGCCTCGGGCCGGCTCACCCGCTACCTCTCGACCGTCAGATGACGTCGGGCCCGCCGTTCCGCCACCGCGCCGGGCGCGCCTTGAAGGGATCCGCTCTGCCGGCCTACGCCGCCTTGGCGCTGCTGTTTTTGCAGGTGCCGGTGGTGATCGTCGTGCTCGCCTCGCTGACCACAACCTCCTACCTTACCGTTCCCCCCGTCGGCATCACGCTGGATTGGTACTGGCAGGTGCTGGGGGACAGTTCCTACATCGATGCCATTCTTTTTAGCCTGCTGCTGGCAGTGTGCGCCAGCGCGCTCTCCGTGATCCTGGGCACCGCGGCTGCCTATGCGCTGATCCGGCGCAAGGTCCCGGGCTCGGAAGCGATCGCCGCCATCCTGATGGCGCCCCTGGTCTTTCCGGCCGTCATCGTGGCCGTGGCCCTGCTGCAGTACTACACCTTGATCGGTCTGCGCGGCTCGTTCGTGACGCTCGCCGCAGCGCATATCCTGATCACCCTGCCCTATGTCGTGCGCAGCGTGCTGGCGAGCCTGGCGGGGAGCGATCCGGCTTTGGAGGAGGCAGCGCGCACGCTGGGCGCCGATGCCTGGACGGCCTTTCGCCTGGCCACGCTGCCCTTGATCAAGCCGGGCTTGGTGGCCGGCGGAATCTTCTCCTTCATCGTCTCCTTCGACAACGTGCCGGTCTCGATCTTTCTGGTCAGCGTCCGCCAGACCACCTTGCCGGTGAAGATCTTCACCGCGGTGGAGCACGGCATCGATCCGGGCATCGCCGCGATCTCCACCATGCTGATCATCACGACCGGCCTTTGCCTCATCCTTGCCGAGCGCTGGGTCGGATTTCATCGCTTCGCATGACCGTCCCGGACGCTGCGCTCGCCCCCCTTATCATCCGAACTGTAAATCATCGCGCTTGGCTCAAACAGATTCACTGCACTAGTGTTCGCCCCTGACCCCTAAAGACCACAGTTTAGAAAGCTTTCGTCATCCCTATGCCCTGGCGTATTTGCCTAGAGCCTTACCAGAATGTGAGAGCCTGCTGGGTCAGCCGGCGGTCTTGGCCATCTGCCTTGGGCAGCCGCCGCGCGCGGCGGTCGCGTTAGCTCGATGAGCTTGGAGGGCTTTGGCGAGGCGGTGATCCGCTTCCGCATTTGGGTCATCCTCGTCTCGCTCTTGCTCACGGCAGCGGGCGGGGCCGGCATGTTCTCGCTCTCCTACGACCCCAACAGCCGTCTCTTCTTCGCGCCGGACGACCCAAAGCGGATGGCGCTGGATCAGGTGGAGGACGACTTCAGCAAGGCCAACTCCGTAAGCTTCATCGTGGTGCCGGGCGAAGGCAGCCTCTTTACCCCGCGCATGCTGCAGCTGATCGAAGAGCTGACCGAGCGGGCTTGGCATACGCCTCATTCCTTCCGGGTCGATTCGCTTTCCAACCATTCCGTCCGCAGCGCCGAGGGCGACGACATCCTGGTGTCCGATCTCTACGAGAACGCCGCGGAGCTGAGCCCGACCGACATCGCGCAGATCAAGGAAGAGGCGCTTAGCGACGACACCTTGGTCGGCTTGATGATCTCGGAGAGCGGCGATGTCGGAGCCGTCAATGTCTTGGTGCAGACGCCGGACGAAGACGCGCGCGCAGCCATTATCAGCGCATCGGAGTTCGCCTACGACCTGGCGGAAGAGTTCGAGGCCGCCTATCCGGGAACCGAGATCAAGCTGTCGGGCGGCATCATTGCCGACTTCACCTTCGCCGATGCCGCCAGGCGGGATTCCCGCTCTCTGGTGCCGGCGATGATCGTGACCATCATCGTCGTGCTTTCTATCGGATTGCGCTCTTGGATAGCCGTGCTCTCGACCATGGTGATCGTGGCCATCTCCACCCTGATCGCCTTGGGTTGCGGCGGCTACTTCGGCTACAACGTCAATGCGGCGACGGCCGGGACGCCGGTCATCGTGATGACGCTCTGCGTCGCCGATTGCGTCCACCTCTTAACCACGCTCTCGCACCGACGCGGTGTCGGCGACAGCCGGCGGCAAGCGATCGTCAATGCCTTGAAGCTCAACTTACAGCCGATCGCGATTACCAGTCTTACCACCGCGATCGGCTTCCTGACCTTGAACTTCGGCAAGGCCCCGCCCTTGGGCGAGTTGGGCAACATGGTCGCGATCGGTGTCACCTGCGGCTTCATCTTCTCCGTAACCACCCTTCCGGCCATGCTGTCGTTCTTCTCTTCGCCGGGCGCGCCACTGATGATTGCCGGCAAGCGCAGCATGCTGCGACTGGCGACGATCAGTATCGACCGCAAGTGGCTTGTCCTGGCGGTCTTCATCCTGGCCGCACCGCCGATCATCGCCGGCATGAACAAGATCATCATCGACGACAACTTCGTAGAGTATTTCGACGACCGCTTCGCCTTCCGCGCCGACACCGATTTCATGGAGGACCGCCTGACCGGAATCCATGTGTTGCTCTATCCCGTGCCGGCAGGAGAGGCGGGCGGCATATCACAGCCCGACTACTTGCGCCGTATCGATGCCTTCGCCGACTGGTTCAAAGCCCAGCCCGAGGTCACCAGCGTCTCCAGCCTGTCGCGCAGCATCAAAGACATCAACCAGGTGATGAACGGTGACGATCCGGCCTTCTACCGCATTCCGGACAGCGCACAGCAGGTCGCGGAGAACATCTTCCTCCTGGAGATGTCGATGCCCTTCGGTTTGGATCTCAGCACCTATATCAACGTCGATCGCAGTGCGACCCTGCTGACGGTCCGCCTGGCTCAGGTGGGCTCGGCCGACGTGCAGCGGATCAGCCTGGAGGGCGAGGCCTGGCTCCGGGAGAATGCCCCCGACTTTGCGGTCAGGGCCACCGGGCTATCGGTGCTTTACTCCTACATGACCGCGGAGAACGTCCGCGCCATGCTCACCGGCACCTTCCTCGCCTTTGCACTGGTATCCGCGATCCTCTTGCTGGTGCTGAGGGATCTGCGACTCGGTCTCATCTCGCTGGTGCCTAATCTGTTGCCGGCGGCCTTGATATTCGGCCTGTGGGGCTATGTCGGCGGCGAGGTCAACCTGGCGATCTCGGTGATCGGTGCGATGACCTTCGGCATCATCGTCGACGATACGGTTCACTTCCTGACAAAGTATCGCTGGGCGCGGACGACCTTGGGCCTCAGACCCGCTTCGGCGGTGCGCAAGACCTTCATCGTCGTCGGGCCGGCGCTGATCATGACCTCGGTGGCTCTGGTGACCGGCTTCCTCATCCTTTCGCAGTCCGGCTTTGCGGTCTCCAGCTTGACCGGGATCCTGTCAGCCATGACCTTGACATCGGCGCTGTTGACCGACCTTTTGCTGCTACCGGCGGTGCTCTTGATCTTGAGCAAGGGGAGAGGTGCATGATTCGCTCGACCACGATCTTGCTGCTGTTGACGATCTCTTGTGCGGCCTGGGCCGAGACGGCCGACGAGAAGGGCTTCAGGCTGGCGCAAGAAGCCTACGAGGATGGCCGCGGCTTCCAGTCCTCCACCAACAAGGGGCACATGATCCTGCGCGATCGCTCGGGGAACGAATCGACCAGGCGTTATCACAGCTCGGCCATGGAGGTGCCGAACGACGCCGACAAGACCATGATCGTGTTCGAATGGCCGCGCGATATCGACGGTCTCGGCCTGCTGACCCATGCCCACAAGACACGCGACGATGACCAGTGGCTCTATCTGCCCTCCAGCAAGCGGGTGAAGCGCATCTCCTCCGGCGGCCGTACCGGGGCCTTTGCCGGCAGCGAGTTCAGCTACGAGGATCTGGCCGGCACCTATTACGAGCGCTTCGACTACACCTGGCTGCGGGACGAGGCCTGTCCCGACGGGTCCGGGCGGCTCTGCTGGGTGATTGAGCGCAGGCCGCACGACAAGGAGTCCGGCTACAGCCGGCAAGTGATCTGGATGGCCCAGGACAACTACACGGTCGTGAAGACGCACTTCTTCGATCGGAAGAACACGCACATCAAGACGATGGTCTCCGAGGGCTTCCAGCGCTACGACGGTAAGTTCTGGCGTGCTGATTCGATCACTATGAACAATTTACGCAATGGCAGGTCCTCGACGATGCAGGCGTCGGACTTTAAGTTCACGGCCGGTCTGGTGGATCAGGATTTCACCAGGCGCGCCTTGGAGAGAGCCGGACGCTAGGTCGTTGTCGGCTTCGACGACAAGGCGCCAAGAGGCGAGGGGGAGTCGCCATGCGCTTGACCAGGCTGTCTACCGGCCTTTTGGCGTTACTTTGGCTCGCGGCGGTCGCGCCGCAGCCGGCGCCGGCCGGGGAGTGGTCATTCGACGGGCGCATCGTCGGTGAGATTCGCGGCTTTCCCTTCTCGCCCGAGTTCGGCGCAGGCGCGATTCCTAACGTCTCCAGCGTTCCCCGTATCGACGGCGTGACGGTCGATTTCTTGGGGCCGCCCACGCCGGGCGTCGTCGCGCAGATTCCATCTCAGAGCAATCAGCGGGTCTGGCCGTCGCTCGCCATCTATCCTCATCTCACCTACGAGTGGAACGGGGGCGACGACATCTTCTCGCTGCTGCCCTTCGCGCGCCTCGACCCCTATAACGCCCGGCGCTCCCACTTCGACCTGCGCGAGTTCTACTGGTTGCACCAGGAGGAAACCTGGGACAGCGTCGTCGGCGTGACGGAGGTCTTCTGGGGCGTCGTCGAATCCTGGCATCTGGTGGACGTCATCAACCAGCTGGATCAGGTCGAGGACGTGACCCAGGACGAGAAGCTGGGTCAGCCGATGGTGAATCTGAACCTCTTCACCGACTACGGCGAGTTCGAGTTCTATTACCTTCCCCGCTTCCGCGAACGGACCTTCCCTTCGGACAACGCGCGGCTCAGAGGCCCCTTCCCGATCGATGAGGATGCGACGATCTTCTCCTCCGGCCTCGGCAAGTGGCACCCCGACTTCGCGGTGCGCTACGAGAACACCTTCGAATCGCTCGACATGGCGGTCTCCGCCTTTCACGGCACCAGCCGCCAGCCGAACTTCGTCGTGCAGGTGCGGCCCGACGGCGTCTTCACCGTGCCGTCCTACGACATCATGACCCAGCTGGGGCTGGAAGCCGCCTACGTCTACGGCGACTCGCTGTGGAAGCTGGAAACGATCGGGCGCTTCGGTCAAGGCAAGCCTTTCTTTGCCACCGTCGGCGGCTTCGAGTACACCTTCTTCGACGCGGCCAACCAGGGGCTCGATGTCGGTGTCATCGGCGAGTACATCTATGATGGCCGGGACAGCAGCGCACCGGCCACGCCCTTCGACAACGATGCCTTCGTGGGCCTCCGGCTGACCTTGAACGATCAATACGACACCAACTTCCTGACCGGCGCCTTCATCGACGTCGAGAGCCAGGCGACCTTCTACAACTTCGAGCTCTCGCGCCGCTTGGACGACGACTGGAGCATCGAGATCGACGGGCGCTTCTTCATCAACATTCCCGACGACGACCCCTTGGCGCCGGTGAGAAGAGACAGCTTCGTGCAGCTGAAGCTCGCCCGCTATTTCTGAACGGTGAGAGTCCATGAGCGCCACCGACTATCGCCCGCGTGAGGTGGCAAAGTTCCCAAAGGTTGCGCTGCAGACCTGGCATGGCATGCCCTTTTCGACCTTCGTCCGGCTGATGGCGAAGAACCGCTTCGCCTTCTCCTTGCCGCGCACCCATCGTGTTGTCAGCGTCCTGATCGCGTCCCTCTTGAACTCGCTGCTGAACCGGGTGGACGGCGCGCTCTTCGCCCGCCGCGCCGAGGCGGTCGAGATCCCGGAAGCGCCGCTCTTCATCCTGGGCCACTGGCGGACAGGCACCACGCTCCTGCAGGAGCTTATGGCGCAGGACGAGAGGCTGGCCTTTCCCAGCACTTACCAGTGCATGACCCCGAAACACTTCCTCCTGACCCAGCGGGTTCTGCCGCCGCTGCTCAGCTTCCTGCTGGCCAAGCAACGGCCGATGGACGGGATGCCGCTTGGCTGGAAGCGGCCCATCGAGGACGAGTTCGCGCTGTCCAATCAAGGCGTGCCCAGCCCCTATTGGTATTGGCTCTACCCGGATCGCCCTTGCCCCTATGATGCCTATCTCGACCTGGAGGGGCTGTCGGAGGCCGAGCGCGCGGCCTGGAAGCGCGCCCTCATGACCTTCGTCAAGCGCCTGACCCTGCGCGATTCCCGCCGCTTGGTCCTCAAGTCGCCCACCCATACGGCCCGGATCGCCACCCTTCTGGAGATCTTTCCGGACGCGAAGTTCGTACATCTGGTGCGTGATCCGCAGGCGGTGATTCCTTCCACATTGTGGACCTGGCGACGCATGGGCGAGACGACGGGCCTGCACCTCGGGCTGCGTGACGACCTGGTCGACTATGTGCTGGAGAATTTCCGGCGCCTGGATCGTGCCTTCGAGACGCAGCGCGGTCTCATTCCGCAAGAGCAGTTTTTCGAGCTTCGCTACGAAGCCCTGGTCAAGGACGTCAAGGGCAGCCTGGAGCAGCTCTACGACCATCTCGACCTTCCGAGCCTCGGCGACGCATGGCCCAAGCTTGCCACCTATCTCGACGGCACTGCCAGCTACCGGACCAACGCCTTCGACCCTGGCCCCGACTTGCGGCAGCGGATTTCGAAAGCCTGTGCAGACTACGCAGCGCGCTACGGCTACCCGATGGAGGCCGCGTGACGGATCAGGATGCGCAATTGCTACCAGATGGGAGTGAAATCAATGTCGTCGATAGATAGAAGGATCGAATCCCTGGGCTTGGTCTTGCCGCAGCCCTTGAAAGTACCGGACGGTATGGTCTTGCCCTTCCCTTGGATCAATGTCCGTGGGATGCGGGTGCTGGTCTCCGGCCACGGTCCGCAGGAGCCGGATGGCTCGCCCTCCGGGCCCTTTGGGCAGGTGGGCAATGACGTCTCTGTGGAGGAGGCGAAGGACGTCGCTGCCAAGGTCGCGCTGTCGATGATCGCGAGCCTCAAGCGCGAGCTGGGCGATCTCGACCGAATTGCCGGCTGGTGTCGGGTGTTCGGCATGGTGAACTCCGCCCCCGGCTTCGCTGATCAGCCGAGCGTCATCAACGGCTTTACTGAAATCGTCCTTGCGGTCTTCGGTCCGGAGGTCGGCCGCCATTCCCGCACGGCCGTGGGTGTCGCCGGCCTGCCGCTGAACTTCGCCGTCGAGGTAGAGGCTGAGGTTTTACTAAGGGGCTAGGGCAACTCGTCCTGAGGGTCTGATGTGAGAAACTCTGCTTGAGACCAAGGAATCCAAGCGGCCAGCGCTCCCAGTGGCGCTCGCTTGACAGGCCTGAAGCCGCCCGGCTAGGTCCCGCCATGCTTCACGTCATTTCATGGGAGAGGCCGATCCAGCTTCGCTACGCCCACCGGCGCCTCGGCTTTGCGCGCTGGATCAACGCGCCCTATGAAGCGGAGCGGACGATCTTTCTGCTCAGCGGCAAGTGCGGCAATAGCTCGGTCAAGGCGGCGGTCATGAAAGCGAAGGGCCTTAAGGTCATTGGGGTACACCAGAATACGCAGCCTTGGAGCCTACGGCAGGTCGCGCGCTCGAATTTCCTCAAGATCGGCGTGGTGAGGAACCCCTATGCCCGCGCCGTGTCGATCTGGACCGGGAAAGTCCGCCGCCGGCCTGACTCCGGGATGATGCGCAAGGGCAACTTCCAGACGGACATGAGCTTCCTGGCGTTCCTGCGCGCGCTGGAGCGCGTCGACGACTACGCCGACCTCCACTTTCGCGCCCAGTGGAAGGGCATGTACTGGCGGGGAGCCTTCTTGCCGGACAGGATCGTAAGGTTGGAGGACCCGAATTCTTGGAAGGAAGTGCGCAAGGTCGTGCCCAAGTTGCCGCCTCTGCGGCATCTCAACGCCAGCTCCGATCTCGACTGGCGGCCGCTCTGCGAGGGCGAGGCGGGTGAGATCATCCGGCGACGCTGGGCCCGCGATTTCGAGGTGTTCGACTACCCGGTCTGAATCGCGCGCCTGGGCTTCCAGCTGACAAGTTGCCTGATCGAGCTCCGCGATCACTATTACGGCTATCCGCAGGCCTGTCAGAACAGAAAGCGGAGTTCAGTCGACGTGTCGTTTTGCTGTAGCGTCTTCCCGCGCTAGCCTTGGTTGGCAGAGAGGCGCTAGCCTTTGCCCGGCCACGATCCAGGTGTACAACAGCATGGTTGGCATCGTTGGGCCAAATGAACTATACGATCGTATGGCAAACAGGTAAGCCCTCGTTGTGTAGGGTATGAAATGCGCAACCAACCACGAAAGGCAGGGAGAAGCTGATGGCAACCACAATCGACAAACTTGAGCGGCGCTTGCGATCGGGAGAGATCGACCGCCGGGACTTCATGCGCGGCGCCTTGGCGCTAGGCCTCACGGTCACCGCCGCGACCGGCCTGGCCGGCAAGGTCCAGGCCCAGACGCCGAACAAGGGCGGGCTCTTCCGCCAGGGCCTTACGGGCGGCGCTACCTCGGACGATCTCGATCCGGCGACCACGCTCGACACCTACATGATCAACGTTAACTTCAACCAGCTCAGGAACTGCCTGACCGAAATCGCGCCGGACGGCAAATTGATCGGCGAGTTGGCGGAGAGCTGGGAGGCCTCGCCGGACGCCGCGGAATGGACCTTCAGGCTGCGCAAGGGCGTGGAGTTCCACAACGGCAAGTCCATGACCTCGACCGACGTGGTCGAATCCCTCAACCACCACCGCGGCGAAGACACCAACTCAGCCGCCAAGGGCATCATCGCCGCGATCTCCGACGTGAAGGCCGACGGTCCGGAAACCGTGGTGGTCACCTTGGAAGGCGGCAATGCCGATCTTCCCTATCTGATGAGCGACTATCACCTGCTGGTATGCCCGGCCAAAGACGGTGGCGGCATCGATTGGGAGAACGGGATCGGCACCGGCGGCTACATGCTGGAGAGCTACGAGGCGGGCCTGCGCACCCACACCAAGCGCAATCCCAACTACTGGAAGGAAGGCCACGCCCACTTCGACGAGGTCGAGACCCTCTTCATCCCAGACACGGCCGCGCGCACCGTGGCCCTGCAGACGGATGAGGTCGACTGCATCAACAACCTCGAGCTCAAGACCATCAGCCTCTTGAAGCGTGCCGGTGGCGTGCGCATCGTCCAGTCGAACGGCAACAAGCACTGCACCTTGCCGATGCTGACCGACACCAAGCCCTACGACAACAACGACCTAAGGCTGGCGCTGAAGTACGCCTTCGACCGCGAAGAGATGCTGCAGCGCATCTTCAAGGGCTATGGCGAGGTCGGGAACGACCATCCGATCGGTCCGGCCAATCAGTTCAAGGCGACGCCGGAAGAGCTGCCGCAGCGCACCTACGATCCGGACAAGGCCAAGCATCATCTGAAGAAGGCCGGCTACGACACCATCGACCTCGAGCTTCATCTCTCCGAGACGGCCTTTACCGGTGCCTTGGATGCCGGTCAGCTCTATCAAGAAAAGGCCAAGGCGGCCGGGATCAACATCAAGCTGATGCAAGAGCCGAACGACGGCTACTGGTCGAACGTCTGGCTGGTAAAGCCTTGGGTCGGCAGCTATTGGGGCGGCCGTCCGACCGAGGATTGGATCTTCAGCCAGATCTACGCCGCCGGCGCCGACTGGAACGAAGCCAAGTGGTCCAACGACCAGTTCATGTCGCTTCTCTACGCCGGCCGCGCGGAGCTCGATCCGGTAAAGCGGCGGCAGATCTATGTCGACATGCAGCGCATCGTCAGCGACGACGGCGGCTCGGTCATTCCGGCCTTCATCGCCTACCTCGACGGCACCAACGAGCGGGTGCAGACGCCTGAGGTGATCGGCAACAACTGGGAGCTCGACGGCGAGAAGTGCTGCGAGCGCTGGTGGTTCAGCTAATCACCGCTCTCGGTTCCATGGATGGCGCCCGGTCTCTTGACCGGGCGCTTTTCTTTTGCGGCGGGTCAGCGTCCGCCGTAGAGAGCCGTGCTCAGGTACTTCATGCCTGAATCGCACATCACCGTGACCACCGTTGCGTCGGGGCCCAGCCGCTTGGCCACCCGCATGGCAGCGACCAGATTGCCGCCGGTCGAAGTGCCGGCAAAGAGCGCCTCGGCCCCGGCCAGCCGCCGCGCCATCGCCATGGCCTCCTGCGTAGAGACCCTAGCGACCTCGTCAATGACGGAGGGGTCCCAAAGCGGCACCACGAAGCCGGCGCCCACACCCTCGATTCGGTGAACGCCGCCCTCGCCGCCCGAAAGCACGGGCGACTCGCTGGGCTCCACGGCGACGATCCGGATATCCTTCTTGTGCCGGCGCAAGGCCTCGGCAACGCCGCGGACAGAGGCAGCGGTGCCCGCGCTCTGCACGAAGGCATCGACGTGGCCGCCCGTCTGGGCCCAGATTTCCTCGCCCATCCGGTGATAGGCGGTCAGCTGATCGGCATTGTTGAGCTGATCCGTCCAGAAACCCCCGCTGGCTTGCGTGATTCTGCGGGCCGTCTCGATCATGGCTCGGGTGAGCGCCGCGTCCATACCGCCAGCCCGGCTCTCGACCAGAGTCAGCTCGGCCCCCAAGGCGGCCATGTGCTTGCGCTTCTCCTGACTGAAGGCGTCCGAGGTCACGATGCTGAGGGGATGGCCCTTGACGGCGCAGACGAGCGCCAGCGACACGCCGGTGCTGCCGCCCGTGTACTCGACCACCCGCCCGCCGGACTGCAGCCGGCCGTCGGCTTCCGCAGTCACGACCATGGCGCGTGCCATACGGTCTTTCATGCTGCCGGTCGGGTTCGCGCTTTCAAGCTTGATCAAGATACGAGCGTGATCCTCGGGCACCAGGCCACGTAGCTCCACCAGTGGCGTGTTGCCGATCAAGTCCAGGACGGAGGATTGAACACCTTGAGGAAGAGTCACGTCGCGCCTCCAGACTGCGAAGCCGGGCGCCGGCGGCGCAAGAGCCTTTCAGCGCGCTTTGGGCCCGATTATCTTAGGCGGAGCAAAAACCACCCTGTAGCCCACAAAAGCGAACCATGTCGGATCGAAATCAATCCATCAAATGGGACGATCTTCGCTACTTCCTTGCGGTCGAGCGGGCACGATCCCTGCGCGGCGCGGCGCGGCAGCTGGGGGTAACCCACGCCACCGTGACACGGCGCTTGTCGGCGATCGAAGAGGCCTTGGGCGCGCGCCTCTTCGATCGGCGGCCGGAAGGTTTCAGCCTCTCACAAGCAGGCGAGGACCTCTTGGCGTCGGCCGAGCGTGTGGAGGCGGAAGTCTTCGCCGCCCAGCGCAAGCTCGCCGGCATCGATCGTACGCCCAGCGGCCTGATCCGCTTGAGCCTGCCGCCGGCCATGCTGCGCTCGTTCCTGACGAAAGAGCTGGTTGCCTTCGCCAAGGCCCACCCCGCGATCGAACTGGATGTCGATGCGACGCACGGCTATTCGGATCTGGCACGGCGCGAAGCGGATGTCTCCCTTCGCATGGCCGAGCAGGTGACCGACGACCTCGTGGGTCGCCGGGTCGTCGCCTACAACAAGGCGATCTACGCCTCGACGGCCTTCCTCGACGAGGTGGGACAGGGACGCGATCTGGACCCGCAACGGCACTTTTGGATCGGCTGGGGCGAGGGAAAGCCGGCTCCGCAGTGGACCCGTGCCACAGCCTTTCCCAACCTGCCCGTCCGACATGCCTTCTTCTCAAATCTGCTGCAGCTCGAAGCGGCGAAGCTGGGGCTGGGGATTGCGCTGCTGCCCTGCTTTCTGGGTGATCCGGAGCCGGATCTCCGTCGCGTGCCGGCAACCCCGCTGCTGCCGGGAGCAAACATCTGGGTGCTCTATCACAGCGACCTCAGAAAAACGGCCCGGGTGCGCGCCTTCGTCGACTTCATCGTCCCGGCCATCCTGCGCCACCGCGCACTGCTGCAGGGTGAAGATCCGGGAAGGATGCCGCCTTCTTAGCCGGGGTCGCGGCGGAGGGCCTGGCTCAGGCAATGCACGCCGCCGCCGCCCAGGGTGAACATCGACATGTCCGGCTCGAAGATCTCGAATCCCAGCGCGCGCATCCTCTCGTTCAGCTTGCTGGCGCCCTTCATCGACAGAACCTTGCCGTTGCCGAGCGCCACCAGGTTGACGCCCAGGTTCTTCGCCTCGGCATAGTCCACCTCGACGAAATCGAAGCCGCGCGCCTTCAACCAGTCGACAACCCAGCCTTCCAAAGCGTCGAGACAGGCGACCAGCAGCTTCGGCGCCAGGGGGACGACTAGGCCGTCCATGTGCACGAACTCGCGAGAGATCGGGGCCACCTCGACGTCCCATCCCTTGTCTCGCACCCAGGCGGCCACCTGCTCGGACCCCGCCTGCTCCGAGCGCTCGCCGCAATAGCCGATCAAGACCGTGCCGGGCTCCAGAATCACGAAGTCGCCGCCCTCGAAGTGACCGGCCGTGACGTGCCGCCAGATCGGGATGGCGTTCTCCTGGTAGAACTTGATGACGCTGACGTAGTCGGCACGCCGGCATTTCAGCTGCATATGACAGATGAGGGCGCCCCATGGCGTCATGGCGCTCGAATCGCGGGCGAAGAAGTTCCGGTGGAGGGTCTCGTCTGCGTCCAGATAGTGGCAGCGGACACCCGCCTCTTCGTAGATGCGCACCATCTCGCTGTGCTGGGCCATCGCCAGCTGCTGGTTGAAGCGCACGCCCGTCTTGTGCGCGTTGGCCAAGGTACGGCCGATCAAGGGCCCGGCTTCCACCCAGCGGTAGAATTCGGGCTTGCCCAGCAGAACGTCATGCAGGGGTGCGTAGTCGTTGTCTATGCCCCAGCCATCGGCTGCGCCGTTCGTTTTCGTCAAGGGTCTGCCCTCTCTCGCGTTGCCTCCGACAGATAGGGCTTGCCTGCTAGCAGGTTTTTTGCATAGAGAAAATATCAAATAGGAGATCTTAACATGAGCGAATCTTCATGTATTGAAAGCGACCCCACGCTTGCGCTCCGGCGGCTCGCCAGGACCGATCTCCATTTGCTTTCGGTCTTCATGACAGTGGTGGCGGCCGGTGGCTTCTCGGCGGCTCAGGTCGCACTGAACGTCGGGCAATCGACCGTCAGCCGCCACATGGCCGACCTCGAGTCGCGGCTGGGTATGCGGCTCTGTCAGCGCGGGCGTGTCGGATTCCGCCTGACCGACAAGGGGCGCATGGTCCATGGCGCCTGCCAACGGCTCTTCGCTGCCCTGGAGGGCTTTCGCACGGAGATGGGCGCGATCAGCGGCCAGCTGGTCGGCGAGCTCTCCTTGGCCGTCGTCGACAACTGGATCTACGACGCCGCCTCGCCCTTGACCGCGGCGCTGGCGGAGATCAAGGCCCGCGGGCCCGCCATCCGCGTCAACCTCCATACCCTGGCACCCGACAAGATCGCGCTGGCCGTCCTCGACGGCGGCGTCAGCCTGGGCATCGGCGTCTTCCACCACCGCCAACCGGGCCTGGACTATCAGCTGCTCTATCAGGACCCCCTGGAGCTTTATTGCGGAAAGGGCCATCCCCTATTCGACGCTGAATCGGTGCCAAGAGATCTCGGCGGGGCCGACTACGTCCGTCGCGGCTACCTTGCGGAGGACAAGGCAGCACCCCAGGTGGCGCAGTTGCCGTCGAGTGCCACGGCCCATCAGATGGAAGGCGTCGCCTACCTGATCCTTACCGGCCAACACATCGGCTATCTGCCGGTCTCCTATGCCACCCGCTGGCTAGCCGAGGGGGCCATGCGCGCGCTCCTGCCGGAGGTCTACCGCGTGCAGACCAAGATCGAAATCGCCACCAAGAAGGCTGCAGCCTTGTCGTTGGTCGGCCGCACTTTCCTGGAGGTCCTGCTGGGTCTGATGGCCCGGCAGGGGACGGCCCCGACGGACGGCCCGAGCCAGCGCCCGTCTAGCAGCCAACCGCCACGCTCAAAGCCGACATCGACCTGATCTTCGCCTAAAAAGTTTCCTTGAAGGGCCGCAGGTCGAGTTCGAAGGTCCAGGCGGAAGGGTGCTGCAGGTGCAGTTGCCAATAGCTCTCGGCTATTGCCTCTGGGCTCAACAGGCCGTGCGCGCCCATCTTGTCCTTGAGGCCGGGGTTCTTCGACAACAGCCGCTCGCCCTCGATCCCGCCATCGATGATGACATGGCCGACGTGAACGCCCTTGGGGCCAAGCTCGCGTGCCATGCTGGCCGCCACGGCGCGCAAGCCGGCCTTGGCCGAGGCGAAGGCCATGAAGGGCGGCCGGGCCTTGAGCGAGGCGGTGGCACCGGTGAAGAGCAGACTGCCGGCGCCTTGCTTCGCCATCCGCTTACCAGCCTCGCGCGCCGCCAGGAAGCCGCCGAGGCAGCAGACCCGCCAAGCCTCCTCGAAATAGGCACCGCTCATGGTCAAGCTGTCGTGCCTAAAGGCGTTGCCGGCATTGTAGGCAACGAAGGCCAGCCGGCCGGTCAGGCTGTCCACCCCTTTGAACAAGCCCTCGATCTCAGCTTCCTGGGTGAGGTCGAGAACGCCGGTCGAGGCCTGACCGCTGTTTTCTCTAATGGCGGCGGCGACTGCTTCCACCTTCGCTGCGGTTCGTCCGGCTGCCACCACATGACAGCCGGCAGCAGCCGCGCGGCGGCAGAGTGCGGCACCCAGGCCGTTCTCAGCGCCTACGCCTAGGACAACGGCGAGACCTTCAGCCATGACTTTCTCCACCAATAGCCATTCAACTCTGTGCGTCACAAGATCGTGCTGTGGGTCGCCCAGGCGACAGTCGCTCGCACACTCGTCACGCTGACTATAGCAGAATGGCCCTGGACACGCGCGCCAGCTGGAAGTTTGAAGAAGACTCCCTTTGAGCCCTTTGCCCCCTTCCCTTGTCATTTTTGATAGAAAATCCTGGAATCTATGCTATTTAATATAGCATATCTGCAATAGTAGGAGGGTCACGATGCGACGAACAATTGATGTTGCCATGAACGTCAGCGGATTCGCCGATCAATTGCATCACGCAGGTGTCAGAACCGTCATCCGCTACTACAACCATCGCAACAGCTCGGTGTTGCCAACCAAGCGCCTAGACCCTCCGGAAGCTGAGGTATTGGCCGATGCCGGCCTCAACTTGATGACGGTCTTTCAACAGCGTGGTGGCGCCGGAGGTCACATCGAGGATCTCGACGCAGAGAGCGGCAGCGCCGACGCGACACGGGCCTTGGAGTTGGCCGCCGCCCTGGGTCAGCCGGAAGGTTCGGCGATCTACTTCGCGGTCGATCACGACTTCTACAAGCAAAGCGAACTAAACTCAATTCGCCCATATTTTGAGCGCGTTAGGGAGGTTTTGGGCAACAGGTACCGTGTCGGATGCTATGGATCGGGCACGGTCGGCGGAACGATGCAGCGGGCTGGCTTGGTCGACCTGATCTGGCTCGCGGGGGCCACCGGCTGGTCCGGCACCAAAGACATGCTGCAGACCGATGCCTGGGCCCTCTTCCAGAAGGATCTCCACAAGACCTGGCCAGGTGGAGGCTTCAGTTATGACGGGAATGTCCTGAATCCGGCCTTTCCGGACCACGGGCAGTTTGTCTTGGGTAGCACGCCTGCCTCCGACAGAGACTCGGCACCGCTGCAAGCAACGACGATCATGGAAGTGACCGCACGCTCGGGCCTTAGAGTGCGGCGTGGGCCAAGCACTGCGTACGAGCATTTCACGGTTCTGCCGACTGGCAGCCTGGTGCATGCGGTTAGCCGCGTCGGCGACTGGGTAAAGGTTGATCTTGAAGGCGACGGGCAGCCCGACGGCTTTATGCATGGCGACTATCTGCGGATTTTGTCGGGAGGATTCCCCTTGGCCGATTCGTCCGGGACGCGCCCGATCGACATCGCGCGCGCCGAGTTGGCATTGGATATCCGGGAAGTGCCCGGCGGTTCTCACAACCCCCGCATCGTCATGTATCACGCCACCACCAAAGACGGTGCGGCAGCGGACGAAGTGGCCTGGTGCTCATCATTCATGAACTACTGCGTCGAGCAGGCGGGCATGGTCGGCACCGACAGCAAGTGGGCCATGTCGTGGCACGACAGCCGCTGGGGGCTGGAGGTCACCGGGACCCCGCGGGACGGCGACATCGTCGTATGGCGGCGGCGAGAGCAGTCCGCCAGCGGCGCCATCAAGGGCGGACATGTCGCGTTTTGGGTCGGTGATGCCGGCGATGGCGTGACCATCCTTGGCGGCAATCAGAGCAATAGGGTAAAGATCTCGACCTACCCGAAAAAGGGTGTCATGCCGGACACGAACACCTTTTATGAAATCCTGTCGCTTCGTCGCCCCTAGCGAAGAGGGTCGCCACTCGGATTGGATTCCGGCTATGGCCATCATTGCTTGACATCGCGGGCCGGATTAATCGATTTGGCGTGCCCCTAGAAGGGTCAAAGCGGCGGCCGCCATGACCTTGGCGGAGGTCACCATGTCGTCGATGCCGACAAACTCATCGGGCTGGTGGGCGAGGTCCAGGATGCCGGGGCCGTAGGCGATGCAGTCGTGCAGGTGGCCGATGCGGGCGACGTGCTTCTGGTCGTAGGTGCCGGGGGAGATGACGTAGTCGGCCGGCTTGCCCAGCACCCGCTCGATCTCCGCGGCCACGGCACGCACCACCGGCGCGTTGCGTTCGGTCATCGTCGGGCCGACGGTCCAGAGTTCCTTCAAGGCGTAGTCGAACTTGGGGCGCTCGCGCTTTAGCGCTTCCAGGATAGCCACCACTTCGCCCTTCACCTCCTCATAGCTCTCTTCGATGAGGTAGCGGCGGTCAATCACCATGCGGCAGCTATCGGGCACCAGCGCGCTGGGCAGGCCGTCGAAACCCTCGCCCAAGCCGCCGTGGAAGGAGTTGATGTTGAGGGTCGACTGCTTGGCGCCTTCCGGCACCACCGGCATCTCGGTGCGCTTAGCCGCGAGGTGGGGATAGAGCTCGCTCTCGAAGCGCTCCATAACGGCGCCCATGTGGCGCACCGCGCAGTCGCCGAGGAAGGGCATGGAGCCGTGCGCGATATGGCCGAATGTCTCGATCTCGGCCCACCAGACGCCGCGATGGCCGAGGCAGATGCGGTCGGGATTAAGCGGCTCGGGGATGATCACCTGATCGACCCGCGGTTTGGAGAAGTAGCCCTGCTTGGCGAGGTAGGCAACGCCGCCGAAGCCGCCGGTCTCCTCGTCCACCGTGCCGGAGATCTCGATCGCACCAGGCCAATCCAGATCCATCTCCAAGAGCGCCTCGACGGCGATGATGGAGGCCGCCAGGCCGCCCTTCATATCGCAGGTGCCGCGCCCGAAGATCTTGCCGTCCCTGACGGTTCCGGCAAAGGGATCGGTGGTCCAGCCCTCACCGACGGCGACCACGTCGATGTGGCTGTTGAAGTGCACGCAAGGGCCCGGCCGCTTGCCCTCGATCCGCGCGATGACGTTGGTGCGCGGATAGCGGTCGCTGTCGCCGGGCGTGTCTTGCCCACGGATATAGAGGACGTCGAATCCCCTTTTGCGGAGGCGCTCGCCGACGAACTCGGCGCAAGGCACATAGGCATCGCCCGGCGGGTTGACCGTAGGAATGCGCACCAGGTCCTGGGTCAGCGCCACCAACTCGTCGGTCTTGCCGTCGATCCGGGCGTGCAGCTCTCGCATCGTGAGAAGGGCCTCCTGTCAAGGCCGACATCTCTGCCGGCCAAAGGGTAGGCCCCCTCTCTAGCACAGCGCACCTCCGCAAAGGGATCACTTCCTGGCGTGCCTTTCCACGCGCACGCGCCACTTATAAAGGTGAATTACAAGCGCATCTTTCTTTGTGCGAGGCCTAATTCGCCGGGTGTGCCTCGATCACCTCCTCCAGGCGCTCCAGCTCTTCCAGGACGTCCGGCTTCTTGTCGATGATGGCGATGCCGATCTTGCGGAAGTCGGCCAAGAGCTCGGCGTGCTGCTCTTTCGGCAGGTCGATGATCTCGCCGCCGTTGTCCAGCCAGGCCTGATTGGTGCGGTAGACGTTCTTTATGCCGAAGGGCAGGACGTCGATGGCGGCCGCCCAGCCGGCATCGCGGATCGCCTGCTGGACCTCCGGCGTCTGGGCCTGGAACCAGGTCTCGCTGACGACGTTGACCGAGACCACGACGGAGAGCTGCAGGTTGGTGACGTACTTGGCGACGTCATAGAACTTGAAGGCGACCAGGATCGGCATGCCGGCCAGCATGGCGTCGATGTTGCCGGACTGCAGCGCCGGGACCACTTCGCTCAAGGGCAGCGGCAGAGGGCTGGCGCCGATCGAGGCCAGCGGCTCGATCTGCAAGGGCGAGGCGAAAGTGCGGACCTTCAGGCCCTTGAAGTCGTCCAGCGTCTTCACCGGCTTGGTGGAGAGCAGCAGGATCGGGCTGTTGTAGATCGCACCGATCACCCGGAAACCCTTGTCGAGGCCCATGGTCTCCAGGTGCTGGCGGTAATCCGGGTCATGCAGTACGGCGCCGACCTGCTCGGCGTTGGCGAAGAGCGCCGGCACGTCGAAGATCTCGAACTTGGGCGCGGTGCCGACCAGGAAGGAGGTCGGCGTGATGAAGGATTCGATGGTGCCGAAGAGCACGCCCTCCAGCATGCGCGGGATGGTGCCCAGCTGGCTTGCCGGATAGATCTCGACCGTCACCTCCTCGCCGATGCGCGCCTTCAGCTCTTCGGCGAAGCGCTTCTGCCATTCATGCTGCACGTCGTTGATGGTGGCGCTGGCCATCTTCATCACCACCTCGGCCGAGGCCGGTGCCGCCACACCGAGGGTCAGGCCGGCCGCTGCGGCCAGGGCCAGCAGGTGGGCCCGTGTGGTCTTTCGCATTGCTTCTTCTCCTTCTAACTGAGCACCAGGGAAATGGCCGGCAGATAGGTGATGGCGGCCAGGCAGATGAGTTGGATCGCCAGGAACGGCAGGATACCACGGTAGATCGCCGCCAAGTCGGGCGACAGCGTCGACTGCGCGACGAAGAGGTTGAGGCCGAAGGGCGGGGTGAACATGCCGATCGAGAGATTCACCGTCATGATGATGCCGAAGTGAATGGGATCGATGCCCATGTGCAGCACCAGAGGCAGCAGCAAGGGCGTCAGCACCAGGATCGCTGAGGTGGGATCCAACAGGCAGCCGATGCCAAGCAGCAATAGGTTCACCAGAAAGAGGAACAGCGGTGCCGAAAGCTCCAGGCCGATGATGGCTTGCACCAAGGCCTGCGGCACGCCCTGGACGGTCAGCAGCCAGGAGAAGACGCCGGCGGCTGCGACGATGATCAGGATCTGGGCGGTCAGCAAGGCCGCCTCGCCGGCGCTCTCCAGAACTTCGCGCCAGGTGAGGCTGCGATAGAGCAGGCTCGCGAGCAGCAGCGCGTAGAGACAGGCCACGCCGCCGGCCTCGGTCGGCGAAAACCAGCCCAGGTAGATGCCGGCCAGCACCACGACCGGCATCAGCAAGGCGGCCCAGGCACGCCGGCTGGCTGCGATGACCTGGGCGAGGCTGAATTCCTTTCGATCTCCCAGCTCTCTGCCCTTGGCCCAGACGAGGATGTAGCCGGACATGGCGAGCGCGATCAGCAAGCCCGGCAGGAGCCCGGCTTGAAAGAGCCGCGGGATCGACTGCTCGGCGCTGGCGCCATAGAGGATCATGGCGATCGAGGGCGGCACCACGATGGCGATCGAGCCGGAGGAAGTGATGAGCCCCAGGGCGAAGCGCCGGCTGTAGCCGCGCTCGCCAAGGCTGGGGTAGAGGCTGCGCCCTACCGCGGCGACCGTGGCCGGGCTGGAGCCCGAGACTGCACCCATCAAGGTTGCGGTCCCGACCGTGGCAATGCCGAGGCTGCCCGGCAGGCGCCCGGTCAGGCTCAAGACCCAGTCGACCAGCCGGTCGGCGATGCCGCCGCGGCCCATCAGCTCGCCGGCGAAGATGAAAAAGGGGACGGCCAACAGGGCGTACTTGTCGATGCCGCCGAACAGGACCTGATGCAGGGCAAGGGGCGGCATCGGCAGGAAGAAGATCACGGTCAGGCTGGCCGCCGCCAGCAAGAGCGCGAAGACCGGCACCCCCAGCAGGAACAAGGCCAGCGGCAGCAGGACCAGGACCCAGGTCATGCCGGTCCCTTGCCGCCGACGAGGCGCCAGAGGCCGTGCAAGACCTGCAGGGCGGCCACCAAGGCGGTCAGGGCCAGGCCGATCAAGAGGCCGCCGTGCACCCAGGCCATCGGCAGGCCGGTGGCGATCGAGGTCTGGCCGATCGCCGATAGGCGCTCGACTACGGCCAGGGACTGCATTGCCAGGAAACCGCAGAGGACTGCCAGCAGGAGGTCGATCAGCAGTTGTTGGACCTGTCGCCCGCGGCCGGGCCAAAAGCGCTCCACCAAGTCCAGGCGCAGGTGCCGGCGCCGCGCGGTGACCAGGATCAAGCCCAGGAAGACTAGCCAGATCATTGAGTAGAGCAGAATGTCATCGGCACCGGACACCGCACGGCCGAAGAGGTAGCGACCGGCCGCGTTCCCGACGTTCAAGAGCACCATGGCGATGAGCGCGAGGCCCAAGAAGGCCTGCACCAGACGCTCGAGCTGCCGTAGAAATGCGCTCATGCAGCCCCCCAGCGCGCACTTTGGATCGCAATGGTTCGCCCAAGATGCGCCCGAAACCCCGAACCATCTTTCGCCAGGTTCGCTGCTCTTTGCCGTTCGATCTGCGATTCTTGCGCGTTTTCCAGCATGTTGCGGAGCATGCTAGTGGGTTGGGTCGGTCCAGGTCGAGACCATATTGGGCCAATGGTTCCTCAAAATGCCGCTGCGATTGCCACCCTCGGTGCCGGCTGTTACGCTTTGGTTCCCTAGGGCCACCGGAGTGCTCGGAGAGGGCGAAAACGCTTGTTGTCGGAGATCGGACCGCGTCAAAGGCTGCCGCGATGGCAGGAGAGAACGGCGTCGCCGCTGCAGCGGACGGCGAGAGCGTCGCTCTGCCGGCGGCGCAGCGGCGAGAGGTCGAGATCCTGGCGGCTCGATCCGAAATCCTGGTCGGCGCCGCAAAGCAGCGACTCGACAGGGAAAGGCCTGGCCTCGCCGGCTTTCCTTTGGAAGAGCGCTCCGTCGGCCGCCCGGCCCAGGATCAGCCTGGCGCTATCACCGGGCTCCAGCACCAAGGCGGCCGACGTCATCCAATGGGCCAGCAAGAACTGGCAGCGCAGCAGTTGGCCCGACTCGTTCGCAACCTCGATCGAGACCTCGTCGTTCTCGCTGGCGGCCGCCGTAGCCGAGGCGAGCGATGCGACCAGCCACAGGCAGCAAAGGCGCTTCATCAAACTGCTCTTCCCATCAACCGCTAGCGCAGGAGTCCTGCCGTCATGACGCCGCGAAAGGTCCAGATAATCAAGGAAAGCGTGCTGAGCGAGGCCGGCGGAGCGGCCGATCCGCCAGTGGTGCGCGCGGCCGCCTTGATCGTCATCGACAATCCCTTCGCCGGGCGCTTCGTGGAAGACCTCTCGCAGCTCTTCGACGTGGCCATGGCATTGGGCGAGCGCTACATGCCCGAAGTGGCGGCATTGCTGGCTGGCCCGCCGCGATCCTACGGCAAGGCGGCCATCGTGGGAATCGAGGGCGACCTGGAGCATGCCGCAGCCTTGCTGCATCCCAAGCTCGGCAAGCCCATGCGGGCCGCTTTGGGCGGCGGAGAGGCGATCATTCCCTCC
Source organism: Rhodospirillales bacterium (assembly GCA_963669385.2). Classification (GTDB taxonomy): domain Bacteria; phylum Pseudomonadota; class Alphaproteobacteria; order Kiloniellales; family JACOMY01; genus JACOMY01. The sequence goes on from CAXXGD010000062.1 coordinate 176,520, forward strand.
ACCACCAAGGTCGCCGTCGCCGGGACGCCGATCGACGTGCCCTTGGCCCACAAGGACGAGATCTGGTCCTTCGACGAGCTCGATACCATGACCCTCTTCCTGCCGGACGCCCCTCGCCCGCGCGAGATCGTGATGGTTATGGCGGCCAGTGACGGCGGCAGGCCGCGCCCGCGCGTCGGCAAGGGCCGTGCCGTCACGTGAGATCAGGGTACGGCAGTCGGCGGCCCTTCGGGCGGCAGGGGAGGGCGTCCGCCAAGCAGGTCGCCGGCCCGGCCCGCGATCGCCTGAATGGCGGCGTTGCAGGGCCCGGTGGTGATCTCCGGCAGGATCGAGCCGTCGACGACGTAGAGGCCGGCAAGACCCCTGACGCTCAGGTCTTCGGGCCGCACCACGGCGCTGGCGTCCTGCCCCATGCGACAGGTGCCCACCGGATGGTGGTGGGTGTGTGCCGCCTTGCCGAGAAATGCCAAACGCTCCCTGCGGCTCAAGCAGCCGGGCCCGGGCAAGAGCTCCGATTTGCGCCAGTCTGCCAGTGCCGGCGTATGGCCGATCCGCTGTGCCCAGTCGAGCGCCATGAGATAGGCGTCGCGGTCGAAGGCCTCTGCCAGGTAGTTGGGATCGATCATGGGCTGAGCCGCCGGATCGGCGCTCGCCAGGCGCAGGCTCCCGCGGCTCTGCGGCCGGGTGAAGCCGAACATGATGGTGTAGGCCTGGCCGATGGGCGGTGCGGTGATGACCTCCGTCGTCACCGGCGCGACCACGCAGGCCAGCACCAGGTCAGGCGCCCGGCCGGGCAGGCCGGCGTCGATGTAGAGCAGGGATTCCGACCACTGCGCGCGCGACGGTGGCACCGGCCGGGCCGCGGCATAGAGGTTGCCGCCCGACAGCAGATGATCGTGCAGATTGTCGCCGACGCCGGGCAGGTCGAGCAGCACGTCGATGCCAAGCGCCTTGAGCTCGTCGGCCGGCCCGATGCCGGACAGCAGCAAGAGCTGCGGCGAGCCGATGGCTCCGGCTGCCAGGATGACCCCGCGGTCGGCTCTCAGCGCCGTTGCCCCTTTGAGGACCACGCCGCGGCAGCGTCCACCGTCGAACACCAGGCGATCGACCTGGCGATCGAGCAGCAGCGAGAGGTTTTTGCGCGCCAGGACGTCTGGCGTCAGGAAGGCATCGGCAGCGCTTTGGCGCCGCCCGTCGGCTATGGTCAGGGTGTTGAGCGTCGGACCCGCCATCTCGGGCCCGTTGTGCTCGGCAATCGGCTGCAGGCCTTCCGCTTCGGCAGCGGCGCGGTAGGCCTGGGTAATGGAGTGGGGCTGATCCGGTTGCCACAAGCTAACCGGGCCGCCGCGCCCATGCCAGGGGCTCTCCTGGCCCGGCCAGTCCTCTTGCGCTTTGAAGTAGGGCAAGAGGTCGGCGAAGCCCCAGCCGGCAAGGCCCCAGCGATCGAAGTCATCGCGGTGGCCGCGCACGTGGGCCATGGCGTTGATGGTGCTGGATCCGCCCAGCACACGGCCGCGCGCCCAGGCATGGCGGCGAGCTGCCGTGTGGGTCTGAGGCTGGGTGGCGAAGCCCCAGTCGAACGGCCGACCCTGCAGCGCCGTCCAGGAGAGCGGCCGGGCGATGTCGGGGTCTTCGGCCGGCCCGCCCGCCTCCAAGAGGACGACCTTGCAGTCCGGGTCTTCACTCAGCCGATTTGCCAGCACGCAGCCGGCGCTGCCGGCGCCGACGATCAGGAAGTCTGCTTCATCCATGCGTCGAGTGTGGCAGACTTGGCGCTATCAATGCAGCCTCCGATCGAGAAGGAACTCTCAGCATGGCCACCAGCCTGAGCCAGCAGGAAAAGGAACCCGTCATCACGCTTTCGGCCGGACCGGTCGCCTGCTATCCGCGCGTCCTGCAGGCCATGAGCCGCACGGTGCACTACGACTACACGCCCTACTTTCAAGAGACCTTCGAGCTGGTGAGCCGGCGCTGCGCCGAGGCGCTGGGGACCGAGGCGCCCGCATTGGTGCTGCAGTACGAGCCGGCACCGGCCATCGAGGCGGCGGCCGCCTCCTTGATCGGCCCCGAAGACGTCGTCTTGAACCTGGCCTCGGGCGTCTATGGCAAGGGCTTCGGCTATTGGGCGGCGCGCTATGCGGCCCGGGTGGAAGAGGTCGAGGTGCCCTACAACGAAGCCATCGACCCGGCCCAGGTCGAGGAGGCCTTCGCCCGCCACCCGGAGATCCGCGTCGTGTCGGTGGTACACCACGATACGCCCTCGGGCACGCTCAACCCGGTGGAAGAGATCGGGCGCATCGTGCGTGCACATGACGCGCTCTTGATCGTCGACGCCGTCTCCTCCTTCGCCGGCATGCCGATCCTTCCGGCCGACTGCCAGGCCGACATCTTCATCACCGGGCCAGGCAAGTGCCTGGGCGGCCCGCCAAGCCTCTCCGTGCTGGCGGTAAGCGAACGGGCCTGGACCCACATGGCGGCCAACCCCAAGGCGCCGCGCGCCTCGGTCTTGAGCCTGCTCGACTGGAAGGATGCCTGGAGCCGCGAGAACGCCTTTCCCTTCACGCCTTCCGTTGCGGCGATGAACGGCCTGGACGCAGCTGTCGCCGGCTATCTTGAGGAGGGACCAGAGGCTGTCCAAGCGCGTCATGCCTTGACCGCTGCGGCTTGCCGCGCCGGGGTGCAAGCGATGGGACTGAAACTCTGGGCGGCCCGCGAAGAAATCGCGGCACCGACCTGCACCGCCGTCGCGGTGCCGGAGGGCGTGGAGGATGCCAGCCTGCTGGCAGCCGCGCGCGAACGCTTCGGCGTGATCTTCTCCAGCGGCGTCGCCGACACCAAGGGGAAACTGATCCGCATCGGCCACATGGGGCCGGTGGCCTATCCCATCTATGCGACGGTCGCGCTCACCGCTCTAGGCGGCGCCTTGGAAGCCGTCGGGCACAGATGCGACGTCGCGGCCGGGCAGGCGGCGGCCATGGCGGTGATCGCCGCCGCACAAAACTAGAGAGCAAGCAGGAGAGGGAGAGCTATCCATGCAGCGTTTTGCGGGAAGAGTGACCATGGTGAGCGGCGCGGCCCAGGGCATCGGCCGCGCCATTGCCGAACGCTTGGGCGAGGAGGGTGCACAGGTCGTCGCCGTCGACATCAACGGCGAAGGGGCTGAGGCCGCGGCCAAGGCGATCGGCGGCGACGCGATCGCAGCCCCTTGCGACATCGGCGATCCCGACCAGGTCGCCAAGCTCCACGCCATGGTCGCGGAGCGCTGCGGCAAGCTGGACGTGCAGGTCAATGCCGGGGCCATCGTCCCCTTCGTGCCCTGGGACGAGCTCACCTTCGAAGAGTGGCGCCGGGTCGTCAGGGTGAACCTGGACGGCCTCTTCCTCATGTGCCGCGCTTCCTCCGACCTCATGCGCCAAGGTGGCTACGGGCGGATCGTCAACATTGCGTCGAACTCGATCTTCGCCGGCACGCCCAACATGGCCCACTACGTGGCCTCCAAGGGCGGCGTCTTGAGTTTCACCCGTGCGCTGGCGACGGAGCTGGGCCCCTACAAGATCACCGCGAATTCCGTCGCGCCGGGCCTGACCGATACCGAGGGTGTCCAGGCCTCGCCGCACAAGGAGGCCTTCGACTTCGTCGAGACCTTGCAAGCGATCAAGGGTCGCGGACTGCCCAGCCATATCGTGCCTGCCGTCGCCTTCCTGGCCTCGGAGGAGGCCGAGTGGATCACCGGCCAGGCGCTGGTCGCCGATGCCGGGATGGTGCGCTGGTAGATTCTCCTAGTAATTGTATTTTGGCTTATGATAAAAGCCTAAAGTGCAATGAGCATCCGGAATGAGAGGACAAAGCTTCTCGCCAACCTCCTAAACTCCATGGCGGCGGCAACGTTCGCTGTTTCAATTCTCGCACCGCTGGCTGCCGCGTTCTACAACGTCAGCTCGTCCGGCGGCGCATCTTTCGGACTGATGCTACTGGGCTTTGTGATTGGCCTTGTCTTCACCATGGCGCTACATATGGTAGCGCGTCACCTACTAGGGGAACTGGACCGTGAATGACATCTGGCTCTTCGCCTTCGTCGTCGTACCGGTCGGCACCCTGCTTTGCGTCTATGGTCTCGTGCGCTGGCACGAGTGGCGGCTGAAGAATTATCCTGACGGATAATCGGCATAAGTCCCAGTCAGAACGCCAAAGCCCGGCGGACTAATCCTCCGGCGAATCGGTCGCGACCAAGGTCCAGTTGGGGTCGCGGCTGCGGGTGTTGCGGGCGAAGGTCCAGAGGTCGGTGATGCGGTCGACGCGCTTGTCGCCGCCTTCCAGCACCTCGCCGTCGCTGTCGCGCAGGATGTTGATCTGCTCCGACTGGAAGCGGACGGTGACGAAAGCCGTCTTGCCCTGGAGTTCCGCCTCGACAATCTCGGCATCGGTGACGCCGACCAGGGTGGTCTCCAGGATCTCGCCGGCCTCTTCGCGGCCTCGGATGGCGCCGGCGAACTCTTCGAAGACCTCATTGGCCAGCAAGGGGCGCAGCGCCTTCAGGTCGCTGCTGGCATAGCTGTTCAAGATCATCTCGAAGGCCAGCCGTGCGCCGGATGCGAACTCCGCCTCGCTGAAACTGGGATCGACCGCCTTGATGTCGGCAATCCCCTTGCCGACCGGAATGGAGTGGCTGGGCACATCGTCGCGGCCGATGTCCGGCAAGTGTTCGTCCTCGGCCTCGGGCTCGCCGCGGTCGGGAAAGCGGACCACGCGTTCGTCGCCCTGCTCGCGCTCGGACTGCTCGCGGCGCTGCTGCGTAAAGGGATCGAAGGGCTCTTGATGGCCCGTCCGTCGACCCAGATGACTGCGCAGCCGCAAGATAATGAAGCCGGCGATCACCGCGAAGAGAATGATGTCGAGGAATTCCAAGCCTCTACTCCATGGTTCGGCGCCTCGCCGAGATCCGGAGGTTTCTGCGAGAGGGCCCATGCGCCCTCCCCATTCGACCACGCCAGCCGGCTTTCGGCAAGCCGAGGTCTGTTGCTTACGTGACTTGGTAGATAGGCTTCCCCATCATAAAGGGCAAGCAGAAGGGCGGGCCGAAGAGGCCAATAGCCGCCCCTGTGGTCCGCAAAAGAGCGCGAGGTCCTCTTAATGCTCCTGATCCGGCACGGTGAGTCTCACTTCAACAAGCACTTCTCTCGTACGCGTCAGGACCCCGGGATCGTCGATCCCACCCTAACCGACATGGGGAAGAAGCAGATCGAGACCGCCGCCAAGCGCCTGCGTCACGAAGATCACGCGGTTGCCCGGCTGATGAGCTCTCCCTATTGGCGGGCCTTGGAAACGGCCGAAATCCTGGCCGAGGTCCTGGGCCTGCCGATCGAGATCGAGCCCTTGGTCGGTGAGCGGGCCTTCTTCGTCTGCGACATCGGTTCGCCCCGCAGCGAGCTGGAAGAGCGCTTTCCTGCCGTCGACTTCCAAGATCTGCCCGAGGTTTGGTGGCGCTATCCCGACGAAACCGACGATCAGCTGCTGGAGCGCTGCCAACGCTTTCGCCTTAAGGCGGCGCTCTGGTCCGATTGGCAGGAAACCTTGATTGTGTCGCACTGGGGCTTCATCCGCGGCCTCACCGGCCAAAGCGTCCAAAACGCCACGCTGGTTCGCCACGACCCGACGGTTGCCTAAGCGGATTGCCTCAGCCCATCGGGGCCCGAGCCTACCTTTAGGGAGTGCCTGTCGGTCTCGAGCGCGTCTTTCCTAAGGGCGGGCCTCGCCGCTGCTCAGGAAATCCTGGACCTCGCTCAGACCTTTGGCCATGTAGGTCTCGATTGCCGAGATGGCTTGGGCGGTGTCGTCAGTGCGGATGGTCTCGAGCAGCTGACGATTGCGTTGCACGAATTCCTGCGGGTCCGCTTGCACGCCGCCGATGAGCGCCATGATCAACCTGGTGTCCATCGCCAGGGCGTCGAAGCTGCGCAGGATGATCGCGTTCTCGCCTAAGAGGACGATGGCGCGGTGAAACGCCATGATTTGATTGATGATCTCCTGTTCGGGCGATTCTCGAGCCGCGGCGTCCAACGCGGCGAAGCTGTCCTCCAGGCTCTGCAGTGCCAACCGGTTCAAGCCTGGCAGTGCCTTATTGATTGCGAAGCTCTCCAGACAGAGACGCGCTTCGTAGATTTGCGCCACCTCGTCAGATGCGAAGTCGCGTACGAAGAAGCCCCGGTTCGGACGCGAAACCAGCCAACCACGCTGTTCCAGCTTGCGCGCCGCCTCGCGCAATGAGCCCCTGCTCACTTCCATGCGTTGGGCGAGGTAGACCTCGTTCAGGCGTTCTCCGGGTGTGAAGCGGTTGGCCAGGAAGAGCCCTTCGAGCTGGGCCAGGACCAAGTCGACGATTGAGGCGGTGTAGATCGGCGACAGCTCGTCCGGCCCTCGTTTCGTGGTCTGATCGCGCTGCTTCTTCTCACCTGTCATGAAACCCACCGCCGTCTCAAATGGCTGTAGCTTTTTGCCCATAATAGGCGCTTGACATAGCCATCCGCAACCGACCTGCCAACTGTCGACAGTCGGCTTGATCGTCGAAATGCAGTGATGTACTATCAATCGATCGACATAGGACGCACACTCATCACCATGCCCGGTCCCGCAAGACACCAGGCCAGTTATGCGCGCGGAGGTGTTCCGAGCGTGGCGCTGGTCGTCCGGGGAAACAGGGCATTGGACGCTTTGCAAAGATGGTCGAGGGTTAATGGCCACGCATGCAAGTAAGCTGAGAGATCCGCCGTTGCTACGAGAGGAGGCAAGCAGATGTGGAGAGGACTAATGCTAGGCGCCGCGTCAGCGGTGCTGCTGGCCGGTGCCGCCTTGGCCGGACCCAAGTCGGGCGGGACCATCAATGTAGTGATCCAGCCGGAGCCGCCGGGCCTGATGCTGGGGCTGACGCAGAACGGCCCCACACAGATGGTGGCCGGCAACATCTATGAGAGCCTGCTGCGCTACGATACCGACCTCAACCCCCTGCCCTCGCTTGCCAAGAGCTGGGAGGTTTCACAGGACGGGCTGACCTACACCTTCCACCTGCAGGAAGGCGTCAAGTGGCACGACGGCAAGCCCTTCTCCGCCGCCGACGTGGTCTTCACCGCCGACAAGTTCCTGCGCGAGACCCATCCGCGTTTCCGGGTCAGCCTGCAGCACGTCGAGAGCATCACCGCGCCCGATGCCAACACCGTGGTCTTCAAGCTGAAGCAGCCCTTCGGCCCCTTCCTAGGCATTTTCGAGGCCGGCACCATGCCGATGGTGCCCAAGCACATCTACGAGGGCACCGACTACAAGACCAACCCGATGAACGCGACGCCGATCGGCACCGGCCCCTTCAAGTTCAAGGAGTGGGAAAAGGGCTCCTACATCCACCTGGTCAAGAACGAGGACTACTACGTCGAGGGTCAACCCTATCTCGACGAGATCTATTGGCAGGTGATTCCCGACGCCGCCTCGCGTTCGGTTGCCTTCGAGACCGGCAAGATCGACGTGCTGCCGGGCGGTTCGGTGGAGAATTTCGACATCCCGCGCATCCAGGCGATGGAGAACGTCTGCTCCACCGGCCTGGGCTGGGAGTACTTCGCCCCGCTCGCCTTCATCTGGACCAACAACCGCGAAGGGCCGACCGCCGACAAGAATTTCCGCAAGGCGGTGATGCACGCCATGGACCGCGAGTTCGTGCGTGACGTGATCTGGAACGGTTTCGGGAAGGTGGCGACGGGCCGGTCTCCTCCGCCACCCGCTTCTACAGCGACGACGTCATCCAGTACGACTACAACCCCGACAAGGCCAAGGCCTTGCTGAAGGAGATGGGCTACGACGGCACCCCGGTGCGCATTTTGCCCCTGCCCTACGGCGAGACCTGGCAGCGCTGGGGCGAGGCAGTGAAGCAGAACCTGGAGGACGTCGGCGTCGAAGTGGAGATCGTCGCCACCGATGTCGCCGGCTGGAACCAGAAGATCTCCGACTGGGATTACGATCTGGCCTTCACCTACCTCTACCAGTTCGGCGATCCGGCGCTTGGCGTGGCGCGGACCTACATCTCCTCCAACATCGCCAAGGGCTCGCCCTGGAACAACGTCGAAGGCTACGCCAACCCCAAGGTGGACCAGCTCTTCGCCGATGCGGCGGTTCAGGCCGACAGCGGCAAGCGCCAGGACCTCTACACCGAGGTGCAGCAGATCCTGGTCGATGACGTCCCAGTGGCCTGGACCCTGGAACTGCAGTTCCCGACGATCTACCGCTGCGACGTCAAGGACCTGGTGCAAACGGCGATCGGCGTGAATGACGGCTTTAAGGACGCCTGGCTCGACCGCTAAGCTTTGATCCGGGTCCGGACCACGGGGGTTCGGACCCGGCCCTCCCACCAGCTAAGGGCCCAGTCCAAGGAAGGGGCGCCTGCGCGAGACCCTGTATGGCGATTGCCGGCTACATCCTCGCCCGCGTGATCAAGGCGCTCTTGGTGCTGATCGCAATTGCGGTCCTCAATTTTCTGCTGATTCACGCCGCCCCTGGCGATCCGGCAGCGGTCATGGCGGGCGAGGCAGGGGCCGCCGACGAGATCTTCATACAGCAACTGCGCGAAAAGTTCGGACTGGACCAGCCCTTCCACGTCCAGCTTTGGAGCTACCTGGCCGGCATCCTGCAATTCGATCTCGGCTTCTCCTATCGCCAAGAGATGCCGGTGGCCAAGCTCATCATGGATCGCCTGCCGGCCACCCTGCTGTTGACCGGCACCGCCTTCGTCGTCTCCATCCTGCTGGGTGTTTTGCTGGGCGCCCTGGCGGCGGTCAGGGTCGGGCGCTGGGCGGACAGCGTGATTACGACCTTCGCCCTGCTGTTCTATGCCACGCCGCTGTTCTGGATCGCATTGATGGCGATCCTGCTGTTCTCGGTCCAGCTCGACTGGCTGCCGGCCTACGGCATCGAGACCATAGGCGCACACTATAGCGGACTGGAGCGGGTGGCCGACGTCGCCCGTCACCTGGTGCTGCCGGCGATGACGCTGGGGCTCTTCTTCATGGCGGTCTATGCCCGCATGACCCGGGCGTCGATGCTGGAGACGGCCGGCCAGGACTTCGTCAAGACGGCGCGCGCCAAGGGCCTTGGCGAAGGCCCGATCCTGCGCCGCCATATCCTACGCAACGCGATCCTGCCGGTGGTGACTTTGGCCGGCTTGCAGGCCGGCCAGATCGTCGGCGGCGCCGTCCTGACCGAGACCGTCTTTGCTTGGCCCGGCATCGGCCGGCTGATGTTCGAAGCCCTGCTGCAGCGCGACTACAACCTGCTGCTGGGCGTCTTCCTGGTCTCCTCCGCCCTAGTGCTGCTGTTCAACCTGATCACCGACCTGCTCTATCTGGTCGTCGATCCCCGCATCAGTCTGGTCAAATGAGCCCGGCCAAGGACTTCTGGCAGCGCTATCGCCGCAACCGGGGCGCCACCATCGGCCTGGCACTGGTCTGGGTCGTCATCGCCGTCGCCGTCCTTGCCCCTATCCTCTATCCGGACTCGCCTTGGCGCATGGTGCAGCGACCCTTCCTGCCGCCCTTCGCGGTCGAGGGCTTCTGGTTCGGCACCGATACGCTGGGCCGCGACATTGGTGCGGGCCTGGCCTATGGCGCCCGCGTCTCCTTGCTGATCGGCCTGGTCTCCACATTCGTCGCGCTTCTGATCGGCATTCCCATCGGCGCCGCTGCCGGCTACTTCGGCGGGCACTGGGATGACGCGCTGATGCGCTTCACCGAGTTCTTCCAGACCATCCCCAGCTTCGCCTTGGCCATCGTGCTGGTCGCCATCCTCGAGCCCTCGCTCGGCTCCATCGTGCTGGCCATCGCCATCGTCGGCTGGCCGCCGGTCGCCCGCCTGGTACGCGGCGAGTTCTTGAGCCTGCGGTCGAGAGAGTACGTCCAGGCGGCCGTGCTGTCAGGGCAAAGACCCTCGGCTATCATCTTTCGCCAGATCCTGCCGAACACCTTGTCACCGGTCATCGTTCTGGCCTCGCTCATGGTCGCCACCGCCATTCTGCTCGAATCGTCGCTGTCCTTTCTGGGCCTGGGCGACCCCAACGTCATGTCCTGGGGCTACATGATCGGAGCGGCACGCACCGTGCTGCGCCAGGCCTGGTGGATGAGCGTCTTTCCCGGCCTTGCCATCCTCTTGACCGTGCTGGCGCTAAACCTGATCGGCGAAGGGCTGAACGACGCGCTGAACCCGCGTCTGGCCCGCAAGGGCCGCTGACGCCATGGCGGTGATCGACGTCAGCGGCCTCACGGTCGCCCTGCCCCAGGGTGCCGACCGTGCCCATGCGGTCGAAGAGGTCTCCTTGTCGGTGGAATCCGGCGAGGTGCTGTGCGTCGTCGGCGAGTCGGGTTCCGGCAAGTCGGTCACCGCGAACGCCATCATGGGCTTGCTGCCGGCCGAGGTTCGCCCGGTCGCCGGCCACATCGAGATGGGCGGGCGCGACCTCTTGCGCCTGACCGCCGACCAGTGGCAGGCGCTGCGCGGTCACGAGGTCTCGATGATCTTCCAAGAGCCGATGACCGCGCTCAATCCCTTGATGCGGGTCGGCGATCAGATCGCCGAGGTCTTCGAAGCGCACGGCGCGCTCAGCCGTGCCGAGCGGCGGGCCAAGGCGCTGGCCTTGATCGAAGAAGTGGGCCTGCCGGAGCCGGCCAAGGCGGTGCGCGCTTACCCCTTCGAACTCTCCGGCGGACAGCGGCAAAGGGCGATGATCGCCATGGCGCTGGCGCTGGAGCCGAAGCTCTTGATCGCCGACGAGCCGACCACGGCCTTGGACGTGACCACCCAGGCACAGATCCTGGCGCTTGTCCGCGACCTGCAGGCCCGCCACGGCATGGCGGTGCTTTTCATCACGCACGACTTCGGCGTGGTGGCCGAGATCGGCGACCGGGTGGTGGTGATGCGTCACGGCAAGGTAGTGGAACACGGCGCGGTCCGGGAGGTCCTGAGCCGGCCGCGGCACGACTACACCCGGCGCCTGATTGCCGCAGTGCCGCCCTTGAGCCCGCCGCCGGCCCGCCAGACGGCTGGGGCGGCGGCGATCCTGGCGGTCACCGGGCTCTCCAAGACCTTCCGCTCCGGCGGCGGCCTCTTCGCCAAGGCGCGCGTGGTCAAGGCGGTGAGCGACCTCACCTTCGAGATCGGACGCAGCGAGACCTTGGGCATCGTCGGCGAATCCGGATCGGGCAAGTCCACCGCCGGGCGCTGCATCGTGCGCCTGCTCGACCCCGATGCCGGCCGGATCGCGCTTCTGGGCGAGGATTGGAGCGCCAAGGCCGGACGCGATTTGCGGCGCGCTCGCAAACGCGTGCAGATGATCTTCCAAGACCCCTATGCCTCGCTCAACCCGCGGCGCAAGGTGTCCGCGATCCTGACCGAGGGCCCGATCGCCAACGGCATTCCAGCGCGCCAGGCGGCCGACAGGGCGGCGGAACTGCTGGATCTCGTCGGCCTCGACAGCGCCTCGCTCGACCGTTTCCCGCACGAGTTCTCCGGCGGCCAGCGTCAGCGCATCGGCATCGCCAGGGCGCTGGCGATGGAGCCCGAGGTGCTGGTCGCCGACGAGGCCGTCTCCGCCCTCGACGTCTCGGTGCAGGCGCAGGTCCTGGATCTCCTGGCCGACATCCGCGACCGCTTTCACCTGGCGCTGATCTTCATCACCCACGACCTCTGCGTCGCCGCCCAGATCTGCGACCGCATCGCCGTCATGCGCTACGGCGAGATCGTGGAGACCGGCACGACCGAGGAGGTCTTTACCCGGCCAACCCACAGCTACACGCGCGCGCTGCTGGCGGCAGTACCCGGTTGGGGTGCCGACAGCCCCTTGACGCTGGGGCGCGCTGCAAGCTTGGCAGGTGGGCAGGATTCTGCGCGCACCTGACGGGCGATCCGCCTTGGCCGCCCTTCTCTTGCTTGGGCGACGCTAATCTAGCCCTTCGTAGCGCTTGTTGGCCTCCGCCAGGGCCGCCTTGAGGCCTTTTTCGGCGGTGGCACGGGAAAATGCCTGGTAGGCCGGCACTGGTTGCGCGCCCATGATGGCAACCTGCTCGAGATAGTAGTCGGCGGCCGAGCGCAGGCCCATCATCTCGTAGACGCGGTTCAGGTACATCTTGTGCATCTGCTGGACTTCGGGCGGCAGGCGGGCCATGAGGTGGGCCTTGCGGCGGGTTGCCTCGGCCAGTTCGCCGGCCGGCACGACCTCTGTCACCAAGCCCAGGTCCTTGGCTTCGGCAGCGCTGAGCTCGCGGCCGGTGAGCAGCAGGTCTTTCGCGGTGCGCATATCCACCACCCAGGGCAGAAACATGCAGTGGCCGGAGATGCCGTAGCGCACTTCCTTGTAGCCCAGCCGCGTGTCGTCGCTGACCAAGACGACATCGCAGAAGAGGGTCAATTCGAAGCCCTTGCCGATGGCAATCGCGTTGACGCTCGCGATCACCGGCTTGGAAAGGCGCCAGGGAGTGGTGAAGTCCTCGAACTGCCGGAAATAGTGTTGCCGGTAGGCATAGATCGAAGAGCGGTCTTCGGCCGCGTCCTCCTCCAGGTCGTGGCCGGCGCAAAAGGCCCGACCTGCCCCGCGGATGACGATGACGTTGACCCGCTCGTCGGCATCGGCGCGCTCCAGGCCCTGGCGCAATTCGGCGATGAGCTTGAGGTTCATGGCATTGAGCTTCTCCGGCCGGTTCAAGGTCAGCCAGCAGACGGCCTCGTCATCGACCTCGTAGAGCAGGTGCTGATAGGCGGTCTCGCTCATGCTTCCTTCTCCTCTTTTTCAGGCGATTTCGTTGATTCGGCTAAGAGCGCATCGACGGCGAAGGCCCCTTTTCCCACCGGACGGACGATCAGCGGATTGATCTCTACCTCGCTGAGGCCCGGCCGGCATTGCGCAAAGCGTGCCAGAGCCTCGATGACATCGAGCGCTGCGCGCACATCGGCTCGCGGCCGGCCGCGCCAACCCTCCAAGAGGGGAAAGAGCTTGAGTTGGCGCAAGGCCGCTTCGATCCGTTGGCGCCCCGCCGGCAGAAGCAGGGTGACACGATCGCCCAAGAGCTCCGCCGCTACCCCGCCGCTGCCCAGGGTGAGCGCGAGCCCAATGCCTGCGACGCGGCGAATGCCGATCAGCAGCTCGCCAAGGCCGTCGGTGACCATCTCCTCGATCAGATAGCGCTCGACCTTCATCCCGGGCGCCCGCGATGCCAGGGCGTGCCGCATAGCGCCAATCGCGGCCTTCACCGAGGCGGCGTCCGGCAGGTTGAGGCTGACGGCATCAAGCTCGCTCTTGTGCGTCAGCTGCGGTGAGAGCGCCTTTAGGGCGACGGGAAAGCGTAGCTGATCCAACGGCGGCTCGCGACCCGCGGACCAAACGATGGAGCGCGGCACCGGGATGCCGATGGAGTCCAGTCGCGCTTTCGCTTGAGCCTCGTCAAGGAAGACCCTGGCCGCCCCATCCTTGAGGGGAGGCAACAGGACCTCCGCCTCCGGGCTCGGGGTCAGACGCGCCACGATCTCTGCATAACGCGCGGCGTGGCCCACGGCCCGGATGCCATCCTCCAACCCCATCAGCGGTGCCATGCCGTCGGCCAACATCCAATCCCGGGCTGCCCGCGGGAGCGCTTCCGGCAGGGTGTTGACGAAGGCGCACGGCAGGCCGCGCGCGGCGGCGGCGGCGGCAAGGGCGCGTGTGGCCCGCTTCCACCCGGCCGGCTCCCAGCCGCCGGGCGGTGGGAAGCACATGACCTGCAGGGCGATGTCGACCTCGTCGCCGAGCAAGGCATCGTAGATCCGACGCTGCTCCCCCTCGCCTGCATCGTGGGCCGTGGCAATGTCCAGGGGATTGGCCGGCCCGACGAAGGAGGGCAGCACTTGGCTCAAGGCAGCGGCGGCGCGCGGGCTCGGCGGCGGCAGCTCCAGGCCGGCCCGCTCCGCCTGGTCCGCGCCCAGCACGGCATAGGAGCCGGACGAGGTGACAAGTGCAGCGCGCCGGCCCTTGGGGTGCCGGGTGGAGACCAGCATCTTCAGGGTCTCCAGCGCTTCGCTTTGACTGGCGACCTGGAGAAATCCCAGCCGTTCGAAGAGGGCCGTCGCGACCTCGGCCTCGCCGGCAAGAGAGGCCGTATGGGACAGGGTGGCGCGCTCGCCGGCGCGCGACCGCCCGCCCTTGACCGTCACCACAGCTACGCCCCGCCGTGCTGCTTCGAGGGCCGCCTGCGACAGCTGAGGGGCATCGAGAATGCTTTCGAAGTAGAGGTTCACGGCGCGCACCCGAGAGTCCTCCAGGACGAGAGAGAGCATATCCGCCAGGCTGACGATGGCCTGGTTGCCCAAGCCGATCAGATAGGCCATGGCGAGGCCGCGATCCGCGCAGCCCAGGTCCGAGAGATAGGCGCCGCCGTTGCTCAGCACCGCAACCTTGCCGCCGGGCCCGTGGTTGCCGAAGTGATCCATCATGAAGACGGCGCCATCGGCGAAGTTCGCAAAGCCCGGGCAGTTCGGGCCCAGGATCGGCATGTCGCCGGCGGCCGAGATCAGGGCCGCTTGACGGTCGTGGCCGCCGCCCTCCATCTCCGAGAAGCCGGCGCTGTTGCAGACCGCAGCACCGCTTCCCAAGGCGGCAAGTGCCGGCACCACCTCGCCCACGGCTTCCTTGGGAACGGCGACGAACGCAAGATCGGGAGCCTCGGGCAGGTCCTCGATGCGGGGCAGGCAGTTCAGGCCTGCGAGCTTTTCTCGCTTCGGGTTGACGGCATAGAGCCGCCCCCTGTAGCCCCGCGCGCGGCAGTAGGCGATGGCCGGCTCCAGCGTCGCGCCGCCGATGAAGACCGCACTGTCGGGCCTCAGCATGCGGCGCAGCCGCTCTCGGCGGCTGCACGCGTCCGTTTCGCTCAAAGGTGCCATTCGCCGACCGGCCCTGCGAGCAGGTCGGCACTGATCACGCCCGCCAAGCCGGGACTGTCGCCATCCGACAAGCGGCGGAGGAAGAGGGGGGCGCCGTTCATGGGATCATGCGTCGGACAGCGGCGGCGGGATCAGGACCAAGCTGCCGACGTGGCGCTTCTCGAGAAAGCTCTCCTGCGCCTCCCGGATTTCTGCCAAGGGGCGGGCCTCGGCGACAGCCGGGTGCAGACCGCCCTCCAGCAGGACCCTCAAGAGATGCGCAAAGCTATCGGGGCGATAAGCGGAGGAGCCAAAGAACGAGAGGCTCTTCAGATAGAGGGTGCGCAGGTCGAGCGTGACCAGCGGGCCGGCGATGGCGCCGGCCGTCACGTAGCGCCCGCCGCGACGCAGCAGGGCCAGGTAGTCGGCAAACTGCTCGCCTCCGACGACGTCGGCGACGACGGAATAGGCCAGGCCGTCGTTCGCCTTGCGCGCCTCTGCGGCCAGATTGCCGACCGCCCGGTCTACCACTGCGTCCGCTCCGAGGGCGAGCACCGCGTCTTGCTTGGCGCTGCCCGCCACGCCGACGACCTTGGCGCCCAAGTGCTTGGCGATCTGCACCAGGAAGCTGCCGACCCCGCCCGAGGCGCCGGTGACGAGCACCCGGTCGCCTGGCCCGACGCCGGCCATCAGCAGCATGTTCATCGCCGTGCCGCCGGAGCAAGGCAGCGTGGCCAGTGCGCGATCATCGATGGCCAGGGCCTCGGGCAGAGCGTGCACGTTTCGGCCCGGCAGCTTGACGAACTGAGCGAAGGCGCCGTCGTACTCGGCGCCCAGAAAGCCGGCACTCTCAAGGCCGTCGGGATCATCGTCCGCCGTAATGTAGGGGTTGCAGATGACCCTTTCGCCGATGCGCGCCGGATCGACTCCCTCCCCCACCGCAGCGATGCGGCCGACGGCGTCGGCGCCTTGGATGCGCGGAAAGGAGAGGTCGCCGGTCCAGTCGCCCATGCCGCCGCTGTCGACGCCGAAGCCCTCTTGACCGCCGCTCGCCGTGGTGCCGCTGTCCACGCTCTGGCTGTACCAGCCAGTGCGGGAATTGATGTCGGTGTTGTTCATCCCGGCCGCCGAGACCTGGATAAGGACCTCGCCCGGCCCCGGCTCGGGCACCGGCAAGTCCGTGCGATAGACCAGTTTCTCCAGGCCGCCGTAGCCGGTCAGCTGCACAGCGGTCATCGTCTTCGGCAAGGTCATGGCAAGCTGTCTCCTTCAAGGTCGCGCGACAGGACGCGGATGCGCGCGTAGAGGTCGTCGCGGTCGGCATAGATGCCCTCGATGTGGCGCCGGCCGCCGCCGGCCTCATAGGCCCTGCGCCCGTGCAGAATGCGCCGATTGTCGAAGGCCACCAAGTCGCCTGGCCGGTAGGTCACGACCAGCTGATAGGCCGCCTCGCAGCTGCGGGCAATCAGTCGGCGCACTGCCATGTAGGCGCGTTCCTGGATTGCCAGCGGCGCCTTCAAGGGCGCGCGGAGCCAGGGGGTAAAGCGCACCTCCCGGATTTGGCCCCCGGCATCCAGCTTGAAGATCGGGCCCTCTGCCCGGTAGTCGCTGTTGCGCGCTCGGTTGTTGAAGGTCCAGACGATCTCGCTCAGCGCGGCGAAGACGTGGGGCTCCTCCTGGCGCAGGTCCTCGGCGATGCGATAGCCGTCGACGAAGAGGCCTTCGCCCCCCACCACCGTGTTGTCGCGGCAGAAGAAGAACTGCAGGCCATGCGGGCATTCACGCGTCGGCATGTCCATGTGCTGCAGCAAGGCGGCATTGGTGAAGGCGTTGGAGTCCGGGTCCGGCTTGACGAAGAGGCTGTAGCTGCGGCCGAAGTTGCTCTCGCGCACGGGCCCGATCCGCGTGACCAGCTTCTCCAGCAGCCCCTCCTCGGCGGGCAGGCCCTCCAGGCGGGCGATGCCATAGTCCTGCAAGGCCCTCAGCCAAGCCAAGAAGGACTTGGGATCGTTCAAGGCGGCGGGGCCGTCGAATGTCGGAGGGCCGGCCAGCCCATCGGCCCGCCATAGCGTTTGCGCGGGGGCGTCCGGACCTTCGCCGAACCAGGCGTGGGCATAGAGCCACCCGGGATGAAAGCGGCTCACGGGCTGGTCCTGCGTCCAGGTCAGCCGAAGCGCTCCGCAAGGCTCGACCTCGGCCGTCAGCGGCCGGATGTCTTGCGGAATAGCGCAAGGGTCGATGGCGAGCTCGCGGCTCTGCGGATGGACGGTATCGGGGTCGCAGCTGTTTTCCCGAAGCCAAAGGGCGTGATGGAGGCTCTCGCGGCCGTCGTCCCAGCAAAGTCGAAGGGCCTGGCCCTGGATCTCGGTGCGCGTGATGCGGTGGTCCAACGCGTAGCGCGCGAAATCGGGCGTTCCGGGAAGGTCTTTGCAGTCCATGGCGATCTCTCCCGGCCGGCGATCCCTTGCCGCTCGGCCAGAGAGGAGACTAGCGCTTCCCCCGGTGAAGTTCTTTGATCAGAAATAGCGATTTCTTGATAGATTTATGCGACCCACTGCAGGAGTTCCCTACTTGCGCAACATCGCGATCCTTCTGGTCGAAGCCTTTCCCCTGCTGTCGCTCTCGTTGGTGACGGAGCCCCTGCGGCTGGCCAACCGCGAGCTGGTTTCGCCCGCCTTCCTGTGGCGCTGCCTCAGTCCTGACGGCGGAACCCTGCGCTCCTCCAGCGGGTTCCCGATCACCCCGGACGGCGGGCTTGACAGCCACCCGGCGGACGCGGTGCTGCTGCTGTCCTCCTACCGGCCGGAAGCGGGCTTCAGTCCGGCCTTGCTGGCCTGGCTGCGGCGGAGGGCCGCCGAGGGCGCGTTGATGGGCTGCGTCGATACCGGCGGGCTGATCTTCGCCGAGGCCGGCTTGCTGTCCGGCCATCCCGCGGCCCTGCACCACGAGGCGGTGGCCGCCTATGGCGCGAAACGAGAGCGCCTCTTTCTGCTCGATCGCCTCTTTGATCTGACGCCCAGCCGCTGCTCGTCGGCCGGCGGTGTCGCGACCTTGGACATGACCTTGGCGCTGATCGGCCACTTCACCGAGCCTGCCATCGCCCGGCGGGTCGCCGAAATCCTGAACTACCAGCCTTTGGAGACGCCGCGGGCGCGCGGCCGCTTCGGGCGCGACTGGTCGCTGCCGCGGGTCGACCGCCACCTCGGCCGCTGCGTCGAGATCATGATCGCCAACATCGAAGAGCCGCTGGCCTTGCGCGATATCGCGGCTCAGGCCGGCCTGCCGCCATGGCGCATGCGCCGGCTCTTCGCCAAGTACCTCAAGCAGTCACCCGGCGCCTACTATCAAGAAATCCGGCTGGAGAAGGGGCGCAACCTGCTGCGCAACGCCCATGCCCAGGTCGGCGAGATCGCAGCGCTTTGCGGCTTCGAGAGCCTGGAGGGCTTCAGCCGCGCCTACCGGCGCCGCTACGGCCTGCCGCCCTCGCACGATCGCGACCCCGGCGTCGGACCGTGAGACTTCAGGCCTTTTCCCGCGGTTCCTAACCGGTGCTTGAGGGTTCTGGGCCACCATCTCCGAAATTGAAGCGGGCTTCCGGCAGGCGTCAAGGCCATGCGCTGCGGAAAGCGGCGACTCGCCGGCTCCTACCGCGTGGCGGGCAACGGCCACAAGGACGCCGCCGCTGCTTTGCGGAGATTGACGAGAGTTGGCATCTGATTTCGCCCTGCCGGGATCTTTTGGCGCAAAATGGCAAGCGGAGGATCTCACCTCAACCTAGGGTGACGGCGTGCCAAAGCCTCTTGTGGCTGTCCCTGTTAGAGGCGGACTCCAGGCGCGCCTATTGGGTCGGATACGGCCTGATCAGGCGGCCCTGGAAGGAGACACGATGATTATCACCGGAACCAACGGGTCGGATGTCTTAACCGGGACCGACCTGGTCGACAGCATCTTCGGGCTGGCGGGCGACGATCGGCTCTACGGCCTGGCCGAGACCGATTACCTCTATGGCGGCGGCGGTGCCGATAGCCTTTTCGGCGGCGGTGGCATTGACGTGATGCGCGGTGCGCGAGATGACGACACCGCCTACGGCTCGGGTGGCCGCGATACCTTGCTGGGTAACAGCGGCGCGGACCTGCTCTATGGTGGCGCCAGCCGGGACCGCCTGGTCGGCGGCAGTGGCGTGGATACCGCGGCCGGAGGGGTCGGCAACGACGTGGTGCTGGTCGACGATCCCGGCGACGTGATCGAAGAGCTGGTCGGCGAAGGCACCGATAGCGTGATCGCCTTGGTGAGCTTCACCCTGCCGAGCACGGCCGGTGGGACGGGCTACGTCGAGGAGTTGCTGCTAGAGCAGGGCGCCGGCGCGATCTCGGGTGCCGGCAACGAGCTCGACAACCGCATTCGCGGCAACTCGTCCGCCAACACCATCAACGGGCTCGCCGGTGCCGACCGCTTGCTGGGGCGCAGCGGCGACGACCGGCTCATTGGCGGCGACGACGCCGATTCGCTGATCGGCGACGAGGGCAACGACTCACTCTCGGGCGGCACCGGTGACGACAAGATAAACGCCGGCACCGGCGATGACCGCCTGCACGGCAATCAGGGTGCCGACGAGCTTCGCGGCAAGCAGGGTAACGATCTGGCCCAGGGCGGCCAGGGCGACGATCGGCTCTACGGCGACCAGGGCGCCGATACGCTCATCGGTTTCACTGGCGGCGACCAGGCCAAGGGTGGCGACGGCGCCGACAGCCTTTACGGCGGTAGCGGCTCCGACCACAGCTTCTACGGCGGAACGGGTGTCGACAGCCTCTACGGTGGGAACGGCGATGATGTCTCCTTCTTCGGAGGAGACGGGGCCGATAGTCTCGATGGCGACGACGGGCACGATTCCCGTTTCGCAGGGGGAATTGGAGACGACCAACTCTTTGCCGGCAGTGGCAATGATCATAGCTTCTACGGCGACTCTGGAGTCGACGCGATCTTTGGCGGCAGCGGTATCAACGTCTTCTTCTACGGTGGATCAAGTGCCGATATCCTCGCCGGCGGTGATTCTGGTGGCTTCTACTTCAATGGCGGAGACGGGGCCGACGTCCTGTCCGGCGGAAGCAGGTTCGACGGCAAATTTTTCGGCGGTGAAGGAAACGACCTGCTCGTCGCTGATGACGGCGACGATCTAGACTTTTACGGCGATGGTGGCTCGGATCGGCTGTATGGGGGAAACGGGGATGACATCGGCTTTAATGGGGGATTCGCCTCTGACAGGATTTTTGGCGGCAGCGGCAGCGATAGCTTTATCTACGGTGGAGCAGGGCTAGACACTCTGTACGGTGACAGCGGCAATGACATCCTCTTTGGCAATGGCGACGCTGACAGATTGATCGGCGGAGTCGGCTCAGACAGCCTCTACGGCGGCGAAGGACTGGACACGTCCTTTGAGGGCGATGACGGAGACGATAGCCTCTTCGGTGGCAGCGGCTTGGATCGTTCCTTCTTCGGCGGATCTGGTGCCGATGCCCTCTACGGCGGTAGCGGCAGCTCTAGCTTCTTCTTCACCAGCGACACGAGGTTCTACGGCGGATCAGGTGCTGATAGCCTTTACGGTGGCGAATGGAACGATGCCATCTTCTTTGGTGACGACGGAGACGATAGCCTCTCGGGAGGTGGCGCCAATGATAGCGGCTTCTACGGCGGACAGGGTGCCGATCGCCTCTATGGCGATGAGGGACATGACAAGTCCTTCAATGGCGGCTACGGAGACGACAGCCTCTCGGGCGGCGGCGGCGGAGATAGTCACTTCGACGGCGACGCAGGGAGCGACTGGCTTTTTGGTGGTAACGGTGACGATTTTCGGTTTTTCGGTGACGCCGGCGCCGACATCATCGCCGGCGGTGAAGGGGAAGATTCCTCCTTTCATGGCGGTGAGGGAGATGACGACCTCTTCGGCGACGAGGGTGCGGACGGTACATTCAGAGGCGGTATCGGAGACGACAGTATCTTTGGTGGAAGCGGTGTCGACACCTTCCTATTTGGCGGATTGGGGGTCGACTCGCTTTCCGGCGACAGCGGCGGCGACAGCTTCTTCTACGGCGGATCTGGAGCCGACGGCCTCTTCGGTGGAGAGGGGAACGACTACCGCTTCAGCGGCAATTCAGGGGCCGACTCGCTCTACGGCGGCAGCGGCAGCGACAGCTTACTCCTCGGCGGAACGGGGGCCGACTCACTACACGGCGGCAGCGGCGGCGACTGGTTGCTCGTTGGCGGATCGGGTGTCGACATCTTGTTCGGTGGAGAGGGCAACGATTCCCTCTTTAACGGCGATTCGGGTGCCGACTTGCTTTCTGGCGGTAACGGCGACGATAGGTCGTTCTTTGGCGGATCGGGTGCCGATACCATTGCCGGCGACGGTGGCAACGACACTCTCTATGGCGACGGGGGGGCCGACACCCTCGCCGGTGGGTCCGGTTTCGACAGCCTTTACGGCGGCAGCGGCGACGACATCTTCGTGGCGGCAAGCCAGGGCGATTTTGTGAGCTACTACTATGACGGTGGCGCTGGAACCGATACGCTGATGCTGAGCCAAGGCGCAACGCTGCCAAGCGGCGGAGCAGGTCTCACCTCGGTCGAGGTCACCCTTTACGGCTAACTCTCGGAGGCGCGAGACGGAGCGGCGGTTCGACAGGGGGCGGTGGCGATGATCTTCGGATCGGACGGGCGGCCCGGATCGGACTGCCAGGGGTCGGGAAGGCCCTTGCTTTCCAGTCCTTCCAACTCTAGGAGCGATGGTGATGGATCGGGCTCTCGCACAGCGCGACAAACTCGTCCGCACAATGCACCATGCGCCGGCCTCGCGTCGGCGGGAGATCAAGGCATGCCGCTACGTCTGTGCGCTCCAGGTATTCCCGTTGCGAGGCCGCAGCGATGAGCGAAGAGCGTCCCCTGTCCGCCTACCGCGTGATCGACTTCGGCCAGTATGTCGCCGGGCCGGCGGCGGCGATGATGCTGGGCGATTTGGATGCGGAGGTGATCCGGATCGATCCGCCGGGGGGCCCGCGCTGGGCCTCGCCGGCGGCCGCCATGCTGAACCGCGGCAAGACCTGCGTCGAGATCGATTTGAAGACGGAGGCGGGCCTGGCCCAGGCGAGGCGCCTCGTCCGTTCCGCCGACGTGGTGGTCGAGAACTTCCGGCCCGGGGTGATGGATCGCCTGGGCTTAGGCATGGCGGGCCTGCGGAGCGACAATCCGGGCTTGGTGACCCTCTCGCTGCCGGGCTTTTCCTCCAAGGATCCCGAGAGGGCCGGTCTGGCCGCGTGGGAAGCCGTGGTCGCCGCGGCCTGCGGGCAGTACTCCGACATGGGGCTGAACCGGGTGCTGATGGGGATCGAGCCCAGCTTCTCGTCCTTGCCCCTGGCCTCTGCCTATGCAGCGGTGCTGGGCGCAGGCGCTGTCACCCTGGCGCTCTTCAAGCGCGGCCAAGGCGGGCGCGGCGATGCCATCGAAGTGCCGCTTGCGGCCGCCCTGATGGAGGGGCTGGCCTACAATTCCCAGCAGGTCGAGGGCTATCCGGAGCGCTACAAGTCTAACCGCGAGAAGGAAATCGACCGCCGCCGCGCGACCGGCGAGGCGATGGATGTCTCCTACGAAGATCTGCAGGAACTGCTGGATCCCTTCTATCGCAACTACGCTTGCGCCGACGGCCGCCGCCTCTACATCGTGAGCGCCTCGCACCGGTATCATCCGGAACGGGTGCTGAAGATCCTGGGGCTCTGGGACCGGCTGGTCGCCGAGGGCATGCCGCGCCACGATCCCTATCTCGACGTCGCCGACTGGCCCGAGGGTGCCGACTGCACGCTGGCCAACTATCCCCTCTCGCAGGCTTGGGCGGATCGGGTCTCCGGCCTGATGAAGGAAGCGCTCAAGGCCAAGACGGCCTTCGAGTGGGAGAGGGTCTTCGGCGCGGGCGGCGCGCCGGCGGCCGCCCAACGCACCACCGAGGAGTGGCTGGGAAGCGAGCACGCCCTGGCATCCGGCCTGATCCTGGAGGTCGAGGACCCCGACTACGGAGAAATGCGCCAGCTGGGCAACCTGGCGTGGCTGGCAGGCGACGCCGAGGCCGCCATGCAGAAGGCGCCGCGCCGGGCGGCGAAGGCCGCGGAGATTCCGGCCGAACCGCGCCCGCGCAAGGCCGAAGCGCGCGGCGGGGGCTGGCTCGACGGGGTGAAGGTGCTGGACCTCACCAACGTCATCGCCGGGCCGACCATCGCCGCCACCCTGGCCCGCTTCGGCGCCGAGGTGATCTCCATCGACCCGGTCAAGCCGACCATGGACCCCTGGAACGCGATCATCTTCGGCATGCAGGCCGGGCGCGGCAAGCGCAGCCTCTTGCTGGACCTGAAGTCGGCCCCGGGGCGCGAGGCGCTGGATCGGCTGCTGCGCTGGGCCGACGTGGTGACCGTCAACGCCACCGATAAGCAGCTCGCCGGCATCGGCCTGGATTCGGCGCGCCTCAGGTCCATGAACCCGCGCCTCATCCTCTGCCAGCTGGACTGCTACGGCGGCCCCCGGCGCGGGCCGCGCAGCGACGACCCCGGCTACGACGACCTGGCGCAGGCCTCGACCGGCGTGATGGCGCGCTTCGGAGGCGGTCTGGAGACACCGGAGGAGCATGCCCACTTCGGCACCATCGACGTGCTGGGCGGCTTCTGCGGCGTGCTGGCGGTGGGGGCGGCCCTGCTGCAGCGGGCGCGCACAGGAAAAGGCGATATAGCCCGCACCTCGCTCTCGGCCGCCGGCCAGCTGATCCAGGCCCCCTTCATGGTCGATTACGCGGGCCGTGCTCCCTTCGACGAGCCCAGCGGCCGTGCCGTCAAGGGCTGGGGCCCGCTCTACCGCGCCTACCAGGCCTCCGACGGCTGGTTCTTCCTGGCCGGGCGCAGTGAACGCGCGGCCGAGCTGGCGAAGATCGCGGGCCTGGAAAGCACCGCCGGCCTGTCGGCTGTCGCTTTGGAAAAGGAACTGGCTCTGCGTTTCGCCAATGGCGGCATCGCGCATTGGCTGTCGATGCTGCAGGCGGCTGGATTCGGCGCTCAGCGCTTGGACAAGATGCAAGCCGTCCGGGAGAATCATCTGGCCTTGGAGAGCCAAGGCACACCCGATCTTACCGAGCCGACCTTTGCCTTCATTCGCCACGACCGCCACCCCAGTGGTCGTCGGGTCGATCTGGTCGCGCCCAACGCCATCCGCCCTCAGGAGGCCACCATCACCATCCCTTGGCCGATGCCGAAGCCGGGTCGCCATAGCCGCGAGATTCTTGCGGAATTGGGCTGTAACGATGAAGAGAGCGCCGACCTCGTCGCCCGTGGCGTGATAAGTTTGGGGTGGAGTAAGCAGTATTTGCCGGAATGACTCGGTACCTGTTTGCTTGATCGCCGTCTTGGCTGGGGGCAGAGTTCTTGCAGGCAAGGCAAATAGGCGACGCCACAAGATGATCACAGAAGCGCGTTAGGAATGACGACGAGCAAGACTCATCGGGTCAAGCCAGAACGTCCGCAGGCGAGCCGATGTGGAACGGATGCAAGGCCGCATCGGAGGATGGTCTTTTGATTTGCCGCAATTCTGCACCTCCGCCCCATCGCCGTCGCCTTCCCATTCGCCGACAGGTCGAGGCCCTTTAAGCTAGACTTCGATGGGTGTCATAAGGCAGAGCGCAGCGTTTCTGAGGGGTGGCGCAACATGAAATCTTATGAAGTTTGCGAGTCGGCGTTCACAGAAAAGGAATGTGATCAAATAATCGACTACTCTCAAAACTATTCACAGCTAGATGGCGAAATATCAAGTGGTGTTAATAGAGAAGCAAGGAATAATTTTATTAGATGGATCCCGCGATCGGAAGAGATATTGTGGGTTTATGATAGAGTTCTGTCGAAAGTATGGAAGGCGAATTTGTTTAACTGGATGTTTGATATCGATGAGAGTGAAAATTTGTTGCAGTTTGGCTCCTATCAGCAGGGTCAATATTACTTTTGGCATACGGATATTGGCGAAGGGGAGATGTCTTTACGAAAACTTTCCGTCTCAGTGCAGCTATCCAATCCTAACGACTATACTGGGGGGGACCTGCTACTCTATTCTGGACGAAGGCCGGAGGAAATGGACCGGAACAGAGGATCGATTATTATATTCCCGAGCTACACCCTGCACTCAGTTAGTAAAGTGACGCGTGGTCGGAGGTGCTCACTCGTGTTGTGGGTTAAGGGAAAAAGAGGGTTTCGCTGACGCTGTTGGCTGACAAAAAATATTGGGCGCTGTCGGTGAGGCTCTGACTCCACAGAGCTTTCGGGCATGCTGAATGGGTGTTGGGTGTAGAGCGAGCATACCCTGCCCTCCGAAAGATCCTGCAGCGGATAAGAGAGTACGTCACGAGGAGACGGAATACGTAGAGTCGGGCCTGTGATGAAAGACAAAATTTTCGCAAAAAGGGACGTGTATGTATCGCCGACAGTTCCAGGATGAAGGATATGCTGTTGCTCACGCCTTCATCCGTGAAACGGAGTTCTTGTCAACCTTTCAAGAATACGTCTTGATTAAGCAACTAGAGGAGGGGTACTTCCGCCGCGAGAAGGGGCGGTCTATGTCTCTAGGTCGCTACGCTGACTCGCTTTGCGAGGCTCATTTGGTCTCCCTACAAGGCAAGATGGAGGAGGTGACAGGTTTGCGCCTGCTGCCCTGCTATTCTTACCTGCGGGTCTACCACAAAGGATCGGACCTGCGGCGTCACGCCGATCGCGCCACCTGCGAGATCACAGCGACAATCGTTGTCGGTTACGAAGCTGACAAGCTCTGGCCCTTGAGCCTTATGCGCAAGAACGGCGACCGCCGAGAGGTATTGCTCGATCGAGGCGACATGATCGTGTTTCGCGGGTCAGAGTTAGAGCATTGGCGGGATCCCTTCGAAGGAGGCTACTGGATCCAGATGCTGCTGCACTACGTCGATGCTGATGGTCCGCAGACAAAGTATGCCTATGACGGACGCCCTCACATCGGTGCGCCCCGATCGACATCCCGTCAAGTTTGAAGATGAGGCGCATGACCACTGTTTCTTAGTGGCGCGATCAGGCGAGCGGAGGTCAAGGGAGCGTCGCGGGCGGCGCCATTCTTGTTGATCGGGTGCGGCTTCCGTGGTGGGCAGTTCCTGCTTGCGGATCGAACGGCTTCCGGCCACTGTCGACGCCGAGGGACTGCTCCACAACGGACTTCCAGGTTAAGCCGACCACGATCTGGACATTTCGCGCCGGAGATGTGCGTCAGGCGACCGGGTGGCTGACGAAGAGGACGGTTTTCCGGAACGCTTATGGTTGGGACGTTTGACGAGCTCGAAGGAAAGACCTTCCTGATTTGCGTCGGGGGCATGAGATGCGCGACCAGCTGGGTCAGCCATTATCTGGGCTCTCTCCCTGACACCGTGGTCTCGCCGATCAAAGAGCTTCATTACTTCAATGCGAAGTTTACCGCGAACGCCCTCAGCAACATGGACGTGCTCGCCATCAAGCGGCTCGGCTTGCACGTCGGTCGTGTCGGCAATCCCGTGGACAACCTGCTGTACTCGCCGTCCTTCCAAGCCAGCGCCGATCGCGTGCAGATGATCTACGACGAGGACGCCTATTTCGGTCACTTTGCCCGGCTCTCTACGCCAGAGACCAGGGTGCTGTGCGACATCACCCCGGCCTATGCGGTGATCGGCCAGCCAGGTTTCGAGTACATGAAGACTTACTTCGCCACCCGGGGCGTGGGGTTAAAGCTCCTCTACATCATGCGCGACCCGGTCGATCGTCTCTGGTCTCAACTCCGCCATATGCAGCAGGTGAACCCCGTGGCGGAGGTCGCCAAGAGATGGCCGGAGGCGATACGCTCGCCCCCGATCATTGCCCGCGCGGACTACCGCGGTACGGTGGATAACTTGGATGCCACCTTTCCTGCCGAAGACCTTCTCTACCTTTTCTACGAGCAGCTCTTCGCCGAAACCACGCTCCGACGGCTTTGTCGCTTCGCCGCTGCCGACTACCGCCCCGGTGAGACCCGGGAGGCAAGGAACGCGGCCGCGGTGAAGCAGGACCTGCCGGACGACGCCCGCGACACCTTTCTCAGTGTCCTCGCGCCGCAGTACGGCTTCTGTCGAGAGCGATTCGGTAACCAGTTGCCGGAAAGCTGGGCGGGATAACCGCTCCTCGCTCGCTTCTGCTTGAATTGGACAGCGGAAGCACTGACATGTAGAAGGATAAAGCGGCTCTCGTTGAGCAAAGACGTGCCTCGCGTGTAGCGAGAACAAGTGATGGGAGATGAGAAATGCCAGAAGACGCTCCATTTATGGTTGGATTTGGCTTTTTCAGCGAGTCGGGCCAGGACTCCATTGCGAATGAAGCGGCCGTCCGCGAAGCCAGCAGTCATCTCTTCAATCCGACGGCCTTCAACAATGCTGCCGACAACCTGGACAGGGCGACGGAGGCGGTGCAGGAAGCGGCAAGACGCAAGGCCTCCCGTGGCGACGGCGATCAAGCCGATCCGGATACCTTCGACTTCTCGGAAGGCCACGACTTCTTCCTGTAGCCAGGGCTCCGGCGCAGAAAGTTCTCACTAGGTCGCAGCGTGAGCGCGGCCTCTTGATCCGACTGCGACGCCTACGACACGGGAGCTTCGAGCTTACAACGCCTCCCCCTTGATCAGCCGAGGCAGGCGGCCGGTCAGACCCATCGCGTGCTGGATGAAAAAGCGTTTCAGCGGTCCTGCCCGGTTGACTGCGGCCATGCCAAGGTCGCGGGCCAGGCGTACCGGCGGCAGGTCGTTGGAGAAGAGGCGGTTCAGGCCGTCGGTCACCATGCAGAGTGCGACCGAATCGAAACGCCGCCAGCGGCTGTAGCGCTCCAAGAGGTTGGGGTCGCCGGGGTCCAAGCCCAGGCGGCGGGCATCGACCACCAGTTCCGCCAGGGCGGCGACGTCGCGCAGGCCCAGGTTCAGGCCCTGGCCGGCGATCGGGTGGATGGCGTGGGCGGTGTCGCCGATCAAGGCCAGGCGGGGGCCGTGAAAGCGTTCCGCCAACTGCAGGCGCAAGGGATAGGCGAAGCGCGCGCCCTGCTGGGCGAAGGCGCCCAGGCTGTCGCCGAAGCGGCGCTGGCAGGCAGCCGCAAAGGCGCTTTCGTCCATCGCCATGATCCGCTCGCGCGCGTCCGTGCGCGCGGTCCAGACCAGGGATGAGCGGTGATGCGTGACGCCCGCCGCGTCGGTCGCGTCGGTCAGGGGCAGGATCGCGAAGGGGCCGTCGGGCAGGAAGCACTCGTGCGCCGTGCCGGCGTGCGGTCGTTCATGCGCCAAGGTGGCGACGATGCCGACCTGCGGGTAGTCCCAGCCGGCCAGCGTGATGCCGGCCGCCTCGCGCAGGCCCGATTTCTTGCCTTCGGAGGCGACGACCAGGGCCGCGCGAAGAGAGCGCCCGTCGCTCAGGCGCAGCAGGCTGGTGACCCGGCCGGGCTCATTGCTCTCGACGATGGCCGGCGCGATGATCCTGACCGAGGGCAAGGCCTCCAGGCGCTGCAGAAGGGCGTGGCGCAGGAATCGGTTCTCGATGATGTGGCCCATCGGCTTGGCGTCGCCGCCGTCGCCTTCCTCGTCTTCGAGGTCGCTCAGCGCATAGTGCAGGAAGAGGGACGAGGCGGCTTCGCCCGGGCGCCCGTCGGACACGCGGATATCGAGGATCGGGGCCGCCCCCGCAGCACAAGCGGGCCAGACCTCCAGGGCTTGCAGCAGCTGGCTGGTGCCGCGTGCGATCGCCGAGGCACGCCCGTCGAAGGTCGGCTGCAGCCCGGCCTCCACCGGCCGGGCGTCCAGCACCACGGTGTCCAGCCCGGCGCTGCCCAAGGCCGCGGCCAAGCCCAGGCCGACCAGACCGCCGCCGACGATGCAGATCTCTGCGCGGATATCGCTCATGTCCTTAAGCTCATCCTCTTGACCGCCTTGGACAAGTCCGTCCCATGTCGCAGCGTCCTCATAAGATGATCAACAAATAGGCACAGAATAGATCGCTGCCTATCTTCTAGGCAATCCTTCCCTCCCGACGATGTTGCACCGCAGCATTCTGCTCTACGCGCGACCGGTTCGATAGCTGGCACGCTTCTTGCTTAGAGACTTGGCGAGCCGCTGGGAGCGGCAATTGACGCCCTGTGACAGGGGGAAAGGAAGTCAAGGCATGAAGATGGTGATGGCCGTCATCAAGCCCTTCAAGCTGGAGGAGGTGCGCGAAGCCCTCTCCGGTTTGGGCATAGAGGGCATGACAGTGACGGAGGTGAAGGGCTACGGCCGCCAAAAGGGCCAGACGGAGATCTACCGCGGCGCCGAGTATGCCGTGAACTTTCTGCCGAAGACGAAGGTCGAGGTTGCCGTCAGCGCCGATCTGGCCGAGCGCGTCGTCGAGACGATCCGCCTGGCGGCCAGCACCGGCCGCATCGGCGACGGCAAGATCTTCACCTACGAGCTGACCAGCGCCGTGCGTATCCGCACCGGCGAATCCAATGGCCAGGCCCTCTAAGCGACTAAGAGACGGGGAGCTCAGACCCACGATGAAGCCCAGACACCTCTTCTTGATGGGCGGCGCGCTCGGCCTCGCCGCCGTTCCCCTGCCCGCCCTGGCGCAGGAATTTGCCGACAAGGCGGAGATGGAGTTCATCCTCAACACCTTCTCCTTCCTCATGTGCGGCGCGCTCGTGATGTGGATGGCGGCCGGCTTCGCCATGCTCGAATCGGGCCTGGTGCGGACCAAGAACACGGCCTCGATCTGCCTGAAGAACGTCGCGCTCTATTCCATCGCCTGCATCATGTACTACCTCATCGGCTATAGCCTGATGTACACCGACGTTGACGGCGGCTGGATCGGCAACCTGTCGATCTTCTACAATCTGGGCGATGCCGAGGCGGTCTTGATCGGTGCCGAGGACAAGACCGCGGAGATGATCGCTGCGGTCACCGAGAACGGCTACTCCGTGATGTCGGACTGGTTCTTCCAGGTGGTCTTCGTCGCCACGGCGGCCTCCATCGTCTCCGGCACCCTGGCCGAGCGTATCCGCATATTCCCCTTCCTCATCTTCGTGGTGGTGCTGACCGGCGTCATCTATCCGATCCAGGGGTCCTGGACCTGGGGCGGCGGCTGGCTGAACGAAGTGGGCGGCGGCTTTTCCGACTTCGCCGGCTCCACCATCGTCCACTCGGTGGGCGGCTGGGCCGCCTTGGCGGGCGCGCTCATCCTAGGGCCGCGCAGGGGCAAATATGCCGCCGACGGCAGAATGCATCCCATGCCGGGCTCCAACCTGCCGCTGGCGACCTTGGGCACCTTCATTCTTTGGCTCGGCTGGTTCGGCTTCAACGGCGGCTCGGAACTGGCCTTGGGTACGGCCGCCAATGCCGCCAACATGTCGCTGGTCTTCGCCAACACCAATCTGGCGGCCTGCGGCGGCGTCGTGGTGGCGATCTTGATGGTGCAGCTGCTCTACGGCAAGGTCGACCTGACCATGGCCTTGAACGGTGCCATCGGCGGCCTGGTGGCGATCACCGCCAATCCCGACATCCAGCACTCCATGCTGGCGATCGTGGTCGGCGGCATCGGCGGCGGGCTGGTGGTCCTCTTCGTGCCCCTCTTCGACAAGCTGAAGGTCGACGACGTCGTCGGCGCCATCTCGGTGCACCTGATCGCCGGCATCTGGGGCACCTTGGCGGTCGCCATCTTCGACGACGGCGACTTCTATGCCCAGATCGTCGGCATCGCGGCGATCGGCGCCTTCACCTTCGTCGCCAGTGCCGCGGTCTGGCTGGTCTTGAAGGCTACCATCGGCATCCGCGCCGACGACGAGGAGGAGCACGTCGGTCTCGACAAGTCGGAAATGGGTCAAGAGGCCTATCCGGAGTTCGGCCAGGGCGCCCACTCCATCGGCTGAGGCCTCCTGGTCCTCCCAGCAACCCCAGCGCGAGCGATCCTCCTCGTGCCCACTTGGCGGGGTCGGCCTTCGGGCCGGCCCCCTCTTTTTGGCCGCGTCAGGGCGGCAAGCCGGGAGTGAACGCTTGTCAGCCGGCGGTGCTGCGTGAGAGAAAAGGCTCCCGCCCAGGGACGTGACGGAGTTGGCAGATGAGCGCGCCCTTGACCGCCACGGGCGATGGGGCCGCGCTCGCCGCACTGCTGTCGGGCTATCGCCCGTCGCCCGGCCGCTATGACGAGTTGATGTCGCCGGATGGCTCGTTGCGGCCACACTGGCAGCGTGCCATGCACTTCTTGTCCGGCTTGGGCGAGGCCGGGCGGCGCGAGGCCTTGGACACGGCCCAACGCGCTCTTGCCGAGAACGGGCTGTCCTACATCGCCAAGGATTCGGCCGACGGCCAGGCGCGGCCTTGGCAGCTTGACCTGTTGCCGGGCTTGATCGAGGCGGAGGAGTGGCGCCGCTTGGAGGCCGGCCTGATCCAGCGCGCGCGCCTCTTGAATGCCGTGACGGCAGACCTCTATGGCCCCCAGCGCTTGATCGGCGAGGGCCAACTGCCGGCTGCGGCCATCTACGCCAATCCCCATTTCATCCGGCCGTGCTTCGGCGTAGAGGTGCCGGGCGACACCTGGCTGCACCTGCTGGCCTTCGATCTGGTGCGCGAGCCGGACGGGCGCTGGCTGGTCGCCAGCGATCGCAGCGAGGCGCCGAGCGGCAGCGGCTACGCGCTGGAGAATCGCATCGTCGTCTCGCGCGCCCTGCCGGAACTCTTCGCCGCCAGCAACGTCGAGCGCCTGGCGACCTTCTTCCGAGCCTTCAGCGAGCACTTTCTGGCCCTCTCGCGCCACGACGAGCCGCTGGTGGTGGTGCTGTCGGCCGGCGCCCAGCGCGACAGCTACTTCGAACACGTCTATCTCGCCCAGTATCTCGGCTACAGCGTCGTCGAGGGGCCCGACCTGACGGTGCGCGGCGACCGCCTCTATTTGAAGTCGGTCGAGGGGCTGAAGCCGGTCGACCTGATGGTCCGCCAGGCCGACTCGCTGCAGATGGATCCCTTGGAGCTTTCGGGCTTCGGTACCGGCGTGCCGGGGCTGATGCGCGCGGTGCGCAGCGGCCGCGTGGCGCTCGCCAACGCGATCGGCAGCGGCTTGGCGCAGAGCGACGCACTGCTGGCCTACCTGCCCAAGCTCAGCCGGGCGCTGTTAGGCGAGGACCTGGCGCTCGACAGCGTGCCCACCTGGTGGTGCGGCACCGCCGAGGGGCGTGGCGAGGTGCTGGCCAATCTGGACACTCTGGTGGTGCGCGACATCACCAAGTCCAAGGCGCTGCTGGACGCAGACGCCGGCGGCTATCTGAAGACGGTTGCGGACAGCCAGGAGCGTAGGGCGCTGGAGAAGGAGATTGCACGGCGCGGCTCCGACTTCGTCGGCCGGGCGGCGCCGGCCGCCTCGACCATGCCGCTGTGGCAGGCCGACGGCAGCATCACGCCCGCAGCCATGACGCTCCGGGTCTATCTGGCAGCGACGGCCGACGGCTATCACGCCATGCCGGGCGGCCTCTTGCGGGTTGGCAGCGAAAGGGACGCAGAGCTTCCGTTGATTCAAAGCGGCGACATCAGCAAGGACATTTGGATTGCGGGCGAGGGTCCGGTGGAGCAGGTCTCGCTGCTGCCGAACGTGCGTCAGGTCCTGGCGCTGAGGCGCAGCGGGCACGAGCTTCCCAGCCGTTCGGCCGACAACCTCTATTGGTTCGGCCGCTATCTGGAGCGTCTGGAGAGCGCAGTCAGGCTCTTGCGCTCCTTCGTGGTGCGCGTGGGCGGGGTGCAGCGCGCCGGCAGCGACCAGGTCTCGCTCGCCCGCGTCGTCGCTCTGCTTGAGAGCTTGCAGCACATCTCCGCCGACTGCGCCGAGCGCTTTGCCGCCGCCGGCCCGACCTACTTCCTCTCCGAGCCCAAGAGCTTCTTTGCCGACAGCGGCTGTCCGGACAACTTGGCGGGCCTCCTGGCCTCTCTCGAGGGTCTTGGCGACTCCCTGCGCGAGCGCCTGTCGCGCGACACTTGGGACATCCTGCAGCAGCTCTTGGGCACGCCCTTGGCGCAAACCCAGCTGCCTGGCTACGGCCAAGCCTGGGCGGCGCGCCTCTTGGATCAGTTGGTGAGCCAGCTCTCGGCGCTGAACGGCATGGTCATGGAGAACATGACCCGCGATTTCGGCTGGCATTTCCTCGACATGGGGCGCCGGGTCGAACGCGGCTGGCAGACCACCCGCGCGATCCGTGCCATCGCCGGGGCGGGCGAGGCGGAGCGCGAAGGCGGGCTGGAGCTGCTGCTTGAACTGGCTGACAGCCTCATGACCTATTCCTGGCGCTACAAGACCGAGCCGCAGCTGGCGCCGATCCTGGATCTTCTGCTGATGGACGCGAGCAATCCGCGCTCCATCCTCTTCCAGGTAGAACGGATCGAGCGGCACTTGAACGATCTGCCGGATCGCACCGAGGCCTGGTCGCGCCTGGAGGAGACCGACCGCCTGCTGATCGGGCTATCGGCCAGCCTGAAGCTCTCCGACATCTATCACCTGACGGAGGGCGGCCCCGAAGAGCTGGACCTCCTGCTGGCGGAGACCACGCAAGACTTCGCCGAGCTCTCCGACGCGCTCACCAGCCGCTTCTTCAGCCATGCCCTGGAGACCAAGGTGGCTGGCGCCGGCGGGCCCAGGTAGGAGCCGGCCGCTGCGCTACGACGTCAGCCACCGCTCCTGCTTTCGCTATGCCAGCGCGGTGTCGCTGTCGCACCAGCACCTGCATCTGAGGCCGCGGTCGACGCCGCACCAGAAGGTCCTGGCAAGCGACATCACGATTCGGCCCTCGCCCGTGGTCATGCAGGAACGGCAGGACTTCTTCGGCAATGGGGTGACCGACCTGACGGTGCAGGAGACTCACACCCGCCTGGACGTCAAGGCCAGCGCCAAGGTCGAGGTGACGGCGCCCGAGCGCTCCGATCCCGCCGCCAGCCCGCCTTGGGAAGAGGTCGCCCGGCTCTTGGGCGAGGCCGCAGACCAGGAGGCTCGCGACGCCCAGCAGTTCGCCTTCCAGTCGCCCCATGTCCTGATCGGCGACCAGGTCGAAGCGCTGGCCCGCGAGGTGCTGACACCCGGCCGCCCCTTCCTGCAGTGCCTCGTGGAGCTGACGCACAAGATCTTTGCCGAATTCACCTACAAGGGCGGGGTGACCGACATCTATACGCCTGTGAGCGAGGTCATCGCCCGGCGCGAAGGCGTCTGCCAGGACTTTGCCCACGTCGAGATCGCCTGTCTGCGCGCGCTGGGCCTGGCCGCCCGCTATGTCAGCGGCTACCTCTTGACCCACCCGCCCGAAGGCAAGCCGCGGCGCATCGGCGCCGATGCCTCGCATGCCTGGCTATCGGCCTGGTGCCCCGGCCTGGGCTGGGTCGATGCCGATCCCACCAACGACCTTCTGGTCGCCGACGAGCACATCACGCTGGCTTGGGGCCGGGACTACGGCGATGTCAGTCCGATCAACGGTTTCGTCGTCGGCGGTGGCTCTCACCGGGTCTCCGTAGCGGTCGACGTCCTTCCGATGGACTGTCGATGACACGCTGTGGACGCCGGTCTCACGGCGTTGCCTTGCCTGCCCATCTGGCTTTGGTCAGCGTCATCCAATAGACGTCGATCGGCTTGATCGCGGTTTGAATGGCCTTGGGCCAAGTCCCGACATGGCGAAAGCCCAGCTTGCCGTAGCAGGCGATTGCGGCGCCGTTGTCCTTTGAAACACCCAGATCGATGCGGTCGACGCCATGCTCCGTGAAAGTGAAGTCGAGCGCTCGGGCGACCAAGGATGTGCCAATACCCCGGCGGCGCTGCGAGGGAGCGACCAGCACGCGCGACAGGCGGCTGGAGAGGTGTGGCCACAGATGACTGATCTCGCCATGACCGACGGCGTCGCCGTCAGCCGTTTCAGCGACGAAGATCGCGCGGCCGTTGGGCTGCTTGCTGCTCTCCAGATAGCGCTCGAGCTGCGCCTCATCCAAGGGATAGCGGAAAAAGGCGGCGCACCACTCGACATGGCTGCGCTCGCTCGAAACCCACGAGATCAGCCGGCCGAAATCTTCCTTTGCGAAGGGCCGCAGGGTTACGCTGACTGGTTTTTCGCCAGTTCGATCCATCTACCCTTTGCCGGCCGGAGCATACAGCACCCTCGGCCGGCATTGCTCAAAGCAAGACTGTTCAGACGACCGACTCCACCCACTGCTGCAGTTGGGTCTTGCTGACCGCGCCCAGCTTTGTGGCGGCGACCTGGCCGTCCTTGAAGATCATCAGGGTTGGAATGGCGCGCACGCCGTATTGGCTGGGGGTCTTGGGGTTCTCGTCGATGTTGAGCTT
This sequence comes from Rhodospirillales bacterium, assembly GCA_963669385.2. Lineage (GTDB taxonomy): Bacteria > Pseudomonadota > Alphaproteobacteria > Kiloniellales > JACOMY01 > JACOMY01. The sequence continues at coordinate 211,834 of CAXXGD010000062.1, forward strand.
GGCGATGCTCACGCGACCGGACATCTCCTGTGCCAAGTCCTCGAGGGCCGGTGCGATGGCCTTGCAGGGCCCACACCACTCCGCCCAGAAGTCCACCAGCACGGGCTGGCCGGCCTTCAGCACATCGTCATCGAAGGAAGTGTCGCTGACAGTGTTGATGCTCATCCTAATCGCTTCCATGTAGCCTCTCGACCACTGCGGGCGTTGGGCGCCCTCCAGACAGTCACCGCTATCTAGGGAGCCTTCTGCGGCAGGGTCAAGGCGCTCGCTTGTGCGAGCCGGTCATCGCTGATGTGCATAAGTCGCGCTGTTTCCGTCCACAGCAGGAAGCAATGCAGCCGGTGCCGCGGATAGATTCCCCGCAAGAGCGCGGCATAGGCGGCCAGTTGCTGCAGGTAGGCCCGCGGCACTTGGTCCGCCGAGCGAGGCGAGGGGCGATTGGTCTTGTAGTCGACCAGCAGCACTTCGCGTTCCGTAACGGCCAAGCGGTCGATCTGTCCCGAAATGCGTGTGGCCCCCACCAGGCCGGTCAAGGGAACCTCCGCCCTGCTGTCGGGTCCGAAGAGCGGTGCCGCCTCGGGCGACTCGAGGACGGCGAGGGTCTCGCCGGCGAGTTCCGCCTGCTGGGCTGCCGCCAAGCCCAGGGCCGGCTGCGCCAGGAAGCGCAGGGCTGCCGCTTGGCGTTGATCGGCAGGCAGGTCGGGCAAGAGCTGCAGAAGGCGGTGCACAAGGCGCCCGCGGGAGAGGCCCGGGCTGAGTGCCTGCACCAAGGGTGACAGGACCGGTGGATCGGGCAGGCTGGGCCGCGAGGGGCTGAGCGGACGGCTCGGCTCGGGCTCCGCCGGGGCAGCGCGAAAGGCCCAGTCCGGCAAGGTGTCGTCTGGCGGCGGCGGCGCGGGCTGGCCGCGCTCGACCTCGGCGTCCTGCGGGTTTGCGTGGGTCATCGGCGCTGGGCCCTCGCCGCAGAGAGCCGTCAAGCCGCGCTCCAGGAGATCGTACCAGCCTCCCTCCCCTTGGCCCGCCTTGGTCTGATGACCGAAGAGGTAGAGGCGGTCCTCGGCGCGGGTCATGGCGACGTAGAGCAGCCGGCGTTCCTCTGCCGCCGCGGCCTCCCGCTCTTCGGTGATCAGCGGAGAAAGTTGCGTTAGGCCGTCGATGCCGGCGACCCGCTGCACCAGGAGACCCTGATCGCGGTCGATCAGCAGCGGATCGGGCCGCGCGCGGCGCTCTCTGGTGTCGGGCAGCAGGACGATGGGGGCCTGCAGACCTTTGGCGCCGTGCACCGTCATCAGGCGCACCTTCTCTCCGGCCGCCTCCAGGTCGCGTTTCACCTCCACCTCGCTGCGGGTGAGCCAGGCGAGGAAACCCTGCAGCGAAGGCACATGCTCGCGTTCGAAGGCGAGGGCCAACGACAGAAACTCGTCCAGGGGGTCGCCGCTCTCTTCGCCGAGGCGGGCGTAGAGGCGCCGGCGGCCGCCGCGCGCGCCCAGCAGGCCGGAGAAGAGCTCGAAGGGCGGATGAAAATCGAGGGCGGCCCTAAGCTCGGCAAGTTCCTCGGCAGCAAAGCGCCAGGTTTCCTCCTCCTCCGACCTCTGCCTGAGCGTGGCCCAGAGGCTGCCTCGACGGCCATGCGCCAAGCGGTAGAGGCTCTCGTCGTCCAGGCCATAGAGCGGCCCCTTGAGCACCGAGGCCAGGCTCAGGTCGTCGTCGGGCAGCAAGAGCACCTGGGCCAAGGCAATGAGGTCCATGATCGCCATCTGCTGCGACAGGAGCATGCGATCGATGCCGGCGATCGGCACGCGGCGGCGCTCGAGCGCGCGGGCCAGCATGTGGAAGAGCTGGTCGCGGCGCCTGACCAGGATCAAGATGTCGCCGGCGCGGATCGCTCTCCCTCTGGCGGCAAGCCAGGCCTCATCGCCGGGCTTCGGGTCTTCGGCGCCCAGCCAGCCGGCGATGAGCGTGGCCACTTCGTCGGCCAGGCGTGCTGCCGGGCTATCGGCGCGGTCCTGCGCCAAGGGCAAGGCCCAGGCCGTTTCCTCGGGGTCCTTCTCGGGCAGGTGCCTTTGAAAGAGCGTGACTTGGCCGGCATCGCGATCGCGAATCGGAAGGTGGCGCGGATAGTCGCCCGCGGTCAACGCCGGGCCCGCCTCGAAGACCGCGTCGACGGCCGCCAGAACCGGCGGCGTGGAGCGGAAGGAGTGGATCAGTTCCACGCGCCGAAAGGCCAATCGGGCCGCTGTCGCCTGTTCGCTGTAGTGCCTGGCCGCGGCATCGAAACCGGCCGGGTCGGCGCCCTGGAAGCGGTAGATCGACTGCTTGCTGTCGCCCACGGCGAAGACGCTGCGCGGCCGAGCGTCGTCGTCCTCATGCGCGCCTTCGCCGCCATAGAACTCTTGGGTCAGGAGCTTCAGGATCTGCCACTGCAGGGGCGAGGTGTCCTGCGCCTCGTCGATCAGCACGTGGGTAATGTCGCCGTCCAGCTTGAATAGCACCCAGGCCGCCAGGCCAGGCTTCGCCAGCAGATCCGCGGTGATCTGCAGCAAGTCCTGGTAGTCGAGCGCGCCCGCACTGCGCTTGCGGTTGGCATAGGCCTCCAGCAGCGTCTCGGCGATGCGCAGGCAGTCGCCGGAGAGCTGCAGGCAAAGCGCAGCGGTCTGGCGCCGCTCCAGCGCCAAGAGGCGCTCGGCCTCCGCCTCCATCACCGGCAATGCCTCGGCCACGGCGGTCACGGCCTTATTCGTCAGCAGGTTCTTTCTGACGGCGCGCTTGGCGCCGCTGTTGGCCAGGAAGAGGATCGCATAGTCCTTGTAGAGCCGAGGGCGGTCTGCCTCGGCGGCGTCCAGGAAGCCCTGCAGCTGCCCGGCCTTCTCCACTTCCTTCGCGCTGCCCGCGGCGAGGGCCTTGCGGACCAGCTGCAAGCCTTGCAGGGGCAGGGCGGCATCGCCGAGGCCTTGCAAAAGGGCGGCCTCGGGATCGGCGTCGATCGAGAGTCCCAGCGTCTCGGCAAGGCGCAGCAGCGGTGGCAGGCTGCCCGCTGCCAAGAGCGGCATCACGGCGTCACGCCGCTGCGTCAGCGCCTTCTGCAAGGCCGCCAGCCCTTCCTCGCCCTGGGCCACCAGAATTCGGCTCAAGGCCTCGCCCAAGGCGGGGTCTCGGCTCGCCTGCTCCAGCAGGTCGCGGCGGGCAAGCGCCATCAGCTCGGCGGAGTCGCGCTCGTCGAGGGCGGCGAACCCCGGGCTGATGCCGGCTTCCAGAGGAAAGCGCGTCAGGATCGACTGGCAGAAGCTGTGCAGGGTCTGCACTTTCAAGCCGCCGGGCGTATCCAGCACCAAGGCGAAGAGCTGGCGCGCCAGGGCGACCTCCTCGGCGGTCGGATGCCGGCCCAGCAGCGCGTCCAGCCTTTCCTCCATCGCCACCGGGTCCAGGGCGACCCAGCGCGCCAGGGTCCGCATCAGGCGGTTGGCCATCTCGCTGGCGGCCGCCTTGGTGAAGGTGATGCAGAGCAGGCGTTCGGGCCGGGTGCCGTCCAGCAGCAGGCGCAGGCAACGATCGACCAGGACCTTGGTCTTGCCGCTCCCGGCCGAGGCCTCGACCCAAATCGTGGCCCTTGGATCGAGGGCCTTGCCTTGCTGTAAGGTCGCTTCCTGGAGCGGGCCCGTCATGGTTCTTCCTCTCCGCCGCTGCTCCATTCGGCGATGCGGGCCAAGTGTGCATAGTCGTCATACTTGGGCGCGGAGCCGGGGCGCGGCTGCGCCAGGTAGGCCGTCTCCGGCTGATCGAAGGCGGCGACCAGGCGGCCGAGCCCCGCTTCCGCGGCCACCGCCAAGGTCTCCGCATCGGGTCCCCGCACGCCGCCTGCCGGACGGGTCGCGCCGGACTCCTTGCCGCCCGCGAGGTGCCAGTACTCCAAGCCGGCCAGGGGGCTTGCCTCGACGCCGGCGAATCCGCCGGCGCGGGCGATCGCGCCCTCCAGGGGAAGCTGAGGGGCGAGGCCTTGGCTGACGTCCTTGGCCTTGGGCGGCGCGCCGGTCTTGTAATCGACAAGTGCCACCCCGCCACCCAGGGTCAGCTCGACCCGGTCCGCCTTGGCCGTCAGCTCGAAAGGACCGGCCGGCCCCTCCAGCACCAGCTTGCCGCCGACCTCCGCCCGGATGGTCTCGAGGTTGGGCCGTCGCTCGCCCTCCAGCTCCAGGTACCACTCCAACAGCCTTAGCAGCCGTGGCCGCCAAAGCGTTTGCTGCTCGGCAAGCAGCCCTGCGTCGCTGAGGGTGCGATCGACGATATCCGCGAGCGCGCTTACCGGGTCCTCCGGTAGGTCATCGGGATAGGCTTTGACGAAGGCTTCCAAGATGGCGTGAACGATCTGGCCGCGCTCCGCCGGGCCCGGTTCTTCGGCCAGCTCGGGCAGCTTTTCCAGTCCCAGGAGGTAGCGCGCATAGATGCCGTAGGGGTTGCGCATCCAGGTCTCGATCCGGGTGACCGAGAGCCGGCGTGGGCGGGCGGCGACCGGTGGTCGCGGCGCCGGCGGCGGGCAGGGCCGCACGGCGTCCGGGCGATCGAGGGCCGCAACCCAATGCGCGGCCTGCTGATTGGGGCGGCTGAGTTCGTCTTGAAGCCCAAGCACCTCCACCAGGGCTTCCAGCCGGGCCAGCCAGCGGGCCGGGATAGTCGGCGCGCCCTCTTGCTTTGCAGCCCTGGTCAAGACGACCTCCGGCGCTGCCAGCGACTGCACCAGATCGTGCGCGGCCTGGCCGATGCGCCGTTCGGGCGGTGGCAGGCCGAGGTCGGCGCGCATCGGGCGGCTGAGCCAGGGGCCGGGGTCGGGCTGTGCCGGCCAGGTGCCTTCGTTCAGGCTGCCCAGGATCACCAGGTCGCAGGTCTGCAAGCGCGCTTCCAAGGGCCCCCAGAGGAAAAGGCGGGGATGCAGGCCGTAGCGCGGTCGCAGCACCCGTCCTTCCAGCAGGCTGTCGAAAAGCTCGGGATAGTCGAGGGGCGAGAGAGCGGGCAGATCGGCGGCCGCCGCACGCAACTCGGCAATGGCCTCGGCGACGGCCTCTCCGGCTTCGCCGGCCCAAAGGCGCGTGGCACCGCTCTCGTCAGGCTCGGCAGCCAGGGCCTCTGCTGCCTGAAGATGGCCCTCCAGCAATGCCGCAAAGCTGCACTCTTGGCCGTCAAAGAGCTGGAGGAGAGGCGCCAGGCGCGACGCCACGCGCTCGAGCAGCTTGCTCAGCTGCTCCCGCCGCTCCTTCGGCAGGGGCGGATTGGCTTCACCGGCCCGGCGCAAGGCCTGGCGCAGGCCCGCTATGCCGGGATCGGGCCGCGGGCCGCGCAGCAGGTGCCGCTCAAGCGCCAGCGTGTCCGCGGCCAGATGGCGCCGCTGACAGCCGGCGGCGGCCAAAGGGTGCTTTAAGAGTGCCAGCAGGGCTTCCGGCGCGAGCTCCTCGGAGACCGCTTTCGCCAGCAAGCGCAAGAAGGCCAGGGGCGGGGCCTCGGCGAGCGGCCGGCCGCCGGAATCGTTGATCGCGATCTCCCAGCGCGCCAGCTCGGCACCGACGCGGCGCGCCAGGTCGCGGTCGGGAGTGACCAAGGCTGCCGTCTTGCCGGGCTCTTCCAGCCCCTGACGCAGCAGGAGGGCGATCAAGCTGGCCTCGCTTCGCTCGTCGCTGCAGTCGTACCAGGTCATGCCGGCGAGCGCGCGCTGCCAAGCCGCGCGACGCCTGGGCGAGGCGCCGGCCGCGAGGTCGCGCCAGGTGACCGTCGCTGCCGCCGGCCGCATGGCCAGGTTGGCGAGAGCGGCCGCATCGCTTTCCGGCAAGGACTCGGGCCAGAGCGCCACGCGCTTGGGCGCTGTCTCCAAGACCTCCAGCAGACTCGCCAGGCCATATTGCGGATGACTAGGGTCGGCGGCGATTGCCTCCCAAAGCTCCTGGCTGCAGCTTTGATCCAGTCCCGGCAGCACCACCTGGCCCTTGGGCAAGCCGGCAATGCAGGCCAGGAGACGGGCGACGGCCGGGATGCTGCCGGTGGAACCGGCGGCGATCACCGGTTCCTCCGGCGGCCTTTGCCGCCAAAGCGCCATCTGCGCTTCCAACAGCAGGCGGCGCCTGGCGGCGGGTCCCAGCAGGCCTTGCGATTTCTCGATCTTGGGCCAGGTCTCGGTGACGATGGACAGGAAAGAGCGGGTGGTCTGCCAGTGCGCCGCAAGCTCCTCGGGGACGATCCCCTCCAGGCCCCGCCAAGCGATCTCCGCCGTCTCGGCCTCATCGATGAGGCGCGCCAGATCGCGGGCCAATCTGGCCACTGCGGCGGCCGGCAGACTTTGGCCACGTGCTCTAATCCAGGCGCCGACCAGCTGCGACAAGAGGGCGATGCGCCCGGTTTCGCTGCCGGCCGGGGCCAGCGCCAGGTCCTGTGCTGCACCCAGGCTGCCACCGCTTTCCAAGGCCAGTTCCTCGGCCTCGAGATCGCCCAGGGGAACCAGGCGCGGCAGCAGGCGCGGCTGGCCGTCGCTCAGCCGCAGGAAGGCCTCGCCGACGGCCCGCGCGGCCCGCCGATTCGGCAGCAGCAAGGTCATGCGTGCCAGCGCCAAGGGGTCGGGCCCGGCTTGCCGCAAGAGGCCGGCGGCCAGACAGTCGACGAAGCTATTGCCCGCCGGGATGGTGAAGACTTTGGCCGCGGTGCTGTTCATTCCTCGCGGGCATGGAAGCCCATCTCGCCAAGGCTTCTTTCGGTTTCCACCAGGGATTCCGCTGTGCCGACGTGGAACCACTCACCCTGGTGACGGACACCGAAGAGCCGGCCTGCCTCGGCCGCCGCACGATAGAGCTGCAGCAAGGGAAAGGGCTCGACCGATCGACCGGCAAAGAGCCGGGGCGAGAGGATCTGGATGCCGGCGAAGACGAAGGGCGCCAGCTCGCGCTCGGGGCGCGGGCAGAGGCGTCCCCAAGGGTCCATGCGGAAGTCGCCGACGCCGTCGTAGCCATGCGCCGAGACGGTGGGCTGGAGCAGCAGCAGGGCATCCATCTCTGCGTCGTCCCACCGCCAGGCCAGGCGCCTCAGCGCGGGTTCCGTTCCGTCCAGCCACAGCACGTCGCCGTTTACGACGTAGAAGGGGTCTTCGCCCAGCAGCGGCAATGCCTTGGTGACCCCGCCGCCGGTCTCCAGAAGCGCCTCTTCCTCCGAAAACCGGATTGCCGGCTTCTCCCTCCCGGCCAGATGTCGGCGGAGGGCCTCGCCAAGGTGGTAGAGATTGACGACGGCCTGCTCCACGCCCGCCGCCGCCAAGTGATCCAGCACGCGGTCCAACAAGCTGCGCTTGTTCACCTCGATCAGCGGCTTGGGAAGGCTATCGGTCAGCGGCCGCATGCGCTCTCCCCGGCCGGCGGTAAGAACCATCGCCCGCCTTGGTGCCGTCTGGCCGCTCTGCCCTGTCACCTCGTCAGCTCCTTCGCTTCGCCGAGCCGATCCTGCCCGGGAACGCCCCGCCCCGACGCCGCCGGGGGGGCTGTCGCCTTGTCCAGGGGCAGATGACGGTCGAACCAGGCTGCTACCGGTTCCAGGGCCGGGTGCGCCAAGCCGCGCCGGATGAGCGCCAGGACGCGCGGAATGTGCGCCAGATAGCGGGGCTTGCCGTCGCGCCGGTCCAAGCGGGTGAAGATGCCGGCGATCTTGGCGCTGCGCTGTGCACCGAGGCAGACATAGTCCAGTTGGTCGGTCTCGACGTCGCGCTCGGGCAAGGCATCGCGCCAGCGCTGCCGCATCTCCTCGACCAAATCCTCTGCAATGTCGCGCCGCGCGTCCTCCAAGAGAGAGACCAGGTCGTAGGCGGCCGATCCCACCAGGGCGTCCTGGAAATCCAGAAGGCCGCAAGCCGCCACGCCTTGGCGTCCGGGCAGCAGCATCAAGTTGTCCACGTGATAGTCGCGCAAGACCAGGACCTCTCGGCGGCCGGCGGCGGGCGTCAGCACCACGCGCCATGCTTCCTGATAGTCGGCGGCGACCTCGTCAGGCGTCGGCCGGCCGGTCACGGCGGGCAGATACCAGTCGATCAGCAGGCGCACCTCGGCCAGCAGGGCGGACAGGTCGTAGGCGCCGAGATCTTTGGCCTGCTCCGGCCGCCAGCGCCGCTGCAATTCTGCCAGGAGGTCGATCGCCAGCGCGTAGAGTGCGCGCTCGTCGCCGCCTTCGGCCAGCACGCGGGTGAAGGTCGCATCGCCCAGGTCTTCCAGCAGTACGAAGCCTTGCTCGCCGTCGGCGGCCAGCACTTTGGGAGCGGAAAACCCCATTCCTGAAAGGCAGTCCGCAAGCTGGAGGAAGGGCTGTACGGCTTCCTTCGGCGGCGGCGCATCCATCAGCACCGCGTTCCGCCCTTTCCCGGTCAGCCGATCGTAGTGCCGGAAAGAGGCATCGGCCGCCAGCAAGCGTCGCTCGGCGTCGCCCCAGCCCGCTGCCGACAGGAAGGCGTCGCGCAGTTGCGCGCGGGCCCCCAACTCTCTGTCGGTTGCCATCGCCATCTAGACGCGCTCCGGCAGCGCAGCCAGCCTGGCCGCCCAGTCGCGGTCGCCCTCGAAGCGGGCCAGCCGGCCGGGTTCTTGCCAATCCAAACTGAGCTGCAGCGCCCCCTTCGGCGTGAGCTGCGCCAAGCGCTCAGGCCATTCGATCAGGAGGATCGCCTCACCCAAGGCTTCCTCCCAGCCCAGCTCGTAGACCTCGGCGGCAGCGGACAGGCGGTAAAGGTCGAAGTGCCAGACTTCCGCCGGGGCGCGCTCGTAGATCTGCACCAGCGTGAAGGTCGGGCTGGGAACCTCCTCCTCGTGCCTGCTCTCGCCCGACGGACCGGGCAGTGCGCGAATGAGCGCGCGGGCGAAGCTGGTCTTGCCGCAGCCCAAGTCTCCCTTCAATAGGAGGATGTCGCCGGCTCGAAGCAGCGGCGCGAGCGCCCGCGCGAGGGATTCGGTCGCGTTTAGGTCGGGCAGAAAACAGTGGCGCAGTGGGCCGGCGGTCACGATCATTGCCGGCTGTCATAGCGGGCGGCGAGGGCTCTTGCCAAGCTCCCCTCGCTGGCTCTATCGGAGGGCCTCGTTTTGGCGGTGGCCGGGGGAGCGTGACCATGGCTGGTGCAGTGGAACAGACGGATGTCGTGATCATCGGGGCGGGCCCCGTCGGTCTCTTTGCCATCTTCGAGTTGGGCATGCTGAAGCTGAAGGCGCATGTCGTCGACAGCCTGGAAATGGCGGGCGGGCAGTGTGCCGCTCTCTATCCGGAAAAGCCGATCTACGATATTCCCGCCTATCCCAGCATCGATGCGGGCCAATTGGTCGAACAGCTGGTCGAGCAGGCAGCGCCATTCGAGCCGGTCTATCATTTCGGCCAGCAGGCCACGGGCCTGAAGCGCTTGGATGACGGCCTTTGGCATGTGGAGACCTCCAGCGGGGTCGAGATCGTTGCGCATGCGGTCATCATCGCAGCCGGCGCCGGCGCCTTCGGGCCGAACCGGCCGCCCTTGGAGGGCATCGAAAACTATGAGGACGCGGGACCTGGCGTCGGCGTGCACTATCTGGTCCGCAAGCGCGAGGATTTCCGCGACCGTACCCTGGTGATCGCAGGCGGTGGCGATTCGGCGCTGGACTGGGCCGTCTCGCTCGCGGGCGTGGCCAAGAAGATCTACATGGTCCACCGCCGGCCGAAATTCCGCGGTGCGCCCGAGACCGTCTCGCAGATGGACGCCCTGGCCAAGGCGGGCGGCCCGATCGAAAAGGTCATTCCCTATCAGCTGGCCGGGCTGGAGGGTGACGGCAAGACCTTGAGTGCGGTAGTGGTCCGGACTTTGGAGGGCGAGACCCGCAGCCTGGAGGCCGACGCCTTGCTACCCTTCTTCGGCCTCTCGATGAACCTGGGACCGATCGCCGACTGGGGCCTGCAGTTGGACAAGAGCCTGATCACCGTCGAGCCCACGACCTGCGAGACCTCGGAGCCGGGAATCTTCGCCATCGGCGACATCGTGCACTATCCGCACAAGCTGAAGCTGATCCTGACCGGTTTTGCCGAGGCGGCAGCAGCTGCCCACGCGATCCGGCCGATTGCCCGGCCGGGCGAAGTGCTGCATTGGGAGTACTCCACCACCAAGGGGGTGCCCGATGCAGCCTAGAACCGGGAGTGCGGTGGCGTGAGCGATCTCATGTCTCTGGACGGACCGCGCCTGCCGCCAGCCAGCGGCACGGCAAAGCAGCTGGTGGTGCTGTTGCACGGCTGGGGAGCCAACGGCGACGATCTGATCGGCTTGGCGCCCTATCTTGCGCGCGGGCTGCCGGATACCGCCTTCGTCTCTCCCAACGCGCCCTTCCCGTGCGACGCCAACCCCATGGGACTGCAGTGGTTCAGCTTGCTGGACCGCAGCGAGGCGCAGATGCTGGCCGGCTTGCGCCTGGCGGCCTCTCTTGTCGATGCCTTCTTGGACGAGGAGCTGGCCCGCCTGGAATTGCCGCCGGATGCCTTGGGCCTGGTGGGGTTCAGCCAGGGCACCATGCTCTCGCTGCACCTGGGCCTGCGGCGCAAGGCGGCCCCGGCGCAAATCGTCGGCTTTTCCGGTCGTCTGATCGGCGGCGAGGCACTGGGCGACGAGATCGTCTCCCGGCCGCCGGTCTTGCTGGTACACGGCACCGCCGATCCGGTGGTGCCCTATCAGTCCTCGGAGATCGCGGCGGAAAGCCTGAAGGCCGAGGGGCTAGACGTCGAGCTTCTGCTACGGCCCGGGCTGCCGCATTCGATCGACGAGATGGGCATCGCCAAGGGGCTCGCCGCATTGCGCACTGCTTTCGGGCTCTCGTCACCGTCGCGCTGACGCGCAAGAGGCGAGAAAGCCTGCCAGCCGGCGGTCAAAGCGAGAATAATATTTTGACTCCCTTTCGAATGTGACAATCCCCACATCTCAAGATACTTCGGCCGACTAGCATTACGGGGGTAAACAAGGAGGGACCGTCATGAATCCGACTGAAGTCATTCCAATTCCGAGCGACATCAACCAGGGTTTACGCTCGGCGAAAAACAGCACCATGCTGCAAATACTTGGCAAGGCGCGGGACAGCTTCGACCAGGAATGCCGCCCGGCGACGCGCAACCCGGTGAAATCCCTGTTGGTGACCGAGGATGTCGGGCCTTTCAGAGTGACCGGAGTCAAGCCGGCCGTGACCTCGCTCAGGGAGGTGTTGGCCCAGGTCAAGACCAATCACCCGGAGGTTCATGGGGTTCTCGGCACGGCGGGCATGTTCTGTGCGCGGCTGTCGCGGGGCAGCAGCGGGGCGATCAGCAATCACGCCTGGGGCACCGCCGTCGACATCAGGTGCGGCAACATCCTGGATGGCCTCGGCAACTCCAAGCACGACGGCAATACGCTTGCCGGTCTCGCGGCCATGGCGCCTTTCTTCAACGCGGCCGGCTGGTTCTGGGGCGTCGCCTTCAGCTCCTTCGAGGACGGCATGCATTTCGAGGTCGCCGACGAGACGGTCCGCAAGTGGCACGAGGAGGGGCGCTTCGAGGGCCACACGGACGGCCGTGTCGTCACCGCGACGAACCTCTCCAGTGGCGATCGGGGCAGCGAAGTCCGCGCGCTGCAGGAAGCCCTGGTGGCCCAGGGCGCCGATCTTCTGCCGGACGGGATTTTCGGCCCCATGACGCTGGCCGCGGTCATCGACTTCCAGGCGACGAACGGGCTGGACCCCGACGGGATCGTCGGACCGCAGACCAAGGCCAAGCTCGGCCTGAGTTAGGTCGCTACCCGGGCAATACGCAGCACGTTGGTGGCACCGGGCGTACCGAAGGGGACGCCGGCGGTGACCACCAGCTTGCTGCCTTCTTTCGCGAAGCCTTGCTCCAGGGCGATGCGGCAGGCCTTCTTCACCATCTCTTGGAAGGAGTGGACGTCGGAGGTGCGCACGCAGTGGGCACCCCAGAGAAGCGCCAGGCGCCGCGCCGTCGAGATCTCCTCCGTCAGCACCAGGATCGGCACCGTCGGCTTTTCGCGCGCCGCCCGCTTCGCGGTGAGCCGGAGGTCGTATAGCAGACGATGGCCTCGGCCCCGATGGTCACCGCCACTTGCGCGGAGGCCGCCGTGATCGCGTCCGGACCGGTCGATTCCGGCCGGATCTGCAGGGCGTGCACGATCGGCTCGAAGAAGCGGTCGCGCTCGGTCGCCAGGATCGTACGGTTCATCATGGTGACCGCTTCCACCGGATACTGTCCGGCGGCCGACTCGGCCGACAGCATGACGGCATCCGCGCCATCGTAGACGGCGGTGGCCACGTCCGAGACCTCGGCACGAGTCGGGGTCGGCGAGGAGATCATCGATTCCAGCATCTGGGTCGCCACCACGACCGGGCTTGCCCATCTGCCGGCACTTGCGGACGATCTTCTTCTGCCAGCGTGGCACATGCTGCAGCGGCATCTCCACCCCCAGATCGCCGCGTGCCACCATGATGGCGTCCCGAGAGCTCCACCAGCTCGTCCAGGTGATCGAGCGCTGCCGGTTTCTCGATCTTGCTCAAAAGCGCGGCGCGGCCCTGGATCAGCCGGCGCGCCTCGGCAACGTCTTCCGGGCGCTGCACGAAAGAGAGCGCCAGCCAATCGACCCCGCAGTTGAGTGCGAAGGCCAGATCGGCGCGATCTTTCTTGGTCAGGGGCGAGATCGGCAGCACCGCGCCCGGTACGTTGACGCCCTTGCGATCGCTGAGGTCACCTGCCACCGCTACCCGGCAGTCGGCAAAATCGGCACCGTGGCTTTCCACTTTGAGGCTTACCTTGCCGTCGTCGAGCAGCAAGGTTTGGCCTTCGCCAAGCGCGGCAAAGATCTCTTTGTGCGGCAAGGGTGCGCGGGGTCTCGTCGCCCGGTGCCTTATCCATGTCCAGACGAAACTGCGCGCCTGCCTCCAGCGTCACCTTGCCGTCGCGGAAGGTGCCCAGTCGCAGCTTCGGTCCCTGCAGGTCAGCCAGCACGCCGATCGGTCGATCGAATTCCTCCTCCACCTGTCGGATGGTCTCGATCCGAGCCTTCTGGTCCGCCTGCTCACCATGGGAAAAATTCAGGCGAAAGACATCGGCGCCGGCCTGAAACAGCGCCCGGATCCGCTCCAGCGAGGAGCTGGAAGGACCCAAGGTGGCCACGATTTTCGCCTTGCGTTGTCGGCGCATCCCGATCTCCGCCAAATTCCGGAGGCCGCAGTCTAGCGCCAGACGGTCGAAATCCTATGGCGAAGAAGGATCATGATCCGGTCGAGGGGTGACCAAGTGCCGCCTTAGGGCGATGGGCTCTCGTCTCGCGTTTCCCGTAAGGCAAGGCTCGCGGCCAGGGCGACCAGCAGGAAACAAGCAGTACCGAAAGCGCCGTCTGGAAGGTCTCTGAGCTGTAGACCCGGGCTCCGCCAACGGAGGTGCCGGTCCAGCCGAGGTCGAGGAGGAGGCCGATCAAGGGTTGAAAGATCGCTCCCGTGGCGGTCAAGGAGCCATTAATGAAGCCGAAAGCGGCGCCGATCTCGCTTGACGGGTTGTAGCTGCGCGCCAAGGCGAATGCGGCGACATGGAGCCGCAGGCGGCGCCCGTCACCAGGAACAATGTCCAAAGCAGTGGCGCCGGCAGCCTCGGCAGATAGAGCAGCAGCGACAGGGCGAGCAAGGCGATCAGGGCGCCCAGTTGCAGAACCACCTTGCGTCGGCCCAAGCGGTCGGAGAGCCAGCCGGCCGAGGGGGAACCCACCGCCCATCCCAGAAGCAGCAGCGAGGCCACAGCGCCGGCCGCTGGCCGGTCAAAGTCCTTGGTCTGCATGAGCCAGGCGACACCCCAGAACCCGGCGAAGGACAGAAGCGGCGCCGTCATCGCCGCCGAGATCAAAGCGACCAGCAGGTTCTGGCGTCGGCTCAGAACGCGGGCAAGGCTGGCCAAAAGGCCGATTGGCGAAGTCGTGATGCGGGGGACGGGGGCATGTCCCGGTGGATTGTCGCGCACCACGATCCAAAGGGCTGCCGCCAAGGCCACGCCGACGACGGCGGAGCCGGCCAGCGCATCACGCCAGCCGATACGCTCGACCAGGGCC
>CAXXGD010000063.1:0-66676 GCA_963669385.2 Rhodospirillales bacterium
TGAGCCTCATCGAGTTGGCCTTCTCATCTTGGGAACATCGAACCGGTGACCCTGCCCTATCAAGCCCTTTTGGCGCAAGGCCCCTTTGGACTCTCCGGTCCGCCCACGCCCGTGCTAGGCCTCGGCTGCTAACGTCAATGGGTATGGAGGGACTGAGGTGCGTGTATTGCTCCTCGGTGGCGACCGGAACGATCGGCAGCGCGCTGCTCGACGAGTTGCCGGCGCACGGCCACTCCGTGCTTGCCTTGGCGCGCACGGACGAGGCTAGCCCGGCAACTGGCCGAAAGAGAGGGTGACGTCCTACGCGGCGACATCCGAGAGCCGGATGCCTGGGCCGCTGCCGTCCGCAACGTCGAGGGCGTCATTCATGCCGCCTGCACCTTCACCGAGGACATGGGCGAGGTCGACCGGTACCTGGTGGAGGCATTGATCGCCGAGGCGAGCAAGGCCGCTCGCAAGATCCGCTTCGTCTATACCGGCGGGGCCTGGCTCTACGGTGCCACAGGCGATTGGGTCGCGACGGAGGAGACCCCACTGAATGACCTCTTCCTGCCTTCGCGTGGATGATCGAGAACGGCCAAATCCTTGTCGGTGCCGACGGCTTCGAAGCGATGATCCTGCATCCGGCAATGGTCTACGAGCGTGACGGCGGCGTCTTTTCGCGCCTCGCTGACTCGGCCAGGAACCAGGGACTCATCGAGGTCTGGGGTTCTTTGAGCACGCGTTGGCCGCTGGTTCATAGAGCGGACCTGGCCTCGGCCTACCGCCTGGTGCTGGAGGGCGGTGCCGCAGGGCAGTCCTACAACGCCGCGGCACAAGAAGGGGTGCGGATCGGCGAGGTCGCCGCTGCGATGGCCAGGCGCTTCGGGATCGACGTCGCGCCCAGGGTTCGCAGCCTGTCGGAGGTGGTGGCCGAGCAAGGCGCCTGGGCAGAGGGCCCGACGCTCGACCAACAGATGAGCGGACGAAAGCTGATGGAGACTCTCGGCTGGCGACCGCGCCACACAGACGTCTTGGCCGAGATCTCCTAGTGAGCGGGCGCTTTCCCGAACGAGCGTAGGCTTGCCCGTCCACTCCGAAGAGCTGACGTCAGAGCGCGCCGAAGAGGTTCGCCGCTCCACCCCAGATCAGAGCCGTCAAAGTGAGCACCATGCCGACTATCCGGAAGCCAATGGGTTCCGGCTCCCGCAGCACGCCCAGGGCATGAACCAAGCGGCCGGCCAGGAGGATCACGCCGAGGGCATTGACTTGCCACAGCGGCAGAGACTGCAGTTCGGCCAGGGCCATCAGCAGCAGCACCAGGGGAACGTATTCGGCGAAGTTGGCATGAACGCGAACGGCGCGCTCCAGACTGCGGTTCTCCGCAAAGCCTAGGCTCACCTTTGCCGAGCCGCGCAGTTGAATGACCCGCAGACTGAGAAACGCAAAGATCAGCGCAGCCAAACCGGCATAGATCGGGGTAGCGGCCATCGGTGCCTCCCAAGCAGTTGACAAGCGCGAGTATCGTTTGGATTGAACTAGTGGACCAGGGCCCGCCGACAATCCCGATAGACAGACAAATGCCCCTAAGGTCTTGGGAACCCGTGACAGCCGGCTTAGCCCTCGCCCATCTCGGCCGCCATCTCCATGTCCCAGAAGGTGGCCTTGATCATGTCCCCCTCGGGGTCGAGGAGGAAGGCGCCGTAGTAGGGGGCGCTGTACTCTGGGCGCGGACCGAGCTTGTCGTCTGACCTAGCTCCGGCAGCGACGCCAGCGGCATGGAAGGCGTCAGCCTGTTCATTGGAAGTCGCGAACCAGTCCCTGCTGTCGGTCGGCGCTCGGTCTTGACCCGCGAATGGGGTCACTCCCGCCGACCGATTGACAGCAGACAGCTCCAGGCCCTGGTCGCCGGATCGCAGCGGAAGAAAGCCGCTGCTTCTTCGCCTACTGGGCCAGTTCGATCTCGCTCGGCTGCCATTCCTTGCTGAAGAACGAGGGCAACGGGCTGTAAAGGCGCAAGACCGAAAACCAGCCCTTCTCGGGGTCGGTCTGGATCCAGTTGCCGCGCGCCACACCGTCGGGCTGCACCGGACCAAAGTAGACCGTCGTAGAGCCGTCCTGTGCCGCTTCGGCCGTCGGCGAGGGGTAGTCTGGCTGCCTGCACGTGGGTCGGCGCCGATGCTTTGGAAGCCCTTCCGGAGCGCGTAAGCCGACGCACCTCGAAAGCTATTGTTGTAGACATTCAGGGCGCGCGCAAAGTCGATCGCGTCGAAAGCCCTTTGGCCAGTCCGGCTGAGGGCACGCCGTTCCTGAATTCGAGATTACCGACTCGCGTCTGCACTGACTTGGGAGCCGAGAGCGATTCGATTGTCGCTTCGGATACCTCCGCATTCGCTTGGGTGTGGACCATCGTCACCACTACGCCCGTGGCAATCATGAAACGAAGCGACCTCATGAACTTCTCCCCTGCCCTTACGGTCAGAACTAAAGCGGGTCGCACTCTGTCGTGTGAGATCTCCGATGTGCCTGAACCTGCATGAGAGCCTGTCGACGCACAACCAAGTCGACACCACCCTGCCCACCACATTGACAGCAACACGACAAGTTGCTGCAGCCGGCAGGGCGGGTCCGGCCACGATGTCGCAGCTAGCGAGCAACCGGTAGAGTCAAAACCGGCCCTGACTTGTTGCTCCGTGCGGCGTCTGTGATGCGCGCGTTGATCAGGCGCTCCAGGAGGCGGATGAATAGTTTGCTCTGCAGGTCCCGCTGGGCAATATAGTACCAGGTTCCGTGCATGCGGGTGGACACCAGAGCGTCGTCCGGTGCGGACTGGCTGGAGCGGATGCGGATCAAATTGCCGACCGGCCCCAGCGGGGGGGCTGGTAAGGCCAGCCCGGCCTGGACCTGCGCTTCCGGAACCTCCATCGAGGCGCTGGCGATCTTGATGAGATCGGCGATCGACCGCGTCTCGATCAGGATCTCCAGCCCTTCGGGCGCGCCTATGCCGAGACGGATGGGGATTCTGTAGGCCTGAGCACTGGGCGACTGCAGCGGCAGTGACAAGAGGCTTCCCAGCTCCTCCGCAATAGCCCGGTAGCGTGGATTTGGGTCGGGCACGACGTAGGCGTAGGACTCCTTGCCGTCTGTGGCCAAGGCCAGAAGCTCCGCCTCTTGCAGCTTTCCCAGCAGCTCCACCATTCTAAGGAACCGCGGGTCGGCCTCCGGCGCTTCGCTGCTGAGGTAGGCCGGATTTCGCAGGCCGTTGACACTCTTGAGCAGCATAAGGGCTGCCTGGTCCGCCTTGACGCCGCCCTGGATCATCAGAATCGCGAACTCCAGCGGCAAATGCCCGAAGATCTCGGCTAGGAAGTCTTTGCCGGCAACCGGCGTATAGGTGATGGTGGGGCTCTCTTCGTAGGCGGCACCGGTTCCCAGTGGGACCAGATTGCCAGCAAAGTTGGCCGGATTGCCGATCCCGAACTCCGCATTGACCGAGCCGGTGACCCTGAAATTGGCGCTGACGCTGGCGACCGCCAGGAATCCGCTCGACTCGCCGAAACGGTTCCTCACGATGACCTCAAACATCTGCTGATTGTTGGTCTTTTCGATCGCTTCGTTGTAGGCGGGACGACCACTGTAGATTGCCTGAGGTCCCAACGTGTCACAGCCGACCAGGGCTGCGACCAGCATCAGCGCTAACAAGACTTTTGCCTGCCGCCGCATCCTGACGTACTGCCTTTCCTATCTCAGCCCATAGATGTGTGAAGCGATCTTTCACTGTCGTGAGTGCCGCCAAGCGTGACCTCTAGACAGTACCTGTACGAGCAGTGGTCTTCAAAGACGGTTTCATGTCCTAGCAAAGGGACCCTGGACTTGCTGCCTATTTGGCGCCAAGCGTGCGATGTGAAAGGGCGTGCGCGCGGCCAACCGAACGCACCGAGAAACAGGTCAAGCGCTGTACCTACGCCATGAATGGCGCGGCGTGCGCTGGCTCCACACTCTCGCGGAATCCAGGGAATTCAATAGACAAGCAGATCGCTGTCAGGGGGGAATCGCCTGATTGCGATCTGCTCTAGTCGTCTCCCATCTTGGCCGCCATCTCCATGTCCCAGAAGGTGGCCTCGATCTTGTGACCCTCGGGGTCGATGAGGAAGGAACCGTAGTAAGGGGCGCCATACTCCGGGCGCGGGCCGGGGGCGCCGTTGGAGGAGGCTCCTGCTGCCAGACCGGCGGCATGAAACGCATCGACCTCCTCCTTCGAGGTCGCGAAGAAGGCGATGTGGGTGCCGTTGCCGGCAGAGGCCTTGCCGCCGTCCAGCGGACGCTGCACCCAGAACTCCGGAAAGGCCTTGCCGTAAGCGCGGGCGTCCTCGTGCTCCATGATCATGCGGATGCCGAGCGCCGGCAGCACTGCGTCGTAGAAGGCCAAGGCACGCTCGTAGTCGTTCACGCCGATGGAAACGTGAGAGAGGATGCTCGGATTCTCGTCGCTCATGGTGCGCCTCTTTAGAGTTGAAAAGCGCGCCAGTCCTAGCCGCTGGAATGACCGGCATCAAGCCCGAGTGGCGGTGACCCCGATTAGCCCGGCGGCGACAGGGTCGCGGCGGAGAGCATTACTGCCGCATCGATCAGCCACCAGGCGGCCTGGGTGTCCTCGATGTTCGGCTCCTCCACCGCGAAGGCAAAGGCCGACCAGGCCGGTATATCGCCTCGCTCGCGGGCCGCGGTGGCAAGGTTCCAGCCGAAATCCACACGATCGGGTTCCGGCTCGTCACCGAGCAGGGCATAGAGCTCCAAGAGCTTCTGGACATCGAGATCCGGCCCGCAAAGCGCCTTTTTGGCCAGCAGAACCCGCTCCGCTTCCCACGGCGGCAGATCGAGCGTCATCTTCACGCAGGCCTCCAGCAAGTCTTGCATTGCCACCGTGTCGTAAACCTCGTTCACCATCGACTTGGTAGTGGTGATCGCGTGCTCGCGGATGATGGGGTTGTCGTCGTAGTCCGAGCCGTAGTTGCCGTCGAAGGCTTCGACGAAGGCCTCCGCCAAAGGAATGCGGTTGGCCGCAACCAAGGCGAAGACGACGCTCACCCCCTGTATTTCGCGGTCGCGGACGACTTGCAGCGCTGCCTCGAGGCCGCCCTCGTGCCAGGCTGCCAGCGCGTCCATCAGATCGACGTTTTCACGCTGATAGTCATCCAAGGTCTCTTCCAGGTTCGTCTGCGCCAAGCGATGGCGCAGCGCGTCCCCCAGGCAGAGTGGGGAAGGGTCGTCCAGACAGCCGGCGACCCGCGCTGCGCGTTGAGCAACCTCGATCTCCCTTTCGATGTGCGCCAGTTCCAGGAACCTGTCCAAGGCCTGCAGATCGGCCACGGCCTTGGGATGGCGCTTGGTGACCAGCATGACGGCCAAGTCGCTGCCTGGGTGTTCATGGACAATCCGATCGATCAGTACGGCGACCTGCTCTAAGACCCGCAAGCGCTCGTTGGCGGACTCCAGCGCCATGGCGCGTTCCATCTCCAGGATCGCCTCCACGTAGAGCGCATTGGCGGCCTCGTTCTCATTGGCACGGGCAACGCCGGCGCCAAGGCCGATGATAGAAAGGCAAAGCAACATCGCGATGGCCAAGCGCATGGTCTTTCTCCTCGAAAGCTCCCCGTCCCTTAGATCCTAGCAGAGGGAGCGCCGTGGCGCACGCGCTTGGCGCCTGATTTCTCGAGTGACAGGCGCGCTCCAGCCCCATAGGGCCAGGGAGGAAGCAGACGCACAGGTTCCCCCTCCATTTCTGCAAGCGCCTTCGCCAGCAAACCCACATAGCGTCATCCTCCTGCTTGACAGGAGGGCCTCTAACCACCGATTGAACGAGAGGCACGCGATCCTCCGGTCAAGCCGGAGGAAGACGTTATTGGGGTATTGGCATGGAGAAGATACCCTGATTTCAATGCCTTGGAGCGAGTCGAGTCTCCTGCCGGCAACAGCTACTCGCCGATCACCTCGGCGACCGAGGCCATGCCCACCTTGTCGGTCATGTCGAGATAGAGCGGCGTGACGGCGATCTTGCCCTCGGCAACGATGGTCAGGTCCGATTCCTCGTTCGAGGTCTCATTGGTCAGGTACTGGCCGATCCAGATGTAGGGGCGGCCGCCCGGATCGCGGCCCTGCACGATCTCGGTGCCGCTTTCCCGCCGGCCGAGACTCACCACCTTGACCGGGCCCATCGCCTCGGCGGCGACGCCCGGGAAGTTCACGTTCATCAAGGTCTCGCCGCGCCAGGTGAGCGCGCAGAGGGCCCGCACGATCTCCGGCCCGCGCTGCTCCGCGCCGGAAAAATCGAGACTGCCGTCCCGCATGCGCACCTGGCTCATGGCGATGGCTCTGGTGCCGACGGCCGCGGCCTCCATCGCCGCTGCCACCGTGCCGGAATAGAGCACGTCCTCGGCCATGTTGGCGCCAAGGTTGATGCCGGACAGCACCAGATCCGGGTGCCGGTCCTTCATCAGGTGATAGCAGGCCACCAGCACGCAGTCGGTCGGCGTACCGTCGACGGTGAAGTGGCGCTCCTTCTTCTGCTCGACCCGTAAGGGCCGGCGCAGGGTCAAGGCATGACTGGTGGCCGACTGCTCGGTCGCAGGCGCTACCACCCAGACATCGTCGCTGAGGCAAAGCGCGATGCGCTCCAGAGCGCGAATGCCCTCGGCATAGTAGCCGTCGTCGTTGGTGATTAGGATCCGCGCCTTGGAGAGGTCCTCGATCTTCTTAAGCATCTATGCCGAGCACCTCTTGTCCGCCCATGTAGCCCTGCAACACCTCCGGCACACGGATGCTGCCGTCGGCCTGCTGAAAGTTTTCCATGACGGCGATCAACGCGCGACCGACGGCGACGCCGGAGCCGTTCAGCGCATGCACTGGCTGCGTGCCCTTGCCCTCCGCCGGCCGGAAGCGCGCCTTCATCCTGAGCGCCTGGAAGTCGCCGCAGTTGGAGCAGCTGGAGATCTCGCGATAGGCCCCCTGCCCCGGCAGCCAGACCTCCAGGTCATAGGTCTTGCGCGCGCCGAAGCCCATGTCGCCGGTCGACAGCAGCATCGCCCGATAGGGCAGCTCCAGCTTCTGCAGCACGGTCTCGGCGCAAGCGGTCATGCGCTCGTGCTCTTCCTCCGAGCGCTCGGGGTGGGTGATGGAGACCAGCTCCACCTTCTCGAACTGATGCTGGCGCAACATGCCGCGGGTATCCTTGCCGGCCGCGCCGGCTTCCGAGCGAAAGCACAGCGTGTGCGCGGTGAACCTGAGCGGCAGCTCCGCCTCCTCCAGGATCCGGCCGGCCGGAATGTTGGTCAGCGTCACCTCGGAGGTGGGGATCAGCCAATGCTCGCCGGTGGTGCGGAACATGTCCTCGGCCAGCTTAGGCAACTGGCCGCTGCCATAAAGCGGCGCCTCGCGCACCAGGACCGGGGAGTTCACCTCGGTATAGCCGTGTTCCTGCGTGTGCAGATCCAGCATGAATTGGGCCAGCGCGCGGTGCAGCCTCGCCAGCTGGCCGGTCAGCACCACGAAGCGAGAGCCGGACAGCTTGGCCGCCAAGTCGAAGTCCATGGCCTTCAGACCCTCGCCCAGCTCGAAGTGCTGCTTCGCTTCGAAGTTGAAACTTGGCCGCTCGCCCCACAGGCGTAGCTCCTTGTTGGCGCGCTCGTCGGGGCCGTCCGGCACCTCCTCGGCCGGCCGGTTGGGCAGAGCGGAGAGCAAGCCCTCGATCTGGCCTTCAAGGCTGCCGGCCAACTGCTCCAGCTCCGGCAGGCGTTCCTTCAAAGCGGCGACCTCGCCCTTCAGCGCCTCGGCCGCCTGGCCGTCGCCCGAGCGCATGGCCTGGCCGATCTCCTTCGAGGCCGCATTGCGGCGCTGCTGCAGCTCTTGCAGCTCGGTCTGCGTCTCACGCCAGCGCCGGTCGAGGTCCAGGACCTCCTCGGCGCGGGTGGGCAGACCACGACGCATCAGGCCGCGGTCGAAGGCGGCCGGATTCTCGCGGATCCATCGAAGGTCGAACATGGGTTGCCTCTATTGGCCTCTCTGGCTCTTTGGGAATCCCCGATGAGGGGAGAGCTCTTATAGGGCGAGCCCGGCGGCCGGTAAACAGCCGCCAGGCCGCAGAGGCAAAAAGGAATGCCGGTCGGGGCTAGTTGGCTTCGGCTTCCGCCTCGGCCTCGCGCTCGGCCTCTTCCTGCGCCTTCGCGCGCTTCTTCTCCACCGCGCGCGCGAGCCAGATCGAGGCCTCGTAGAGCAGGATCACCGGCACCGCGAGCATCAGCTGCGACAGCGGATCTGGGGGCGTGAAGATAGCCGCAAAGATGACCACGCCGACGATGGCGTAGCGTCGGGTGCGCGCCAGTCCGTCTGCACTGACGATGCCAACCCGCGCCAGAAGCACCATCACCACAGGCAACTGAAAGGCGATCCCGAAGGCGAAGATCAAGGTCATCACCAACGAGAGGTACTCGTTGACCTTGGGCTCCAGGACGATCGGCAACTGTTCGGGGCTTGCCGGTTGCTCGAAGGAGAGGAAGAACTCCCAGGCCAGCGGCATGATTACGTAATAGACCAGGGCCGCACCGGTCACGAAGAGGATCGGCGTCGCCATCAGGAACGGCCTCAGCGCCGACTTTTCGTTCTTGTAGAGACCGGGCGCGACGAAGAGCCAGACCTGCGTCAAGATCAGCGGCGCGCAGATGAAGGCGGCAAAGAAGAAGGACACCTTGACGTTGGTGAAGAAGACCTCCGTCAAGTTCGTGAAGATCATCCGCGCCGCCTGGTCGCTGCCACGATCACGCATGGCTGCCGCCAGGGGATCGACCAGGAAGTTGTAGATGTCCTGCGCGACCAGAAGGAAGGACAAGATGAAGACGACGATCAGGCCGGCCACGCAATAGAGCATGCGGTTGCGCAGCTCGACCAGGTGGTCGAGCAGGGGCATCTTGTAGTCGTCGGGGGTGGTTGTTACGTCACCTTTCATGCCGGGCGGCGCTCTTCCTCTTTAGGCTCGCTCGCCTCGGCCGCATCCGGCGCCTCCGGCTCGGAGCTGGCGGCCGGAGCCGGAGCGGCGTCGAAGGGATCCTCGCCCGGCGGCGGCCGCACGGAGTGGGCCGGCGCGATGTTCAAGGGTTCCTTCACGATCTTTGCGCCTGGCTTAGCCTCCGTTGCGGGCTCCTCGCCCGTCGGCGTCTCGCCCGCCGCATCCTCGTCGGGTGCCTTGGCCTCGATCGACTTCTCCTCTTCGCCGGCGGCCGGCGTTTCGCTTGCTGCCTTGGGCTCTTCCTTGGTGGCCGCCTCCAGCGAGCGCATCTCCTTGTCGACTTCACCCGTCGGATCAACCAAGTCCTGCAAAGCCTTGGACGGATTGGTATCGCGCACGCTGTTCAAGGCCTTGCGCGCGTCCTCCAGCTCCGCTTCCCGGACGATGTTATCGATCCCGGAGCGGAAGTCCTGGGCATAGCGCCTGGCCTTACGTGTGAACTGGGTGATGGTCCTCAAGGCCTCGGGCAGCTGCTTGGGTCCAAGGACCAGCAAGGCAATGACTACCACGACGGTCATTTCCGACCAGCCGATGTCGAACATGGAGGCTTCCTGCTATGGCCGGAAGGAGCCTACGCCAAGCAAGCGTTCAGCTGCCAGCGGCGGTCTTGTTCTTATCCCCCGCGGTGGCGGAGGAAGCGACCGTGGTCTCCTGCTCGATCTTCTTGGCGTCGGCGGCCTCACCCTCTTCGCCGGCAGCATCCTCTTCCTTCAAGCCCTTCTTGAAGGACTTGATTCCGGTGCCGACGTCCTTCATCAGGCGGGGAATCTTGCCGCCGCCGCCGAACAGCAGCAGCACCACTGCCAGCACGATCAGCCAATGCCAAACGCTCATGCTGCCGATCAGGGCCAGCGTTGCGGGCTCGTTCACAGTCTCAATAATCTTCATGCCTTCTCTTGGCTCCCTTGGCCGCGCCTTGTCGCGGGGCTTGTCTTGTGGGTCTCACATCGCAGCTTTGCTGCATCAGGCCCCTCTATGTGGTGCGGACTATGGCTGAAAGCCACCGCGCCCGCAACGCGGGACCGTTCGGCTGCGGGCTTTTCAGCCTTCCCTTACGTCACTTGGCCGGAAAGAGGAAGACCAGATCGGGATCAAAAGCAATAGGAACCTTGACACCGACCTCCGGCAAAAAGCGCCCCGCAACACGCGCGTGCAAGTGTAATGGCGGACCCGGCGGGCTTTGTTCTAGTTTTAGATGCACCAAGCTCGTCCGGCCCAAGAGCCTGGCCGCCAGAACCTCGGCGGTGATCAAGGGGCGGCGCGATCCGGCGACCGCAAGCGCGCCCAGAAGCAAACCTTCCGAG
Organism: Rhodospirillales bacterium; assembly: GCA_963669385.2. Taxonomy (GTDB): domain Bacteria; phylum Pseudomonadota; class Alphaproteobacteria; order Kiloniellales; family JACOMY01; genus JACOMY01. The sequence continues at coordinate 10,342 of CAXXGD010000063.1, forward strand.
CGCACCAGCAGTTCGACCTGCGTGCCGTCGGGCAAATGCTGGGCGGCGACACTGCCGAGGGCGGTTTCCACCTGGCCTTCGCGCACAGAGCCTGGAATGGCGTTCACCTCGCCGAAGAAACTGGCCACGAAACGGTCGGCGGGCTCGATGTAGAGCCTGTCCGGCGGCCCCTCCTGCACGATCAGGCCGTCACGCATGAGGACGATGCGGTCGGCCATGAACATGGCCTCCTCCGGATCGTGGGTCACCATCACGCAAGCGATCCCCGCCTCTTTCAGCAGGTGCAGGGTCTCGTCGCGAACCTGGCGGCGCAAGGTGGTGTCAAGGCCCGAGAAGGGCTCGTCCAGCAGCATGACCCGCGGCGCCGGCGCCAAGGCCCGCGCCAACGCGATCCGTTGCTGCTGGCCGCCCGATAGCGTGTGGGGATAGACCCCGGCGTAGTCGAGCAGGCGCACCTGCTCCAGCATGTCATGGGCGCGGCGGCGACGCTCGCCGCCGGCGCAGCCACGCAAGCCGAAAGCCACATTCTCCTTGACGTCGAGGTGCGGGAAGAGTGCGAAGTCCTGGAACACCAAGCCAATACCGCGGGCCTCCGGCGGCAGATCGACACCGTCGCCCGCGACCAAGCGCTCGCCGATGCGCACCCGCCCGCTCTGGATCGGCTCCAAGCCGGCCGCCAGCCGCAGGATCGTGGTCTTGCCGCAGCCTGACGGGCCCAGCAGGCACAAAAGCTCGCCCTTTTCGACGTCCAGGTCGACGTGGTCGACCGCGGTGCGGGAGCCATAGCGGTGCGAGACAGCCTCGAGCCGCAGTTCGCTCATTGCTTAGGCGATTCCACTGGCTCTTGCAGAGGCAGCTGATCGGGGTCCTCTTCCGGCACCAGGGTCTCGCCGAAGTCCGATTCCAACGGCTCGTCCGGCCCCTCCTCGGCCAGGTCGAAGAGACCGCCCTTCTCGCTCAGCGCGGCGATCGCCGGGCGCGCATCCAAGAGGCCGGCCGCCTTGAGCTCGTCGAGCCCGGGCAAGGAGGTGAGGCTCTCCAGCCCGAAGTGGTCGAGAAAGTTGGGCGTGGTGCCCCAGATGACCGGCTTGCCGGGGCTTTGGCGCCGCCCTCTGGGGGTGATCCAGCCCGCTTCCAGCAGCACGTCCAAGGTGCCCTTGGAAAGTGCGACCCCGCGAATCTCTTCGATCTCCGCGCGGGTCACCGGCTGATGATAGGCAATCACGGCAAGGCTCTCGATGGCTGCGCGCGACAGCTTGCGCTGCACCGTCTCGCTGCGTTTGAAGAGGTGCGCCAGATCCGGCGCGGTGCGAAAGGCATAGGACTTGCCGACGCGCTGCAATATCACGCCACGATTGGCGTAGAGTCCGCCCAGCTCTTCCAAGTGGCCGGGCAGGTCCTCCACTTCCGGCAGAAAGCCGGTCAGTTCCTTCAGGCTCATCGGCTCGCTGGCGGCGAAGAGCAGTGCCTCCAGCGCGCGCAGCGCCTCGAAACGCTCCGCTTGGCTCATCGCCCCTCGTTCCCGCCTTGCAGGTAGAGCGGACCGAAAACGCTGTCCTGGCGCAGCTTGGCCTTGCCCTGGCGCACAAGCTCAAGGCTGGCCGCCAAGGTCGAGGCCACCGCCGAACGCCACTTGAGGCCACCGAGCGAATCGCGCGGCAGGAAGTCGAACAGCGGCTGCCAGCCTGGCAGTTGCCCGATCATTCGCTCCAAGCGCTGTATGGCTTCCTCCACGGTATGCAGCTCGACCGCCGGGATGGCCAAATGGCTGCTGCGCACCCGCTGCCGGCAGCCTCCATAGGCCTTCAGCAAGTCGTAGAGGCTGACTTGGTAGACCTGGCTGCGCTCCACCGACACGGCCTCGGGCGCGCCGCGTGCCTGCACTCCCAGTCCCAGCCGGGGACGCGACAAGAGCCGTTCACCGGCCTTGCGCATTGCCTCCAGCCGCTGCAGCTGGAAGGCGAGCGCGGCCGCCATTTCGGCGCCGCTGGGCTCGTCCGAGTCGCTCTCCGGCTCGGGCAGCAGCAAGCGGGATTTCAGATAGGCGAGCCAGGCTGCCATGACCAGGTAGTCGGCCGCCAGCTCCAGCCGCAGCGAGCGGGCCTTCTGCACAAACTCGAGATACTGCTCGGCCAAGGCCAAGATCGAGAGGCGTGCCAAGTCCACCTTCTGATCGCGCGCCAACTCCAAGAGCACGTCGATCGGCCCCTCATAGCCTTCCAGCGCCAGGCGGAAGCGATCGTCGCCATCGCGCCCGGGCGGGCTCGCATCCTCTTCAAAGGCCTCTGGGGTCGGTGTGTCGTCGTTCATGGGGTCGCTCCCCTCCGGATCATCCGAAGGCGGGCTCAAGTGCTTTTCTTCGGACCATGCTCTGCAGGCTTTAAGGCGAGCCTAGGCGCCATGCAAGAGGCCCTCAAGCTCTTCTACCGCAAGCTTGCGGTCTTTGCCGCTCATTGCCTTCGCCGGAGCGAGCCCGCGACGGCTGCGTTTCAGTCGCGCCATGGTGTCCCGGCTCATCGGCCCTGCGGCCATCGCCGCCTCTGCCATCTCCTCCATGCGGCCGTTGCAATGGAGCGCCAGATCACATCCGGCGGCAATGCTGGCGCGCGTGCGTGTGCCGATCGAACCGCTCAAGGCCTCCATGGAGATATCGTCGCTCACCAGGATACCGGAAAACCCGATCGCTCCGCGAACGATTAGCTCGATGACTTCGGGAGAAGTGGTGGCCGGTGCCGCGGCATCGAGCGTCTCATAGACTACATGGGCCGTCATCGCCCAATGCTGGTCGCGCAAGAGGCGGAATGGCAGGAAATCGCTGCCGGCCAGGAGCGACTCGCTCGCCTCGCAGACCGGCAAGGCGATGTGGCTGTCGACCAGGCCTCTCCCATGCCCGGGTATGTGCTTTATCACCGGCTGGACACCGCCATCCGCCAAGCCTTGGCAAGCCGAACGACCAAGGTCGGCCACCAACAGCGGATCGGCACCGTAGGCGCGATCGCCGATTACATGGTGCGCGCCTGCATGCCGGAGATCGAGCACCGGCGCACAGTTGACGGTGATCCCCACGGAGACCAAGTCATCGGCCAGCAGGCGATGATTGAGATAGACGGCACGGCGTGCCTTGGGCAGGTCGCGCTGCGCCAGCTTGCCGAACCGCTCGGCCGCCGGAGCCAGACGCCAATGCGGCGGCCTGAGCCGCTGCACGCGCCCGCCTTCCTGGTCGACCAGGATGGGCGCATCTTCGCGCTGCAGCAGCTCCCTCAGCGACTCCGTCAGCGCCCTGGTCTGCTCAAGGCTCTCGATGTTGCGGGCGAAGAGGATGAAACCGAGCGGATCGGCTTCCTTGAAGAAGTGGCATTCCTCTTCGCTAAGCGCGGTTCCCGACAGACCGAGGATGAGGGCACGGCATCGCTCGCTCATGAGAAGGTCAGGGACCTATCACGAGGCAGGCCTGTCCGGCCGCTTTCAGCTTATCGCAGAGCCTCTCGGCGGCGTTGCGAGTCTTCAGCGGACCGGCACGGAGGCGGTAGAAAGTGCCGCGGCCTTCGATCTCCCGCTTTTGTATCGATGGCGAGAGGCCGGACAGCAGAGACTCGTGGCGGCCGTTTATCGTGTCCCAGGAACTCTCGGCAGCGCTGGCCGAAGTCAGCGAGGCCAGTTGGATAACGAACCCGCTGGGCGCCGGAGCAGGTGCCGCCGCTTCGGGTTCGGTGGCCGCGGCCGCGGTCGCAGCGCTATCGGTCGTCGTTGCACTCTCCGAGGAAGCAGAACTTTCAGACGCAGGCGCGCTCTCTTGCGTGCTGTCGCTCGCCGCCGTCTGGGGTAGTGGAGCGGTCCGCTGCTGCAGGCTCCGGCGGAGGCGGCGCTACCGGCGGAGCCAGAGCCGCCAATGCCGCGGCCACGGAGGCTTCATCGCCACCCAGCTTGACCGAGGGCCTCGGCGGAACTGCTAATCCGGGCGCCGCAAGCCGCGAAGGCCCGCCGCTCTCAGCCTGCGTGTCGGCCGTTGCCTCCGGCTCGGCCTCGGCAGGCGGCACTGCTGCCGTTTGCGTCCCTGCTGCCGGTTGCGTTCCTGCGTCCGAACGCGGAGGCGTCTCTGTCGCAGCGGAGGCAGTTTGATCGCCCTCGGTGTCCGGGGTCCGTGACTCCGACCCGGTCGTGTCCGTCGTCGCTGGCGCTAGGGGGACCTCCTCCACCGCTGCCCGGTCGCTCGGCTCCGTTTCGCTGGAGGTCACGGCCGTCTCGCTGTCAGGCTCCGACTGTTCTACAGTAGGCGGCGTAATGGTCACCCCGCTGATTGGGGGATTGATCGCCCCCGCGGAGGGTTCGGTCTCGCTCGGCGGAGAGATCGTCACCCGCGGGACCGGCGGCAGAGGAGCCGGCTCCTCAGGCGGCGGTTGCAGGACCACCGTCTCCGGCTCGGCCGCCGGTGCCTCCTGGTTGAGCACTTCGACGTCGCGATTGGGCACTTGCAGGCCGCCCGGCTCGCTGGGGCGAATCTTGTCGACGTCGCTTTGCGCCTGCAACGTTGGTGCGTCGATGGTCGGGGCCAGATTCTCGGTGCCGAAGCCATAGAGAAGGACGGCGGCAAAACCGACGAGGGCGAGGACCGCAATCACGATCGGCAGGAGCCAGCGGCGCCGTCTCGAGGGAGCGACCTCCGCGTCCTCATAGCCCTCTTCGCCCGGAAGGAACAGCGGCGGTGCCTCGTAGCCTTCCGTCTGCGTCTCGTCGTCGGCCGGCCAAGGCTGTTCGGCCCAAGCCGGCACCTGTTCGGTCAAGGAGGCGCCCGGCGGATCGTTCCACTCGTCGAAGGGGGCATCCCTCGGTTCGGGCTCAAGCGGCAATGGCGGCTGCTCGGGCTTCGGCTCTTCGAAGCGCTCGCCTTCCTCGGGTGCCTCAGGCTCCGCCTCAGGTTCTGGGGGGGCATCCCACTGCTCGATTTCGTCAGGCGGCAAGCGCTCTTGGATGCGCCGCAATGCGGGCGGCATCCAGCTCTCTTCGGGAGGTGTGGCCGGCGCCGGCGGGGGTGCGGCTGGAGCCTGGGTCAGAGGTTCCGGGCGCGACTGAGGCTCGGGCATGCGGCCCCGATCGGGCTGCTCCGCAGCCTTCGCCTCTGGGGGGCTCTGCAGCGCTTGCGGCTTGCGGGCAGCCGCCGCTGACGCCATGGGAGGCATCACCGGCGGCCTGGCAGCTGGCCTCGCCTGGGCGCCGGCATTTCGGCTCGCGCCAGTATCAGCCGGAGCCTGTGGCATCACCGGTGGCCTGCTAGGCGGCCTCGTCTGAGGACGGGGATCTCCAGCCTTGTCAGGGCTGGTCGGAGCTTGCGGTTTCGCTTGTTGCGGGCTAGGCCGTGCGTCCTCTTCCCGTTTCGGCGCAGGCGGCGCCGTGGGCGGCATCACCGGGGATCGCGCCGGGGGCTGACGACTGGGCGGCGTGGGGCGCGGTTGCGTGCTTGGAGGGGCCTCTGGCCTTCCAGGAGCCTCCGGCGCCGGCGGACTCTTTGGCGGAGACGCTTCGCTGGGTGCGCCCGGCAGCGGCATCGGCGGCAGCACCGGTGGCCGGCTTGGCGGCTCGCTATAGAGAAATGAGCCCGCAGGTGCGCTGCCTTGCGCCGACGGATTGGCCGTCGTGGCCCGCGCCGGACTCTGCGGTTGGTGGCGGCCCCTGGGCGCCATCATCTCCTCCGGAGACAGCAAGGGCGGCATCGGCGGCGGCTTGGTCAGCGGCTGGCGCGGGCTGAGCGGCTCTGGAATGGCCCCCTCACCCGGTTCTCGGCGGTCCTTATCCGCAATGATCCGCCTGATGTCCTCCGCGCGGATCATGTCCGCCATCAGCGCAACTCCTCCAAGGGTTCGATCCCGAAGACCTTCAGACCGGAGGCCAGCACGATTGCCATGGCCTGCACCAACGCCAAGCGTGCCGCCGTGACCACCGGCTGACCAGCTAAGAAGGAACCGCAGCTCGGTCTCATCCTTGCCGCGGGTCCAGAGCCCGTGGAAGCGCGCGGCAACGTCATAGAGATAAAACGCAACGCGGTGCGGCTCTTCCGCTTCCGCTGCGCTTTCCACCATACGTGGCCACTGCGCCAACAGCTGAATCAACGCCATCTCGTCAGAGTCGGTCAAGTCATCAAGCGCCACCGCGGCAAGCGCTGCGGGAGCCGTCGGCACCTCCGGAAAATCCTCACCGGCATGGCGTAATACGCTCATCGCCCGCGCATGCGCATACTGCACGTAAAAGACCGGATTGTCGCGGCTTTGCTCCACGGCCTTGTCCAGGTCGAAATCGAGCGGCGCGTCGTTCTTGCGGGTCAGCATGGTGAAACGCACTGCACCAGCGCCTACCTCTTCGATCAGGTCGCGCAAGGTCACAAAGGTGCCGGCCCGCTTCGACATGCGCAGCGGCTGTCCGCCCTTGGTTAGCTTGACCAATTGGCAGATCTTAACCTCCAGGCTTGCCTCGCCGTCGCTGACGGCGGTGACGGCCGAGCGCATGCGCTTCACATAGCCGCTATGGTCTGCGCCCCAGATGTCGATCTGGCGCAGAAATCCGCGGCGATACTTGTCCAGGTGATAGGCGATGTCGTTGGCAAAGTAGGTCCAGCTGCCGTCGGACTTCTTCAAAGGCCGATCGACGTCGTCACCGAAGTCGGTCGCCCGGAACAGCGTCTGCGGCCTCGGCTCCCAATCCTTAGGCTTCTTGCCCTTCGGCGGCTCCAGGATGCCGGTGTAGATCAGGTTGCGCTCTTCCAAGGTCGACATCACGTCTTCGACGGCACCGGCGTCGACCAGTGAGCGTTCCGAAGTGAAGACTTCTTGGTGAATTCCGAGGCGCGCCAAGTCCGCTTTGACCTCGGCCATCAAGGCCTCGACGGCGAACTCGCGAACAGGCGCCAGCCACTCCGTTTCCGGCAGGTCCAGCCAACGCCGCCCGTCACGGTCGGCCAGTGCCGCACCGACCTCCTTCAGGTACTCGCCGGGATAGAAACCCTCCGGGATCTCGGCTTCGCCCAAGCCAAGCGCCTCGCGGTAGCGCAGGTAGGTGGAGCGGGCAAGCGTGTCGACCTGAGCGCCGGCGTCGTTGATGTAGTATTCCCGCGTCACCTGGTAGCCGGCCTTTTCCAAGAGTCCGGCCAACGCATCACCGACCACGGCACCGCGCGCATGACCGACGGTCAAAGGACCGGTCGGATTGGTGGAGACATACTCGACATTGACCACCTGCCCGGCCCCTAGGCTGCTGTCGCCGTAGGCGGTGCCGAGCGTTAGGATGTCCCGGATTCGGTCTCGCCAGACGGCCGGCGCCAAACGCCAGTTGAGAAAGCCCGGACCGGCGATCGAGAGGTCCCTCACCTCGGCATCCGCCTCCAGGCGTTCGCGCAGCATCTCCGCCAGATCTCGTGGCTTCATACGGGCGCCCTTGGCCAGCCACCAGAGCCGCATTGCTGGACATATCGCCGTGGCTGGGATCGCGCGGCGGCTCGACCGTCACCCGGCCAAGGTCCAGGCCGGCCGGCAGGTGTCCCGCCTCGACCAGGTCGTCGAGAATTGAACGCAGGCGATCGCTATAGGTCTTGAACAGGTTCATCAGCTAGGTTCGTGCATAGGGGTCAAAAAGCTTGGCGTGCTCGGCCAGGGCATAGCGGTCGGTCATGCCGGCGATATAGTCGGCGATCAGTCGCGCCCGGGTGCTGGCATCGCCCGCCGCCTCGGCCCGAAGGCGCCAGTCCTCGGGTAGGCATTGCGGCGCCTGCATATACTGCTCGAAGAGCTCGCGCACAACGCGGCGCGCCTTCACCATCATCCGGTTTACCCGATAGTGGCGGTACATGCGCTGAAAGAGAAAGCGCTTGATCGCCTTGTTCGCCTCCAGCATTGCCGCCGAAAAGGCCACGACCGGCCGACCCAGCGCGCGCACCGCCTCCACCGATTGGGGCCTCTCGGCCTCCAGGCGCTGCCTGGTCTCGGCCAGCAGGTCGTTCACCATGGCATTGATCATGCGCCTGATCGCCTCGTGCCTCAGCCGCGCCGGCTCCAAGCCGTGATGCTGCTTTGCCACAGAGGCGAAGATTTCTCCGACCAGCGGCAGCTCGCCGAGGTCGGCTTCGGTCAAGATGCCCGCCCGCAGGCCGTCTGCAATGTCGTGGTTGTTGTAAGCGATATCGTCGGCCAAGGCCGCGACCTGCGCCTCCGCACCGGCGTGAGACGCAAGCTCCAGATCGTGGTGCAGGACATAGGCGGCCAGGCCGGGGCGCGGATCGCGGATCGGACCGTTGTGCTTCACCAAGCCTTCCAGGCATTCCCAGGTCAGGTTGAGGCCGTCGAAGTCCGCATAGCGGCGCTCCAGGTCGGTCAGGATCCGGAACGACTGCTCGTTGTGATCGAAGCCGCCATAGGGCGCCATGGCCTGGCTCAAGGCATCCTCGCCGGCGTGACCGAAGGGCGTGTGGCCAAGATCGTGGGCCAAGGCCACGCCTTCGGCCAGATCCTCGTTGATGTCCAGCTGACGGCAGATGGAACGCGCGATCTGCGCCACCTCCAATGAATGGGTTAGGCGCGTGCGGTAGTGATCGCCCTCGTGATAGACGAAGACCTGGGTCTTGTACTGCAGCCGGCGGAAGGCGTCGGAGTGAATGATCCGGTCCCGGTCGCGCTGAAAAGGCGTGCGCGTCGGGCTCTCCGCCTCGCTGAATAGGCGGCCGCGGCTGCGGTCTGGCCGGCTGGCGAAGGTCGAGAGATCGGGCATGGCGCGGCGGACACTAGTGCCTACTTTTGGAAAAATGTAGGCACTGAATGATCGGGGAACGTGGCCGATCCACGCACAACGGCAGGGCCCCTGTCCGCTTGAAGCCCGCGGCCCCTTGCGTTTCGCAGCTGTTGGGCATGACACGACGGAGCTTTGATCCGCGCGCCGAACCGCCTACATTAGGAAGCAACTGCGGCCAGGCACGCGAGGGCCCGTGCCGGCTTTGAAGGAGACCGACCACAGCATGAGCGAAGCCAACGTCACGCTGACCACAAGTGCCGCCAAGCGGGTCGCCGAATTGGCGGCCGCGGAGGGCGACCCCCACCTGAAGCTGCGCTTGGCCGTCTCCGGCGGCGGGTGCTCCGGCTTCCAGTACGGCTTTTCCTTCGACGACGAGACCAACGCCGACGACCGTATCTTCGAGACCGACGGCGTGCAGCTGGTGGTCGACGAGATCTCGCTGGAGTTCCTGAACGGCGCCGAGGTGGATTTCGTCGAGGAGCTGATCGGCGCCTCCTTCCAAGTGCGCAATCCGCAGGCGACCTCGTCGTGCGGCTGCGGCACCTCTTTCGCCATCTGAGGCGGCCGGCCCCTTGCCGACCATCGCTTCGTGGAACGTCAACTCGATCAAGGCACGGCTCGGCAACGTCACCGGCTGGATCGATAGCTTCAAGCCGGACATCCTACTGCTGCAGGAACTTAAGTGCCAGGCCGACGGCTTCCCCGAGTTGGAGATCCGCGCGCTGGGCTATCACTGCAGCGTTGTAGGCCAAAAGAGCTACAACGGCGTGGCCGTGCTCTCCTCCGAGCCGATCACCGAGCGGCTCATCGCGCTTCCCGGAGATGCCGAGGACAGCCAGGCGCGCTACCTGGAGGTCGAAACGCACGGCGTCGTCGCGGCCTCCATCTACCTGCCGAACGGCAACCCGGTGGCCAGCGACAAGTTCGGCTATAAGCTCGCCTGGATGGAACGGCTGATCGATCATGCCAAGTCGCTGCTCCGCGAAGAGCGGCCGCTCATCCTGGGCGGCGACTACAACGTCATCCCCTTGGCCGAGGATTGCTACGACCCCCAGGCCTGGCGCGGCGACGCGCTCTTCAGGCCGGAAAGCCGCAGCGCCTTTTCGCCGGCTGGTGAATCTGGGCTTCACCGACGCCTACCGCCAGGCCCATCCGACGACGCGCGGCTATACCTTCTGGGATTACCAGGGCGGCGCCTGGCAGAACGACCTCGGCATCCGGATCGACCACCTGCTGCTCTCACCGCAAGCAGCCGACCGGCTGGAGGAGGCCGGCATCGACAAGACGCCGCGCAGCGCCGCCAAGGCCTCCGACCACACGCCGGTCTGGTGCCGGCTGGAGGGCTGAGCGCCCCTTGGCGCTACCAGCCGCGAAGAGAGGTCCGATATGCCCTTCGTGCCCCTAGGTGACAGCAACGCCAGGCTGAGGATCGAGCGGCCCTGGGTCACCTATGCGCTGCTGGCAAGCTGCCTCTTGATCTTCCTCTTTCAGATCACCCTCACTCACCGCGAGGCCGCCTACCTGGTCTATGGCTTCGGCATGATTCCGGCGGTGCTGACCGGCGAGGCGCAGCTGGCCGCCAACCTGGAGGAGATACCCGCCTGGGCGACCCTGATCAGCTATCAGTTCCTGCACGGCGGCTGGGACCATCTGATCGGCAACCTGCTGTTCCTCTGGGTTTTTCGCCGACAATGTCGAGGACTGCATGGGCCATGTCCGCTTTCTGGCCTTCTACCTGATCACCGGGATCCTGGCCGGTTTGGCGCATGTCGCAGTCGCGCCCCTGTCGGAGGCGCCGCTGATCGGCGCGTCAGGCGCCATATCGGGCGTGCTGGGCGCCTACCTGATCCTGCATCCCTTCGCGCGCCTGGTGGTGCTGCTGGTCTTCATTCCGCTGATGCTGCCGGCCTGGCTCTTGCTGCTCTTCTGGTTCGGATTCCAGTTCTTCGCCTCGCAAGCCGACGGCACCGGTCCCGTCGCCTGGTGGGCCCACATCGGCGGCTTTGCGGCCGGAGCCCTTTTGGTCGCCTTTTTCCGGCAGTCCGGCGTGCCGCTCTTCGCCCGCGAGCCGCCGCGGCGGATCAGCCTGATGGTGCCGCGCTCGCGTCGCCGCAAGGGCCCGATGACGACGCCGGCCCCCTCGGCCGAGCCCAGCGGCGAGCGCGGGCCTTGGGAACGAGGGCCGTGGGAGCAGACGCAAGAGAACCCTCACCAAAAGGACTGACGCCGGCCCCGCTGAAGGCCTATCAGGAGCTGGCCGAGACCGAGCTCGACCAGGGCTTCAAGGTTTTCCAGTGGTCCAAGACCGAGGAGGTCGCAGCTTGGCTGCCTAATAGCCTGCGGAGCGGTCAACCTCGTTCAAGAGTGGCCGGCCCTCCTGCAGGCGGCGGTAGTTCTCCGCAACCTCGGCGAAGGCGCCGGTCAGATGCCAGCCCGAGACGTGCGGTGTGATCGTCACCTTCGGGTGTCGCCAGAAGGGATGGTCCTGCGGCAAGGGTTCGCGGCGGAAGACGTCGAGGACGGCGCCGCCCAGATGGCCGCTATCGAGGCTGGCGATCAGAGCCTCGTCCACGATCAGATTGCCACGGCCCATGTTGATGATGACCGCGCCTTGCTTCATGGCGGCAAAGGAATTCGCATTCATCAGATCCCGGGTCTCCGGCGTGGAGGGCAGGACCGAGACCAGATAGTCGGATCGGCCCAAGACCTGGAGGAAGCCGTCCCGGCCGCTGAGGCAGATGATGCCGGCTTCGTCACGGGGGCGGCGGCTGTAGCCCAAGACCTGGAAGTCCATGGCCGCAAAGGTTCTGGCGATCCGACCGCCGATGTGACCCAGCCCCAAGACGCCGACCGTCGTCTCGGGCGCCTCGCGCGGCTCGCGCTTGATCCAGCGGCCGGCGGCTTGCTCGGCGGCATGGAAGACCATGTGGCGCTGCTCGCGGAGGACATAGGCCACCGCAAACTCGGTCATCTCGCGCGCCGGTGCGTCAGGCTTGAGGCGGGTGATGCGCAGGTGTTTCGGCAAGTCTGGTTGGCCGAGAATCGTCTCAACCCCCGCCCCCAACTTCTGGATGAGCTGCAGGTTGGGATAGGCGTTTGCCTCGCCGGCCGCCAGACCGTCGGCGATCAGCATATCGACGTCGGCCGGATCGCCGGGATCCGCGGCCAAACGCAGATCTGCGTCAGGCAGAAGCTCCCTAAGCTCGCGAAAGACCATCCCTGGCTGCATCCAGTCGGTCGTCTTGATTGAGATCATCAGTGCCATGTCCCGCCTTTAGACGAAAGCGGGACGCAAAAGCTAGTAGGTCGGTGGCGTTTGCCACGCTACCCACATCATCATCGAGCCCATCACCACCACCAAGAGCGAGCCCACGACCGCGAAGGTCTGGCCCATGCGGGCACCCCAGGCGCCCTCGCTCGACACCAGCGAGAAGGCGCCGCGACGCGCCATGATTGCTATCAGGGCCAAGCTGCCAACGGCGATCGCGGTGCCGACGGCCATGGCGACGGTGGCCGTGACACCGGCCATGAACAGTCCTTGGCCCATGGTGAAAAGCAATACAATCACCGCGCCGCTGCAGGGCCTGATACCGATCGAGAAGACCATGGCCCAGAAGTCCCGCTTGGGGATCGACCCATCATGGTGGTGGTGATGATGGTGGCCTGCCTCGTCGTGGCTATGCCCGCAGCAGCCGCGCTTGCCCATAAACGCGCGGATCAGCATGGCCAAGCCCAGCAGCAAGATGAGCGCGTAGCTGGCAAGCTCCAGCCAATAGACGTTACGGGTGGCGGCCAGGCGAGTCTGCCCCAGGGTCAGCACCAGCACGCCAATCAAGAGGATCGCGCTCACTGCCTGCGCCAAGGAGGAAACCAGGGTCAGCAGCAAGCTGGAGCGAATCGCGCTGCCGCTGGCGATGGCGTAGGAGGAGATGATGAGCTTGCCGTGGCCGGGCCCCAAGGCATGGAAGACACCATAGAGGAAGGACCCGCCGATCAGTCCGAAAAGAGCGCCAGATTCGCCTGCCTTCAAAGCACGCATGACGCCGACCAGCTCGCGATGCATGGCCGCCTGCTGCACCAACACCCAGCCATAAGCCTTGGCAAGCCAGCCGGGTTCGCTTGCCGCCTCACTCTCAGAACCGGTGATGCCGGGCAGGCCCTGCGCAGCCGCCTGACCGGCCAAGAGCAGAAACAGGACGGTGAGGATCAGGCCATGCCTGAGGCTCATATCAGACGGTTCCGCACACCAGGTGATAATAGGTCGGGTAAATGATCCCGTAGTAGAGCGGCTGGTCCAAGGCTTCCTTAGGCACCATGCGGCAGGCCTGATCCGCTACCGTGATCTGCGCGTCGTCGATTGCGATGTCGACGTAGTAGCCCTCGTCGAAGAGGCCCACTGAGAACTCCGTCTCGGTCGGATCAACCGGCTCACTCAGCGGCACACGGAAGCGATAGAGAATCTGGACGCCGTCGTCCTCCGCATAGAACTCCTCGACAGCCGCGATACGCCGCTGCTCGTCGCCGACACGCATGTGGGTGAAGAAGCTGCTTCCCATAAGCGCCACGGCACTGACGCCGACCAAGGCGTCCAACTCCTCCTCGGACAGCGCGCGATCGCCGTCACGGTCGAAGTCGTTGCGCACCATGTCGCTATAGAAGTCGTCGAAGAGCCAGGTGACCGCGAAGCCGGTGACCTTTCCCTCCTCCATCTCCACGTCGAGGCTGGCCTCAACCCACACATGGGGGTGAGCGGAAGCCGGACCGGCAGACAGCAGCAGCAGGCCCAGCGCTGCAACGAGAACTGATCGTATCGTCATGGGACTCGCCTATAGCACAATTGTGGCCCCTTCGGGATAAAGTCCGTGTCAACGGGTCCCTGATGCAACAAGGCGCCCGAGAGGGGGCAGGCTCTGCGCCGAGACGAAGAGCACCAGGGCGGCGACCACGATCGAGGGACCACTGGGGGTATCCCACAGCAGAGAGGCCTCCAGGCCCCCCACCACCGAGGCTACGCCAAGGCTGGCGGCCAGCACGACCATGCCTTCGGGCGTGCGCGCCAGGCCGCGTGCAGCGGCAGCCGGGAGCAGCAGCAAGGCGGTGATCAAAAGCACGCCGACCAGCTTCATCGCCGCCGCCACCACCAGGGCCAGGAGCAAGAGGAAGACCACCTCGGCGAAGCTACCGGACCGGCCCTCGGCCGCCGCCAAGTCGGAGTCGATACTGGAAAGCAGCAGCGGCCGCCAGATCATCGCCAGGACCGTCACCACCACCACACCCAACAGGCCGATCACCAGCAGCTGGGCCTTAGAAACGGCGAGCACGTCGCCGAAGAGATAGCCCAGGAGGTCGAGCCTGAGCCCCTCCATGAAGGAGAGCGCCAAAAGGCCAAGGCCGAGAGCCCCGTGCGAGAGCAAGCCCAGCGCCGTGTCGTTGGCGAGCCGCCCCCGGCGTCTCAGCAGCAGGAGCAGAAGTGCCATGGCCGAGCCCACGACCGCCACGGTCAAGATGGTGTCGACGTCCAGCAACAGTCCGAGCGCGATGCCGAGCAGGGCCGAATGCGCCAGCGCATCGCCGAAATAGGCCATGCGCCGCCAGACGACGAAGCAGCCCAAAGGCGCTGCGATCAGCGCAATGGCGACCCCGCCAAGCAGCGCGCGCAGGAAAAAGTCGTCAAGCACTGTCCGCCCTCTTGGGCAGGTCTACCACCTCCGCGCCGCCGTTGCGCTGGCGGTAGAGGGCCAAGGCCTCGGCCGCCCGCGGGCCCAGGATACGGTGATAGTCAGGATCATGCACCACGCTGTCCGGCGAGCCGGAACAGCAGATATTTCGATCGATGCAAAGCACCCGGTCGGTGCAGGAGAGCACCAAAGACAGGTCATGGGAGATCAGCAGCACCGCAGAGCCTTGGTCACGCACGGCCGCCAAAAGAGCCGAGAGCTCGCCTTGGCTTTCGATGTCGAGCCCCTGGCCCGGCTCGTCCAGCACCAGGAGGTCGGGCTTCCGCGACAGGGCGCGGGCCAGCAGGACACGCTGCAGCTGGCCGCCGGAGAGCTCGCGCACCTGCTTGCCCATCAGGTGGCTGATCCGAAGGTCGGCCAGAGCAGAGGCGCCGCGATCCTGCGCCGGCGAGCCCAAGGCCATGAAGCGGCGGACGGTGATCGGCATGGTCGCGTCGAGGTGCAGGCGCTGAGGCACGTAGCCGATGACCGCACCCTTTTGGACGGCAAGGCTGCCGCTCTTGGATCTGAGGACGCCAACCAGGATCTTTGCCAGGGTGGACTTGCCGGCTCCGTTGGGCCCCACCAGGGTGACGATCTCGCCTCGGCGCAAGGTGAGATCGATGCCCTCCAGCACGAGCGCACCCTCGTAGGCGAAGGAGAGGCCCCGCCCCTGCAGCAAGGCTGCCGGTGTTCCTGGATGGTCCATCACGGCGCCTCTTTGTCTTCCCGCTCGAGGCAGGCCGGGCAGAGGCCGCTCAGCTCCACGACGAAGCCCTCAACCTTGAAGCCGGTTGCCGACGCACTGCGTTCCAATGCCTCGAAACAGGCCCCGTCGACCAGTTCCGCCGCATCGCCACAGCCGCGGCAAAGCAGCAGCTGCCCGCGATGAGTCTCCTCCGGCAGCTGGCAGCCGACAAAAGCATTCAAGGACTGCACCCGGTGGACCAGCCCCTGCTCCTGCAGGAAGTCCAGCGCGCGATAGACGGTCGGCGGCTGCGCCTTGCCGCCCCGCTCGCTGGCGAGCTTGGTGAGGATGTCATAAGCGCCCAGCGGGCGATGGCCCGACCAGATGAGCGCCAGCACCTGGCGGCGAATATCGGTCAGACGTACGCCCCGCTGCCGGCAGAGCTCCTCCGCCCGCTCGAGCGCGCCTCTCACACAGCGCGCATGGTCATGCGCATGAGCGACAAAGCTGCCGCTGCCCTCCTCTCGCGCTGCTTCCGCCATTGCTGCCCACTCCCTCGAGTATCGGACATCCTTGCTGGATGTGCATTGATATACTATTGCATTTGCCCAAGGTCCAGGCCAACGTACCGCCGAGACCGGCTCACCCACTTAAAGTACGCGCGAGGAACCAAGATGCGATCATGGATCTCTTTGGCTGCCGCCCTTGCCACAACCGGATTTGCTGCCTCGGCGGTCGCCGAAGCACCGGATGTGATCGTATCCGTCAAGCCCCTGCATGGCCTGACCGCTGCGATCATGGAGGGTGTGGGAGAGCCACGACTTCTGTTGGACGGTACCGCCTCCCCGCATGGCTATAGCTTGCGCCCGAGTGACGCCAGAGCCCTATCCGAGGCTGATCTGGTGATCTGGGTCGGCCCCACTATGGAAGCCTTTCTGACGGAGCCGCTGGAGACGCTTGCCGAGAACGCCGAGATCATCACCGCCAGCCGCGTGGAGGGAATGCGACTGCTTGCCGGGCGAGAAGGCGGGTTTTGGGAGCACGACGACCACGACCACGACGAGCACGCCGAACAGCATCACGACGAGCACGCCGAAGAGCGTCACGATCAGCATGCCGAGGAGCAGCATGACGAGCATGACGAGGAGCAGCATGACGACCATGCTGAGGCGGATCACGAGGAAAGGCACTTGGACGAGGCCGCTATCGACGGCCACCTTTGGCTCAATCCGCACAACGCAGCTCTCTTTGCGAAGGCAACGGCGGCCGCTCTCAGCACGCAGGACCCTGCCAATGCCGCACGCTACGAGGCCAATCTGACCACCCTTCTCGGCGAGTTGGAGGATCTGGATCAACGTCTCGAAACGGCCCTCAATCCGCTGAAGGACCGTCCCTTCATCGTCTTTCACGATGCCTATCAGTACTTCGAGGACCGCTATGGCCTGGCCGCCGCCGGATCCGTCACGGTATCGCCTGAGCGGCAGCCGGGCGCGCGGCGGATCAGCGAGCTGCGCGCCGCCATCGAGGAGCGTGGCGCACTCTGCGTTTTCGCCGAACCCCAGTTTTCACCGGCAATGCTGGATGTCTTGGCGGAGGGGACCGAGGTCGGATACGGAATTCTCGATCCCTTGGGCGCGAGCGTCGACAAGGGCCCAGAGGCCTACCAGGAGATCCTCGGCAGACTTGGTGACAGCGTGATCGAATGCTTGACCTTGGCCGGCTGACACGAGGGCCGGCCGACGCTCAACCCCGAATGTCCTTCATCGCCTTCTGGAAGCCCTCCTCCAGAGAGGCCCAGGCCGACTTCAGGCGGTCCTGATAGGCCTCCGCCTGCGCGCTACCGGCGGCGCCGGCCTTCTTCAGGTCATCCTCGGCCTGCTTCATCCGGGCCTTCATATCCTCCATGTGGCCTTCGAAGGCCTTGCGGGACTGCTCGCCCATAGCCTCCATGTCGGCCATGCGCTTGCGCCAACGCTCAAGCTCCTCATGGCCGCGGTCGATCATGTCGTCGCTCTTGCTCATCGGATCCCTCCCTGGCTGCGGACGGCACGGCAGCGATGGTAACCAGCCGCCGGGCCGGAGAGCCCCAGTCTATGCCAAGGATCGCACTACGCCAAAGGCCTAGCGGCGATGGCGGTCAGGGAGACGTCAGTTCTTCTGCTTTTCGACCTGGTCGTAGACATAGCCCGCGCCCGCGCCCACGGCGCCGCCGATGACCGCCCCGCAGGCGATGCAGCCGCCGGTCAGCACCGTCCCAACGGTGCCAACGCCGGCACCGAGCGCACCGCCGCTCAGCACCCTCTGTTCCGTCGTGTTGAGCCCGGAACAGGCACCGAGCGTCAGCAGAAGGGCACCAAGAAGGGCCGGTTTGACAAAGGCTTGCATTACGAACTTCTCCCTCTTCACGGGCTCACCGCATAGAGCCTTACGCAGGGAGAACGAGAAGATCGGACGCTGCTTCCGCCGATTTCTCCAATTGCCGCAAAATGGCCCTAGATGTGGCCAAAGTGTGGCACCGCAGCCTGCGGCGAGAGTGCGCTGGCCTCGAATCACTGGCCTTCAGGAGCCGATGACGCCGCCGTCGTCCTTGGTGATCACCACGACCGAGGGGCGCGGCGGCATAGCCTCCTGGAAGTCCGGCCAGCGGGTGGCAGGATCCTCGAAGGTCGAGTTCCTGCCGAAGGGCTTGTAGTCCTTCACCCCGTCCGTCGCCGGATGCTGCACCGCCAGGAAGAGGGTCTTGCCGTCCGGCGTGAAGCAGGGCCCGCAAGGCTCGGCGCCAACGGGCACGCGGAAGAACATCTTGCCGAGCCCTCGTTCGGCCCCCTCCGTGCCCAGGGCCCAGAGACCGTCTGCGCTACCCGTCCATGGCCAGGCTCTGCCCTGGTCAGTGGCAATCCAAAGCACGCCTAACGGTGAAACTACGCAGTTGTCCGGCGCGGCGAACCAGCCGTCAGCGCTGATATCCTGGTTCCACATCGCCTTGACCCCAGGGTTCGCCGGATCGCCGCAGAGGGCCAGGATTTCCCAGGTGAAGCTGTCGGCCGTGTGATCACCGTCGGGCGCCCGCAACTCGACGATATGGCCAAAAAAGTTGGGAGCGCGCGGATTGGCGACGGTCTCCTCGCCCGCCTCGCGCTCCTTGTTGTTGGTCAGCATAACGAAGACCTGGCCGGTTTTTTCGCTGGCCGCGATGTCCTCCGGCCGGTCCATCTTGGTGGCGCCCAAGAGATCGGCGGCGAGGCGAGTCTTGATCATCACGTCACCCTGGTCGGCAAATCCATTGGCCTCGGTCAGCGGCCCGCGGCCCTGCACCAGCGGCAGCCAGGTCACGCTGCCCGCCTCGTCGAAGCGGGCAACCGACAGGATGCCATCGTCCAGCAAATCCATGTTGGCGTCGCGGTTGTCGGGATCGAAAATGCCGTTGGAGACGAAACGATAGACGTAGTCGAAGCGTTGATCGTCGCCCAGATAGACCACAACCCGTCCGTCCTTTGGATTGACCAGGCTTTTCGCCCCTTCATGCTTGAAGTGGCCCAGTGCGGTACGCTTCTTCGGTCGCTTGGCGGGATTCAAGGGATCGATCTCCACGATCCAGCCGAAGCGGTTGGCCTCGTTCGGAACGGCGTTGATGTCGAAGCGGTCGTAAAACTTGCCCCAACCATACCAATTGCCCGGCACGCCTAAGCGCTCGAAGTTCTCGAAATTGGGGTGCCTATCATCAAGCGTTCCCCAGAAGTAGCCGTTGACGTTTTCTTCCGCCGTCAGATAGGTGCCCCAGGCGGTGATGCCACCGGCACAGTTGTTCACCATGCCGACCGCGGTTCTGCCCTCGGGGTCGGCCGGCGTCTTCATGCCTGCATGGCCGGCGGCCGGGCCGGTGATATCCATCTCTGTGTCGTGGGCGGTGATGCGCCGCGCGTATTTGCTGTCTGGCACCACCCGCCACGTGCCATTCTCTTTCTTGACCTCAACGATGCTGGCGCCGTGGGCGGCCATCTCGATATCTACCTGCGCGCGCGTCAACCTGCGGAAGTCCTCGTCTCGCTTGGCGCCGATGCCTGGGAACATGACCGTTTCGTTGGTGTATTCGTGATTCACGCAGAGCAGGCCGTGGTCGGCTTTGTCCGAGCCTAGGGGCAGCGGCACGAAGCCGATGAAGTCGTTGTTGTAACCGAACTGCTGGGCCTGCGCGGTCGCAGTCTGTTTCATCGGATCGAAATCCGGGGCATCGGCCATCACCTTGTCGCCCCAGCGGATCAGGATCTCGGCGCTGTAGCCGGGGGCAACATGGTGCGTCTCGTCGACGCCGTGCCCGATCTCCTCGAAGTTGGCGCCGGAGAGCGCCGTGCCGGGAGTCGCGTCCACCTCCCGGCTCATCAGCAGCTGGCTCGGTGCCACGGCGCTGACCGCAGAGATGGCCAGTGCGCCCTTAAGGAAGCCGCGGCGGCCCGAGCGACCGGCAATGATCCCGCCCAAAGTGGCATTGCCGCTCCGATTGCTGGCGATGTCCTCCGAGAGCTCGAATGCTTCGGCGCGGGTCGTCTCCCGGCCCGTGCAGTCCTTCATTGCCGTCATCCTCTCGCGCAATCGGGCCTCCTTGCCGGCGCGCTGCGGTAAGCAAAGCCAGCGCTCCGATGGCCGTTCCCCTTGTCTCATCTGGAGACAGTTAGCGGCAGGTCCAGGACGAAACGCTGACCAGCGAGTGAAACTTTTGTTGTGAATCACGCCTCACTGCGCTGCAGGTGTGATCCGCTCTCTCGCCTGCCTCGTAAGGGAGGTATGGTCCGAGCCCATCGATCCACCCTCCTCCTTGACGACTCCGGCGGCGTCGGCGGCACTGGCTGACACTGCGTTGGCGCCACAAGCGTGCGGCCGGCGGCATCGCGCCCAGGAGCAACGTCATGCCTCTTCCGGAAGGAATCGACTGGGTCACCGGCGCCAGTTCCGGCATCGGGCGCGCCCTGGCATTGGAACTCGCCACGCGCGGCCGTCGCGTCGCCGTCTCGGCGAGACGCGCAGAAGCCCTGGCCGCCTTGGCCCAAGAAGCGGAGACGCTCCCAGGCCAAGTGATACCATTGCCCCTCGACATAACCGATCAAAAGGCAGTGTCGGAAACCCTAGCCAAGATCGAGCGCGATCTGGGCCCCTTGGCCGTGGCGGTGCTGAACGCCGGCGTGCATATCCCGACCAAGGCTAAAGCCCTCGCCCCGGAGGATTTTCGCAGCCTGGTCGAGCTTAACCTCATGGGCACGCTCTATTGCCTGGCCGCAGCTGTAGAGCCGATGCGTGCGCGCCGTCGCGGTCAGATCGCGGTGGTGGGCTCAGTCGCCGGCTACTTCGGCCTGCCCACTGCGGCCGGTTACGGCATGACCAAGGCGGGCCTGATCAACATGACCCAGGCGCTGCAGCCGGAACTGGCCGCCATGGGCATCAAGCTCCAGTTGGTGAATCCGGGCTTCGTGAAGACGCCGCTGACCGATCGCAACCGCTTCCCCATGCCCTTCCTCATGCCGGTCGACAAGGCCGCGGCGCGCCTCCTGAAAGGCCTCGAGAGCGAGCGCTTCGAGATCGTCTTTCCCTGGCGTTTGGCAGCACTGCTGCGCCTCTTGCGCGCCCTGCCGATGGGCTGGGCACTCTCGATCACCAGGCGGATGGCGAGGCGCTGAAGCCTATTCGGCCGCCTGCTGCTGGCCTTGCGCCTCGCGGGCTGCTTGCGCGCGCTCCCAGTCCACCATGTAGTCGCGCGTCAGCGGCAGCGCGTCCTGGCGGCGGGTCATCTGCACCTGGACCACCATCAAGCCCTGATGGCGGAAGCCCATCTCGCAGCCCACCAGATAGAGTTCCCACATGCGGCAAAAGCGCTCGTCGTAGAGCTCGGCGATGGCCGCCCGGTTGGCGTTGAAGCGTTCGCGCCAGACTTTCAGAGTCTCGGCGTAGTGCAGGCGCAAGACCTCGATGTCGGTGACGAAGAGGCCGCTGTCCTCGATCTCCGGCAGCATCTCCGACAGGGTCGGGATGTCGGCGCCCGGGAAGATGTACTTGCGGATGAAGGGGTTGATCGGCCCGGGCTCGTTGAAGCGGGCGATGGTGTGCAGAAGGCAGACGCCATCCTCGGTGATGAGGTCGCGCACCTTGTTGAAGAACTCGCGGTAGTTCTTTTTCCCGACATGCTCGAACATGCCGACCGAGACGATGCGCTCGAAGCGCTCCGTCAAGGTGCGGTAGTCCTGCAGGCGGAAGTCGCAGCGCTCGGCCAGGCCTGCCTTCTCTGCCCGCTCGCGCGACAATTTGTGCTGCTCTTCGGAGAGCGTGACGCCGGTCACCCGCGCGTTCGCGACCGAGGCCAGGTACATGCCAAGCCCGCCCCAGCCGGAGCCGATGTCCAAAAGCCTCAGTTCCGATTTGTCCAGCAGCAGCTTGGCGGCGATGTGGCGCTTCTTGTCCTGCTGTGCGCGTTCGATATCCGTGTGCTCCTGCGTGAAATAGGCGCAAGAGTACTGACGATCGCGATCGAGGAAGAGGTCATAGAGCCGGCCAGACAGGTCATAGTGATGGGCGACGTTCGCTTTGGCCTTGCCCATGGGGTTGTACTGCTTCAGCCAACGGGAGTGGCGCTGAAGGCCGAAGGCCAGGCGCACCAGCCAGTACCGCTCGAGATGCCCATAGTTGCGGGCGATGACCTCGCAGACGTCGGCGATGTCACCCTCTTCGACGGTCAAGCTGCCGTCCATGAAGGCCTCGCCGAAGCGAAGCGGCGGATTGATCAGCAGGCTCCACTCCAGGGACCGCTTGTGCAGTCTGACGCGGCAACAAGGCCGTGAGCCGTCGCCGACGAGAGTCACTTTGCCGCCGGCATCCTCGATGGCCAGCGCGCCCTCTTTGATCATGACACTTAGGAGACGCTTGAACATGGTTTGTTTCGCCAGCCGGCTTCCCTCATCTTCGCCGACCGACGTCCCTCCAAACGACAGGACCGGCCTGCCAACGAAGAGAAAACGCTAGCAAAGCCGCGCGCCGCCAGACAAGTCGGAGCGCCGCGACGCATGGCCCCCATGTTACAGTGTGGCTTTACTGCGACTGCCGTTCACGCTCGATCTTGCGCCATTCGCGCACTTTGCGCTCGTGCTCTGCCAGAGTTTTGGAGAAGGCATGCCCGCCGCTGCCGTCGGCGACGAAGAAGAGATAGTCCGTTTCCTCCGGGCGAATCGCCGCTTCCAACGAGTCGCGCCCGGGATTGGCGATCGGCCCGGGCGGCAGGCCATCATTGGTGTAGGTATTGTAGGGATCTTCGCTCTTGAGCTCGGACTTACGGATGCCGCGGCCCAAAGGTCCGCCCACACCCTTGGTGACGGCGTAGATCACCGTTGGGTCCGACTGCAGGCGGATCCCTTGGTTCAAGCGGTTGACGAAGACGCCGGCGACGAGCCCGCGCTCACTGGCGAGACCGGTCTCTTTCTCGATGATGGAGGCAAGGGTGATCCACTCTTCCGGGTCTCGAAGGGCAGCTCTTCCTGCCGCGTGGGCCAGAGCTCGCTCAGGGTCCCCTGTTGCGCCTCGTGCATGCGGTCCAGCAACTGCTGGCGGGTTTCTCCGCGTTCATAGAAGTAGGTATCGGGCAGAAGCGTCCCTTCGCCCGGGATCGCCGTCACCGGCTCTCCGGTCAGGACAGCCGCCTCGTTCACCAGCTGCACGATGTCCCACGAGGTTAGGCCTTCCGGGATGGTGAGCCGGTGCTGCACGATCTTGCCCTCGACCAGCATCGCCAGCGCGGCCTGCATCGAAATGCCGGCGGGAAAGGCGTATTCGCCGGCCTTCAAGGCCCCCGCCTTGTCCTCGATCTTGGCCGCGAGCACGAAGAGCTCCGGGCTGCCGATGACACCGGAATAGAAGAGGTTGTCGGCGATCTGGTTGAGCCCGCTGCCGCGCGCCACCATCACCGTCCTCTCTTCTTTCAACGGACCGGGGCGCTGATAGATGTCGAGCGCCCAGAAGTAGGCGCCGACGGCAGCGATCGCCAAGAGCAGAACGAAGCCGGTGAGGAGGCCGACCGCCAGCCGCAGGCCACTGCGCCGCCGTTTAGGCTTCCGCGGAGGTGCTTCCTGCGGTGAGCCGCTCTGGTTAGGCGTATCGTCCAAGGACCAGGCTCGCGTTGGTCCCCCCAAAACCGAACGAGTTGGAGAGCGCAACGTTGATAGGACGCTCGCGGGCTTGCTTCGGGACCAGATCAATGCCCGCGCAACTCGGCGAGGGATTCTCCAGGTTCAAAGTTGGCGGCAGGATGCCGTCGCGCATGGCCAGCAGGCTGAAGATCGCCTCGACGGCACCGGCGGCACCCAGGAGATGGCCGGTGGCCGACTTGGTGGAGGACATCGAAAGCCCGTCCACGGCAGATCCGAACAGCCGCTTCACCGCATTCAGCTCGATCTCGTCGCCCAGCGGCGTGGAGGTTCCATGGGCGTTGATGTAGTCGACCTCGTCGAAAGCGATGCCGGCCCGCTTGATCGCAGCACGCATGGCGCGATAGCCACCGTTGCCGTCCTCGGCCGGTGCGGTGATGTGATGGGCATCTCCGGACAGGCCGTAGCCCAAGACCTCGCCGTAGATCTTCGCGCCGCGCGCCTTGGCGTGTTCCAGCTCTTCCAGAATGACGCAGCCTGCGCCCTCGCCCAGAACAAAGCCGTCACGCCCCTCGTCCCACGGCCGCGACGCCAGTTCGGGCGTGTCGTTGTATTTGGTCGAAAGTGCCCTGGAGGCTGCGAAACCGGCCATGCCGATCCGGCAGATCGCCGCCTCGGCACCGCCGGCCACCATCACATCGGCATCGTCGAAGGCGATCAGCCTGGCGGCATCGCCGATCGCATGGGCACCGGTCGAGCAGGCCGTGACCACGGCATGATTGGGTCCGCGAAAGCCGTGACGAATGGCGACCTGTCCGGAGCAGAGGTTGATCAGGGCCGAGGGCACGAAGAAGGGGCTGACCCGGCGCGGCCCGCGCTCTTTCAGGATGATCGAGGTCTCGTAGATGGTCTCCAGTCCGCCGATGCCGGAGCCGATCATAACGCCGGTGCGCTCCTGCGCCTCCTCGCTTTCGGTGCTCCAGCCGGAATCGATGATGGCCTGCTCGGCCGCAGCGATGCCGTAGAGGATGAAGGTGTCGACCTTGCGCCGATCCTTGGGCTCCAGCCAATGCTCGGAGCAGAAGAGGCCTTCCTCCTCGCTGCCTTTGGGCACTTGGGCCGCTATCTTGGCCGGTATGTCGGAGACGTCGAACTCGGTAACCTGCGTCACGCCGGATTTACCGTCGATCAGCCTTTGCCAGCTGGCCTCGACACCGCTGCCCATCGGCGTGACCAGCCCTAGGCCGGTGATGGCGACACGACGCATGCGTTCAACTGCTCTCTATAGAGGTCTGCAATGCCGGCCCCCTAGCCGCGGGACCAGCTAGGACAGCCCAGCCCGCCTCTGCCCGCCGAAGCGAAAGTGGCGGGCCGGCCCCCAGGTCCCGACGTCAGGCGTTGGCCTGAATGAAGTCGATGGCATCCTTGACGGTGACGATCTTCTCTGCAGCATCGTCCGGAATCTCGCATCCGAACTCCTCTTCGAAGGCCATCACCAGCTCGACCGTATCCAAGCTGTCGGCCCCGAGATCATCGATGAAGCTCGCGGTATCGGTGACCTTGGCCTCTTCGACACCGAGGTGCTCCACAACGATCTTCTTCACGCGATCGGCAACGTCGCTCATGCCACTAGATCCTCTGCTTGACGTTTGTTTGTTTGATCGAAGGTTACGTACGGATGATTGGGCGGTCCCGATGCCTGGCTGCCCCACGTTCGGGCGCCGCTCCACAGCCTTGGAAACCGGTCGCCCGAGCCCCCGATAGCCTGTCACAAGGCGCGCCTCTTACCATGATTCCCAAGCCTGTCCAATCTGTCATGGCATCAGTCGCGCCAAAGGTGTCACGCAAGCAACAAGCACCCTGGCCGCAGCACCGAGAATAGGATCGCCAGCGCCACGAGCCCGTTGCTCGCCTATATCATGGCCATACCGCCGTTCACGTGCAAGGTCTGGCCGGTAATATAGGCTGCCTCCCGGCTGGCAAGGAAGACGACGGCGCTAGCCACCTCGCTGCCCTCGCCAAGACGTCCGGTCGGGATGGCGCGCAGCAGCGTCTCACGCTGCTTGTCGGTTAGCACGTCGGTCATGGGCGTTGCGATCATGCCGGGCGCTACGCAATTCACCGTGATCCCGCGCGAGGCGACCTCGCCTGCCAGCGATTTCGAGAAGCCGATCATGCCGGCCTTGGAGGCGGCGTAGTTGGCCTGGCCGGGATTGCCGGCGACACCGACGATCGAGGTGATGCCGACGATGCGGCCGTGACGGCGGCGCATCATCCCGCGCAGCGCGGCACGGACCAGGCGGAAGCCGGCCGTCAGATTGACCTCCAGGACCTTGTCCCACTCTTCGTCCTTCATGCGCGCCAGAAGATTGTCCCGGGTCAGCCCTGCGTTGTTCACCAGGATATCCAGTCCGCCCATCGCCTCTTCCGCGGCGCCGGGCAAGGCTGCGGTGGCGTCATGGTCGCCGAGATCGCACGGCAGCACGTGCGCGCGCTCCCCCAGCTCACCGGCCAAGGCCTCCAGCGCTTCGCGCCGGGTGCCGGTCAGACCGACGACGGCGCCCTGGCGGTGCAGCGCGCGAGCGATGTCTCCGCCGATGCCGCCCGATGCCCCGGTCACCAAGGCCTTTTGATCGCTAAGGTCGAACATGATCCCCTACCTCTTTTCCTTACCGTCGGCGCACTAGAGCAAATCCCGAGCTGATGGACTCATCAGCGACGACGATTTGCCTTAGCAAACAAATCACTAGAGCACTTGGGGCGAGCCGATGCGAGCCGGAAGTGCTTTAGAGCTGCGCCAAGAGCGTCTCGACGTCTTTCGGCGTTCCGCAGGCCTGGCCCGTCATGTCCGGATGGATGCGCCGCGCCAAGCCCGACAGTACCTTCCCCGCCCCCAGCTCGACCAGCTCGGCCACACCGCCGGCCTGCATCGCCAGTACCGATTCGCGCCAGCGCACGCGCCCCGTCACTTGGCGCACCAGCAGGCGGCGGATATCCGCCGGGGCCTCGACCGCTTCGGCCGTCACATTGGCAATCAAAGGCAAGGCGGGCGGCGCCAGATCGGTGTCGTCCAGCGCCTTTTCCATGACCTCGGCCGCCGGCGCCATCAAGGCGCAATGAAATGGTGCGGATACTTTCAGCAGCACCGAGCGGCGTCCGCCGCGGCCCTTGGCGATCTCGATGGCTCGCTCGACGGCCGCACTGTGACCGCTGATGACCACCTGTCCCGGCGCATTGTCGTTGGCCGCACTGCAGACTTGGTCGCCGGCAGCTTCGCCGGCAACATCCTCCACCACCTCGAGGTCCAGGCCGAGGATCGCCGCCATGGCCCCCTCGCCCACGGGCACGGCCGCCTGCATCGCCTGGCCGCGCCGCTTCAAAAGACGCGCGGCGTCCGCAAGGTCCAGGGTGCCGGCTGCGGCGAGAGCCGAGTACTCGCCAAGGGAGTGCCCGGCCACATAGCGCCCCTTATCGCCGAGCAAGACGCCGCCTTCGCGTTCCAGGACACGCACCACGGCCAGGCTGACCGCCAGCAGCGCCGGCTGGGCATTCTCGGTCAAGGTCAGCGTGTCTTCCGGCCCTTCGCTCATCAAGCGGAAGAGGTTCTGCTTCAGGGCCTCGTCCACCTCTTCGAAGACCTCGCGGGCAGGCACGAAAGCCTCGGCCAGGGACACGCCCATGCCGACCGCGTGGGCGCCTTGGCCCGGGAACACGAAGGCTCTCGCCATGGTCTCTTTCTCCTTCTGTCACCCGCCCAGCCAAAAAAGATCGCGGGAAGCTACTCTTTGTCACCCCACTGTCAAGAAGGCAGGCAAAAACCTATCTCTTGCGTCGGCGCGCCGAGACTGTATAGTCCCGCGCTTTCCTGGGCCGAGGCCCGGGAACTCCTTGCCGTTCGACAAAACGTCGTTCGGCTATGGACCGCTCTCAAGCGGCGGTCCCCGAGAAGCCATAAGGAGCGAGAGAAGAGAAGATGTCGTACTACGAGTGCGTGGTGATCGCACGCCAGGACATGTCTGCCCAGCAGGTGGAAGAGCACACCGAGCAGCTGGCACAGCTGGTCTCCGAGCAAGGCGGCGAAGTCGCCAAGAAAGAGTACTGGGGCCTCAGGAACCTTTCCTACCGCATCAAGAAGAACCGCAAGGGGCACTACACCCTCTTGAACCTCGATGCCCAGCCTGACTGCGTCGCCGAGCTGGAGCGCAACATGCGCTTCGACGAGAACGTGCTGCGCTACCTCACCGTCAAGGTGAAGGAGCTGGACCCTAATCCCTCCGCCATCATTCAGCGGCGCGACCGCGACGACCGGCGCGACGACCGCCGCGGCGGCCGCGGCCGCGACGACCGACGCGATCGTCCGCCGCGCGATGGCGCAATGCGCGAACAGGGCGTCCGCGCGGCAACCCACGGCACCGGAGAGTAAGTCATGAGCGTCGAAGTCGTCACCCGCAACACCGCGGTCCGCAAGCCCTTCTTCCGGCGCCGCAAGTCCTGCCCCTTCTCCGGCCCCAACGCGCCGAAGATCGACTACAAGGACGTGCGTTTGCTGTCCCGCTTCGTCTCGGAGCGCGGCAAGATCGTGCCCTCGCGCATTACCGCAGTTTCCACCAAGAAGCAGCGCCAACTGGCCCGCGCAATCAAGCGCGCGCGCTATCTGGCACTGTTGCCCTACGTGGTCCGCTAGGAAGGAGACAGCGCCATGATCGAAGTCATCCTCCTCGAACGTCTCGAAGGCTGGGGCCAGATGGGCGACGTGGTCAAGGTCCGCCCCGGTTTCGCCCGCAACTACCTGCTGCCGCAGAAAAAGGCCTTACGGGCAACCAAGCCCAACCTCGCCTATTTCGAAGTGCAGCGTGCCCAGCTCGAGGCGACCAACCTGGCCAAGCGCCAGGAGGCCGAGCAGGTCGGCGAGAAGGTCGACAACCTCTCCGTCGTGCTGATCCGCCAGGCGGGCGAGACCGGCCAGCTCTACGGCTCCGTCACCGCACGCGACATCGCCGATGCCTTGCACGAGGAAGGCCTCACGGTGGAGCGGAGCCAGGTCGTGCTCGACCGCCCGATCAAGACCTTGGGCCTGACCCAGATCCGCGTGCGCCTGCACCCGGAGGTCAGCGTGACCGTCACCGCAAACATCGCCCGCACCGCGGACGAGGCCCAGATGCAGGCCGATTCGGGCGAGATGGTGACCGCCGAGAGCCTGCGCCGCGCCGCAGAAGCCGAGGAAGACGCGATCGAGGCCGCCCTCGCCGAAGCCGAGGCCAGCCAGGCCGAGCAGGCGCCGGACGAGGAGACACCGGCCAAGGAGACGCCGGACGAGGAGCCCGAGCAGCCCGCCTAGCCGGCGGAGTCGCCGGGTTTGGTGCTCTTCGAAAGGGCGCCCTTCGGAAAGGAAGGGCGCCTTTTTCCTTTGTCCACAGACTCTTCCGGCGACCTGCTTTGAAAGGGTTTGTCAATGAGTGAAGTGCCAGCATCCATCCTGCTAGTCTAGGAACCTGCAGGAAAGGTGAAGGCTCCAGTGACCCATGGCGATTGAGCGTACGATAGCGGCCGGCGCATTCGAACCGGGCGAGAACAGGGCCGAGTCGGGTCCCTTCGGCGGTGCCCTGATGCGCGAGCCGCCGATCAATCTGGATGCCGAGCAGGCCCTACTGTCGGCCCTTCTGGCCAACAACCTGGCCCTCGAACGCGTCGGCGACTTCCTAAAGTCCGAGCACTTCGCCGATGAAACCCACAGGCGGATCTTCGCCGCCTGTCAGCAGCTGATCGAGCGCGGCCAAACCGCCAATGCGGTCACCCTGAAGAACTACTTCGAACGCGATCAGGGCTTGGCCGGCGTCGGCGGTACCGCCTACTTGGCCAGGCTGCAGGCCGCCAGCGTGGGCATCATCAACGTCGCCGACTACGGGCGCCTGGTGCACGACCTCTTCATCCGCCGCCAGCTGATCGAGCTGGGCGAGGAGATGGTGAACGAGGCGCACAGCCACGACCTGGACAAGAGCGCCCAAAGGCAGATCGAGGAGAACGAGCAGCGCCTCTACGACCTGGCCGAAACCGGCGAAATCGGACGCGACTTCATCTCCTTCGCCGATGCGGTCGCTCAGTCGATCACCATGGCCGAAACCGCGATGCGGCACACCGGCGTGTCCGGCGTGGGTACCGGCTTCGCCGACCTCGACAAGCTGCTGGGGGGCCTGCATGACAGCGACCTGGTGATCCTGGCCGCGCGTCCCTCAATGGGAAAATCATCGCTGGCATCCAACATTGCGAGCCACGTCGCCAGCAACAAGCGCGAACGGCACACACAAGAGGATACGATCGTCGAGGAACCTCAGCCGGTCGCCTTCTTCTCGTTGGAGATGTCGGCCGAGCAGCTGGCAACCCGTATCGTGTCCGATATGGCGAACGTCAGTTCCGACCGCATCCGCCGCGGCGACATCAGCCACGACGAGTTCAACCGGGTCTTCGAGACAGCCCGCCACTTGGGAAGCTTGCCGCTGTTCCTCGACGACACGCCGGCCATCACCGTTCCGGCCCTGCGCACCCGCGCGCGCAGGCTGAAGCGTCAACAGAAGGGCCTGGCACTCATTGTGGTCGACTATCTGCAGCTGATGCAGGGCGTGGGCGCCAGGTCGCAGGAAAATCGCGTGCAGGAAGTCTCGGAGATCACCCGCGGCCTCAAGGCGGTGGCCAAGGAGCTCTCGGTACCGGTGGTTGCGCTCTCCCAGCTCTCTCGCGCCTCCGAGCAGCGCGACGACAAGCGCCCGCAGCTCTCGGATCTGCGCGAGTCGGGCTCGATCGAGCAAGACGCAGACGTGGTGATGTTCATCTTCCGCGAAGAATACTATCTGGCCCGCGAGAAGCCGACGCAGCGCGCAAACGAGGCTTCCGAGAAGTTTTCGGAGCGGCAGGAACGGCATCGCGAAAACCTGGCAAACACCGCAAACCTGGCCGAGTTGATCGTTGCCAAGCAGCGCCACGGCCCCATCGACACCGTCAGACTTCACTTCAATGGCGAGTTCACGCGTTTCAGCGATCTGGCTCGAAGCGACCATTTGCCTGCAGTCACATAAGGGCTAAAGGACAGTATCACGAACGTCACGCCCTCCGGAGGCCGCCGCACGCCGTCATGCAGGTTTCGCACGCCGTACTCACCGTCGACTTAGGCGCCGTTCAAGACAACTTTCGCCGTCTCGTGGCCGAGGCAGGCGGCGCCGAGGTCGCAGCGGCAATCAAGGCGGATGCCTATGGCCTGGGCGCGGTCCCAGTCGCCGCAGCCCTCTGGCGCGCGGGTGCCCGCAGCTTCTTCGTCGCCCAGTCTCACGAGGCCGCCTTCATCAGGGCTGAGCTTCCCGAAGCCCGGATATTCGTCTTGAACGGCCCGCTGCCGGACGAGGTCGCAGCCCTCAAGGCCGGCCGCATCATTCCGGTGCTGAACAGCCTGGGGCAGATCAGGCTCTGGGCCGAAGCCTCCACGCCGCTTGAGCGCCTTCCGGCCGCCTTGCACCTCGACACCGGCATGTCGCGCCTTGGCCTTCCCGGCTACGAAGTCGATGGCTTGTGCGCGCAGCAGCTGCTGCTGGACCCTCTGGACATCGTGCTGGTGACCAGTCACCTGGCAAGCGCAGACGAGCCCGAGTCGCCGATGACGGAGAGGCAGTACCTGGACTTCATGGCCTTGGCGGACCGACTGCCGCCCGCCGCCGCCAAGGCGCCCAGAACCTTGGCCAACTCCTCCGGCATCGGCCATCCCGGAGTGCACAATCTGGACATGGTGCGGCCGGGCTACGCGCTTTACGGCGGCAATCCGATGCCAGGCTCGCCAAACCCCATGCGCCCTGTCGCCACCGTGGAGGCGCCGGTCTTGCAGATTCGCGATGTTCCTACCGGCACGCCGGTCGGCTACAACGCCACCTTCGTCACAAAAAAGCCCAGCCGCTTGGCGACGCTGGCAATCGGCTACGCGGACGGCTATGACCGCAGTCTGAGCAACCGTGGGAGAGTGGTGATTGCAGGCCTCTCTGCGCCGATCGTCGGCCGCATATCTATGGACCTGACCATCGTGGATGTCGGCCATATCCCTGATCAGCTTTGCAGGCCCGGCACCATGGCGACGGTGCTGGGGTCCGATCCTTGCCTGGAAGAGGTCGCCGCAACCGCCGATACCATCGGCTACGAGATCTTGGCCCGGCTCGGCCAGCGCCTGCATCGGCGCCACCTGGGAGCCTGACCCCAAGCCATGGCACTGCTGCGAAAACTGGGCCGGACCTTTCTGGCCTTCCTGGCAGCCGCCGGAAGACTGGTGATCTTTACCCTCGAGGCCATCTCGCACACGGTGCGGCCGCCCTTTTTCCTGGGCCACACCGGCCGGCAGATGGTGGAGATCGGCTACTACTCTTTGCCGGTGGTGGGCCTGACCGCGATCTTCACCGGCATGGTCCTGGCGCTGCAGAGCTACACCGGCTTTGCCCGCTTTTCGGCCGAAAGCGCCATTCCCCAGGTCGTGGTGGTTTCCATCACCCGCGAGCTGGGCCCCGTCCTGGCCGGTCTGATGGTGGCCGGTCGGGTCGCAGCCGCGATGGCGGCAGAGATCGGCACCATGCGGGTCACCGAGCAGATCGACGCGCTCACCACACTCTACACCGACCCCTTCAAGTACCTGGTGGCCCCGCGCATCGTCGCCGGCACCATCGTCATGCCCTTCCTGGTGCTGGTCGCCGATATCATCGGCGTCTTCGGCGGCTTTCTGGTCAGCGTCTACAAGCTGGATTTCAATGCCGCGAGCTACCTGCAGAACACGGTCAACATGCTGGTGACCCAGGACGTCGTGTCAGGCTTGGTCAAGGCGGCGGTTTTCGGCTTCATCGTGACTCTGCTCGGCTGCTATCACGGCTACAACTCGCAAGGCGGGGCGCAGGGCGTCGGCAAGGCGACCACCAATGCCGTGGTGTCGGCCTCGATCCTGATCCTCTGCTTCAACTACTTCATCACCGAACTCTTCTTCGCCCGATGATCCCAGAACGCCAACCCAAGATCCGCATCAGAGGCCTGCACAAGCGCTTCGGCCGTAAAGTGGTGCTGAACGGCCTGGACCTCGATCTGCACCAGGGCGATTCGATGGTGGTGATCGGCGGCTCCGGCAGCGGCAAGTCGGTCTTGCTGAAGTGCATCCTGGGACTCTTGCGGCCGAATGCCGGGACCATCGAGGTCGATGGCGAGGCCGCGGCCAGCTCGGTCCACCAGGACCGCGAAGAGCAGCGTGCCAACATCGGCATGCTGTTTCAGAATGCCGCCCTTTTCGATTCCCTGAACGTCTGGCGCAACGTTTCCTTCGGCTTGATGCACGGGCAAGGCACGGCGCCCAAGGAGGCCCGAGAGATCGCGATCGCCAAGCTGGCCCAGGTCGGGCTCGATGCCGAGGTGGCCGAGCTCTTCCCGGCCGAGCTGTCGGGCGGTATGCGCAAGCGCGTCGGCCTTGCACGTGCGATCGCGACGGAGCCGGAGATCCTCTTCTTCGACGAGCCGACCACCGGTCTCGACCCCATCATGGGCCATGTGATCGACGACCTTATCGTCGCCTGCGTCGAGGTGCTGGGCGCAACTGCCTTGACGATTACCCACGACATGGCCAGCGCCCGACGCATCTCTAAGCGGATGGGAATGCTCTATGAAGGCAAATTGATTTGGGATGGGCCGACCCGCGCGATCGACCGCTCTGGGAATGCCTATGTCGATCAGTTCATCAACGGTCGTGCCGACGGCCCGATTCAGATGCGCGTGACACAAGACGCGCGAGCGCGCAGTTGACCTTGGGAGAAAATCGAGGCCCGTCGCGGTTCGGAGGTTGAGAGGTGGCCAAGGCCAGCACCCGCTATGTCTGCCAGAGCTGCGGCGCCGCACAGGGGCGCTGGGCCGGACGCTGCGATGCCTGCGGTGCGTGGAATTCCATGGTGGAAGAGCCGCTGGCGGCGACGGTCCCGCACGGCGGCAGCAAGGCACGCAGCCGTAAATCCCAGGGCCTGATGCTCGAAAGCCTGAGCGGAGCGGGCGCTCCGCCGCCCCGCCTGCCCAGCCGCATCGCCGAGTTCGATCGCGTGACCGGCGGCGGCTTGGTTCCGGGGTCCGCCTTGCTGGTGGGCGGCGAGCCCGGAGTCGGCAAATCGACCTTGCTGCTGCAGGTCGCCGCCCGGCTGGCCGGCGAAGATCGGCTGGTCATCTACGTCTCCGGCGAAGAGGCGATCGACCAGGTGCGCTTGCGCGCCAGGCGCATGGGCCTGGCCGAGGCGTCGGTGGAGCTGGCGGCGGCAACCCAAGTGGAGCCCATACTCGCTACGCTCGAGGCCGGCCCGACTCCCGATCTGGTGGTCGTCGATTCGATCCAAACACTCTGGGTCCAAGGGCTGGAGTCCGCGCCCGGGACGGTGAGCCAGGTTCGCGCCAGCGCGCAATCCCTGATCCGTACCGCCAAGGCCCGCGGCTTCGCCCTGGTCCTGGTAGGCCACGTCAACAAGGAAGGAGCGATCGCCGGGCCCAAGGTCCTGGAGCACATGGTGGACGCCGTGCTCTCGATCGAGGGCGAGCGCGGCCATCCCTTCAGGATCCTCCGCGCCGACAAGAATCGCTTCGGCGCCACCGAGGAGATCGGCGTCTTCGAGATGACCGAGGCGGGACTGGTCGAGGTCGCCAACCCTTCTGCCCTCTTTCTGTCGGAGCGGGCCGAGGCGGTGTCCGGCTCGGCCGTCTTTGCCGGGATCGAAGGAACCCGGCCGATCCTGGTGGAGGTGCAGGCGCTGGTCGCCGGCGAGGCGCCGGGCAGTCCGCGTCGCGCCGTGGTCGGATGGGACCAAGGCCGGCTCGCCATGCTGTTGGCGGTCTTGGAGACGCGATGCGGCCTGCGGCTTTCCAGCCGCGACGTCTATCTGAACGTGGTCGGCGGCCTCAGGATCGTCGAGCCGGCGGCAGATCTCGCCGTAGCGGCCGCCCTGATTTCGGCCCTTTGCGACAAGCCGGTGCCGGCGGGCAGCGTGCTCTATGGAGAAGTCGGGCTTGGCGGCGAAGTGCGCCCGGTCAGCCGGCCGGAGCTGCGCTTGAAGGAAGCGGCGAAGCTGGGCTTCGATCAGGCCTTCGCGCCGGCCGCCCGCCGCGGCCAGACCAAGGCCCCGCCGCCGCCGGATGGCTTGCACCATCACGCAGTTGCGCACTTACGAGATTTGGCCGCACGCTTGGCAAGCGGCGGGCCGGACGCTAAGACCCTGGGTGTGGGCGTTGGGCCTCGCCGCCAATGGCAGGAAGCTGCTGCCGGCGGCGGAATCACAAGACTGCCGGCGGAACGCGATCCGGTCGGCAGCGGGGGTGGAGAGCGCTGATGGGGGAAGGCTTCGGCGTGCTCGATATCGGAGTGCTGGCAGTCCTGCTGCTGTCGGCGCTCTTAGCCGTGATGCGCGGCTTCGTGCACGAGGTACTCTCCTTTTCCGCCTGGATCGGTGCGGCGGTCGTCACCGTCTATGCCTTTCCCTATGCTCAGCCGACGGCGCGCGAGCTGATCGACATCCCGGTTCTGGCCGACATCGTCACCGGCGTTGCCGTCTTCCTGGTCTCGCTGGTTCTCTTGACGCTCTTCGCCAAGCTTTTGGCGGAGCTGGTGCAAGGCTCCAGGCTCTCAGCGGTCGATCGGCTGCTGGGCCTGCTGTTCGGCCTGGCGCGCGGCGCCGCCCTTGTCTGCCTCGCATGGCTGATCTTCGCCTGGCTGGTGCCGAAAGAGCAGCGTCCGGACTGGATTCAAAGCGCGCGCACACTACCCTATCTGGAACAGGGTGCGTCCTGGCTGCAGGAGCTGCTCCCCAGTTCCTTCCTGTCGTCGCTGGGTGAAGCAGCGCAGCGCAACGTGGAGGGCGCGATGGGTGAAGAGCGCTCCGCACCGGCAGCGCAGCCGAGCGTCACGCCAGCCGAAGGGTCACAGGAACCGGCCTACGATGATTCGACCCGCGAGTCGCTTCAGGATGCTATAGAGACTCTACCGAACGATGGCAGAGTTGAAGAACCCGACGATGGCAGCCAATGAGGCGTACCGTTCTGCCGCGCCGCACGTAATCGGGAGCCAAGGTGCCATGACCTCAGTCGCCGAGCCCGCCGCTATCAGCGGTCAGGAAGACGACGACCATCCGCGCGAGAAATGCGGGGTCTTCGGAATCTGGGGAGACGGGGACGCCTCGCGCAAGGCGGCGCTGGGGCTGCACGCCCTGCAGCACCGCGGGCAAGAGGCGGCCGGCATCGTCACCTTCGACGGCGCTCGCTTCCATGCCCAGCGTGGCATGGGCCAGGTGAGTGACATCTTCGGCAGCGAAGAGGTGATGGTCCGCCTCAAGGGCAAGGGTGCGATCGGCCACGTTCGCTATTCCACCACCGGCGAGACGGCGCAGCGCAACATCCAGCCCCTCTTCGCCGAGCTGGCGATCGGCGGTTTCTGCCTGGCGCACAACGGTAACCTGACCAACGCCAATCTGGTCCGCCAGCAATTGGTCTCCTCCGGCGCCATTTTCCAGTCGACCACCGACACCGAGGTCATCGTCCATCTGATCGCGCTGACCACCGGGAAAACCATTGTCGAGCGCCTGATCGCAGCCCTCCTCCAGGTAGAGGGCGCCTATTCGCTGGTCTGCATGGCCGACGACTGTGTCATCGGCGTGCGCGACCCCTTGGGCGTGCGGCCCTTGGTGCTGGGCAGACATGGCAAGTCCTACATCGTGACGTCGGAGACCTGCGCCTTGGACATCCTGGGCGCGGAGTTCATCCGCGACGTCGAGCCGGGCGAGATGATCGTGTTGAGCGAGGGCGGGGTAAGTTCGCTCAAGCCCTTCCCGCCCAGCGCGCATCGCTTCTGCGTCTTTGAATACATCTACTTCGCCAGGCCCGACTCGGTGATGGAGAAGCGCTCGGTCTACGCCGCACGCAAGCAGATCGGCATGGAGCTGTCGCGCGAGAGCCCGATTGCCGCC
The DNA here is from genome assembly GCA_963669385.2 of Rhodospirillales bacterium. Taxonomy (GTDB): domain Bacteria; phylum Pseudomonadota; class Alphaproteobacteria; order Kiloniellales; family JACOMY01; genus JACOMY01. The sequence goes on from CAXXGD010000063.1 coordinate 46,628, forward strand.
GACGTGGTGATCCCGGTGCCCGATTCCGGCGTGCCGGCAGCACTGGGCTACAGCGAAGAGAGCGGGATTCCCTTCGAGTTCGGCATCATCCGCAATCACTATGTCGGCCGCACCTTCATCGAGCCGGCCCAGCGCATCCGCGATTTCGGCGTCAAGCTGAAGCACAACGCCAATCGCGCGATGATCGAAGGGCGACGGGTGATCCTGGTCGACGATTCCATCGTGCGCGGGACGACCTCGATCAAGATCTTACAGATGCTGCGTGCGGCCGGTGCGCGCGAGGTGCATGTGCGCATCGCCTCGCCGCCGACGATCCACTCCTGCTTCTACGGGATCGACACGCCGGCCCGCGACGAGCTGCTGGCCTCGCGCATGAGCGAGGCGCAGATGGCGCAGCACATCGGCGCCGACAGCCTGTCCTTCATCTCCATCGACGGCCTCTACCGTGCGATGGGTCACGGCGGCCGCGACAACCGGCGCCCGCAGTTCTGCGATGCCTGCCTGACCGGCGACTACCCGACGCGCCTGGCCGACCGCGACGCCCGGGCGCAATCGGGACGAGCCGGACGGCCAGCTCTCGCTGCTGCGCGAGTTCGCCTGACCCATCCGCTTGGCAGATGGGCGCGCTCGGCCGGATCGCCGACGGTCTGGCCGCCACCGGCGGGGCCGCACTGCTGGCCCAGTTTCCAGCTTTCTATCAGCAATATCTGCAGCGCCTCGGCGGTCGGCTGGATCAGGCCGAGCGCGCGGTGGAGCGCGTCCTCGAGGCGGCGGACGAGCAGGGACTCACGCTCGCCGCCTACGTTGAGCGATTTCTCGACGCAAAGGACCCGGTGTTCCGCCGGGAAGGACAGAATCTGCTGGCGACCCTGAGCGAAGCAGAGGAGCTGGAGGCTGCCCACAGCGCGCTCATCGAGGCGCCACCACTGGAGCGACCTCTTGTCTTCGCCGATCACTTCGACAGCGATCTGGCGCTTGCCACCTTCGAGCGCTACGTTCCGGCGCTGCCGATCGATGCGGAGGGCCTGACCTACGCCGCGATCGGACTGCTGGCGGGCATAATGCTGCTGGCCGGCTGTCAGCAGTGCGGGCGCCTGGCCTTGCGTCCCTTTCGCCGCCACAGACGGATATGACAGAAGGAGCATCCGTGACAGCTTCAAAGCCGCTGGCCGACAAACTGGTGCTGGTGACCGGCGCTTCGCGGGGCCTGGGACGTGCCTTGGCGCTCTGCTGCGCCAAGGCCGGGGCTCATCTCATCCTTGTGGCGCGGACCGTCGGAGCCCTGGAAGAAGTAGACGACGAAGCGCGCCAGCTCGGTGCGGAGCCTGCAACCCTGGTGCCCCTCGACTTCAAGGAAAGCGACCCAATCGATCAGCTGGGCGCTGCACTTTTCCAGCGCTTCGGCAGGCTAGATGCGCTCGCCGTCGCGCACGGCACGCTGGGCCAGCTCTCACCGGTCGGACACGTGCGCCCGCAAGTCTGGGGCGAGGTCATGCAAGTCAATGTCACGGCGCCCTATCGGCTGATCCGCTCGCTCGCACCGCTGCTGCGCCAGGCCGAGCAACCGCGCGCCCTCTTCGTCACCGACGAATCCGGGCGCGATCGCGCCTACTGGGCGCCCTATGCAGCCAGCAAACGCGCCCTGGAGGCCCTGGTCATAAGCTTCGCAGCAGAAAATGAGGCAACGAAGCTGCGTGTCAACCTGGCAGCGCCGCCGCCGATGGCGACCCGCCTGCGCGCCGCTGCCTATCCCGGCGAAAAGCCGGAGAACTTGCCCGCACCCGAGACGGTAGCTCCGCTCCTCCTGCCGCTCTTGCTGGAGAGCGAGGAGCGAAACGGTGTCGTCGTGCGCTTGAAGCCGGAACCCACCGGGTTAACGGCGGCCGTAGCCTCGCCCCGCTAAGCCCTGCTCAACCGGGTGCTCTCGCGAAGTATGCGAGCGACAGGATAACGCCAAAAGCGATCACGGCCCCGCGCAGGAGGCCTTGGTTGACCAGTTTGGCAAGGCGGCCCCCAAAGTAACCACCCAATGTGCTTCCCGCCATCATGGCCGCCGCTTCCGGCCAGGCAATCAGGCCTCCGGCTCCGAAGACCAGGATACTCAGGATCGTAAAGCTCGTAGCGAGAAGGTTCTTGATGCTGTTTGCGATGTGGAAGTCGCTGAACCCCATGATCTGCGCGATCGCGAGAAGAATGATCCCGAGGCCGGCCCCAAAATAGCCCCCGTAGATCGACGACCCAAAAAGCATCACATAGACAAGTAGGTTGCCATTTTCGTCCCCCATCAGAGCAACCAGCTGTCTCCTCAAGCCATCGCCGAAGGCGAAGAGGGCCGTTGCCGAGAGAATCAGAAAGGGTATCAGGATGACAAAGACCCTGGGATCGGAGATCAGAAGCAAAACCGATCCCAGGACAGCCCCAAGGCCCGAGACGATCAGCAGGGGCCAAAGGGCGCGCCCGACACTGCGCAGTTCAGGAAGGTAGGCGGGGAGCGCCGCAGCATTCGAGGGCAACAGCGCGAGGAAGTTGGTGGCATTGGCCACCACCGGCGGCAAGCCAGTCGCCATCAGCGCGGGGAAGGTCAGCAGTGAGGCTCCGCCGGCGATCGCATTCCACAATCCTCCGCCTAAGCCGATGCCAACCAAGATGGTGATTTCCCAGACACCCATCAGCACCTCCTCGTTCCACTGGCACTGACGCTAGGCGCGCTCTTGCATAAAGAAAAACGAATATATATTATGATAAGCATGAACGAAAACGAACGTAGGATTCTCAACAGCGATCTGCTTAGGACCTTTGTCGCCATAGCCGATTGCGGAAACCTCACCATCGCGGCCGGGCGCCTTCACCGGACGCAATCGGCAATCAGCGTTCAGCTCCGCAAGCTCGAATCCGACCTGAACGCCAGGCTTTTCGACCGCACACGCAAAGGAATGGAACTCAACGAGGCTGGAGAAACCCTGCTTCCGAAAGCACGATCGATCCTCACCGATCTCTCGCGCGCAAGCGCTCTGTTCGAGAAGCCGCTAACGGGGCGCATCAGGATCGGAATTCCCGATGATTTCGACGACACCGTTCTCGAACGCGCACTGGTGGATTTCTCGCGCAACCATCCAGGCGTAGACGTCGTCGCGACCTCGGCTGCACGTCGGGGTTTCCGGCCGCCATTCAAAAGGGATCGCTGGATGTCGCGGTCTATTCAGGCCCGGATAACGACTTGGGTGAAGAGATCGGGATCGAGGCCACGGTTTGGGCCGCCGCAAAGACTGCGAGAATCACCACAAGAGACCCAATCCCACTGGCGATCTTGGACCGAAGCTGTTGGTGGCGTGATCTGCCTCTTAAGGCTCTCGATCACAGCCAACGCGCCTATTCCGTCGCGTTTCGCAGCGCCAGCTTCGCAAGCCTGCGCGCCGCGATCCGCGCGGGCTTTGCGATTGGGGTGCTCCCGGACTCCAGCGTGACGGAGAACCTGCGCGTTCTGTCAAGCGCCGACGGCTTTCCGGCCCTGCCAAGATCCAGGCGTTCAATCCTGATCCGCTCCGCCGCCGCGAAGGATCTTACCACCGCGATGGCCGACGCACTCAAAAGCGCACGGCTTTAGGGCTAGCTTTGTCCAATGCCGCAATGCCCTGCACGGCGCCAGGTCCGCTCTGATCGAAGCACGCGGAGGGACTAGACCCACTCGACGACCTCGATGCTGCTGAGAACGACGCCGGCCGGCAAGGTGGCTCCTCCCCCAGCTGCAGCGTGTCGCTCCCAGCACCGCCGTCATAGGTCTCGCCGCCGAGGATGTCGCCTTGGCTCGCCACCACGAAGGTGTCGGCGCCGGCGCCACCGAACTGTCGGTCGATGCCGGAGCCACCTTCGAGCACATCCTCCATGCTACCGCCGTAGAGGCGGTCTCGACCGTTGCCGCCGATCAGCCAGTCCTTGCCGCTGTCACCGAAGAGTCCACGGTCGTTCCCGCGACCGCCGCGAACTTCGTCGTCGCCCAATCCCCCATAGAAACCGGAATCGCTGCCGCGACCGCCCATCAGCGAGTCGACGCCTTGGTCGCCGTAGAAGCCGTGATCAGCCCCCTGGTTCCCGGCAATGCGGTCGCCTGCCGAGCCGCCGTAGAATCCGCTGTCGGCGCCCTTCCCTCCGTAGAGCGCATCAACCCCTTGCCCGCCGAAGAAGGCGCCGTCGTCGGCCTCCAGTCCGTAGAGCCGATCGCGGCCCGAAAGGCCGGAGATCGCATTGATTCGGTCGTCGCCGGTCAAGCGGTCCTTCTCACCTGTGCCGATCCGATCCAGGACCTCAATGCTGATCAAGGTGACGTCATCCGTCAGGTAGGCACCCTCCTCCAGAACAAGAGTGTCAGTGCCAGGCCCGCCGTCGAAAATCTCGCCGTCGACGAGATCGCCCTGGCTATCGACGATGAAGACGTCGTCGCCAAGGCCACCGAAGTGGTTATCGCGCCCTCCACCTCCGTTGATTCTGTCGTCACCATCGCCGCCCGAAAGGGCTTCATCGTCGTCGCTTGAGCCGTATTTGTGGATCACCTCGACGTTGGTAACGGTGACGCCACCCGGGATGCTGGCACCTTTGTCCAGCTGCAGGGTGTCGGTCCCGCTGCCGCCGTCAAAGGTATCGCCGCCCTTGATTTCCCCTTTGCTCTGGACCACCAAGAGGTCGTCGCCGCTGCCGCCGAACACCTTGTCCTCGTTGTGACCGCCGGTCAGGCTGGTGTCGTCGCCGTCGCCACCATAGATCGTGTCCTCTCCGGAGCGCCCCAAGATGGAATAGTCTCCGCCCGAACCGCCGAAGAGCATGTCATTTCCGCCATCGCCATAGAGGGCACCGTCGGCACCGGTCCCTCCTTCGACACGATCATCCCCCGACCCGCCATAGAAGCCAAAGTCATCGCCGGCGTCGCCGAAAAGGCTATCGCTGGCGGATGCTCCGGAGAGGTAGTCGTCTCCCCCCGAGCCACCAAAACCGTATCCTCGCCGTCGCCACCGGTCAGATAGAAGAAGCCATAGAGTTGAATATCGTAACCGGACCCTCCGAAGATTACGTCCGACCCGGTGAAACCGAGGACGAGCAGATCGTTTCCTTCACCACCATAAACGCGATCATTGCCGGAGCCACCGTAGACTCTAAGGTCTCCCCCGCTCCCGCCAAACACCTTGTCATTGCCCTGGTCACCCCAAAGTGAGGTATCGGCGCCGGAATTCCCACGGACAGTGTCGCTACCATGACCGCCCAAAAGCGTCGCGTCATTTCCACCCTTGCCGATGACGGAGTCTCCACCGGAGCCGCCGTAAAGGTTAAAATCGTTGCCGGCACCGCCAAAAATGCGGTCGCCTCCAGATGCTCCCGACAAGTAGGTGTCAGATCCGGAGTCACCGTAAATGACATCGCCTCCCTGGCCGCCGGTCAGGTAGAACTCACCATAGAGTTGGATGTCGTCGCCCGAGCCACCGTAGATGAAATCCGCCCCCGACCGGCCCGCCAGGAGAACATCGCCTCCGTCTCCGCCATGCACTCTGTCGACGCCGTCTCCTCCATAGAGGAAAGCGTCACTGCCGGAGTCGCCGAAGACGAAGTCGTTTGATGCGTCCCCCCAAAGGGAGTTGTCCCGGCCGGATCCACCATAGATGTTTTCGCCGTTACCGGCACCGAACAGGCTCTCGTCGTTGCCGACGCCACCATAGAGAAAGTCGTGCCCTCCGGCCCCGACGAGCGCATCGCTGTCGCCCAGACCAAACAGCAAGTTTTCTCCGCCAACTCCGAAGATGACGTCGGCATCGCTCGTCCCGTAAAGGACGTCATCGCCCGTGGTTCCATAGATCGTGGTCATTCCGCCGATACTCCCGAGCAGCTACCTGGAGGCCCCATACCCGTCAACATGGCGCGTGCAGGGCACTCAATCAGGGGGATGACAACCTCTGATTTCATAAAATGAAGCACTGTTCATTCCAAAAAATTGGCGGCATGGCAAGCCTTAGTCTTTCTGGGGCACCTTATCGCCAAGCGCGGCGGCCAAGCGATCACAGAACGTCCTCACCACCTTCAGCCGCGCAAAGCGCTTGTCGTTGCCCTCGACCAAGGTCCAGGGCGCAGCCGAGGTACTGGTGAATTGCACCATGTCGTTGACCGCTTGCTCGTAGGCCTCCCACTTGTCGCGATTGCGCCAGTCTTCCTCGGTCAGCTTCCAGCGCTTGTAAGGGGTGTTCTCGCGCAGCTTGAAGCGGGCCAGCTGCTCGTCCTTACCGATGTGGACCCAGTACTTCATCAGGACGATGCCGTGATCGATCAACTGATCTTCGAAGTCGGTGATCTCACCGTAGGATCGGCGCCACTGCGCTTCCGTGGCATAACCCTCGATCCGCTCGACCAGCACACGGCCATACCAGGAGCGGTCGAAAATGGTGATCTGCCCGGCCCGCGACAGGCAGCGCCAAAAGCGCCAGAGGTAGTGCTGGGCGCGCTCCTCGTCGGTGGGGGCGGCTATTCCATGGACTTGGTAGTTGCGCGCGTCGAGAGCTTCGTTGATGCGCCGGATGGCACCGCCTTTACCGGCGGCATCGGGGCCCTCGAACAGCAGGATGCTTGAGATCCCCTCCGACTTGGCCCGGCGGTGGAGGACATGCAGGCGCGCCTGCAGTTCCAGTAGCTCGCGCTCGTAGCGCACCTTGCCGACACGCTGGGTAAGGTCCAGCTCACTCAGAACGGTGATCGAGGTGGCGGCATGATAGCCCCCCTCGTTGCCTGGCTTGGGCTTGGCTGGTGCCTTGCCGTTCTTTCCTTTGGCCTTCCCTTTCGTCTTGTTCTTTTTTTGTACTTGCACAGCCTTCAAGGCGACATTCCGCTTTGCCTCATCAAGGCGATGGCGAAGCGAGTCACGCAGGATGGTGGCGACCGTTACGACGCGGTAGTTCGGGTCTTCGCCCTCGACGACGGTCCAGGGCGCCACGCCCCTGTTGGTCGAAGCGACCACATGTTCGCCCGTCGCGATAAAACGGTCGTACATGCGCCAATGCGCCCAGTCACGCTTGGTGACCTTGGCCTTGGTCAGGGGATCGTTCTCCAGGCTCTTCAGGCGACGCTCCTGCGCATCGCGGCTGAGATGCATCCAGAACTTGAGAATGAGGGTCCCGTCGTGCGCCAGCGCGCGCTCGAAGCGGAAGATCCGCTCCAGCCGCTTGTTGAAGGCGGCATCGTCGATACGCTCGTGCACGTGGTCCAGGACCGGGTTCGAGTACCAGGCGCTCAAGAACATGCCGACCCGGCCCCGAGGCGGAAGGTCGCGCCAGTACTTCCAGAACTCCGGCCGCTCGCGCTCTCCGTCGGTCTCTTCGTCATAGGCGCGGGTAATCAGCCAGCGCGGGTCCATCCAAGCATTGAGGACACCGACGGTTTCACCCTTGCCGCCGCCGTCGACGCCGGCAAAGAGCAGTAAGGCTTGGAATTGCCCGCCCTCGCGCAGCTCGTTCTGCAATTCCAGGAGGTCCTCACGCAAGGCCAGCTGAGCCGCCTTGTAGTCCTTCTTGGAGATCTTGCGCCCAAGTTCAGCCGTCTCGAACATGCTTCGCCTCTTTCCAGGTCAAGTCGCCGTTGCGGAGCTCCGGCACCAGCCGCCGGCGACCGCAGGCCACGACCTTAGCACAAGGACGTTCGATGACTACGGCCCGGGACGGACAGCTGCCGCTACCGGCACCCTTCGGCCTGTGATAGCGTCCCGGCCACATCCACACGCATAAAACCTGGTCCGGGCATGGAAGCGAAAAAGCGTCAGAAAATCGTCGAGGAGATCTCTCAGCTTGAGGGCACTTACAAGGACATCGTCGACAAGGTCCTGCATGCCCGCGGTCGCATCAAGGCGCTTTTACCGGACATCAAGAACATCACTCTCAGGGGTAAGCTTTTGCAGGACAAGTGGGAGCTGGAGAAGAGCGTGGGCATGCGGCCGGGCTATTTCAGCCGGGGCGGACAGGACTGGTGGCTCGACCAGAAGGTCTTCAAGGGCAAGCGCGGCGGCACCTTCGTCGAGCTGGGCGGCTTCGACGGCCTGATCGCATCCAACTGCCTCTTTTTCGAGCTGATGCGCGGTTGGGACGGCCTTCTCTTGGAGCCCTCTCCCTCCTCCTATCGCCAGGCGGCCACGATCAGGCGCTGCACCTGCCTGCAGCGCGCCATCGCGGCAAGCTCCGGAGAGGCGGAGTTCCTCGAGGTCACGGACGGCTATCTGGAGATGAGCGGCCTCTTGGAGACCTTCGATTCCGGTACCCGTTCGGGCATCAAGGAGCACCCTCAGCACCAGGAAAGAACGATCAAGGTGCCCACCATATCGCTCGCAGACCTGCTTGGCGAACATGCCCTGGAGGAGGTCGACTATATCTCGATGGATGTGGAAGGCACCGAGCTGGACGTGATCGAGAGCTTTCCATCCAACAAGTTCCGCGTCCGCGCCTGGACCATCGAGAACAAGCCGAGGAACGACGAGATCGCAGAGGCCATGCGCAAGAAGGGCTACAAGCGCGTCGAGATGCTGGGCGGCGACGACGTCTTCCTTCTGGCTGACGAGTTTCCGGACTTTGCCAGCAGATAGGACAAGCAAGCCGATTGGACAGGACCGTGAGCCCGCAGCGCGAACCCATCAGATCTTCGCCCGGCCGAGAGGCCAAAGTGATCTTGACCTTCATAGGCTCGGTCGATCGCCAATGCGTCTACACAACGGTGGGCGACGTCATGGCGCTCTACAACGTCTACAAGACCATCAGCCCCCGCATCGACGATGTTCGTATTGCCTGGTCACATGATCTGTTCGACCTGAGCGACCGCTGCAGAAGATTGAATGACTACGATGCCGGGTCTTTTTCGACGATGGTGTTTGTATGCGGCCCAATTCACGAACCGCTTCGAAGACTGTTCAGACGATTTCGGCACGCCAAACGCATTGCCGTCGGCGTCAGCGTGCCACGAGGGGTCAACCCCACTTCTTTCGTCTCGGCCTGCCATATCCGAGATTCGGACGAGTCTGTGAGCTTTGACCTCGCATTGGCAGACATTAGCTACCCGCATCATCGCTTGGCCGGTGACGAGAGGCAGGAAGGTGCAGCGATCTGCCTTGTCGGGCCGCAACCTGAGTATGGGGAGGACAATGGCAGTGATCGTGCGGAAAGGATCATCCGGGACGCGACTGCGAACATTCCTACGCGAGAAGTGTCGACGCTGCTCGACCTCAAGCGCAGGTCTCCGACAAGCGTGGAAGAGGACCTGCAATCCTCCAAGGTCCTCCTTGCACATTCCGGAGCATCCGGTCAGTCAATCCAGCAACATCCGGTCAGCCATTCCGGAGTATCCGGTCACTGTGAGGTGACGCTGCTGAGCGCTGTTTGCTGATGTCAGTGTTCCCTGCATCCGTCAAGTGCCGGCGCAGGTCGATGCGAGGCTGTCATGCCGGGTCTCCTCCCTGCGCTTGAGCTTTGGTTTTGCGCATGGACTGTCCGTCCAGCGGCAGCCTGTAGGCGTTGTGGATCAGGCGGTCGAGGATGGCGTCGGCGAAGGTTGGTTCGTCGATGACCTGGTGCCAGTTGGCAAGCGGGAGCTGGCTGGTGATGATGGTCGATCCGGCGCCGTAGCGGTCCTCGACGATCTCCATGAGATCGCGGCGCTGGCCGGCGGTGAGCCGGTCGGGTCCCCAGTCGTCGAGGATGAGCAGGTCGGCTTTGATCAGCTGGCGAAAGAGGCGCGGGAAGCGTCCGTCGCCGTGGGCGAGCTCGAGTTCGGCAAAGAGCCTGGGCAGACGGTGATAGAGGGTGCTGCGATTGTCGCGGCAGGCTTTCTGTGCGAGCGCGCAGGCCAGCCAGGTCTTGCCGACGCCGCAGGGCCCGGTGATCAGGAGATTGCGGTGCTCGGCGATCCACTGGCCGCCGGCGAGCTTGAGGAAGAGTGCCTTGTCGAGCCCTCTGGGCGTGCGGTAGTCGACATCCTCCAGCGATGCGCCGACATGGCGGAGTTTGGCGGCCCGCATGCGGCTTTGGAACTTCTTGGTGCTGCGATTGGTCGCCTCGCGGTCGATCAGCAGACCCAGCCATTCGGCATGGCTGAGATCGGCTGCCTCGTCCCGGCTCTGCAACTCGGCAAAGGCCTCGGCCATGCCGTCGAGCTTGAGTGCTCTCAGCTGGTCGTGGGTGGGATGATCGAGCATGTCTTCTCCTCCTCAGTGGAAGTACTTGGCGCCGCGGATGTTGGGATGGGTGATCGCCGGGCCCTCCGCGGGCCTCTCGGGCCGGTGGCGATGCAGGTTGTTCTTCAGGATGGACTGGACGGAGCGGTAGGAGAGCCCGCCGATCTCGAGCGCGCGCAGGCAGGCCGCCTCCAGCGCCTGGCCGCCATAGGACCTGGCCAGCCGGACGATGCCGAGGCAGGAGCGGAAGCCCTGCTCGGGGTGGGTGCGCTCGCGCAGGATCACCTCGACCAGGGCTGCCGTATTGGGCCCGATCTCGGCCGCCGAGCGCTTGAGCCTCTCGGGCGTCCAGTCGGCATAGCGGCGGTGAGAGGAGGGCATGTGCGCACGCACCGTGGTGTGGCCGCGGTTTGACGAAGTGCGCACATGTGCTGCCACGCGCTGGCCTTGATGGAAGATCTCCACTGTCCTGGCGGTCAGGCGCACCCAGAGCCTTTGCTTCAAGAGCTGATGCGGGGCGGAGTAGTAGTGCTTGTCGAGCTCGACATGGTAGTCGAGGCCGAGCTTTCGCTCGCACCACTCGGCGTACGCGTAGCTCTCTTGCGGCAGGGGCTTCAGCGCCGGGCGGTCCAACTCGTTAAAGAGATCGCGCCGGCTGGCGCCCAGATGGCGAGTGACCTTGGCGTTGAACCGCTCCAGGAGTTCGCGGATTGCCGCGTTCAGCTCAGCCAGGGAGAAGAACCGCCGATGGCGCAGCCGGGCAATGATCCAACGCTGCATCAGCTGGACACCCACCTCGACCTTGGCCTTGTCACGCGGCTTGTAGGGTCGCGCGGGAATGACGGCGGTGTCGTAGTGTGCCGCCATCTCGGCGTAGGTCCGGTTGACCTTCGGCTCGTAGAAGCAGGCCTTGGTGATGCCTGCTTTCAGGTTGTCGGACACGATCTGACAGGGCACGCCGCCGAAGTACTCGAAAGCCCGGACGTGCGAGGCGATCCAGTCCGGCAGCTGCTGTGTCCAGCTCGCTTCGGCATAGGTGTAGCTCGAGGCCCCCAGCACCGCGACGAAGAGCTGGGCCTGGCGCAGCTCGCCGCTCTCGCCATCCACGACGTCCAGTGTGTCGCCGGCGTAGTCCACGAAGAGCTTCTCGCCTGCCAGGTGATGCTGGCGCATCGAGGCGCCCAGCCGGCCCTCCCAGCGCCGGTAGAGCTCGCAGAAACGGCTGTAGGCGTAGCCGTCGTCAGGATGATCTGCCTTGTACTCCTCCCAGAGCAGCGACAGGGTGACATGCTTGCGTTTCAGCGCGCGATGCACCGCCGGCCAGTCAGGCTGTGCCAGCCCGCGCCGGGTCTCGCCGCCCTGTGGCTGAAACAGGCGCTGCTCGAGGTCCGCCTCCGTCAGACCCGCCGGCAGCGGCCAGCAAAGACCGGCCCGCTTGGCGCGCTTTAGATAGTCCGACACCGTCGACTGCCCGATGCCGAGGCTTGCCGCGATCCTTCGCGTCGACAGGCCGCCGGCGCGCAGCCGCAACGCCTCCCCGACCTTACGCATAGACGATCTCCTCATCTGGCCTCCCCGCTCTCTGAAAAAGAGCGCGAGGCTAGCCCGCTGCACGATCGCCCAGCAGCCTCACTTCTCACCGATCCAAGGTGACCGGATGGCCCGGAATCCCTGACCGGATCAAATCGTATTCACTGACCGGATGTTATCGGAATCGGTGACCGGATAGGCCCGGAACGCGCACCTCCTAACAACCAGAATGCACGCCTCGCTGCTGGCCATCTTTCACGGTGTTCCGGTGATAGCCGTTGATCAGATCAGAGGGGGTGCAAAGGTCTCGCGCCACCTCTCCAAGATCGGCTATCCCGTCTACAATGCCTGGACCCTAGAGCCGGAGACAATCGCTGCGGCCTTGGAAAGCGTGCAAAGCGACTCTTTCAGGACAGTGATCGAGACGGCACGCGCAGAGCTGATCCGGCAGGCTCGACAGTCCTTGGAGACGGCGACCACCCTCATCCTGGACGAACTCTCCTGAGAAGCCATCGACGGCACAGCCAAACCCTGATGTGCTACCTTGCCTCCTCATCGCCGAGGATGTCGGGGGCAAGCAGCATAAAGGGCTCGAAGATCTCGACGTAGAGACCTCCTTCCTGGGCCACGGTCACATGTGTCGGGGTTATCCCAGCGCTCCTCAATATTTCTCCAAAAAAGACGTCTTCATAGACTTTTCTCTCATTATCACTGGAGAAATAGGTTAATCCTCGCTCGAAGATGGTCCTAAGGCTTAGGCGGGAAAGATAATAGCCCAAGCCACCCATGCAATAGTCGATTGGGCTGTGTTCGGCCACTCTGGCGTTGCCATTCGACCCGGCATCGCGCCCGTGGTGGTAGGTGCCGTTCGTATAGGTCGTCACGTTTCCCATGTAATCGGCATTTGAATCATAGAAGAATTTGCACATGTTTCTAAACTTATCAAAATCTTCTATGGCTGCATCATCATCTATCTTAAACACGCCTGCCAGGTTCGTACAGGCATAGAGGTAGCGATAGGCCAGCATCAGCTTCCTGGACAAAGCAAGATAGCCGTCATCACAGGGCACAATCAGCTGGTGGCCAAAGTCTTCTTCCAGCAGCTCTGGTGCTTGCGCGTCCGGATCGCCTCTGAGCGCGATGACCTCGATGCCGCTGCGCTGCGCTATCTGCGTGGCAAGGAAACGGGCCCGCGGGAGGTTCCCCTTCCAGGTCAGCACGAGCACGGCTATCGGTGGGTCGGTCTTGACTTTCAATGGGCGAGCATTGGCTCTCAACATCGAGCGATAGCTGGAAACGAGGAGCGGGTCGTCCTTGTTCATCCACGCGGCCCGCTCGAGATAGCGGAAGGCAAGGTCGGTGCGACCCAGCTCTTCATTGAGGCGCGCAGCGCGATAGAGAAGATCGCCGTTTCTGACCGGAAGCGCGGTTCGGGCGAGCACGGCGTCGATCTGCTCATCCATCAAGGCCGCCGCAGCTGTTAGATCCCCGGCCGCCTGTCGCGCGTTCAAGTCCCGCAAAAAGTCGTCGGTCCGGCGGTCGAGATAACCATTGGACTTCAGGATGTAGGCAGCCGAGGCGGTCTGCTTCAGGGATCGAACCGACCCGAGCAGCTCTTCGTTGCTGGCGGAGCCATCCAACGCTCGTTTGGTTTCGCGGAGATCTTCCTGCAGGTCTTTGAAGGCCCGCAATCGCACCGGCTTGGAGGTCGATAGGAGATCGTGACGGTCGGTCACGTGTGCGACGAGCGCGAACCAAGCACGCTCGATCTCGCCACATTCCCATAGCGCATCGGCGTAGCTGAAGATGATCCGGCGAAAGTCCGCTATCGAGGCCAAGGCTCGCTGCATCCAGGCGACGGCGCTTTCGGCATCCTTGGCGTTGAAGGTCAGCCGGGCAAGCTCGACCCACCCCAGCCGACTGTCGCCGAAGTCCCGCTCGATGCGATCGATCACCCGCCCCGCCGCTTTGATGCGGGCCGATCCGAGGAGAATCGAGCAAAGCTTCGACAGGTTGGTGAGATTGCTGCAAAGCCGGACAGCACGAACTTGGTGCTTGAGCGCCGCATGATCGTCGCCTGCCATCTGGTAGACCGTGGCTTGCGCGCGCAACAGCAGATCGTGTGGTTCGTCGTTGCTCACAGCATCCAAGAGATCCATGGCAGAGCTGTGCTTGTCGGCCAAGGCCAAGCACTCGGCCGCTCGCGCCACGTGACGCATCTCGTTCCGGTGGTCCGCGAAGGTCTCCACGTAGGCCTCGGCCGCGTCTTCATACCGTCGCGCATCCAACAAGCGTACGGCGGGGAAGCGCGATGACTGTGCCTTCCCATGCGCCGCCCCGGACGGCTCATAGCTCGCCTCCACTTCTCTTGCTTTGTGCAGATTGCCGGCCAAGCGCAAGCGCGTGACGTGCCGCCTCGCCACCTCCGGGTCATCGCCAAAGCGCTCCACGAGGGACGCCGACTCTTCCAGGGTCAGCCAGTTACCACGCGCGTTTGCTTGCAGTTCGGCGAGACTGTAGTGATCCAATGGATCGTCTGCGCCAAGACCCAGGATCTGCTCATAGACCTGGATCGCCCGCTCGCGTTCACCCAGATCCGCAAAGCACTCCGCCAGCTGGCGCAGAGCTGTCGGATCATCGGGGTGGCATGCGAGGAACCTTTGCCAGCGCTGCAGCGCGGAAGCCGCTTGATCGCCACGTTGGGCAACCTTGGCATGGGTCGCCAGTGCCCGCTTGAGCCTCGGTCTTTCCGCCAGGACCGGCAAGAGGGTGGCTTCCGCTTGGCCGATCCAGCCCAAGCGCATGCAGGCCTCCGCATAGGCTATTTTCAGCGCGGGGCTATCGGGATTCCTTTCACAGGCTGCACGCACCACCTTGATGGCATGGTTCGGCGGCAGGCTGCGCCGCACCTCGAGGCAAATCTGCTGCCAGCGGCTGGGGTCTTGATTGCCGTCATGGATCGCCTCTTCGGTACGATCGGCAAGCGCAACCACAAGTCCGTCAACCAGCATGCCTGCCGCACTCCACCTCGCCTGACCCTTCTCAACACTCGCCACTATCGGCACCGACCTCGAGACGGCGCTCGACTTCTATTGCCGCGTTCGCCTCGACCAGACCTAGCGCGCTTCGGGTCGGAGACGCAAACTTCGGCCTCGAAGGCGGCTCCTTTCCGGTAGCAGGAGCCCGAGACGCCCTGCAGAGGCAAACGCCAGGAGCCGCGAAGTCTCTGCCGCAAGCTATCGTACCATTGCCAATTGGATCGTGACCGGCTAGGTCCCCAACCAACGACGGCGGCGACGCGTTCGTCGGTATCGACTGCTTTAGGAAAGAACCCTGCACCGGGACCCGCCAAGCATGTACGTCAATTGGCTGACCAGACTGTCCGACATCCTTCCCAGACGGCAACTCCTCTATTCAGTCCACATCGATCCACACAAGCGTTTCGTGTACTTTGCCAACCCAAAGGTCGGCAGCACGACGACTCTCGCTACCCTGCAGGCCCTGTGTCTTGATGAACCTTCGCGTCTCGAGTGGCCCTACAACGATATTCACGACCGGGAGAAGTCACCCCTCCTGTCTCTGAAACAGCTCTCTGCGACCGAGGTCAACGAAGTCATGACCGACCCCGATGTGTTTCGTTTCGGGTTCGTACGAGATCCTTTCCATCGCCTCGTTTCGGCTTACAATGACAAAATTCTCCTTAATAAGAAGCCAAAAAAGACAATATTGAAGACACTTGGTCATGATCCCGAGGACGTTGAAATCAATATCAGCTTCGAGCTTTTCATAAAAGCAGTGACAAGACAAATAGTACAAGAAATGGATTTCCACTGGATTCCACAGAATATCCAGCTGATGCCGGGGAGAATCAACTACTCTTACATCGGGAAAATGGAGTCTTTTGATAAAGATTTCAAATACATCCTCGATTCCATTTTCAAAATTCCAGATTGGTTACACTCGATTCCGCAGCTGGTTGTTCTACAAGATAGATACAACGTCAAGCTCCACGAACTTCCACCTAAGACACAAGCTTCTATCTGGAATAAATACTATTGGGACTATGAGATCTTTGGCTACGAAGCGCCCAAGCTCCCAGGTGGTCCGTCCGCTCCACCGCAGGGCACAACGGCACTCACAAGCAGCACTTGAGCTTATCGCATCATCTACTGGGCTTGCCTCTCTTGGTCAGGTCGGTAACCAGCAAGGCCTCCGGCCGCCACGGGCTCAACTGCCTCTCTGTGCAAACTGCCAAGGCCCCCGGTCAGAATCGGCTAAGCGACCCGGCTAACTCTGGCCCCAGTGCTTCGGCCGAAAGACATGCACGTCGTACCACTGACCGCGGTTGTAAGGCAGCACTGAAACACGTTTGATCATCTCTTCGATCGGGAACCAATCCTTCTTACGCAGCTCCCGCCCGAAGAGGCCGGTCATGTGCCCGTTGAACTCGGCATTGACGAAGCGGCCTTCGCGCGGCGGTTCAGGCGCCTTCCACAGCGCACTCCGCGATTGGTCGACGATCTGGCCCAGGGTGAAGCCGATGGACGCCAGCTTCTCGATCCAAGGCTCGTAGCCTTTGCCCAGTTCAAAAGAGAGAAAGCGCGGGCGCGTTTCCGGCGTCAAGGCCTCGATGACCAGGCCGTCGTTGCCCTCGATGTCGATCTTCAGATAGTAGGGAACGGGGTACTTCTCGAGCAAGGACTTGAAGCGCACGAAGGGCACGGTGGTCTTCTCGAACTCGCCCCGCCAGGCTTGCGGCTTGGCGGTATGCCAATCGCTCTTGCTGTGGTGCACGAAGAAATCGCCCGGTCCCTCTTCCTCACCAATGGCGACCGGCTCGATGAAGTAGTGCCCCTCTTCGATAAAGGAAGCAAAGCGCCGCTGCAGCGTTTCGACGTGACTGGGCAGCGCTTCGACGGCCACGACCTTGAAGCCCTTTCTGAGGTAGAAGTCGCTGTCTTCGCCGGTGTGGGCACCGATGTCGAAGATATAGCGCCCCAGATCGCGCGGCAGCGGCTGGCCCTTGCTCATCGTCGTCCTGTTCTTCGCCCTATCGGCGATTGACCTTGGCACTCGTCGAGCGCCGTCATACGCAACCCCCGCCCGGCGCTCAATGCCATTCTCCTTCGGTCGGAATGTTCAACCCGGTGCCGCAGTGCTTGCAGTGCACGGCGTCCGGGTCATGGCGATTCAGTCCGCACTCCGGACAGGGAAATGCCACCTTCGGCGGCCGGAAGATGGTGTGCACCAGCCGCAGGAAGAGCCCCACGCCAAAAATCATGATGAAGACGGCCAGCGCGCGGCCGGCCGTGTCGGTGAGCGTGATGTCGCCGAAGCCGGTGGTGGTCAACGTCGCCACGGTGAAGTAGAGCGCATCGAAGTAGGTGTTGATGTTGGGATTCTGCTGATCCTCCAGCACGTAGACCACGGCGGTCACGGTGAAGACGAAGAGCACGAGGTTGAGCGTCGACTGCACCACCTCTTCATTGCGCCGGAACCAGCGCGACTCCCGCCGCAGCTCGCGCAGAAGATGGTAGGAGCGCAAGAGCCGCAGCATGCGCACGACCCTGAGAAAGGCCAGATTGTCGAAGATTGCCGGCAACAGAAGCGAGACGATGACGACGAGGTCAACGATCGATCCAAAGCGAAAGAAGAAGCGCCACGAGCGATTGGCGATCATCGCACGAGCCGCAAAGTCCACGCTCAGGACCAGTGCAATGGCAAAGTCTACCCACAGGACCCAAGCATCCTGATTGACCGTCGAGGACACGACGAAGAAGAGCACGGTCAGAATGTCGAAAGCGATCAGCCCATAGCGGAAGCGCTGGGAGACGGCAGTGTCACCGTAGTAGAGCCGCAGCAGGGTCGCCCGTAGGCCGGCTTTCGATTCCGCCTCCTTCGACTCCTGATCGCTCATGAGGCGCGCCTCCTCGCCGCTCCACCCGCAATCTGCCGCCTGCGCACCAGGATTTGGCGGTTGCTGAGCGCCGCCGGGATCCCTATTACTCCCGCGCTCAAGGTCTGCTTTCGGCTCAACAGGAACATTCCATGTCCTTGCAAATCACGCTGGGCGCGCGCATCCGCAAATCGCCCTTCTTCGAAGCTGCGCGCGCCGCAGGTATGACCCATGCCACCGTCTATAACCACATGTACCTGCCGGTGTCTTTCGGTGACACCGGGGCCGAGTATCAGCGGCTGACCCAGGCAGTGGCCATGTGGGACGTCGGCGTGGAGCGCCAGATACAGCTGGCAGGGCCCGACGCCATGGCTCTGGCCGCCTACCTGACACCGCGCGACCTCTCGCGCTGCAAGGCCGGCCAAGGCAAGTACGTACCGCTATGCGACTTCGAGGGCCGGCTGATCAACGATCCTGTCCTCTTGAAGCTGAACGACGAGTTGGTGTGGCTGTCGATCGCCGACAGCGACATGCTCTATTGGGCCCGCGCGGTGGCCGCCCTCAAGGGCTTCGACGTCGCGGTGAGCGAGCCCGACGTCTCGCCGCTCGCCGTCCAGGGCCCGCGCGCCATCGATGTGGTGAGCAGCCTCTTCGGCGAGTGGGTCGGCACCTTGAAGTACTTCTGGTTCCGCGAGACGGAGCTGGACGGCATCCCGCTGGTGGTGGCGCGCTCGGGCTGGAGCAAGCAGGGCGGCTATGAGCTTTATCTGCGCGACGGCAGCCGCGGCGGCGAGCTTTGGGAGCGGGTTGCCGCCGCCGGCAAGCCCCTGGGCATCGGCCCCGGCGCGCCCAACACGGTGGAGCGGGTCGAGAGCGGCTTGCTCTCCTGCGGCACCGACACCGACGACGACAGCGACCCCTTCGAAGCCAACCTGGGCCATCTCATGAACCTCGACCGCGAACAGGACTTTATCGGCAAAGAGCCGCTCTTGGCCAAGCGCAAGGCCGGCCCGAAGCGGCGCATGGTTGGCATCACCATCGAGGGTGCGGCGCTCGGCATCAACGAGCACCCTTGGCCGATCACCGTCGCGGGTGCCCAGGTCGGCACCGCGCGCGCCGTAGTCTATTCGCCGCGCCTGGAGGCCAACATCGCCGTCGCCCTGATCGCCAAGCCGCACTGCGAGGCGGGCAGCCAAGTGACCCTCGACTGCCTGGGCGAGTCCCGCAGCGCGGTCGTGAGCGACCTGCCCTTCGTTCGCTAAGCGGAGCCGTCGGCATGGACTATCGAAGACTGGGCCGCAGCGGCGTTAGGGTGTCGCCAATCTGCCTCGGCACCATGACCTTCGGCGACACCACCGAGGAAGCCGAGGCCGAGCGCATCTTGGAGTCGGCGCGCGCTGCCGGGGTCAATTTCCTAGACACGGCCGATGCTTACGCCGAGGGCGCATCGGAGCGCATGCTGGGACGCCTGATTGCCCGCGACCGCGAGGATTGGGTGCTGGCCAGCAAGCTTGGCAACCCGATGGGCCCCGGGCCCAACCGCTGGGGCCTTGGGGTGAAGCACATGCAGCGCGCCTTGGACGAGAGCCTGAAGCGATTGGGCAGCGACTATCTGGATGTCCTCTATCTCCATCTGGACGACGGCACGCCCTTGGAGGCCGTGATCGAGACTCTGGGGCACTTCCTCGAGCGTGGCCGAATCCAGGCCTGGGGCTGCTCCAACTTCCGCGCTTGGCAGGTCGCCGAGATGGTACGGGTGGCGGAGCGGCTAGGCGTGGCGCGGCCGGTGGTCTCGCAGCCCTACTATAATGCCATGAACCGCATGCCGGAGGTCGAGCACCTGCCGGCCTGCAGTCACTACGGCCTCGCCGTGGTGCCTTACTCTCCGCTGGCTCGTGGCGTTCTCACCGGCAAGTACCGGCCCGATGCCGCGCCGGACACCGGAAGCCGCGCCGGGCGCCAGGACAAGCGCATGATGGAGACCGAGTTCCGCGCGGAGTCGCTGGCAATCGCCCAGCGCCTCAAGCAGCACGCAGAGGCCAGAGGCATGACCGCCGGCCAGTTCGCCTTTCTCTGGGTGTTGAACAACCGGCTGGTCACCTCGATCCTGGCCGGCCCCAGAACGCTGGATCACTGGCAGGGCTACCTCGGCGCGCTTGCGCACCACTTCACCGCCGAGGACGAAGCGCTGGTCGACAGCCTGGTGCCAAGCGGCCATCCCTCCACGCCCGGCTACAGCGACCCGCGCTACCCCATCACCGGAAGGCAGCCCGTTAGCGGTTGAAAGCCTCAACCCAAAGCATCTCGAATCGCCTGGGCAATCTCTTGCCGACGGAAGGGCTTAGCCAGCAGCACCCTATCGGACCCCAAGAACCCATCGCTCTTCACCGCTTCCTTCGGATAGCCCGACATAAAGATGACCGGAATCTCGGGCGATCGCTTA
>CAXXGD010000064.1:0-356653 GCA_963669385.2 Rhodospirillales bacterium
CGTCATCGGCGAAGCCGAGGAGCGAGTCTGCGCCCTGGTCTCCGTAGAGCCGGTCGTCCCCCTGGCCACCCTGAACCAGATCGTCCCCTTGCTTGCCGCGGAGCTCGTCCGCGCCCCGGTTACCGAACAGCGTGTCGTCGCCGGTGCCGGCGTTTATCTTGTCATCACCCGTGCCGCCCGACAGCGTATCGACGCCGGTCTCGCCGATCAGCGAGTCCTTCCCACTGCCGCCGAAGAGCCGGTCGCCGCCGCTGCGCCCCAGCAAGCGGTCGTCACCGGCCAGCCCGCTGATCGCGTTGGTGGAGGAGTTGCCGCGGATGCGGTTGTCCAGTTCGTTACCGACGCCGGAGATGGCGCCGGCGCCCTGCGCCAGCAGCAGCTCCTCGACATAGCCGCTCCCCCCGGCGGTGCTGGGCAGGGTGAAGCTCACCGAGGCAATGACACTGTCGGTGCCTTCACCGGCGACTTCGAGGATGACGTCGCCAGCGTTGTCGACCAGCACCACGTCGTTGCCGACCCCTCCGACAGCCGTGTCGACACCACTGCCGCCCACAAGCCGGTCTCGGCTGGCGCCACCGTAGAGCAGATCCGCGCCGCTGTTGCCCAAGAGCGTGTCTCGCCCGCCGGAGCCGTAGGCGGTGTCGGCGTCGCGGGCACCGCGGAGGACATCGACAGCGCCGCCGCCAAAGAGACTGTCCGAGCCCCCGCCGCCGTAGAGATAGTCCACATCGGCCAGGCCGTAGAGCCCGTCGTCGCCCGCCAGTCCGAAGATACTGTCGACCAGGTCCGTGCCACTCAACAGATCCGGGCCATTGGTTCCGGTGATAATCATCTCGCTTCCTCCCACGGCGAAACGGCTAGCCGGCCGCAAGAAATCTTGAGCCCGACCTTATCAAGGGAGGAGAACCACCACTTGCCGTTTTGCGCCAAAAGAGCCCCGGGGCCGGGATAAGGTCTGCTCCTAGGCCAGCTTTGACTGCCTGGAGTAGCCAAAGGCCGTAGGATTGCGCTGCTTCATCTGCCCCGGGGTGCCGAATCGGGTGGACTGGATTAAGTCGCCTTTGACTTCGCAGGCCGCAATCGGCTTAGGGGCTTGGAAGCCTGAATGTGCGATGGGGCTGCCTCACAGAGTGACCTCGATAGAGACGAGACCGCTACCGGTGCCGGGAATGGTTACCCCTGGGGCCAAGTCGAGCGTATCGGTCCCGCCACCGCCGTCGTAGAGGTAGCCCGCGAAGTCGCCTTGACTGGTCACGATGAAGACGTCGGCGCCACCGCCACCGAATGCGGTATCGAAGCCGGCCCCGCCGAACAGCCTGTAATCGTCGCCATCTCCGCTGTAGATCCTGTCGTTTCCGGAACTGCCCAACAGACGATAATCGTCGCCGCTTTCGCCGATAATCAGATCGTCTCCCGAACCGCCTACCAGAACAAGTTCGTCCCCGCTGCCCCGGCAATCGTGTCGTCGCCGTCATCGCCAAGCATGCGATCGTCGTCTCCGTCGCCCCCGAAGAGCAGGTCGACCCCGGACCCGCCGTAAAAGAAGCGGTCACGGTCGCTGCCGCCAGTGAGTGTGTCTGCACCCGATCCCGATAAAAAGAGGTATCGGATCCGCTGTTACCGGCGAGCGAGTCATCACCGTCTCCGCCATAAAACGAGGTGTCGTCGCCATCGCCACCGTCCAAGATGTCGGCGCCTCCTTCATCATAAAGCCTGGTGTCCGCACCGCTGCCGCCGAAGAGTCGGTCGTTGCCATAGCCACCATTGAGGCGAGAGTCGTCGTCGTCACCGCCGTAAATGCTGTCAGCGCCAGAGCCTCCGAGAAGCGACTGATCCATGCCGCTGCCGCCGATGATCAGGTCAGGTCCCGACCCTCCGAACAGCAGGCTGTCATTGCCTTCTCCCCCGTAGAGCGTGTCCCTGCCCAAGCCACCGAAAAGGGAGACATCGGCGCCATCCGCGCCATAGAGTCGGTCTACGCCATCGCCGCCGAAGATAACGCTGTCGGCGCCACTTCCGCCGTAGAGTCTGTCGGCGCCGCTGGCCCCGTACAGCGCATCGTCCGCCCCGTAACCCAGAATGGTGTCGACATCGTCGGTCCCGCTCAGAGTGTCGGACCCGGGGGTCCCTGGAATGAAAGCCATCTGACGCAACTCCCCTGCTGGACCTGCTTCTGCCGCTGAGGCGATGGAAGAGAAGTTGCGGGCTTTGGCAGCTTTTGCTGCGGGCCGGCAATTCTACTTTCGTGAGCCCGCACGCCCTGCGGTAGAGAAAAGGCTAGATGCGATCGTCTGTAAATATACTTGGGCAGGCGGTCTTCACAGGGCTCGGCTGGGCAACCAGTTGGCAGGTGCAGGCCCTTCGTGGCCGCCTCGCCCGCTTGCTACCCGATGTCGTTGCCTGGCACCTCCTCATCGGAGCTTTGGCCGAGTTCGCGGCAGAGCGCCCGCGGTTCAAGACGGGTCTCCAAGTCTGGACCCGCCCTGGCCTCAAGGACAGGCTGCGAGTCTCAAGATTGATGCGCCATCTGCTTGACGCCCTCTTCGCCAAACATGCCCTGATCGAAGGGCGTAGTAGGATTGCCTAAATCGTCACCTCGATGGAGACGAGAGCACCGCCGCCCCCTGGTATCGTGGCACCGCCCAGAAGCAGCAAGGTGTCGGTCCCGCCACCGCCGTCATAGGAGTAGTTGACGAAGTCACCTTGGCTCGCGACCAGGAAGACGTCGTCGCCGTCGCCCCCAAAGGCGCTGTCGGCGCCGGAGCTGCCGGCCATGCTGTCGTCACCCTCATCGCCATAGAGGGAATCGCTGCCGCTGTTGCCTGTCAGCGTATCGGCGCCTGAACCGCCGTAGAGATAGGCGTCGTTTCCATCGCCGCCGGCGATGATGTCCGAGCCGGCCCCACCATAGAAAAAGCTGTCGATACCCGTATCGCCGGATAGCCTGTCGTTTCCCATCCCTCCTTGAAAGGAGACATCGGCTCCGCCGCCGCCGTAGAGCGTGTCATTGCCCAGGCCACCGCGAAAGTCGAGGTCGGCCGCGTTGCCACCATAGAGGCGGTCGGGTGCGACTCCCCCGTAGAAGAGGCTATCGGCGCCGCTGCCACCGAAGAGCCTATCGCTTGCCCCTCCGCCTTGGAACCGGACATCATCTCCGTCGCCGCCCTCCAGGCTGTCGCCGCCGGATCTGCCGGCGAAATTGGAGTCGTTGCCGCTGCCTCCCTGAAGAGTATCGGCGCCCAGATCACCGTAGAACGAAGTTTCGTCCCCACTGCCCCCGTAGAGCCTGTCGGCGCCACTGCCGCCGTAGAAGCCGGTGTCGAAACCTTGTCCGGCGGCCAGCAGGTCGCTTCCCGAACCTCCTTCGAAGGCTTGGTCAGCGCCACTTCCTCCATAGAGGCGGTCGTTGTCGTCATTGCCTTGGAAGCGCGAGTCCGTTCCGCTCTCGCCAAAGAGGACATCGGCCCCGGTGTCGCCGTAGAACCCTTCGTCGTCGCCATCACCGCCGTTGAGGCTGTCGTCACCGTCATCACCGATTAACACGCTGTCGACGCCCTCTCCGCCCGAAATGACGTCATCCCCGGACCGCCCGGAGAGCACGATATCGGCACCGCTGCCGCCTTCGATCGTATCGGCCTGGTCGCCTCCATAGATAAGGTCATCGTTACCGGAGCCGCCAAGTAGATGGTCCGTTCCCGATCCGCCGTAAATCCGACCATCCGATGCGAGGCCGCCATCGATGACGTCCCCTCCGCTACCGCCATTGAGATAACCGTCCTGGCCATCGCCGCCGAAGAGGCTGTCGTCGCCGTCGTTGCCCATGAGCTGAGTGTCATTCCCCGCAGCGCCGGTTAGCGTGTCATTACCGGACCTGCCACGGAGATTGTAGTCCGCACCGCTACCGCCCGAGATCCAGTCCTGGCCGGACCCACCAAAGAGGTAGGTGTCGGCGCCACTGCCGCCGAAGATGCTGTCATCGCCGGCGTCGCCGTCAAGTCGCACATCTATGCCGAGGCGACCTTCTAATGTGTCAGACCCGTCACCTCCGTAGAGGAAGACATCGCCGCCCTCGCCACCAATCAGGTGATCTTGTCCTAAGCCACCATAGAAGGCCACGTCGTCGCCGCTGCCACCGGCAAGGGTATCATCGCCATCGCTGCCATAGAACTCCTGATCGTCACCGCTGTTACCCGCGACGTAGTCGTTCTCTGCACCTCCGACAATGTACTGATCGATGCCCTCACCGCCGAAGATACTGTCGGTACCGTTTCCGCCGAACAATGCGCTGTCCCTACCGGAGCCACCGTAGAGCAGGTCGTTGCCTGACTCACCTAGTAAGCGGACATCGTCGCCGCTGCCTCCGAACATCCTGTCTACGCCGCTAGCGCCATAGAGATATTCGTCATTGCCTGAGCCACCGTAGAAGCGGTCGGCGCCGTCCGCTCCGAAGAGGCGATAGTCGCTGCCGCTGTCACCGGAGATCGTGTCGTTGTCGTTGCCGCCGAAGAAGTAGCTGTCTTCGTCGTCACCGCCGTAGAGCTTGTCGGCGCCATTGCGGCCGTAGAAGGCTGCATCCTCGTCATCATCGCCGTAGAGTCGATCGACACCGCCGCCACCAAAAAAGCTGGTGTCACTGCCGCTGCCTGCGAAGATGGTGTCGCGCTTGCCCTCGCCGTGAAAGAAGGAGTCGTCGCCGTTGCCGGCATAGAGGGAATCGTTCCCGGCCCCTCCATAGAAGGAGAAATCGTTGCCGTCTCCCCCGTCGAGCCGGTCCGGGCTCACGTCGCCATAGACGTAGGCATCGGCACCGAGGCCTCCGTAGAGCTGGTCACCGCCACGCTCGCCATAGAGGAAGCTATCGTCGCCGCCATCGCCATGGATGACGTCGTTGGCGCGCTCGCCCTCCAGCGATGAATCCGACCCGGATCCACCGTAGATCACGTCCGCATTGGCGCCGCCGTCCATCTCGCCGTCGCTACCAGAGCCGCCCGACAGCGTGTCGAGGCCGGCGCTGCCATAGAGCAGGCTGTCGTCGCCGTCACCGCCGGCAAGGCTGTCGTCGCCGACCCCGCCGAACATCAAGGCGTCGGCCCCGCGCCCGCCATCGATCAAATCCGCTCGCGACCCACCGTAGAGGCCGCTGTCGTCGCCTGCCTCGCCGAAGAGAGAATCCTGACCTGTTCCGCCGGAGAGCGTTGCCTCGCCGCCGCTCCCGCCGAACAGCCTGTCGTCGCCCTGCGCCCCATAGAGGCTGTCGGCGGCGCTCAACCCATAGAGCGTGTCGTCGGCCCCGTAGCCCAGGATGGTGTCGACGTCGTTGCTGCCGGTAAGCGTGTCAGGACCGTTGGTGCCGGGAATGAAGGCCATGGTCTACGCCTTTCCTGTCGTGCTTGCCCGTTCCCATCGATAGGAAATGCAAGGAACGAGCTCTCGGCCGCCGAACGGCGGCGCTGTCAGGCGCCCCACCAACCTCGTCGGTTAGTGGGAGAGAGCCTAGGCGGAAGCTCCGGGTCTGTAAATGGCTGGAGTTCAGATCGGCGCTGCGGCCATTGGGCGCCGCCGCCGCTGCTACTTCTATTGGCTGGTTGTCTGCGAGAGCTGGCCGTTCAGAGTGTTACCTCGATAGAGGCGAGACCCGTGCCGCCACCCGGGATAGTGACCCCGACTTCCAGAACCAGCGTGTCCGTGCCGCTGCCACCGTCATAGTAGTAGGACGCGAAGTCGCTTTGGTTGTTCACGATGAAGACATCGTCGCCGCTGCCACCGAAAGCGCTGTCGAAGCCGGAGCCACCGGTCAGCGAATCGGCGCCATCCTCACCATAGAGAAAGTCCTTTCCGCCGTCACCGTAGATGCGATCCGCGCCTGAGCCGCCCAAGAGAAACTGGTCGTTACCTTCTCCGCCGAAGATATCATCGTTGCCGCTTTCGCCAGCTAAGCTGAGATCCGACCCGCTCCCGCCGTACAAGGTGTCAGCGCCGGTTTGACCGGCAAAAGCGTTGTCATTGCCGCTGCCACCGAAAATAAAATCGCCGCCACTGTTGCCGAAGAATACCCCGTCATCTCCAGAGCCACCGGAGAGGAAATCCCCTCCGTCGCCACCAAAAAACCCGCTGTCGCTGCCGCTACCGCCAAAGATTGAATCAGTGCCGGAAACGCCACCAAACGAAATATCGTCGCCATCTCCGCCAAATATTGTATCTGCGCCATCATAGCCGACAAGCAGCGCATCATCGCCACTGGCACCGCTGAGCAAGTCGTCGCCCTCATCGCCTAAGAGCCTGGAATCGTCTCCTTCGCCGCCGTCAATTGTATCCGCGCCTGAACCACCGGTGAGGCCATCATCCTTTCCACTACCGCCATAGAGACGATCTTGGCCTGATTGTCCGGACAGGAAAGAGTCGTTTCCGCTGCCACCATAGACCCTATCCTCCCCTTCGTCACCGCGAAGGAACGCGTCGTCTCCGAGACCGCCAAATACCCGATCCGCGCCCGATCCGCCCACGAAACCCCCGTCATCTCCCTCGCCGGCTGAAAGAGAGTCATCTCCGTCACCGCCATCAAAATATGTATCCGCTCCCTGCCCACCGAAGAGAAAATCCACACCAGCTCCGCCAAAGAACTGCGCATCTTCGCCGTTGCCGCCAGAGAGGCTGTCCCCTCCAAGACCTCCGAACAGCAAACTATCATCCCCGTCGTCACTCGAAAGGTCATCATTGCCATCGCCACCTTGAAAGTATTTGTCGTCGCCTTCTCCGCCGAACAAAATATCTCTGCCTGACCCACTGAAAAAGGTAGAATCGTTGCCACTTCCCCCGTAAAGCCGATCGTTCCCCGTCGCTCCCAGGAAGCTGGAGTCATTGCCACTCCCACCGTAGAGGCGGTCGGCGCCGGTCGCTCCGTAGAAGAAGGCATCCAGACCGCTCTCGCCCTTCAAGGTGTCGTTGTCGTTGCCGCCGTAGAAATGGCTGTCGTCGCCCGAGCCTCCGTAGAGCTTGTCCGAGCCGTTGCGGCCGAAGAAGGAGGCATCGGCACCGCCGTCGCCGTACATACGGTCGATCCCGCCGCCGCCGAAGAAGGTGACGTCATCACCACTGCCGCCGTAGAGCGTGTCCCGGCTGCCGTTGCCGTGGAAGAAGGAGTCTGCCCCGCTGCCGCCCAGGATGATGTCGTTGCCCGCGCTTCCATAGAAGCTGTAGTCGTTGCCGGCACCCGCGTCCAGGCGGTCCGGGCTGACACCGCCGTAGAAGAAGGCGTCGTCGCCTAGCCCACCATAGAGCGCATCGCCGCCGCGCTCTCCATCCACCGTACGGTCGTCGCCGTCACCGCCGAAGAGCGTATCGTTGGCCCGCTCGCCCAGCAGCGCGGTGTCTGCGCCGTCGCCGCCGTAGATCACGTCGGCATTGGCGCCGCCGTCGAGGTGGCTGTCGGCACCGCTGCCGCCCGAGAGCCGGTCGAGCCCGGCGCTGCCGTAGAAGAGGCTGTCGTCGCCGCTGCCCCCGGAGAGCGTATCGTCCCCGACATCGCCGAAGATGAGCGCATCCGTTCCCTCGCCGCCATTCAGCAGATCGGCCCTGGATCCACCTGACAGGTTGCCGTCATCCCCGGCGCCTCCGAAGAGGCTGTCCTGACCGGTGCCGCCCGCCAATGTAGCCTCGGCCCCGCTGCCACCGTAAAGGCTGTCGTCGCCCTGTCCCCCGTAGAGGCTGTCGGCCGCGCTCAAGCCATAGAGCGTATCGTCGGCGCCGTAGCCCAGAATTGTGTCGACCGAATCGCTGCCGCTCAGCGTGTCAGGTCCTGCCGTCCCCGCTATGAATGCCATCGCCCGCGCCCTCCCGTGTCGCTTTGCCTGCCGCAAGAGAGGCGGTCTCGGGAACCCAGCGCCGCTGCACTGGCCTTTCCAAGGTGACCCCGCTTCGAGATGGGACCCGCTGCTGCCTCCCCTTGTATCTGTCTACTATGCCTCGATCCGGAGGGTTGTGCAAATCCAGCGGACAAATTGCTCACTTCAAAGTGTGTCGGCGGCCGTCCGGTACCCCAGCCGGCGTGGCGATGGCACCGCCATCAGTCTAGCCGTAGATGGTCACTTCGATCGAGACAAGGTTCGCGCCACGGCCAGGGAGTGTGACGCCGGCACCCAGCATCAGTGTGTCGCTGTCTGCACCGCCGTTGTCGTAGTAGTCGGCAAAGTCGCCCTGGCTCGCCACCATGAAGATATCGTCGCCGCCACCGCCGGAGAGGCTGTCATCCTTGCCATCCACGATCCAGAGAAAGCGGGAAGGCTCCTGCTTGGCGTGCGGCAGCTCGGCTCGGGCGGCGTGGCTAAATCGTGACCTCAATGGACACGAGCCCGGTACCGCCGCCCGGGATGGTGACGCCGGCACCCAGCATCAGTGTGTCGCTGCCGGCGCCGCCGTCATAGTAGTAGGTGGCGAAGTCGCCCTGGCTTGCGACCAGGAAGATATCGTCACCGCTGCCGCCGTAGGCACTGTCATAGCCGGACCCACCGCTCAGCGTGTCCCCACCCTCGTCGCCATAGAGGACGTCCTTGCCGCCATCGCCGTAGATTCTGTCCGCTCCGGTACCGCCGGAAAGGTTTATATCCGTGCCAGAACCGCCGAACAGGAAATCATCTCCGTCGCTGCCCAAGAAAAAGCGATCCGCGCCGCTTCCGCCGTAGAGAAAGTCAGCCCCACTGTTGCCATTTAAGCCGGTGTCATCACCGTCGCCGCCCCAAAGGAAATCGTCACCTGAACCACCTACTAGTTGGGAGTCGTCTCCTGCTTCACCGAGAATGCTGTCGCTGCCGTCTCCACCGGATAGATCACCATCGTTTCCACTTCCACCAAATAGGCTATCATCGCCTGTCACGCCGCTGAGGACATCATCCGCCCCGCTACCGCCATAGATCTTGTCGATTCCGTCATAACCTACCAGAAATAGATCGTTGCCATCGCCGGCGATCAAAAGGTCGTCACCGTCACCGCCGAAAATCACGGAATCGTCGCCGTCGCCCAGGTCGATGGTATCGCTGCCCGCTCCGGCGCTGAAGGTTGCGTCCGCGCCACTGCCGCCGAACAGCGAGTCAGATCCGGATCCACCGAGAAAATCCCAATCGCTGCCGCTGCCGCCGAAAAGCGTGTCGGCGCCCGTCGTGCTAAAGAAAACCGAGTCATCTCCATTACCGCCGAAGAGGATATCGGTTCCCATTCCACCGGAAAAACCGCGGTCGTTACCACTGCCTCCGCTGAGAGAGTCGTCGCCATCGCCGCCATCGAAGTCCTCGTCGTCCCCGTCCCCGCCTACGAGCAAGTCATTGCCCTGGAGGGCCAAGAATCGGCTATCGTCGCCGCTTCCTCCATAGAGCGAATCGTCGCCAAGGCCGCCTATCAAAAGGGTATCGTGGCCATCGCCGCCGTAGATCTTGTCGGCCGCCGCATCGCCCGAGAGGTAAGAGTCGTCGCCTTCGTCTCCGGAGATGGAATCGAGCCCCGAGCCGCCGAAGAGGCTGCGGTCATTCCCGCTGCCGCCCGACAGAATGTCATTGCCGTCACCACCGCCGAGGCTGGTGTCATATCCCGAGCCACCAGACAGCGTGTCCCGGCCCGATCCGCCCAAGAAGGAGAGGTCGTCGCCGGCCCCCCCGTATAGCCGGTCGACACCGGACCGCCCGAGGAAGGTGGCGTCCATTCCGCTGTCGCCGTAGAGCAAGTCGTTGCCGGTCGCTCCGTAGAACCGCGCGTCCAGCCCGCTGCCGCCCGAAAGCGTGTCGTTGTCGTTGCCCCCGTAGAAATAGCTGTCCTCGCCCGAGCCTCCGTAGAGCTTGTCCGAGCCGTTGCGGCCGAAGAAGGAGGCGTCGGCACCGCCGTCGCCGTACATGCGGTCGATCCCGCCGCCGCCGAAGAAGGCGACGTCGTCACCACTGCCGCCGTAGAGCGTGTCCCGGCTGCCGTTGCCGTGGAAGAAGGAATCGGCACCGCTGCCGCCCAGCACGATGTCGTTGCCAGCACTTCCGTAGAAGCTGTAGTCGTTGCCGGCGCCCGCGTCCAAACGGTCCGAGCCGACGCCGCCGTAGAAGAAGGCGTCGTCTCCCAGCCCTCCGTGGATCTTGTCGCCGCCGCGCTCTCCATCGACCGTGCGGTCGTCGCCGTCATCGCCGAAAAGCAGGTCGTTCCCCCGCTCGCCCAGAAGCGAGGTGTCGGCACCCTCGCCGCCGTAGATCACATCGGCATTGGCGCCGCCGTCCAGATGGCTATCGGCACCACTGTTGCCGGACAGAGTGTCGAGTCCGGCCCTGCCGTAGAGCAGGCTGTCATTGCCGCTGCCACCGGAGAGGGTATCGTCGCCACCCCCGCCAAAAAGCTGCGCGTCGGAGCCCTCGCCGCCGCCAAGAATGTCCGCCCGAGAGCCCCCGTCCAGATTGTTGTCGTCGCCGGCACCTCCGTAGAGCAAATCCTTCCCGCTGCTTCCTTCCAGGGTGTCGTCGGCCCCGCTACCGCCGAAGAGCGTGTCGTCGCCTTGACCCCCATAGAGACTGTCCGCCGCGCTTAAGCCATAGAGAGTGTCGTTGGCGCCATAACCCAGTATGGTGTCGATAGCGTCCGTGCCGCTTAAGCTATCCGGCCCCGGAGTCCCTTGTATCAGTGCCATCGCCTTCGCCCTCCGCGTTGTTCCTTCTTGCTTATTTGAGGCGATCTTTGGGGGGGTAGCGTCATTCAACCGCCTCGAGCAGACGATCCCGAAACGATTCGGCGTCCGCTGCTCTTCGCTCCGATGCCAAAAGTATGTGGTGGATAGGTCCAAGGTGTAAAGTCTCGCAGAGGCGGCTCTGACACCGGCCGTGGGGGCTGGTTGCGATCCAACTGACGTAAAGGCGGCTTTTCTGCTTCATATCGCTCTTTTTGCTTGCGTCATCGTCTCCGGCGCGAGGAGAGTGACGCGACCCGGATATCGCGGGCCCGGTCCGCGTCAGGGGTGCCGGGAGCCGAGGCCGTGCCTCGGCCTGCTAGCTATAGATGGTGAGCTCGATCGAGCCCAGACCGGTACCGCCGCCCGGTATGCTAACGCCCGTAGCCAGGATCAGCGTGTCGGTGCCGTTGCCGCCGTTGTAGAAGTAGCTGACGAAGTCGCCTTGGTTTGCCACCATGAAGACGTCGGCACCGGTGCCGCCGTAGGCCGTGTCGAATCCGGATCCGCTGATTATGGTGTCGCCTCCGTCGTCGCCGAAGATAACGTCATCACCGTCACCGCCAACAAGGATGTCAACACCCGATCCGCCGTAGAGAAAGCTGTCATTCCCTGCGCCACCGGAGAGGTTGTCGGCGCCCGAGCCACCGCGGAGGAAGCTGTCCGCACCACTATCGGCATAGATGCTGTCCGCTCCTGTATTGCCATAGAGCTGAATGTCGGCACCGCTGCCACCGCGGATGAGATCCGCACCCGACCCGCCGGCCAGGTAGCTGTCGTTGCCATCGCCCCCAAACAAGGCGTCGTCTCCGGCAGCACCCCTCAAGACGCTGTCGACGGCATCGCCGCCGAAGAGGTAGTCGGCCCCCAACCCGCCGTTGAGATAGCCGTCGATGCCACCGCCGCCGTAGAGGTAGTCGGCACCCGACCCGCCATAGAAATTGCTGTCATCTCCCTCGCCGCCGTAGAGAGTATCGCCACCCGACCCGCCATAGAGGAAGGAGTCATTCCCTGCGCCACCATCGAGGCTATCGGCGCCCACTCCGCCGAAGAGGTCGCTATCCGCTCCGCTGCCACCGTCGATGCTGTCATCACCCGCACCGCCTTGGAGGCCAAGCAAATATGCGCCGTCTGTCCCGCTGCCGCCGTAGAGCCTGTCGTCCCCTGTTCCGCCGAAAAAGGCAGAGTCGTTCCCGTCGCCGCCTTCGATACTGTCGGCCCCCGACCCCCCGTAGAAGCCGGCATCCCCGCCGCTGCTGCCGAAAAGGCTGTCGGCTCCTTGTCCGCCGTAGACGAAGCTATCGGCGCCGCTGCCGCCGTAGAGGCGGTCATCCCCGGCTCCACCGACCATCCTGTCGGCGTCGTCGTCGCCATAGAGCCTGTCGTTGCCGGAGTCACCGAACAGCAGGTCGCCTCCCTCACCGCCATAGATGGCCAATTCATCCCCATCGCCGCCGAAGATGAAGTCGGCACCCGAGGCACCGAGGAGACCGACATCGGCACCGCTGCCCCCGGTGATAACATCGGCCCCCGACCCCCCGTAGAAGCCGGAATCGCTGCCGCTGCCACCGGAAATGCTATCATCGCCGTCACCGCCCACGAGGCCGAAGTCATCGCCGTCGCCACCGAAGATGCTGTCCTTGCCATCACCGCCATAGAAGATGGTGTCATTGCCGTCACCGCCGTAGATGGTGTCGCCGCCAAGGCCACCGTAGAGTCCGCCATCATTGTCACCGCCGCCGGAGAGGTTGTCGTCTCCATCACCACCTGAGAGAGATATGTCTTCCCCATTACCACCGGAAAGGCGGTCAGCTCCCGATCCGCCGAAGAGGTAAATGTCATTGCCGTCGCCGCCGAAGAGGCTGTCGTCTCCCGACTCCCCATTGAAGCTGCCGTCCAATCCGCTGCCGCCGTAGAGGCTGTCATCTCCCGATCCGCCATAGAAATAGGCGTCAACTCCACTGCCCCCGAGCAGAGTATCATTTCCAGCCCCGCCGTTGAGCCTGTCGTTGTCGAGGTCACCATAAAGCCGGTCGTCGCCGTCGTCGCCGTAGATCGTATCGTTGCCCGCATCACCTCTCACAAGGTAGTCGTCGCCGTCACCGCCGAAGAGGCTGTCTGCCCCTGAGCCGCCGTATATCCCGCCGTCCAGGCCAGCACCGCCGCCGATGGTGTCGGCCCCCGAGCCACCGCGGAGGAAGCTGTCCGCACCACTATCGGCATAGATGGTGTCCGCTCCTGTTTCGCCATAGAGCCGAATGTCGGCACCGCTGCCACCGCCGATGAGATCCGTACCCGACCCGCCAGCCAGGTAGGTGTCGTTGCCATCGCCCCCGAACAAGACGTCGTCTCCAGCAGCGCCCCTCAAGACGCTGTCGACGGCATCGCCGCCAAATACGTAGTCAGCCCCCAACCCGCCATTGAGATAGCCGTCGATGCCACTGCCGCCGTAGATGAGGTCGGCTCCGGTTGCACCGTAGAGGCCTAGGTCCGCGCCACTGTCGCCGTAGAGGGTGTCATCCCCCGAACCACCGTACAGCAGGTCGACGTCGTCACCCCCATAGAGCTTGTCGCTACCGGCCTCTCCGATGAGTGTGTCGTTACCGCCATCGCCGGCGACCGCGCTGTCGTCGCCCTCACCGCCGGCCAGGATATCGATCCCCGACCCGCCGAAGAGGAAGCTGTCCGCGCCGCTGCCACCGTCGATCCTGTCGGCTCCAGAATCACCATAAAGGGCATCATCAGCCCCGCTACCGCCAGCGATGTCGTCGGCCCCGTCGCCGCCGTAGAGTTCCCTGTCGTCACCTGCATCGCCGTTCAGGAAATCTGCGCCGCTACCGCCATAGAGACTGCGATCGTCGCCACTGCCACCATAAAGACTATCGCCGCCTGTACCGCCGAACTGCTGGTCCGCACCGGAATCGCCAAGGAGTTCATCGTCTCCGGCGTCGCCGTACAGCGTATCGGCTCCCAGGCCACCGAAGAGGAAGCGGTCGGCGCCGCTGCCACCGGAAAGAGTGTCGTCTCCACTGCCACCCCGGAGGAAGAGATCGTTACCATCGCCGCCGTCAAGAGAGTCCGCGCCGCTGCCGCCGTAGAGGGCAACGTCACTATCGCGGCCGCCAGAGAGGCTATCATCCCCTTCACCGCCATGCAGATTGAGGTCTTGGCCGTCGCCACCTACAACTGTGTCGGCTCCCGATCCACCGTAGAAGTCGCTATCAGAGCCGCTTCCGCCGTAAAGCCTGTCGGCGCCCTCGTCACCGCGAAGGTAGGTATCGTCCCCCTCTCCGCCGAAGAGTCTGTCCAGCCCGCTGCCGCCGATCAAGGCGGAGTCGTTTCCAAGGTCGCCGTAGATCCGGTCATTGCCGGTCGCACCGAACAGCAGGCCATCCTGACCACTGCCGCCAAAGGCCCGGTCGTTCCCTGTCGCTCCATAGAGCTGGGCATCCATCCCGCTGCCGCCGGAGATAGTATCGTTGTCGTTGCCGCCGAAGAAGTAACTGTCGTCGCCGTCGCCCCCGTACATCTTGTCGGCCGCCGCCCGGCCGAAGAACCGCACATCGGCACCAGCGTCGCCGTACAAGCGGTCGATCCCGCCGCCGCCGAAGAAGCTGGCATCGTTTCCGCTGCCCCCGTAGACCGTGTCGCGCTTGCCTTGACCGTGGAAGAAGGATTCGGCCCCGCTGCCACCAAACATGGAATCGTTGCCCGCACCCCCATAGAAGGAGTAGTCGTCGCCCTGGCCACCCTCCAGCCGGTCCGGGCTGACGCCACCGTAGAAGAAGGCATCGATACCGTTGGCGCCGTAAAGCGCATCGCCGCCGCGCTCTCCGAACACCAGGCGGTCGTCGCCGTTATCGCCGAAGATCACGTCGTTGGCCCGCTCGCCGATGAGCGAGCTGTCCGCTCCCTCGCCACCATAGATCCGGTCGGCATTGGCGCCGCCGTCGAGGTGGGTGTCGGCGCCGCTGTCGCCCGACAGCGTATCCAGCCCGGCACTGCCGTAGAGCAAGCTGTCGGCGCCGCTTCCTCCGCGCAGCGTGTCGTCGCCAACGCCGCCGAACAGCAGCGCGTCCGAGCCATGGCCGCCATCCACCGAATCCGCCCGGGAGCCGCCGTCCAGGTTACTGTCGTCGCCGAAGTCCCCGGAAAGCAAGTCCTGCCCGGTGCCCCCTTCGATGGCGACGTCGTCACCGCTGCCGCCGAAGAGCCGGTCGTCGCCTTGCCCTCCGTAGAGGCTGTCCGCGGCGTCGAAGCCGAAGAGCGTATCGTTGTCGCCGTAGCCCAGAATGGTGTCGACGAGGTCGCTGCCGCTTAAGGTATCCGGTCCCGCAGTCCCTGGAATGAATGCCATCGCCCGCGCCCTCCTCAGCGCCAATTCTTATTGTTGGTTGAGGCGATTCTAGCAGTTCGAAGGCAATCAACCGCCTCTCCGGGGCGATCTCGCGTCGATCCGGCCCCCGCTGCCTGTCCCTTTAGCGCGGCCACTATGCAGCAGATTGGCACCTTTTGTAAAGCGTCCGGGCGCGGAAGGGTTGTCGAGCGCTTAGTCTAGGCTGAGGCCTCCGGTTCGCGCCAGCTCGCCCGATGATTGCGCGGGTCGTCGCTGGCTAACCCTGCGACTGTCATCGCGGTGAGGTTGCCGGTCTCGCGATCGACGCTGAGCCGCTCTGATTGGTCCCATGAAGGCGGCGACGGTGGCTTGGTTCACCACCACCAAGATATCGCTCCTGCTGTCGCCGAAATGCTAGCAGCGGTAACGAGCACTGACACTCGGCAGGCTGTTGGTACGGACATATCCATAGATGAAGGCATCGGTGCCAAAGGGCGTGTCCGGCTCCGGAGTCCCAGGAATGAACGCCATCGTCCGCGCTTCGCTGCTGTCAATGGATTGGCAAAGATTGGCGTAGTCCAAGAACGCAACGGACACGAGGTCCACTACAATCGCTTGTCCCTATCCAACCGGAACGGTCGCTATCCATGTCTGAAGGGCTCTGTCTTGGTGACGATGTGAGAGACCCGATCGACCGCGCGCGGCCCGCGGGCCAGGATATCGGCCGCTGCAGCGCGGAAGCAGAGTGCGGCGATCCAGCGGTCGCTGTAGGTGAGGAAAAGCAGGTAGCCGCGCTTCCCGCTGGTGGGGCTATGGAGGCCATCCAGGCTTAGGACGAGACCATCTGTCCGCCGCCGCGCTACCCATATCGACAGAGGTGCGGCAGCTCTCCCCTTCCCAATCACCCTCTGCGAGAAGCCGATCCGTGCCGGTAGCGGCCGGTTGATGCTCATAAACCCAGAACCAAGCCGGCAAGGGCGGTTCGGCTATCCAACCCGCCCTTGCGCGCTACCTACGCCGGGTTTGCCTGACTAGATCGTGACCTCGATGGAGGCCAGCCCGGTGCCGCCGCCAGGAATAGTGATGCCGGCACCCAGATCCAGGGTGTCGGTCCCGGAGCCCCCGTCGTAGAAGTAGAGGCCAGCGGCGAAGTCCGCCTGGTTGTTGACGATGAAGACATCGCTCCCGGACTGACCTCGGGCATTGTCGTACCCGGCTCCGCCAGTCAGCGTATCGTCACCGTCGCCACCATAGAGGAAGTCGGCGCCGCTACCGCCGTAGATGCTGTCTCCTCCGCTATC
This sequence comes from Rhodospirillales bacterium, assembly GCA_963669385.2. Lineage (GTDB taxonomy): Bacteria > Pseudomonadota > Alphaproteobacteria > Kiloniellales > JACOMY01 > JACOMY01. The sequence continues at coordinate 16,322 of CAXXGD010000064.1, forward strand.
GCCCAGCATGAAGACGTCATCGCCGGCACCGCCATAGAGAGTGTCGGCCCCTTCTCCGCCGTAGAAATCAGTGTCACTGCCACTGCCGCCGTGGAGGACGTCGGCCCCCGATCCGCCCTCGAAAGTGCGGTCTATGCCGTCACCGCCATAGAGGCTGTCGGCGCCATCACCGCCATAGAAGAAGGTGTCGTCCCCGTCGTCGCCGGAGACGAGGTCATCGCCGTCCCCGCCATAGAAAAGGTCCTCGTCCTGGGTGCCGCCAAAGAGGGTGTCGTTCCCGTCGTCGCCGTGGAAGCTCGAATCGAAGCCGTTCTCTCCGTAGAGCGTATCAGCCCCCGATCCACCGTAAAAGAGGCTGTCCGCACCGCTGTCGGCGAAGAGCGTGTCGGCTCCGCTACCGCCCATGAAGCTGCTGTCATCTTGGTCGCCGCCGGAGAGGCTATCATCGCCCAAACCGCCGTAGAAGCGGTAGTCGTAGCCGCTGCCACCGTAGAGGCTGTCGCTTGCATCATCGCCGAAGAAGGAACTGTCATCTCCCTCGCCGCCGAAGAGGTCGTCGCTCGACGAGCCGCCATAGAAGAGGCTGTCATTCCCGTCGCCACCGTACATCGTGTCGGCGCCCTCGTCACCGAGGAAGTTCTCGTCAGCCCCACCACCGCCGTAGAGAGTGTCGAGCCCGAACCCGCCTATCAAGGCGGTGTCATTCCCCGCGCCGCCCGAGATGACATCGTTTTCATCGACGCCAACAAGGCTGGTGTCATCACCATCGCCGCCGTCAATCGTGTCGGCCCCTAAGCCGCCGTACAGCCTGTAGTCCGCCCCGCTGCCGCCATCTATGGAATCGTTCCCAGACAGGCCAAAGAAAGATTCATCCGCGCCACTGCCGCCAGCGAGGCTGTCGTCGCCGTCATCGCCGATTAGAGAAGTGTCATTTCCCTCTCCACCGTCGAGCGTATCGGCCGAAGATCCGCCCAAGAGAGTGCTGTCGTCGCCGCTGTCACCGGAGATGAAATCGGACCCCGAACCGCCGAATAAGCTCGTATCCCCGCCACTGCCGCCGTAGAGGCTATCGTTGCCGTCTCCGCCTCCGAGGCCGATGTCGTCGCCATCGCCACCGAACAGCCCGTCTGACCCAGAGCCGCCAATAAACAGACTATCGATGCCGCTGTCACCGTAAAGACCGTCGTCTCCACTAAGTCCTCTTAAGCGGAAGTCGGCTCCGCTCCCGCCGAAGATGCTGTCGGCCCCGTCAATACCGTAGAGAAGGCTGTCATCCCCGTCGTCGCCATACAGGGTGTCGTCCCCGGCTCCACCCGTGATGCCGATCTCTGCACCGCTGCCACCGAAAATCGTATCGGCCCCTGAGTCCCCGTTCAAACCTGAATCGGCGCCGCTGCCGCCGTATAAGGAGTCGTTGCCTTGGCCGCCGGAAAGGAAGAAATCATCACCTTCACCAGCGCTTACCCGATCGTTCCCGGCGCCTCCGAAAAAGCTTATGTCAACTCCGGCGCCGCCCGAGAGGCTGTCGTTTCCTTCGTCGCCCGAAATGCCGGCGTCGTTGCCTTCGCCACCGGCCAGCGTATCTCTACCGGACCCACCAAAGAGAGAGACATCGTCGCCAGCCTCCCCTGAGATCCTGTCGACGCCGCTGCCACCGAACAGTACGCTATCGATCCCGCTGCCGCCGTAGATTCTGTCGTTGCCGGTCGCACCATAGAACTGGGCGTCCTGCCCGCTGCCTCCGCTCAGCGTATCGTTGTCATTGCCGCCGTAGAAATAGCTGTCGTCACCGTCGGCGCCGTAGAGCTTGTCGGCCGCCGCGCGCCCGGCGAAGAACTCATCTGCGCCGTCGTCGCCGTACATGCTGTCGATGCCGCCGCCGCCGTAGAAGCTGAGGTCGGCACCGGTGCCGCCGTACATTGTATCGCGTTTGCCTTGGCCGAAGAAATAGGAATCCGCCCCGCTGCTTCCGAACATGGAGTCGTTGCCCGCACCTCCATAGAGCGAATAGTCGTCGCCGCCGCCACCGTCGATCCGGTCCGGGCTGACGCCGCCGTAGAGAAAGGCATCGATTCCGCTGCCGCCGTAGAGCAGGTCGCCACCGCGGTCGCCATAGAGCAGGCGGTCAGCGCCAGAGCCGCCGAAAATGACGTCGTTGGCCCGCTCGCCCAGAAGCGAAGTGTCCGCGCCGTCGCCGCCGAAGATTGTGTCCACATTGGCGCCGCCGTCCAAGTGGGTGTCGGCGCCGCTGTCGCCCGACAGGGTGTCGAGACCGGCGCTGCCATAGAGCAAGCTGTCGTTACCGCTGCCGCCTGAGAGTGTATCGTCGCCCACCCCGCCGAAGAGGAGCGCGTCCGCGCCGTCGCCGCCGCCGACCACGTCGGCCCTGGAGCCACCGTCAAGATTGCTGTCGTCGCCTTCGTCTCCCGAGAGGGAATCGCTCCCGGTACCGCCTTCCAGCGCGACATCGTCGCCGCTGCCTCCGAAGAGGCTGTCATCGCCTTGCCCCCCGTAGAGGGTGTCGGCCGCGCTGAGGCCATAGAGCGTGTCGTTATCCCCATAGCCCAGGATGGTGTCAACGGCGGAGTCCCCGAAGAGGGTGTCCGGTCCTGGAGTGCCTGGAATAAAAGCCATTGCTTGATCCCCTGTATTCTTGTTCATTCTTGCGTTTATGAGGCGATAACAAGTATTTGGAGGACTCAAATCGCCTCGCGGGGGGCTGTTCTGCTTCGTTCTGGCGCCCCGCTGCCTCTCCCCTGAGATAGCCAGTATGAGGCAGAGTGTCACGAATTGCAAACATTTGCTTGCATGTTGGCGACATGCATCAGTGGTTGGTCGCAGACTCTGCCTTAGGGACAGCGCTGCGAGCCAGCTGGATTGGGGCTTGGACGGCCGGAGCCTAGCCCTGCCGCCTGAAGGGTCCCATTTCGGTGACGATGTCGATTTCCTGGTCGACGGCGCGCTGCTCGCGGACCAGGAAGTCGGCGACGGCGGTGCGGAAGCCCGGGTCGGCGATCCAGTGGGCGCTGTAGGTCGGCACCGGCAGGTAGCCGCGTTGCACCTTGTGCTGGCCTTGCGCGCCGGCCTCGACGACCTCGAGGCCCTGGGTGATGGCCCACTCGATGGCTTGATAGTAGCAGCATTCGAAGTGCAGGAAGGGCACCTCGGCGAGGCAGCCCCAATTGCGGCCGAAGAGGCGCCCGCCGCCCACCAAGTTGAGGGCGCCGGCCACCGGCCGGCCGTCCGCCTCGGCCAGGATCATGAGGACTTTCTCGGCCAGGCGCTCGCCCAAGAGGTGAAAGAACTCCCGCGTCAGGTAGTTCTGTCCCCACTTCTTGTCGGCAGTCGCCAGATAGAAGCGATAGAAGGCATCCCACTGGTTGGCCGTGACCTCGGCGCCGGGGACCGCGCGGATGGCAAGACCGCTCTCCTGGGCTTCGCGGCGCTCCTTGCGGATGGCCTTGCGCTTGCGTGAGGAGAGGGCGGCGAGAAAGGCCTCGAAATCCTCATAGCCCTGGTTCATCCAGTGATACTGCAGGCCCTGACGCTGCAGATAGCCGGCCTCGCCCAAGGCCTGCCACTCGTCCTCCAGCGGAAAGGTGAGGTGCAGCGAGGAGACCTTGTGCAGTTCCGCCACCCGGGCGAGGCCCGCGATCAAGAGCTCGCGCACCCTCGCGGCCTCCGGCCCCGGCCTCGCCAGAAGGCGCGGGCCCGTGACGGGGGTGAAGGGGACCGAGGCCTGGAGCTTGGGGTAGTAGGCGCCGCCGGCGCGCTCGTAGGCATCCGCCCAGCCCCAGTCGAAGACGTACTCGCCGTAGGAGTGGCTCTTCAGATAGAGCGGAACGCAGCCCAAGAGCTTCCCCGCAGCGTCCTCGACGGCCAGATGCTGGCCCAGCCAGCCGGTCTTGGCGGTGGCCGAGCCAGACTCCTCCAGCGCCAACAGGAAGGCATGGCCGACAAAGGGGTTCTGGTCGCCGGCGCAGGCGTCCCATGCCGCGGCGTCGATCTTCGCCAGGCTTTCGTAGGTGCGGAGCGTCCAGGCGTCTTGACCGTCGGGCATGACCCTAAAGCTAGGCCGCCGGGCGCCGCTCGGCGAGGGCTGTCGAGGGAAAAGCGGCTATTCGTCGTCGTCGTCGTCCGAGAAGGGGTATGTGACGACGTCGATCGTGCCGGAGACGGCACTTCCGGTCACGTCGGCGGCTGCGCCCACGACCGAGGCACCGGCATCGACCACGCTGCAGCCACCGAGGCCCAGCGCCAGAAACAGCATCACCGCAGTTAAGCGCATCGAACGGCCTTCTCTCTTGGAGTTGGTGGAACCCTAGCATGTTCTACTGCCGCGCCGGGCATGAAATCCCCGCGCGCGCGTCGCGTTGTGCTGATGGCAGGGCATTGATGCCACAGTGGGGTCTGCGCTGCAGGGAAGCGAAGTTCCGATTGATCGGCGCCTTTTGGTCCCTGTGGTCTCGCGAGATGGCCTTGGGACCGTTTTTCTTTGGGAATGGAAGAAAAACGCTGTGCCCAAGCCAACCACACGTCATCCTCCGGCTTGACCGGAGGATCATTAATCACCCGCGCGCTTAAGGGATAAAGATCCTCCGGTCAAACCGGAGGATGACGTTAGTGTATTCCTCTGGTGCATAAACTTTTACAACCAAGAAAGGTGGATAGTTGTAGTCTTTATTACAGTAACTCGTAAAACCACCTCACTACACAGGAATCTCGCCCTCCTCCTCAAGGCCGGCCTTGCGCAGTCCCTTCATCAAATGCTCGAAGTCCCTGGCCTCGGTGTTCCACTTGGTGAACTCGTAGATGGCCGAGAAATCAGGCTTCAACTCGTAGATCCGCGCCAGCGACTGTCCGGCGTTCGGGTGCTCCAGCTGGCCCAGGGCGGCGGTCACCAGGACCTGCGGCCAGAAGAAGTTCGGCATGCCGACGCGCTCGATGCGCGAGACGACCTCATCGTAGTCCTCGTGGTGATAGTGATAGCGGGCAAAGCTGAAGTGGTACCAGCCGGGGTGCAGCGGGTTCAGCTCCTGCGCGCGCCTGGAATAGGCGATGCCGCGCTCGAACTCACCCATGCAGACGAGATAGAGCCCGACATAGGAGAGGATGTCGGGATCGTTGGGGTTGAGGTCGATGGCCCGCTTGGCCTCGGCCTCGAAGGCCTGATTCTCCCGCCGGAAGAAGTGCACCATGGCGAGCCAGCAGCGCGCATAGGCATGCTGCGGGTCCAGTTCGATCGCTCGCTTTGCCATGGCCTCCGCGCGCGCGATGGGGTCGGCCTGCGGATTGTGCTGCAGGCGGTGCTCGGCCAGGTAGATGTTGGCCAGCAGGGCCGCGGCATCGGCATTGTCCGGGTCCAGCTTTATCGCGCGCTCCAGCAGTGCGCGGGCTTCGGCATGAACGTCGGGGCGCAGCAAGGCGGAAAAACGCCGCGCCTTCAGAACGCAGTCGTAGGCGTCCAGCTCGCTGGGGTTCTTCTTGATGGCCTTTTGCAGGCCGCTGTCCTGTATCGAGACGCCCAAGCGCGCCGCGATCGTGCGGGTCACCTCGTCCTGAACGGCGAAGATATCCTCCATGCCGCGATCGTAGGCGTCGGCCCAGACGTGCAGGCCGCTCACCCCGTCGATCAGCTGGGCGGTGATGCGCACGCGGTTGCCGCCGCGACGCACGCTGCCTTCGACGATGTAGGTCGCCCCCAGCTCTTCGCAGACCCCGACCAAGTCAATGGCCTGGCCCTTGTAGCGGAAGGTGGAGGTGCGTCCGACCACCAGAACCTCGCGGAAGCGGGAGAGGTTGGTGATGATGTCCTCCGTGACGCCGTCGGCGAAGTACTCATCCAAGTCGCCGCTCAGGTTGTCGAAGGGCAGTACCGCAATGACCGGCTTCTTACGAGGTGCCGGGCGCGGCTCTGGTGCGGCTGCTCTCGGCGGATCCGCCGACATCGGCGCCGGCGGCGCGCTCACCTCCGGCGCCAGGGCCGGCTCTTCCGCCTTTGCCGCCACCGCGCCGATGAAGCGGAAGCCGCGGCCATGAACGGTGCGGATCATGCGCTGCGTTCGCCCGTCGTCGCCCAGCGCCTGCCGGGCCGCCTTCATGCAGGTGGAGATGGTCGCTTCCGTTACGATCCGCCCGTCCCAGATCTCGTCGACGATCTCCTCCTTGCTGACGACGCGCTCGTGATTACTCACGAGGAAGCGCAGAAGGTTGAAAACGCGCGGCTCCACATTCTGCGCGCTGCCTTCGCGGCGCAGCTCGAAGAGCTCCGTATCCAGCTCTGCTCCTTCCAACACAAAGATCATCGGACGTGCCGGTCCGTTACCAAAAATCGCAGCGGCGCCTCGCAAGACAAAGACAGCTCGAATCTCCCAAGGATCCGCGCCTTTGTCACCCCGTTCCAAACTATAGCAATTGCACACAGCGTGCGCGCAAGGGCAAGCAGGCTCTGGCCCGGCCAATCCTCCCGCCTCTGGGCGAAATAGCCAATCGACTTAGATGGCTGGCCCCAGCCAGGAGGGCATTTTGCTGGGGCCGGGCCTAAGTCTCCTCTGCCAGGGCCGTTCCTTCGCGGCGGAAGGGGGTCTTGTCAGGGTCGATCTCCTGACCCAGCTCGCGGGCATAGCGATGGCCATCGTAGACAGCGGCCGCCACCGTGCTGGGCGCCAGGCAGTCGCCCAGCCCGCGCAGGCTGCGGATCCCGGCCTTGGCCAGGCGGTCGGGCTCGCCCTTCAGCGTCTGCAGCAGGGCGTCATCCGGCAGGCGCGCCGTCACCAGCAGCAGCGAGGCCGCCTCGACCTCTTCTTCGCGGCCGGTGTACTCGCAGACCAGGCGCGCCGCACCCGCCTCGAAGGCGGCGAGGTTCTTCCCGGTCTTGATCTCCGCCTCGCCCTCCAGCAGCCGGGCGACGATGCGGTGCTGCTCCATGGTGTTGGCCGTGAAGGCGGCCACCGTGTCGTCGGGTGTGACGTAGATAACCCGCTTGCCGCGTGCGATCAGGAGGTCGGCCAGCACGTTGGCCATGTAGTAGAGGTCGTCGTCGAAGATCAGCACCGGCCCCTCGGGCGCGGCCCCGGCCATGATGTCGTCGGGGGTGTAGATGGGCGCTCCGTCCGGCAGGTCGATGCCGGCCGGGTTGGCGCGGCCCATGGCGTCTCGGCGCCAGCTGGACCCCGTGGCGATCGCAAGGTGGTCGGGCGCCACCTCCAGGATCTCCTCCAATCCCATGCGGCTTTCGCGAAAGACCTCGACGTTGGTCATCTTGTCGATCTGGCCTTGGCGCCAGTCGCGCACCCGGCCGTAGGTGGCCATGCCAGGCAGGCGGCATTCCCGCGTCACCCGGCCGCCCAGCTCGCGCGAGGCCTCGGCCAGCATCACCTGGTAGCCGCGCTGGCCCAGCGCGCGGGCGGCCTCCAGCCCGGCCGGCCCGGCGCCGACGATCAGCACGCTCTCAGGCGCCTCGGCGGACTGGATGCGCTCGGGATGCCATCGGCGGCGCCACTCCTCGCCCATGGTCGGGTTCTGCGTGCAGCGGATGGGGGTCATGAGGAAGTCGCCGGTGACGCAGATGTTGCAGCCGATGCACTCGCGGATGTCTTCCAGCCGGCCTTCCTCGATCTTCTTAGGCAGGAAGGGGTCGGCGATCGACGGCCGGGCGGCCCCGATCATGTCCAGGACGCCGCGTTTCACCAGGCTCACCATGGCGTCCGGCGAGGTGTAGCGCCCGACGCCGACGACCGGCTTGCTGGTCAGGCTCTTGACGAAGGCGATGTAGGGCTCTTGATAGCCCTCGTCGGCATAGCGCGCGGTGACGGAATCGTTGGCCCAGTCGCTGACGTTCACGTCCCAGAGGTCGGGCAGCTCCGCCAGCATCTCCACCACTTCGCGCCCCTCGCTGTCGCTGGCGATGCCGTCCGGCCCCATCAGCTCGTCGACGGCGAAGCGCACCGCGACGGCGCAGCGATCGCCGACGGCTTCTTTGGTGTCCTCGATCAATTCGCGGAAGAGCCGCACGCGGTTCTCCAGGCTGCCGCCGTACTCGTCGGTCCGCTGGTTGTAGCGCTTGGCGATGAGGTGCTGCGCCAGGCAGAGGTTGTGGCCGGCATAGGCATAGACGATGTCGTAGCCCGCCTGCTTGGCGTTCAAGGCCGCCCGGCGGTGCCAGCGCCTGAGTGCCTTGAAGTCCTCCTTGTCCATGGCCCGCGACTGGATCGGGTCTTCGGTCTCGACCGGCCGGGAATGTGCGGACATAGGCGGTACGCGGCTGTAGCGATTGGGCGTGGTGTGCCCCTGGAAGACCAGCTCGATCGCCGCCAGGCTGCCGTGGGCATGGATCTTCTCGACCACAGCTGCGTGGTAGGGGATGTCCTCTTCGCCCCACAGGCGGCCTTCGTTGTAAGGGGCGATTTCACTGGAGTAGTGGATCTCCACCTCTTCGGTCGCGACCACGGCCCAGCCGCCTTCAGCCTTGACCCCGCGCATCTCTGCCAGGGTAGCCGGATAGCGATGACCCATGCCGTTGCAGTGCGGCACTTGGTAAAAGCGGTTGCGGGCGGTGACGGGGCCGATCCTGACCGGCTCGAAGAGGATGTCGTAGCGAGGATCGCGGCGGCTATCCAGGGGCATTTGGGCGTCTCCGGACTTGGACGGTGTCGGGCCAGCTTGCCCCGGCCGGGGCAGGTCAAGTCAAGAGACTTCGCCTCGGCCGGCGTCGGCGCCACAGCTGTGGCGCCCTTCTAAGCCAACCTCAAGATCGGAAGCTATCCGGCTTGCTATGGCTGCGGGCAGCCATCCTCGACCCAGCCGGCAAGCGCAGCCTTGGAGCCGCGACCGAAGGCGCCGTCGATGGCACCCTCGTAGTAGCCGGCCGCCTTTAGGCGCTCCTGATAGGACTTGGCGCTGGGTGCACCCAGTTTCAGAGCCTCGTCGAAACGGGCCTGCGCCTCTTCCAGCTGGTCCTGACGGCACAGGATCCAGCCCATGGTATCGTGGATGTTGCCGGTGCCCGGCGACAGCTCCAGGGCCTTGGTGGCATCCGGCATGGCCCGGTCGAGCTCGCCCAGGTTGAAATAGCTCCAGGCGCGGTCGTTGTGGGCGGCGCCGTCGTCCGGCGCCTCGGCGATCAGGCGGTCGAGATAGACGATGGCCGTATCCCAATCCCCGCCCATCATGGCGATGTTGCCGAGAGCGCTGAGCGCGATCCGGTTCTTCGGCTCATTGGCCAGCACCGCCTCGAAGTCGGGGGCGGAGCCCTCCCTGTCGCCCGTCTCGAAGGTCAGGATCCCGCGAGCCAGCTTGGCCGCGGTGAAATCCGGCTTGATTCCGATTGCGGTGTTGAGGTCGGTGAGCGCCTTCTTCGGCTGGTTCATCTGCAGCAGCAGCACGCCGCGGCTGTAATAGGTGCCGGCGCTCTTGGGCGCCAAGCGGACCGCCTCGTCGTAATCCTTAAGGGCCTTCTCCCGCTCGCCCATGGCCTCATAGGCATTGCCGCGGTTGACGTAGATAAGGAAGGCGTCCGGCACCAGCTTGGCCGCCTCGTCGAAGTCCTGGACGGCGCGCTGGTGCTCGCCCATGCGGTTCAGCAAGACACCCCGGTTGACGTAGGCCGTTTCGTACTTGGGGTCGAGCTCCAGTGCCTTGCTGTAGTCCTCCAGCGCCTCTTTGGCCTTGCCCATATGCTCGTAGGCGATACCGCGATTGAAGTACACGCTGGCATTCTCGGGGCTGAGCTCGGCGGCTTTGGCATAGTCGGCCAGCGCCTCTTCGCCTCGGCCCAGGCGGTCCAACGCGTTTGCGCGGTTCACGTAGATCACCGCCAAGGTATCGCCTTCGGCTGCGGCTTCCTCGATCAAGGCGGTGCAGTCGGCTAGGATGGTCTCAGGATCCTCGCCGCGCGAGCAGCCGAGCAACTGCTGGCCGCGGGTGGTGGGCGGCGCTTCTTCGCCCTCGGCGGGGGCCTCTTCCGCGGCCTCTGTGGAGGCTGGGGCTTCGGATTCGCCCTCGGTCTGTGCGGCGAGCGGGGCTGCGCCTACGAAGAGCAGGAACAGGGTCAGGAAGGCGGCAAAGGGCATCCTCGCGGTCTCCAGCAGTGGTGTCTTGTCAGTCGGCCTGGAGATACCAGGCATATTCCGTCGGTGACAGCTGTTCATAGAATTCGTCCATCTCCGCCACCTTGGTTGCCGTGTAGGCCTCGACGTAGTCGGCGCCGAAGTAGTCCTTTAGCTCGTGCGAGGCGCGCAGAACCTCAAGGGCCTTGTAGGGCCGGCGCGGAATTGCGGGATCAAGCTCCAGACCGCCGTTGCCGGTGATCGGCTCGCCGGGATCGAGCTTCTGCGCAATTCCGTGGTGCATGGAGGCCAGAATACAGGCCAAGGCGAGATAAGGGTTGGCGTCGGCGCCGGCGATGCGGTGCTCGATGCGCCTGGACTGTGCGTCGCCCATCGGCACCCTGACTGCGGCCGAGCGGTTCTCCAGACCCCAGTTGCGGTTCACCGGTACGAAGTTGTTGGCCTGATAGCGGCGAAAGCCGTTGGGATTGGGGGCGAAGATCGCCATCGAAGCCGGCATCAGCCGGAGACAGCCGCCGATCGCGTGACGCAGCAGCTGGTTGGGGCCACCGGCACCGTCGTCCAGCACGTTGCGGCCATCGGCGTCGACCAGGCTGATGTGGGCGTGCAGGCCGCTGCCGGTCTCTTCGGGGTAGGGCTTGGGGGCGAAGGTGGCTTGCACGCCGTGACGCTGGGCGCAGCCCTTCACCGCGCGCTTCAGCAGCACGGCATAGTCGGCCGCAAGCAGGGAATCGGGTACGTGGTCCAGGTTGATCTCGAACTGGCCCGGCGCATACTCGGCGGTGATTGCGCCATAGGGGATGTCTTGGGCATCGCAGGCGGCGGTGATGTCGCCCAAGAGGTCGGCAAAGGCCTCGACCTCGCTCATGCCATAGACCTGCTTGGTGTTTTCGCGCTGACCGGTCCGGGGTGAGATCGGCGGCCGCGGGGCGCCAAAGCGGGTCCGTTCCTTGTCGATCAGATAGAACTCCAGCTCCAGCGCCACCACCGGGGTGAGGCCCATCTCGGTGAAGCGCTCTACCACGCGGGCCAGAACGTTGCGCGGCTCCATCCAAGAGGGCCGGCCCTCTTTGCTTTGCATGGTCATGTAGACCTGCGCCAGGGGCCGCTCCGCCCACAGCACCGGCTTCAGCATGCCGTCGATCGGCACCAGCAGGCTGTCGGGATCGCCGTCGGACACGCCAAAGCCCAAGGGGTCGTGACTGCTGCCGGTGACCGACAGCAGATAGACCGAGGCCGGAATGGTGATGCCCTGCATCAGGATCTTGTGCAGGTCTTCGACGGGGTAGCGCTTGCCACGGATGATGCCGCAGAGGTCGGCGAATATCGCGTCGACGAACTCGATCTCCGGGTGATCGGCAATGAAGGCCTCGGCGGGCGCAGGGGAATCGCTCAGCATGGTTTATCCGGATTGTAGGGCAAGGAGCGTGCCGCGAACGCATTTCGCGTCAGGCACTCCAGCCAGGTCAAGCTGTTTGCGTCTAAGAGCGCGCGAGTTGCTCGGCGGTACCAGCCGTCTCGCTCAGGCCACTCCTCCTGTCATCGATGCTCCCAAGGCCTTGGAATTGGTGGAACAGCGGCGGAGATGAGCAAGACAATGGGTGTGTATTATGGTCGGATTGGGTCATTTGGTGCCACGATGCCCGTGACTCGCCTTTCATCGAGCGACGATCAAGGCTCGGAGCGATCCTCGCTGCGGCCTTTGGCCGGCAGGCGCCGCTGGAGAGCGTCGACCAGGCCGGGCGGCAGCGCCGCCATGAGGCGCACCGAGGCGACCAGGGGCCAGGGGAAGGCGATCCTGGCCTCGTTCTTCGCAAGGCCTCTGGCAATGCGCCTGGCTGCACGCTCGGCCTCCCACAGGAACGGCATGTGGAAGTCGTTGACGGCCGTCATGCGGCTCTTGACGAAGCCGGGGCAGACCACGGTGACGCCGATACCCTTGGGCGCCAAGTGGGCGCGCAGGCCCTCGCCCCAGACCTTCACCCAGGCCTTGGAGGCGCAGTAGGCCGGCGCGCCGGCGAAGCCGCGGAAGGCCGCCAATGAGGCGACCAGGCAGATCTGGCCGCTGCCGCGGGCAAGCATGGCCGGCAGCGCCGGCTCCACGCTGTTCAAGACACCCTCGATGTTGGTCGCGGTGATGGCGCGTGCCTGTTCCGGCGGCTCGCTGCCGCCACCGGTCCCGGCCGAGACGCCGGCATTGGCGACGACCAGATCCAAGGGACGGTTAGCCTCCGCTTCGGCGACCATCTGGGCCATGGCTGGCCTGTCGGTGACCGAGACCCGGGCGGTGCGCACCTCTGCCCCCTTGCTTCCGACAGCCTCCGCGGCTGCGTCGAGGCGCGCGGCGTTGCGGCCGGTCAGAGTGAGGGTGACCCCCGGCGCGGCATAGTGCTCGGCCAGGGCCAGCCCGATGCCGCTGGACCCACCGGTGATCAAGATCGAGCCGAAACTCCTTCTCGCCTTTGCCATGCGCTCCTGCCTCTGTGACTTCGGCCTCGGTCGAGCATTCATGTACAGAGCGGAATGACGGCATAGCGTTTCAATGTGTCGTCATCCCGCCCTGGCCTGCTATAAGCCCGGCAGTCCAAAGTCTATCCTGAGATCTCCGCGAGCGTCATGAACAGTCCCAAGGCCCTTTCCTCCCCCAAGGCCCTTTCCTCCATGACCGGGTTCGCCCGGATCGAAGGCGCGCGTGACGGCCTTTCCTGGACCTGGGAGGTCAAGAGCGTGAACGGCAAGGGGCTGGACCTGCGCTGCCGCCTGGCCAATGGCTTCGAAAGCTTGGAGCCGGCGTTGCGGCAGGCCGCGCAGAAGCGCATGCAGCGCGGCAGCCTGCAGGTGGCTCTGCTGGTCGACCGTGGTGCGGGGGAGACGGGGCTAAGGGTCAACAAGGCGCTGCTCGACCAGTATCTCGCGGCGGCGCAGGAGCTGGTGGCGCAGGGCGCAGCACCGCCCAGTGCCGACGGCCTCTTGGCCTTGCGCGGTGTTCTCGAGATGACGGAGCCGGAGCTGGAGGGTGACCGCGAGGCCCGCGACGCCGCCCTGCTGGCCGACGCCGAGCGCCTGCTGGACGCCCTGGTGGCCGCTCGTCGGGGCGAAGGCGAGAGCCTTGCTGCGGCCCTCGCCGATCGGCTGGACGCGCTTGCCGAGCTGGTCGAGCGTGCCACCGCCGCGGCGGGCGCCCAGCCGGAGGCCTTGCGCGAGCGTCTGGGGCGGCAGGTCTCCGAGCTCTTGACGGCCTCTCCGGCCTTGCCGCCGGAGCGCCTGGCGCAAGAAGCGGCGCTGCTGGCGGTCAAGGCCGACCTGCGCGAGGAGATCGAGCGGCTGGGCGCCCACATCGCCGCGGCCCGCGCGCTCATGGCGGACGGCAAGGGGGTGGGGCGGCGCCTCGACTTCCTCTGCCAGGAGCTCAATCGCGAGGCCAACACGCTCTGCAGCAAGGCCCAAGACATGGAGCTGACCGAGATCGGGCTGGCGATGAAGAGCAGCATCGACCAGCTGCGCGAGCAGGTGCAGAACGTAGAGTAGGGGTGGCCCCCGTGCAGCAGACAGACATCGCCCGCCGCGGCTTCATGCTGGTGCTCTCCTCGCCCTCGGGCGCCGGCAAGACCACGCTCTCTCGCCTGCTGTTGGAGAGAGACGCGGGCTTCAGCCTTTCGGTCTCTGCGACCACCAGGCCGCCGCGGCCGGGCGAGGTGGAGGGCCATCACTACTTCTTCGTCTCGCCGGAGCGCTTCGAGGCCATGGTCGGCGAGCGCGCCTTCCTGGAGCACGCCGTCGTCTTCGACCACCGCTACGGCACGCCCAAGGCGCCGGTGGAGGAAGCGCTCGCATCCGGCCGCGATGTGCTCTTCGACATCGACTGGCAGGGCACCCAGCAAGTGCGCGCCAACGCCGGCAAGGACCTGGTCAGCGTTTTCATCCTGCCGCCATCGGTGGAGGAGCTGGAGCGCCGGCTGCACACCCGTGCGCAGGACCCGGCCGAGGTGGTGCAGGGCCGCATGGCCAAGGCGGCCGACGAGATGAGCCATTGGGCCGAGTACGACTATGCCGTGATCAATCACTCGGTCGAGGAAGCCTTGGCGCAACTGCAGGCCATCGTCGCCGCGGAACGCTTGAAGCGCGAGCGCCAGATCGGCCTCGTCGCATTCGTTCAAAGCTTGCGGGGCGGCAGATAGTAGGCTCGACCCACCAACCTGTTGATTTAGTGGGCCGATTCACGCAACGCTTGGGACTCAAGCGTTGCGATCGGACCACTGGCCTATCGACAAGACACCCGAGAGGAGACCCCATGCCCCTATATGAACTGCGCACCTACACGCTCTACGTCGGCAAGCTCAACGAGGCGATCGAGCACTACAAGACCTTGGGCTGGAAGGTCTTCCGGAAGCACGAGGACCTTCTGGTCGGATACTTCCTCGGCGACGCCGGGGCGATGAACCAGATCATCCACGTCTGGCGCTTCGAGGACGATGCGGCGCGGCGCGCCTTTTGGAAGGAGCTTTATGCCGATCCGGATTTCGCCGCCTTCGCCGAGAAGTTCCGGCCCTTGGTGCTGACGCAAGAGAACAAGCTGATGTTCAATGCGCCTTGGGGCCCGACGCCCTAACGCAGCAGTTCGTGCGCAAGGCAACCAAGGCGGGCCGCTTCTGCGCTGTTGGCTCAGGCAGCTTGGGCGCCCCAAATCCGCGTCAGACGCCTTCCAGACTGGCCATTGCATTGCACTCCTCGGCCGCGCGGAACATGCGGTGCGTCAAGGCCTCCAGCAGGCGAATGGCGCGCGCGCCCTCGTGCGAGATGTTGCTGTGGAAGCAGACGGGAATGTAGAGCGCGTTCAGGAGTCCCACCCGGAAGTCACGCCAGGCCTCGTCCAAAGAGTAGTTCTCGACGCCCAGGCCCACCAATCGGCGGTGCCATCGCTCGGCATAGGCGAAATAGCCGCGCTCGGGAAGAGCGCTTTCCAAGCTGCCGCATACGACCCGTGCGGGATCGAAAGCGCCCATGGTTCGGGCCAGCATCTGCCAATCCAGCACCATCAGGGGGTCATCCGCTTCAGGGCCGTCAACCATCATGTTGTCAGCCCGGTAATCGCCATGAATGAGTGTCCGGGCGGTCTCTCGACGGCGAGCTTCATCGCTTGACCGGAGGCGGCGAAACGATCGCCCAATCGCAGGCTCTCCGACGACAGCCAGTGGCGATGGTGGTCAAGGAAGCCGGGCCAGCTCGCCTCAAAGAGACTGGCGTGGTCCCACACGGTCTTTGGCACCCAATCCAGCGTCTCTAGGTCCGGTGATTCCCACCAACGGGCGTGCAGACCGGCAATCATGTCAATCGCTGTCTCAACCTGGGAGGGTGTAATCCCGAGGACCTGGTCGGCGGGCGTCCAGTCGCGTGCGTCCTCGAGAACGATCAGAGCGCTTCCCGATACCTCTCCCGCGGCGGCATGAAAGCATCGCGGAGCGCGAATTGAAGTCGAGCTGGCGACGTCGCGATAGAAGCGCATCTCGCGCTCGTAGGCATTGAAGGAGGCACCGAGCTCGAAACGAACGTCATTCGCTGCGGGGAACTTGACGATGAGGCTGCTGGGCGCCGCCCCGCGCTCTCCAGCATAGTCGAGATGAACCCTGACGACACTGCTGAGGAATCCCCGTCCGGCGCCGCTTAGGCTCTCCACCGTGAAGTCGTCAAGGACCTGGTCATCCTGCAGGAGATCTGCCTGGACAAGTACGGCGGTCAGCCAGCTTTCCGTTATCTGCTCGCTATTGTCTATGAGCGGTGTGCAGCCGGACACGAAGGTGACTCCTTGTCGTGAGGTTGGGGGCCTAGCCTAGCCGCGAGCGACTTCTTATGACACCCGGAGATATTGATCGGGCGCTAAGGCGTCTTGGCGCCGACGCCGGACCGGAGACGGACGGGTTGGCCGTGAGGCGTAGCCTCGTAGGCCGCCACCCAGTCCGCCTTGCGCTCGGCCAGCTCACGCTCGGCGGCAAAGCCAGCCGACCCGACCAAGCGTTCCAAGGCAGCCAGGCATGCCTGATAGTAGCCTCCGTTGTCGTCAGGCAAGCCAGCGGCCGCTCGCGCCTTGATCTCCACGCCCAGGGTCTGGGACCAATCGGCATTGCTGATGCGCCCGGCCTCGATCAGCGAGAAGGCGATCGCCAGGACCTCTGCCTGCCAGGGCTCGGCAAAGGTCGGCTCGCCGTCGCGCGCAGCCAGGGGGGCCGGCCGGTCAGGCTGGCTCAAGATAGCTCTCCCAGAGGTCGAGGAAGATCTCGTCCGTGCTGTCGGCCGACTCCGGCCAGATGTCCTTCGCCTTGATCATGACGCAGTAGAGCGGTTCGGCGTCCTCTCGGCCGGAGGCCGAGGCGTCGGGCAGGATCTGGTTGCCGTAGTAGGCGTGGATCACCGCCGGCTTGTCACGGGCATAGCGCGGCAGGCGGGTGTGGCCGGCATGGCCGTTGGCCTTGGTGCGCACCGTGGCACCAACGGCAAAGGCGGGTGCCGGGCCGCCGGGAACCAGCGGGTCGAAGGGGAAGAGCGCCTTGCCGCGCACCGTCTCTGGCCCCAGCGGCGCTTTCTCGGGCGGCGTCACCGGGCCGGCGGCCTTGCCGTTGACGACCTCCTCGACGGTGGCAAGGCCCGAGTCGATCAGCATGGCGTCATAGGTTTGGCACCACTGATCGTAATAGGGCCGGGTGATGTAGTCGTCGGGGCGGATGCATTCACGGGTATGGCGGAACCAATCGATGCTCCAGCTGGCCGGCCGGGTCATCAGGCCGGCGATTCCGAACATGCGGCCCTCCCAAGGGTGCTTGAAGGGCCAGGCGACCCCCTCATGCTCGACCGGACCGAAACCTTCGACACCGCCAAGATCGTGCACACCGTCCATCAGGCCGCCTCCTCGCTTGCTTGGGTCGCCGACACCTCGGCGGTGCCGATCATGGCGTTGCGGCTCACCAGCTTGGCGAGATCCTCTTCGCTCCAACCCTCGGTGCCGGCCGGACGTTGGGGCAGCACCAGATAGCGCGCCTCAGAGGTGCTGTCCCACACCCGGACCTTGACGTCGGGATCCAGCTCGACGCCGAACTCGGCCAGCACGGCGCGCGGCTCGCGCACGGCCCGTGCACGATACTCGTTGGCCTTGTACCAAGCCGGTGGCACGCCCAAGAGGCCCATCGGGTAGCAGGAGCACAGTGTGCAGACCACCATGTTGTGGGTTTCTGGAGTGTTCTCGACCACCACGACCTTGGCGGCTTGCCTGCCGGTGAATCCGAACTCGGCGACGGCACTGGTGCCGTCGGCCAGGAGGCGCTCTTTGAAGGCGGGATCGCACCAGGCCTTGGCCACCACGGCGGCGCCGTTCTTGGGCCCGACCTCCTCGACATAGGTCTCTACCCAGGCGTCGACGGCGGCGGAGTCGAGCAAACCCTTCTCCACCAAGAGGCTCTCCAGCGCCTTGACCCGCAGGGCGGATTCGGACGGCAGGTGGCTGTGCAGGGCTCGGTGGATCTCGCCCAGGCGTTTGCTGTCGTAGCTTGGCATAGGGTTCCCTCTTACGGCTGTCGGCCGATTGTCGGCTGCTTCGCTCGAACAGGCAAGTCCAGGGGCACTAGCCGCTTCGCTCCTCCAGGGCCCTGGCCAGTTTACAGAAGTCGTCGACCGACAGGGTCTCGGCGCGGGCCGTCTCGTCCAGGCCGGCCGTCTCCAACAGCACTCTCGGGTCCTTGCCAAGCGGCTTTAGGCTCTGGCGAAGCATCTTGCGGCGCTGGCCGAAGGCGGCCTCGGTGACCCGCTCCAAGGAGGTCAGCGAGGCCGCTGCTGCCGGTTCCGGCAAAGGTGTTAGTCTGACGACGCTGGAGACCACCTTGGGCGGCGGGCGGAAGGCCCCCGGCGGCAGGTCGAAGCAGGGCTCTACCCGGCAGAGCCATTGGCTCAAGACGCTGAGCCTGCCATAGGCGGCACTGCGCGGCGCGGCGGACAGGCGCTGCGCCACCTCTTTCTGAAACATCAAGGTCAGGCTCTCGAGGCAACCGGGCTCGAGCGCCAGGGCGCGCAGCCAGGCGATCAGGAGGCGCGTGCCGACATTGTAAGGCAAGTTGGCCACCAGCTTGCGCGGCACCTCGCCCAGCTGCCAGGTCGCCAGCTTGCGCGCATCGCCCTCCAGCAGCGTCAGGCGGCCGGCATAGGCGGCGGAAAGCTCCGCCAAGGCCGCCAGGCAACGGCTGTCCTTCTCCACCGCATAGACGTGACGGCTGCCAGCCGCCAAGAGCGCACGGGTCAGCCCGCCCGGACCGGGGCCGACCTCGATGACGTCGTGCCCTGCCAAGGGTGCAGCCGCCTCGGCGATGCGCCGCGTGATGTTCGGATCCAAAAGGAAATGCTGGCCCAGCGCCTTCACGGCATCGAGGCCGTGGCGGCGAATGACCTCGCTCAGCGATGGCAGGGCAGCCGGCGGCAAGCCCTAATGCCCGATCGCACGCAAGACTGATTCGTGGCGAAGTAGGCTCTTGTGCGTGGATCGGCCACCAATTTCAGAAAGGCAAGTGCCAGCTTTTGAGATTGCAGGCACTAGCCGCGCATCTCGACCGTGGCCACGCGGCGCAGGTCCTGCATGTAGCGGCGGCTCAGCGTCTCGACCTGTTCGGACAGCAGACGCTCCTTCACCCGAGAGCGATCGATGCCGCTGTCCTGGCGATCGCAGACGATGGCCAGGCCGACGCCGCCGGCCGCCCGGAACAGCTCGCTCGGCTGTCCGAGCGGCAACTCGTTGGTCACGGAGCGCAGAGGCGGCGGCATGTCGGCGACATTCGCCCCCTCCAAATCGTCCAGGCTAGCGTTGAACCGCTCGGCGACGGCTTCGGCTTGCGAACAGTCGTTCAAGGCTTTGGCTGCCTTGGTCGCGCGGCCCGCCGCCTGATTGACGGCGTTCCTGTTCTCGAAGTTCTTGACGGGAAAGGTCAGCACCTTCATCGAGGCGGTCAGCATGCGCTCCGGCTGCGGACGCTCGTCGCGCAGCAAGATGATGTAGATACCGCCCGGCGTGACGATGGGTTCAGACAGCTGCCCCACTTGCATGCCGCCGACCGCCTTTTCCACCTCCTCCGGCATGATTCCCGGATCGACCCAGCCAAGATCGCCACCTGCCACCGCGGTCGGCGACTGCGACAGCTGCCGGGCCAGGGCCTGGAAGCTGGCGCCGCGACGCATCTGCTGAATCACTTTATCCGCCGTCTCGGTCACCTCGGCGGTCTTGGCCGGGTTGTCGATCGGCAGGAAGATCTCGGCCAGCAGGCGTTGCGGCTCTCCCGAGCGCTCGGCGATCCGCTCCACCGCATCGTCGATGTCCTCGGGGGTGACGTTGACCCGCGGCAAGATCTGGCTCTCCATCACCTGGCGCCAGAGGATCTGCGCACGGATCTGGTCGGAGAGATAGTCGGGCAGAATGCCCGCGCCCGTCAGCCGGGCGCGCAAGGTTTCGGCCGACATGCCATTGCTGTTGGCGATCTGGGCAAAGACCTCGTCGACTCGTTCTCCCGGGACCGAGATGCCCAGCCGCTCGGCCTCCTGCGCCTGCAGCTCTTCGTCGATCAGCGTCTGTTCGACTTGATCCTGCAGAAACTCGCGGGTCTCGGGCGTGTCCTGCAGGCCGGAGGAGATCATCGCCACCTTCACACGCATCTCCACTTCGAGGGCTGAGATGACCTGATCGTTGACCATTATGGCAGGCGCCAAGGTGACCATCTCCGCCGCAGCGACCGTGGTCGCAGAAAGAAAGCTGGCGCAGACGAAGGCAAGGCTAGAACGCGGGAGAGCAAACATGGCAGATCACACCTGAGCGATCGTTCGGCCCGGCGCAGCACTTTGTTGCGCAGCGGGCAGCTGACAGTCACAGCCTATCGCATAGTCCCCCCGCGCTGCCAGAGCGCGATGGCGACTTTATGACACCCGGGTGGTGTTGGGGCGGTGATGAAGCGCGAAAGCAGTGGTGGCTGCGACGGGAAAGCGTGTGGCGTCGACATTGGGGTCGTTCGAAAACGGTGCCGTGGTTTGCAAGCCTTGAGAGATCTTCCTGCCTCTTGACAACCAATAAATGAAACCTCAGTATGCGCAGGAAACACAGGCTTTGGAAGGCTGCCCAACTCAATGGGCTCACTGCAAGCGCGTACGGCTTTTCCCAGATCTAAGCCAATCAGAGGGGCGGTGCTCGTGTTTCTCTGTTTCGGGCTGTTGATGCTCTTGGCAGGTTGCACACAACCGGTAGCTTGGCAACAAGAACGCTACCAAACTAAGCTTTCTCTTCACCCAAACTTCAACATTCAGACGTCTCAACCCGACGACGACCCCTATTTCAACAGGGGCTTCGAAGCAAGAATGGCGCTTGCTGAGGAAAGCGCCGCGGAATTCCAGAGCTATTTGGTACAAGAGTCGCATGGAAGTTGGGAAGCGGTGCTCAGTATTTTAGAGGATAACGCTTTTCATTGTAGTATGGAGCGCAACGCCTTGTGCAAGTCTATTACTCATTACTATGCGCCATCATTCGACCCTACGCCTTATTGGACCCGTGAAGCAACTCATTGTTTACAATGGATGGTGGTCTTAGATCGCAACAGGTTCCCAAATCAATCGCCGGACGTGTCTGTAACCAACTACGACTGCGTGTCTTCAGATTCCTAGGACGAACGCGGATTAAGGCTTCGCCTTCGGCGCCGGCAAGTTCGCTGGCCATTGTGAGCGGGCGGCTTTGCCAATCGCTCAGTAGGCCAGGCAAGCCATCATAAGAAACGCCCAACAGCGCTGACGACCATGTCAGCCCCCCACGTGGCCTCCGCACGACCTGTGTTGGAGGTCCACCTTTCTGTAAGGAGTAGGTCCATGACTGATAGAACGAACGATCGTCGATGGAGAATTTGCTCTGGCCAGCGGGGCCAGTGGCGGCCAGGCGTCACAGCCTACCCGTATTAGGGGATTCGTACGGCTCTTGACAACCTATAAAGGAGCTGACATCCTTTGCTGAACATGCGGGCTAGAGAAGGTTGATCTGTACACCATGTGCTTTTCACAATCCTGGTTGAATCGCCACAAAGTGTGGCGATTTGGGGCGGCTTTACTGTTGCTGCCGCTGCTAGTTGCGGTGTCTGGGTGCAATCCGCAACCTGCATGGCAAGAAACGGTCTATCGCGAAAAGTTAAGAGGCCACAGGGATCTAAACATATACTCCGCACCACAAACAGACTCTACTTACGCAAAAACGCTATTTGAGTTGAGAGAGCGCGATGCCCAGGACACTGCCACTCTCTTTCGGAAGCATCTTGAGAAAGAGGCTAAGGGAGATGTTGACGCTCTGCTGTCCATACTGGAGCGGAATGAATTTGAATGCCGAACTGGTGAGCGCGTTGTTTGCAGTTCGGTTACGGTCCATGAAGAACCATCACTGTCGCCCTTTTCAAGCACCCTAGCAGGTACTGGCCATTGCGTTACGTGGAGCGTCGCATTCGAGCGCTGGAGCTATCCCGAGAAACAGCCGGATGTGGCCGTGTCGGAGGCAGACTGTGCGGTCGCTAGATGAGCTCTGGGCAAGGGTCGACGGAGATCGGCCAGATTTGAAGGAAGGCTGAATGGATAGGCTGCCCTCAAAGAGTTGACCTTGCCGTGACTCAGCCGGGCGGCCGTCGCTCGAGAACGGGGCCAACCTACGCTTTTCTACTTGAGTGAAGCCCAGAGCAATCGATTTTCATCGCTTGGCGCAGCTGTTTTGTCCACTACCCACAATGAAAGAGCTTTCGCAAGAACAAAATTTACTGTTGAGAACTACGCCTGCACAGCGCCGAAGCTACGAGTAGTCAGTGACTGACGCTATCAGTTCTTGAGGTTCGTAGACTTGCTCGGTTGAAGCCGGGAAGAGTTCCGACCTCCAAGACGGCGTATTCCAGCAACCATCTAACCTGTCGAACTGCGCCGGTAACAACGTCGGCGTACCACTGCGGCTTCCGCGCTCTCCGTGCCGAGGCCGCTTCTTTTGTGAAAGGAGCAAGATCATGTCGGACAAACTCAAGAAGGGCGAGTGGAAGATCTACTCTGGCCAACGCACCGTGCCCAGTACGCTCGGTGTTGGCCAGCACAACTACCTCACTCTTGTTGATCCCAATGACAGAGTCCTAGCTGAAATTCATGGTACAGCGGAAAGGGGGATGCTCGGCGGAAAGCTTGGGATAATCGAGCGGCCTGTAGAGTATGACGACAAGGGTAACCGAAAAAGCCCCAATCCACTCGGTTTGGGCGATGAAGATCGCGCTAACTGGGTGGAAGTACCGCCAATAAAGGGGGCTTCTGCTCTCGAAACTTGGACGCGTTTCAAGGGCACTGCCGCGAAGTACGACCAGAAGTTCGACTACAGATTTCTGCCCAGTGGCAAGCCGCTGAAGTTCGGTAGCGCCGAAGGACAGTTCTACGAGACCACTCCGAGCTTCAACAGCAACTCCGCCTGGCGGCAGATCTTGGAGGAGAACGGCTACGACTGGGAGAAGTACCATCCCAAGGAAGAATTCTTCGAGTTCTCGCCGGGCGATGGTCATCGCTTGCCATCCTTGGGTGAGCAACGACCGAGACGCAGCCGGCCTGCTGCGTCTCCTTCATCCCTCCAGCGCACGCGGCCGAACCGCGCCGGCAGAGCCTTTGGTCCGGGTGACCTCTTGAGATAGACTGTGGTGCCGGGCGCCCCTCGTGGGCGCCCGGCCTAGAAGTGGATGTTGAAGCGGGCTGATCCGGCATACGCGCGGGTGTTGCCCGACAGCAGGGTGTTGGCGACGAGGTTCATCGACATGTTCTGGGCCACCGCGACGTTCAGGCCGACGCCGAGGTCGGCATAGACGGAGTCCGCGTCGTCCTCCAGGGTGAAGCTGGGGCCGTCGTCGGGCACACCGGTGAAGGTGGCATCGAAAGAACGATTGGCGCCGCCGACGATGCCGAGCACGCCGGCGCGGCCGTAGAGCTGGATCGGCGCGCCGGCGAGCGTGCTGTCGACCTCTGCCTTCACGAAGGGGTTCAGCGTGCCGACCGTCTCTTGGAAGTCGTCGAACCTGATGCCGTAGGGCTCGGCGCCGCTCTCCGAATAGCCGGGTCGCCAGAGGTGATGGACGCCGCCGTCGAAGGTGGGCTCCAGGGACCAGGTCTCGAATTGGAAGCTGTGCGAGACGCGGGCATGGGCGGCGAGGAAGTTGGCCCTGGGCGTGCTGCCTGCCGACTGCGGGCCGCTCGGCGTGATGACGGAACGCGTGAAATCATAAGCGCTGGTGCCGCCGGAGAGCGAGGTCGAGAAGGTCCACTGGTCGATCGCTTGCGAGAGGAAGACCCCGCCCTGGAAGCGGTTGCCGGAGCCCTCCTGCAGGTTCTCGGCCGAGAGGAACAGCCGCTCATAGCTGCCGGCGACGCCGGCCGTCAGGCCCTCGGCGATCTCGAAGTCGGCGCCGCCGGAAAGGCCGAAGGCCGTCTCGGTATAGCGGCTGGTGTCCTGGTCACCGTCGCGTTGCAGCGCCGACCCCCTTATCCGCACCCAGGCGCATGAGTTGCCGGCGACATAGCTTGCGGCCCCCTCCTCGTTCAGATTGCGGCAGGACTGCAGCCTGTCGGCGAACTCGATGCTGGCGATCAGCGAGGCATCGATCGGGGCCGCGTGCGCGCTCGGGATGGTGGCGTCATAGGTGTCGAGCAGCGAGCCGACGTCGTCGATCTCCAGGAGAAAGACCTCCAGGTCCTCGACCCACGCGTAGTTGCTGTCCGCTTCGCTCAGCCTGCCGTCGGCGATGGCCCTTCGCTCGCCGATCCTGGCGTCGATCAGCTCGCCCAGATAGTCGGTCAGGTGATTGGTGTTGTCGCCGACGTCGCCGGGGGCGACGGCGCCGGCCTCTGAGGGGCCGAGCGCGAAGCCGTTCCAGGGTGCCAAGTTCACCTCGTAGGCAAGAGCGATCGCGGGTTCGCCGTTGTGGGTGATGTCCCTCACCTCGTAGTTCACCGTCGCGGTGTCCTCGACCGTCAGGCTGTTGGTGATGTCACGGCCGGGCTTCAGCTGAACGATCCTGAGCTCGCCCCGGGTGCCGGAGGGGACGAGGTTGGTCCCGACCAGATTGGGCGCGACGCTGCCGCGCAGGAGGGCATCGTTGTGGATGGTGAGGATGTCGCTCTTCGCCGCTACGCTGACGCTGTCGCCCAGCTGATGGTCGACCCAGAGCCGGCCGGTGCCGTTGCTGCCGGGGTCTTGCCAGACCTTGCCGCCGGGGCCGAGGATCCGCGCCTTGCCGATCTTGCCGACGGCGCCGGCCGAGAGCGTGCCCTCGTTTCTGAGGATACCGTCCTTGCCCAGGCGGGAGACGGCGGTAAGTTCGATAACGCCTCCCGGCCTGTTATGGATCAGGCCCGCGCCCTCGCGCTCTTCGTCGAGCGAGAAGGCGCCATGCAGGAGGCCGTCGTTCTCCAGCTGCAGCGAGCCGCCGATAGCCTGCACGGCATAGTCCTCGTCGCTGCGCCCGCTGCCGCGCTTTTCGATGACGCCGTGGTTTTCGATCCTGTTGTCCGCACCGTCCAGAAGCAGAACGGTGGCGCGGCCGTCCGCCTCGGTCGAGAGCGTCGCGCCGGGTGCGACCTCGATGACGATGTCGCCGTTGCCGCCTCCGCCCTCGCTGTGCGCCAGGACGGCGCGCGCCTTCTCGCCGATGGCGAAGACCTCGCCGGTCACCCGGATGGTGACGTCGCCGCCGGTCGACCCCTTGCCCCCGGTGCTCTGCGCGATCACGCCGTGCGCGCTTTCGCCGGCGACTTCGATCCTATCGTCCACGATAACCAAGACGTCGCCGCCGTTGCCGCTGTCGTTGCCGCTGCCCGAGAAGGTGGCCGAGGGAATGGGGCCGGGAGATTCGATACCGTTGCCGGCGAAGATGCCTCCCGAACCGCCGACGCTCTGGGCGAAGACACCATGCGCGTTGGTGCCCGTGGTCTCGATTCTGCCGCTCACCACCGTGACTGACCCGCCGTCGCCGCCCTCGCCAGGTTTCGGCGGCAGCTGGCCGGCGCCGACCCCGGTGAAGCCGATCCCCATGTTGATGTCGAAGCCCACCACCGAGAAGGCCTGCATCACTTCGCCGGCCAGTCCGCCGCCGCCACCTACGCTTTGCGCGAAGATGCCGGCCGCGCTCTCTCCCGTCGTCGTGATGTTGCCTGCGTTCTCCACCGTGACGTCGCCGCCATCGCCGCCGCCGCTACCGGTGCCGCCGACGGCGATATTGAAGAAGGCCGGGGTGGCGCCCTTGCCGCCCTGACCGCCGCCGCCGCCGACGCTCTGGGCTTCGATGCCGTAGCTGTGCTCCCCGGCGGTGAAGAGCGATCCGCTATTGGCGACGCTGACCGCCCTGCCATCGCCCGAGGCGCCGCCCTCGCCACCAACGGAGACCGTCAGCTCGCCCCACCGGGTGAATTGCTGTACGGGGGAGTTGTTTCCTAACCCT
This sequence comes from Rhodospirillales bacterium, assembly GCA_963669385.2. Taxonomy (GTDB): domain Bacteria; phylum Pseudomonadota; class Alphaproteobacteria; order Kiloniellales; family JACOMY01; genus JACOMY01. Next base: position 41,883 of record CAXXGD010000064.1, read on the forward strand.
TGCAGCAGCGCGTCGATCAGAAGCGCTGCTTCATCATCGGTGACGGCATCGATCCCCGGGTTGCCATTGCCGCCGATGCCGCCGCCGCCGCCGACGCTTTGCGCGAAGATCGCCGAGCTCAGGTCGCCTTCGGTTGCGATATTCGCCGTGTTATCGACCCGAACCTCTCCCCCTTTTCCGGCGGCCTTGCCCTTGCCGCCGATATTGAAGTCGGCGCTGTAGGAGGTGCGGAACTCCCGGCTGATCGACTGACCGAAGGGTCGATACTCGCAGTCGAAAACGGCATTGGAGAAGATGAAGCTGCAGAAGCCGGTGACGAAGAGCGTTTGGCTGCTGGCGCCGCCACCATCCCCACCGCCGCCGCCCACGCTCTGAGCGAAGATTCCAGGCGCGGAGATACCTCTTGTCTCGATGGCGCCGTGGTTCTCGACCTCCACCGCCTTGCCGTTTCCGCCGGCACCGCCGCCACCGCCGACGTTGGTGTCGACTGTCACGCGGTGATCGGCAAGGTTGGGATTGAAGGGTCCGGTGATCTCTTGAAGATCGATGATGCCGGTGAAGGCGGAACCGCCGCTGCCACCGCCACCGCCGACGCTCTGCGCATAGATGCCGGTGGACCCGTACCCGGCAGTGCTGAGCGGACCGGCGTTCGTGACCTCGACGGCACCGGCGCCCATGCCGTCTCCCCCGGTGCCTCCGACGTCGGTGGCGACGCGAAGGCTGGTGTCGGGGATGATACCGGCAGCGGAGTTGAGCTTGCTGTGCAGGCTGGTGGCGCCGCCGCCGCTGCCGCCGTTGCCGCCGATCGACTGAACCTTGATCGCATCGGCGAGAGACGCCCCGGTGGTGATCGCGCCGGTGTTCCTGACTGTGGCGGCCTCTGCCTTGGCGCCTTCGCCGCCGCTGCCGCCCACATCGACCAAGACTTGAAAGCTGGAGATCTGCGAGCGGGTCACGCTGGCAGAGAGCGCGCTGCCGCCGTCGCCGCCATTGCCGCCCACACTCTGGGCAAAAAGCCCTTTCGACGCGAAACCCAGCGTCTCTATCGTTCCCTCGTTGGTCGCCAGCACGCTGCCGGCCTGCCCGCCCTTGCCGCCGGAGCCGCCGACCGCAACTTGCACGTCGCCGGTGACACGGCCGACGGTCAGGCCACCGGTCGCGGCGAAGCCACCGGCCCCGCCGCTGCCGCCGATGCTTTGCGCCACCATGGCGGAGGAGTGCATCTTGCCCTCGGTTCTAAGCGCGCCGGAATTCGTGAGGACGACGTTTCCGGCGTTACCGGCAGCGCCGCCCTTGCCGCCGACCGACACCCCGACGTTCGCGACCGAGAGTGCGCTTGCCGCCACCACGCCGCTGCCCTGCCCGCCGCCACCGCCAAGGCTTTGCGCAAGCAGCGCCGTCGACTCGACGCCCCGCGTGGCGACCGAGCCCTCGTTGGTCAGCGTGACGTCCCCGCTTTTGCCGCCGCTGCCGCCGTTGCCGCCGACCCCGACGTTGACCGCCCCCAGCGAGACCTGTGAGCCTGCGAAGGTGAATCCGCCCTTGCCGCCGCCTCGCGACACGCTTTGCGCCAAAACGCCAATGGCGTTGTCTCCGACGGTTGCAATCGGGCCCGAGGTGGTCACTGTAACCGCCTTGCCGTTGCCGGCACTGCCTCCGCCGCCGCCGATGGAGACCCCGACGTTGGCGAGCCCGGCGATGTTGTCGGTGATGGTCACGCTGCCAGATCCACCACCGCCGCCGACACTTTGGGCAAGCAGCGCAGTTGCAGCCTTGCCGCCGGTGGAGAGGCCGCCTGACGCCACCACCTCAACCACGCCGCCGTCGCCGGCAGCACCGCCGTCACCGCCGAGCGAGAGGCCGAAGTTGGCCATGGCGACGCCATTGACCGTCCAGATGCTACCGGCCGACCCGCCGCCGCCGCCGACCGACTGGGCGACCAAGGCGCGCGACCCGTCGGCCTCTGCCGCGATGTCCCCTCGCGAGACCACCACGACCTTGCCGGCCGATCCGCCGTCACCGCCGCTGCCTGCCAAGGCCATGGAGATGTTGAAGCCGCTCGATCCGCTGGTGGCGACGCTCGTCCCGGAATTGCCGCCGCCTCCCCCTAGGCTCTGCGCGAAGACCCCGTCGGACAGCAGGCCGGCAGTCGTGAGGTCGCCGCGCGCCTCGACCGTGACATCCGATGCCGATCCGCCTGCGGCCCCGGATCCGCCTTGGGTCAGGGCGAAGTTGAAGATACCTGTCCCGTTGGCGGCAACGGCGGACCCTGCGTTTCCACCACCGCCGCCTTGCGACATTGCTGCCACTGCCCCGGACATCAGGCCCTCAGTCGAGATGTCGGCGCCGCTGCTGACCGAGACGGCGCCGGCGTCGCCGGCGCGGCTGCCGCTGCCGCTGGCGCCGAGAGCGATATTGAAGAAGCCCGCGGCATTGATCGTGAAGGCATTGCCGCCGTCACCACCGCCGCCGCCGAGGCTCTGCGCGTAGAGGCCGCGTGCGTGGTCTCCCGCTGTCGACAGGGTGTAGGTGTCGGCACCGCCGTCGCTGTAGGTCACGCTATCGCCGGTACCGCCCGGCCCACCCTGGCCGCCATAGCCGACGGCGACGCCAAGCCCCACTGCGACGACATTCGATCCGTCACCGCCACCGCCGCCGAGGCTTTGCAGATAGACGGCATCGGCGAAGTCGCCAGCGGTGGACACGGCACCAGTATTGGTCACCGTCACACGACCGCCATGGCCTCCTTTCTTCCCGTCACCGCCGATACTGACCACACCGCTGGTGGTGTGGGCGGAGCCGCCGCCACCGCCGATGCTCTGTGCGACCAAGCCGTCGGACTGCGAGCCAAGCGTGGTCAGGGACGCTTCGTTGGTTACTGTCACCATGTTGCCATTGCCGCCTTCGGCGCCGTCTCCGCCGATGGAGACAACGCCGCGATTGCGGCCGGCGTCACCGCCGCCGCCGCCGATGCTGCTTGCATGCAATGCGGGAGAATCGGTGCCCTTGGTCGAGACGATCTCGCCCAAGCTGGAGAGCGTCACGTGGAATCCATTGCCGCCGGCAGAGCCGCTGCCGCCCAGCGAAACAAACCCGCCGCTGCGCGATCCCAAGCCGCCGCCGCCGCCGATGCTCTGTGCCAACACACCGCCAGACTCCTCCGCGCCGTGAGTCACCAGCCGGGTGCCCTCCTCCAGTGTCACCGTGACCTGGCTGCCCTCTCCGGCACTCTCGCCGTTAGCGCCGTAGGCGACGAAGCCACCGGCGGCCCCGGCGTCCCCGGAAAAGCCGCCGATGCTCTGGGCGATGAGACCATAGGATCCGGACTCATTGGTTTCGACCGTTCCGGACAGAGCCACCTCGACCGTTCCGGCATTGCCCGCACCCGATACCGATCCGCCATTGCCATTGCCTATGCCGGTCGTGCCCGTGCCGCCGTCTCCACCGGCGCCACCGAGGCTGCGTGCGATAATGGCGGGCGCTTCACCCTTGATCGTCATTTCGGTGTTGAGCTCCAAGAGAACGCGCCCGCCAAACCCTCCATGGCCGCCATCACCGCCAAATGCGTTGTTGACGATAGCCGATGCGTCGCCCCCATTACCCCCGTCACCGCCGATGCTCTCTATGCGGACGCCCGAGCCTCCTGTTGCCTCTATGCGAATGGGCTGCTCACCGCCTATGAAAGCCACGTCATCTCCTCTTCCGCCAAAGCCGCCGTGGCCAGCTCTGGTCTGATTGAAGATGACGCCGTTCGCATCGCCACCCTTTCCTCCCCTGCCACCGATGGCCTGAACCAGAACGGCTGCGTTGGGGGCAACGACCGCCGCCGCAGGGTCCTTTTCGAAATCTGCAACGACAAAACCCGACTCGAACAAGACGAAGCCCCACGAGCCTTCCCCACCGCGCGTTCCATTCTCTCCGGTAGGATTGCGATCGGCCCCATCCTTGCCGTTCGGGGCAAGACCGACCACCGCCAGGCCATGGCCTTGCGTCTCTATGCCGAATGCCCCGCCGTCAAAGACGACACCGTTGATGTTGCCATCAGGCCTGATATCGACGACCCCGACTCCCGGATTCTTAAGAAAGGCGTTCGGGGTATTGTTTCCCTCTATAGTGCGATTTAGCGCCTTAATGTCGACATCAAATAGAAGGGATCGATCGTCCGAATCCAGTATTTGGAAGAATTGATCTACATCGCCAGAGCATTGCACCGACGTGCGACCGCCCTCGGTTGTCTCTATGCAGACTGCAAGGCTCCGCTTTTCAAAAGTTAGGGAGAACGCGAGGAGCAGAAGGGCCAACAGAGCCCCATTCTGAAGTCTGGTCATTCCTGTCCTCCGGGCAGCCACGGTTCTGCCATGGCCCTGCTTGGGATCACTGCGGGAATGACCTTATTGGCGCACAGATGAGAAAACCTGCCATTTTACGACAGAGGGGCCGGGGCAGCGGAGGCCGATGCGTCGGTCGAATTGGGAAGAGAGACCGTCAGATCACAAGACGGTTCGATCGGCTGTCGAAAGGCCTATGATTCCGCACCTATCTCCAGATCCGGACGTGTGGCCTTGCGCACCTTCGCTAGTGAGCGCTCGTCAAGCCGGGGCGAGAGCACCAGCTGACCATTACCCAACCAGGCAGCCAGCAGCGCATTTACGGCTCTCGGTTCGCTCAAGGGGCAGGTCAACAGCCCTGCTGCACCCGGCGGCCAGGGATCTTCGAGCGCCACCGCCCAAGGCTCGCCTCCCTCCAGCGACACGGAGATGCAGCCTGAAGGGTGTTGAGGCGCAGTGCCGGACGCCAAGGCATCCCAGGCGATGAGGGACAGACCGTCCGGCCGCTTGGCGGTGCCGCCGCCGCGCAGCCAGGGGCTGATCAGGCGCTTCAAAAAGCTCAACTCGGCGGCCATCGGCATGACGATCAGGGGACAGGGGGGCGTTGCTTCGCTGATCGCCCGTGCCCGCTCGAACACGCTTGCCAGATCCAAGGTGACGAGGGCGGCCGGGGCCGTCGTTTCGGCCCAAGCATGCAGGCGGGCCATGGGCTGGCGGCCGTCGACCGTCGCGGCGCTGCGTCCGGCAAGCCAGCAGGCCATGAGGGCTATCACCGCTGCCGGCAGGTTGGGCAGCAGCAGCCCGATGGGCCGACCCGCCGGCAGCGCCAGCTCCGCCAGACCGGGCGCGGCGGCCGTTGCAGCTTGCCAGACATCGCGGCGCGACCAGCGGCGCTCCAGAAAGACCAAAAAGGGTGCGGGATCCTCGGAACGCTCCGCCAACTGCGCCAAGGTCGAGCTGCTCACCCTTGCTTCACCAAATGCATGACCCGCACGAGATAGGCGATCTCAAGGCTTTCCAGCTGCAAGCCTGCAGCGGCGAAGAGCCCGTCGAGATCGTCACGAACGTAGTCGGAATAGTAGGGCTCGTGAAAGGCAACGGGGAAGTATTCCAGCAGGCCATCATAGCCCGGGACGTCGCCCAGCTGGATCGAATCGACCAGGACGAAACTGCCGCCCGGCTTCAAGACGCGTGCGGCCTCGCCGACGACCTGGGCGCGAACCCTGCGCGGCAATTCGTGGAAGAGGAAGACGCTGGTGACGGCATCCAGGCTCTCTGCCGCAAGCGGCAAGTCCTCGGCGGCCGCCTGTGTCAGGCTCCAGCGGCGGTAGCGACCAAGGCGGGCCGCGGCTTCCTCCAGGTAGGGCAGCGAGAGGTCGATGCCCAGCACCCCCAAGCGTGGATAGGCTTGCTTCAAGATAGGCAGCAGTCCGCCGCTGCCGCAGCCCAAGTCGGCCAAGTGCAAGGTCTCTCGCTGACGCCCGCGCAAAGCCTTGGCCAGCGGCACCAGGGCTTGGCGCCGCATGGCGTCGCCGCCGCCGGTGAACAGCACCTCGACCTGGTGGTCGTAGAGGCGGGCCGAGCGTCGGCTGAGCCATCCGTCGCTCTGATAGTGGAAGTTCTGTTGATAGTAGCGCGGCAAGCCGGGCTGGCGGCGCTCGCTGAAGACCTCTTGGCCGGCGCGGGTGTGGCGGCGGCGCTCCACGGCCGGCAGGTCGGCGAAGTAGCCCGCCGCTCCGGCCAGCGCCTTGAGCGGCCGGCGCACGAGATCGTCGGGCAGTGGATAGAGCCCGCGCTCTACGTTCTCCAGGTCGCGCAGGAACAGGCGCTGGAGATCCTGGAGGATCTCCTGATGGGAGGGAAAGGGGCCGTCGATCGGCTTTGCCGCCTTGACCGGCTTGGTCAGACGGGCCGAAAGCCACTTCTGACCCAAGTAGAGCCCGGTGCTGGCGGCCTGGCTCAGGCGGTATGCGCGGCGCTCCAAGGGGCTGAGCCTCCCCTGACGGTCGGCCGCTCCAGGCCGCTCCATCGGCGCGTTGGATGCCTCTGCCATGCTAAAACCTTGGGGAGGCAACCCGCGTTGGTCAACGCCCTGCGGCACCGGGGCCTTGCCTTTCGGCCCAGCTTTGTGGTCCCTCTCGGCCTCGTTTTGCGGCTGGTGAGAGGAGAGAGAGGCGCATGGCACGGCTGAAAACCATCGAGGATCTGGGTCCCTTGGCAGGCAAGGTCGTGTTGCTGCGCGTCGATATGAACGTGCCGCTGCAAGAAGGCCGGGTAGGCGATGCGACGCGGATCGCACGAAGCCTTCCCAGCCTTCGCCGCTTGTGCGAGGCCGATGCCAAGGTGGTGCTGCTCTCGCACCTCGGTCGGCCAAAGGGGGTCCGCAAGCCCGAACTCAGCCTGAAGCCCATCGCCGAGGCGGTCGCCCGGCAGCTGGGCCAGCCGGTGACCCTCGCCCGGGACTGCATCGGCCCTGGCGCCGCAGAGGCGGTGGCCGCACTTGCGCCGGGCGGTGTCGCGATGCTGGAGAACCTTCGCTTCCATGCCGGAGAGGAGGAGAACGACCCCGTCTTCGTCGCGGAGCTCGCGGCCTTGGGCGATCTCTACGTCAACGATGCCTTTTCCACCGCCCATCGCGCCCACGCCTCGACGGAAGGGCTTGCCCATGTGCTGCCGGCCGCGGCCGGGCTCTTGATGCAGGAGGAGATCGAGCATCTTGCCAAGGCGCTGGAGGCGCCGAAGCGCCCGCTGGTCGCCATCGTCGGCGGCGCCAAGGTCTCGACCAAGCTGGCGCTCTTGGGCAACCTCATCGCCAAGGTCGAGGTGCTGGTGATCGGCGGCGGCATGGCCAACACCTTTCTCCATGCTCGCGGCGTCGAGGTGGGTGCCTCCCTCTGCGAACGTGATCTCGCGGCGACGGCGGCCGAGATCGATGCCGCGGCGAAGGAGGCTGGCTGCCGCATCCTGCTGCCGGAGGACGCCGTGGTCGCGGCCAAACTGGAGCGCGGTGCTGTGGCGGAGACGGTGGCCCTGGACGCCATCCCGGCCGACAAGATGATCCTGGACGTCGGGCCGAGGACGGTGGCGGCGGTGGAAGCCGCGCTGCAGGACGCCAAGACCTTGGTCTGGAACGGGCCGCTCGGTGCCTTCGAGTTTCCGCCCTTCGACCAGGCGACCATGGCGGTGGCGCGCAAGACCGTGGCGTTGACCAAGGCCGGCAGGCTGCTGTCGGTGGCCGGCGGCGGCGACACCGTGGCCGCCCTGGCCGAGGCCGGCGTGGTAGAGCAGCTTTCCTATGTCTCGACCGCCGGCGGGGCCTTCCTGGAATGGATGGAGGGCAAGACACTGCCCGGCGTCGCGGTCCTCTATGGCTAGGCCAGGCTGAGCCAAAGCGCCAAGGCGGCGGCGCCGGTCACGATCGACAGCACGATATGCTTGGTCCGGAAGTAGCAGGCCACGCAAACCGCGAATGCGGCGAGGCGGGCGGGAAGCGGCGCCTCGCTCAAGGGGCCGATCGGCAGCAGGACCATGCGGGCGATCAGGCCGGCCAAGAGCGCGTAGGCGACGCAGGCGAGCCAAGCGAAGAAGGGGCTTGCCGGGTTGATGCGGCCCGACAAGGCCACGCCCAAGCCGCGCCAGACATAGGTGGAGAGAGCGGCGACGGCCAGAACCAGAAGGGGCCAGATCCAGCTTTCCTGCATCGGCCTAGATCTTCTCTTTGCGGGTGAGCCAGAAGGCCAGGCTGCCGCCGACCAAGCCGGTCAGCATCAGGCTCCAGTCGGGTGAAAGCAGGAAGAAGGGGGCGCCCAGGACAGCGCCCAGGGACAGCGCCAGTTGCTTGCGCCGCCCGCCCAGGTCCTCCAGGAACAGCAAGGTGAAGTAGAGCGGGGTCAAGATCACCAGGCTCAAGGTGACTGCCGTTGGCAGCAGTCCCGGCAGCAGATAGCCGATCGTGGTCCCCACCATCGTCGCGCTCCACAGAACCAAGGTGAAGCCTTCGAAGAAGGGCAGGCGCAAGGACGGCTGCAGGCTGGGGGCGACCCGCATGGAAATGGCCCAGCCGGTCATGGCGATGAAGTGGGCCGAGGCATAGTAGCGCCAGCGCGGCACGCCCGGCTGGCGCATCAGCGGCAGCAAGGTCAAGACCATCGGCAGCAAGCGCGTGCCGCTGGCGCCGACCGCAAGGGCGACTGCCAGCAAACCGGCGCCTACCGCATAGAGCTCGACCATGGCGACCTGGCCGGGCAGCGCCCAGGTGGTGGCCGTCGAGATCAAGCCGTGCCAGAGGTTCAAGCCCGACTCGCGCACCAAGGCACCGAAACCCAGAAAGCTGGTGCCGATCGCCAAGGCCGGGGCGCTGGCGGCCGCGCGCATGCCCCCGAAGAATGCGGCGCGCTGCGTTCTGAAAGAGAAGGCTGCGTTCATGACTTGCGGCGCTGAGGCTAGCGCTGCGCTGCTGGTTCGACCACTCTAGGCACTGTATGGCAGCCTTGCAGTCGCCGGAGAAATCAGGTGTCGCACCATTGCGATGGTGCAGTCGGTGGCGCGGCGAGGGGATCGGGCATTCGGGCCTGCTGGAGAGCGCCATCAGCGCATCATGGCGGCGGTCCGCAATGTCAGCACGGGAGCCTGAGCCATAGCGCCATCGGTCATTGGCAACGACCGATGGTATTAGACGGATGATCATCAAGTTCATACAGAGTACACAAAATATTGACATGCGGAAAAGATTCTTCGATCAAATCGGAGGATGACATCAGGAGGATATGAGCAAGAAAAATCCAAATACTTCGATACAATAAGGCAGACATATTGCGCCCGCACAACTTCTGGCCAAAATAGTTACTATGAATGACACCTTGGAATCACCGGCGACCAGCGTCGAAAAAAGATCAGGGCGCCGTCCTCCCGGACCTCCAAGAATCCGGTCGGCCTAAAGGTGATCGCCGTGCATGTCAGTGCGGCGTGACTGCGGATCTCCACCCTCCAATCGTCGCGCTCCAGCATATAGCGTTGCTCGAAAGAGGCCGACGCACTTCTGGGTTCCGCCAAGTCGATCTCCTGGGTCGCCCGACTTTCGAGTGACAAATCGAGCCCCAGCTCACTGAAGTGCGACCGCTCCAGCGGCTGATGCCACTGGGTGATGCGGCGACCCAGTTGCGTGTCGTCCTTTAGGCACCGCGACAGCCTCGTCGGGCCTGCCCGCTGCTGCTCGCGCAGCGGTGGGTGCGCCAAGGAGACTTCGGGTTCTGGGCCGGCCTTCGCGCGAACCGGCAAGGATAACCTGGCCTCGTCCAGATGCACCGTGATCGCGGCCACTGCGGGGCCAGGCCAGACCATGGGCCAATAGGAACTCGAGAGTGCCAAGCGCAGCCGATGGTCCGGGCCAAAGCGATAGGCGGTGTTGGGAAGGCGAATCTCGTAGCGCCGCGCCTTGTCCGCCACCACCGGGCCGACCTCGCTGCCGTCCTTCTCCAGGCCAAGGTTCCTGACGGCAAAGGCCACACGGGCCGAGGTGCCGTCAGGTGCAAGATCGTTCAACCTGACGACAAGGCTGGAAAGCGGCTGGTCCGAGCTCAGCGACACCGACAGGACGACCGAGCCCAGGATCTCTATCGGTGCATCCAGGGGATCGCTCTCGAAGACCAAGGCATTGGCGTCGTCCGGCCGCTGATCCCCCGGCAGTCCACAGCTACGTCCGAAGTAGCCGGTATCGCCGGACGCAATCCCGACTGCCAGCGTCGGCGGCACCACCACAGTTTGACCCGAGGTGCCGGGAGTCCTCCGCAGGCGCCCCTGGTCCAGCCAGAATCGCTCATCGACGATCTCGGTCGACGGCCATTGCGCCTCGGCTACCCACCTGCCCCGCCTGGTGTCGATGGTCCTTTGCGGCGGCTGGTAGTCCTGCATCCAGACCCGCAGGCGTGCCTCTTGCTCGATGCCGTTCTCCACGCCCTTCAGCCAGCGATCCCACCAGCGAAGCGCTTCCTGCTGAAAGCCGATGCCGGGGCCGGGCGATGCCTGGTCGGGATAGTGATGGCCCCAGGGACCGACGATCCCCCAAGCCTGATCACCGCAGCAGCCCAAGAGATTCATCACCGTGTTGCTGTAGCGGTCGACCCAGCCGCCGATGGCGAGCAGCGGACAGGCGATGGCATCCGGTTCTTCGCATACCGAACCCCAGCGCCAATAGGCGTCGCGGGTCTCGTGCCTGATCCAGGCTTCCAGCGGAAAGGCCGCGGCCTCCAGCCGTCTTTGCCAGATGCTGCGCCAAGCCGGGCCAACTGTCTCGGGATCGGGAGGCAGGGCCGAAATTGCAGGCAAGGTTGCGCCCCACTCGACCGTATCGGTCAGCACACAGCCACCCATGTGATGGATGTCGTCGTTGAAGCGGTCGTCGGTGGCACAAACCGCAATGATCGCCCGCAGCGCCGGCGGCTGCCGCGCTGCGGCTTGCAGGCTGGCCGTGCCGCCCCACGAGGTGCCCATCATGCCGACCTTGCCGTCGCACCAGACCTGGCGGGCGATCCAGGCAATGACCTGGAGCGCGTCATCCAGCTCATCGGCGCTGTACATGTCAGTCATCACCCCTTCGGAATCACCGGAGCCCCGCATGTCGACCCGAAGGCAGGCATAGCCGTGGCGAGCGAAGAAGAGGTGATTGCGCTCGTCGCGCCGGCGCACCAGGTCGCGCTTGCGGTAGGGGATGTACTCCAGAATTGCCGGCACGGCGCCACCGTCTGGCACGACGGGCAACCACAGCCTGGCCGACAGCCGGGTGCCGTCGGCCATCGGGATCCAGCAGTGCTCCACCTCGCGAATGTCGTAGAGACGATCGTCAACGACGCTCATGGCCGCCCTCGCTCAGAGGTCACGCCGGTTCCTTGAACCACCAGCGACGGCCAAGGCGGCTGTCGTCCATGCGACGGCTGACCCCGATCGGCCCGTGGCCCAGCTTGTCGTTCACGCCATGCAGGAAGCTGGCGAAGGCGACGACGGCGGTGCCGCCCTCGTTGTGCAGGATCTCCTGGACCTCGAAGTACATCTCCTTGCGCTTGTCCTGGTCGCCCTCAGAGCGCGCCTCGGCGAGCAGGCGGTCGAAGCGCTCGTTCTTGAAGTAGGTGTCGTTCCAGGGGGAATCAGACGTGTAGGTCGAGCTCAGCATCCAGTCGACCGTCGGCCGGCCGTTCCAATAGACCGCGCACCAGGGTGCCTTCAACCAGACCTCGGACCAGTAGCCGTCGGCGGGCATGCGCTTGACGTCGACGTCGATCCCGACGTCGGCCATCGAGGCCTGCATCAAGACGCCCATGTCCACCGCGCCGCCGAAGGCACCGTCGCTGGTGGAGAAGACCAGGGGCAAGCGATCCGCGCCGGCCTTCTTCAGGTGGAACTTGGCACGATCGGGATCGTATTCGCGTTGCGGCAGGGCATCGTTGAAGAACTGCACGCCGCGGCCGATCGGGATGTCGTTGCCGATGTAGCCGAAGCCGCCGAAGACCTTGTCCAGGATCTCCTGGCGCTTGATCCCGTACTTCACTGCCATGCGGACATCGTTGCTGGTGAATGGATCGGCGTCGGTGCGCATCGCCGTGGTGTAATGCTGGCCGCCGGGCGCCTCGAGGATCGAGAAGCCGTCAAGGCTGGCCAGCCGCTTGGCCGTCTTTGTGTCGGGCTGGCCAATGACGTCTGCCGACCCGCTGAGCAACGCGTTGGTCCTGGCGGCCGTGTCGGCGATGTTCAAGAGCTCGATGGACTCGAAGAAGCCCTGGTCGTCGCGATAGAAATCGGGGTTTCGCCGGCCGATGAAGCGCACGCCCGGCTCGAACTGCTCCATCAGGTAGGGTCCGGTTCCGTTACCCTTGCCCCAGTCCTCGGTTCCTTCCGGCCCGATGATCAGGCCGAAGGCGGAGAGATGGGCCGGCAGGTCGTAGTTGACCTCTTTCTGGACAATTCGGACCGCGTCCTTGCCCTCGGCCGTCAGCACATCGAAGTTGGCAACGATCTGATTGCCCTCGGCGAACTTGTTGTCCTCGCGCAAGTGCTGAGACAGCGACCAGACCACATCGGCGGGCGTCAGCGGCTTGCCGTCGTGGAAGGTGACGCCCTTCATCAGCCGGAATATCCAGGTTTTGCCGTCGGCCGAAGTTTCCCAGGATTCGGCCAGGCTAGGCAGCGGCGCGCCCTGGCCGTCGATCTCGGTCAAGGTGTCGTAGCAAAGCAGCACCGCCTGGGTCACATGGTCGGTGCCCAAGGTCTGCATCGGGTCGAAGGTATCGGTCGTGGCGCCGCCGTCCGCACCGATGCGCAGATGCCCGCCACGCTGCGGCGACGCCTCGGCAGCCTTGGACCAGATCGAAGAGGCAACACCCGCCGTGGCGCCGAGCGCCAGAGCCCTGGTCATGAAGTCACGACGATCCAAAGGACTGTGGGATAGAAGCGCTTGAAGTTGGTTCCTTGTCCTGGCGTTCGACATCTCATCCTCCCTTCGCCCGGCGGCCGGCGGCTAAGGCCGCACCACAAACACCCTGGGCCATAACAGAAAGCTACACGTGTCAGAAGAATTTTGGAAGAAGAATCCACTGATGGAGAAAATTATCAAAAATAATCCTTTGAGGGAAGAGTTAGCGGCTTGTGGTAGAAGAAGCATCCAGAGTGAGGCTGCAGGAGAGAGGCGTGCCCACAGCCAAGAGAGCAGAGCTGCCGGGAGAGGTCATGGCGTCGACGGCTGACCGCGACAGCGCGGCCGCCCCTTCCGTCGGGTCGGAGGTTCGCCAGCTGCGACGCGCCAAAGGCATGACCTTGAAGGCCCTGGGAAAAGCCGCCGGCATCTCGCAAAGCTATCTCAGCGTCATCGAGCGCGACGCCGGCAATCCCTCGATCGAGGTCTTGCGCTCGATCGCGGCCGCGCTCTCGGTTGACGTCAACTGGTTCTTCATCCCCAGGCGCGGCGCCGGTCCCCTGGAGCGCGCGCATATCGTCCGTGCCGGATCGCGGCGCAATCTCAATCTGCTCTACGGGAGCACGGAAACGGAAATCGGCTACAGCGACAGCCTGCTCTCCAGCTCGATCGGCGGGCGTTTCTACATGGGCCTGGCCGTCTATGCCCCCGGATCGGAAAGACCGGAAGAGCCCATGCATGTCCACGGCGGCGAGGAGCACGGCGTAGTGATCAAGGGCCAGCTGGAGCTCACCTTAGGCGACGAAGTCATCCTGCTCTCCGCCGGCGACAGCTACAGCTTCGACGCCCGCATCCCCCATCACGGGCGCAACCGCACCCAGGAAGAGACCCTGCTGGTCTGGGCGGTCTCTCCGGTGGTCATCCCGCGCGCCGTCGAGCAGCGCGAGGACGCTAAACGTCCAAATTCGCCACGCTCAGCGCGTTCTCCTGGATGAATTCGCGGCGCGGCTCTACCACGTCGCCCATCAGGGTGGAGAAGAGCGTCTCGGTCTCGTCGGCGTGCGCGATGCGGACCTGGAGAAGCGTGCGGGCCTCCCTGTCCAGGGTGGTCTCCCACAGCTGCTCGGGGTTCATCTCGCCCAAGCCCTTGTAGCGCTGGACGGTGATGCCCTTGCGGCCAGCCTCGAAGACGGCGTCGGCCAGGTCGATCGGGCCGTGGATGATGCGCTCCCAATCCTTGCCGGTGAGCGTGGCAGGGCCCTGGTAGGTCTCGGCCAAGCTCTCCGCGCGATCGCTCAAGCGCCGGGCCTCGGTGGAGGTCAGCACCGCCTGGTCGATTTCGCGCCGCTCGGTCACCCCGCGCAGCATGCGCTCGACCAGAAAGCCGCCGCGCTGCTGGTTGGCGCGGCCTGACCAGCCGCGCTCGTGCTCCGGCGCGATGCGGTCCAGACGCTCGGCCACGCGTGCTGCGGCTTCGCCTGCCCGCCCGCTCTGCTGCGCCAGATCCAGGGAGAGAGCACCCGCGATCGCTGCCTGCTCGACCACCTGAGCGCTGGCAACCCTGAGCGCCAGAATCTCCAGTAGATGGCGGAGATGGGCCGCTTGGCGGACCAGTTCGGCCAAATCGGCACCGGCGCGCTCACTGCCGTCAGCCAGCGTCAGAACGGCGTCCTGCAGGCCGGTTTGGATCAGGAAGTCCTCCATCGCCCGCTCGTCTTTCAAATAGGTCAGGCGGTCGCCCTTCTTGGCCCGGAACAGCGGCGGCTGGGCGATAAAGAGGTGCCCGCGCTCGATGACCTCCGGCATTTGGCGGTAGAAGAAGGTCAAGAGCAGGGTGCGGATGTGGCTGCCGTCCACGTCCGCGTCGGTCATGATGATGATCTTGTGGTAACGCAGCTTGTCGATATTGAACTCGTCGCGGCCGATGCCGGTGCCCAGCGCGGTTATCAGAGTGCCGATCTCCTTGGAGCCCAGCATGCGGTCGAAGCGGGCGCGCTCGACGTTCAGGATCTTGCCGCGTAAAGGCAGGATCGCCTGGAACTTGCGCTCGCGGCCCTGTTTGGCCGAGCCGCCGGCGGAATCGCCCTCCACGAGGAAGATCTCGGACAGCGCCGGGTCCTTCTCTTGGCAGTCGGCCAGCTTGCCCGGCAGTGAGGCCATGTCCAGCGCGCCCTTGCGGCGCGTCAGATCGCGGGCCTTGCGCGCTGCCTCGCGTGCCAGCGCCGCCTCCACCACCTTGGAGACGATGCGCTTGGCCTCGCTCGGATGCTCCTCGAAATAGGTGGCCAGGCCGTCGTTCACCAACTGCTCGACCACCGGCCGCACCTCGGAGGAGACCAGCTTGTCCTTGGTCTGGCTGGAGAACTTGGGGTCCGGCACCTTGACCGAGAGCACGGCGGTCAGGCCCTCACGCGAATCGTCGCCCGAGAGCGAGACCTTCTCTTTCTTCAAGAGGCCCGAGGCGTTGGCGTAGGCATTGACCTGACGGGTCAGCGCGCCGCGGAAGCCGGCAAGATGCGTGCCGCCGTCGCGCTGCGGGATGTTGTTGGTGAAGCAGAGCGTGTTCTCGTGATAGGAATCGTTCCACTGAAGCCCGCAGTCGACCATGATGCCGTCGCGCTCGGCGCGGATCAGCACCGGCTCGGTCAGCAGCGACTGCTTCGCCTTGTCCAGCCAGGCGACGAAGGCCGCCACGCCGCCTTCGTAGTAGAGTTCCACCTTCTTGGCCTCTGCATGGCGCTCGTCGCAGAGCAGGAGGCGGACGCCGCTGTTGAGGAAGGCCAGCTCGCGTAGGCGATGCTCCAAGGTAGCGAAATCGAACTCCAACGTGTTGTGAAAGACATCCGTCGAAGGCAGGAAGGTGACCTCGGTGCCCTGCTTGCCGGCCGGTGCCTCGCCGGTGACGGTGAGCGGGGTCGCCGTCTTGCCGTCGGCGAACTGCATCTCGTAGCGCTTGCCGGCGCGCCAGATCACCAGGCGCAGTTCCACCGAGAGCGCATTCACCACCGAGACGCCGACGCCGTGCAGTCCGCCCGAGACCTTGTAGGAGTTCTGGTCGAACTTACCGCCGGCGTGCAGATGGGTCATGATGACCTCGGCCGCCGACACGCCCTCTTGCGGATGAATGTCGACCGGTATGCCGCGGCCATTGTCGCGCACCGTGACCGAGCCGTCGCCGTTCAGGATAACCTCGACCAGATCGCAATAGCCGGCCAGCGCCTCGTCGATGGCGTTGTCCACCACCTCGTAGACCATGTGGTGCAGGCCCGAGCCGTCGTCGGTGTCGCCGATGTACATGCCGGGGCGCTTGCGCACTGCCTCCAGGCCGCGCAGGACCTTGATAGACTGGGCGGTATAGGCCTCGTTCTGGCCGCTCGCCGGGCTTTCGCTCATGTCACCTTACCTTCAGAACAGACTCGAGCGCTCAGCGCTGACCTGGCCTTCCGTCACCAGGAAGGACTGCGCGCGCCCGGATAGGGCCTCGAAGATGGCTGGCTCGGTTCCGGTCAGCCAGGCCTGCAGGCCGAGAGACAGAACCTCATCATAAAGCGCATCGCGCCGCGCCGCGTCGAGGTGGGCGGCCACCTCGTCCAGCAGCAGCAAAGGCGGTCGTCCCCGTTCTAGCGCAATCAGCCGTGCGTGCGCCAGCACAAGCCCCACCAAAAGCGCCTTCTGCTCGCCGGTGGAGCAGAGACCGGCGGGGCAGTCCCGATCGAGATGGCGCGCCTCCAGATCGCTGCGCTGCGGCCCAAAGGCCGCGCGTCCCTGCTCCGCATCGCTCCGGCGGGCATCGTGGAAGGCTTGACGCAGCCGCTCTTCGGCCGCCAACGCGGAACCGCCCGCCAACCAGTCGTCGAGCGCGCCGGCAAGGCGCAAGGCCACCCGCGGAAAGCGTCCCAGGCTCTCCTCCAGGATCGCCAGATTGAGCCGCTTCACCAACTGCGCCCTTGCGGCCGCGATGGCCACCCCGCGCTCGGCCAAGCCTTCTTCCAATGCCGACAGCCAATGCGGATCGGCGCCGCCCTCCTGCAGCAAGCGCAAGCGCTGCCGCAAGTTGGTCTCGTAGCCGCTGACCCGTCCGGCATGCGCGGGATCGAATGCAAAGACCAGTCGGTCTAGGAAGCGCCGCCGCTCCGATGCGCCCTCGCGCCACAATCCGTCCATCTGCGGCGTGAGCCAGATGATGTCCAGGATGGCCGCAAAGGCGCTCTGCGCCCTTTCGGTGCGGCCATCGATGCGCACCACCCGCCGCTCACTGCTTTGCCCTTCTCCCGAAGGCGCGCGCCCGGTCCCGAGCTGTCGGCGCCCATCGGGTGTTTCTACCTCGCCGGCCACGGCCCAAGGCGAAGCGGCGTCCAGCTGCTGCAGTTCCTGCGGCTTCGCCCGGCGTAAGCCGCGTCCCGGCGACAAGAGCGAGACGGCCTCCAACAGGTTGGTCTTACCGGCACCGTTGGGACCGGTCAGCAGGACAGGCGCCGGTGACAGCGAGATCGCCGCCTCAGCGTAGTTGCGGAAATGCGACAGCGAGAGCCGTGCCAGCCACAGGGCCGGCGCCGCCGCAGGCTGTGCGTCGTCCGCGCTCGGCTTCTGCGGCATTGCGGCCACGGCCGGACATATCACGCTGGACCTCTCATGCCCTAGACCCGCATCGGCATCAGGACATAGAGCGCGGCCGGGTCTTGCGGGTCCTGGACGACGGCCGGCGACGCAGAATCGGCCATCGCAAAGGACATGAGCTCGCCGGAGATCTGCTGTGCCACCTCCATCAGATAGCGAGAGTTGAAGCCGATATCCATAGCTGTCCCGCCATAGTCGACCTCCAGTTCCTCAAGCGCGCTGCCGGCCTCGGGCGCATTGGCCGACAGCGTCAATTGCCCTTCGCTCAAGGCCAGCTTCACCGCCTTGCTCTTTTCCGACGAGATCGTGGAGACCCGATCGACCGAAGCACGCAAGGCCTTGCAGTCCACCTCCATCATCAGGTTGTTGCCGCTGGGGATGACCCGCTGATAGTCCGGAAAGGTACCGTCGATGAGCTTCGAGGTGAGCACCGTTTCTTCGACGGTAAAGCGGATCCGCGTCTCGGAAAGCGCCACATCGACCGCGCCCTCGACCTCATCCAACAGCTTGCGCAACTCATTCACCGTCTTGCGCGGAATGATGACGCCCGGCATGCCCTCGCCGCCCTCGGGCAGCGGTATCTCAAAGCGCGCCAGGCGATGGCCGTCCGTGGCCACGGCGCGCAGCAGGGGCACCTCGTCCACCTTGGTGTCGTGCAGATAGATGCCGTTCAGGTAGTAGCGCGTCTCTTCGGTCGAGATCGCAAAGCGTGTGCGATCGATCAGGTTCTTCAAGGCCTCGGCCTGGAGGCTGAAGCTGGCCGGCATCGCACCGTCGGCCGAGGCCGGGAAGTCCTCGCGCGGCAGGGTGGACAGCGTGAAACGCGAGCGCCCGGCGGTCAGCAGCAGCTGGCCTTGATCGCCGTCGGCGGCCAGCACCACCTCCGCACCTTCCGGGAGTTTTCGCACGATGTCGTAGAGGGTGTGCGCCGGGGCCGTCACCGAGCCGGTCGTGGCGATTTCCGACGGCGCCACCTCGACGATGGTGAGGTCCATGTCGGTGGCGGTCAGCGACAGTCCGCCGCTGCCCGCGTCCATCAGCACGTTGGAGAGAATGGGGATGGTGTTGCGGCGTTCGACGACGCTTTGCACATGGGCCAGCGCCTTCAAGAGCGCTGCACGGTCTATGGTTAGCTTCATGTCTACGCTTTTTGCTTTGGCTAGGGATTGACACCAGAGCCGGCACGAACGCCGAGGCCCCGCCCTGCCGATCCGACGCCAAGCAACTTAGCGCTTTTATGTCGAGTCGCACCTGAACGGGGCAGCGATCATAGCTCGCCCCTCAGCACAAGAAAAGCGTTGCAATGGCATGGGAGATATCGTTTTGCCGGTCCGCTGCGTCAGAAGGTTGCGCACCTGCAAACAGGACCGCCGAGACCGGTAGGTCCCGGCGGCCAAGTGTGCGCACTAGGTGCGCGGGGGGCCAACTCTCAAGAGGTGGATCAGCTGTCCAGCATGCGCCGCAGCAACTCCACATCCTCGGCAAAGCTGTGATCTTCGGCTTTCAGCTCTTCCACCTTGCGCACGGCGTGCATCACCGTCGTATGGTCGCGACCGCCGAACTTCCTGCCAATCTCCGGTAGTGACTTCTGCGTTAGCTGCTTTGCCAGATACATGGCTATTTGGCGCGGCCGGGCAACGGCGCGGGCCCGCCGGGCAGAGTGCATCTCGGAGACGCGGATCTGAAAGTGCTCGGCCACCTTCTTCTGGATGTCTTCGATGGTGACGTGCCGGTCGTTGGCGCGCAGCACGTCGTGCAGCAGCTCTTGAATCGATTCCAAGGTGATGCCGCGGCCAACCAGCGTCTGATGCGCGACGATGCGGGTCAGCGCGCCCTCCAGCTCGCGCACGTTCGAGGTGATGCGGTGCGCCAGGAACTCCAGCACCTTCAAGGGGATGTCGACCGGCAACTGCTCGGCCTTGGCGGTCAGAATGCCGAGGCGCAGCTCGTAGGTGGTCGGATGGATATCGGCGACCAGGCCATAGCCGAGGCGCGAGCGCATCCGCTCCTGCATGCCTTCCAGCCCGTGCGGGGACTTGTCGGCAGAGATGATGACCTGCCGGTTCTGATCCACCAAGGCATTGAAAGTATGGAAGAACTCCTCTTGCGTCGCCTCGCGGCCGGCGATGAACTGGACGTCGTCGATCATGAGCACGTCGATGTTTCGGAACTGGTCTTTGAAGGCGACGGTGTCCCTTGTCCTGAGCGCCCGGACGAACTGGTACATGAATTTCTCCGCCGACATATAGATCAGCCGGCGCTCGGGATGCTGGCGGCGCAGCTGCCAGGCGATCGCGTGCATCAGGTGGGTCTTGCCGAGCCCCACGCCGCCATAGAGGAAGAGCGGGTTGAAGGGCACCTGATCGGCCTCTGCGACGCGGCGGGCCGCGGCATAAGCCAACTCGTTGGGCTTGCCGACGACGAACTCATCGAAGGTGAAACGCGCATCCAGAGGTGCCGAGAAGGTGTCGCTCTCGCTGGCCGCAGCGGCCGGCTCCGGCTCGGCCACAGGCTTGTCGGCCTTGGACGAAGCCTTCTGCTTCCTGGTCTTCGCTGGAGGAGCCGCTTCCGGTTCCGCCGCGGCCTCGCCGAGGCGTGGATCGCCAGGCTTGGCCGCTGGGCGCGCCGGCGGCTGCACGATGATCTCGACCTCGTCGATCTGCTCCGACGCCCCGGTCAGTAGAGAATTGATCAGATCGGCGTAGTTTCCTCTCACCCAGTCGCACATAAAACGTGTAGGAATGGCCAGGCGCAGCACGCCTTCGCGCAAGGCCACTAAAGTCAAGGGCTCAAGCCATGAGCTGAAGGCTGCCTCCCCGACCTGAGCGCGCAATTGCGCGCGTACCCGATTCCATACCTCGTCCAATAAGTCGGCCTGCATACCCGTCGCGCTCCCCCTGACGTTTGCTCCGTTCGCCCCCTTTGCCGCCACTCTTTTGCTCGCCCTCCCTGGTCTCCCTATGTCGCTGCCGCCCACGTTGTCCTGCTGTTCCAAGCCCTGCACTGCCAAAACTCCCTCTTCACGGAAGTCTCATCCCTGAGCCCTCCGTTACCGGTTCGCCGCCACGAACCGTCGTCTCACGCTCCACACAAAGGTCCGTTACCAGCCGCCGCCCGCAGCCGGTCCGAGTCTCATGCTAGCTTGTGAATTCTGTCACCTGATCTTAGTGACACTGCCGGAAGGTCGAAATTCTTCTCTAAAAACAAAAACTTCGTCAGAAAACCTACCATAGGCCTCAAAAAATCTCTCCATAGCACACCTCCTGCCGTCCAACTCTATGCAAATATGCTTGGCCCCGATCGCGCTATATTTACGCGTTATTTGCTGTCTTTTTCTCGTTTGCCAGCGCGACCGCCTCTATGTAGCCACAGGCCAGAGCGGCAGACAAGCTATCACACTTGCTCTGAATCGAGATTCTTTGCTTGACTCTGCGGTCCACTCTTGTCCCGGACGCGCACCGGGTGCGCTAGCCAACGAGGTGCGCGCAAACACGCGGAAAGGGGCCGGCGGCGCCAAGGCGCCGCAGCCATCCGGAATCCGCCGCTGGAGGGATGGGTTGAGGAGCTAACCCAGGGCCTTGATCTGTCGGGACAAGCGGGAGAGCTTGCGGGCCACCGTATTCCTGTGCATGACGCCCTTGCCCACGCCGCGCATCATTTCCGGCTGGGCGGCGCGCAAGGCGGTGCCGGCAGCCTCTTTGTCCCCGGCGATGATCGCGTTTTCCACACGTTTCACATGGGTGCGAATGCGCGAAAGACGCGAGTGGTTGATCAAGGTGCGTCGCAGTCTGCGGCGGTTGCGTTTTTCTGCCGACTTGTGGTTCGCCATGGGCCGAGCGGTCTCTCACTCAAAATGCTGTGCAAGGGGCGGGGATATAGACAGACACTGGGGCGCAGTCAAGGCGCACGCGCCCTCCTGCGCGGCGGGCATGCCGCCGGCGCAGGGCTTGACGGGCCTCCAGCTCCTCTGCTCAGCGATGCTTGAACGCCGGCTTGCGCTTGGCGGCGAAGGCCTCCATGCCCTCCGTCCGGTCGTCGAGCGCGAAGGTCGCATGAAACAGGCGACGCTCGAACAGCACGCCTTCGCGCAAGGTGGTCTCATAGGCGCGATTGACCGCTTCCTTGCAACTGGCCACCACCGGCTGAGAGTAGGAGGCGATCTCCCTGGCCGCTCCCAGCGCCGTCTCCATCAGCTGATCGGCCGGCACCATCCTGGCCACTAGGCCGCAGCGCTCGGCCTCTTCGGCATCCATCATGCGGCCGGTCAAGCAGAGATCCATCGCCTTGGATTTGCCGACGAAACGGGTGAGCCTCTGTGAGCCGCCGGCACCCGGAATCGTGCCCAGCTTGATCTCCGGCTGACCGAAGCGGGCGTTGTCGGCGGCGATGATCATGTCGCACATCATCGCCACCTCGCAGCCGCCGCCCAGCGCGAAGCCGGCGACAGCGGCGATGACCGGCTTCCTGATGGAGGTGACCACCTCCCAGTCGCCGGTGATGAAGTCCTCCTTCTTCACATCCTGATAGGATTTCTCCTTCATCTCCTTGATGTCGGCGCCGGCAGCAAAGGCCTTTTCCGAACCGGTCAGGATGATGCAGCCGATGCCGTCGTCGGCGTCGAAGGCCCTCAGCGCCTGGCCCATCTCGTCGATCAACTGGGCGCAAAGCGCATTCAAAGCCTTCGGTCGATGCAAGCGTACAATGCCCACCGCGCCGTCGCGCTCGACCTCGATCATCTCGTAGGCCATGCCAGCCCTCCTCTCTCTTCCGCCTGATTTTGATGCAGTGTCGCCGCCCTATAGCAAGGCTCCGGGCCAGCGGCCAGAACCTAACGCTGGCAGCGCGGGCAATAGAAAGTGGAGCGCCCCGATTGCACCAGCCGGCGCACCTTGCCGTGGCAAGCGGGGCAGGGCGCGTCCTCGCGCCCATAGACCGCCCACTCGTGCTGGAAATAGCCCAGCTCGCCGTCCGTCTGCACATAGTCCCGAAGCGAGGAGCCGCCGGCGGCAATGGCCCGGCGAAGCACATCCTTGACCGCCGTGGCCAGCTTCTCCGCTCTTCGTCCCGGGACGCTTCGCGCCAAGCGCCGGGGCGAAAGGCCCGCAAAGAAGAGCGCCTCCGAGACGTAGATGTTGCCGAGCCCGGCCACCAGGCGCTGGTCCAGCAAGGCCGCCTTGATCGGAGTGATCTTGCCGGCCAGAACGCGCGACAGATAGGCGCCGTCGAAGGCCTGCTCCAGCGGCTCCGGGCCTAGGCCTTTCAAAAGGCGGTGCTCCGCCAGATCGGCCTCGGCCACCAGGTCCAGCACGCCAAATCGGCGGGCATCGTTGAAGCGCAGCTCGAGGCCCTCCTCGGTCCTAAGGACGACATGATCGTGTTTGTCCAAAGGGCGGTTGCTGCCACGCGGCAACACCGTCATGCGGCCGCTCATGCCGAGGTGGGCCAACAGGACCTCCGCGCCTTCCAGCCGAATCATTATGTATTTGGCGCGCCTGGAGAGGCCCAACACGCGGCGGCCGGCGAGGCGTGCGGCGAGATCCTTCGGCAGCGGCCAGCGCAGTGCCGGCACGCGCACCTCTGCGGTGGCGATGCGCCGGCCTTCCAGCGGGCCGCGCAGGCCGCGCATGACCGTCTCCACTTCCGGCAGCTCCGGCATAGCCTCCTCTCCCTCGATCAAGGTCCGGCTGCGACCTCATAGCGACCGGACGGCGAGACAGTAGCCGGGTGGCGCCGGCACCGCTATCTTCCCACGCCATCATGGTTAGCTCGCCCGACAGCAACACCGACAAGCCCCCCGGCCGCGCCGCGGGGACCACCACGCACTTCGGCTACGAGGAAGTGCCGCTCGACGAGAAGGGGCCGCGGGTACGCGACCTCTTCGCCCGCGTGTCCGGCCGCTACGACTTGATGAACGATCTCATGTCGGGCGGCATTCACCGGCTGTGGAAAGCCTCGATGCTGACGCGCCTTGCACCGAGGCCGGGCGAGCGCATCCTGGACGTGGCCGGCGGCACCGGCGATATCGCATTGCGGATCGCCCAGCAGACGCCGGAGGCCCAGGTCTATGTCCTGGATCTTACCCCGGAGATGCTGGCCGTCGGTCGCGACCGGGCCCTGGACAAGGGCATCGTCGAAGGCATCAGCTGGCTTGCCGGCGATGCGCAGAGCCTGCCCCTGCCGGACCGCAGCGTCAACGCCTACACCATCGCCTTCGGCCTGCGCAACGTGACCCAGCCGGAACTGGCACTGGCCGAGGCACGGCGCGTACTGAAGCCCGGCGGCCGCTTTCTCTGCCTCGAGTTCTCGGCGGTCATCCTGCCGGTGCTCGATCGCCTCTACGAGCTCTACTCCTTCCAGGTGCTGCCGCGACTGGGCGCAATCGTGGCCCGCGATCGCGACAGCTACCGCTATCTGGCGGAGTCCATTCGCCGCTTTCCGCCGCAGCCGGACTTGGCGCGCCTGATGGAGGAGGCGGGGCTTCGCCGTGTCGGTTGGCGCAACTTCAGTGGCGGCATCGCCGCCTTGCACCACGGCTGGCGCCTCTAAAAGGCCAGGGAACCCGTCTCGCCCATGCTGCTCTCGCTCCGCATGATCGCCCGGCTGGTCGGCATTCTGCGCGTGCTCGCCCGTCACGATGCGGCCAGCGCCTTCGAGGCGCTCGGCCTGCGCGGCTGGCCGCTGTGGCTCTTGGAGCGTCTGGGCCGCCGCCGCGGCCACGGCCGGCCAGGCGAGCGCCTGGCGCGCGCGCTGACCGAGTTGGGGCCGAGCTTCATCAAGCTTGGCCAGTCGCTCTCGACCCGCGCCGACCTCTTGGGCGAGCAGATGGCCGCGGATCTGTCGGCCTTGCAGGATCGCGTCCCGCCCTTTTCCTTCGAAGCCTTCCGCAAGGCGCTGGAAGCCGAGTTCGACGAACCGATCGACGCACTCTTCGTCTCCTTGGACTCGGTTCCGGTCTCCGCCGCCTCCATCGCTCAGGTCCATCTGGGCGAGGTCGAGGACCCGGTGGCCGATGGCGAGGAGCGGCTGCGGCGCCAAGTCGCGATCAAGGTGCTGCGGCCGGGCATCGAGCGCGCCTTCGAGCGCGATCTGCGGCTGTTCTTCTGGCTCGCACGGCTCGGCCAGCGCACCCAGCCGCGCCTCAGGCGCTTGAAGCCGCTTGCCGTCGTGCAGGTCTTTGCCGAGCAGGTGGCCCTGGAGATGGACCTGCGCTACGAGGCCGCGGGCATGTCGGAGATCGCCGACAACTTCGTCGGCGACGACAGCTACCGCGTGCCCAGCGTTGACTGGCGGCGCACCGCCAAGCGCGTGCTCACCATGTCCCGCGTGGGCGGCATTCCGATCGACGACCGCGACGCCCTCCAGGAGGCGGGCCTGGATCTGCAAGACGTGCTGCGCACGGCGGCAACGATCTTCTTCAAGCAGGTCTTCCGCGACGGCCTCTTCCACGGCGACCAGCATCCGGGCAACCTGATGATCGACAAGGAAGGCCGGCTGGTCGCGGTCGATTTCGGCATCCTGGGCCGGCTGGACGAAGAGACCCGCCTGGTCCTGGCCGACATGATGATGGCGACCTTGCAGCGCGATTACCGCCGCCTTGCCGAGATTCAGGTGCACGCCGGCTACCTGCCGAGCGACCGGGCGATCGACACCTTCGCCCAGGCACTGCGCTCGGTCTGCGAGCCGATCATCGACCGTCCCCTCGAAGAGATCTCCTTCGCCCGGCTCCTGGCACAGCTCTTCCAGCTGACCGAGTCCTTCCCAGATGCCGGTGCAGCCCCAGCTGCTGCTCTTGCAGAAGAATATGATGATGGCCGAGGGTGTCAGCCGCTCGCTCACGCCGGAGCTCAACATCTGGACCTTGGCGCAGCCCTTGATCGAGGACTGGATCCTGCGACACCGTGGCCCGGCCGCCCGGCTGCGCGAGGGGACCCGCACGCTGAACCGCCTCTTGACACGCGGCCCGCAGTTCATCAGCGACCTGGAGGCCCTGGCAAGCCAAGTGCGTGAAGGCGGCCTGCGCTTGGCCCCGGAGAGCCTGGAGCGCATCGAGCGGGCCAGTCCGCGCCGCCTGGCGCAAGCGGCGCTGATACTGGCAATCGCGACCTTGGCCGTGGTGCTCTTGGGATGACGTGACCCTTCGCTCGCTTGAGATGCCGGCCCCGTCCCCCTAAGTTGATCGTCGTGTGCCTTTGTAGAGTTTCCGCCGCGTGGCGACCGAACGACTGGGGCTGTGCCGGATGCTGGCGGGTAAGCGCATACTTCTGATCATCAGCGGCGGGATCGCCGCATACAAGTGCTTGGACCTGATTCGCCGGCTGCGTGAGCGACAGGTGCAGGTCACCGCCGTCCTGACCGCTGCGGCGGAGCAGTTCGTGACGCCGCTATCGGTCTCGGCCCTGACCGAGCGGAAGGTCTATCGCGATCTCTTCTCGCTGACCGACGAGGCGGAAATGGGTCACATCCAGCTCTCCCGCGCCGCCGATCTGGTGGTGCTTGCACCGGCCAGCGCCGACATTCTGGCCAAGCTCACCGGCGGCCTGGCCAACGACCTCGCCTCCACCTTGCTCTTGGCCACCGACAAGGCCGTTCTGGCTGCCCCTGCCATGAACGTGCGAATGTGGGACCATCCTGCCACGAAAGAGAACATGGAGCGCCTCAAGGCGCGGGGCCTCATGACGGTGGGGCCCAACGAGGGGCCGATGGCCTGCGGCGAGTTCGGCTTCGGGCGCATGGCCGAGCCGGCCGAGATTCTGGCCGCCATCGAAGCCCATTTCGAGCGCGGCAGTGCGCTGTCCGGCCGCCATGTGCTGGTGACCAGCGGGCCCACGCACGAGGCCCTCGACCCGGTGCGCTACATCGCCAATCGCTCCTCCGGCAAGCAAGGCCATGCCATCGCCGCTGCCTTGGCGCGGGCCGGCGCACGCGTGACCTTGGTCACCGGCCCGGTCGGGCTTGGCGACCCGCCCGGGGTCACGGTGGTGGCCGTCGAGAGCGCACGCGAGATGCTGGCCGCCTGCCAGGCGGCACTGCCCGCGGACGCCGCCGTCTGTGCCGCCGCGGTAGCGGACTGGCGCGCCGCCGATGCGCCGTCGCAGAAGATAAAGAAGGACGCGGGCGGGCCGCCAAGCCTTAGCCTGACCACCAATCCCGATATTCTGGCCACCCTGTCGGAGCCGGGCGAGGCCAGGCCGGCCTTGGTGATCGGCTTTGCGGCAGAGACCGAACGGGTGGTGGAGCAGGCCACCGCCAAACGCGCGCGCAAGGGCTGCGACTGGATCCTGGCGAACGACGTCTCGCCAAGCGGCGATGTCTTCGGCAGCGACAGCAATCAGGTGCACCTGATCGACGGCCAAGGCAGCGAGACCTGGCCTCGGCTCGACAAGGCTGCGCTCGCCGAACGGCTGGCGGCACGCATCGCCGCGAGCCTGGCCACGCCCGGAGCCGCCTCGTGACCACTACCGCCGCCCCCTCGGTGCCGATCCTGCGTCTGGCGCACGCAAGCGACCTGCCGCTCCCGGCCTATGCGACGCCGGGCAGCGCCGGCATGGATCTGCACGCCGCCATCGACGCTCCGGTAACGCTTGCGCCGCTGGAGCGGGCACTCATCCCCTGCGGCTTTTCCCTTGCCTTGCCGCAAGGCTGGGAGGCTCAGGTCCGGCCGCGCTCTGGACTGGCCTACAAGCATGGCGTTAGTCTGTTGAACGCCCCCGGCACGATCGATTCGGACTATCGCGGCGAAGTCGCGGTGCTCTTGATCAATCTCGGCAGCGCAGGCTTCGCGGTCACGCGCGGGGCACGCATCGCTCAGCTCGTGGTGGCGCCGGTCGCCCGGATAGGCTGGCAGCCGGTCGAGAGTCTTGAGGAGAGCCTGCGCGGATCCGGCGGCTTCGGTTCCACCGGCCTGGCGGCGCGAGGAGGCTAGAGCCATGCTGCGCTTGTCCAAGAAGCTGCTCTTCGCCATCGAGGCGGTGGTCGACATCGCCTTTTTCGCCGATGATCGTGCGGTTCGCTCCAGCGATATCTCCGCGCGGCAAGGAATACCGCGCCGCTATCTGGAGCAGGTGCTTCAAGAGCTGGTGCGCCACCATCTCCTCTCCGGCCAGCGTGGCCCCCGCGGCGGCTATCGTCTGGCACGCCCGGCCAACCAGATCTCCGTCGGCGAGATCATCCGCATCGTCCGCCAGCTGGAGGGCACGCCCGACCCCACCGCCGAGCCGGAGGGCTCGGAAATCGGCTTGCGCGTGGTCCGCCCGATCTGGCTTGAGATGCAAGAACAGATGATGGCCCGCTTGGACGGCCTCACCATCGCCGAGCTCTGCCAACGCGCCCGGCACATGGGTCTGGACGAAGAAGCGCAAGAAACGTGACGCTGGCCGACATGACCGACACCCTAGAGCGCGACCTGGACGATTCGGAGATCGAGCGCTACGCCCGCCACCTGGTGCTGCCGGAAATCGGCGAGGAGGGCCAGTTGTCCCTGCTCCGGGCCCGCGTCCTCATCATCGGCGCCGGCGGGCTGGGCGCCCCCTTGGTCCAGTACCTGACGTCTGCCGGGGTCGGCACGCTCGGCATCATCGACGACGACCTGGTCGACCTCTCCAACCTGCAGCGCCAGCCGATCCACGCCATGGCCGATCTCGACCGGCCGAAGGTCGCAAGCGCCGCTGCCTTCGCCAAGGCGATCAACCCCGAGGTCACCATCGAGGCCATCCAAGAGCGTTTCCTGCCGGAGAACGCGCTGGAGGTGGTCTCCCGCTTCGACCTGGTGGCCGACGCCAGCGACAATCCGGCCACCCGCTATCTCATCAACGACGCCTGCTATCTGGCCCGCCGCCCGCTGGTCTCGGCAGCGGTCATGCGTTTCGACGGCCAGATCACCACCTTCAAAGCCTACGCCGGCGAGGCGCACGGCCCCTGCTACCGCTGCCTCTTCGGCAGCGAGTTCGCCGACACCAAGGACAGCTGCGCCGACGTCGGCGTACTGGGTGCCTTGCCCGGCATCCTCGGCAGCCTGCAGGCGATGGAGGTGATCAAGGAGCTGCTCGCCATCGGCGACAGCCTCTCCGGCCGCCTGCTGCTCTACGACGCGCTGGCCGCCAGCTTCCGCTCCATCCGCGCCGCCGCCGACCCGGGCTGCCCGCTCTGCGGCCCCCAGGCGACGATCCGGGACGTCACGCACCAGGACTATGCGGCGGGCTGTGTAATGTCGATCGACGGCTCCAAGTACAATTCCGCGAATCGTGACTAAATTGATAACAAGATCTAAGCCTGTAGAAGTGGCGCTGATATGAATACGCTGTACGATCGGTTTATAGAGAAAGCTAAGGCAGAGTAAAAGTATTCTAGTTGAAGTATTTTTATGAGATTTGGCTGCTATACAAAGGGGGAAAACAAAAATGCCTATCTTTGAAACATTTTTTAAGCGACAACAGAAATTGCGAGGGAAAATTCCAGATGTATACACGTATGATCAAATCCCAGAGGCGCTTCGCGTGCAAATTGTTTTGGTAATGCATGAGACGTTAGGTGGAATTGATGAATATCATGATAGTTTGAATGGACCCGCTATTCGTAATGCTTACAAAATCATTGTTGAAACTTTGCGAAAAGAGATCGGAGTATTTACTCTCCCGCCCGATGCGAACAGGTATGTAGACAGATATCTCGACGAAATCACTAACTATATACTTCATGAGCCTGACGTGGAACACGTTCTTAGTGCACTAGAGTTAGTCTGTAGAGTAATTGAAAATGAAGCGAGCCGATATCATTATCGCAGACGGAAATCCTCAGAGTCGATTGCGAGAAATGCGATCGCTGAAATCAATGCAAGGCTGAGAGAACACGGCGTAGGGTATGAGTACGATAGAGAAATAATACGAATTGATGCAGAGTTAATACATTCTAATGCCGTTAAACCGGCACTTACCCTCCTGAGAAATGCTCAATTTACCGGTGCAGAAGAGGAATTCTTGAGCGCATACAAGCACTACCAACGCGGTGAGAATAAGGAGGCCTTAAGTGATGCTCTTAAAGCATTTGAGAGCACCATGAAGTCGATTTATGATAAGCGCAAATGGCCATATGGCAAAACAGCTACAGCTTCCGGTCTTGTTAGAATAGCATTTGATCATGGTCTTGTTCCAGATTTTTGGGCGAATCATTTCTCTGGTTTGCGAGCAACACTCGAAGCCGGCGTTCCCACTGCCAGAAATAGGCTTAGTGGACACGGGCAGGGTGTTTTGCAGACAAAAGTGCTTCCTCATCTCGTAGCCTATGCTTTGCACATGACTGCATCCACAATCGTATTCTTAGTTAAAGCAGATGAAAGTTTGCAATAGCCTGTGTAGGTTCTCGTGTTTGCTCACACAGCTCGCCAAGAGGCGAAGAGTGTCTGTAGATGACCCAAATCGAATTCGCCGCCCGGTGCACCATGGATCAGGCGCTCCGCTACGAAACGGCGCTCGGCACGTTCGAGCCGGTCCGCCTCGCGGATATCCAGAAGGTTCTTGAGAACGCTGTACCCGGGAGGATAGCAGTAGACCTCATCGCTCATTCCGCCGCGTCTGGAACGGGCTTGGTTGTGGCATACGCGCGAATGTAGGCGAGGCGACGACTATGGGTCCACGCCTCGCGCTCGAACATCTCGAACATGGCGATGTCCTCGGGCGCGAGCGGGTTGCCCTCGATCTCCTGCAGATGCATTGCCGTGAGCCGTCGCTCGCGGGCGGCGGCAACCTCTTCGGGCGTCATTTTCGCGTTCTCTGTCATGCTGTTAGTCTAACAGATTTGTCTCCCGAGCGCCACGAATCCAGCAAGGCCACAGGAGCTCGACAATGGCGCATCAACTCACAACGGCCGTCGAAAACCGCTACTCAAGCCGGGTTGGCAGCAAACCAAAGGGCCCTCTGTTGCCGTACCAATTCTCCGATTCCCCAGTCGCTGTAGTCCCTAAGCTCTGGCAGGTAAGCAAAGGGTCATGAGCATTGGCTGGTACGTTTGCCACCTATCGACACTCCTTGAAGCGGCTCAAGCGCAAGAGCTGATCGATCCGCGCTTGATTGCTGTCGAGGAGGGCGACCTGCTTTTCGTTGGTATCGACCGCGACAACCGGCAGGATGAAGAGCGCCGCAAAGTAGCCGGCCACTTGGTTTTGGGTGCGGTCTGCCTTGATCTCCGCCTCGGCCAGATGGTTTCGCCGGTCCAGATCCTCGCGCTCTTGCGCGATGTCCGCGCAGGACTTGGCGAGATCCACCTTAGTAAAGTCGCTGGCCTGCAAACGCTTCGTGGCATTGACCGACCCGAAGTCGGTCGGCAAGTCCGGTGCCGAGCGCGCGCAGGCGGTCAAGGCCGCAGCCAGGCCAAGGGCACAGAGAAGCGCTCTACTCGACAAAGCGCACCGCACGGCCGTTGCCTTCCAGGGAGCCCCAGCTGAAGGCGGATACGCCGACCGTGCCGTAGCGCACGAGGATGACGGCGTCCGCACCCAGCGCTTGCGCCTGCTCCAAGAGCTCGCGCTTCACCATGGCTTCGGTCGGATCGGAATCGAAGATGGTCGACTTGGCGGCATATGCTTCGATGTCGGCGATGACCTCGTACTTCTTGTCGGTGATGTCCTCTTCGGTGAAGACGATTTCGTGCAGCGCCTTGGTTTCGGTCGGCTGGCTGGCCGTCGCCGAGACACGTTCGACCGAGCTGCCCGAGCGGTGCGATACGCAACCCGCGAGAACCAAGGATGCGAGCAAGAGCGCAATTCCAACCTTCATGTTTCTCACCCCTGAATGTCCCTCTGTTTAAGCCTCACAAAGGGCTAGAACTCGAACTTGGTTTCCAGCGCCTTCGAAAACCCGTTTACCGCGAACTCCCGAAAAACTCTAGCCTTGCGTGCGCGCTTGCCGACCTAGTGGTCCGATAGCAACGCAAACCTGATCGAACAGGAGGCCAGTTCATGTTGCCTATCCTTGACAGATAGATATTTTCCTAATAAGGAAAGTATCTATCTCATGCGAACCTGGAGCCTGCCGGGCCACGCGATGCGGGAGAGAGCGATGGAATCCAAAGCCAGCTCTGGGATCACCATCCTGTTCCTGGTCGGTGCCTCTGCCTTCGTGATGCGCCTTCTGCTGGACTCGAGATTCGCCGGATCGGCGAGCGTCTACGTCGGCATTCCCTTCCTGATTTCGGTGTTGCTCTTTCATCTGACGCGGGCGAGCAGCCGGCAGACCGCTTTGGGCCGCTATCTCTCGCATCTACGCATGGCCACGGTGGTGATGCTGGCCAGCTCCGTCATTCTGTTCGAGGGCTTTCTCTGTGTCCTCCTCTTCATGCCGATCTACTACTTCGCCGTCACTCTGGCCTTCCTCTACCGCCTGAGCCTGGAGAGACGCGATCTAGGACGGCAGGGCCGGACGGGGGCCCATCTCGTGCCCTTGCTGGTGGTCCTGCTATCGCTTGAAGGAGTCCTGCCCTGGACCTACGCGCCGCGGGCACAGGCAGTCACGGAGCGCAAGGTGGTCGAGCTCTCCATCGCCGAGTTGAAGGCCAACATGGCGCGCGACATCTCCTTCGAGGCGTCACGCCCATGGCTGATAGCCCTCTTCCCCTTGCCGCAGCGCGTCGAGGCAGGGTCGCTGTCGGCAGGTGACCTGCACCGCGTTCACTTCACCTATCGCCGCTGGTTCGTCACCAACAGCCACCAGGGGCGAATGGATCTGCTGATCGAGTGGGTCGGCGACAAAGGGGTGCGCACGCGCGTAATCCATAACGACAGCTATCTGGCAAGCTACTTGCGTATCGAGGGCACCGAGGTGGCCTTCCGCGATCTGGGTGAAGGCCGCACCGAGGTCTCCTTGACCCTCTCTTACCAACGCCTCTTGGATCCGGCATGGTACTTCGGGCCCTTGCAGGTGCATGCCATGCGGGAAAGCGCAGCCTATCTGATCGAGAGCGTGATCACGCGGGAGGCATCGCGTGGCTGAAGGAGACGCTCGACTGGCCCGGCGCTTCGAGGCCTCCACCGCCGGCGATCCCTGCCGCGGGCAGGTGCGCTGGAGCCCGCGGAAATCGCTTTGGTGGAGCGCCATGCTGCTGGGCTGGCTCATCGGCGGGGCGCTCTACTTCTCTTGGGATGCCATCCTACTGTTTCTGCTCTGGAGCGGCACCACGCTCTGCCTCGGCCATTCGATCGGCATGCACCGCAAGCTCATCCACGAGAGTTTTGCCTGTCCGCCGATCATGGAGAAGGCGATGGTTACCCTCGGGACCCTGGTGGGCCTGGGCGGGCCCTTCACCATGATGCGGACCCATGACCTGCGCGATTGGGCGCAGCGGCAGCCGACCTGCCATCCCTACCTTGCGCACCAAAGCGGCTTGCTGCGAGACTTCTGGTGGCAGATCCACTGCGACCTCGTCCTGGAGGATGGGCCGGTCTATCGCTATCCGGCCAAGCTCACAGCCTCGCACTTCTATCGCCTCTTGGAACGGACGGCCCTCTTGCTGCAGCTGGCAGTCGGCCTGCTCCTCTATGCCTTAGGCGGCTGGGGCTGGGTCGCCTGGGGCTGCTGCGGGCGGATCACTGTCTCGATCTTCGGCCATTGGTGCGTCGGCTACTTCGCCCACAACGCAGGAGAGCGCGACTGGCACGTCGAGGGCGCAGCCGTGCAAGGCCACAATCTCCGCCACCTGGGTCTCCTCACCTTCGGCGAGTGCTGGCACAACAATCATCACGCCTTTCCCGGCTCGGCCAAGCTGGGCCTGCTGCCAGGTCAGTTCGATCCCGGCTGGCTCGTCCTCATGGCCTTCGAGCGGGTTGGCCTGGCGGGCGACTTCCGGCTGCCGGACAACTTGCCTAGCCGGCCCGAGCTCTCGCCCGCGGTTCAGGCGTGATCGGGCCCGCCGGCGGCTGCGCGCTTGCTGCGATGGAGCTCGACCAAGGTCTGCCTGACGGCCCTGATCCGCTTGTCCCGAAGTGCCGCCTTGCGCGCGACCAGTGACATCGGCAGCCTGAAGCTCAGGACCTCGGGCAGGATCGGCCGCATCTCGCCCGAGGCGAACCACTGCTCGGCATGCGGGCGCGGCATGAAGGCCAGGTGCGTCCCCGCCAGCACGAAGTAGGCGATACCGTCCACGAAGTTCGTCATCGCCGTGGAGAAGGGCGGCTTCACGAAGGGAATGGAGCTCGGCAGGAAGTAGCCGTCGTGTACCCAGTCCAGGTCTTCCAGATCCGCCGGCTGGATGCGATCGGGCGCGCGCTCGTACAGAGGATGGGCGCGCCCGCAGCAGATCACCTGGTCTTCTTCGAACAGCACCTCGGCGGTCAGGCTGGGAAAGACCGCGGGCAGCCAGGTCACGGCGAGATCGGCCTCGTCCTTCAGAATTGCCTGCTCCAGCTGATTGGGCGGGTTCTGCCGGATATCGAACTGCAGTTGCGGATAGCTTTCCCGCAGACGGGCCAGGCCTTCCGAGATGCGTTGGTTGGGGTTCTGGATGAGCCCGTCCAGCACCAGGATGCGAATGATGCCCAAGACCTCCTTGTCTATCGCATCCAGCCTCTGCACGAAGCGGTCAAGCTCCCTGAAGAGGTCGTAGGCCGCCGCCAGCACCTGCCCGCCCTCGCTGGTCAGGGAAAAGCCCGCACGCCCGCGATAGCACAGGCGATGCCCCAGCCGCGTCTCCAGATGAGAGATCTGCGTGCCGATGGTCGAGGGCGAGACATTCAGACGGTATTGCGCCGCGGCAATCCCTCCGCTCTCGGCAACGGCAACGAAAACCCTGAGCAGGTTAATGTCGGCATCTCGCAGGCGGCGCAGCATCTTTGAAACCCCGAATTTTGTAGCGGTAACAGCGATGATTTCGAGAGTTTATCGTGTCCTTGTCGGCATGTCACATAGGGCAAGCTAGCCGCTAGCACCTAGGGAAGAGGCTAGAAGGCTGGTGAATGGGTGCCCAGAGCCGCGCATTCCTGCGCGCCGACCAAGGAGGTTACCATGCACGACACTCGGAAAATTATCGCGGCTGCGAGCCTGCTCGCCATCGCTCTGGCCGCCCCCGCGACGGCAGAGGACGGCCAAAGCGTCAACGTCTACAATTGGTACGACTATTTCGGCGAGACCACCTTACAGGACTTCGAGGCCGAGACCGGGATCAGGGTCGTCTACGACACCTTCGATTCCAACGAGGTTCTGGAAACGAAGATGCTGTTGGGCAACAGCGGCTACGATGTCGTCTTTCCGGCGTCCAGCTTCCTGTCCCGGCAGATTCCCACCGGGGCCTACCGCAAGCTCGACAAGAGCGCTCTTGAGAACTGGGGCAACCTCGACCCCGCTTTCCTCGAGATCCTGGCCAAGGCCGACCCCGGCAACGCCTATGCGGTGCCCTACACCTGGGGCACCACCGGCATCGGCTACAATGCCACCGCGGTCGCCGAGCGGATGCCGGACGCGCCTTTGGACAGTTGGGAGATGATCTTCGACCCCGAGATCGTCTCGCGATTCGCCGACTGCGGCGTCTTCGTGCTCGATTCGCCGGTTCAGGTCGTGTCCGCCGCCCTCAACTACCTGGGCAAGGATCCCAACAGCGAGGATCGCGACGACCTGGCCGCCGCCATGGCAATGCTGGCGGAGATCCGTCCCTATCTGCGCCACTTCAACAACGGGCAGGCGATCAACGACCTGGCCAACGGCGCCCTCTGCCTTGCGGTGATCTACAACGGCGATGTTTCCATCGCGGCGATGCGCGCCGAGGAAGCCGGCAAGCCGGTGGATCTGGCCTACACCATCCCCAAGGAAGGGGCGGAGGTCTACTTCGACGTCATGGCGATACCCGCCGATGCGCCCCACCCCGAGAACGCCCATCTCTTCATGGACTACATCCTGCGGCCGGACGTGATCGCCGGGGTGACCAACTTCGTCTTCTTCGCCAATGCGAACGCTGCCTCCCAGGAGCATATCGACGAGGCGGTTCTCTCCGACCCGGGCATCTTTCCGCCGCCTGAGGTGCAGGCCAAGCTCTTCCCCACGGTGCCGCATTCGGCAAAGTTCACCCGCGCGCTGACGCGTGCCTGGACCAAATTCAAGAGCGGGCGATAGGCCTCGCGACGCAATCACCCGAAGGGAGGAGAGGCCATGACGCCACCCGCCGGCATCAAGCATCGCCTCGTCGAGGCAAACGACAGCGTTCTCGTCGTCATCGACATGCAAGACAGCTTCTTCGCGAAGTACGATCGCGCGAAATCCCAGGCGGTCATCGCCAAGGCCGCCTGGCTGCTTCGCGTTGCGTCATTGCTGGACATCCCGGTGGTGGCGATGGCTGAAGACATCCCGCATTCCGGCTCGCTCAACAATAGGATTGCCGCTGCACTGCCGCAGGGCGTGGCAGTCCACGACAAGGATGTCTTCGGCCTCGGCCACCAGCCCGAAATCCGCGCGGCGCTGGATGCGACCGGACGCAGGACCGCCGTCCTGATCGGCACGGAAACGGATGTCTGCGTGGCCCATTCCGCGCTCAGCCTCATGGAGGCGGGCTATGAGGTGGTCGTCCTCAAAGACGTGACCTTGACGACGCAGGATGACGAGGACATCGGGCTGATGCGCATGCGCGACGCCGGTGCCGTGATCACCTCGGCAAAGGCCATCTACTTCGAATGGCTGCGCAGCGTTTCGGGATGCCTTGCCCTTCTGGCGCGCGCCCCGGAGATCGAGGCCAGCGACCGGCCGCCAAACCTCGTCCTGTGAGCGCGGCGGCAGAATCCTTTCCGTCACAGTCGAACCTTAGCGGGATGGCCCATCACTGACCCCGACGTGCACATAGACCTCCCCCTTGTGCTGATGGGCAAAGGGCTCAACATCAGCCCCGCCGCGGACTGGCGCTCTTACACCATCGCTGAGGACACGACCAAAGACGGCTAAGTGAATCGTTTCCGCCATCTCTCGCAACGGTCTGCATCTCGCGCTTCATAGGCTTCCAAGGCAGCGGCCGGGCTCAATTCAAACTGGTTCTCGGAGTCTTCACCAAGCGCTGTCAGGCGCATGGAGTACCACGCGGTGACTCCTCCACGAGGCGGTGCATCGAACATCGGAAATTCAGGGTCGCCGCCTGCATCTTCCAACCATGTGTTCGCGAGCGACGGGTTCAGCACCATCGCGCGTGCGAGGCTGATGGCATCGGCAGAGCCGTTCAGCAGGCCTGCCACAGCCTGGTCCCTGGTCTCGAACCCGCCTGTCAGCATTATCGGGATGGACGTCGCCTCCTTGGCGCGCCGTGCAAAGTCGATGAAGTATGGCCCGGACAAGGACGTGCCTTCCGAACTGGATGCAGCACCTGGAAAATAGGTACCGCCGCTGATGTCGATGAGGTCGATGGATGTCCGGTCGAGTAGCCGCACTACCTTCAACGCATCGTCTTCCGTGAGCCCGCCCACCAACTTGTCTGTCGAGTTGATCTTGATACCGATCGGGAAGGACGGCCCAACGGCCTGCCGAACTGCGTCGATCACCTCGCCAATGATACGGAACCGCCCCTCGACCGGGCCGCCGTAGGCGTCGGTCCGGTGGTTGAACAGGGGCGACAGGAACTGGCTGAGCAGAAACCCGTGGCCTGCGTGGATCTGGACGCCTCCGAATCCCAACTCCTGGGCAAGTGTCGCGGTTCGCGCATAGGTGCCCGGCAATTCATGGATGTTCTCCCAGGACATGCCTTCGCACCGAAGTCCCTCGACATCCAAAGGAGACGGTCCTTTGGGCCGGCTGATCGGCCCATGCGCAAGCGCACCGGCATGGCCGAGCTGCGGCCAGATGTGCGCGCCACCGGCAGACCCGCGTGTCGCCAGGCCCTGCATGGCGTGCCTATCCGCGTCCGGCACCAGGACCAGGTTGCCCGGTTTCTCGGGAAAATGCGGGCTGCCCTGCACTTCGCCGATGAGAGACAGCGCCGCGCCACCTTCGGCCCATCGTTCATACAGTCTCATCTGCGCCTCGGTGGGGTTTCCGACCCCGTCGCCAAGGGAGTCGGACATCGCCGATTTGATCAGACGGTTCTTCAGCCGAACGCCGCATGGCAAGTCCAGGGGCTGGCCCAGGACGGTTGTTGCATCTTGATCTTTCTCATTCATAACACCTCTCCATCGGGATATTTCGATATTTCGGTTTTTCTGGACGCATTTCGCGCTTGTCTCTCTGTCTCCAAAGGCTAGGGCTTCAAGAGCTCATCTTGGACGGCGGCGAGGAAGGCTCGGATGTTCTCTTCGTCGCGCCGATAAAAGGTCCACTGCCCATGGCGCTCGGCCTTCACAAAGCCCGCCTGTTTGAGGAGCCCCATGTAGTTCGAGATCGTGGACTGAGAGAGTTTCGCCTTCTCCTGAATGTAGGCGACGCAAACGCCCTCCAGATCGGCATGCTCCGGCAAAGCTGGCGGAAAGTTGGAACGGTCCTTCAGCCATTCCAGAATCCTGCGCCGGACAGGGTTGTTCAAAGCCGCTATCGACCTCTCCAAGTCCATATATCGAGATATATCGATATAACGGTCAAATGTCAACCCGCTATCGTCGCTCAGCCGCGCAATGCGCGACCAAGGCCATGGGGGCTTGTTCTCGACTGCATCGCTCTTCGGCCGCCTGGCGAGCTCTCTTAGGCCGGGCAGCCAGTCCGGGGTGTCCAGGTAGTCGGGCGGAACGGGAGCGGCCCGGAAGACGCCCTTGCGCCGCTGCTTCAGCGTCTCGAAAGCGGGGCGATCTCTCCCGGCTTGCAGCCGGGAGAGGCATGCCGTGGGCGACCGGAATGAGCCCAAAGTGCACGATGCTGCACCGTCAGCGAACGTCCTCTTCTCAAGAAGGTAGGGGGCAGCCCTATGCAGGAACGTAGGCGTTCAGTTTGTTCCCGTCCAAGTCCCGAAAATAGCCGGCATAAACACCGTGCTCACCGCGTGGTCCCGGGCAACCTTCATTCTCTCCGCCGAGTTCGATGCCCTTGGCGTGAAAAGCATCAACTTGCTCAGCACTGTCGGCTTTGAATGCAACCATGACGCCGTTTCCAATGCTTGCTGACTGCCTGTCAAAAGGGCGTGCCAAACACAATGCTGTCTCGGTCCGTGACGGCCCCCATGCCGCCATGTCCCCATGCCGCCAGAGTTTCTGAACTCCAATAATCGCCAACAGCGTGTCGTAGTATCTGATCGCCCTGTCCAGGTCATTCGTCCCAATCGTAAAATAGCCGATCATCTTACTGTCCTACTCTAAATGGTTTCTCGCCCAAGACACGCAACGCTGGCAGCCGTTTTTTTGCCAGAACCGCCCAAACAAAGACCTCGGCGATCAACAGGTTAAATGTCCATGCAAACACCATCATGGCGTCGCGCAGCGGCCCTATCGCCTCTGTCCCGTAAAGGATCATCCACCCGATGCCGATGAACGCTTGCGTAGACGCACCCTGACCGATCGCATAGGCGCGCAGCATACAGGCGCTGTGCTGAAGGACATTCCGGGACCTGATGGCAAGAACGGACCAAACAATGAAGGAGATCATCAGAAAGCCGAGGATAATCCGCACCCAATAAAGCACGTTGCCTTGGAGGCTGAGCGGAAAGCTGTAGAAATGAGTCATCCACAATCCACTTCCCGCAGAAAGACAACCCGCCACCGCAACAATTCGACCAAATGCGCGGTGTGCTACAGGATGCCTCACCCTGATGCTTGGCAGGAACTGGATTGCGCCAAGAAGACAAAACAAGAAACTGCCGAGAATGTGCAGCACGATTGGGAAGGGCGTTCCTGACGCCCGCGGGTTTTCGGGCGCGATTGCGGGTCCGCCCGCCAATTCGAGCACGCGGAACAAGCCTCCAAAGGTCGGTATGAACGAGTAGACAAGGACAAAGATAAGGATCGCCCACTCGGATTTGCTCAGAATCTTCATGGGTCGACCTCCTGGTTTGTTGTTTCAGGAGCGTGCGCTAGTCCGCATGGTCGACGCCCCCAGAATGCGGTGCTGGCTTGCCCCGCGCAGGACCCCAGACGGATGGGCTGGGAGCCAATGTTTTTGAGGTGGCATGATTGTAGCCATGCGATGCCTTGCTGTTCCGTGGTCGCCCATGTCCGCCACCGCAATTGGATGAGAGCTCCGAAGTTGGATCGCCGCACCAAACAAACGAACAGCATCCCGCCCGGCTTGAGAACACGCACCATCTCTCTCAATGCGTGTTGAGGTTCCGGCAAGTGTTCAAGGACGTGGGCGGCCATCACGAAGTCAAAGGATTCATCGGCGTAAGGTATCGAAAGAACATCGGCCTGCCTCAGTTCTGGTATTAAGCCGGCCTGCCGCATCTCAACATCCGCCCTGGCCAGCATCTCAGCAGAGAGATCGATGCCGTAGAAATTAGGGGATTCGGGAAGAATGCTGCCAAGTGCAATCGCGAGGGCTCCACTCCCGATTCCGCAATCCAACACCGAAGCCTGAGATCCAGCCTTGCCAAGTGCGGTCCCCGCGCCGGATGCCACCAACGGTCTTCGGTATGCCGCCTTGAGCCCGAACCGCCGTGTCGTTTGCTGCCAATTGCGAGAGGCTGCATCGTATTGGCTGGCCAAGTCCTCTTTGGCCCTCAGTTGCCGACTAATCGCAACCTGCCATGAGCCAAGCCGATAGTTCGTCATCGGAATTGTCTGCTGCCTTGATGTATCAGTCGACGCTTCGACCGATTGCTTGCGGATATTCATTTGGACCAAATTCCATGACTGATGCGTCTTGCTCGCACCTTTCTAGTTGGCTCGGCTCCAATGCGAAATTGCATATTTCTGTAGCTCTGGTATACGCAGATCATGGAGTGGCGAAGATCAGCTTTTGACTGGAATCAGGCGCGCGCATTTCTAGCCACTGCGGAAGAAGGATCGCTTTCTGCGGCCGCGCGTGCGCTTGGGCTCACTCAGCCCACGCTCAGCCGACAGGTCGCCGCTCTCGAAGAAGCGCTTGGTGTGACACTGTTCGAAAGGACCTCACGCGCGTTGTTGCTGACCCAGGCCGGGACGCAGCTGCTTGAGCATTTCCGAAGCATGGGTGAGGCCGCAAATCGCATTTCTATCGCGGCCACAGGGCAATCCGAAGCGGTGACGGGCCATGTGGCAATCGCTTGCACAAATGGAATGGCAACGTTTTTCCTCCCGGAGATACTCAAGAAACTTCAAGCCGCGGCGCCAAGCCTTCAGATTGAAATTATTGCGTCCAATGAGATGAGCGACCTGCGACGGCGTGAAGCGGATATTGCGATCCGGCACGCCCGCCCTAAGGA
This sequence comes from Rhodospirillales bacterium, assembly GCA_963669385.2. Taxonomy (GTDB): domain Bacteria; phylum Pseudomonadota; class Alphaproteobacteria; order Kiloniellales; family JACOMY01; genus JACOMY01. The sequence goes on from CAXXGD010000064.1 coordinate 82,497, forward strand.
CGAAAACCTTTTCGCCAAACGCCTGAGGGACACAACCGGTCGTCTTTTTGCGTCGTCAGAATACCTCGATGCCGTTGGTCGCCCTTCACATCCGACAGATATTGCAAAGCTGCAATTCGTGGGGTCTGAGTACCCGGAGCGCATGCTCGGGCTAATGGCTTCGCACGGTCTCAATCTGACTGTGGCGAATTTTAACTATTCCACCGCAAGTGTGACAATGGCATTGGAACTCGTGCGCAAAGGGCTGGGGATTGGCATTTTACCAATTGATGTCGGAGCAGCCTATCCCGAACTTGAGAATCCCTATCCGGATTTTGAACCCATAGAGATAGAATCCTGGCTCGTCGCGCACCGAGAGCTGAAGACAAACCTTAGAATTCGATTGGTGTTCGACCTATTGGCAGAATGTCTCGGCGCAAAGTAGTGAACCCGAATGGTCCCTTGGTCCAATCGCATTCTTCAACTCGCCGATCGCATCGTCAGTTTAGATTACAGGTGCATCACTAAGACAGCAGGGCTACTGATCGAAAGATTTGGCGTTACAAACGTCGGCGTTACCTATTAAAGCGGACCTTCAACCCTAAAGACTCAACGTCCGCTTCGTCCCGCATACCAGACATCAGCGGCGGTTGATCCATCCTGACCCGATCAGGAACATCAGACGGGCACCGCTTCGCCCCAAGGTGTGGAGCGGCACACCGACCCAAAGCGCAGGACTTTCTACTTTAGCAAATAATCGGCTCGGTTCGGCGATACAATCTATCCTATTCGGCAACATCGCCTTTGGCGTGTGCTAAGGCAGCCCCTCAAACCGGGATGATTGGCGATCACCTCGTACCTGCTGTCCAGGAGACATACACCGTTTGCGCTCGTCCGTTCTGGGCAAGCCTCACTCTCTTGGAGAGATGAGAATGAGGATCGCGGTTCAGACCAGCGCGTCAACGGCCCCCTAGAAACATGTGAGGGAATAGAAATGACCAAGCGAGGCCATTGCCTGTGCGGAAAGACACATTGGGAGTATCACGGCGAGGCGACATGGGCCTGCTACTGTCATTGCGACGATTGCCGACGCAATTGTGCCGCACCGGTGGTCGCGTGGCTTGGTGTGCCCGTCAAGAACTTCAAATGGTCGGGACAGGCGCCGAAAACACTAGAGAGTTCCAAAGGAGTAAGGAGGCACTTCTGCGAGGCCTGCGGTTCCCCGATGGGATTTGAAGCGGATCATTACCCGGGCGGGATGCATCTTTATGCCGCTTCTTTGGAGGATCCCGAGGATTTTGAGCCAGCATTTCATGTAAACTATGAAAGCAAGCTGCCCTGGCTTCTAATCAATGATGGCCTTCCAAAGTATCATGGCACGCTACTTCAGGTGCCGGAAGACCTATGGGATTGTAAAGCAACGTAAGTGTGTATAGACGGGGGATAAGGATTGAAAGGGCGCAAAGCGATTGCTTATTGCGTCTTGATCTGCCGGCGCGCCCGGCTAGAACCGCGTCACACTTGAGGAAACCAGATCAAAGGAGTGGAGGAGGAGGAGGTCAGGCAGGCGGGAGGTTCGATCAGATCGCGAAATCTGTCGGGTTTGGCGCTACGGTCTACCCTCTTCCGTAACAGCTCCGCCGAGAATTCGGGCCGCTGCCGGCGGTCATCGGTTCTCTCGCTGATTCTGCGGAAGAGCAGGTGGCGCGTCCCGGTCCTATCGGGCCTGGTCGCAGATCATCGTTCCCTCGCCCCCCTGTCCCCCGCGGAAAAGGCGCAAGAGCTCTTGGGCCGCCCGGCTGGGCGGCAGGGCACCGCTGCCGACCTGCCGCTCCAACTCCGGCAAGGCAGCGGCAACGGCAGGATCGGCTTGAAACGCCTCGACCAGGCCCTCGCGCAACTCGCGCCAGAACCAGGCATGGGCCTGCTCGGCGCGCTTGGCGGCCAGGCCGTCCGGCCCCATGGCTTCGCGGTGGGCCAGGGCGGCCTGCCAGACCTCATCCAGGCCGCGGCGCTCCAGGGCCGAAGTCAGGATCACCGGCGGGACCCAGTTGGCGGCGGCCGGGCGCAGCATGCGTAAGGCGCTCTGGTACTCGGCCGCCGCGCGCCGGGCGCTTTCGACAAGCTTGCCGTCGGCCTTGTTCACCACGGCGAGGTCGGCGAGCTCGACCACGCCCTTCTTGATGCCTTGCAACTCGTCGCCGCCGGCCGGCGGCAGCAGCAGCAGGAAGCTGTCGACCAATTCCGAGACGGCGGTCTCCGACTGGCCGACGCCGACGGTCTCGATGATGACCACGTCGAAGCCGGCGGCCTCGACCAGGGCCACGCAATCGTGGGTGCGCCGCGCAACACCGCCCAGGGTGCGCCCGGCGGGCGAGGGGCGGATGAAGGCGCCGGGCGCGCGCGACAGCTCCTCCATGCGGGTCTTGTCGCCCAGGATGGAGCCGCCGGTAAGCCTGGAGGAGGGATCGACCGCCAGGACGGCGACCTTCTTGCCTTGCGCCAGGAGGTAAAGGCCGAAGGCCTCGATGAAGGTCGACTTGCCGACGCCGGGCGAGCCCGAGAGGCCCAGCCGCACCGCCTTGCCGCAGTGCGGCATGACCTCGATCAGAAGAGCTTCGGCGGCCGCGCGGTGGTCGCTGCGGCTCGATTCGGCGAGCGTGATGGCGCGGGCCAAGGCCCGGCGCTCTCCGGCCAGCAAGCGCTCGGCCAGGTCCGTCATGCTTCCGCCCCCTCGCGCTCGCCGCTTTGCTGCTTGGCCCAAAGCGCCGCATAGGCGCCTTCGGCCGCCAGCAGTTCGCGGTGGCGGCCGCGCTCGATGATGGAACCCTTGTCCAGCACCAGGATCTGGTCGGCCTCGACGATGGTGGAGAGCCGGTGCGCGATCATCAAGGTGGTCCGCCCGCGCGAGACCGTGGCCAGGTCGGCCTGCAAGGCCCGTTCGGTGGCGCTGTCCAGGGCCGAGGTCGCCTCGTCCAGGATCAGGATCGGCGGCGCCTTCAAGAGTGCGCGCGCTATGGCGACGCGCTGCTTCTCGCCGCCGGAGAGCTTGAGTCCGCGCTCGCCTACTTTGCTGCGCCAGCCGTCGGGCAATTCCTCGATGAAGTCGGCGATGCGGGCCAGGCGCGCGGCCTCGGTAATCTCCTCGCGGCTGGCACCCACACGCCCATAGCCGATGTTGTAGGCGATGGTGTCGTTGAAGAGGACGGAGTCCTGCGGCACGACGCCGATGGCGGCGCGAAGCGAGGCTTGGGTCACCTGGCGAATGTCCTGGCCGTCGATCAGGATGCGGCCTTCGCTGACGTCGTAGAAGCGGAAGATCAGCTTGGCGATGGTCGACTTGCCGGACCCGGTGGCGCCGACGATGGCCAGGCTGCGGCCGGCCGGAACCTCGAAGGAGACGCCGCGCAAGACCCGGCGCCGAGCATCGTAGGCAAAGCCCACGTTCTCGAAGGCGATGGCGCCGCCGGAGAGCTTCAGCGCCGGTGCACCAGGCGTGTCCGCGACCTCGACATCCTCCTGCAACAGCAGGAAGAGCCGTTCCAGATCGGCCAGCTGTTGGCGGATCTCGCGGTAGACTGTCCCCAGGAAATTCAAGGGGATGGTCAGCTGGATCAGATAGGTGTTGACCTCGACGAAGTTGCCGACGGTGAGCGCCCCCGAGGCCACTCCGTTGGCCGCAACCAGCATGATGGAGGACAGCCCCAACGCGATGAGAAGAGCCTGGCCGGTGTTGAGATAGGCCAATGACGTCCGGCTCTTGATCGCCGCACGCTCGTATCCGGCCAGCGCCTCGTCGTAGCGGGCGGCCTCGTGGTCCTCATTGCCGAAATACTTGACCGTCTCGTAGTTCAAGAGGCTGTCGATCGCCTTGGTGCCGGCCTCCTGGTCGCTTTCGTTCATCTGCCGGCGCAGGCGGATCCGCCAGTTGGTCACCAGCGAGGTGTAGACGACGTAGACCGAGACCGTGGCCAAGGTGATCGCGGCATAGACCCAGCCGAAGGCGATCCACAGCAGGCCGGCGACCAGCACCACCTCGACGAAGGTCGGCAGGATCGAGAAGATGACGTAGAAGAGCATCTGCTCGACCGACTTGGTGCCCCGCTCGATCGCGCGGGTCATGCCGCCGGTCTGGCGCTCCAGATGGAAGCGAAGCGAGAGCTGGTGCAGGTGGCGAAAGACGCCCAGCGCCAAGGTCCGCATGGCGTTCTGCGCCACCTTGGCGAAGAGCGCGTCGCGCAGCTCGTTGCCGGCAATGGCGATCACCCTGGCCGCGCCATAGGCCAGAATGAGGCCGAGCGGCACAGCGGCGATCCCGACGTTGCTGGGCGAGAGCGCGTCGACCGCCGCCCCCAGCAAGGCCGGCACCGCCACCAGCGAGCCCTTGGCCAGGACCAAGAGGCAGCCGCCCAGGATCACCCGCGCCTTCAGGTCCCGCCGCCCCTTCTGCCAGACAAAGGGCAGAAAGCGGGAGAGGATGGCGAAGCTCGAGAGATCGCGCTGCGGAGGCTCCGCCTGCGGCGGAGCGGCCATGGAGGCAGACATAAGTCTGCCATGTAGAGCATGGCGCCGCGAAAGGGAAGCGGCTGCGCGGCAAGGGTCTCAAAAGCTGATTCTCATGAGCGAGCCACTTTCAACTAGCCGGAGGTTCACTTTCAATCAGATGCTGATTGACTTTCAATTGGTCGGATGCTTGCTTTCAGATAGTCATGCTGTTGATGGTGCTCATCCATGTATCCGAGGTTCATAGAGCGGCGCCTACGAGAGGCACTTTCCGACACGCGTGTCGTTACCGTCGTAGGGCCGCGGCAGGCGGGGAAAACCACGCTCGCAAAGCAGATCGCCGGTCACGGAAGCACCTTCTTGACCCTCGACGACGAGACAACCCTAAAGGCTGCGAAAAGCGACCCTATCGGATTTATCCGTGGCCTTGACCGCGCGGTCATTGACGAGATTCAACGTGCACCCGATCTGTTACTGGCAATAAAGGCGAGTGTCGACACTGACCCTCGCCCCGGACGCTTTCTCCTCACCGGCTCTGCAAACTTGATGATGCTGCCACGTGTCGCCGACTCCTTGGCAGGCCGCATGGAGATCGTTCCACTCCTACCGCTCGCACAAGCAGAAATCCAAGGCACGCCTTGCACGTTCATCGACGATCTCTTCGCGGGTAACGTTGCAAGGCCAACAAGAGTCTTGGAGGGAGACGAGCTCGTCCACACCGTTCTTTCAGGAGGTTATCCCGAAGCCCTCGCTCGGCACCGACCGTTACGACGGCAAAGATGGTACCTCGACTACATCGACGCGATCGTGCAGCGCGATGTGCGCGATGTTGCGCAGATTGACCAACTCCGCTTGCTCCCCAAGCTTCTCCGAGTGCTTGCCGAACATTCAAGCCAGATCGTCAACTACTCAGGGTTCAGCGCGCCATTGGGCATGAATCACGTCACAGCGCAGAAGTACGTGGGTGTTCTCCAGAACCTCTTCTTGATCACCACGCTGCAGCCTTGGTACAGCAATAGGTTGAAGCGATTGATCAAGACTCCCAAAATCCACTTTCTCGATTCGGGTCTCCTAGCGGCGCTTCGCGACCTCTCGCTAGAGCAGATCCGTTATGATCGCACGCCTTTGGGACCCGTCCTCGAAACATATGTTTTGGGCGAACTCTTGAAGCATGCAAGCTGGTCGAACGGGAGATATAATTTCTTCCACTATCGAGACAAGGACCGAAACGAAGTCGACATCGTCATAGAAGACCAAAGATCACGTGTCGTCGGAATCGAAGTGAAGGCAGCCGCCACGGTCTCCGCCTCTGACTTCGCCGGCATGCGCCGCTTGTCCGAGGCTACCGGCGAACGCTTCGTCCATGGGATCGTCCTCTATGACCACAATCAACTTGTTCCCTTCGGCGAGAAGCTGAGTGCAGTACCCCTTTCGACACTATGGTCATGATCCAAGAACGGCTGGTCCATTAAGCTCGCCCCTAAAGTGGGCCGTATCGTTTACCGTTGTCGTCGCCTAAAGACACTTTCAGAGCGAGGTCACCCTATGACCGACACCGAGAAGACCAGCCAATGGCCCGAGGGCGTCACCGTCGAGCGGGTGCGCATCGCCAAGCCGACTGACAAGTGGGAGGCCGTGCTGCACTTCTATCGCGAGGGACTGGGCCTCAAGCAGTTCTCGACCTTCGAGGATCACGACGGCTACGACGGCGTCATGCTGGGCCTGCCGGACCAGAGCCTGCATCTGGAAATCATCCGGCATCGCGACGGTCTGGCCGCGCCGGCGCCCACGCGTGACAATCTACTGGTGCTCTACCTGCCGGACTGGAGCGACATCGACAGGCTGTCAGGCCGGCTGCAAGCCCATGGCTACGACCCGGTGCCGCCGGAGAATCCTTACTGGACGGGCAGGGCAGTCTGCTTCGAGGATCCCGACGGTTGGGGCTTGGTGCTCTGCCACGCCACCGCGTGAGACTGCCTAAAACTCCGCGGCCTGGCCGTTGCGCCCGGTCTCGCGGGCCAGCACCAGATAGAGCCGGCCGAGGTCGGAAGTGATGAAGAGCGCGCCCAGGCCGTTGGTGGGATCGGCCTCGCGGCAGTCGTCCAACAGCTCCTCGAACTGCTCCATGTAGTGGTCGGCGACGCCGCGGAAGGCCTGATCGTGGCCGTAGAGCAGGATCAGGCCGCGAATGCCGGAGCGGTCCTTGAGGCGCGGCAGGCGGCGTGCCAGGGCGGTCTTGTCGCCCTCCCTGATGGCGGCCAGCACCTCGACCGGCACCTCCATCTTCAGAAGGCCGTGCAGGTCGACCGCCTTGGCGTTCAGCTGCTCGGCGACGGCCTTGGCGTCGGCCAGGAAGTCGACGCGCCTGAGGACCTTGGCCTCGATCTGCTTGTCGTCGTGAAGCAGCGCGGGTTCGGGCCCAGCGCCATTGTGCCCGTTGCTGCCGACGAGACGCGCCTGTCCCTGCAGCTGGGCCGAGGCCGCCTCGCCGCGCTTGGTGAGCTCGTCGATCGCGGCCAAGAGGCCCTCGGACTGCTCCGTCAGGCGGCTGTCGAGCTGCAGCAAGGGCTGGGCCGCGTCATTCAACTGAGCGATCTGCCCGGCCATGGCCTTGAGTCGGATCTCCGACTGGCCGACCACCTCGCCCAGGCCCTTCATCTCGCCCAAGACGCCGTGCAGCTGTCCGGCCAGATCCGCCATGGGTGCGGCCACCTTGGCCATATCGCCGCGCTGGTTCTGCGCCGCCTTGGCGGTTTCCTTCAGTTGCTTGGCTGCCGTCTCAGAGGCCTCTCGCAAGCCCTTGACCTCGTCCTTGAAGGCGGCGTCCTCCTGCTTGAGCCCGGCCTCGATGCGGCGCAGCGTCTTGCCGACGTTGCGGTTGCGCCACGAGGTCGAGGCCAAGAGCCACACCAGTATCGGCGGGACCACCAGGATCAGCAGTCCGACACCGATTTGTTCCCGGCTGACCCGCGTCGGATCGACGAACTGGCTGAGGTCGCGCAGCAGATAGCCGGCCGTACCAAGCCAGATCAGGGTGATGACGCTTGCCAGAATAGCCGCCGTGAGGGCCGTCCCGAACTTACGCAAACCGCAACGCTCCTTGTTCGACCGCCGCACCCGCAACTGCCCTTCCCCGGCAGGCGCGGTGGCGGCGATTCTCTGCTTGCCGGCGCACCTTGGAATGCGCCACGGCGGACCCTCCGCCGGTCGGGGTCAATCAAACCACACACCGGAGGAGTCGCCGTAAATCACAATTCAGGCTGCTTCGCGACGGCGCTCGACCATGGTCAAGATCTCGTGGGCGGCTTCGGGGATGTTGGTGCCGGGACCGTAGATCGCGGCCACCCCGGCCTCGCGCAAAAAGGCGTAGTCCTGCGGCGGAATCACCCCGCCGCACACCACGATGATGTCCTCGGCGCCCTCGCGCTTCAGCGCGTCGATCAGCCCCGGCACCAAGGTGCGATGACCGGCGGCCTGGCTGGAAACGCCGATCACATGGACGTCGTTTTCCACAGCCTGACGGGCCGCCTCCTCCGGTGTCTGGAACAAGGGGCCGATGTCGACGTCGAAGCCGATGTCGGCAAAGGCCGTGGCGATCACCTTGGCGCCGCGGTCATGGCCGTCCTGGCCCAGCTTGGCCACCAGAAGGCGCGGCCGGCGCCCCTCGCTCTTGGCGAAGGCCTCGACCTCGTCCAGGATCTTGTCAAAGCCGGCATCGCCTTCGTAGGCCGAGCCGTAGACGCCGGTGATCGAGCGGATCGTGGCGCGGTGGCGGGTGAAGACCTTCTCCATCGCGTCCGAGATCTCGCCGACGGTGGCGCGCGCCCGGGCCGCCTCGATCGCCAAGGTCAGAAGGTTTCCGCTCTTCTCGGCCGCTGCTTTGGTGATGGCCTCAAGCGCCGCCTTGCAGGCCGCTTCGTCGCGCTCGTTGCGCACCTTCTCCAGCCGCGCCACCTGCTGGGCCAGCACGGCGGCGTTGTCGATCGAGAGGATGTCGATCTCCTCCTCCTCCTCGACGCGGTACTTGTTGACACCGACGATCACCTCCTCGCCGCGGTCGACGCGGGCCTGGCGCTTGGCGGCGGACTCTTCGATCCGCATCTTCGGCAAGCCGCTCTCCACCGCCTTGGTCATGCCGCCGGCAGCCTCGACCTCGGCGATCAGCGCGCGAGCCGCTTGGGCCAGGTCGTCGGTGAGCTTCTCGACGTAGTAGCTGCCGCCCAGCGGATCGGCGACCTTGGTGATGCCGCTTTCCTCCTGCAGGACCAATTGTGTGTTGCGGGCGATGCGGGCAGACGCCGGGGTCGGCAGGGCCACCGCCTCGTCCAATGCGTTGGTGTGCAAGGACTGAGTCCCGCCCAGGGCCGCCGCCAGGGCCTCCAAGGTGGTGCGGATCACGTTGTTGTAGGGGTCCTGTTCGGTCAGGCTGACGCCCGAGGTCTGGCAGTGGGTGCGCAGCATCAAGGACTGCGCCTTCTTGGGCTGGAACTCCTTCTGCATCAGTTCGGACCACAGCAGGCGGGCAGCGCGCAGCTTGGCGATCTCCATGAAGAAGTTCATGCCGATGCAGAAGAAGAAGGAGAGCCGCGGCGCAAAGGCATCGACGTCCAGGCCCTTGCCGGCGGCCGCCCGCACGTACTCCAGCCCGTCGGCGATGGTGTAGGCCAGCTCCTGCGCCAAGGTCGCGCCGGCTTCCTGCATGTGATAGCCGCTGATCGAGATGGAGTTGAAGCGCGGCATGTTTTGCGCGGTGTGCTCGATGATGTCGGCGACGATCCGCATCGAGGGTTCGGGCGGATAGATGTAGGTGTTGCGGACCATGAACTCCTTCAGGATGTCGTTCTGAATGGTCCCGGAGAGCTGGGCCTGGCTCACCCCCTGCTCTTCGCCGGCGACGATGAACATGGCAAGCACCGGCAAGACAGCGCCGTTCATGGTCATGGATACGCTCATCCGGTCCAGCGGGATCGCGTCGAAGAGGATCTTCATGTCAGCGACGCTGTCGATCGCAACCCCGGCCTTGCCGACGTCGCCGACGACGCGCGGATGGTCGCTGTCGTAGCCGCGGTGGGTGGCGAGATCGAAGGCGACCGAGAGGCCTTTCTGGCCGGCCTTGAGGTTGGCGCGATAGAAGGCGTTGCTCTCTTCGGCGGTGGAGAAGCCCGCATACTGGCGAATGGTCCAGGGCCGGCCGGCATACATGGTGCTGTGCGGGCCGCGCACGAAGGGCGGAAAGCCCGGCAGGCTGCCCATGTGCGCAATTCCGTCAAGGTCGGCTTCCGAATAGAGCGGCTTGACGGCGATCCCCTCCGGCGTGTCCCAAACCAGCTCTTCGGGCTTGCGCCCCTTCAACTGGGCTTCGGCCTGCTGCTTCCAATCGTCCAGGCTCGGCTTGGGAAAGTCGGTCATGGTCTGCTCCGCTCGGAGGGTTGCGCTCTGGCGGCGGAGTATAGCCGGCTTATGCCGCAGTGCAAAAAGGGATCGACCTCAGGCGCTGGAGAGGCCCGCCGACGCACTGTCCAGCTGTCGGCGGCAGGCCTCGATCCCGAGGCTGTGCCAAGGCTGGCGCTCTTTTGCCGCTTCGCTCATGGCCGGCCTCCGTCAGGTCCTTGCCACGCTACCCCCGGGCCTACCAGACGAAGCGGTGCACGGCGGCGATGGGGTGCAGGTCGTGCTGGGCCAGCAGCCGCTCCATGCGGCCGGGGTCCGGTCGCCCATGGTCATCGACGTCCAAGCCCTCCCGATGAATGCCATCCAGCACCAAGAGCGCATCGAGGCCGGCATTGACCGCGCCCTGGACATCGGTCTCCAGGCTGTCGCCGATAGCCAGGCAACGCTCTTTGGGCACGCCCAGCATCTCCATCACCGGTCCATAGACCTCGGGGTGAGGCTTGCCGTGATAGCGCACCTCTCCACCCAGGGCCTCGTAGCGCTTGGCAATCGCACCGGCGCACTCCTGCATCTTGCCGCCGACGACCACCACCTTGTCGGGGTTGGCGCAGACCATCGGCAGGCCGCGCCGGGCGGCCGTCACCAGCGGCGCCTCGTCGATCGGCGAGCGACCGCCCTCATGAGCCGATCCGGTGTTGAAGAGAAAGTCGGCCTCTTCGACATTCGCCACAAAGTCATAGTCCAGCCCGTCTCGAGCGCTGATGTCGCGGGCCCCGCCGATGTGCAGGCAGCGCCGGCCCAAGGCCCGGTAGAAGGGATCCGGCCGCTCGACCAGATGCAGCCAAGCAGCCTCGCCCGAGGTCATCAGGCCGTCGACCAGGCTGTTGTCCAGCCCGATCGAGCGGTTGCGCTCTCGCGTCACCGAAATGCGGCGCGGCGCATTGGACAGCAGCACCGAGCGCTTGCCGGCCTGCTTGAGGCGCAACAGTGTGTCGTTGACCCAGGGAAAGACGCTTCGCCCGTCATGGATCACCCCCCAGAGATCCAGGACGAAGCCGTCGTAACGCTCCGCCAAGTCCGCAATCCCCGGCAGCAATGGCACTGACATCCGCTAAGGTCCCTCCACGTCCGCAGCCGGGCAGCCTTGTGGCACAGCTGGGCCTTGACCGCAGCTGTCGTGACGACGCGGCAAATTCGCCATAGGATTTAATCCTATTCACACTACATTTGCCCTATGAGAACGACACAGCAGTTCAGCATCACCCTGCCGCAGGGAATGGCCGAGGTGGTTGAGCAAAAAGTCAAGTCCGGTGCCTATGCCTCGGTCAGCGAGGTCATCCGCGATGGCTTGCGGGTGCTGATAGAGCGGGACGCGGCCGTTGAGGCCTGGCTGAAGGAAAGCGTGGTAGCCGGGCATCAAGAGCATCTCGCCGACCCTTCCAGGGCGCTACCTGCCGATAGGGTCCTCGACGCAATCAAGGAGGACGAAGGCGAGGCAGGCGGGCGATAAGTGGAGGTTCTCTTCACGCCATCCGCTGCCCGTCAGCTACGAGCTCTGCATCGTTACATCGCGCAGCATTCCTACGAAAGCAGAGCAGACGACTACATCCAGCGAATCGTTGACTTCTGCAAGGACCTGGAGACCTTCCCGCAGCGGGGAACCCGTCGCGACGACATTCTGCCTGGCCTCCGAACAATCGGGTTCGAGCGTCGTGTGACCATCGCCTTCATGGTTACGCAGGAAGCCGTGCTGATCGAAGGGGTCTTCTACGGCGGGCGGGATCTGGGCCCGCTCGGCGAGCGAACACCTTAAGTCACTGCACGCGGGTCGAGCGGGAAGGCCGACCTCGCATCGCTTGGCAGACTTCACGGTCTTCGGCAGTGGGCCTCAACCACTCTTTACCGGATCGGGCCGAGCGCGCAAGCTGGCCTAGCTTTGAAGCGCAGGAGGAGTGTGGCCATGAGGGCTCTTCGCAATGTGATCTCGCTTGCCGCGGCGGCGGCGCTGGCGCTGTCGGCTTTCGCTACCAGCGTCGGCGCGCAGGATGCGGCGATCTACAGCTCGATGGACCGCATGCATCCGGTGTGGGCGGAAAACGGCATGGTCGCCTCGCAAGAGGCGCTCGCGACCAGGATCGGCGTGAGGATCCTGCGCAAGGGCGGCAACGCGGTGGATGCCGCCGCAGCAGTGGCCTTCGCACTCGCGGTGACCTTGCCCAGGGCCGGCAACCTTGGCGGCGGCGGCTTCATGATCGTCCATGACGCCAAGAGCGGCGAGACGGTGGCCATCGACTATCGGGAGATGGCGCCGGCTGCCGCGCACCGCGACATGTACCTCGATGCCGACGGCAATGCGTTGAGCGAGCTCTCCCGCTTTCATGGGCTCGCGGTCGGCGTGCCGGGGACGGTGGCCGGCATCAACCTGGCGCTCGAACGCTATGGCACCATGAGCCTGGAAGAGGTGATCCAGCCGGCGATCAAGCTGGCCGAGGGCCTGAAGGTCACGCCGGACCTCGCCAGTTCTCTCAGAGGGTTGGAGAAACGGCTCAAATCCTGGCCCAGTTCGGAAAAGGTCTTCTTCAAGAAGGACGGCGGCTACTACGAGCCGGGGGACACCCTGGTGCAGGCCGACCTAGCGGAAACCTTGAAGCAGATCGCCAAGAAGGGCCCGGACGCCTTCTACAAGGGCCCGGTCGCCAAGAAGATCGTGGCGGCCGTCAAGGAGGCCGGCGGCGAGATGACGATGAAGGACATGGCCAACTACCTGGCCAAGGTGCGCGAGCCGGTCAGCGGCAATTATCGCGGCTACGAGGTGCTCTCCATGCCGCCGCCGTCTTCCGGCGGCATCCACATCGTCCAGATCTTGAACGTGCTGGAGGGCTATCCCATCGGCTTCCTCGGGCTGAATTCGGCCGACACCATCCACCTGATGGCGGAAGCCATGAAGCACGCCTATGCCGACCGCAGCGAGTACCTGGGCGACAGCGACTTCTTCGACGTGCCGATCGAGGAGCTCACCCATAAGGGATATGCCGATGAGATCCGCGGCAAGATCGACCGCTTTCAAGGCGCGTCATCGGCCAAGATCAAGCCAGGCAAACTGGCGCCCTACGAGAGCAACCAGACCACCCATTTCTCGATCGTCGACAAAGACGGCAACGCGGTCTCCAACACCTACACCATCAACTTCTCCTATGGATCCGGCCTGGTCGCAGAGGGAACCGGCGTCCTCTTGAACAACGAGATGGACGACTTCTCGGCCAAGCCGGGCGTGCCCAACGCCTACGGGCTGATCGGCGGCGAGGCCAACGCCGTCGAGCCCGGCAAGCGCCCGCTCTCCTCGATGAGCCCGACCATCGTGTTGAAGGACGGCAAGCCCTTCCTGGTGACCGGCAGCCCCGGCGGCAGCCGCATCATCACCACGGTCCTGCAGGTCATCATGAACGTCATCGACCATGACCTGAACATCGCCGAGGCGACGGCGGCGCCGCGCATCCACCATCAATGGCTTCCAGACAAGCTGCGCATCGAAGAGGGGCTTAGCCCCGATACCCTGCGCCTGCTGGTGGCCATGGGTCACGAGCTGGACCTGAAGCGCGCCATGGGCTCCGCCCAGTCGGTGATGATCGATCCCAAGAGCGGCTATCGTCTGGGTGCGTCCGACCCGCGGCGGGCCGGCGCGTTGACCGCAGGATACTGACGCCAAGAGGGCCAAGCAGAGCTTGGCCCTCCAGTCCCCGCCGCTGGTCCGAGGTTAGCTGAACAGGAAGTCGGTCGCGGTCAGCTGGTCGGCAGAGGTGATGCCGCTGACACGGATCGAGAAGTCGGTACCGCCGTCGCCGTCCGAGTCCACCTCGAGCTGCTCTTTGGCAGGATCCAAGCGGGCTTGCGGCGCGCTGCCGTCGAAGGCTGCATCGCCGATCCACAAACCGCTGGCGCCCGAGACTTCCAAGGCGATTTGATCGGCAGAACCGGCTGCGACCACATTGGAGGTAAAGTCGAAGATGGTGCCCTCCTGGCCGCTGCTGGTGATGCCGAAGGAGAAGGTGTCCTGACCCTTGCCACCCGTCAGTAGGTCATTCCCCGTCCTGCCTTTGAGCGTGTCGTCACCGGCACCGCCATAAAGAGCGTCCGCACCATCTACGCCAATCAGGCTATCGTCTCCGCCATCACCGTAGATGCGGTCATCGCCTTCGTTGCCGTAGGCTCGGTCCGCGTCGGCGCCGCCGAAGATCGTGTCAATCCCCTCGCCGCCCCACTGCTGATCGTCACCGACTTGGCCGCGCATGACGTCGTCGCCCCGGCCTCCGCCGATCTCGTCACCGCCGTCGCCGCCGCGAAGAAAATCGGAGCCGTCATCGCCCGAAATGTCGTCTGCGCCGTTATTGCCCTTGATGTCATCGGCGCCAGATCCGCCATAAAGGTAGTCGCCGCCGCCACCGCCGACGATGACATCGTCTTCAAGGCCGCCGAACGCGGTGTCGACCCCAGCTTGACCGGCGATGAAGTCATCGCCCTCGTATCCGTAGAGGGTGTCGTAATCGCCGGCGCCGCCGCGCATCGTATCATCGCCCGCGTAGCCACGCAGCACATCGTCGCCGTCCTGCCCCATCAGGGTGTCGCTGCCTTCACCGCCGCCGGCCTCGTCATCGCCATCCCCACCGCGGAACACATCGGCCCCGCCATCGCCATAGAACCTATCGCCCTGGTCTCCACCGAAGCCGGTGTCGCTACCGTCCTCACCGCGCAAGACATCAAAGCCCGAGCCACCAAAAAGGACATCATCGCCAAGGAAGCCTTCCAGACTATCGATTCCGGATCTGCCATGCAGGCTATCGTGACCACTGCCACCATAGAGGGAGTCGTCGCCGCCCTGACCGCCGACAAGGTCGTCCCCGGAAAAGACCCAGATGGCATCGTCGAAGCTGCCGCCGAACAGGGTCTCGGTGAAGACGTCGCCATAGATGTTCGCCATTGGTTGATCCTCCTGAGTCTACGCACCGGCCCAGTGGGTGCTGTCTCTCAAAGATATTGCTGGGGACCAGGTCTTGCTTGAGGAGGAGATGGTGACGTCCTGAGGATTGCATGGGGGTTTCGTGGTGATTATGGTCCAATGAAGCACGCGGCGGTGGCGGCCTCATCGATCCCCAAGGGACGATGAAGAGGAGACTGTCTGCGGAATGGCTCAGGCTCTCTTCCGGGCTACGTAGGCAGTGCGGGGGCGCCTCGCCTAACAGAGCGAAGAGAGAGCCCGGCAATCGAACGAGCAAGCATGCTAGAGAGGGCCAAGACGCTCTTTGCCCTCTCTAGCATGATCGATGACATGACCGATCCACACACATCAACCTGCTTCGTCCCGAATCAGGTTGATGTGCGATCGGGCACTGGCAATTGCCCTTATGCATAGCTAAGTGAAGAGGAAGTCGGTCGCTGTCAACTTGTCGGCAGTGGATATGCCGTTGAAGACCATGTTGAAGTCGGCTGTTCCATCCCCGTCATCGTCGACGAAGGCGCGGGCCTGCACATTGTCGAAGCGGACTTGCGGCCCGGACCCGTCGAAGGTGGCGTCGCCGATCCACATGCCGCTAGCGCCGGAGACCTCAAGGACGACGCGATCGGCCGATCCCGCCGCCGTGACGTTGGACGTGAAGCCTCCTATCGCTGCCTCCAGCCCACTGCCGCCAAGTCCGAACACGAAGCTATCCTGGCCGTTACCGCCATTGAGGACATCCGATCCGAGTCCACCGAATATCGTATCGTCACCGGCCCCGCCGAACAAATTGTCATCGTCGTCACCGCCGTACAGACGGTCGTTACCGCCGTCGCCCAGGATTAGATCGGCCCCGGTACCGCCGAAGCCTCTATCCTGGTCGGCGCCACCCCACAGGGAATCGCCATCGTCGTCGCCGTACATGAAATCGTTTCCGTTCTGGCCGCGTATCGCGTCGTTGCCGAAGTCGCCAAAGAGAGAATCGCCTCCGCCGCCGCCGCGAATGCTGTCGGAGCCGTCATTGGTGCTGTTGAAGCTGCCACCATCAATGATGTCGACACCATTGTTGCCTTGCAGGTCGTCGGCGCCGGTGCCGCCATAGAGGATGTCGGCGCCGCCGCCGCCGACGACGAAGTCGTCTTGATCCCTGCCTCCGATCGTGTCGTCGCCGCCTTGACCGAAGATGCTGTCAGCGCCGCTATTGCCGTCGAGGAAGTCGGCATGGGCGCCGCCGCGCAGCACATCGTCGCCGTCGCCACCGAGGACGAGGTCCGAAGCATTCTGCCCGAGGAAGGTGTCGGCGCCACTGCCGCCGAAGGCCGTGTCTTGATCGTTGCCGCCCCTCACGACATCCGCACCGGAACTGCCAAAGAGGAAGTCGACACCGTCACCGCCAAAGGCGGTGTCGTCGCCAAAGCCGCCGTATAGATTGTCACCGCCGGAACCACCGCTTACTGTGTCATCGCCAACACCGCCGCCCAGGAGATCCTCACCGGAATTCCCGTTCAAGCTATCGTTGCCGCTCGATCCGAAGATCAAGTCGTCACCATCCCGCCCGGCGACACGGTCATCGCCTGAATAAGCGAAGATCGAGTCGTCGAGATTGCTGCCGTAGAGTGTCTCGGTGACGGGGTCTCCAATAATGTTCGCCATGGTTCTGTCCTCCTGCTGTGATGCGCTGCCGCCTTTGCGCGAGCGCCTGTGGGCTAAATGTAGTGCGCCGAGGTTTGGCCTTGCTTGAAGAGAATCTGAGGATTCGCCGTAAATTTCATGGGATTTCATGATGATTCCCTGTACTGGGTGTGTTACTCTTTCAAGAAAAAGCGAATTTCGGGGGCTCTCCGCCCGCTTAACCGCGGCGGAGGGCTGCTATTTGCTTGATCTTGCCCCTCTTAGCCTTTGCTCAGAACATGAATCGGCGCCGGGGTATTGACCCGGAGCAAGTACTCCGGCAAAGCGGTGAGAGGGTTAGAGTGCGCCCGGCCCTCTCATCACTATGTCGCCGTTCTAGGGCTAGGCGAACACGAAGTCCGTCGAGGTCAGCTGATCGACGCTAGAGATCCCATAGAGGCTGAACCCGAAGTCGCTGCTGCCGTCGCCGTCGGAGTCCACTTGAACAATGTCCACCGAACCTTCGAAACGGGCTTGCGGCCCGGAGCCGTCGAAGGCGTCGGCGCCGAGCCACAGTCCACTGCCCCCCGACACCTCCAACGAGATGAGATCGGCTGAGCCGGCCGCAGTGACGTTGGAGGAGAAATCGAAGATGGTTCCCTCGTCTCCGCTGCCGGTCAAGGCAAAGCTGAAGGTGTCCTGACCTTTGCCGCCCGTCAGGAGATCGATTCCTGTCTGCTCGAAAAGCGTATCGTCTCCGGCGCCGCCGTAGAGTGCGTCTGAACCTTGAAACGCATACAAGCTGTCGTTACCACCGTCGCCATAGAGAAAGTCATCACCGTTGTCGCCGCGTAGCTCATCCGCGTCGGCGCCACCTAACAGCGTGTCGTGTCCGCTTCCACCGAATTGAATGTCGGCACCGTTTTGGCCTCGAAGGATGTCGTAACCGCTTTCTCCAAGCAACTGATCAAAGCCGTCGCCGCCGCGAACGTCATCGGCACCGCTCCCACTTCTGATGACGTCTACGCCATTGTTGCCTTGGATCTCGTCGGCGCCGGAGAGGCCGTAGAGTGCGTCGTTACCGCCGCCGCCGACGAGAGAGTCGTCCCCGATCCCACCGAAAGCACGGTCATTGCCGCCTTGACCGAAAATCGCGTCGTTCTGGTCGCCTCCATCCAGGCTATCCCTTTCGGCGCCGCCACGCAGCACGTCCATCCCGTCGCCGCCCTGGAGGTCGTCCGTACCTCCTTGTCCAAGCAGCGTATCGGCATCGTCGCCGCCGTAGCCAAAGTCCTCGCCGGCTCCGCCCCGGAAGAGATCGCTCTGGAAGTCGCCGAAAAAACTGTCGACGCCGTCCCCACCGAGACCGGTGTCGGCACCGTCGTCGCCGTCCAGGATGTCGCTGCCGGAGCCACCGATCAGAAGGTCGTCGGCCAAGCTGCCGTCCAGAAGGTCGCTGCCGGAGTCACCCAGCAGCGTGTCGTTGCCGCTGCCACCGATGACGTAGTCGTCGCCGTCGCGCCCCTTGACCCTGTCAGCACCCGAATAGGCCTCGATGAAATCGTCCAGATTGCCGCCGTAGAGTGTCTCGGTGACGGGATTTCCGATGATGGTCGCCATGGTCCTGTCCTCCGCATTGGAAGTCCTGTCTTCAGCCTCGCCACCCGGCGCGTCTGCTGTCGGTCATAGGTAAGCGCAGCAGCAGGGGACTTGCTTGAGGAGGACCTGGAGATCTCCTGAGGATTGTGTGGAGATTTCCTGGCGATATTGGATCCAAAGATGTCTTGCGACGCCTGAATGATCGCGCGCAGCAGCTTCAGCGAAGGCACCGACTCCTTGGCTATGAATGCATGCCGGCGCGGGCCAGGTTGGCTTTCACTGGGCTCAAACCTAGCAAGAGCTTTGGATCAAATATTCCTCTGCGCCGGTGCTAGTCGTAGCGAACACCGCGGTCGTAGCCGGCCTTGTTGGGATGCAGCGCAGCACAGCCCTCGATGTAGACGGCAACCCATTCAGCCAGGCGCCGGCCCAAGCGGCGGCACATCTCCACTTCGCCCTCGCTTCTGGGCTCGCCGGCCGTGATCGCACCGTAATGCGGTGCCATCTTCGGCGCCACGTAGTCGGTCACGCCGAAGACCAGCATACCGAAGTTCATCATCAAGCTGTTGAGCGACTGACAGGCCAGCTCGCTGCCGCCGCCCCAGGCGCCAGAGGAGGAGAAGGCGCAACCGATCTTGCCATCCAGCCTCTGCCAAACATCGAAGCTGCGCTCGTCCCACCAGCGTTTCATCCGCCAGGAGATCCCGCCGAGATTGGTCGGCGAGCCGAGGGCCAGGCCATCGCACCAGAGAAGATCCTCCCTGCAGCCCAGCTGGATCGACCGCAAGCGCACCTCCGTTTCCGGCACGGCCGCACTGCCCGCTGCCACCAGGGCAGCCATCTTGGCGGTACAGCCTCGGTTGTTGCTCTCGTAGAGGACCAGAACTCTGCCCATGGCTTGCGTCCCGCCTGATACCGTCGCGGAGGTCGCTGGCCGTGCCGCTGTCGTGCAAGCCAGCGATATTTCCGCCTAGATCTAGGGTAATCGACGCAGCGAAGCGGTTTTAGCCAGCTTCAAGGAAAAGATTGTTTGCCAAAGGCTCTCCAAGTGAAGCCGACCTGCCGGTGGCAGCGTTGTTTCTGACCCTTGGTTCCGTCGAAGCACTGGCCTGCCCGCTCGGCACGAATTGGCTGGCCATCCAGGGATATGAGAGGGCCGGGGCGCTCCTGGCTCTCTCACCTTCGCGTACCTCGTCTAAGGGTAGGTGAAGAGAAAGTCCGTCGCGGTCACCTGGTCGACGTTCGTGATACCACTGAGACGGAACGAGAAGTCGCCGCTGCCGTCGCCGTCAGAGTCTACTTGAACGATGTCCACCAGGCCCTCGAAGCGCGCTTGCGGCCCACTGCCGTCGAAGGTGGCGTCGCCAATCCATTGCGCGTTGTCGCCCAGCACCGCTAGCTCAATAAGATCGGCTGAGCCGGCCGCAGTGACATTGGACGAAAAGTCGGAGATGGTTCCCTCATTGCCGCTCGCGGCAAAAGAAAAGATGAAAGTGTCTTGACCTTTGCCGCCGTACAGAAGGTCGACGCCCGACTGGTCGAACAAGGTGTCGTCGCCAGCACCGCCGTAGAGAAGATCAATGCCCTGACCGGCAATCAACCTGTCGTCGCCACCATCGCCAAAGAGGCTGTCATCGGCGCTGCCGCCGTACAGTGCGTCGGAATCGGCACCCCCGAACAGAGTGTCGTTTTCGCCGACACCAAACAACAAGTCGCTACCATTTTGGCCGCGAACAAGGTCGTTGCCATAATCTCCAAAGACCTGATCGCCGCCATCGCCACCGCGAATGTCGTCGCTGCCGCTGCCACCCGCTATGGCGTCTGGGCTGTTGTTGCCTTGTATCTCGTCGGCACCGGAGAGACCGAAAAGGAAGTCCGCGCCACCTCCGCCGACGATGAAATCATCCCCTGCGTCACCGTTGATGCGGTCTTCGTCACCTTGGCCAAAGAGACTGTCGTTATCAGCACCGCCATGCAGCGTGTCGCTGTCGCCGCCGCCGCGCAGAAAATCCGCACCATCGCTGCCGAAAAGCATGTCGGTTGCACCCTGCCCAAGCAAGGTGTCGGCGTCGCCGCCGCCATAGCCGAAATCCTCGCCGGCACCGCCGCGGAAGAGATCATTCTGGAAGTCTCCGAAAAAGCTGTCGCTACCGTCGCCACCGAGGCCGGTATCGGCGCCATCGTCGCCGTCCAGGATATCACCGCCGGATCCGCCGATCAGGAGGTCGTCTGCCAGGCTGCCGTCCAGAAGGTCACTGCCGGAATCACCCAACAGGGTGTCGTTGCCGCTGCCCCCGATGATGTAGTCGTCGCCGTCGTTGCCCTTGACCCGATCAGCGCCTGAATAGGCTTCGATGAAGTCGTTCAGATTGCTGCCGTAGAGTGTCTCGGTGACGGGGTCGCCATGGATGGTCGCCATTGCCTTGTCCTCCTTGTTTCGCGCAGGGCGCTCCAAGGCGCCTGCTATAGGCAAAACTAGGTGACCCCTTGCAGGCCTTGCTTGAGGGAGATGTGAGGATTTAGCGGGGATTGCGTGAAGATTCTCTGAGGATATTGGATCCTGAGGTATCCTTGGGGAGCTGCTCAGAGACCCGTTGGCGCTGCTTTCACTCTTCCCACTGTGATGTTATACCGGTCACAATCGTCGACTCAGCGCTATCGCGAATTTACATTTAATCTATCTATTTCAAATACTTAGCCTGACATCATACACTCAAGAGATCAAGAGATGTGAGGCCTAGACGAACTGGATTGATCTCAACGCCGACCCTCAAGCATGCGGAATAGGCCTGTCGCCGGTCACTGGCGAACCGAAATTGGATCCGGCTGGTGGTGAAGATCAAGGCTTGTCGATCGCGATCACTCCTCAGGGTTTTCGATCCAGTCGATGCCCTGACCCACCCACTCGGCGCGGATGGAGTGGCCGCCATCGTGCAGGCACAACGCCAGAGGCTGCCCGCCCTCGCAACTGGACCAGATCTCGCAGGTCAGGCGTCCTTGTGTCACCGTCTCGTCGGGCGCCGCGGCGCAAGCATTGGCGTCGCGGCGAATCGCCATGCCCAACTTGACGTCGCCCTGGCGCCATTGACTACCGATCGAGCGGCCTTCCATCGGCACCACGCCGTCGTCGGTGCCGTGCACGTGCCGCAATGCCACCGGGCCTGACGGGCAGTCCTCAGGCAAGGGAGTCCAAAAGGCGCCGGCGATGGGCGCGAATCCGGTGAAGTCCTCGCCACGGTAGCAGGCGACGTCCCAGGCCATGGAGCCGCCCTGGCTGAAGCCGGAGACGAAGAAGCGACTGCGGTCCAGCGGCCAATGCCGGCCAAGATCGGCCATCACCTGATCGACGAAAGCCAGCTCGTCGCGGGAATCGCTGGGCGAACCGACATGCGCCCAGGTGTTGCGGCTGCCCCGGCGCGAGGGAATCCCGTTCGGCGCCACCAGCAAGAGGCCGCGGTCGGCCGCCTGCTGCATCAAGGCAGGATTCTTCAGCGGCGATTCGCCGGACGAAGCATAGCCGTGAAAGAAGAGCAGGACGCCCAGCGGAGTCGCACCGTCCCAGCCTTCAGGCGCGATCGCCTGATAGCTGCCGAGTGCGACGTTGCAGGGCACCCCGATGGCACCGCAGGTCTCTGCCTTGGCGGCGGCGGTCGGCAGGAGGGCGGCGAGGAAAAGAAAAAGCAGGCGGCGCATGCTTCGCAGCTACGCCACCTGCTTTGTTCCGGTCAAATCACGGCTTGATGAAGCCGTCTCCAGGGTTAAGCGGCGCGGAAGAGCGCCCGGTTGTGGTTGGCCGCCGCGACGCGCTGATCGACGATCTCGGTCTCGAGGTCGGCACGGCTGATGCCGACGTCGGCCAGCAGATGGTCGTTCAACCGCTGCAGGTCGTCCAGCTTGGCGAAGGCCCGGCGCACAGCCTCGAAGGGCTGCATCACCGCACGACCGACCGAGGCGAGGGCGCCATGGTTGTCGTGGTGATAGCTGGGCTCGCGCTGGTAGACCGCCGCATCGACGGTCTCGACCAGGGTGCCGGGCTCCAGGCCGATGTCGCGCAGAACCCGGTCCTCCAGGTGCGACAGCTGCTGGATGGTGGTCCGGCGCGCCTGTGCGCGGCGCCATGCAGTGACCAGCCGAGACAACAGGCTCGGCTTGGCCTGGACGCGCTGGGCGACGGCCGCATTCACGGCTTCGGCCAGCGTGCTGGGCTCGACGCCGATGTCCCGCAGCAGCCGCCCCTCCAGGTGCGACAGCTGGCGGAGGGTGGTGCGACGCGCATTGGCGCGGCGCCATGCGGTGGCCAGCTGAGAGACCAAGCCAGGCTTGGCCTGCTCCGGCTGCGCAACACCGCGAGTCTTAAACGCCTCGACCGCGAAGGAACGCTGGGTCGTGGGCGCAGAGGCCGTGCTCATCAGCAGGTCCGACTTCGTGATGCCGGTCATCTCTCGTTTAACTCCTCTTGGGCTCGGATCATTCCGAAGCGACAGCGTTTCTGTGCGTCCCGCTGTCTGTGATGAATGCCACATAATCCTCTGGAAAGCGGCGGAGAAGAGGCTCTGCTGCACCGCAGCATTGCGCCGATTTCATGGCTTTTTTTGCCTTGCGGAGTCGTGACTTAGGCAGCTTCTGCAGAGCGTCGATTCGCAGTTACCGGCGGTCGGAAATAGCACAAAATTGCACCCGCTTCAGGCCTTTGGCTGATCCGCTCGGGTTACGCCGAGCGCCGTCGATGCAGGAAGCCGAAGAGCACCGCCCAGTTCCCTTGGCGGCCCTGGCATCGACTGTGGCCGATAGGCATCAGGGACGCCCGCTCGATCAAGCTTTCAGAAGTAGGCACGCTCAACGGAGGGCCGGCTATAGTCACCCGTCAGCCTCTCCCACTCAGAACGGTCGAGGCCCAAATCCCTTAGCAAGTGGTCATTGGGTGGCAGCTGATTCAGATACTTCACGCGGGGATGGGTGAAGGCCCGCCGAAGTCTCTGAGCAACGAGGTGGAGTCGCTCGGGGGTCTTGAGACCTGCGTCGACAATCGAGTAGTTGCCATAAAGGTGCCGGGAATCTGCGAATTGTGCCATCCTCTGCGCTCCCTTATCTGAAGCAATTCGTTAGGGGCTGAACCGAAAGTCAGTTCAAGTTTCAATACTGAATTTATGTCTTTATGAGCGAATTTCGAGACCCTTGCGATGCATGTCGAACCGGTAGTCTTTGCATAGATCGTTTCTCCAAAAAGGTGCCCAAACTCCGTCACACTGTGGCTGGGTTGCGCCCTGCCTCGTCCGCCAGCTAGCTTGGGACAATGACACGTCAAACACTCTCCTTTCATCAGCGGCTCCAAGCGCTGCGGCAATGGCTCGACCAAAACGAGGTGGCTGCTTTCCTGGTGCCACGCGGCGACGAGCACCGCGGCGAGTATGTGCCGGCGCACACAGCCCGCCTGCAGTGGCTGACGGGTTTTTCCGGGTCGGCCGGGCAAGCGGTGATCTTGCAGGACCGGGCCGCCCTCTTCGTCGATGGCCGCTATACCCTGCAGGCTGCCCAGGAAGCTCCAGGCGAGCTTTATGAGGTGCTTCAGGTTCCAGGCGAAGATCCAGAACGCTATCTCGCCGAGCACCTGTCGGCAGGCCAGGGTCTGGGGTTCGATCCCTGGCTGCACAGCCTGGCGGAGAGCCGCCGGCTGGCGCGTGTGGCGGAGAAGGCCGGCGCGCGTCTAGTGCCTCTCTCCGAGAACCCGGTCGACGCCATCTGGCAAGACCGGCCGCCGCCGCCAAGGGCTGCCGCCAAACCCCACCCGCTAGCCTTCTCGGGCCAGGACAGCCTGGCCAAGCGCAAGGCGCTCTGCCAGCGCATGCGTGACGACAAGCAGGATGCCGTGGTGCTCAGCCTGCCCGACTCCGTCGCCTGGCTGTTGAATGTGCGGGGCGGGGACGTGGCCCGAACGCCCTTCGTGCTGTCCTTCGCCATTCTTCATAGTGATGGACGGGTGCAGTGGCTCCTTGCACCCGAGAAGGTGACGCCGGAGCTGTCCGAAGCGCTCGATTGCGAAGTGACGGTCGCCGCGCCGGAAGCCCTTGGCCCGGCCCTGGATGGCTTGGCGGGCCAATCCGTCCTCGTGGACCCGGCAAGCATACCTGCTTGGGTGGCCCGTCGGCTGGAAGCGGCGGGTGCCACGCTCATCGAAGGCGACGACCCTTGCCAAGAGCCAAAGGCCTGCAAGAACGCGGTCGAGCAGGAGGGCACGCGCAGCGCCCACAAGCGCGATGGCCTGGCATTGACCCGCTTCCTTGCCTGGTTCGCGCGAGAGAGCGCGGCGGGCCCGCTCAGGGAGCTGGCCTGCAGCGACCGGCTGGAGTCCTTCCGCCGCCAAGGCAACCACTTCATGGATCTTTCCTTCGACACCATTGCCGGCTCCGGTCCGCATGGCGCGGTGGTGCACTATCGGGTGAGCACCGAGAGCGACCGGGCGATTCAGAGCGGCGAATTGATGGTGCTGGATTCCGGCGCCCAGTATCTGGGACGGCACCACGGACGTGACCCGTACCCTGGTGATCGGCGAGCCCGCCGCCGAGGAGCGCGACCGCTATACCCGCGTGCTTCAGGGCCACATCGCACTAGCCACCACCCGGTTCCCTGAGGGCACCAGCGGCTCACAGCTGGACGCCCTGGCCAGGCGGCCGCTTTGGGCGGTCGGCCTGGATTACGACCACGGCACCGGACACGGAGTCGGTAGCTTCCTTTCGGTGCACGAGGGCCCGCAGCGCATTTCCAAGCTGCCCAACCGTGTCGCCTTGAAGCCGGGCATGATCCTTTCCAACGAGCCCGGCTACTACAAGACCGGTCACTATGGCATCCGCATCGAGAACCTAGTGCTGGTGATGGAAAGCCCGGCGCTAGACGGCGAAGAGCGGCAAATGCTGGGCTTCGAGACCCTGACCCTGGCACCGCTGGAACGCCGCTTGATCGACACCAAGCTGATGAGCGCGGAGGAGATCGCCTGGGTCGATGCCTATCACGCCCGCGTTCTCGCCGAGATCGGTCCCGGCCTGGAGCCCTCGGAGCTGGCCTTCCTGGAGGAGGCCTGCCGGCAGCTCGGCAGCGACTGACCGACAAACCCAGCCTGTCCTCACTGCAAGCGGACCCGTCATTGCTTGCATGCCTTAGGTCGGTTCGACGGTGACCATCTCGAGTGCCCGCCGGAACATCGCCCTGGACGAGGCCGGCCGCTCGTAGAGCTCGAGAGCATAGGAAAACCGGCGCCGAGGTCTCG
This sequence comes from Rhodospirillales bacterium, assembly GCA_963669385.2. Taxonomy (GTDB): domain Bacteria; phylum Pseudomonadota; class Alphaproteobacteria; order Kiloniellales; family JACOMY01; genus JACOMY01. Next base: position 107,831 of record CAXXGD010000064.1, read on the forward strand.
GCGCCGGTTTGACGACTTGGATAATCAGCCCTGGGGCTGAGGCATCGGCCCGTTCGGGTCCTCCGGGGCGGGAGGCGGCTCCTCGCCGGCCTGAGGGCGACGTCGGCGGTCGGCCATGAACTGGTCGAACTCCGACTTGTCCTTGGCACGGCCGCAGTCGCTCCAGGAAGTCCCGAAACTCCTGTTGCTCCTCCTCCAGGCGGCGCAAGGTCTCCTGGCGATACTCGTCGAATGCCCAGTTGCCGCTCGAAGTTTCGCGGCGGCGGCCTCCGAACCAAGATTCCGGGCCGGACTTCGTGTCATCCGTGCCGTTACGATGCCAGCGACCGGGGCCGCCATTTCTCCAACATCCCATTCGTCCACTCCACAGCAAGAAGGCGAGAATCGCCAGGCCGATAGGCCAGAAGATGATGAAGCCCAGGACCATTGCGACAATCCATGCGGTCTTGCCGTAACCGTCCATCTTCGCGACAAGTTCCATCGGACCCCCATGTAAATGTTTTTTACATTCACATAGCTGGGTTGGCGGCAGCGCGTTTCAAGAGGATTCTCGTGCCCGAAGCGAAAAAATCTCTACTCGATGCCAAGGCCCTGCAGATAGAGGAGCACGCCCGCCTCGAGCTAGTTCCTCGGGGCTCATGGGAAGAGGCCTGCGGCCGGGATCGGCGCGGCCGAAGAGAGAGGCGATTGCCATGGGACAGAGACCATATGTGCAAGCTCACCATCATCGCGGGCGGACGGATGTCCCTGGGCATCCCTGCGCAGACCGCTTCCGCGGCCTGGCGCAAGACGGCGAAGGCGGCGTCGGCGGCTCGCGCCAGGTCGGGATCGGCGCCCGGAGCCACCTGAGACTCGAACATGGCGACATAATAGGCCGGTTCGCGCCGGGCGAAGGCCAGGTAGGCGCGGCCGACCTTGTCCAGAGCGCGCAGAGGATCGGGTTGGCCGTCGTTCCAGGCCTGCTCCAACTCCTCTCCAAAACTCTCGAAGCCGCGCCGCGCGACCTCGGTCATCAGGGCGTCGCGATCCCGGAAGTGGCGATAGGGCGCTGCCGCGCTCACCCCGGCTTCGCGCGCCGCCTCGGCGAAGGTGAAGCCCGCCGGCCCCTTCTCGGCGATGAGCTTCAAGGCCGCGGCGACCAAGGCCTCACGCAGATTGCCGTGATGGTAACTTCGCCGTCCCCGGCTGTTCTTCGACCAACCCATGTAAAGATGCTTAACATGATTCCTGTGCTCGATGCAGCTTTAGTGCTGCGAGCGATCTGAGAGAACAGGCTTCTTCCGGATGGCGCGCCCTGCCATTCGGAAGAAGAAACAGCGGGCGTCGCGGACGGCCTCTGCGCCGATCTCGATCAGCGTCTTTCGCAAGGTTGTTCATCGGGAAAATCAGGGTTGAGTCGCCCGCAGGCGGCTATGGTGACGGCAATGAACCACCCCTCGCCAAGCGACGCCGACAGCCGCCTGCACGGCTATCTTCTGATGACCGCCGGGGTGTCCTGCTTCGGCGTCCTGGACACCATCGCCAAGTACCTCTCCGAGAGCTATGACATCGGCCAGATCGTCTGGGCGCGCTGTGTGATCGGATTGCTCTTCGCCATGGCGCTGTCGCTGCCGTCGCGCGGGCGTATGGTCTTGAGCTCGCGCCGGCCGAAACTGCAGATCCTGCGCGGTTTGCTGCTGGTGGTGACGACCACTTTCAACTTTCTAGCCCTCAGCTTTCTGCCGCTGGCGACCAACTCCTCCATTCTCTATACCTCGCCGCTCTTCATCTGCGCGCTCTCGGTGCCGATCCTGGGAGAGAAGGTCGGCTGGCGGCGCTGGACATCCATCGTCGTCGGCTTTCTGGGCGCCATGATCGTGGTGCGTCCGGGCCTCGGTGGCTTCCACTGGGCGATGCTGATTTCCTTGGCGGCCGCCCTGCAAATCGCCTTCTACAACATGGCCACACGAGAGGTGGCGCGCTACGATAGCCATCACACCTCGCTCATGTACGTCTCTGTCGTTAGCGTCCTCGCATCGACCCCCTTCGCCTTCCTCGATTGGCAGACGCCCACCAGCCTCGACCTGCTGCTCTTCATCGCGCTGGGGCTTTTCGGCGGCTTCGGCCACTACCTCTTGATCATCGCCCACAGCCTGGCGCCGGCCTCTGCGCTTGCCCCCTTCGTCTACAGCCAGATCGTCTTCGCAGCCCTGCTGGGCTTCATCGTCTTCGGCCACATTCCCGACCTCTGGACCTGGGTCGGCGCCGCGGTGATCTCTGCCAGCGGGCTCTACCTGGGATACCGGGAGCGTGTGGTGAAGGCTGGTAGTCGGTCATAGCCGACTTGCGGCGACGTAGAGCGGCCAATGGCCTGGAATGCCCTTCAAGTCTTGCGTGCCAGCCGACGTCATCTCCAGGCTGGCGCCCACCGTGAGGTCCTTCACGGTGCCCGAGACGAGGACTTGGCCAGGCGGTGCATGGTCCAGAATTCGAGCGGCGATGTGAACAGCCAGCCCACCTAGATCCGACCCGCGGCGCTCACACTCGCCGGTGTGGACGCCGGCTCTGACTTGCACGCCCAAACGCGCCAAGTCGACGCCGATCGCCTCAGCGCATTGAATGGCGCGGGTGGGGCCCGTGAAGGCGGTTATGAAGCCATCGCCGGTGGTGTTGATGGTCTGGCCGCCAAAAGTGGACACCAGGCGCCGAACGGTCTCGTCGTGCTGGTCCAACACCCTGCGCCATCGGCTGTCGCCGAGCGTCGCTGCCTGCTTTGTCGAGCCTACGATGTCGGTCATCAAGACCGTGAGGAGAACCCTCTCGCTGGGCGAGACGCTCCGCTGCCCGGTCAGGAACTCCTTGATCTCGCCGATCAAACGATCCTGATCGCCGTACCACGGCAGGTGGTCGGCACCCGGCACGGTCTTCAAGATGGCGTTGGGAATGAGGCCGGCGATGTAGCGGGCCTCGTCAATCTCTCCCCAAGCGTCATTCTCCCGGTTGATCACCAAGGTAGGGCTGCTGATCGTGGGCAGGATGTCTCTGATGTCGATCTGAGCGTTGAGGCGGGTAATCAGCTCGGCCGTCTTTGGGCTGGCTGCGTTTCGGATATAGGCCCCCCACCAAGCCCGTGCCGCCTCGTCGTTGACCATGCTCGGGGCCGCTTCGTCGAGGTCGAAGGACTTACCCCAGTTTTGACGCATGGTGGCGATGTGCTGCTCTGTCTCTTCCGCGTCTCGGCGCCAGGGGTAGCCCGGGGCCCAGCTTCCCCTGGCAGAGGTTCCACTGAGCACGAGCGCATGCGTCCGCTCCGGATAGGTCGCCGCGAAGAGCGCCGACATGTTCCCGCCCTCGGACACGCCGAACAGGGACGCGCGCTCGGACCCGACCGCGTCCAGCACGGCAACGATGTCCTCCATGCGCTGCTCGAGCGTCGGAAAGCCGACATCCCTCTCCGACAAGCCGGTTCCTCGCTTGTCGAAGAAGATCAGTCGGCTAAAGCGCCCCAGCTTGGTCAGGAAGTCTGCATAGTGAGGACTTTCCCAAGCGTACTCGATGTTGGTCAGCCAGCCTTGGGCGTAGAGCAGATCGATAGGCCCATCGCCGACGACTTGATAAGCGATGGAGAGGTCGCCCGCAGTGGCGTACCGGGTTTCCGGCCTTGCCATGTCCCACCCTCAGCTTTCGACTGTATTGAAACGGAGTAAGGCATAGAGCCACCCTGATACTGGCAAACCGCAACGACCTGTTCAATGGCGTCAGGCGGACCGAGAGTCGGGGAAACTCCGACTGTTTCGAAGCGCCGCGCCAAGGCTTAGGAGGTGTCGCTCGGATCCCAGTGCGGCATTATCCTTGCAAGTGATCCAACACATCCTCGGCGGTCGCGATGCCATTCTTGTGCGCGCCGGCGACGGTGGCCCATTCGAGGCTGCTGCAGGCCTCGCCGGCGAACCAAATGCGCTCGCCCACCGGCTCTCGCAGCACGGCCCGCAAAGGGTAGGCGCCCGGCTCGGCAGAGGCATAGGAGCCGAAGGTCAGGGGGTTCTTGCCCCAACTCGTGACGCTGCCCTTGACGAAGGCCTGGTCGACCTTGCCGCCGTAGATCTTGCGCAGATCCGACAGCGCGAAGTCGATCGCCGCAGCCTTGCCTTCTGCTTCCAAGGCCTTGGCAAAGGCACCGCCGACATCACCGAAGGAAAGCGTGCTGCCCGAGATGTTGGTCAAGAGCCCCATGCCTTTGGGCGACCCCTTCACGTCCTCGTCGATCTTGTAATAAACATAGCCGTCGTCGCCGATCTCGAAGAAATTCTCCCTGAATTGCAGCGCGATATGGTTGTAGAGCCCCATGGAGATACCCTGGAAGGAGTCCTGCTTGCGCGCCGACAGTGGCGGGTCGAAGCGAAGAGCTTCGTTGGCCAGGACGCCGGTCGACACGGTGACGATGCAGGTCTTGGCGCGCAGCGTCCCTCGGTTGGTTTCGACCGTCACCCCTGGCCCGCCCCACTTGATGACGCTCGCCTTGGTCGAGAGCTCGACCGGCACGCCTGCAGCGCTATGCGCCCAAAGTGCGCCGTAGCCTTCCTTGCAGAACCAATCCGTGCCGTCTTCGGAGTTGTACCAGTCCTTGCAAGAGAAGTGATCGAAGTCCTTGCCCATCTCAAAGGGCCCGATCAGCAAGTGCACCAAGCGACCCCAGGTGCCACCCGGCGAAATCACCGAGGCCGGGCTGACGTCCTTGCCACGCGCGCCGGCCTCTAGGATCGCCCGATAGGTTTCCGACAGCTCCGCCTCCATCGCATCGAATTCGGCGCCCGTCGCTTCGCGGTCGCCGACGAAGAGGATCTCCTTGTTGGGTGCGGGATAGACCGAAAAGCCATTGTCTCGGCCATAGGCGACGAAGGGATTGCGCTCTGCCCGATGCAGCCAGTGCGCGCCGATGTCGTAGGGCACGCCGAAGGTGGAGGTGTTGGTGTGAACTCGTCCGCCGATCCGACCGGCCGCCTCGATCACAGTGACGCTGCGGCCTGCCTCCAGAAGCGTCCGAGCAGCCGCTATTCCCGCAGCGCCGGCGCCGATGACAATGACATCGGGCTCGGCAGACTGCACTGCCTTCGCCCACAGCGGGACCGTCAGAAGCGCCGAACTGTAGGTCAAAAAGCGGCGGCGTGTTAACGAGGGCATGATGGCTCTCCATCTCTGGTAGACAGGTTTCGGGATCCAGTGGTCGCCGAAAACGAGCAGCGAGGTGTTGTAACAATGACCGAGGTGTACCTCACGCCGCTAGATCGATGGAACTGGCGGATGGCGTTGGAGGTTCGCGCTGGTGCTAGCCAACTCCAGTTCGTGGCCGGTCACCAACCCGTCGCACTTGTTCTGCTGGCCAAGTCCTATGTGGGCGCGGACGGACTGTTCTGGAAACCGTTTGGAATCTTCGAGAGTGAGGCGATGATTGGGGTCGTGGCTCTCGCCTTCCGCGCCGCCAAGTGCGAGATCTTCCATTTGCTGATCGATCGAGCGCACCAAGGACGAGGACTAGGGACGGCCGCCGTGAGCGCTATCGTCGGCCATCTTCGGCGAGACCATTCTGATTGCACTGAATTGAGCCTTACCGTCCACCCTCGCAACGAGCGCGCGCTTCGTCTGTACCGATCCGCCGGATTTCACAGTACGAACGAACAACGCGACGGCGAACCGATTTGGCGCCTGTGGCTAGGATAACGAGCGAACACCTGGTAATCGAGATCGGCGGCATCACCCGGCCTCGATCCCACCCCTCTCCTCGCGCAGCGGTCGGTGCAGCCAGGGCAAAGCCAGCAAGAGCAGCAAAGCGCCGCCGAGACCGCCCAGGCCATAGAGCAGGAAGTCGGCTTCATAGACCGTCAGCTTGGGCTCTCCGGCCGTGCCTTGCGGGACCGCCAGCACGCCGGCCAGGTAGATGGCGGCAGCGACCGCGAAGAACCACATGCCCATGGCATAGCCGGCAAGGTGCTTGGGCGCGAGGCGCGTGGTGAGTGCCAATCCCAAAGGCGCCAGGAAGATCTCGCCCAGGCCCAACAAGCCATAGAACAGCAGGATCCACAGCATCGAGGCCTTGCCGGCCGCAGCACTGGTATCGACGACCAGCGACAGCAGGAGATAGGCGAGGCCCAGCCAGACCAGGCCTAAGCAATAGCGCGCCAAGTCGCCGACGATGACGCCGCGGCGCTCCAGCCAAGGCCACAGCAAGGTGACCAAGGGAGACAGCAACAAGAGCGCCAAGGCGCCCAGCGAGGTGGTCGAGGAGGAGGGCATGACCCAGCCCATGATCTCGCGGTCCACGTCCTGCTGGGCGAAGAGCGTGACCGAGATGGCGTACTGCTGATAGACCGCCCAGAAGACGATGGAGAAGAAGGTCAGAGCCAGGTGCACTAGCAGGCGATTGCGCACCGGCCCCTCCTGTCTGAGGATCACCAGCACATAGCTGCCGGCCATACCCAGGCCGATGACCGCGATTGCCCAGCCGGCAAGGGCCAGGCGGCTGAGCAGCAAGGCCGAGCAGGCAACCGCGATCAGGAGCGCGATAGAGGTCAGGCCAAGCGCCCAGCGCGGACGCTGCAGGCCGGGCGGCGGCCGGTCGTGCTGGCGAACCAGGCGCCGACCGATCAGGTAGGTGACGAGCGCGATCAGCTTGCCCAGCCCGGCGATGACGAAGGCCCAGCCGTACCCGTAGGCCTCCGCGACCACACCGGCCAAAAGAGAGCCGGCCAAGACGCCGACGTTGATGCCGATGTAGAAGAGGGTGAAGCCCGGCGCCCGGCGCGGATCCTCGTCGGCATAGAAGCGCCCGAGCAAGGCAGAGACATTGCCTTTGAAGAGGCCGTTGCCCACCGCCAGGAAACCCAGCGCCAGATAGAGCCAAGCCTCGCCCCTAGACCGAGCAGCAGATAGCCGACGGCAATCAAGGCAGCGCCGGTCAAGATTGCCCGACCGAACCCCAGCACCCGGTCGGCCGCGACGCCGCCGACCACCGTCGCCAGATAGGAAAAGGACACGAAGGTCGAGAAGATGAGGAAGGCCTCGTCGCGCTCTACCTTCAGACGCTCGACCAGGTAGAAGGCGAAGATCGACACCAGCGTGAAGAAGCCGAAACGCTCCCACAGCTCGGTCATGAACAAGAGGTAAAGCGCCTTTGGTTGCGCCTGCGCCGCCCGCTTGTCGCTCACTTAGCGCCCCCTCCGACCCGTTGCTCGGGCTTCCTCGGCTGTAAGGCTGGCGGAGACTAGCGCTCTTTGCCAGCCGAAAGCGCTTGCGGCAGGGGATCGTCGGTGGTGGTGGCGATGCGCAGCGGCGTGTCGTCGGCCAAGCGTGCGAAGAGCATGTGGTCGTGCCACTGGCCGTTGATGCGCAGATAGCGCCTGGCCAGGCCTTCTTCGCGGAAGGAAAGGCGCCGCAGCAGGCGCTGGCTCGCCTCGTTGGTCGGCAGGCAGGCGGCCTCCAGACGGTGCAAGCCCAAATCGCGAAAGGCGAAGTGGGTCACCAGGTCCAAGGCCTCCGTCATATAGCCTTGGCCGGCATAGGGTGCGCCGATCCAGTATCCCAGGGTGGCCATCTGCGCCACGCCGCGGCGGATCTGCGCCAAGGTGATGGCGCCGATCAAGCTCGGCTCGTCGGCAAGGAAGATGTGCAAGGTATAGCCCTGACCGGCACGTCCCTCGGCGTTGGCCAGCTTCAGGCGCTGGCGGTAGGCGCCGCGGGTCAGGGCATCCGCGGCCCACAGCGGCTCCCAAGGGGCGAGAAACTCGCGGCTGTCGCGCCGAAGCCTGGACCACTGCCGCCAATCCTTGCCACGCATGGGGCGCAGCATCACCCGCTCACCCTCCAGCTTGAGGTGACGCAGAAACCCGGCGCGGAAAGGAGGCAGACGCATCATGCGGCACTCAGCTCAGCTGTCTGACCAAAAGCTCGTAGTTGGGCAGGCCGACGGCCGGCCCCATCACGGCCAGGCTGGGCGGTTCTTGCAAGAGGCGCGCCATCAGTCTCTCTACATCGCTTGCGGTGACCGCCTCAAGCTTAGACAGCAGGCTGTCGATGTCCAAGGCCTCGTGGTGCACCAGATAGTGATTGGCCATCGCCTCGGCGCGGGCGAAGCTGCTTTCGCGGCTCATCAGGATCGCCGCGCGGGCCTGCGCCTTGGCGCGCGCCAGCTCTTCCTCCTCGACCCGCTCGGCCATTGCCCGCATCTCCGCGGTGATGAGCGCCAGGGTCTCGGCCGCCTCGGCCTCGCCGGTGCCGGCATAGAGGGTCAAGAGCCCGCTGTCGTCGAAGTGCGAGAAGAAGGCATAGATGGCATAGACCAGCCCGCGCTTTTCCCGCACTTCCTGGAAGAGGCGCGAGGACATGCCGCCACCCAGCACGCTGGCCAAGAGCCCGGCGGTGTAATGATCGGGATCGCGCGCCGACACCCCCGGCAGCGCCAGCACCAGGTGCACCTGCTCCAGCGAGCGCGCCAAGCGAATCTCGCCGCCGCGATAGCGGGCCGCCTGCCGGACCGGCTGGCTGCCGGGCTTCAGGTCACCCAATCGTGCTTCGGCAAGACGGACCAGCGCGTCATGCTCGACCGCGCCCGAGGCGGCCAGGACCATCCGCCGGGCACCGTAGTGCCGCTCCACGAAGGCTTGCAGGGCGGAGCGATTGAAGGAGACCACGGTGGAATCGCGCCCCAGGATCGGCCGGCCCAGGGCCTGGTCCGGAAAGGCGGTCTCCTGCAGGTGATCGAAGACGATGTCGTCGGGCGTGTCTTCGGCCAGACCGATCTCCTGCAGGACCACGGCCTTCTCGCGATCCAGTTCCTCCGCGTCGAAGAGGGAGTGCTGCAGGATGTCCGAGAGAAGGTCGATCGCCAACGGCAGGTCGTCGCCCAGAACCCGGGCATAGAAGGCCGTGGATTCGCGCGAGGTGTAGGCATTGAGCTGGCCGCCCACTGCCTCGATCTCCTCGGCGATGCGCCGGGCGCTGCGGCGCTCGGTGCCCTTGAAGGCCATATGCTCGATCAGGTGTGCGATACCGTTCTCGGCGGCATCTTCGTGACGCGCACCGACGTCCAGCCAAAGGCCGACCGAGGCACTGCCGACGCCGGCCATGGGATCGCTGGCGACCGTCAGGCCGTTGGCCAGCTTGGAGATGCGCATGCCTGGGCCTTGCCCCGAGCCTTGTATCGTCATCGCTGCCGTCACGTCGCCGCAACGCCGGCCACGCGCTCGGCGACGAAGTCCTTGAGGCCGGCAGCCTCGTTGGCCAAGACGCTGAAGCGTTCGGGCCGCTGGTAGAGATCGGCCAGGCGCTGGGGCAGGGCAGGGCGCTCGCCCGTCGCGCGCTCGACCGCGTCGGGGAACTTGGCCGGATGGGCGGTGGCCAGCACGACGCTGGGGCCGGCTCCCTCGGCCACGCGCTTGCGGGCGACCGCCAAGCCGACGGCGGTGTGCGGGTCGACCACCTGGCCGGTCTCCTCATAGGTCCGCTTGATCTCGGCCAAGGTCCCGGCGTCGTCCAGGCGACCGCCGGCGAAGCGGTCGCGGATCGCCGCCATGACCTCGCCGTCCAAGGCGAAGCTGCCCTCGGCCCGGAAGGCGGTCAGGACGTCGTTCACCTCGGCACCGTCGCGGCCCAGCATCTCGAACAGCAGGCGTTCGAAATTAGAGGAGACCTGGATGTCCATCGAAGGCGACAAGGTCGGCGACACGCCGGCCAAGGTCATCGCACCGCTCTCCAGAAAGCGCGGCAGGATGTCGTTCTGGTTGGCTGCCACCACCAGCTTGCCCATCGGCAAGCCCATGCGCTGCGCCACGTAGCCGGCGAAGACGTTGCCGAAGTTGCCGGTCGGCACGACGAAGCTGACCTCGCGCGCCGGCCCGCCCAGCGCCAGGGCGGCATAGGCGTAGTAGACGCTTTGCGCCAGAATGCGCGCCCAGTTGATCGAGTTGACCGCCGAGAGGTGATGGCGGTCGCGAAAGGCGTGATCGTTGAACAGCGCCTTCACCAGGTCCTGACAGTCGTCAAAGGTACCCTCGATCGCCAGGTTATGGATGTTGTTGGCGGCGACCGTGGTCATCTGCCGACGCTGCACTTCCGAGGTGCGGCCCTCGGGATGCAGGATGAAGACCTCCACGCCGGCACGGCCCTTCAGGGCCTCGATCGCGGCAGAGCCGGTGTCGCCGGAGGTCGCACCGACGATGGTCAAGCGTTCGCCGCGCGCGTCCAGCAGGCGTTCGAAGAGCTGGCCCAAGAGCTGCATGGCGACGTCCTTGAAGGCCAAGGTCGGCCCGTGAAAGAGCTCCAAGAGCCAGATGTCCGGGCTCACCTGCACCAAGGGCGCCACCGCCTTGTGCGCGAAGCTTTCGTAGGCAGCCTCCAGAAGCTCCGGCAAGACCGGCGTCAGGCGGGACTCGCCCAGGAAAGGCGTCAGCATTCTGGCCGCCAGGTCGCGATAGTCCGCGCCCTCCAGCCCGCGCCAGGTCGAGGCCGAGAGGCCCGGCCATTGGCAGGGCACGTAGAGCCCGCCGTCGCGCGCGAGCCCGGTGAGGAGCACGTCGTCGAAACCAAGTACCGGTGCCGAACCGCGGGTAGATTGATAGTGCATAAAGCAAACCTTTTGAGCCGCGCGGCAATCTAGACGCTGCCCCGTCCCGCTCGCAAGATGCCTAACCTTGCAAGCGACACAGAGGAGGGAAGACCGGCATGCGTGAGATCGCGCTTGGTGAAGGGGCGCTTGGCATCGCCGAGGTGGCGGCATTGGCTCGTGGCGAGGCTAGGGTCAGCCTTGGCGAGACTGCCTTGTCGCAGCTGGCGGCCGGCCGAGCGCTGATCGAGCGGTTCCTGGCCGAAGAGCGCCCGGTCTACGGCATGACCCGCGGCTTGGGCAACCGGGCCGTCACCGCGGTCGACCCGGCCGAGCGCGAGGAGATGAGCCACATCATGCTGCGCGCGCGCGCCTGCGGCTCCGGCCCGCTGTTCGAAGAGCGGGCCGTCCGCTCCTTCCTGGTCGCCAGGCTAGCCTCCATGTCGCTGGGTCATTCGGGCGTGCGGCCGGTGATTGCCAAGACCCTGGCCCAGATGCTCGATCGCGGCCTGCATCCGGCCGTGCACGAGATCGGCGCGCACGGTGCCTCCGACCTGCCGCTGATGGCAGAACTGGCCCTGCCGGTGATGGGCGAAGGCCAGGCCTTCTTCGAGGGCGCGCTTCTGCCCGGCGGAGAGGCCATGCAGCGCGCCGGCATCGCCACTGTCGCCTTGAAGGAAAAGGAGGGCCTGGGGCTCTGCAGCTCCAGCTCCGTCTCGGCCGGCCTGGGCGCCCTGGTCTTGGACGAGGCCTGGCGCCTCTTGCATTTGGCGGAGGCCATCACGGTGCTGGGCTTCGAGGCCTTCCGCGCCAATCTCTCGCCAATCCACCACCGCATTGCCGCCCTGCACCCGGCCCCGGCCCAAGCAGAGGCCGCGGCCAGCCTGCGCCGCTTGCTGGACGGCAGCGGCCTCAATCGGCCGGAGGCGGCGCGCCGGCTGCAGGACCCCATCTCGCTGCGCTGCGCCAGCCATGCCTTCGCCGGCCTGCGCGCGGCCCTGACCTTCGCCGAGCCCGCGGTGCTGGCGGAGATCAACGGCTCGGGCGACAACCCTTGCGTCCTCTTCGAAGACGACGAGATCCTCTCCACCGGCAACTTCCAGACCATCGGCCTGGCCCAGGCCTTCGACCTGCTGGGGCTGGCGCTGACCACGGCCGCCAGCATGGGCGCGCAGCGCAGCGGCAAGTTGGTCCGCAAGGAGTTCACCGACCTGCCGAACGGCCTTTCCCCCCTGAGCGAAGGCACCGTCAGGATCGGCATGCCCTTGGTCTCCCACGTCGCGCGCCACCTGGTGAAGGAAATGCGGGTCTTGGCGACGCCGGCCAGCCTGGACGATTCCTCCCGCTACGAGGTGGAGGATCACGAACCGATGACGCCGCTTGCCGTGCGCAAGGCCTGGAAGATGCTGCCGCTCTGGCGCCAGGCCTTGGCCTGCGAGCTGATCGTCGCCGCCGAAGCCTTCGATCAGCGCCAGCCCGAAAGCCCCGCCAAGGTCGCCGTCATTCTGCGTGATGCCGTCCGCGAGAGGGTGGCACCACTCCAGGACGACCGCAGCCATTCACAGGACATCGAGGCTGCAGCAGAATTGCTGGCCGACTGGGACCTAGACCGCCAACTGAAGCTTGGCTGAACGGATTGGTGCTTCTTTGCTTGGCCGCTATCGCCCATCGCAGCTCTCAAACGGCTTCGACGCGGGAATTGACCTCTGTCAACGCGGTTGCGCGATCGCTGCATCTATTTAACCGCCACGTGTCGATAACCCCGGCATCCGAGGGGAGAGTCAGATGGACGATCAAGACAGTATCCGCAAAGCGGCGGTGAAACGCTTGAAAGCCAAGCGCGAGTTCCGAATGCACCTGGTCACCTACGTGATCATCAATGCCCTGCTCGTGGGCATATGGGCGTTCTCAGGTCAGGGGCATTTCTGGCCCATTTGGGTGATCGTTTTCTGGGGCGTCGGACTGGCCTTCAACGGATGGACCGCCTACCTCCAGAAACCCATCGCGGAATCCGACATCCGCCGAGAGATGGAGAGAGGCCAGTAGGCTCGCCGCCGTTAGCGCTGTGCCCGGCGCCGGTACTGCTGTGGCGAGAGGCCGGTCCAGGCGCGGAAGGCGCGGGAGAAGGCCGAGAGTTCGGAATAGCCGACGGCGAAGGCGATTTCCGTCAGTGGCATGTCGCTCTCGCGCACATAGCGTAGCGCCAGCTCCTGGCGCGCGGCACGCAGCAGGTCGTTGTAGCTGACGCCGAGCTCGCGCAGTTGGCGTTGCAAGGCGGCAGAGCTGAGGCCCATGCGGCCCGCCACGGCGCGCAGCGAGGCGGAGCTTTCGCCGAGCTTCAGCTTGATCTCCTGCTTCAAGGCCGAGACGAAGTCGGTGGGCGCCCTGCGGCTTGCCGCACGCTCGGCCAGGAAGGGCTCGATGACGGCGAAGAGATAGGGATCGCAGCTGGCCATCGGCTGGGCCAAGGCCTCGCGCCTGAAGGCGATGGCATTGGTGCGCTGGCCGAAAAGCGTGGGGGCATTGAAGCGCCGCTCGTGCTCGCCGCCGCCGTCGGGCCGGCCGTGCTCGAAATGGATTTCCAGCGGCATCCAGTCCGGCCCCAAGGCATTGCGCAGGATGTTGCAGAACATGCCAAGAGACAGCTCTGCGTCCTGGCGGCGCTGCTCGATGCGCGGATCGATGATCTGATAGGTTAGCCACAGCAAGTCGCGATCTTGTTCCAGCGACAGGATCGAGCTGTCTTGATGGGCCGGGAAGTAGCGTACCAGGTTGTGCAGCCCTGACGCCAAGGTCGGCGAGGTGATGGCCACATAGCCGATCGCGCCCAAGCGCTGCGGGGCGAAGTCGTGGCCGAAATTGAGGCCGAAATTGTCCTGCCCGGTCTGTCGCGCCGCCTCTTCGAAGAGCGTACAGAACTGATGCAGAGTGAGCTCGTTGATCGGCGAGGCCAGCTGATCGCTGCGGATGGTGGCACGCCCGAAGATTGCCTCGACGTCGCCGCCGAAGCGCGCGATCGAATCCTCGACCCCGCTGGCCGCCGCCGCCAGGATCTTCGGGGTGAGGTCACCCGTGCACGTGGTTTCCGGGGACATGTCCAAGCCAGCCACCGCTCAACCGAAAGGACGCAGACAGGAACCCCTGCCCACGTCGGAGGCAAGAGACTAGCACGGCAGGGGGAATGGGCAAAGCAATCCGCGCGCCTAGCGGCAGAAGCCCTTGTTTCCAGCGCGCAAGCGTGCTTGGTGCGGCGACATCTCGAGGCGGATTGAGAGAGGCGAAGACCGTGCAGCTGCTCCCCAACGATTGGCGCGAAACGGGCAACGCTCCCCTGCTGGGGCCCGCCATTCCCTTCCCCAGCACCGATGCGGGCGCCGTGCGCCTGCTGCTCGATCGCTGCCCGGCGGCCGGAGCGACGCCACTGGTCGAGGCAAGCGATCTCGCACGCGCGGCCGCAGTCGCCAGGCTGTGGGTCAAGGACGAGCGGGGCCGCATGGGCCTGGGCAGCTTCAAGGCCCTCGGCGCCGCCTATGTCATCGCCTGCGATGCCGTCGGCCGCGCCAGCGCCGACGAGCGCACGGCGCTTTCGGGGGTGACCTATGTCACCGCCAGTGCCGGCAATCACGGCCTCTCGGTCGCCGCCGGCGCCGGGATGTTCGCTGCCAGGGCCGTGGTCTACATCGCCGAGACGGTGCCGGAAAGCTTTGCCGACCGGCTGCGCGCCAAGGGGGCCGAGGTGGTCCGCGAAGGCGCGGACTACGAGGCCAGCATGACGGCAGCCGGCGACGCCGCCGAGCGAGAAGGCTGGGTCCTGCTCTCCGACAGCTCTTGGGAGGGCTACCTGGAAAGGCCTCACAGATTGATGGAGGGATACCTCGCCCTCATGGCGGAGGCGGCAGAGCAGGTGGATCAGGCGCCCACCCACATCTTCGTGCAGGCGGGTGTGGGCGGTCTGGCCGGTGCCGTGGCTGCCTTTGCGCGGGGGCGCTGGGGCGAGCAGCCGAAGATCGTGGTGGTCGAGCCGGAGGCGGCGCCGGCCCTGTTCGAGAGCGTCCGCGCCAAGCGGGCGGTCACCACCGAGGGCCCGGTCTCCTCGATGGGCCGGCTGGACTGCAAGGAGCCGTCGCTGATCGCACTGCAGGGACTGGCGCGCGATGCCGACGTCTTTGCCACCATCACCGAGGAGGAGGCCGCGGCGGCACTGCCGGCCTTGGCGGAGGCCGGCCTGGCCACCACGCCGTCGGGTGGCGCCGGCTTGGCGGCCTTGCTTGCATCTCAGCCGCAGCGCACAGCCTTGGGCCTGGATGCCGAGAGCCGGGTGCTCACCTTCGTCACGGAGGCCCCGGAGGCATGACCGGTCCAGAGCGCGGCTTCACCACCGAGGAGTTCCAGGCGAGAGTGGCGCGTGCGCAGGCGGCCATGGCCGAGGCCGGGCTCGCCGCCCTGCTGCTCACCACCGAGCCGGAGGTCCGCTACTTCTCCGGATTTCTCACCCGCTTCTGGGAGAGCCCGACCAGGCCCTGGTTCCTGATTCTGCCGGCCGCCGGCGACCCCATCGCGGTGATCCCGGCGATCGGAGCGGCCCTGATGCGGCAGAGCTGGGTCACCGACATCCGCACCTGGCGCTCGCCGGCGCCTGAGGACGACGGCGTGTCGCTGCTGGCAGACAGCCTGCGCGAGGTGGTCGGCGGGGCCGGCCTGGTGGGCCTGCCGATGGGGCCGGAGAGCCACCTGCGCATGCCGCTTGGCGATTACGAGCGCCTGGCCCGACAGCTGGCGCCGATCCGTCTGTGCGGCGACCAAGGCATCATGAGGGCACTGCGCATGGTGAAGTCGGAGGCGGAGATCGCCAAGATCGGCACCGCCTGCGCGATCGCCGATCGCGTCTTCGCCCGCGTCCAGGAAATTGCCGGCGAAGGCTACCCGCTGGCCGAGGTCTTCCGGCGCTTTCAGATGCTCTGCCTGGAGGAGGGCGCCGACTGGGTGCCCTATCTGGCCGGCGGCGCGGCACCCGGCGGCTATAGCGACGTGATCTCGCCGGCGAGCGATCGGCCGCTCGAAGCCGGCGACGTGCTGATGCTCGACACCGGGCTGGTCCACGACGGCTACTTCTGCGATTTCGACCGGAACTTCGCGGTCACGCATTGCGGGCCCGATGTGATGGAGGGGCACAGCCGCCTGATCGAGGCGGTCGAGGCGGCGATGGAGATCGCCCGGCCGGGCGCCACGGCGGCAGAGCTCTTCACCGCCATGGACCGGATCGTCACCGGCGGCGCCGGCGGCTCGGACGCCGGCCGCTTCGGCCACGGGCTGGGCATGAGCCTCACCGAATGGCCCTCGCTCATCCCCGACGACCACACCCCGCTGGTCGCCGGCATGGTGATCACCCTGGAGCCGGGTGTCGTCCTGGGGCGCGGACGCATCCTGGTGCACGAGGAGAACATCGCCATCCGCCACGACGGCGCCCAGTTCCTCTCGACGCCGGCCGAAAAGGCGATCGCGATGATCTGAAAGGGGCGAGGCTTGGGGGGCCTCTCTCCCGAACCCTAAAACGGCGTCTCGTCGATGAAGCGGCGGAGCACGTTTTCGGTCATGCGCGAGACGTTGTTGTCGTAGTTGTTGTGCGACAGGCTGCCGGCCCAGGCGATCGAGCTGCTGGAGAAGACGGCGCCGCCGGCCGCCGTCTCGTAGAAGACGATGTCGGCGCGCACAAGCTCGTTCTCCTGGCCGCCCAGGCCCGGATAGTTGATCAGGATCTCTTCGCAGACCACCAGGTAGATGTCGGTGTGGTTCTCCGAGGAGGCCAGCACCAGGGTGTTGGGGGGCGTGCCGAGCAGGCGGTCGGCGCGGTCCAGCTCCAGGCCGGCCGCACCGCCGCCGATCAGCCCGAAATCGCCGATGATCTCCTCGTCGATGCCCTCCATGATGAAGGCGGCGCGGGGATTGTCGGCGTCCGGCTGGCGGCGGAAGTAGGAGGAGATGTCGAATCCCTGGGCCGAGAATCCGGTGCCGCACATGACCTGCGGCGGCCTGCCGTTGCGCCGCCAGAGCCCGCCGTAGGTACCGGTGAAGGCGTTGTAGTACTCGCCGGGCTCGGCAGCCCAGCCGCGGATGCCGTCCTCGCCGCGGCGGATCTCCATGATGCCGGGCTTTTCCTGGTGATAGGCGATCTTCCAGTACCAGCCGTTGGCGCCGAGGTACATGAGCCGCCCGCCGGTCGTCTTGAAGGCCTCCAGCGCGTCCCACATCTCGGGCGACCAGTATTCCGGATGGCTGCCGGTCAGCAGCACCTGATAGCCGTCCAGGACCTCCGCGCCCTCGTAGTGCAGGTCCTCGTCGGTGATGCAGTCGTACTCGAAGCCCTTGGCCTCCAGCCAGTCGGTGACGTGCAGATCGGCGTTGAACTGCCAGAGCGACGAGCCGGCCCCGCCCAGCCAGGACTGGTACTTGGGCCGCATGTTGAGGATCGGCCGGAGCCGCGAGGAATAGCACACACCGCTGCCGTCGGCGTGGACGTCATAGCACGACGCCCCGTAGTTGCGGTTCTCGGCCAGGAAAACGTCGTTGGGATAGAGCACCGCCACCTGGGCGGTCAGCAACTCCGCCAGGGGCGCGTCGGTCGGCATGTGCTCGTTGGCATAGGCCATGTAGCTGGCCGTCGGCACCAGGAAGACCGCCTTGGCTTTCTTGGCGCCGCGTGCCGGCTTGACCACGAAGGGCAGGAAGTCCTCTTCCTCGCCCTTGTCGCCGACGAAGACATGTGCTGCATAGACGCCGCTTTTCATGCCGGCCGGCACGGTGAGCTGGAAGTCCACCTCCCAGCCGCAGTCGTAGAGGTCGTCGTCGTGGAAGTGGATGGCGCCGTAGTGGCCCTGGCGGTGACGCCAACACATCTCGCGGCCGGTCCAGTTGTAGCCCTTCATCGCGCGCACCGGCATGTTCACGGTCTCGCCGTCGATATGGTTGGGCGAGCCGTCGTGAATGCGCTCGGTCGAGATGCCCTGGCTGAAGTCCCAGCGCGCCACCACCTTCCCCAGGTCGGCGTCAGCGATCTGGCCGTCCAGCATCTGCTGCATCTGCACGCGATTCAGCACCGCGGCGGAGAGTGCCGGGCTGTCGATCTTGCCGTTGTAGTTCCCCGCCGTCCGGCAGCGCTTGCCCAGGTCCTCGACGATATGCGCGGCCATGGTAAGCGGGCCGCCCGGATTGCCCGGCCGCACCGCCGTGGTGGTCTCCACGGCTGCCCGGTCATCGGTCTCTGCGTAGTCGGTCTGCGGTTCCTGCAGCAAGGTGAGCCTGCCGCTTTCGGCATCGAAGCTGACGGCGGCCAAGTACCATTCGCGCGCCACCATGGCCTTGCCGCTGGAGAGCGTCTCGCTCCCGCCCTTGCCGTCGCCCAAGGTGACCGACAGGCAGCCCCCGGCATCGACCTCCAAGAGAATTCCGTTCTTCGTCGCCGCATCCCAGCGCGCAACCAGGGTCTGCGCGCCCTTTCCCGGCAGGGTCGGCCAGATCATCGCCTGCAGGGTAAAGGAGGAGAGGGCGCCCAAGAGCCGATGGTCGGGAACCACGATGTAGGAGCCGGCCAGCACCTCTTGCCGGCTGCCCTTGTAGGTGCCCTCGACCGAGGTCGCGACCGCTTCCTCTTTGTAGCCGGGCCCGTCGGGGCTGGTGTCGCCGTGGATCAGGCGGACGATCCGCGCCTGATAGTCCGCCCCCTCTTCGCTCGAGACCATGAAGGAGATGGTGTCGCCCGGGCGCACGCTGATCTTGTCGCTATAGCCTAAGATCTTCTTCATCTGCCTATCGTTCCCTGTTCGTCCGGCCAACCCTTGCGAAGGCTCGGCTCAGTCTTCCAGCGTCTCGCCGGTGAAGTGCTCCCAGCGCATCTTGAAGATCTCCCACTCGGCCTCCTCGACCGAGGCGAAGACCCTGTTGTGATGCATGCGCAATGGCCGTCCGCGGCCTTGCAGCTGAGCCAGCACGTACTCCTCGTGCGGCTTGGTGCAGACCAGCACGTACTTGTCCATCTGGGGCTGGCCGCGGAAGAGGTTCATGACCTTCTGCAGATCCGGGCTGTGATGCCCGATCGGCGTGGCCTTGAACTCCTCGGCCAAGTGCTTGTCGGCGGGATTGAGCTTGTATCGCGACACCGCAGTTCCTCCCGGCTTGCCTCCGGCTGCCGTTGCCGGCTGACCGCTTCGGGCGGCCGTCCGTCCCGATCGATTAAAGGCCATCGGGCAGGCCCTTGTCTTTCGCGCCAGCGACCTGGCTTTTCAGTCAGCGTGAACCAGTGGCCGCGGGCGGCGCACCCGGCAGGCCCTGACGCGCGCGCAGGCGCGCCTGGCTCGGCGCCGTGCCGAACTGCCGCCTGAAGGCTTCGGAGAAGTGCGCTTGGCTGGTAAAGCCCACGGCGTAGGCGATCTCCGCGATCGAGCGCTGGCCGTGACGCGGCAAGGTCAGCATCTCGTAGCCGCGCTGCAGCCGATTGGCGGATATCCAGCGGCCCAGGGTCATCCCGGCCGGCCGGAAGAGGCGATGGAGATAGCTGGTCGAGATGCCGAAGGCCTCGGCGACGCGGGTGGGGCTCAGCTCCGGCTCGTAGAGGTGTTCCTGCAGATAGCTGCAGATGCGCCGCCGCAAGGCCACCGCGGCCGGCGAGGTCCGGTCCCGCTCCTCCTCGCGTTCGGATTCCAGCAGGGCCACAAGCAGATCCAACAGCTGCTCGGAGAAGCTCTCCGCCAAGCGCGCCGGCAAGGCCTTGCGCTGCCCGACCAGCCAAAGGGCATAGTCGCGCAGCACCGCGGCCAGGCGCTGATCGGCGGGATAGGCGGCGGCGCAGTGATCCTCCGCATCGGGCAGGCGCTGGCGCAGCTTGGCCGCCGGCAGCTTGACGGTGATGTTGGCGAAGCCGTCGGGGCAGGCCAGCTCGTAGAAGCTCTGCGTGTTGACCAGCACGTAAGAGCCCGGCGACCGATAGCCGCTGCGGCCAGCCTGGCTGTAGAACAGCGGCTGGCGGGTCGGCATCACCAGCACGAAGGAATCCTCGCTGTCCATGGCGATGCGCCTGCGCGAGCGCAGAACCCGCTGCTGGTCGGCGGCAAAGCTGGTGACGCTGGCGCAGCCGATCTCATGCTCGACGATCCGCCCGTAGAGGCCGTCGCGATGCGAGGAGTGGACCTCTACGTTGTAGTAGACGTCACTCAAGACCTCTTGCCACCAGCGCAACTGTGCGCCGGGCGGCCGGTCGGTGGTTGTGAACGCTCTGTCCATCCGGCCTTGCTCTTCCGCCCTCCCGCCGGACTTAGCTCCAGCGCCATGACATCATGAATTCTGTCTTGCGCGCAATGCCGCTATGCTGCGCCCCGCACGGCAGGGATCTAGCGAGGAGGGGAGCATGGCCAGCAGCAGCTTT
This sequence comes from Rhodospirillales bacterium, assembly GCA_963669385.2. Classification (GTDB taxonomy): domain Bacteria; phylum Pseudomonadota; class Alphaproteobacteria; order Kiloniellales; family JACOMY01; genus JACOMY01. The sequence goes on from CAXXGD010000064.1 coordinate 127,819, forward strand.
ATCGACAGCGACTACGGACGCATCGCCGTCAGCGATCAGGGCGAGGGCGCCGGCCTCTTCCTGATCCACGGCAACTCCTCGCTGAAGGAGGTCTTCGAGACCACCATCGCAGCCTTCTCCGATCGCTACCGCGTGGTGGCGATGGACCTGCCGGGCCACGGCGAGTCCGCCGACGCCGACAAGCCCGCCGCCGTCTACACCATCCCCAACTACGCCCGCGCCGCCCGGCAGGTCATCGCCGAGATGGGACTGGACCCGGTGGCCGTCTTCGGCTGGTCGCTGGGCGGTCACATCGGATTGGAGATGGTCGCCCAAGGCGCACCCTTGCAGGGGCTTGCGATCTGCGGCACGCCGCCGCTGGCCTTGAGCGGGGAGGCAAAGGGGCGCGGCTTCCTGCCCTCGCCCGAGCTCTCGCTCGCCGGGCGCGATCAGCTGAGCGATGCCGAGTGCCTGGCCTACGGTGCTGCCACCGTCGGCGGCGAGCAGCACCTCGCCTCCGTCTTGATCAAGGGCGTCAGGCGCACCCATGGCCTCGCCCGCAAGACCATGTTCGACGCCATCATCAGCGGCGACTTCGCCGACGAGAAGCGACTGGTGGAGACCAACGCCACGCCGCTCGCCATCTTGGACGGCGCGGAGGACGTCTTCATCGACCACGACTACATCGCCAAGGAGGTCGCCTACGCCAACATCTGGGATGACAAGCGTCACGCCATCCCCGGCGCCGGCCACGCCCCCTTCCTGACTCACCCGCAGGACTTCAACCCGCTGCTCGGCCGATTTCTTCAAGACGTTCTTGGCTGAGGCCCGCTTCGGGCCCTATCCCAGCCTTGCCGAAAGGGCTTTCTTGTAGTCTAAGGCATCGCAGCAGTTGAGCCCGGCGCGTGGCGGTGACGATCACCGTCGGGCCGTTCTTCCGCAAAGGAGCGATCATGCGACACAACGAACCCGTTTCCCACATCATGTCGAGCGAGATGATGACCGTACACGCGGGCCAGAAAGTAAGCGAAGTCTACAAACTGCTGACCGACAATCCGATCCACCACGTGCCGGTGGTGAACGGAGAGGAACTCGTGGGCCTCATCAGTTCGACCGACATGATGAAGCTCAGCCTTGACGCCTACGGCACACCGGACAAAGCCAACACGGAATACTTCGACTCGATGTTTTCGATCAAAGACGTCATGTCTACCGCATTGAACACGGTCCAACCCGACGACCCCATTCGTCTGGCTGCCGAGAAGTTGAGCACGGCACCTCACCATTCATTGCCGGTCACCGACGGAGACGGCAAGCTGGTCGGAATCGTGACGACGACGGATCTGGTAAACTACCTGCTCGCCCAATACTGACCGAGGTGAAGGGTCAGAACGCATCCTTACAGCAGCGAAAACGCCGCCGACGGCCGCTTTGACCTTTCAGTCTCGTCTCCGCCTCCCCCGCTAGGGAGGCCGAGGCGCGACGGTCTGCTAGACCCGGAAGGGGTCGCGCACCAGGATGGTGTCTTCGCGCTCGGGCGAGGTGGAGAGCAGGGCCACCGGCGCTTCGATCAGCTCTTCGATACGGCGGACGTACTTGATGCAGGCGGCCGGCAGGGCGCCGAAGGAGCGGGCGCCCTCGGTGCTCTCGCTCCAGCCGGGCAGGGTCTCGTAGACCGGCTGGGCGCGGGCCTGCAGGGCGGGCAGGGCGGGTAGATGGTCGTAGTCCTGGCCGTCGATGCGATAGCCGGTGCAGATGCGGATCTCTTCGAAACCGTCGAGCACGTCCAGCTTGGTGAGCGCGATCCCGTCGATACCACCGACCGTCACCGCCTGACGCACCAGGACGGCGTCGAACCAGCCGCAGCGCCGCTTGCGGCCGGTGACCACTCCGAACTCGTGCCCGCGCTCGCCCAGGCGCTGACCGCAGGCATCGGTGAGCTCGGTCGGGAAGGGTCCGGCGCCGACGCGCGTGGTGTAGGCCTTGGTGATGCCCAGCACATAGGTCGCGTGGCTCAAGGCCATGCCGGCCCCGGCCCAAGCCTGCCCGGCGACGGTGTTGGAAGAGGTGACGAAGGGGTAGGTGCCGTGGTCGATGTCCAGCATGGCACCTTGCGCGCCCTCGAAGAGGATCCAGCTGCCGCGCCGTTGATGCGCCTCCAAGGCCTGCCAGACCCGCTCCGCGAAAGGCAGGATCTTGGGCGCGATCGCCTCCAGTTCCCCCAGCAGCTGATCGATTTCCCAGGTGTCGGCCCCGAGGCCGCTGAGCAGCGCGTTGTGATGGGCGAGCAGCGCCTCCAGCCTGGTCTCCAGGAAGGCCGGATCGGCCAGGTCGCAGACCCGGATGGCGCGCCGGCCGACCTTGTCTTCATAGGCCGGCCCGATGCCGCGGCCGGTGGTGCCGATCTTGGTGGTGCCCCGCGCCGCCTCGCGAGCCTGGTCCAGCGCGGCATGGATCGGCAGAATCAAGGCGGCGTTCTCGGCGATCTTCAGGCGATCGGGCGCGACCTCGACCCCTTGCTTGGCCAAGCGCTCGATCTCGGCCAGCAAGGCCCAGGGATCGACCACGACGCCATTGCCGATGATCGACAGCTTGCCCGGCCGCACCACGCCCGAGGGCAGCAGCGACAGCTTGTAGGCGACGTTGCCGACCACCAAGGTATGGCCGGCATTGTGGCCGCCTTGAAAGCGGACCACGACGTCGGCGCGCTCGGACAGCCAGTCGACGATCTTGCCCTTGCCTTCGTCGCCCCACTGAGAGCCGACGACCACGACATTGCTCATGCTGTTTTCTCCTGCTGGTGCGCCAGCGCCTGGGCGCTTTCCGACCGCCAAATGTGGGTGCAGCGCAGGCGCCGGGCCTCGCCTTCCGGATCGTCGCCGGGCGCGAGCCCGTTGACCGTCGCCCAGCCCTGCCGGCGCAGGGCCTCTGCCGCAGCGCGCGCGCTGCCGAAGGGCAGGTAGATCCGCTTGAGCGCCGGGGCCGGCTCGATCGCGCGCAACACGGTGTCGGTAAAGAGGGTGAAGCCGGTGGCCGGCTCGCTGCCGCGGCCACCGCAGTCGGCCTGATAGCGCCCGCCGCGTCCCAGTTCGCCGCGCACCCCCTTGCCGAAGAGGGTGAAGGAGAGGCCGACCTGATAGACCAGCCCACGATGCTCGACAGGGTCGATCGTCAAGCTTAGGCCCGGCGCCTCGGCAGCCAGCCGGCGCGCGACCTGGCCCAAGCGTTCGATCTGCTGCGCCGCAGCCGGCGGCCAAGTCTGCAGCTCCAGTCGCGGCAGGCTGGTCTCCAGCGGACCGACGGCGGCCAAGAGGTCGAGAAAGGGCTCGGCCTTGTCGCCGGCAATGCCGGCCACCGCCGCTGCATCCTTGCGATCCAAGGCCTCGCCCAGCGCGCGCGCCTGATCGGCCGGCAAGCCCAGCGCATCGGTCACCGTCCCGACCAGGGCCGGCAGACAGAGGTCGAGCGAGAGGCCCTTGACGCCAAGATCCGTCAAGGCGTCGGCGGCCAGCAACGCGATCTCGCAGTCCGCAGCGGCCGAGTCGCTGCCGATCAACTCGGCGCCGATCTGGCCGAATTGCCGCTCGGGACGCAGTTGGCCGCCGCGCTGGCGCAACACCTGACCGGCGTAGCATAGCCGCAAGGGCCGCTCCAGCTGCGACAGGCGGCAGGCGGCGATCCGCGCGATCTGCGGCGTCATGTCCGCGCGCAGGCCGAGCATGCGCTGGCTCACCGGGTCCATGAGCCGGAAGGTCTCGGCCGCGACCGCGCTGCCGGCACCGGCCAGCAGGCTCTCTTCGAACTCCAACAGCGGCGGTTTCACCCGCTCGTAGCCGTAAGCCTCGCAGCGCGCGACGAGCCGCGCGATGGCGATCGCCTCGGCGCGCGCCTCCGGCGCCAGCAAATCGGCGAGACCGGCCGGCAACAAGGCCTTTTGGTATTCCTCTGACATGGCGTAGACGCCCCTCGCTCAGCACGCACACAAAGCCTGCCCTTGCCGCGACGGGCGGCAAGGAGGACAAAGGCCAGCCGGCGCCCTTGATAGCCACGACGAGCGGGCGACGGCAAAGAGAAACGTAAGGCTGGCGGAGGGTCGATGGCCGCAGAGAGCGACACCAACAAGCGCAGGATCGAATCCCTGGCGCACTTGAGCGGCCGCCGCCGGCGCTGGCTGGTCGGCTTCCTGCTGGTCATCGCCAGCGTGCTCTTAGGCTTGGGCTGGGTGACACCGATCATGACGGTGGAGCCGCTGGTTCTGATCGGCGACGAGGTCTCCATCCTCGATTCCGTCTGGCGCCTTTTCGAATCGGGAGAGATCTTCCTCTTCGTGGTGATCTGCCTCTTTTCGGTGGTCTTCCCGATCGCCAAGCTGGGCTTGGCCTTCTATCTCTGGTTCCTGGCGCCGGTCACGCGGCCCGGGTTCCTGCGCACGCTCACCTGGATCGAGACCTTGGGCAAGTGGTCCATGCTGGACGTCTTCGTGGTCGCCCTCATCGTCGTCGCCCTGCAGGTCTCCATCGTGTCCGACGTCGAAGTCCATGCCGGCATCTATCTCTTCACCTTCGCCGTGGCGCTGTCTCTCGGCACGGTTTCCTACATTGCCGCTTTGGCCAGGCGCGTGGCAGGGTGAGCGCCGCCAAGAGGGAGAGCCGGCCCATGACCTATCGCTGTGAAGAGCTGCCCCTGATCTCGCCGGGGGCGGGGACCAAGTTGACCGTCCTCCTCCACCGCTTCGGCGACCCGGGCGCGCAGCCCAAGGCCTATATCCAGGCCTCGATCCATGCCGACGAGATCCCGGCGATGATGGCCGCCCATCACCTGCTGCAGCTCTTGGCCAAAGCCGAGAAGGACGGCTTGATCAAGGGCGAGATCGTGCTCGTTCCCTATGCCAACCCCATCGGGCTGGGGCAGTGGCTCAACGAGCGCCATCTCGGACGCTACGAGCAGCGCAGCGGCGGCAACTTCAACCGGGATTGGCCCGACCTGGAGCCGGCCACGGCGGCCAAGATCGACGGCCGACTTGGCAGCGACGCGTCACAGAACGTCGCCTTGATCCGCGAAGCATTGTGCGAGGTTCTGTCGGAGAGGACGGCTGAACGTGAGCTGCAGTCTCTGAGGCGCTCGCTCGCCAAGGAGTCGGTCACCGCCGACCTGGTGCTGGATCTGCACTGCGACGACGAATCTCTGCTACACCTCTTTCTCTTGCCGCAGCACTGGCCGGACGCCGCCGATTTTGCCGGAGAGCTGGGCGCAGACGCCGTCCTGCTGGACGAGGGCGGCACCGGCGGCGCCTTCGACGAGGCCAACTCCAAGATATGGGTCGGCCTGCAGCGGCGCTTTCCCGATCACCCAATTCCCGCAGCCTGCCTTGCCATGACGGTAGAGCTGCGCGGCAAGGCCGACGTTTCGGATCGCCTGGGGCGTCAGGACGCGGACGCCCTCTACCGCTGCCTGGTTCGCCGCGGCCTCATCGCCGGCGATCTCGCCCCGCCGCCACCGCCGCCGGCCGAAGCGACGCCGCTCGACGCCAGCCAGATCGTGCGCGCGCCCGCTGCCGGCATCGTTGCCTATCAGGTAGCCTTGGGAGATCGGGTCAAGAAAGGCCAGGTGATTGCCGAGTTGGTCGACCCGGCGGCACCGCCAGGAGCCCCGCGTGCCAAGATGGTGACGGCGACCGACGGCCTGGTGATGCAGCGACGCCTGCACAAGCTGGTTCTGGCCAACCACGGCGTTGCCAAGATCGTCGGCAAGGACCCGCTGCCACCGGAAACCGCCTTCGTGCTGGAGGCCTAGCGCGGCGGCCCTTGCTTGGCCTGAGCTTCGGCTTGGGCCTGAAAGAAGGACATGACGCCCATCTGATGGGTGGCCACAGAGGCCACCACGGCGGCGATCGCGACCGCCAGCGTGATGGAGAAGCCGCCGGTCAGCTCGACCACCATGACGATGGTGGACACCGGTGCGCCCAGCACCACGCCTGCCACCGCCCCCATGCCGACCAAGGCATAGGCGCCCTGGTCGGTCAGCGTGTAGGGAAAGACCAGGGCCGAGGCCATGCCGAAGCTAGCGCCCAGCATGGCCCCCAGCACCACCGACGGCGAGAAGACGCCGCCGACGAAGCCGGAGCCGATGCAGAGCGCCGTCATCAGCAGTTTCAAGACCAGGATCTGCAGCACGACCTCGAGCGGGAAGGCGCCGGCCAGAACGTTCGAGGTCGCCTCGTAGCCCACGCCCAGCACCTCCGGCCGCCAGAGGACGGCTAGGCCGAGGGTCACGCCGGCTACGCTCGGCCAGCTCCAGCTTGGCAGTCGAGACCAGATAAAGAGCGCCCTGACGCGAAAGATGGACCACATGAAGGCCGTGGCCAGGACCGCTGCCAGCAGACCCAGCACGAAGAAGGCCGGCAGCTCGGTGTAGCTCACGATGTGCCAGTCCTTCGGGATGATGAACGCCGGATCGTCGCCATAGCGAAAGTGGCCCAAGAGCGTGCCGATCGAGGCGGCAATCGCTATCGGCGCAAAGGCGGAGAAGGCATAGCGGCGCACCACCAGCTCCAGCGCGAAGAAGGTGCCGGCAAGTGTGGCATTGAAGGAAACGGCGACGGCCGCCGCCACCGCACCCCCCAGCACCAGCCGGTTGGTGGCGACGTTGGAGTCCAGCCGGTCGGAAAGCGCGCCGGCAAGGCCTGCGGCCAGGTGAACCACCGGCCCCTCGCGCCCGACCGAGGCGCCGATGCCGAGGGTGGAGATGCTGCCGACCGCGGTCAGCAGGCTCTCCTTCAAGGGCATGCGGCCCTGGCGCGACGCCGCTGCCGCGATCACGTCGACCACGCCATGCGCGCGCGCGCCGGGCAGGCAGGTGCGCACAAAGATACCCACCGCGAGACCGCCGACCCCCAACACCAAAGGCGGCCACCACCAGTCAAGCTCGGCCGCTGCGCTGGCCCGGACTTCCAATTCCAAGCCGTAGAAGAGGTGGTTGAGCGCGGTGAAGGCCTCTCTGAACGCGATACCGCCGGACGCTCCCAACGCGCCGGCCAAGATCCCTATGCCGCAAAGTTTCGGCAAGGGCAGGCCGGCCAGGGGATCGAGGCCGACGGACTTTCGCGGCATGAAGAGGCTCAAGGCTGCTGCTTCACTCCCATAACGCGGCCGACTACCGGCGGCCTTGGCAGCGCGCTGTGCCGCTCCACCAAGGCACGAATGCGCTCGCCGACGCTTGCCTCGAAGGGCGCGCTGCGGCGTGCATTCATATCGACGGAGATCTGCAGCCATTCCGACGTGGCGGCCAGATAGCCCTCGTCGGCATGGTACATGTGGTAGACGCTGTGCATTCGCTTACCGTCGTAACCCAGGAACTGCACCGTCACGCGCAGCGGATCGCCCTCGTGCAGTTCACGCTGCCACGTCACATGCGACTCGATGGCGAAGGTGCTGCGCCCGCTTTGCTCTCGGTAGTCTTTGGTCAAGCCGATAACGTTGAAGACCTCGTCGACCACCAGATCGAAGGCCAGCACGTAGTAGGCGACATTCATGTGCCCGTTGTAGTCGATCCAGGCCGGCCTTACACGCAGTCCGCTGGCGACCACCAGCGCCGAGCCCTGACCCGGGTCCATTCGGATTGCCTCTTCCTCCACGCCTTTCTTTCACCCCTCTCGCTGGCTCGGCAGGGTTGCCGGCAGAACACACTTCGATGGCAAACGTGCACCTTTCCTCGATCGATAGCTCGCCTGCCGGCTCTCAAGGACGTATAACGTGCACTCGGGAGCGACGGACAATAATCCCTAGAATGCCGGATTCAGGCAAAGCCGTGATAGCCTAAAGGCTTGTCTTGCCCTACTAAAACCCGCTACGGAAGGGGTTGGAGGTGCAGGATCGATGGACATAGGGGGATCGATGAAGGTGCGAGGGAGTATGACATCGTGACGGCGGATTTCCTTCGCCGACCCAGGGCCATAGCCGTGGCTGGGCTCCTGTCGCTCGCTCTGCTTGGCGGCTGCGCAAGCTCCAGCGACCCCGCCACCAGCCTCGACGACGCCAACGATCCTCTGGAGTTCGTGAACCGCTTCACCTTCGCGATCAACGGCACCTTGGATATCATGATCATCCAGCCGGCGGCCGCTACCTATCGATTCCTGCTGCCAGACCCGGTCCAAGACGGCATTCGCAACGCGCTGCGCAACTTGAATGGGCCGGTAATCCTGGCCAACGACCTGATGCAGGGCGAATGGGACCGGGCCGAGACCACGGCCATGCGCTTCGTCATCAACTCTACCCTGGGCGTCGCCGGCATCTTCGATGTGGCCGCCGAGTGGGGCTACGACTATCACGACGAGGATTTCGGGCAGACCCTGGCGGTCTGGGGCGTTGGCGAGGGCTTCTACCTGGTCATTCCTCTGCTTGGCCCCTCCACCGCGCGCGACGGGGTCGGCCTGCTTGTGGACAGCTTCATCGATCCCTGGCCCTATGTGCTTGACTATGCCACCGACCTTGACGACCTAGAGCTTGCGGCGGTCTTCGTTGGCCGGCGGGCCCTGGAGGGCATAGACCTACGTGCCAGGAACATCGAGGTGATCGATAGCCTGAAAGCCGACTCGATCGACTACTACGTCCGTCTCCGTTCGCTCTATCGGCAGAACCGTGAAGCGGAGATCCGCAATGGCCGGCCGGCTGAGATTCCGCTGCCGGAGTTCGATGAGATTCCCTTGCCGAACCCCGAAGAAGCGGGAGAGTAGACCCCCTAAACCCATAGGCCATCGACATGCTGTTGACCAAGCGCCGTTCTCTTCTCGCCGGCCTCGTGGCCGCCCTTGTTGCGATGCCCACCCTTGGAACGCCGGCACGCGCCGACATCCAGCAGGAGGCGGACGCCTTCCTCACCCAAATGGGCAACCGGGCGATCTCGGAGCTGGCCAACAAGTCGGTCAGCGACGACGTGCGGGTGCAGCGTTTCCGCAAGCTGATCGAGGAAAGCATCGACCTGCCGCTGGTGGCGCAGCAGATCTTGGCACGCAACTGGCGAGGCGCCAACGCGCAGGAACGCAAGGACTTTACCATTGTGCTGAGGGAAACGCTGATCATGCGCTTCCTGCCCTTGTTTGACGACTACAAGGGCGAGACCTTCGACGTGGTAAGCACCCGCACGAGCTCACAGAACCCCAACGTCGTGGGCGCCGTCACCAACATCCTGGCACCCAACGGCGAGACCGCACGAATCGAATGGTTCATGCGCAAGGTCGGCAACGGCCTCTTGATCTACGATTTCTCGGCCGAGGGGATTCGACTGACCACCTCGCTGCAGGACGAGTACAACTCCGTGCTGCGGCAGAATGGCGGCAGCGTGGCCGACCTCACGCGCCAGATCGAGGCGACACTGCCGGCCACGGCAGTCCTGCAGTAGGGCCTCTGCCCGTGCCTCTCGCGGGCACGGGCAGCCAAGACCCAAGGGCCTTCTTAGTAGCGGTAGTGCTCGCTCTTGAAGGGCCCCTCTTGCGACACGCCGATGTAAGAGGCCTGATCTGAGCTCAGCTGGGTCAGCTGCGCGCCGATCTTGGCCAGGTGGAGGGCCGCCACCTCCTCGTCCAGCTTCTTCGGCAGCACATAGACCTTGCGCTCATAGGCCTCGGGCTTGTTCCAGAGCTCCATCTGCGCCAACACCTGATTGGTGAAGGACGCACTCATGACGAAGCTGGGGTGGCCGGTGGCGCAGCCCAGGTTGACCAGGCGCCCCTCGGCCAGCAGTACCAGCTTCTTGCCGTCGGGGAACTCGATCACGTCGACCTGCGGCTTGACGTTGGTCCACTTGAGGTTCCGCAAGGACTCGATCTGGATCTCGGTGTCGAAGTGGCCGATGTTGCAGACGATCGCGCGATCCTTCATCGCCCGCATGTGGTCGAGCGTGATGATGTCCTTGTTGCCGGTGGCGGTGACGAAGATGTCGCCCGCCGGCGCGGCGTCGTCCATGGTCACGACCTGATAGCCGTCCATCGCCGCTTGCAGCGCGCAGATGGGATCAATCTCCGTCACCATCACCCGGCAGCCGGCATTGCGGAGCGACTCGCACGATCCCTTGCCCACGTCGCCATAGCCCGCCACCACGGCGACCTTGCCGGCCATCATCACGTCGGTGCCGCGGCGAATGCCGTCGACCAGGCTCTCGCGGCAGCCGTACTTGTTGTCGAATTTCGACTTTGTGACCGAATCATTGACGTTGATCGCCGGCGCCATCAGACGATCGTCCTTGGCCATCTCGTAGAGGCGCAGGACACCGGTCGTGGTCTCCTCCGAGATGCCCTTGACCGGGGCCATGAGGTCGGGGTGGTCGTCATGCAACAGCTTGGTGAGATCGCCACCGTCGTCCAGCACCATGTTGAGCGCCCAGCCGTCGGGCCCGGTCAGGGTCTGCTCGATCGCCCACCAGAATTCCTCTTCGCTCATACCCTTCCAAGCGAAGACCGGCACGCCGGCAGCCGCCATGGCCGCGGCCGCGTGATCTTGCGTGGAGAAGATGTTGCAGGACGACCAGCGCACGCTTGCGCCCAACGCGGTCAAGGTCTCGATCAAGACGGCGGTCTGGATCGTCATGTGCAGACAGCCGGCGATGCGGGCGCCCTTCAGTGGCTTCTCGGCGCCATAGCGCTCGCGCAAGGCCATCAGGCCGGGCATCTCCACCTCGGCCAGTTCGATCTCCTTGCGGCCCCACTCCGCCAGCGAGAGGTCCTTAACCTTGAAATCCTCAGCAGCCATACCTGCAGTATCCCTTATCGCTCGTTGCTGTCTCGGCGGGACACCTAGCAGGCAGTCTCTCCGGCGGCAAGACAAGGCAGAGCGGACCCTTGCGCATTGCAACGCTGGACCGTGTCCCCTTTCGTGCTAGGCCTTGGGCATGCGCCGCATCTTGCTTCTCTGCGCTTTGCTGCTGGCCCCGCTGGGCATCTCTCTCGCCGAGCGCCTGTCGCCTGACGGTGCGCTGGGCGGAGAGACCAGCCGCAAGGCCCGGGGCTTCGCCGCCCTGTCGCTTCCGGCAGCGAACCTGAGCTTCGAGGAGACCCGCACCTTCTTTCCGGGCTTTCTGCTGTTCAACCGGCCCTGGGGCGAGCTGCCAGCGCCGAAGCAGGCGGGCTTAGGCCTCGGCCGCCTCTACAACGCCGATAGCTGCGGAGCCTGTCATTTCCGCGACGGCCGCGGCCTTCCACCGGAAGAGTACCAGCCGCTCACCACCTTGACCTTGCAGCTCGCGGTGCCGGGGCCGGAGGGTTGGCAGGCGCACCCGCACTACGGCACGCAACTCCAGCCGCTGGCCACGGAGGGAGCGGCAGAGGGGCAGGCGAGCCTCCTGTGGGAGGAGATTCGCGGCCGCTATCGCGACGGCACGCTCTACCGCTTGCGCCGCCCAATCTTGCGACTGCACGGACTAAGCCAAGCGCCGCTGTCGCCCGACACCAGCCTTTCCCTGCGCCTGCCGCCCGCGATGACCGGCCTGGGATTGCTCGAGGCCCTTCCCGCCGAGATCCTGTTGGCCGGAGCGGATCCCCTCGACAGGGATGGCGATGGCATCTCAGGTCAAGCACGCAAGCTCCCTCAAGAAACAGGCGGAGTTCTCGGCCGCTTCGGCTGGAAGGCCGCCACGGCCAGCCTGGAGCAGCAGGTGGCGCTGGCTGCGCGAGAGGACATCGGGCTGAGTTCGCGACACCACCCGGAAGGCCCAGGTCAGCCGGAGTTGACCGAGCGGAACTTGGCGGACCTTACCTTCTACAGCGCTGCCTTGGCGGTACCCTTGGCCGAGGGCCTGGATGCATCGGCCGCTGAAGCCGGCGCCAGGCTCTTCGCGGAGTTGGGCTGCCATAGCTGTCATCGCAGCGATCTGGTGACCGGAGAGCATCCCATTTCCGCCCTTTCAGGTCAGCGCGTTCATCCCTATACCGACCTTTTGCTGCACGACATGGGAGACGGCCTTGCCGATCGAAGCGCCTCAGGCGCGCTGTCCGCTCATCCCCTGGCGAGGGAATGGCGGACGCCTCCGCTATGGGGCTTGGGACGGGCGGAGCAGGTCGCCGGAGCCTTGGGACTGCTGCACGACGGACGCGCGCGCAGCCTGGCCGAGGCCATCCTTTGGCACGGTGGCGAAGCGCAAGCGGCCAAGGAGGCCTTCACCAAGCTCGATTGGCCTGAGCGAGAGGCGCTCTTGACCTTCTTGGCAGCCTTGTAGAGCGGAGAGCGAATGCCTGATAGAGTCGGCCTGTATCTTCAGAATGGCTGCCGGCGATGTTTCACTTGGGCGAATGGGAGGTTGACCCGGCGACGCGGCGCGTGAGCCGCGGGTCGCAGGAGGTGCGCTTGTCGCCCAAGGCGATGGGCGTGCTGACCGGGCTTCATGCCGCCGAGGGACAAGTGCTGTCCCGAACGGAGCTACTCGACCTGGTCTGGCCGAACGTCACGGTGGGCGATGAGGTGCTGACGCACGCCATCGCCGAGATTCGCAAGGCGCTGGGCGACAGCAGCCGCAATCCGCGCTACCTCGAGACCGTGCACAAGGGGGGCTACCGGTTGCTGGACCCAGCGCCGCTTGACGGCGCCGCCGGGGAAGAGAGAGCCGCGCCACAGCCATCGCCGCCGGACCCCGAGCCGGCTGACGATTCCGCCGGGCAGGCCGTCGTCTTCCCCATGGGCCGCGAGCATAAGCAGGTGAGCGTGTTGGACTGTGCCTTGAGCGATGCCGCAATGCTGGCCGGCCGTCTCGGCGCGGAGGCCATGGCAGAGACCGTCGAGCGCCTGCACTTGGCGGCGCAGGACATCATTTCGCGCTATGAGGGCGCGGTCACGCAGTGGTCGGGCGACGGGCTGATCGCCCTCTTTGGCGCACCGCACGCCCTGGAGGATCATCCGCGCCGCGCCCTCGGCGCCGCCTTGGAGCTGTTGCGCTGCTTTGAGCAAGACGGCGGGGAGGAGGGCGGCAGCGCGCGGGTGAGCATCGGCATCCATACCGGGCCCGCGGTCGTGGGGCTCAGGGAAGGAGGTTCCCGCGAGATCTTCACCGCACTTGGCGTGACCACCGAGACGGCCAGGCAGCTGCGCTGCGAAGCCCCGCCAGCCGTGCTTCTGGCAAGCGAGGCGACCTGCGCGCTACTTGGTTCAGAAGTCGAGGCCCAGCCCTTCACACTGCAAGGCGAGGATGCGGCCAAGGCCTTCCGAGTCCAAGGCTTCACCCAGCGCCGCTCCGGCGTGCCGCGCCGCCGGCGTCCTCGCCTCAGCAGGTTTGTCGGGCGCCAACGAGAGCTAGACATGCTGCTGACGCGCATCGGGTCTCTGGAGGCCATGGGCGGAGAGGTCATCGACATCGTCGGCGACCCGGGAATCGGCAAGTCGCGCTTGACGGAAGAGCTGGAGGCAGCACTGGCCGGCTCGAAGGTCCAGCTTTGGCGTACCCACTGCCTGCCGCATGGCCGTGCCAGCCCCTACCTGCCGCTCGCCGGCCTGCTGCGTGAGATCTGTGCCGCCGGCGCGGAGAGCGATGACGAGGACATCGCCGGCCGCTTGGCCGTGCGCCTGACCGCGCTAGGCTCGGACGAGGCGGCGGTGCGGTCCTTGCTGCTGCAAATGCTGGGCCTGCCGTTCGATGCCAAGGCGCTGGCCAAGCTGACGCCGGAGGAAAAGCAACGCCGCACCTTCGAGGGCTTGCACCACCTGGTCGCGCTGGCGGCCGAGCGCGCTCCCCTGGTGCTGCTGATCGAAGATCTGCATTGGATCGACGCCACCTCGGAGGCCTGGCTCGCACAGCAGGCCCTGCGCTTGGCTGGCATGCCGGTCCTCCTGCTGGCAACCCATCGCCCCAGCTACCACCCTCCCTGGCAGAGCCGCTCCACGGCCAGCCGTATCGCCTTGCCAGGCCTGGCGCCCAGCGACAGCCGTGCCCTTGTCCTTTCGGTGCCGAGGACGCCGCAGCTTTCCGGGGCGGCGCTGGACAGCCTTGTCGCCAGGGCGCAAGGCAACCCCTTCTTTCTGGAGGAGCTCGCGGTGAGCCTCGCCAGCGAGTCGGCCGATGCCGGTCTGGTGCCCGACAGCGTGCAGGCGGTCATCGCGGCGCGCATCGACCGGCTGCCGTCCGCTCAGAAGCGTCTCCTGCAGATTGCCGCCGTGATCGGTTCACGCATCCCACTGGGCCTGCTGGCCCGGATCGACGGACTGGAAGCCTCCAGCCGCCGCGACTCTCTCCTTGATCTGCAGCAGGCGGAGCTGATCTACGAGCGTCGCAGCACGCCGGAGCCGGTCTTCGCCTTCAAGCATGCCCTGACCCAGGAGGTTGCCTACGTCGGCCTGGTGGCAACCGCTCGCCGCGCCGTCCATCAAGACATTGCCGATGTGTTGCTCCGCGACTTTCCCGACCTTCTGGTGGAGCGGCCGGAAATCGTTGCCCGCCATCTGACGGAAGCCGGCAGACCTCGCGAGGCCATCGCCTATTGGCAGGTCGCTGGCCGCCAGGCGTCTGCACTGGCAACCGGAATTGAGGCCATCGGCCACTTCGAGAAAGCCTTGGCGCTGGCCGAGCAAGACACCGAGGAGAACGGACGGGCCAGCATCAAGCTGGCAATTCTGCTCGACCTCGGTCTGGCCCTCCAAGCCGTCAGGGGCGCCGGTGCCGCCGAAGTCGGAGAGATCTATCAACGCGCCCGAGCGCTCAGCCGCCAAATCTCGCAGGAGCGCGATGGCTTCGTCGCTCTGTGGGGGCTTTGGCGCCACGAACTCTTGAATCAAGAGTTGAAGGCAGAGGGCGCCTTAGCCGACGAGCTGCTGGCTCTGGCCGCCGAAAGCGCCGATGACGAGCTGGACCTCCAGGCGCGCCATGCTGCCTGGTCGACCGCGTGCTTCACCGGATCTCTCGACCAAGCCCTCGTGCATGCCGAAGCCGGCCTCGCGCTCGATGCTCCACAGGCCCACACCGCGCCGCATTATCCCTTCGGCGGGCATGACCCGATCTGCTGCGCCCGCTGCACCCTCGCTCTCGTGCTGGGTCTTCAGGGCAAGCCGGACTCGGCGAAGAGGCAGGTCGCGGCCGCCATTGAGCTGGCGCGGCGGCTCGAGCACCGCCCGACGTTCGCCGATGTCTATCTGCAAGCCACCGACCTCTATCTCTTCCTCCGTGACCGGCAGGCGCTAGCCGTCACCGCGCAAGACCTGCGGCTGCTGGGCGAAGAGCTGGGCTTCGCCATGCATAGCGACATCGCCCGCTTCTCGTTGGCCTGGTGCCGCTTCAAGGAGAGTGGGGATAGGGAAGCACTGACCGCTATGCGGGAGTCGCTCGCCTCTGCCAAGCGCACCGGCGGTATCGGTCGCGGCCTATACCACGACGCCGCTTTCGCCGACTGCCTGGCCGACGCCGGGCGGCACGAGGAGGCACGCGGCCTCATCGAGCAAAGCGTCGAAGACGCCAGCCGCCTGCGTGAAGACCACCGGGCGATGGCTGAAGCGCACCGTGTGCTGGGGGAGGTCCTGCACCGCGCCAAGACCGGAGAGGACGAGATCGCCGAGCAGCATTTCGAGGCAGCGCGTGCTATCGCCCGGCGCCAAGGCGCTCTCATCTTCGAGTTGCGGGCCGCCTGCAGCCTGGCGCGGCTGTGGCAATCGCAGGGCCGGGCGGAAGAGGCCCAGTCGTTGCTCTGGCCGCTCTATGGGCGCTTCGAGGAAGGCTTCGACAGCGCCGATCTCCGCGAGGCAAGGAGACTGCTCGATCGGCTCGCGTGAGGCGCCGCTATTCGGCGGCGCGAAGCAACGGCTTGGCAGGGCGCATCCACGGCATCCATCCGGCGGTTATCACGATGCCGACGCTTGCCAACACGAGCCCGAACCAGACCAGGGAGTCCGGCCACTCGCCGAGCAGCGGGATGGCGAGCAGCGTCGCCAGACCGGGAACGCCCGCCAGCACGACCGCGGTGAGCGTCGGCCCGATTGATCCCACCGCGATGGTGAAGCAGAGCACGCCGAGGATGGCCGGCCCCAGGCCCTGGTAGAGGCCCTGCAGCAGGATCTCCGACAGCGGCGCCGCATCGATGCGCTTGGGCAAGACAAAGAGATAGAGGGGCGCGAACCACAGGAGGTTGATGATCGGTATCGACACCAGGGCCTCTAACGGTGTGATGGCCCAACGCTTGGTGGCGGCCAGATAGGCGGCGAAGACGCAGGCCGCTGCAAGGAACAGCAGATGGCCGATCCAGGCATCTTCGCTCACCTCGCCGCCGCCCGAGGACAGGCCGATGACCGCGCAGCCCATGAGGATCACCGCCATGCCGATAGATCGCTGGAGGCTCGGCCGGTCTTTCAACCAAGCCCAGCCGAGGAGCGCCGAGAAGATCGGCAGGGCGCCGTTCATCAAAATGCCGGCGTGGCTCGCCGGCGCGAACTGCATGCCGGTCAAGGCGAAGAGAAGATAGGGCACGCCCGGTCCCAGACTGATGAAGCAGACTTGCCAGAGCGCCAGGTTGCGCGGCCAGTAGCGGACCAGCAGAGGCGCTACGGCGAGCGAGGCGACCAGGAAGCGCAGCGCCAAGATGTCGTAGACGGTCAGCGTCTGCTCTACGCCGTGGCGGGATATCACCACCCAGAACGACCAGATCAGCAACACGCCGGCGGCGGCACTCCAACCAACGAGACGCCTCGCTTGCGCAAACATTGAACGACCTCCAGGCAAAGGCCGGCGATCAGCGGGACTGGCTGGGACATGCCAGCGCTTGCCGGGCCAACGAAGCGACGGCTTCACCATCCTTCGACGCATGGCATCTAGTGGCGGCCGGGCAGGAAAGCCTGAAGAAAACCGTCTGTTTTTCTGAAGGTTGCCTTTGTCCGACGACGCTCAGGAGCCCGCCGCGGACTCCGAGAAGCGGCGGCGCCAAGTGGAGGGCGCGGCGCCGAAGCAGCGCTTGAAGGCACGGCTGAAGGCGGCCTCCGACCCGTATCCGACGGATTCGGCGATGTCGATCAGCGACGCGCTGCCGAGCGCCAGCTGCCGGGCGGCCAGGCGCATGCGGTGGCGTGCGAGATAGTCGGCCGGCGGCGCACCGATGAGGCGCACGAAGCGCTCCGCGAAGGCCGAGCGGGACATGCCTGCCTCGCGTGCCAAGAGCGTCACCGTCCAGGGCTCTTGCGGGTGGGCGTGCATGGCCGTGATGGCGCGACTGATCCCGGCGTCCTTCAGGGCGGCCAGCCAGCCGCCTGCCGCCTCGGGCAAAGCCTCGACATGGCTGCGCACCGCCTCGACGAACAACAGCTCGGACAGCCGGCCGAGCATCGCCTCCGAGCCCGCGCGGCCCGATGCCAGCTCGTCTTGAGCCAGCTGCAGCGAAGCCTGCACGAGGGCGCCGGCGCGCTCCTTCCTGCTGTCGTACAGCAACAGCTTCGGCAGCGAGGACATCAAGGGGTCGTCGAACAACGCCAGTCCGCCAAGGAAACCGCAGACGATCCGCGTCGTCGGGCCGCCACCGCCATGTTCGATCACCATCAGTTTGCTTGGCCCCGGAACACGAGCCACATCCAGTGCGGAGACCGCCTCTGCTCGCCCGCTCCCCGACAGGCGATGCGGATCGTTACGGGGCAGGATCGCCGCCTGGCCGGGTAGGAAGGTCTTGGATGCCTCTCCCGCGATCTCGACCTGAAGCGCACCCTCGGTGACGAAATGATAAAGCACCAAATGGTCGGCCGGGCCGATGTGCGCCTTGAAGTCATGTGCCTGGACGGCCGAGGCCAGACACCAGGGCTCGGTGAAGTGGCCCTGGAGAAAGACCCCGCCCGAGAGGCGCTGAGCGCGCAGAACCTCCGACAAGGCATCCAAGGCTTCGACTCCTTTCCGTTCCTCGATCTTCATCCCAGGGAAGAGTGTTTTGGCGGAACGATCAAGAGCTTCGGCGGTGCGATCATTCGCTTTGCTGGGGAAGGCGATTAGATAGCGGCATCGGTTGCTGGCTTCTTGGGCAAGCCAGGTAGCGGGCGGCGGCATGCGGCCCCTCTTTGCCCTCGATGCAGGAACAAACTGAGCAGACCAAAGGAAGAGACCGGAGACATGAACGCTCCAAGCAATCCCTTGCGGTTCAAGGCCGCCGCAACCTATGACGCTGCGGCCGACCATTTCGACGATGCCCCCCTTGGCTTCTGGGACCGCCACGGCCGGCAGACCGTCGCCCTGCTGCAGCCCTCTGCCGGAGACCGCGTTCTGGACGTAGGCTGCGGTACGGGAGCCTCCGCGCTTCCCGCTGCGGCCGCCGTCGGGCCGACGGGAAGCGTCACCGGGATCGATGTCGCCGCGAACATGCTCCAACTGGCCAGGTCGAAGACCAAGGCGCAGGGTCTCGACAACACCAGCTTCGCCCTCGCCGATATGACCAGCTCGGGCTATCCCGATCAGGCTTTCGACGCGGTGATCAGCGTCTTCTCCGTCTTCTTCGTCGCCGACATGGAAGGCCAAGTGTCCGAGCTTTGGCGCATGCTGCGGCCAGGCGGGCGGCTGGCAATCACCGTCTGGGGCCCCAAGGTATTCGAGCCCGTCAGCACGCTCTTGGCCGAAGAGGTGCGCCGGGAGCTACCCGATCTACCGCCGGCCAGTCGCCCCTGGGAACGCCTGACCAAGCCGGCGGGCCTGCGCCGTCTCTTGCTGGACGGCGGCACATCGGAGCCGAGGATCGAGGTCCTGCCGGACCGGCAAGCCCTGAGCGAGCCCCACGAAGTGTGGAGCGTGGTCATGGGCTCCGGCCTGCGCGCCGAAATCGATCGGCTGACCGCCCGCCAGCAGGTCTCGGTGCGAAGCAGGATCGTGCAACGCCTGGCAAGCAGGAAGGTCACCGAGGTCGAGACAGGCGGCATCTGTGCGATTGCTGAGAAGCCATGAGCGATGGGCTGGCCAGCTCAAGAAGAGCGCTGATGCACCCGAGCGACCGATCCGAGGTGATAGCGACGCCGGCGCCCAGAGATTGATCCTGCGCACAGGCCCCCTGGCCATGAACCGCAGGCCTTGGGTCCGGGCGTGACACCGAGGACATCGGCACCACGCGCGAACTCAGTCGATTGTCCCCATGAGGAGCTGTGGTAGAATGATGGACGTCACGAGCCAATCCGCCAGCGCGACGCACCGCGGCCGGAACAGGGACGCAACGCTTAAACCGCCGACGCAGGGGGCATGTGACCAGGAGCGGACTTCGGCCGGAAGCCGGATCGGGTCCGATGAAGCTTGCAGAGAGGCAGTCGTGTTCCACTTGGGCGAATGGGTGATCAACCCGGCGATCAGGCGCGTGAACCGCGGCTCCGAGGTCGTGCGCCTTTCCCCCAAGGCGATGGGCGTGCTGAGCGCGCTTCATGCCGCCCGAGGCGGCGTGGTGACGCGGGCCGAGCTGCTGGACGAGGTCTGGCCGAACGTCACCGTCGGCGAGGAGGTCCTGACCCACGCCATCGCCGAGATCCGCAAGGCGCTGGGCGACAGCAGCCGCGATCCGCGCTACCTCGAGACCGTGCACAAATCGGGCTACCGCTTGCTGCTGGATCGGCCGGCCCAGGATGTTTCCTCCGCCGTCTTGGACCTGGAGTTGCACGCCGCCTACTTGGACGCCTGCGAGCTGTTCTTTCTCGGCGGGCGACGGAACGTCGGCTTGGCGGCGGACGCCTTCACCGGCATTCTGGACAGAAATCCGGGACACGCGCTGGCCTGGGCCGGGCTGGCGAAGTCCCTGTTCTTCCTCGACCGGTACTTCGGAATGTCCGGAGACAACCGGCGGCAGACGGAGCGCTGCGCGCGCGAGGCCGTCGCGCTGGAGCCAAATTCGCCGGAGGCTCATGCCGTCCTGGGTTTCGTTCTGGCGGCATCGGGCCAGCATGCGGAGGCCTTCGACAGCTTTGCCACCTCGATCAAGCTGAACCCGCACCTGGCCGAGACCCACTACCTTGTCGGTCGGGCCTGCCTTGCCGCGGGCGACTATCGCATGGCGGCAACCATGTTGGAGCACGCGGCGGCGCTGCGCCCGGACGATTTTCACTCCCTGCTATTGGCGGCCAAAGCTCGGCGCTACCTGCAGGACACCCCACGCGAGCGCTCGGACCTGGTAAAGGCAAGCCTGCGCGCCAACGCCAAGCTGGACCTTGACCCGAAAGATCGCCGGGCGCTCTGCGACAAGCTCTGCTGCATGGTCGAATTGGGCGCGGCCGGAGACGGTGCCGAGGCCGCGGCGGACCTGGTGCGAGACCCCGATCCCAATCACTACTACCTTGTCGGCGCGCTCGCCCGCGCCGGCGAGACCGGCCTCGCCTTGGACTGCATGGAAACGGTCGTTGCCGCCGGCTGGTCGCACGGCGCCTGGCTGGCGCACGACCTGGACGTCGACGACCTGCGCCAAGAGCCGAGGTTCCGCCGCCTGGCGACCGAGATCCGTACAGAGTGAAGCTGCCCGAGACCTCAGTCCTCTTCGTCGAAGCCGCCATCGATCAGGCCGGCCAGCGCGTCGAGGGCCTCCGGCGCCGCCGAGCCCTCGGTTTCGATCTTGACCTGCGAGCCGGGTGCAGCGGCCAGCATCAGCAGGCCCATGATCGACATGCCCGAGACCCGCATGCCCTCTTTCTCGACCACCACTTCGGCATCGAAGCCGCTGGCCAGCTTGACGAACTTGGCGGCCGCACGGGCGTGCAGACCACGACGATTGACGATGGTGACTTCGCGTTCCGGCATGAGGGCTTTCGTCGGCGTGACACGGTAAGGAATTAGGTTAGCGTCAAGAGAGCCTACACCGCCAGGCCTCATGGCTTCGCGTCGAGAAGGAGTGCCCCGCGCCCGATGCCGGATGCGGGGCAGTATCGTCGGCAGTGCGGTTAGGACTGCAGTTTAACCGGGCTGATGGCGATGCCGTCGGCGCCCTCGCCCACTTCGAAGACCCGTTTGATGGTCCAATCGCCGGTGTCGATCTCCACCACCCGGGCGCCATTCTGCGCACCGGCATAGAGGTGAGAGCCATCGGGGGCATAGTGCAGGGAGGCCGGACCCTTGGCGCCGACGTCCGAGAGGTCGACGACGGCGACCTGCTTCCGGCTGGCCGGGTCATAGACGACGATGCGGTCGCCGTTCAGGTCCGCGACCGCGACCGCCTGGCCATCCGGATGGAAGCGGACGCGGATCGGCAGGAAGCCGACCTCGATGACGTCCAGCCGCTGCATGGTCGCGGTGTCGAAGACGATGATGTCTTCCGAGCGGTTGTTGGCGACCCAGAGCTCGCTGCCGTCCGGGCTGACGTGCACGCCTTCCGGACCGTCATTGGCGTCGATGGTGCTGAGGATGGTCATGCTCTCGACATCGACCACGCTCAGGGTGTCGGAACCGCGGCTGGTGACGAAGGCGCGGTCGAAATCAGGCGACAGGGCCAAGAGGTGTGAGCCGATTTGATCGGTGACCGCCACGCCTGTCACGTCGCCGCTTGCTACGTTGACCCGGATGACGTCGCGGGTCTCTTCGGTGGTGACGATGACGCTGTCGCCTTCGCCGATCCACTCGATTCCGTGCGGTGCCAGGTGCGGCGTGATCATGATGGTTTTCACCAGATCGCCGCTGGCGACGTCGAAGACGTTCAGCTCCTCGCCGATGTAGCCGTCCTCCAGGTAGGAGACCACCACCACCTGCGAGCCGTCGGGCGAGAGCGCCACCTCATGCGGCGAGCCACCCGTCTCAGGCCGTGTGATCTCGCGTCCGCTGTCGAGATCGATGAAGCTGACCGTGCCGTCGTACTTGTTACCGACGATCAGGGTATCGGCCAGGGCCGGCGAGGCGATGCAAGTCGCCGCCAATAGCGCCAAAGCAAACCGCATAGGCGTTTCTCCTTTCCTTCGCATGCTGTGCTGCCACTGCGTCTCAGCCTAGGGGGGATAGGGAAGGAACACCGGGCCGCCTACCGTCAGTGCACCGCACTGCCGTGGTCGGCTCTAGAGACAAGAAAAGCCCCTTCCGGGGCACGTCGGCTGAATGCCTGTACAGCCTTCTTCTTTAGGAAGGGTCGCGGCCGGGCCTTTTCAAGGCACCGGCCGTATTTTGCCCTCTTGGTCGAGAGCTGGAGGGAGACGGCAAACCCTCGTGATCTGACGCCGTCTTGCTCTATGCCGCCCCGACCAGCTTGCGGTCGATCGCCGCGTTCTTGATCGCACGCTGCAGCTTCTCGAAAGCGCGGACCTCGATCTGGCGGACCCGCTCGCGCGAGATGCTGTAGACCTGCGAGAGATCTTCGAGCGTGGTCGGCTCGTCCTTCAGCCGCCGCTCCTCCAGGATGTGGCGCTCGCGGTCGGTCAAGGTCTCCAGCGCGGCGGTCAGCAACTCGCGGCGCTTGATCAGCTCGTCGCTCTCGGCCAGCTGCTGCTCTTGATCGACGGCATTCTCGTCGACCAGCCAGTCTTGCCACTCGCCGTCACTGTCGGCGCGCAACGGCGCGTTCAGCGAGTGATCCGGCGCCACCAGGCGGCGGTTCATCTGCACCACGTCGTCCTCGGGCACGGACAGCGTCTCGGCGATCTTCTTGACCTGCTCCGGCTTCAGATCGCCGTCCTCGATCGCCTGCATCTGCCCTTTCAGCCGACGCAGGTTGAAGAAGAGCTTCTTCTGCGCCGCCGTGGTGCCCATCTTCACCAGCGACCAGGAGTGCAGGATGTATTCCTGGATGGCCGCGCGAATCCACCACATGGCGTAGGTCGCCAGGCGGAAGCCGCGGTCGGGATCGAAGCGCTTGACCGCCTGCATCATGCCGACGTTGCCCTCGGAGATCAGCTCCGAGACCGGCAAGCCATAGCCGCGATAGCCCATGGCGATCTTGGCGACGAGGCGCAGGTGGCTGGTGACCAATTGATGGGCAGACTCGACATCTCCCTGGTCCTGCCAGCGCTTTGCCAGCATGAACTCCTGATCGGCTTCCAGCATGGGGAAGCGCCTGATTTCCTGCAGATAGCGGCCGAGGTTGCCCTCGCCAACTGCCAAGGGAACGTTTGATTTAGCCATAGCGGCCTCCTTACCAGCTTTCGCCGGACCCGATCATCGGCATCCGACGACTCTGTCCAAACCGGACCAGATTAGTCACCATTAAACGGCATCTCTCTCAATATGTCCAGCAAAGATTGTTGATCCTCAGGCAAAGAAGAGCGAAAACTGAGGCACTTCCTGGACGAAGGGTGAAGGAAACCCAGGGATTCCGCATGCAAAGCTTGTCGCGGGAAGGACTTTATCGCCTCCCACGCTCGGGGGCTCATCCCTTTCCGACGCGCAGAGCTTAGCCTGCCATAGAGCGGGTCGCCCAGCAATGCGTGCCCTCGTTCCGCCAGATGCACACGAATTTGATGGGTGCGCCCGGTCAGAAGCCGGCAGTGCAGATAGCTCGCCTGCCCGGCGGCCAGGCTCTCCAGGACGCGGTAGCGCGTAACCGCAGCTCGCCCGCCCTTGGCCAAGACGGCCATCTTCTTGCGGTTCTTGGGATGGCGGCCGATGTTGCCCTCGATCTCGCCCTCCATCCGGGCAGGCAGGCCCCAGACCAGCGCCAGATAGCTGCGCTCGATGCTGCGATCGGCGAATTGCTGCGTCAGCGCGTGGTGGGCGGCGTCGTTCTTGGCCACCACCATCAGGCCGCTGGTGTCCTTGTCGAGGCGATGGACGATGCCCGGCCTGCGCACGCCGCCGACGCCCTGCAGGCTGTCGCCGCAGTGGGCCAGCAGTGCGTTGACCAAGGTCCCCTCCGGCGAGCCCGGCGCCGGGTGGACGACAAGGCCGGCCTGCTTGTCGAGGACGATGAGGTCCTCGTCCTCATAGAGGATCTCCAGGTCGATCGCCTGCGCGCGGGGCTCGGCCGGTGCCGGGGGCGGGACATGTACCGACAGGCGCTGACCGGATTTGACCTTGCCCGAGGCCTCGCCTAAGGTCCCGGCCTCGTCGCTCACGCAGCCCTCGGCGATCAGCGCCTGGACCCGGTTGCGCGAGACGGCGGGAAGCCGTTCGGCGAGCGCGGCCGCGAGAAAGCGGTCGATCCGCTCGCCGGCCTCCGCCTCTGTCACGGTTACCTGGATGGGCTCGTTTCGGGTCATGGCAAGCTTGCTGTCGCTTAGGAATGTGTTGGCACAATGAAGGCGCTGAAGATTTCGGTGATCGTCATGGGCGCGCTGATCGCCGTCGGATTCGTCTTCGTCGTGGTCACGATTATACAACGCCTGACCGGCGAAACGCCTGCCCCGGTGCGAGGCGATGTGACGCTGGAGGCCGGGCCCGGCTGCAGCCTGGCGGACGCCTGGAGCGCCGACGGTTTCCTCTATCTGCGCGTGGCCGGGCCGGACGGCTGCCCGGCCGTGCTGCTGTTCGATCCCAAGACGCAAGAGCAGGTCGGCCGCGTCAGCCTGGGCCAGGCCAAGCAGCCGGCCGAGTAGCCTCCATGTTGATTTAGGCTGCGTCGCAGAACGGCGGAATGTTTGCGTCTTTATCGAGAGTTAAAGCTCCGGGCAAACCCCTTTTAGGCGTCTTCCTCCGGCTTGACCGGAGGATCTTTTGCCGGCCATACAAGCAGCGGACAGAGATCCTCTGGTCAAGCCAGAGGATGACGTGGTGGGGATTTGTAAGAGAAACGAACCTCGACGTCAGCCGAGGAGAGTCCGACGTGCCCGCTACCTCGCTGGCTCGAAGGGCTTAAGCGTTTCAGTCAACTCCAGTTCCAAGCGGTAGGAGAGCACCAGGCATGGATTTCCGTTCCGATAACCACGCCGGCGCAGCGCCCGAGATCCTGGCAGCACTCGCCGCCGCCAACGAGGGGCCGGCCGCCGCCTACGGCAACGACGACTGGACGGCCAAGGTGCAAGAGCGCTTCGCCGAGCTCTTCGAAACCGAGGTCCAGGTCTTCCCGGTCGCCACCGGCTCTGCCGCCAACGCCCTGGCGCTCTCGGCCATGAGCCCGCCATGGGGCGTAATCTACTGCCACCGCGATGCCCACGTGCAGGTCGACGAATGCGGCGGGCCGGAGTTCTTCACCGGCGGCGCCAAGCTCTTGGCCCTGGAGGGCGACGACGGCAAGATCGATGCCGCTGCCCTGGAAGGCGCCATCTTCGGCAGCGGCGTCGTCCATCACGCCCAGCCGGCGGGCGTCACCATCACCCAGGCAAGCGAGTGCGGGACGCTCTATCGGGCAGAAGAGATTCTGGAAATCGCCTCCGTCTGCCGACGCCACGAATTGGGACTGCACATGGACGGCGCCCGCTTCGCCAATGCGCTGGCCGGCCTAAACTGCACCCCGGCAGAGGTCACCTGGAAGGCCGGCGTCGACCTGCTGACCTTCGGCGCAACCAAGAACGGCTGCTTCGCCGCCGAAGCGCTGGCGGTCTTCCGCCCCGACCTGGCGGAGACCTTGGCGTTCCGCCGCAAGCGAGCCGGCCACCTCTTCTCCAAGATGCGCTTCCTCTCCGCCCAGCTCCTGGCCTATCTGGACGACGACCTCTGGCTCGAGAACGCCCGCCACGCCAACGCCATGGCCGGGCAGCTGGCGAAGTCCTTGCAGAAGGCAGGCGGCAGGCTGGCCTATCCGGTAGAGGCCAACGAGATTTTCATTCATCTTCCCGACGACTTGGCTGAGAGCCTCCGCAAGAAAGGGGCGCAGTTCTACCCCTGGCCCGCCTCGGGCTCCGACGCTTACCGCTTCGTCACCGCCTTCAACACCCGGGAAGAGGCGATCCAGGCGCTGTCGTAGCGAGAGGCCGGCAATCCCGCAGGCTCTCCGCTTCATCCACACCGAGCATGATGTTGAGATTCTGAACGGCTGCCCCCGATGCTCCCTTGCCTAGATTGTCGAGCAGGGCGACGAGGACGGCGCATCCGCTCCGCTCGTCACCATGCACGGAGAGCTCCAGCACATTTGTCCCGTTCAGCCCTGTCGGATCGATTCGCCCGCCATAGAGTTCGGCTGGCACGACCCGGACGAAGCTTGCGTTGTCATAGCGATCCTCGAGAGCCCGCTTGAGAGCATCAAGGCCTTGGCCACGATGAAGAGGGAGGGGAATCTGCACGATCATGCCTTGCGCGAAGGCTCCCACAGACGGCGAGAAAGCCGGCTGCACGGTAAGGCCTCCTAGGGCCATGATCTCAGGCAGGTGTTTGTGCTTCTGGTCTAGAGAATAGGAGAAGAACGGAGCGGTCCTGCCCGCTTCGAACTCGGCGATCAGGTCCCGCCCACCACCGCTGTACCCACTCACTGCGTGGATGCTGAGGAAAGTGTCCGGCAGGATTATGCCCGCTTCCACCAAGGGGTTGAGCAGGGCAATCGCACCAGTAGAATAACACCCCGGGTTGGAAAGGAGACGTGCATTCCGAATCCGCTCACGCCGTTCCTCACCCAATTCCGGAAAGCCGAAGACCCAGTCGGGATGCACCCTGTGAGCAGTGCTTGCATCGATCAAGCGGACGTCAAGATCGCCAGTCTGGCCCACAATCTCACGAGCGGCACCGTCCGGCAGGCAAAGAATGGCGATGTCCGCTTCCCGGTAGGCGGCGAGTCGAGCTGATAAAGACTTCCGGGCGGAGGGATCGATCTGGATAAGGGAGACGTCATCTCGTCCGGAAAGACGGTCGCGAATCTGCAAACCCGTCGTTCCCGCCTCTCCGTCAATAAAGACTTTCCAACTCACCAGCCTATCCCATTCTGTTCGATCCAGCCGTCCCGGACCCCGAGGCGAGATGGTCTAACGCCGTCCGGCGAGGTAGGCCAGTCCCACTCTTCGCGACTAAGGATGCTGGTCGAAGACGGCCCCCCTAGCCCACCGGTTCAATTCTGCTACGCAGCAAGTGCACGAAACGGTCGGCGACGAGATTCTGCCGCGCGCGCTTGGGACGATGCAGGTTGACGATATTGACAAGAGGCATGGTCATGCCCTGAAGGCGGACAAGATGCCCCGCATCCAAGCGCGCCTGGACCGACCGCGCCCAGCCGAGCGCGATGCCTTCGCCCTTCTCGGCCACATCCAGGCAAATCTGATAGGAACTGAACACCAGTCCCTCATTCGGTTCCGGCTCCTTCAGGCGAAAAAAGGCAAGAAAGTTCCTCCAATCCGGCCACCTGCGCCCCAGATCGGCCATATGCAGAAGCGGTTGCTTGGCCAGCTCCACAGGGCTCACCGGCGATGGCAAGCGAGACGCTAACTGCGGCGAACAGACCGGAAAGATCGCATCGTCGGCGATCGGCTCGACCAGGAACTTGTCGTCTCCCCAGGCGCCATACTGGAGTCCGATGTCGAAATCTTCGCGAACGGCCTCTATCGCCTCGTAGGACGCAAGCACGCGCAGTCGGAGGTCTGGAAAAAGGCGCTGGAACTCCCCCAGAACAGGCACGACGAGCGCATTGGCCAGCGACAGGTCGGAGAAGATCGTCAGGCTTTCCTTGCCCAATCCGCGATTGCGAAGACCGTCTGCCGTGGTCGCAAGTTCTCCGAGCGAGGGACGCACCGCGGCCGCGAGCGTCTCTCCTTCTTCGGTCGGCACGACGTCATAGCGACGACGCTCGAAGAGCTGAACCCCGAGATCCAGCTCCAGTTCCCGTATCCGACGGCTGATACTCGCCTGCGAGAGAGCAAGTTCGTCGGCCGCTCGGGTGAAGTTGCGGAGTCTGAAGGCCGCTTCGAAGGCCACAAGCGCATTCAGCGGTGGCAATTTCTGGAAGGGATTAGGCATTTGGAATTCGGATCTCTATGCACACATTTCTTTCTTCTGCAGGCTTCCACTCAAGCTTAGGATCTCGGAAATCAAATAGCTAGTCCTATGGACATCGCACCGGAAGGGAATGCTGACAATGACCGCCGTTCATGAACTCGACGACTTCGATATGGCGCCCGCGACGCTGGAGCGCGAGTGGGTTGTTACCGTGGACACTCCGGAAGGCGGCGTGGAGCCGGTTCTGGAGGCACTGGGAAAGGAACTGCCGCTCGTCCAGGGGCCATACGACAACTGCATGTTCGTGCGCGAGAAGGGCTATCAGAGGTTTCGGGCTCTCGCAGGCTCCCATGCCGGCGCAGAGGGCACGGTACAGCAAACCCCAGCCTCTCAAATCGTGTTCTCTCTGCCTCCCGATCGCGACCTCTTGAGCAAAGCCTTCGACGTGATCTTCGCGGTCCACGTCAATGAAGAGCCGACGATCCGGGTTGAAGAGGTCTGGGGCAGTCGCTCCAAGCTCTTGGACGACAAGGACAACCCGAACCGCTACTGGAACCGCCCCGATGCCGCCTCGCTGCATGGCGATGCGGTCGGATGACGGCGGCTGGAACGGCCGATCTGGCGGACTACCGAGCCAGGTCGGGCCGCTTCGTCCCGGTTTGGACGCTCGAGGTTCAGACCCTGCCCGAGGACACCGACCGCATTCTGGACGCGGTAATGGCTGTCTATCCGCTGCGCTACGGTCGCTATTGCCGCAATGCCAGCATCTCCGCAGTGGGAAGGGAGACCGCGCAGCCCGAAGCCGGTTCGACAACGACCAGGCATGTCGAGGGGGTCAAGGCGGGGGCGACCGAGACCTACCCGATGGTCGAGCTGAAGATCTCTCTGGAGCGCGACCTCGGCACGCTCCAGCGCGTGATGGACGCAATTCTCCAGGTGCATCACTATGAAGAGCCGGTGATCTTTCTACGCGAGGACTGGGCGAGCCGCGCCGACTATGACCCCAACAGCGACAATCCCAACAGGTTCTGGAACAACGGCCGGGGCCTGCCCGAGCGGATCGACTGATCGGCCGAAGCCTCTCTCGGCGGGTCCAGTTCCGCAGAGGCTACCGCAGCGGCGCCAAGACGAGACGATGATCTGATGTACGAATCGTCGAGAGGCAGCGTTCGGCGTTCGACCAGCGCGGTCTGGGACGGCGCGGGTGAAAGCGGTATCGCGCTAGAGCCGATGGTCCTCACTGGCGCTTCGGTCCTGGCCGCAGTCGGCTTCGGCCTGGTTCCCCTCTTCGCAAAAGGCCTTACCGACGCCGGACTTGCTGCTCCGGCCGTTGCCTTCTACCGCTATGGACTGGTGGCGGTCGTGCTATCCCCTTTCCTACTCGTGGGCAGGGAGACGCGTCGGGCCACCTTGTGGGGAATCGCTTGCGGGGCGGCAATGGGGGTTGGCTGGACCGGCTATGTCAAGGCCATCGAGACCGTCGCTATATCGACGGTCGGCATCCTCTACATGACCTACCCGATGTTCACCATTCTCTTTTCTTGGCTTTGGTTCCGTCAGCGGCCAGGAATTCGCTCGGTCGCAGCATCCGTGATCATATTGGCGGCCGCGGTCGCCGCGACGACACCTGCAACTACTGGAAGCGACCGCATCTCGTCTCTTTTGATCGCTTTGGCGGCACCTGTAACCTTTGGGTTTGCCATCAATGTCCTGGCGAGCAAGCTTTCCACCATCCCACCCTTGTCGAGGATAGCCAGCGTGGCGCTGGGCGCCGTGTTGGGGCTGCTGCCGCTCACCCTGTCGCTGGAGCCCCAGGAGCTATTGCCCGCATCGCCGACGCACTGGTGGATGATCGTCGGTATCATGCTCGTCACCGCATTGATTCCGCAGCTCCTCTACGTCGTAAGCGCTCCCAGAATCGGTGCTGCCAAGTCGGCCATGGCAGGCAGCGTCGAGCTGCCCACGATGCTCCTGGTCGGATGGCTGTCCTTTGGCGAGAGCGTCCGCACGGCCCAAATCCTCGCCGTCGTCATGATCTTGGTTGCCGTGGCCATCACGCCGGCTGTCTACATCAAATCCAAATGAGACGATCTGATCGGCCTGGCTATCTCTCGCCGTCGTCCACGGCATCGATGCGTCGAGCGACTGGAAACGCACAAGGTGCGCGCGCTTGGCTCGCTAGTTCACCAGCAGCACGCCGGAATCGGCCTGCCAGCCGACCTGGACCTCGTCGCCCTGATTGAGCGCCTGATCCGATGATGCGGTCACCAGGATCGCATTCTCGAGGCCCGGCGCGCGCAGGTGCACGTGGCAGCGATCACCCAGATAGGCGACGGCCTCGATGCGGGCATTCATGGAGTTTTGCGCGCCTTGCGCCTCGGCACCCAGGCGCAGCCGCTCGGGCCGTACCGCCAGAGTCAATGCCTCCCCCGGTCGCCAGTCGCGTACGCCGTCCTGCGCGAGCGTCGGGCCGACGCCGTCGACCTCCAGCTTTACGGTGCCCTCGCTCGGGCCTTCGGCCACCTCGGCCGGGAAGAAGTTCATCTGGCCGATAAAGCCGGCGACCTCGACGCACGACGGCCGCTCGTAGAGCTCGTTCGGGCTGGCTATCTGCAGGACCTTGCCGCCCGACATGACGGCGATGCGGTCCGACATGGTGAGCGCCTCCTCCTGGTCGTGGGTGACGAAGACGAAGGTGATGCCCACCTCCTGCTGCAGCAGGCGCAGTTCGATCTGCATGTCCTCGCGCAGCTTCTTGTCGAGAGCCGACAGAGGCTCGTCCAGCAGCAGGACCTTCGGTCGCTTGATAAGCGCGCGGGCGAGTGCGACGCGCTGGCGCTGGCCGCCGGACAGCTCCGTCGCCTTGCGCTGGCCCAGGCCGTGCAGTTTGACCAGGCCCAAGGCCTCCTCGACGCGCTGGCGCAGCTCCTCGCGCGGCAGGCGCTCCTTGCGGAGGCCATAGGCGATGTTTCCGACCACGTTCAGGTGCGGGAAGATGGCGTAGCTCTGAAACACCATGTTGGTCGGGCGGTGATGCGCCGGCACGCCCGACAGCGGCTGGCCGTCCAGGAAGATCTCTCCCTGGGTCGGCTGTTCGAAGCCGGCCAGGAGTCTCAACAAGGTGGTCTTGCCGCAGCCGGACGCGCCCAGCAGCGAGAAGAACTCGCCTTGGCGGATGTCGATGCTGACGTCGTCGACCGCCTTGACCTGGCTGCCGAAGCGCTTGGTGACCTCTTGGATGGAGATGTAGTCGGCACGGGCCATGGCTTGGAGTTCCGCCAGATCTAGAAGGGGCTAGCCGGGTTTGGCATCGGGTTGCACGCCGCGGCGCCGATACCACTCGGCAAAG
This sequence comes from Rhodospirillales bacterium, assembly GCA_963669385.2. Taxonomy (GTDB): domain Bacteria; phylum Pseudomonadota; class Alphaproteobacteria; order Kiloniellales; family JACOMY01; genus JACOMY01. Next base: position 158,804 of record CAXXGD010000064.1, read on the forward strand.
GCGATCACCGCGAAGGAGACGACCAGGATGATGGAGCCCAGCGCCAAGACCTGCGGCAGGCGCAAGGGGAAGCGCAGTTGGCTCCAGATGTAGACCGGCAAGGTCGGATCCGCGCCGGCCAGGAAGAAAGCCAGGATGAACTCGTCGAAGGAGAGCGTGAAGGAGGTGAGCACGCTGGCGATCACGCCCGGCATGGCCAAGGGCAAGGTCACCCGGAAGAAGGTGACGAAGCGGTTCTCGCCGAGATCCAGCGAGGCCTCTTCCAGCGAGCGGTCGAAGCCCTCCAGCCGCGAGATCAGGATCAGCATGCCGAAGGGCGTGCAGAGCAGCAGATGCCCGGCGCCCACCGACCAGAGCGAGGGCTCGGCGCCCAGGATCTGCACCATCACCACCAGGATCGACACGCCCAGGATGATCCCCGGGATGACCAGGGGCAGCACGATGGTGCCGCTGATCAAGGCACGCCCCGGCACCCGGTAGCGGGTCAAGGCCAAGGCCGCCAGCATCGCCAAAACGGTGGAGACGACGGAGACCGCGCTGGCCACCTTCAGCGAGTTGAACAGCGCCCCTTGCAACTGCTCGGCCGCCGCCATCTCGACGTACCAGCGCGTGGTGAAGCCCTTCAGCGGCAGGGCGACGTACTGGCTGTCGTTGAAGGAGAACAACGGCAGCAGCAGCACCGGCGCATAGATGAAGAAGAGGAAGAAGGCCGCATAGGCCCCGATCGGCGTGATCTTGATGAAGGGGGATCGGGTCTCTGCGGCGGCGGCCATGGGCGGTTATCCTGGCTTCAAACGCGGGACAGCAGCTTGCGCGCCACCGTGGTGCCGCCGAGGAACATACAGACCACCAAGGTCACGGTCAGCATGGTCATCAGCGAGACGGCCGCCCCCATCGGCGCGTTGTTCACCTTGCCGAAGAGTGTGCGGATGATGTTGCCGATCATGATGCCGTCGGTGCCGCCGACCAGTTGCGGCGTCACGTAGTCCCCCACCGTCGGTATGAACACCAGCAATGCCGCCGAGATCGTGCCCGGCAAGGAGAGCGGGAAGGTGACCCGCCAGAAGCGCCGGAAGGGGCTGTCGCCCAGGTCGCCTGCCGCCTCCAGCAAGGAGCGGTCGATCTTCTCCAGCGAGACGTAGATCGGCAGCAGCGCGAAGGCGATCCAGGCATGGGCCAGGGTGATCATCACCGCCAGCTTGTTGTAGAGCAGGAACTCCAAGGGCTCGGCGATGAGGCCCAGGCTGATGAGCCCGGAATTGATCACCCCGTCATAGCCCAGAATGACCTTCCAGGCGAAAATGCGCAGCAGATAGCTGGTCCAGAAGGGCACGGTGATGATGATCAGCCACATCACCTTGTGCTTCTTCACATGGAAGGCCAGGAAGTAGGCCATGGGATAGCAGAGCGCGATGGTCAGCACGGTGGCCGTCAGCGACATCTGCAGCGAGCGCAGCAGCAGCGTGATGTAGATCGGCTTTTCGGAATAGTTGAAGAAGGTCTGGTAGTTGTTGGCGGTCAGGCTGGTGTCCAGATCGAAGCCGCGCTGCGTCATGAAGCTGATCGCGATCAAGGCCACCATCGGCAAGACCAGCAACAAGGCAACCATGATGCTGGTCGGCGACAGCAGGAGATAGCCGCGCGCGTTGTCGTTGCGCGTCAGCCAAGCCCTGAGGCCGCTCCGCCTGGCGCCTGTGCCTGCCGTTTGCTCCTGGTTCAGCTGACCGCTGATATCCATGCCAGTCGCTATCGCCTTCGCCTCGCCTGCCAGGCGCTTTCCCTTGCCGCCGGGCCGGCCACCCTGTCCGCTTTGTTCCGCTCTTGGTGCTGAACGGGTTTTCAACAAGACGCTAGCCTATCCAAGAGAGACGGCGCTCGGCAAGTTGCTTTATTCCCTAGGAGGCGTGCTCTTCCGCAGGCGCAGGGGCGGCGCGCGAGGTGCTGGACAAGCTTTCTTTATTTTTGTCAGAGTGCGCCTCAGTCGGCGTGCCGCCAGGCGCGTCCCAAACCAGAAGAGGAACAGGAAGGCCATGCCTAAGACTTTCAGACGTGACGACATCGTCGAGCAGATCATCGAAGGCAAGATCAGCCGGCGGCAGCTGGGCAGCATGCTGGCCGCGGTCGGCATCACCGCGGTGGCCATGCCGATGGTCGCCAAGCGCGCGCTCGCAGCCGACGACGTCACCTACTTCACCTGGGCCGGCTACGACATCCCGGAGATGTATCAGGCCTTCATCGAAAAGCATGGCGGCCCGCCCAAGACCCCGGTCTTCGCCGACGAGGAAGAGGCCCTGCAGAAGCTGCGCGCAGGCTTCACCGCCGACGTCATGCATCCCTGCTCCGGCCGCATCAGCCGCTGGCGCGAGGCCGACGTCATCCAGCCGATCGATACCTCCAAGCTCTCCAACTGGGAGAACATCTTCGAGGACCTGCGCGGCGTTAACGGCGCCGATGCCGACGGCAAGCAGTGGTTTATCCCGGTCGACTGGGGCAACACCTCGGTCCTCTATCGCACCGATCTGGTGGAGGATCCCGAGCAGAGCTGGGGCCTGCTGTTCGACGAGAAGTACAAGGGCCGCCTGTCGATCGGCAACGACGTCACCGACACCGGCATCATCGCCGGCCTGATGATCGGCGCCAAAGACCCCTACGACATGACCGACGAGGAGCTGCAGAAGGTCCGCGAGCTGTGGCAGAAGCAGCAGCCCTTGATCCGCCTCTACTGGACCGACACGACCGAGCTCGAGCAGGCCATGGCCTCGGGCGAAGTGGTCGCCGGCAGCGCCTGGAACTCTTCCGTGCTGGCGCTCAGGAACCAGGGCCTGGAAGTCAAGTACATGAACCCCAAGGAGGGCATCCTCTGCTGGTGCTGCGGCCTGGTGATGGACAAGCGTGCCGAGAACATCGAGGGCGCGCATGAGCTGATCGACGCCATCATCTCGCCCGAGACCGGCACCTTCATCATCGTCGACTATGGCTATGGCCACGCCAACAAGAAGGCCTTCGACGACGTGACCGACGAGCAGCTGGCCGCCATCGGCCTGCCGCGCGACCCCGCAGAGATGTTTGCCCAAGGCATCTTCTCCAAGCCGAACAAGCGTCTGCCGGAACTCCAGCAGACCTTCGAAGAGGTGAAGGCGGGGCTCTAGCCTGATACCGGGTGCAGGAGGTCCGTCGCGGACCTCCTGCGCTCTTTTTGACTGATTTGGCTTCAAGAAAAAAGAGAAATCGACGCAACACTATACAACCGGAAGGAAAACAAATGAGAACGTGCTCCTTTCCTGAGAAACACCTCTCTTTGATTGTAATTTGCCTGATACTCCTCGTCTCTGTCTCGGCCACTATGAGTGCACGGGCAGCCGACGGCCTGCTGTCCGGGGAGGAAATCCTAAGCAAGATCGTTGGAAACACCGTCTCCGGCCACGAGGACGGCGAACGCTACTCAGAATACTACCGCTCGGACGGCCGTATACGTGGAAACGGCTATTTCGGCGAATGGGAGATCAAAGGCGATCTCTTCTGTGTCAACTACCGCGGCTCGACGGATTCCGACGGTTGCTGGAACATCAAACTGCAGGGAAACCGGGTCGAGTGGCTCAAGAACGGACAGCCCGACGGAACCTCGACCCTAAAGAAAGGCAATCCGAACGGCCTTTAGCTGTCGGCTTGCAGGTCACCCACCCTTGATGTCACCACCCACTCTTGATGTCACCACCCACTCTTGATGTCACCAATGGTAGCCTGAACTCAGAAATGCCTAGCTGGCGGTCGCCATGGCGCGGCTGGGGAAGATCGATTAGGTCAAATCGGGCCGCTATCGGTGAACCGCCTATGCAGTACTGTCCCTTTTGGGTTGGCAAGCCGCTCTTGGTTTCCCCGATTGATCTTTTGCGCAACAATGGTGCGGCAATTCGAGAGCCTGTCAGCTGAAGGTTTCCCGCCATGTTTCGCGTCGGTGAATGGCTGGTTGACCCGGCGACGCGGCGCATAAGCGGCGGGTCCCAAGTCATGCGCCTGTCGCCCAAGGCAATGGGGGTGCTGACGGCGCTGCATCATAGCGAGGGCAGTGTCGTAACTCGCAGTGCGCTCCTGGACGCGGTTTGGCCGGAGGTCACCGTCGGCGAAGAGGTGTTGACCCATGCGATCGCCGAGATCCGCAAGGCTTTCGGCGACAGCAGGCGGCATCCGCGCTATATCGAGACTGTGCAGAAGTCAGGCTACCGGCTGTTAGTCCACCATCCGGCGGCCTCGGCCGCGTCGGTGGATCTGCCACAGTCCGGACGGTCGGCGGCCCAGGCACGCGATTCTGACCGGCCTGCCGCCGGCGAAGCTTCCCGCCATCCATCGATCGCCGTGCTTCCCTTCTCCATCATCGGCGAGGATCCCGATCAGGACTATTTGGCGAAGGGCCTAACCGAAGACCTGACCACCGATCTCTCGCGGATCTCGTCTCTTTCGGTGATCGCCCACGCCTCGATGCTGTCGAGCAGGGAGCAAGCGCCAGACCCTCTAAGCGAAGCTCGGCGTTTCGGGGTCGGCTTTGTGCTCGAGGGCAGCATCCGAAAAGCGGGTGAGCGTGTGCGCATCTCGGCCCAGCTGATCGATGCAGGCAGCGGCCATCACGTCTGGGGCGATCGTTACGACCGGGTCGTCGAAGACATCTTCAAGCTGCAAGACGACCTCACCAAAGAGATCGTCACGGCGCTCAGAGTGCAATTGACCGATGGCGAGAATGCCCTGGTCTGGAACCGCGGCACAGACAGCATCGTGGCTTGGAAGCACGCCATCGGGGCCGTCGAAGCCGTTCTGGAATACTCGGCCACCGGCAATCTTCAGGCAAGAGAGCTGGCACAGCTGGCCGTCGATATCGATCCGGGATACGCGCTCGCCTGGGGCGTCCTCGGCATCACCTATTGGTACGACGCACGCCTCGGCGGCGGCGAGAATAGGCCCGCAGACTTGATGCAGGAAGCCGAACGCTGCGCGACGAAGGCCGAGGCTATCGACGACGCGAATCCCTGGGTCATCGGCCTCAGGGTCTATCTTCAAGTGAGCCAAGGCGATTACGAGGTGGCGATCGAAACGGCCCAACGCGGCATCTCGAAAAATCCGAGCTCCGCCGACCTGCGCGGCTATCTGGGCTATGGCTTGATGAACGCCGGCCGATCGCAAGATGCTGTCCGGACCTTCGACGAGGCCATGCGCCTAAACCCGCTCTATCCGATCTGGTACCGGGCCCTCATGGCCCGGGCGCTCGACGCCTGCGGCCAGCCTGAACGCGCCGTCGAGGTTGCGCGCTCGGCACTGGAGCTGCGGCCCGAGAACTTTCCCTCCCAGCTCAATCTCGCCAGCCTGCTCGGACGTGCCGGCCAGAGCGAAGAGGCGGCACGCTATGTCGCCGGCGTCCTGCGGCGGGCGCCCAACTTCAACCTGAGACAGGCGCAGCTCTGGCTCTCGACACGGGATCGTCCCTTCGAAGCAGGCTATCTCGATGGTCTCCGCAAGGCTGGGCTGCCGGAGTGAAATCCGGCTAAGGGTTGAACGGGCAAAGCGGCGCGGAACGACCGCCGTCCTAATTCACCATCCAGGCGCCGGCGACGACCACCCAGTCCCCGGCCTCGTCCTGGCAGTGGTCGATACGGAATTCGTAGGTCTTTTTCGTCTTTTCGTTCAGCACGATATGGCGGATCTGCCGGCAGGGGCGGTCGTTCATCTGGTTCTTGCCTTCGTAGCGGGCTGAGCCGCTGAGCCCGCTCGCCGGGTTCGACCAGCTCTGCTCCGCGCCCACCTCCGGCGGCCATTTGGCGAAGAACGGCTTGGTCGCCGCCAGGATCGCATCGACGTCGGCCTGCGTAAAGCTAAGCCCGCTGGCAAAGGGGCTCTTGACCTGGGCCTGCGCGGGTGCCGACACGAATGCGACTAAAAGGATCACTGCGGCAACGGTAATGCGCATCTCTTTGCGTCCTTTCTTTTCCGCACTTTCGGATTAGAAGGCCTTCGGCAATCCGGCCTGCTTTAGAATGCCGTTGGCCGTGTGCTTCGATTTCATGCCGACATCGATGACGATTTTCTGTTTGCTCGAGGGGTGCCACCAAACCTCATGGTCGCCGGCGCCCTGCCTCAAGAACTGCCAGCCTGCCGCAGTCAGTAACCGCCTGACCTTCTTGGCGTAACCTTTCATGCTGCGTGGGCAATGGTCTCACGGAGATTTCGGTGCGCCGTCAGGTCAATCGCCACCTCAATCCCTCCACCATCGGAAGCCGCCTCATCCACGACTAGATCGTAGACCATTCCGGGCAACTTCATCAGCAAGTCATCAACAGTGTCGGCATCGGCGCAAAGGCCGGGAAGGCTGCTTTCCAGAACGTACCATACCTTGGCTTCTTCATCGTATGCGGCGGTGACCGATACCTTCTGGACCATTATCATCATCCCTCTGTAACCGACAGGCTCGGCGGTAACCAAAAGATAGCGAAAAAGTGGGAAGCACACCAAGATTGTAAAGCAGCTAGCCCAAATGCCCTGGGTACCTATATCTGCCTTGGTCTAGACCCCCGACGCAGATCAGCCTCCAAGAAGGGACCTTCCTTGCCGGAGATCAGCAACATCCTCCACATGGCCGCCATCTGGGCCTTGCCCTTGCTGCTGGCGATCACCTTGCACGAGGCCGCACACGCCTATGCCGCCAACGAGCTGGGTGATCCGACGGCAAAGGAGCTGGGCCGGCTTAGCCTCAATCCGATCCGGCACATCGACCCCTTCGGCACCATCGTGCTACCGCTGCTGCTGCTGATTTCGCCCTTGGGCATCGTCTTCGGATACGCCAAACCGGTGCCGGTCAACCCCCGCCGGCTCAGAAACCCGCGCGGCGGCATGGCGCTGGTGGCGCTGGCAGGCCCGGCGAGCAACGTGCTGCAGGCCGCTGTCGCCGTCGTGCTGCTTCGCCTCTCGCTGCAGGCCGGCATGGACCCGGAGAGCTTCGTGCGCTCCGTCCTGACCGTGATGGTCTATGTGAACTGCCTCCTGGCCGTGCTCAACATGCTGCCGATACCGCCTTTGGATGGCGGGCGCGTGCTGGTCGCCCTGCTGCCCGAACCGGCAGCCAGTGCTTTCGAGCGCTTTGGCCGCAAAGGGGTGGTGGTGCTGCTGGTGGTCTTCTTGGTGCTACCGATGGTCACCAGGGCCTTGGAGATCGACTTCAGTCCGCTGTGGTTCCTGATCGGCGAGCCGGCGGTGGCGCTGGCGAAGTTCCTGCTGCACCTGGGCGGGCTCTAGGTCGGGTGCACCTTCCTGGCCGCTACAAAATCGATGCGCCGCGAGCAAGTTGTGCTAAAGAAGCACCCTTGCGCCAGGCCGAGTGCCGACCCGACGGCAAGTCCCGTCCATTAGGACCGGACAGAGCCTTGGTGCAGATCTTGGGACAGTCACGGGACGGATAGGCAAAACATGCGGTATGAAGCACCTCGCACGCTCGACCAGGCCGTCGAGCTGTTGAGCGCAGAGAGCGGGCTGGCGCGGGTCTTGGCCGGCGGCACCGACCTCCTGGTTCAGCTGCGCTCGGAACGGATCGAGCCGGACCTCATCGTCGACATCAAGCGCATCGAGGGCATGCACTCGATCACGGCAGAGCGGGGCGGCTTTCGCATCGGCGCTGCCGTTTCCGGCGCCGAGCTCGGCGAGCACGAAGGCGTGACGGCGCATTGGCCCGGCGTGGTCGAGGCGGCCAACCTGATCGGCTCCACCCAGATCCAGGGTCGCGCCACCATGGTGGGCAATCTCTGCAACGCCTCGCCGGCCGCCGACACCGTGCCGGCTTTGATCGCCGCCGAGGCGACGGCTGCCGTCGTCGGCCCCAACGGCCGTCGCGAGATGCCGGTGGCAGAGATCGCGACGGGCCCAGGCCAGACCTCGCTGGCCAAGGGCGAGATCATCGAATCGCTGTTCCTGCCGAGCCGGCCGGAGCGCTCCGGCGACGCCTATCTGCGCTTCATCCCGCGCACCGAGATGGACATCGCCGTGGTCGGCGCCGCGGTCAGCCTGACCCTGGACGAGGCCGGCCGCTGCAGTGCAGCGCGCGTCGCTCTGGGTGCGGTGGCACCGCGCGCCCTGCTGGTGGCGGACGCCGCCGCGGCTTTGGTCGGCACCACGGTCGACGCGGCAGCGCAAGAGGAGATGGGTGCGGCCTGCTCGGCCGCCTGCCAACCGATCGACGATAAGCGCGGCACCATCGAATACCGTATCGACGTGGCGGCCGTGCTGGGCAAGCGCGCCGCCGCTATTGCTTTGAAGCGCGCAGGGGGCGAGCAATGAGCCAAGTTCACGTTTCCACCAAGATCAACGGCGACGCCACCGAGTTCCTCTGCGAGCCGGAGGAGACCCTCCTGGACGTGCTGCGCGACCGGCTGGGCATGACCGGCACCAAGGAAGGCTGCGGCACCGGCGACTGCGGTGCCTGCAGCGTCACCCTGGACGGCCGCCTGGTCTGCTCTTGCCTGGTGCTGGGTGCCGAGGCCGAGGGTCGCGAGGTCGGCACCATCGAGGGCGTCGCCGACGGTGAGGCCCTGCACCCGCTGCAAAAGAAGTTTCTGGAGCACGCCGCGCTGCAGTGCGGCATCTGCACGCCGGGCTTTTTGGTGGCCGCCAAGTCGCTGATGGAGCAGAACGCCGATCCGAGCGAAGAGGAGGTCCGCTATTGGCTGGCCGGCAACCTCTGCCGCTGCACCGGTTATGATAAGATCGTCCGCGCGGTCCTGGACACCGCACAAGAGATGAGGAGCGCCTAAGCCATGCCTCTCGATGAACAGAAGGACCTGGAGGTCCGCGACTTCCGTATCGTCGGCAAACGCCCGCTGAGGCCCGACGGCGTCGACAAGGTGACCGGCCGCGCCCGCTTCGGCGCCGATATGACGGCGCCCGGCATGCTGGTCGGCCGCGTCCTGCGCAGCCCGCACGCACACGCCCGCATCCGCGGCATCGACACCGGCAAGGCGGAAGCCCTGGCCGGCGTGAAAGCCGTCATCACCAGCGCCGACTTCGGCGAAGTCGACGACGACCTGGTCGACATCCTCGTCAACTGCATGGCGCACGAGAAGGCGCTCTACGACGGCCATGCGGTGGCCGCCGTCGCCGCGATCAGCCATGCGGTCGCCAGGAAGGCCCTGAAGCTGATCGAGGTCGACTACGAGCTGCTGCCGCACGTAATGGACGTGGACGCCGCCATGCAGGCCGACGCTCCGGTCCTGCATGAGGACGCGGCCGACGAGTCGGTGCCGGACGGCATGTCGAAGAACGTCGTGCGCCGCCACGAGTTCGGCCACGGCGACGTGGAAACGGGCTTCGCGGCGGCCGACAAGGTGCTGGAGCGCAGCTTCAAGACCGAGGCCTCGCATCAGGGCTATATCGAGCCGCATGCCTGCCTCGCCTCCATGGGCCCGGACGGTCAGGCCGACCTTTGGGTCTGCACCCAGGGCCACTATATGGTGCGCAACACCTGTGCGGGGCTGCTGGGCATGGACGCCAGCCAGCTGCGCGTCACCGCGTCGGAGATCGGCGGCGGCTTCGGCGGCAAGACCACGGTCTTTATCGAGCCTGTGGCTTTGGCGCTGTCGCGCAAGGCCGGGCGCCCGGTGAAGATGACGATGAGCCGCGAAGAGGTCTTCCGCGCTTCCGGGCCGACCTCCTCGTCTTCCATCGACGTCAAGATCGGCATGACCAGCGAGGGCAAGATCACCGCCGGCTGGGCGGAACTGCGCTATCAAGGCGGCGCTTTCGTCGGCTCGCCGGTGGAGTTCGGCGCGATGAGCGCCTTTGCCGCCTACGATCTGGAGAACGTCCAGACCATCGGCTGGGACGTGGTCACCAACCGGCCCAAGCAGGCGGCCTACCGCGCGCCCGGCGCACCCATGGCCGCCTTCGCGGTGGAGAGCGTCGTCGACGAGCTTTGCAAGCACTTCGACCTCGATCCCTTGCAGGTGCGCATGAAGAACGCCTCCTCCGAGGGCTCCAAAGCCTCCTATGGACCGACCTTCAGCAAGATCGGACTGCCGACCGTCCTGAAAGCCGCCAAGGATCACCCCCACTACAGTGCTCCCCTGGGGCCGAACCAGGGACGCGGCGTGGCCGTCGGCTTCTGGTTCAACTTCGGCGGCGAGACCTGCGTGTCGCTCAACGTCAACGTCGACGGCACCATCGGGCTTTCGGTCGGCACACCGGACATCGGCGGCTCACGCGCATCCATGTGCCAGATGGCGGCCGAGGAACTGGGCGTCCCCTACGAGAAGATCCGCACCATCGTCGCCGACACGGCTTCGCTGGGCTACAACGACGTGACCGACGGCAGCCGGGTGACCTTCGCCAGTGGCCTGGCCACGATCCACGCCGCCCGCGACGCTATCCAGAAGCTCTGCGGCCGCGCCGCCCAGATCTGGGGCATCGACGAGGACGCCGTCATCTGGGAGGAGGGCTACGCCAAGCCGGCCGGCGAGAACGCCGGCTCCTTCGAGCCGCTGTCCTTGGCAGAGATCGCCGCGACGGCGGCCAACACCGGCGGCCCCATCGCCGGCCACACCGAGGTCAACGCCGACGGCGCCGGCCAGAGCTTCGCCGTGCATCTGGTGGATACCGAGGTCGATCCGGAGACCGGCGCGGTCAAGGTTCTGCGCTACACCGTCTTCCAAGACGCCGGCAAGGCGGTCCACCCCTCCTATGTGGAAGGCCAGTTCCAGGGCGGCGCCGTGCAGGGCATCGGCTGGGCCTTGAACGAGGAGTACATCTATGGCGAGGACGGCCGGCTGCAGAATCCGGGCTTCCTGGACTACCGCGTGCCGGTGGCCTCCGACCTTCCGATGATCGACACGGTGATCGTCGAGGTGCCCAACCCGGGCCATCCCTACGGCGTGCGCGGCGTCGGCGAGACCTCGATCGTGCCGCCCTTGGCGGCCATCGCGAACTCGGTCTCGGCGGCAGCCGGTGTGCGGTTGACCCACTTGCCGATGTCGCCGCCGCGCGTCCTGAAGGCGATCAAGGCCAACGGACAGGGCTAGGCGATGGTGCAAGTCCAGATCTGGGGCTCGCTCAAGGCCATGACAGGTGGCGAGGGCGAGCTCCAGGTCGAGGCCAAGAACATCCGCGAGATGCTGGACCGGCTGGCCGAGGCCTACCCGCGCCTCAAGCCCCAGCTGGCCCGCGGTGTCTCGGTCTCGGTCGACGGCAAGATCTACCGCGACGCCTGGTTCACGCCCTTGAAGCCCGACAGCGAGATCGTGCTGCTGCCGCGGCTGTCGGGCGGGTAGGAGTCTTCAGCCGCGCATCCCGCTGGTGGGTGTGATGCGGATCTCGTCCAGGTTAACGTGATATGGCTGTTCCAGCGCCCAGAGGACGCTGGCGGCGACATCGTGGGCCTTGAGCCAGCCTTCGCCCGGCTTCTCGAAGAAGCCGGTCTCGGTGAAGCCGGGCTCCAGCACCGTGCAGCGGCCGCCCCAGGCGGCGATCTCCAGGCGAAGGTTCTGCGCGAAGCCGGTGACGAACCACTTGGTGGCGCCGTAGACCGAGCCAGCCATGTCGCGCCGCCCGGCGTTGGAGCCGGTCATGAGAAAATGGCCCTTGTGCTCGCGCAATGCCGGCAAGGTCGTCTTGGCGGTGATCAGCAGACCCCAGACGTTGACGTCGATCATGGTGCGCCAGTTCCGCGTGTCGCCGGCCTCGACGCCTTGCTGCGTCCAGTAGGCGCCGGCATTGGCGAAGGCGGCATCGAGACGGCCGAAGGTCTCCAGCGTGGCCGCGACGGCCGCGCGCTGCTCGGCCTCGCTGGTGACGTCGCATGGCAGCGCCAGGGCCTGCTCGCGCCCCAGCTCCTCCACCAGGTCGGAAAGCTTCGCCGCACTGCGGGCCAAGAGGGCGACACGCCAGCCCTTGGCGACGGCATGGCGCGCGGTGGCTTCGCCGATGCCGCTCGACGCACCAGTGATCAACAGGACGGGACTGCTCATGCCGCGCTCTCCTCTGCAGGCTCGGGCGGTTCGGTCAGGATCGCCCGCAGCAGGTCGTCCTTGCCCAGCTGGCCGACCGGCACGCCCGACTCGTTCTTGACCGCCAGCGGACCGTCGTGGCCGATCGCCAGCGCCGCGATCTGCTCGAAGCCGGCATCGAGTGCGACCCAAGCCGCCGTCTCCTCCGGCGCCCTGCCGTCCGCACCAAGCGGCCGCATCATCGATTCGGCGGTCAAGAGCTTGGTCCGCGCCAAGTCCCTGACGAAGTCGACGACATAGGCATCGGCGGGGCTGAAGACGATTTCTGACGCGCTGCCGATCTGCACCATGCGGCCATCCTTCATGATGGCGATACGATCGCCCATGCGGATCGCCTCGTCCAGGTCGTGGGTGATGAAGACGGCGGTCTTGTCGAGCTGCTGCGACAGCGCCAGGAAGAGGTCCTGCAGCTGCCGGCGGATCAAGGGATCAAGCGCGCCGAAGGGCTCGTCCATCAAGAGGATCGCCGGATCGGAGGCCAAGGCGCGCGCCAGGCCGACGCGCTGCTTCATGCCGCCGGAGAGCTGCGCCGGGGCGTAGTCCTCATAGCCGTCGAGGTTCACTAGCGAGAGCGCATGCTGCGCCGTGCGCCAGGCTTCGGGGCGCGAGAGCTTCTGCACCGCCAGCGGGAACATGACGTTCTCGCGCACCGTCCAGTGCGGCATCAGGGCCATGTGCTGGAAGACCATGCCGATGCGCGTCGCCCGCAAGCGCCGTAAGGCCTTGTCGCTCATGGTCAAGACGTCCTCGCCCAGCAGGGTGACCGCCCCGGCCGAGGGCCGGATCAGGCGGTTGAGGTGGCGCAGGACGGTGGACTTGCCGCTGCCCGACAGGCCCATGATGCAGAAGGTCTCGCCGCGGCTGACCCGGAAGGAGACGTCGGCAACGCCCAGAATGCAGCCGAAGCGCTCCAGCGCCTCGGCCTTGCTGAGCCCGTCTCGGCGGATGGCGGCGAGCGCCTCTGCCTCGCGCGAGCCGAAGATCTTCCACAGATTGGTGACCTCGATCACCGCCTCGGCGGCCGGCCCCGGCCGGCTCACTTCTTGTCCCTCCGGCCGCGGCCCTGGACGATGCGGTCCAGCACCATGGCGCAGAAGAGGATCGCCAGGCCGGCCAGGATGCCCGATCCGGTGGCCGCAAACTGCAAGGCCTGCAGCACCTCCTCACCCAGGCCCTTGGCGCCGATCAGCGAGGCGATGACCACCATGCCCAGGCTCATCAGGATGGTCTGGTTGACGCCGGTCATGATCGAGGGCGCGGCCAAGGGCAAGTCGACGGTGAGCAACAGCCGCGTCTCCGAGGCGCCGAAGGCGCGGGCCGCCTCGCGCACGTCCTCCGGCACGTTCTGCAGGCCCAGCGCGGTCAGGCGGATTACCGGCGGCATGCCGAAGAAGAGGGTGGCGATGACGCCGGGCGGCTTGCCGATGCCGAAGAGCGCGATCACCGGGATCAGGTAGACGAAGGCCGGCATGGTCTGCATGAAGTCCAGGATCGGGCGGATGACGGCATAGACCGCCGGCTTGCGTGCGCAGAGCACACCGGTCGGGATGCCGATCGCGATGGCGATCAAGGCGGCCGCACCCAGCAGGGCGACGGTGCGCAGGCTCTGCTCCCAATAGCCGAAGAGGCCGAGGTAGGCGAAGGCCACCATGGCCAGGATCGCCACCCTGGCGCCCGACGTCAGCCAGGCGAGCAGCGCGATGAACAGCATGGTCACCGGCCAGGGCGGCGCCAGCAGAGCCCGCTCGATCAGGTCGATCAGCGTGCGGATCGACCAGGTGACGGCGTCGAAGAGCCAGCCGCCCTCGCCGGTCAGGACCTCGAAGAAGCGGTCCAGCGCCGCCGCGCCGTCGCTGCGCAGAGCGGCGACCTCCGGGAAGCGCTGCAGCCAGGCCGTGGCCGCGACGTCCGACATGGCCCAGCCGGTCGCCAAGAGGGCCAGCGCGAAGCCGACCGCGGTCGCGAGTCCGGCAGCGAGAGACAGCACCGCGCCGCCGGCCCGTGCATTGCGCCAACGGCGATAGCGCCGCAGCAGAATGGCATCGGCCGAAAGCCCGATCACCAGCTTCACCACCAGCAGGACGATCAGGGCAGTGACCGCGATCTCCGTGCCTTCCGCTGCCGCCGCTTCGGCTTCGGCCCGGGCCTGGCTTGCCAGAAGGGCCAGGTTGTCGGCACTGCGCAGCAGCGCCTCGGCATTGTCGGCGCCGGCCTCCAGCGCGGCTTCGCCGTCGGCGCGCCTGGCCTCGCTGCGGGCGATCAGGCGCTCGGCCTTCGCCGTCGCAGGCGCGCCCAGATCGCTGAACAGGCCCTTGCAGATCCGCCCGATGGCGAAGAGCTCGAAGAGGGAGGCGATCAGCGCCCAGGCCCACAGCCGGCGCGCGCCGAACCAGATCGTGCCGCCCAGCGCCGCGCCCAAGTTGACGAGCGGGCGCCAGCCGGGCTCCTCCAGCCGGCGAAAGGTCCTGCGATAGCGCGCGGCCCCAGAGCCGACGAAGCGCTCGATGGCGTCGTAGTAGTCGTCTTTCGGGACAGGCGTGGAAGCATCCATCTGGCGGCCTCTCGTGCCTAGCCGGTGCCTGGCTGCAATGCTAGGCCGCGGAGTCTACATCAAGCGATTCCTCCCTGCACGCCGCGGCGGGCAGGGCGGGCAAGCCGACGCAGCGCGCAGCGCAGCGCCGCCCGGCCACCAGGACCTCGAGTTCGCGGCCGACGAGATCGCGTCCGCCTTCGCAGATGCCCAGCCCGACGGCACGGTCTGCGACAAAGGGATAGGCCGCCTGATCGACACTGCCGATCACCCGGCCGTCCAGCAGCAGCGGCTCCTCGCCATGGAGCACGCGCTCGCAATCGGCGAGGGTGACGGCGATCAGGACGCGGTCCGGGGTCTGGCGGCTGGCCGCCAGCGCCGCCTTCCGGCCAACGAAGGGACGCTCGCCCGAGACCTCGACAAGGGCACCGAGCCCGGCCTGGAAGGGATTGACCTGATCGCCAATTGCCAATCCCCAGACCGGCTCCAGCGCGCTGGTGCGCAGGAAGTGATAGGCATGGCGGCCGATCAGGCGGGCGCCCTCCGGCGCTGTGGCCAGCAGCCCTTCGGCCATCGCCGCGGCGCTCTCGCTGGGCGCCAGCAGGAACCAGCCGGCGGGCGAGAGGCGAGGGTTGCGGCCGAGCCAAGCCAAGGCGAAGCCGATCTCGGCCGAGGAGTCGCAGTCCTCCCACCGCTCCAGCCGGCCGCGCCAGCCGGCCCGGCGCAGGGCCTCCTCCGCATCGGGGCCGATCACCTCGACCATGCCGTAGGCCGAGGTGACGTCGACCAGCGAGACGCCAGGCCAAGCGGCCAGCCGGCGGCGCAGCAGGTCCAGATCGCGGATCTGCGTGGGCCCTTCGGACAGCAGCAGGAACTCCCGCTCGCTCAGGCGCAGCAGGGTCATGACGGCCTCGAGCCCGGCGGCCTCGTTCAACAGCAGCGTCAGGCGCTGGCTGCCGGGCGCGATCGCCGGGTCGCAAGAGGTGATGGCGGAGAGCGCGGCCTCGGCCTCCGCGCCGGCGACCAGGAACTTCGATACCAGGCTGCGGTCGGCGATCGCCACGCCCTCCAGGGCCGCTTGCGCCTCGGCCGCGCCCTTGGGAAACCAGGCGGGCTTGGCGAAGCTGTAGCTCTGCTCCGGGCGCTTGCCCGGGGCGTCGAACCAGTCGGCCGTCTCCCAGCCGGCGACCTCGCCGAAGCAGGCGCCGGCCTCGGCCAGCAGGCCATGCAGGGGCGAACGACGGACACCGCGGCCGAACTCGAACTGGCGGTGCGGCCAGTTCATCGCGAAGAGCTTGCCCGAAGCCTCGATGGCGCGCTGCTGCAGGTAGCTGCGGTTCTTCTGGTAGGTGGGAACGCGGCGGACGTCGACGTCCCCAGAGGTCGTCCTGCGGTGCGCCGGCGATCACCCAATCCGCCAAGGCGCGCCCGGCCCCGCCCGAGTTGCCGACGCCGAAGCCGGAGAAGCCGGCCGCCATGTAGTAGTTGGCCACGCCGGGCACCGGCCCCAGCAGATAGCGGACATCCGGCGTCACCGATTCCGGGCCGCACATGAAGAGCCGGATGCCAAGCTCCTCCAGCAGCGGCACGCGCCGCATGGCGCCCTCCAGATAGGGTAGGGCGGCCTCGCGGTCAGGCGGCAGTTGATCGAAGGCGAAGTCTTCAGGGACCGCCTCGGCAGCGAAGAGCTTGGCCCGCCGTTCGTTGAAGCCGACCGAGAGCTGGCGGGCATCCTCGCGGAAGGTCAAGGTCAGGTCGGGGTCGCGCAGGATCGGCAGGCCCTCGGTGATCTTCTCCGAGAACTCGGTGACCACGTAGTTGTGCTCGACCGCCTGGACGGCCGCCCCGCCGAGCGCGCCCCTGTCCAGATCGCGGGCCCAGAGCCCGCTGCAGTTGATCACCGTCTCGCAGCGGACGCTGCCGGCCTCGGTCTCCACCCCCACCACCGCGCCCCGCTCCAGCAGGAGGTCGCGCACCGCCAGGTGCTCGACCACCCGGGCACCGCCCAGGCGCGCAGCGGCGAGGTAGGCCTGGGTCAGGTCCAGGGGATTGCATTGCCCTTCGCCGGGCAGATGGACCGCGCCGATCAGATCGTCGGCAGCCATATGCGGCCAAAGCCGCCCCGCTTCCTGCCCGTCGACGATGCTGGCAGGCAGGCCCAGAGCGCCCGCCAGATCGACGAAGCGGCGGTACTGGTCCAAGCGCTCCGGCTCGACCGTCACGTTGATCGAGCCGCGCACCGAATAGCCGGTGGACTTGCCGGTCTCCAGCTCCAGCTGCGGCAGCAGGCGGGCCGTCTCCATCGCCAGCTTGAGCGTCGTCCGGCTCTGCCTCAGCACGCCGACCACGCCCAGCGAATGCCAGCTGGTGCCGCTGCCGATCGACTTGCGTTCCAGCAGCAGCACGTCGCGGCAGCCGGCCTTGGTCAGGTGATAGGCGACGCTGCAGCCGATGACACCGCCGCCGACCACCACCACTTGGGCCGCGCCCGGCAAGCCGGCGGTGGCACTCTCTTCAGACATTCTCTGGCCTTTCGAAAGAGGCAGGGGGGGACGTCGCCCAGAGTAAGGGGACCGACCAATGGGCGGCGACGGGGCAGCCGGCTTCCTGCCACGCCCCCCTGTTCGCAGTCCGTGCGGAACCTAGAAGCCGAGCCAACCCTGGACCCGTTCCGGGTTGGCGGCCATCCACTCGTCGACCACCTCTTCGGGAGAGCGCTTCATCTCGACGATCTCGAAGTTCCAATCGTTGACCATCTCGGTGTCGAGCTGGATGCCGCGCAGGATCTCGCCGGCGCGCGGATGCGCCTCGTCGACGCGCGTGGAGTAGGCGATGCGGATCGTCATCGGCGGCCAGGCAACCGAGATGTCCGACTTCTCCAGCCAGTCGGGGTCCTCCGTCGGCTGCACCATGGTCCACTTGGCTTCGTCGTAGGCCGGCTCGTCCAAGGGCGTGAGGTCGGCGACCTTGAACATCATGTGCGGCGCAAAGCAGAGCGACACCATGTACTTGCCGGCCTGATCGGCCTCCTTCAGGCGGGCGATGGCGAGGGTCTCGTCCATTTCCAAGAGATCGAAGGTCTCGGAAACGCCGTAGGTGGTCATCCTGACCCGCTCGATCGCGGTGCCGGCCCAGCCCGCAGCACCGATCCACATCTCGCCCTTGCCGTCGCCGTCCGTGTCGAACTTCTTCGCGACCTCCGGATCGGTCAGGTCGAAGATGGACTTGACGCCGTCGTCGGCGGCCGCACGGGTGACGCAAAAGCGGGCAAAGGCGTCGTAGTCGTTGTCCGACAGCTTCACCGTTCCCTTCTTGCCGACGTACTCGTCGGTCAAGTTGGCTTGGTTCGGCAGCCAGACGTCGGGATGGACGTCCATGTCGCCGCTGTCCATGGCCTTGAAGATGACCGGGTTGGTAGAGGCGATGCGCTCCACCTCCAAGCCGGTCTCCTGTTCGATCAGCTTGTCGATCATGTAGCCGATGGCCTCTGCGGCAGCCCAGTTGGGCACGCCGATGTTGATGTCGGCGGCCATCGCCGGAGCGGCGATCAAGGCCGCAGCCGCGGGTCCTGCAAGAAAGGTCGCGTAGCGCAAGGGAGCCTCCTCTTGGTCAGTTCTTGCCGCGAGACGCGCTTCGGCCGTCGTCCCGGCATTGGCTGACAAATTTACCCGGGGCCTCAGCCGGCGTATAATGCCGTCTAGACATGAGACTATGCCTCGCCGCCAGCGCAGAGGAGCCGGCACCGGCCAGGATGAAACGACACGACGCCTTGAGCGAGCCGGCCGTCGAGGCCGAGCTTGGCGAACCGCCGCCGCGGATCCACTGGACCTTCCGCCAGGTGGAGTGCTTTCTGGCGCTGGCCGAGACCTTGAACTTCAGCCGGGCGGCAGAGCGGGTGCACATCACCCAGCCGGCCTTCAGCCGGCACATCATCAAGATGGAGGAGAGCCTGGGCCTGCGCCTGGTCGACCGCGACACCCACGCCGTCAAGCTGACGCCGGCCGGCGAGATCGTCCTGCGCGGCTGCCATGAGGCGCTGGGCGCCTTGGACGGCGCCATCGACCGCGCCGTGCTGACCCAACGGGGCTTCGCCGGCCTGCTGCGCCTGGGCTACACCGATTTCGCCATCAGCTCGTTCCTGCCGGAGGTGATTCGCCGCTTCAAGCGGCGCTGCCCCAGGGTCAAGATCGAGACCTTGGCGGGCGCCTCCAGCGATCTTATCGAGTTGCTGCGCGAAGAGCAGCTGGACCTCGCCTGCGTCACCGGCCCGATCGAGGCGAGCGACTTGGAGGTGAGGCCGATCGCCAGGAACCGCCTGCTCGCGGTGATGCCAGAATCCCATCCCCTAGCGCAGCGGGGGACCATCCGCCTGGCCGATCTCGCGGCAGAGCACTTCGTCTTCGGCGCGCCGAAGTTCTGGCGCCACTATCTGCGCTACATCGATCGCATCTTCGAGCGCGCCGGGTTTCACCCCAGCATCGTCGGCACTGCGCACAACAGCGAGGGCCTCTTCGGGCTGATCGCCAGCGGTCTGGGGATCACGCTCTATCCCGACTGCGTCCTGAACTACTACCGCCGCGGATTGATCTGCCGCGAGATCGCGGACGTCGGCGACGAGATCTCCACCGTGGTGGCCTGGCGCAGCGAAGAGAGTTCCGAGATCGTCGCCAACTTCCTGAGCTTCCTGAACAAGGGCCGCCGAAACGAGCCGGCGTGACGGCAGCGCTGCAGCATCCTGGGTTCGGGGCGGGCCTATCCGTGCTGCAAGCCCCGCTGGCCCTCCGTGTCTCGGTCGAGGGCGAAATCGACCGCGACGCCTGGTTCACACTCCTCGAGGCCGACAGCGAGATCGTACCGTTACCACGGCTGTCGGGGGGATTGGCCTCACCAAAACGCGGCTGAAAGGCCTTCAAGCGATCAGGGTCCAGAAAGAACTCTTTCTGGCGTGTTCGCGGCGCAGCCTGGCCTCATAGGCATCATGTGGTTCGAAGCTCCGGAAGTCTTTGATGGCAGGCCCCAGACGCGCGCACTCGACCAGATGCCGTGCCGCATGCTTGTAGCGGCTGTACCGGCCCTCACTCAGGGTGAAGTCGATCATCGAGCGCAGCACCACTGTCGCCGCCAAGGGATGCTTGCCGGCCAGAGCATCGGCCGCCGGTGCGAGAATATCATAGCTGTTGCCGTCCAGATCCTTCCCCCGTTCAGTCACCAGCTGCGAGGCGCGATCCAAGGCAGGCCAAGATATCAGGAACGACAGTGCCAAGAGCACTGAGTTGGAGTTCTGCGCGTAGGTGAGGGCCCGTTCCTCCGCCTCCACGTCGTCGAACTCCGGAAGCCTCTTCAGGTACGCGCGCAGATGCGACGCCGATAGTGACCGCTCGAAACAGCTCAAGCGCGCTTTCTGGGCGTCGTCGCCACGGCCGAGCGCCTCGAGCACCTCGATGCGTGCATTCTCCCACCCGAAATCGGGCCAGTTCCAGCCGCTTCGCCTGTGCTCTGTCCTTTCAATCACCTGCCAGGCTTCATGCGCCCGCTTGGCCTCAAGCAAGCGCTTCGCAATCTCCGCTGCAATCTTCGGTGCCTTTCGTGCCTGCTCGTCGAACTGGCCGATGAAGGCATCGACGTCACCTTGGGCGTCGGCGATTTCCATCAAGGTGGAGCGCACGAGATAGTCACGGGCGCGCTGCTCCAGCTCGTCCTCATAGATCGCACCACCCATTCCGAAGCCGACCCTTTGCCGGTCTTGATCCCTCGGCTTCGCTATCGGTGCTTTCGAAAATGCAATCATCTGCCGCTTCAAGCGATCGAGCCCGGTGCGGCCCAATGCCGGCGCCAGCACGCGGACGAGGCCATCGGTCTCGCCGTGCTCCCGGTCTGTCAGCGCTTTGAATGCGTCTTCGGCGAGTTTGTTCTGGTTGGCCTTGGCTGCTGTGGCGAGCGTGCCCAGGTCGGCGACCGAGGATTGAAATACCTGGCTCACCGCTCCGCCGCTGTCGTCGCAGCGCCCGTACACCGAGCCGGCGAGCGCCAAGAACTGCCACATCAAAGTCAGCGCCGTCGCCGGATCAGTCTTGGCTACCTGCTCGGCGATGGCGCGGCGCTGCGTCTCCAGATCGCTCACCAATTCCTTTTGCTTGTGCCACTCTACGTAAGAGCGCGAGCGCGCGATCGTCGCCAGGCGTTTGCGCACCTCCTTGGCGACCTCCTCCGGACTTTGCGCGCCCGCCAGTTCGAGACGCAAGCGGCGCTTGGCGGCGGCATCGCCGGCACTGATCTCCATGAGCAGCGCGGCAAGCCGACGGGCGCCTAGGGATTGGAGGTTCTTCTCGTTAAGTGTCTTCTTCGATGCCATGGATTGCCCTGTTGCTGCACTCTTCGGAAAGCCGATCGATAGCCGGCCTGTACCTGAACCGCTATCAGCATAGAGGCCGGGCGCCTTAACGCCGCAAGCCTTGGATCGGGCCAAGCCATGCTAGGGCGGACAGCCGTCAAACGCTCGGGTCGGCCAGGTGCTGGCGCAGCCAGTCGGCGTAGTCCTTGGCCGCCGCTTCGACGGTTTCCTCCTGATTGCTCACCTGCACCACGTTCTTGGCGACATGGGCGCCGTAGCGGGCCGCCGCATAGACCATGGCGGCATGCACGTCGGTCGCAGGGATCTTCTGGTTTTTGCGGTTGGCCAAGGTGATGAAGTCGTCGGCCAGCTTGACGAAGCCGGCGGTGTCCAGTGCGCCCTCCTTGCGGGCGGCAAGGCGTTCTTTGCGGTTCATGCGCGTGCGGTTTCCTCGGATGGCGAACAAGACTGCAGGAGACTAGCCGACCCTGACCCAAAGGGAGAGGGTCCTTTGCCGGACAGGTCGCAGCGTTTGGTTCCGGCCTCGAAGAGCTGAAGGCAAATCCTGGCAGCCCTCTTGGAATCTTCTGCAGAAAACGTCATTGTTTGCGGCAAAGGAGAGGAGAATGCAGGATTTCGGCGAGGCATTCCTTGAGGCCTTTCGCCTGTTGATCGCTTTTGACGCCGATCTCTTGGCGATCGTCGGCTTGTCGCTGGAAGTCAGCCTGACGGCCGTCGCCATTGCCGGGCTGATCGGCATGCCGCTGGGCGCATTGCTGGCCGTGGTGCGCTTTCCGGGCCGCGGCGCCTGCCTGGTGATCTTGAATGCCTTGATGGGCTTGCCGCCTGTCGTGGTGGGCTTGATCGTCTACCTGCTGCTCTCCAGAGCCGGACCGCTGGGCGTTTTGCAGCTGCTCTATACGCCAACGGCGATGATCATCGCCCAGTGCCTGCTGGTGACGCCGATCATCGCCGCGCTGACCCGCCAGACCGTCGAGGACCTGCACGGCGAGTATGCCGAGCAGCTGAAGAGCTTCGGCATCGGCCCCCTGGGCAGCATCGCGACCTTGCTGTGGGACGGGCGCTACAGCCTGATGACCGCGCTCTTGGCCGGTTTCGGCCGGGCAACGGCTGAGGTCGGCGCGGTGCTGATCGTCGGCGGCAACATCAACCATGTGACTCGCGTGATGACCACCGCGATTGCACTGGAGACCTCGAAGGGCAATCTGGCGCTGGCCTTAGGACTGGGCGCGGTGCTGATCCTGCTGGCCGTCGTAATCAACGCCCTGGTCATGCTGCTGCGTTCCTCTGCTGCAAGGCTCAGCTATGCCTGACGGCTCGCTCACGCCCCCTCGCTTTGGCCAATTGGACAAGGCCAGCATTCGGCCGCTGCGCGGCCTGAACCTGAAAGTTCAGCGCCAAGGAACGCTGCTGTTGGACGTGCCGGATATCGCGATCGAGGGCGAAGGCCTGAGCGTAATCATGGGTCCGAACGGGGCCGGGAAAAGCCTGCTGCTGCGGGTCCTGGCCGGCCTGGTCACGCCCAGCCAAGGGCAGATTCACTGGGGCACGGCCTTGCCGCAACGCCGGCTGACCCTGCGCCTGGGGTTCGTCTTCCAGAAACCGGTGCTACTGCGCCGCTCGGCCTTGGCCAACGTCACCTATGCCCTGAAGGCCGCGGGCCTCCCGGCGGGTGCCGCCCGCGAGCGCGCTATGGCGGTGCTGGAACAGGCGCGCCTGGGGGCCATGGCCAAACGGCCGGCCCGCGTGCTCTCCGGCGGCGAACAGCAGCGCCTGGCACTCGCGCGAGCCCTGGCGCTGGAGCCCGAAGTCCTGTTCCTGGACGAGCCGACGGCCAGCCTCGACCCAGCCTCCACCTTGGCGATCGAGGAGATGGTGCTCGCCGCCCGCGTTGCCGGCACCCGCGTCGTCTTGGTCTGCCACGATGCCGGCCAGGCGCACCGGCTGGCCGACGAGGTCATTTTCATGCATGCCGGCTGCGTCATTGAACGCGGACCGGCCGCAGCCTTCTTCGCCCAGCCCCAAAGCCCGCAAGCCCGCGCCTACCAGGCCGGCGAAATCGTCCTATAGAGATATCCCCGGAGCCAAGCGCTTGTCC
This sequence comes from Rhodospirillales bacterium, assembly GCA_963669385.2. Classification (GTDB taxonomy): domain Bacteria; phylum Pseudomonadota; class Alphaproteobacteria; order Kiloniellales; family JACOMY01; genus JACOMY01. The sequence goes on from CAXXGD010000064.1 coordinate 181,810, forward strand.
TCTCCTCCCGCCTTTCTCACCACCAAGGAGCTCGCCGACTTGCTGCGGGTGAAGGAGCGCAAGGTCTATGACATGGCCGCTGCCGGCGAGGTGCCGTGCCGTAGGGTCACCGGCAAGCTGCTGTTTCCGCGCGCCGAGGTGGAGGCCTGGATCGCCGGGACTGCGGTTGCGCCGAGCGAGGGCGAGCTGCCGCAGATCGTCGCCGGTAGCCACGATCCCCTGCTGGACTGGGCCTTGCGCCAGGCGGGCACCGGCTTGGCCTCCTTCTTCGATGGCAGCCTGGACGGCCTGACCCGCCTTAAGGAGCGGCGCGCGCTGATGTGCGGGGCGCACGTCTTCGAAGGCGCCGAGCGGTGGAACCTGGCACACCTGCAGGAGGCCTTTTCCGGCCTCCCGGTGGTCGCGATTGCCTGGGCGCGCCGGCGCCAAGGCCTGATCCTGCCGCAAGGCTCGGCCATTCGCGGCTTTGCCGACCTGGCCGGGCGGCGGGTGACCCTGCGCCAGCCGACGGCGGGCAGCCACATCCTCTTTCAGCACTTCGCCGAAGAGGCGGGGCTCTCGTCGCGGGCCTTCGAGACCGTTGCCGTCGCGCGCACCGAGACCGAGGCAGCCAGCGACGTCGCAGCCAGCCGCGCCGATGCCGCCCTTGGCCTGGAGGCCGCCGCCCGGCAATACGGCCTCGCCTTCGAGCCGCTGATCGAGGAGGCCTTCGATCTCATCCTCTGGCAGCGTGCCTATTTTGAACCTCCGCTGCAGGCGCTCTGGCACTTCTGCGGCGGCGAGGCATTTCGTGCGAAGGCCGCTGAGTTCGGCGGTTACGATGTCAAGGATTTCGGCCAGGTGCGTTGGATTGGTGGATAGAAGCGGAGTGGGCACCGATCATCGTTAGGGCCCCTAGATTGCCACGTCGCCTGCGGCTCCTCGCAATGACGGTTTTCTTTTCAAATCAATAATATGGACGTCATCGCGAGCGAAGCGCGGCGATCCAGGGCCACAGCGAAAGCTGCGGCCCAGAAGGGGCTGCAAGACCCTTCAGAACAGTCCGTCCGACGCTAGGACTCCCGCCTTGGCGCATTGCCAAAGAAGAGCTGCTTTCCGTCCACACGATAGGCGTCGATCGCCTTCTGTCCGGCCGGCGACAGCAGCCAGTCGACGAAGCGCTGCGCCGCCTCGGCCTTGACGTTGGGGCAGTGCTCGGGGCTGACGGCGATCACGCCATACTGGTTGAAGAGACTGGGGTCGCCTTCGACCAGGATCTCGAAGTCGCCCTTGTTGCCGAACTTGATCCAGGTGGCACGGTCGGTCATCACGTAGGCGCCCATGCCGCTGCCCACGTTCAAGGTCGCCCCCATGCCGGAGCCGGCCTCGCGGTACCAGGTGCCGGACGCCTCCACCGGATCGACCCCGGCGGCCGTCCAGAGCGCCATCTCTTTCTTATGAGTGCCGGAATCGTCGCCGCGCGAGGCGAAGGGCACCTCGGCCTCCGCGATCTTGGCGAGCGCTGCCGTCACCTCGGTCATGCCGGCGATCCCAGCCGGATCGTCGCGCGGGCCGACAAGCACAAAATCGTTGTACATGAGGTCGCTGCGCGCCTTGCCCTTGCCCTCGGCGACGAAGGCCTCCTCGGCCGCCTTGGCATGCACCAAGAGCACGTCGCCGTCGCAGTTGCCGGCATTCTTGATCGCCTGGCCGGTGCCGACCGCGACCACGCGCACCTCGATCCCGCTCTCCGCCTCGAAGCGCGGCAGCAGATGATCGTAGAGGCCGGAATTCTGGGTCGAGGTGGTCGACTGAACGATGATGAAGGCCGGCTCGGCCAAAACACCGCCGGGCATCAGCAACAAAGCCGTCAAACCGGCACCAAGCAGAACATCGCGTCGACCCATCGTCAAACTTCCTCGCCAAGCCTGCCGCAGTCTAGCAGTTTGGAGAGGTCATGCAAAGATATGCATTCTTTCCGGGCCGTCGGAAAGAATGCAGGGGTCAGCCGCGCACCACCAGGACCGAGATGGGCGAGTGGCGTACGACCCGGTCAGCGTTGGAGCCGATCAGGAAATCGCGCACCTCTTCCGGAGGATGCGAGGCCATGACGATGAGGTCGACCGACAGTTCCTCAGCCACACGGATGATCTCGCTCGAGATCGCGCCATGGCCGATATGGGCCTGAAAGCTCAGGTCCTCGTCGACATGCTCCTTGGCGAAGGCCTCCAGCTTTTCGGCCAGATGCTCTAGCGCATGGCGCTCGAAGTTCTCCGGGAAGAAGCCACTGACCAGGGCCATACCGAAGTCGGGTGCTATACCCAACAAGTGCAAGGTGCCGTCGCCGCCACGCACCATCTCCATGGCCGTCGGCAGGGCCACCTGCCAGGAGGAGTCGTGGTTGAGGTCCACCGCCAACAGGATGTTCTTGTACATGAGGCCTTGCTCCTTTGCGAGGTCAGGCGGTAGCCGGCTCTTCGCGCGGGGCGCGGCGGCGCTGCATCAGCACCACCAACGCCAGGACACCGATCGCCGGGAGGAAGATCAGGTACTTGGTCGGCTGCGAGATCGGCTGCTGCACGCTCAGGACCTGCTGATCCCAGTCCAGGCCGGCCGCCTGCGCCGGGCTGTCGAAAGCCACGTCGTCGATGGTGACGCTGCCATTATCATTGACGACGGGGCTGCCGTCATCGTTGGCGAGCAGCGTGACCCCGGCCGCCTCCAATCGCTCGGCGCCGGTGGCCTGATCGCCTACGGGCAGCAACGCGACGAACTCGATGGGATCGCCGATATCGTCCACGCCGGCCACGGTGAGCCGCAGGTCTTCGCCCGGCTCGGTGTTTGTAAGCGCTTGAACGATCTCGGCGGGTGCCACCTTCTCGTAGGGCGCCGAAATCATGTCCATCCAGAAGCCGGGCCGGAACAGCGAGAAGGCCACCAGCAACAGCAAGACGGACTCGTAGATGCGGCTGCGGGCAAGGAAGAATCCTTGCGTCGCCGCCGCGAACAAGAGCATGGCTATCGTCGCGACGATGAAGACGAAGATGCCCTGCAGCCAGTCGACGTCGATCAGCAGCAGCTCGGTGTTGAAGATGAAGAGGAAGGGCAAGGCCGCCGTGCGCAGGCTATAGAAGAAGGCCACCACGCCGGTCTTGATCGGATCACCGCCCGAGACCGCGGCGGCCGCGAAGGAAGCCAAGCCCACCGGCGGCGTCACGTCGGCCATGATGCCGAAGTAGAAGACGAAGAGGTGAACCGCGATCAGCGGCACGATCAGGCCGCTCTGCTGACCCAGCGTGACGATGACCGGGGCCAAGAGCGCAGAGACCACGATGTAGTTGGCCGTGGTCGGCAAGCCCATGCCCAGGATCAGCGAAAGGATCGCGGTCAGGAAGAGGATCGCCATGATGTTGCCGCCCGACAGCACCTCGACCACGTTGGCGAGTGCGGAGCCCACTCCGGTCTGACTGACGACGCCCACGATGATGCCGGCCGTCGCCGTGGCGATGCCGATGCCGATCATGTTGCGCGCGCCGGAGATCAGGCCGTCCAGCAGGTCGGCGACGCCTTGGCGGACGGCCTTGGGAAAGGCGCCCTCGCCGCGGAGGATCGCCATCAGCGGGCGCTGGGTCACCAGGATGAAGATCATGAAGGCGGCCGCCCAGAAGGCCGAGAGGCCTGGCGAGAGGCGGTCGACCATCAATGCCCAGACCAACACCACCACCGGCAGAATGTAGTGCAGACCCGAACGGATGGTCGGGCCCGGCAGCGGCAGGCTGGTGACCGGCTTGTTCGGGTCCTCCATCCTCAGGGGCTCTTCCTTGGAGGCCACGTAGAGCAGTCCGACATAAGCCGCCACCAGGAAGGCGAAGATGATCCAGCCGGCGGCAGCGCCAAAGGCCGGTCGGATCCAGCCCATTCCGTAGTAGACCGCCAGGCTGATGGCGCAGACGGCAAAGATGGTGAAGCTGAGCCCGATCAGGCGCTGCACGATGGGCTTGGGCGTATAGGCCCGCGGCAAGCCTTTGAAGCCAGCCTTCATCGCCTCCAGATGCACGATGTAGACTAGCGCGATATAGGAGATCGCCGCCGGCAGGATCGCGTGGGTGACCACGTCGAAATAGGGGATGCCGACGTACTCGACCATCAGGAAGGCGGCCGCCCCCATCACCGGTGGCATGATCTGGCCGTTGACCGAGGAGGCCACCTCGACTGCGCCTGCCTTCTCGGAAGAGAAGCCGACCCGCTTCATCAGCGGGATGGTGAAGGTTCCCGTGGTCACCACGTTGGCGATCGAGGAGCCGGAAATCAGGCCGGTCATGGCCGAGGAGACCACGGCTGCCTTGGCCGGTCCGCCGCGCATGTGGCCCATCAGCGAGAAGGCAACTTGAATGAAGTAGTTGCCGGCGCCGGCCTTATCCAGCAAGGCGCCGAACAGCACGAAGAGAAAGACGAAGGAGGTGGAGACCCCCAGTGCGATGCCGAACACACCGTTGGTTTCGAGCCATTGGTGATTGATCACTTCGGAGAGGGAATTGCCCTTGTGCGCGATGATCGAGGGCATGACCGGCCCGAGGAAGGTGTAGACCAGGAACACGGTGGCAACGATCATCAGCGCCGGGCCGAGCGAGCGCCTCGTCGCTTCCAAGAGCAGCATCAGCCCGGCCATTCCGACAATGAGATCCTGGGTAATCGGCGCGCCGACGCGATCGGAAATCTGTCTATAGAACACGTAGAGATAGACGGCTGTCGCGGCGCCGACGAGGGCCAGCGCCCACTCCCACGGCGGCACGCGGTCGCGCGGCGAGCCCAGATAGATGGCAACCACGACGGCGGCCGCGATGATGGGGATGTACCAGACCGGCACGCCTTCCTTGGCGCCCTCCATGAAGAGCAGGCACAAGATCACCGGCACCGCTATGCCCAAGCCCAGTTGGAAGGGCGTGCGCGCCGCCGGGTAGGCCATGAAGGTCAGGAAGATGGCGAAACCCAGATGGATCGAGCGCGCTTCCGTGTCGTTGAAAACGCCAAAGCCCAGCATGAAGGGGATCGGAGACGCGATCCAGAGCTGAAACAGCGACCAGCAAAGCGCCACGATCAGAATGATGTTGCCGGTGAGACCTGCGGGCGTGCGCCCTCCGGTATCGCTAGCAGCGACGAGTTCGTCGAGTTCGGCCTGGCTCAGGCCATCCTCATTGGGTCCGCCGTTCTCAGCGCTCATTGATTGCCATCCCCTGTCGGCCTGTTTCGAGACTCTCTCTTATTGTCTTAGAGAAAGGCCCGCCCGCTTGCGCGGGCGGGCCCTTGTTCGAGCTGACTTACTGGATCAGCCCCTTCTCTTTGTAGTAGCGCGCCGCGCCGTCATGCAGCGGTGCCGAGAGGCCGGCAGAGGTCATCTCCTCCGGCACCAGCACGCCAAAGGCCGGATGCAGCTTCTTGAAGCGGTCCATGTTGTCGAAGACCGCCTTCACCACCTGATAGATGGTCTCCTCATCGACATCGGCCGAGGAAACGAAGGTCGCGCGCACGCCGAAGGTGTCGACGTCGCTGTCAGTGCCCTTGTACATGCCGCCCGGCACCTTGGCCGCAGAGTAGTAGGGATTGTCGCCGACCAGCTTGTCGATCTCAGGCCCCGTCACCGGGATCACCTTGGCCTCGCAAGAGGTGGTGGCCTCTTGGATCGAGCCGTTGGGGTGGCCGACGGTGAAGATGATGGCATCGACCTTGTTGTCGCAGAGCGCTTGCGACTGCTCGGCCGACTTCAGCTCGGAGGCGAGCGCGAAGTCGTCCATGGTCCAGCCCTTGGCGCCCATGATAACTTCCATGGTGCCGCGCTGGCCGGAGCCCGGGTTGCCGATGTTGACCCGCTTGCCCTTGAGGTCGTCGAAGCTCTCGATCCCGGAATCGGACCGGGCGATGACGGTGAAGGGCTCGGGATGGACCGAGAAGACGGCGCGCAGGTTCGGGAATGCGCCGCTTTCCTCGAACTTGGAGGTGCCGTGCATGGCATGATACTGCCAATCCGACTGGGCCACGCCCATATCCTGATCGCCCGCCTTGATGGCGTTGATGTTGGCAATCGATCCGCCGGTCGAGGGTGCCGTGCACTTCAAATTGTGCTTGCCGGTGCCACGGTTCACCAGCTTGCAGATCGACTGGCCGACGACGAAGTAGACGCCCGTCTGTCCGCCGGTGCCGATGGTGATGAACTTCTCTTCCGCCTGGACGCCGCCAGCCAAAAGAGACAATGCCGCTGCTGCGGCCATATACTTCAAGGCCTTCATTCAACTGTTCTCCCTGTCGATGATCGGACCAAAGACGCTAGCCTGCGTGCGTTCCTTTCGCAATTGCGCTGTCGCTACCAATCTGCTTGTCCGTCGCTTTGCGGGCTGACATCGCCCTAGGCCTGCGCACGCTCAGTGCACATGAGGCATTCCCCGCTCCCTCTCGCGGCGAGGTTCGCCCCCGTGTAACCAAAATGTTATGTCGGCTTTGTCCAGCGATCAAGCCGCTTGCTGCCTCGCACCCCACTCGACCCCTCTCTTTCCGGCTCGAACGGGCCGGCTATCATGACGCTTTGGCCCTGGCCCCAGACCCGCAGGTCCCCTGATCGATGGAACTGATTGTCTTCATCATCGCCTCCTTCACCGTCACCTTGGCCTTGGTGGCGCTGACCGTCCCGCTGGCCAGGCGGATCGCCATGCCGCTGCCGGTCGCGATTGCCGCCATTGGCCTCGCCTATGGCCTGGTGACGGTTCTCTTGGACGTGAAGGCATCGGACCGCGCGCTGGACGCTTATGATCTGTGGTTCGTGCAGCAACTGGCGCTCGACAGCAACGCCATGCTCTACGTCTTCCTGCCGCCTTTGCTCTTCGAGATGGCGCTTGCGGTCAACGTGCGGCGCATGCTGGACGACGCCACCACCGTCGCCTTCATGGCCGTCTTCGCTGTCATTGCCGCCACCGCGGCGATCGGCATGGCCGTTTGGGCGCTTTCCGGGATCAGCCTGATCGCCTGCCTGCTGCTAGGGGCGGCGGTCTCCACCACCGATCCCTCGGCCGTGATCGCAACTTTCAAGGAGGTTGGCGCGCCACGCCGCTTGCTGGTGATCCTGGAAGGCGAGAGCCTGTTGAACGATGCCGCCGCCATCGCGCTCTTCACCCTGCTCCTGCAGGCGGCCACCACCCCCGACCTCGAGCGCGACGGTTCGGGTATCATCGACTTCCTCTACAGCTTTGCAGCCGGCGGTGCGGCAGGCGCCGGCGTGGCCCTACTGGTCAGCCGCATCTATCCCATTTTGGGACGTTCTGCGGTTGCCGAGATCTCGATGACCTTGGCGCTTGCCTACGGTGTCTATCTCTTGGCCGAGAATCTGCTGGGTGCGTCCGGCGTGGTGGCCGTGGTCTTCGCCGGCCTCACCACCGGGTCCCTGGGCTTCGTCCACATGGGTCCGCGCAACTGGAAAAGCGTGCAGACGGTCTGGACCCAGATCGGCTTCTGGGCCAGCACCTTCATTCTTCTGCTGGTCGCCGCCTTGACGCCGGGCCTGCTGCTCACACTGACGTGGCATCAGGCTCTGCTGGCACTGGTCGTCTACCTAGGCGCCTTCCTGGCCAGAGGGCTCATACTCTATCTGGCCCTGCCGCTCCTGGGTCTGCTGGGGCTGGCGACGCCCATGGACAGGGGGCAAAGAGTGCTGGTGCTTTGGGGTGGCGTGCGCGGTGCGGTAACCTTGATCCTCGCCTTGTCGTTGTCACACCTCTCGGCGCTTGGCGAAGAAGCCCAAGTGGTGGGTGCGCTCGCCGCCGCCTTTACCTTGATGACCCTCTTCATCAACGCCTCGACCTTGGCTCTGGCAACACGGCTCTTGGGCCTCGACCGCCTCTCTCCGGTCGATCTGGCCTTGCGCGAGCGCATCGTCGCCGGTGCCATTCAGAAGGTCCGCCACGCGGTCAGCGACCTGGCCGCCAAGCGAATCATGGAGCCCGAAGCCGTGAAGGTGATCGAAGAGACCTTGGGCTGGCAGCACCGCAGGCTGGAGAACCAAGCCGATGCCCAGGCCGAAGGCTTGCGCATTCCCTTCGGCGAGCAGTTGCGCGTCGGGCTGACCATCATCACCGGCCAGGAGCGCCGCCTGATCCGACGCGCCTTCGAGGAAGGCGCCATCGGGCCGCGCGCCCACAACATACTGCGGCTTGCCGTCGATCGCATCGCCGATGCCGCCCGCATCGGCGGCCGCGCCAGCTATGAGATCGCTGCCGATGGGCAGCTGCGCTCGTCACGCGGTTTCCGCAGCCGACTCTTCTACCGCCAGGCTTTCGGATGGGACCGACCCTTGCGCCGCTTGATGGAGCTGCGCACCTCCGCACTCTTGGAAAGCGAGCGGATCGTCCGCGAGCTGGACCGCTTTACCGCCAAGACGGTGGACCCGATGATCGGCGCCGAAGCCACCCGAAACCTCCGTGAACTGCTGGCGTGGCGGCTACACCGGGTGCGCGAGGAGATCGAGTTCGTCTCGCTGCAGTATCCCGTCTACACCACTGCCTTGGAGCGTGCGCTCATCGCCCGCGCGGCGATCCGGCGAGAACGGCACGAGTACGACCGCCTGTTCGCCGACGGCGTGATCGGCATAGAGCTCTATGACGACCTGCAAGCCGACATCGACCGCCGCGAGAGCGTTGTCGGCCAGCCGCCGCGCCTCGACCTCGCGCTCTCGCCGCGCGCGCTTCTGGACAAGGTCCCGCTCTTCCGTGAACTCAGCGACGAGCAGCGCCGTCTGGTCGCGCGCCGCCTCAAGTCCTCCTTCATCGTGCCCGACCAGGTGATCTGCGAGGCCGGGCAGCGCAGCGACACGCTCTATTTCGTCGCTTCGGGCACGCTGGAGATCCGCGGCGGCAACAAGCCCTTGCGCCTTTCCAACGGCGACATCTTCGGCAAATCGGTGGTGACCCACCCGATGCGCAAACGCACGACCTCGGTCGTCTCCTTGAGCTTCGGCCGCCTCTTGCGCCTTTCTTACCGCGACCTCCGCCGCCTCACCCGGATCGACCCGGCGATCGAGCCGATCATCCGATCGGCGGCCATCAGCCAAGCCGTGGCAAGCGGCCACGACAGCCCCGGAGAGAGACCATCAGCCGAAAGACCGTCATCTGAGCGGCCGTCAACGGGCGACAAGCAAGAGCAGCCAGAGGTAGCTGACCAGGAGCGAGACCAGGGTGATCGGCAGGTTGAGAAGGAAGAACTGCCAAAAGCCGAAGGGCCTGGCGCCTAGCTTCTCGCACTGCTGAACCACGATGACGTTGCTGGCCGCACTCAGGATGAAGAGGTTGCCGGCCAAGGTACTGCTGGCCGCCAGCAGCATGGAGGTGGCGACACCCGGCTTGTCCAGCAGGTTCAAGTAGATCTCCACCGTCGGCACGTTGGAGAAGAGCTGGCTGGCGACGAAGCCCAGGAGGTAGATGATCGAGGGGTCCTCCAGGTGGTCCTGGACCGGCTTCACCCAGCTCTGCAGCAATCCCGACGAGAGCACCGCGCTGGTGACGACGAACATGGCGACGAAGAAGGTCAAGGTCGCCCAGTCGACCTCGCGCAGCACATGGAGCCGCTGGCGGTCGAAGAGGAAGACCGGCAGGGCAGCGATGAGTCCGATCGCGCCCAGAGGCAACAGCACCTTGCCGTCGCTGCCTTGCACCAGGCTGTCGACCAGGATCAGGACGACCAGGATCCCGGTTGCGACCAAGGCCGGCCAGGTGCGGGTCTCCTCCGGGGTCGGCAAGCGGAGCGAGGCCTCCTCGGGGATCGAGGGGCTGCGCGCCAAGAGACGCGCAAGCCAAAGGAAGGCGAAGAGGAAACTGACGAGGGCCGGCACCGCAAGCCAGGTGAAGAAGGTGCCGATGGGATCCAGGAAGTGTCCCTTGGCGGCGATCAACACGTTCTGGGGATTGCCGACCGGCGTCAGCAGGCTGCCGATCGTCGCCGCCGCGCAAAGCCCGATCAGCGGAATGACCGCCGATTTGCGCAAGCCCCGTGCCAGCACCAAGGCCAGCGGCGTGCCGATCACGGCGGCGGCGTCGTTGGTCAGAACGGCCGCGGTGATCGCGGTGAAACCCATCAGCAGCAAGAGGCCCAGGCGGTGCAGGTCGATACGGCCGGAAACCTGCTGTATCAGGCGTTCGGAGACACCGTTGACATGCAGCGAGGCGGCGATGGCGAAGACGCCGAAGAGGTAGCAGAGGACGTCCCAATCCACCGCCAGGAAGGCCGCCTTGGGGCTGATCTCGCCCAGTACCAAGACGGCGATGGCTCCCAACCCCATTATGTGCCAAATACGCACCCACTGGGGCAGCCACTGCCTGGCTGCGATCAACCCGAAGACGCAGAGCGATATGGCGAAGCTGGTATACACCCTTGCTGTCTAGCCCTTGCAGAGCGGAAGAGAAAGGCGCCTCGCCGACCATGCCGATCAACCGCAACCTCCTGGCCTTGAATTTCTTCTCGGCCGACGTGCGAGACGGCTTGGGGCCCTACCTGGCCATCTACCTGATGACCATGCTGCAGTGGAAGCCCGGCGCCATCGGCATCGCGCTGGCGCTCAGCACCATCGTCACCGTCGTGGTTCAGCCCGGCGCCGGCGCCATCATCGACCACACCCGGCACAAGCGAAGCTTGCTGGTGATCTGTGCTCTGGGCATCGCTTTGGCCGCCTTGGCCATCCCCTACATTCCCTGGGACGGCATCATCTATGCCAGCCAAGCGGTCATCGGCGCGGCCGGGGCCTTCATCCCGCCGGCGATCGCCGCCATCACGCTGGGCATCGTCGGCCACGCGGGCTTCACGCAGCAGACCAGCGCCAACGAGGCCGCCAATCACACCGGCAACGTGGTGACCGCGCTGCTGGTCGCCTTCTTGGCCTTCGAGGGCATGATCCTCGGCATGTTCTGGGTGCTGCTGGCCATGGCGGTGGGCATGCTGGTGAGCGTGCTGCTGATCCGTCCGAGGCAGATCGACCATGACCTGGCGCGCGGCGGCATCACCGAGACCAGCGATGGTGGTGAGCTCGGCAAGGCCCGTCCCAAGGCCCTGTCACTCTTCTTCGAGGACAAGCGACTGCTTGTCTTCGCCGTCTCGATCGTGCTCTTCCACTTCGCCAATGCCGCGATGCTGCCGCTGGTGAGCCAGAAGCTCTCGCAGGGCGGGGGTGCTGCCGCCGCGATCGAGTTCACCTCGGCCAGCATCATCGCCGCCCAATTCGTCATGGTGCTGATGGCGGTGATCTGCGGGCGCACGGCCGACAGCTGGGGCCGCAAGCCGCTCTTCATCCTGGCCTTCGCCATCCTGCCGATCCGCGGCCTGCTCTACACCCTCTACGATGAGCCAGCCTTTCTGGTCGCCGTCCAAGGCCTGGACGGCGTAGCCAACGGCATCTTCGGCGTGCTCTTCCTCTTGATCACCGCCGACCTCACCAAGGGCAGCGGGCATTTCAACCTGGCGCAGGGCGTGCTGACCGCCCTGGTCGGTGTCGGCGCGGCCCTGAGCAACATCATCGCCGAGTGGATCGTCGAGCTCTTCAATTTCGACGCCGGCTTCTATTTCCTCGCCGCCGTGGCGCTCCTGGGCCTGGCGATCTTCTTCTTCTTCATGCCGGAGACCGCGCCGCATGCGCGGAAGGAGAGGGAGGGCGCCTAGTGGCTGAAGTGGTGATCGGCTGAGACGCACCCACCTGGCCAATCAGCGCTAGATTGCGGTGACGCACAAGGGCAGGCAAGGGCACGCCTCAGAACCGGTCGACCACCTTCGCGGCCCAGCCCTCGATCTCGACCAGGAACTCAGGCGTCGCGAGACCGGCCACGATCACAAGCGTGACCGCCGGTCGGACGGCCTCTCCCATGATCTTCCGACGGGCGGCGCGGATGTCGGGCAAGCAGTCCGGCACCGTGGAGAAGATGGTCAGCTTGACCAGGTCGTCCTTTGTCATCGCGTTGGCCTGGAGACAGGCCAGCACGTTGGCAAGCGCTTGCTCGGCCTGCGCCGAGAAGCCCTCCGCCGTCTGGCCATCGGCGTCCACGCCGAGCTGACCGGCAATCGCCAGCCAGGTGCTGTCAGGATCTACCCTCACCGTGTGGCTGTAGATCCCGAGCGGTTCGTGAACCGAGTCCGGGTTAATCGTCGCATTGCTCATGACCCAAGACCTCCTGGCCCGCAGGCATACCACAAGGCCCCTCGATACGCCCGAGATCGTCTCCAGCGCCGATGCCAAGCCAAGCGCGCCGGCTTCTATTTCTTCTCCGGCATCACGCTCTTGGGCCCGGCGATCTTCTTCGTGCCGGAGACGGCGCCACATGTGCGGAGGAGAGGCGATGGCGCGTAGCGGCTGACATGGTGATTGGCTGACGCGCACTAGTCGATCAAAGAGATAGCGCACACCTCCTACTTCCTGCTTTACAGGTCCTAGAGCTCCTTTGCCACAAACCCACCCCACGTCTTCCTCCGGCTTGACCGGAGGATCACTCTTCACTTGCGTTTGACCTGTGGAATATCGTCTGTATTCTTGACTAACCGATCATGCAAACACTCTACGATAGTGAGCATCATCCTACTATCGATGCAATCTGCACGAGATCCTCCGGTCAAAGCCGGAGGATGACGTCAGTGGGATGGCCGTCTTCGCGGAGGAAACCTGGAAACCCGGCAATCCGCAACGCCCACACCACTAACGGCGAGCCGCGTTTCAGCGACAGTGTCAAACCTTGAGCTGGATGTCGTTCATCACCGGATCGCTGGCCACGGCGATCTCGTTCTCGACCAGGCCACCGCAGGAGGGACAGTGGAACTGGCGGAACTCCACCTGCTCGTCGATGAAGCGCAGGGGATCGCCGACCAGGGGATTGCTCTCGGCCACCGGCCGGTCGCGGCGCAGGCAGGCCGCCTTGTAGTTTTCCGTGATCGGTCCCAGATCGCCGGCGCAGCGCGCGCAAGACCAATGCGCGGTCCCGCCGTTGGCTCTGACCGCCAGCGTGTCGGTCGCTTCGACCAGGATCTCGCCGTTCAGCTGCGCAGGCTTGGGGGCCTTGTGTTCGGCGGCGATGGCGGCGCGCAGGGCAGTGCGCCGTTCTTCGGTGCGCACGGCATCGATCGTGCCGTCGTCCTTCAGCACCGCACCGAAGATCCGGTCGGCCGCCTCCGGCGTTACCGCCAAACCGTCCAAGTCGGCCTGCAGGGCGTCGATGGCGCGATCCAAGGGGTCGCCGTAGCCGCCGCCGCCGGTCCAGCGCACGGCGTAGACATCGTTGGGCGTTTGAACAAAATCCTGCTCGCGCAGGCCCAGCTCGACGGCCTTGCCGGTCACCTCGTTGGCATTCTCCGGCATGCGGCCCATTGAAAAACGCTCTTGGATGTCGCTGTCGGTCACGAAGGTGTAGGCGTTGGTGGCCGAGGGATAGCCCGCCATCATGCCGGTCGAGGTCGGCGTCGCGTTGCCGGAGGAGAGCGTGTCTTGGGTCATGCGCTCGACGTTATGGACGATGAAGCAGCTCTCCGCGCCCATGCCGCCGCGATGGCGCCCGGCGCCGCCGGAGTCCGGCACCTCCTTGCGATAGAGGAACAGCAGCGGGAAGGACTGCTCGGTGTGCTCGACGTTGGGCAATTGGCAGATCGGCGTGCGGGCCTGGCCGCCGGTGTCGATGCCGTCGCCGTGCGAGAAGGCACCGATCGCCCCGCCGATGGGGTCGACCAGCAGATAGCCGAAGCGCTCGCCCCATTGATCGGTGCCGCGGAAGATGGTCGCCGGCCACTGGCTGGTGCCGCCGATGCACATGATGTCCTTCCGCATCTCGCGGTCGGGATGGATCATCTTGGAGAGCACGTTGTAGGCCGGGTAGAGCGAGATCTCCATCGACTGCGTCGGCGCGGTCGAGACCGAGGCCGGGAAGTTGGCGCAATTGAAGGTGCCGGGCGTGGGATCGAAGTCGATGTGGCGAAGCGCACCGCCGACGGCGAAGTACTGGTCCCAGCAGAGCAGTTCGTTGATCGCCACCAGAAGCGAGCCGCGCCAGCCGGAATAGGTGGCGTTCATCGCACCGTCCTGCGGCGCCGTGCCCTCGTTTTCGAAGACCAGGCGCTGACCCTCCTTGCGCACCGTGATCACCACGCGGTGGGTGCGACGGTCGCCCGGCCGGCAGGATTCGACGTAGGTGCGGTCCTGCCAGACGCCGTCCGGAAGGCGGGCCATCTTGTCGAGGAAGGCGACCTCCGCCTTGGATATCACCTGGCGCATCACCGCCTTCACCTTGTCGGCGCCGTAGCGCTCCAGCAAAGCCTCGACGCGGGCCTTGGCGGTGACGTTGCCGGCGATCTGCGCGCGCAGGTCGAGCGCCACCATCTTCGGTTTGCGCGAAGAACGCAGATAGATGTCCTCGATATCCTTTCGAATGATCCCGTTCTCGATGAGCTTGACCGGCGGAATCAGGATCCCCTCTTCGAAGGCGCTCTCCGCCGAGGGACAGAAGCTGCCGGGCGTAATCCCGCCGATGTCGTACTGGTGCAGGCAGTTGGTGATCCAGCAGAAGAGCTCGTCACCATGGAAGATCGGGCAGATCAGCATGACGTCCATCTGATGTGCCGCGCCCACCCAAGGGTCGTTCGCCAGGAACATGTCGCCGGGCTTGATCTCCGGGTTGTCGCTGCGGTTCTCCAGGATCCACTTCACCTGGGTGTCGGTGACGCCCGACATGTACTGCATGTAGGGCCCGAAATAGACGAACTCGGCGTCCTCGGTGAGGATCGAGGGGTTGAGGTCGAGCGCGTACATGGCCACCGGCGAGCCGGAGATCCGCTGGATGGTCGCGCCATGCTCTTCGTTGATGTTCCAGAGATTGTGGCGGATGACCTCGTAGGTGACCGGGTCGATCTCGGTCTCGGCACCCTTGTGCAGCTTCAGCTTGGGCGAGATCTTCAATTCCTTCGGCGGCACGTAGCCGTAGGTGATGCCGTCAAAGACCGTGTCGGTCATCTCGCTCAGTTTCGGCATGGGTCGGCTCCTGCTGACTGAAGGCTCGGATTAGGCGACGGCCATCTCGAAGTTGCCATAGCGGTCGACGACCAGGCTTTGGCCGTGATGCAGCACCACGCTGGTGGCCACCGTTTCCACCACGGCCGGACCCTCGATGCGGTTCCCCGGCAGCAGCGCGGCGCCGTCCAAGATCGGCGTCTCGGCAAAGCCGGCGGTCTCGTCCCACCACACCTGGCGGCTGGGCCTGATGGCGGCAGCCGGCAGCGCCTCGGTCATGGCATCGGCCGTCACCAAAGGTGGCTTCGGCGTACGCGCGCTTGCCCGGCAGCGCAGGGTGACGATCTCCAAGACCGCCCCGGGCAGCGAGGCGCCGCGGCCGTAGAGCAGTTCGTAGCGTTCGACGAAGCGGGCGCCCAGCCCCTCGAGATCGGCGTCCGATAGGCTGTCGCCCTCGATCGCCACCTCGACCTCGTTGATCTGGCCCTTGTGGCGCATATCGAGCGAGAAGGCCATGGCACGCCGGCTCTCCTCGGCGCCTTCCAGCGCCAGCTGCTTGGCGCCCACCGAACGCAGCTCTTCCAGGATCGCGTTGATCTTCGCCGGCTCGAAGGGCGAGCTCATGATCTCCACCTGCTCGTAGACGTGCAGGATGTCGGCCGCCGCGGCACCGAAGGCACACCAGACCGAGGCCGTCTCGCGCTGCGGGACCAGAACCTTGGCGATGCCCAGCTCGCGCGCGAAGATGCCGGCGTGCATGGGGCCTGCTCCGCCGAAGGCGAAGAGGGTGAAGTCGCGCGGGTCGAAACCCTTCTGGATGGTTGCCTTGCGGATCAGGTCGGCCATCTGGAACTCGACGATCTTGGCGATGCCGCTGGCGCAGGCCTCGAGGCCGAAGCCCAGCCGACCGCCCAGCTCTGCCACCGCGGCCTCGGCCGCAGGCTTGTCCAGCGTCATGGCACCGCCAGCGAAGTTGTCGGGATCGAGATAGCCCAGCACCAGGTCGGCGTCGGTCACCGTGGGCACCGTCCCGCCGCGTCCATAGCAGACCGGACCGGGCACCGCGCCGGCGCTGTCGGGGCCGACCTTCAAGGTTCCGGTCACCTGGTCGATCCAGGCCTTGCTGCCGCCACCGCTGCCGATCGCCTGGATGTCCACCTTGGGCAGGAAGTATTCGTATTGGTTGACCGTGGCGCGGTAGGAGGAGGCCGCTTCGCCCCGGTGGATGATCCCGACATCGAAGGAGGTGCCGCCCATGTCGGTGGTGATCACGTTCTCGATACCGAGCTGCCGGCCCAGGAACTGCGAGCCCATGACGCCGGCAACCGGCCCGGAATCGAGTGTCAGCAGCGGCGCCTTCATCGCCTTGGCGATCGAGATGGTGCCGCCGGCGCACTGGGTGATCTGCAGCGGCGCGCCATAGCCGGTGTCGGCCACGTCGCGGTCGACCTTGGAGAGGTAGCCGGAGACGATCGGCCCGATGTAGGCGTTGAGCGCCACCGCCGCGGTGCGCTCGTATTCGCCCCATTTGGGCACCAGTTCGTGCGAGCAGGTCACGAACAGGCCCGGCGCCATCTCTTCGATGATTGCCCGCATGCGCGCTTCGTGCGCGCGGTGCAGGAATGACCAGAGGAAGCAGACGGCGATCGCCTCGACCCCGGCGTCGATAAGGCCCTGCACCGCCTCGCGCGCCTCCGCCTCGTTCAGCGGCACCACCACCTTGCCGAAGCAGTCCACCCGTTCCGAGACGCCGCGAATGAGGCGCTTGGGCACGATGGGATCGGGCTTCTTGCTTTCGGGAATGTGCACCACCAGGCGCACCTCGCGACCGCTCAAACCCCGCGAGCCGCGCATGATGTGGATAACGTCGTTGTGGCCCTTGGTGGTGACGAGGCCGACCTTGGCCCCCTTCTTTTGGATGATCGCATTGGTGCCGGTCGTGGTGCCGTGCGAAAGCAGCGAGAGCGAAGCCCCCAGTGCGTCCAAATCGAGATCCAGTTTCTCGGCGGCCCCGCGCAAGGCCCCCATCATGCCGCGGCTGAAGTCGTCAGGCGTGGAGGGCACCTTGCTGGTGGTGACCCGCCCCTCGGCATCGATCACCACGCAGTCGGTGAAGGTTCCGCCGATATCGATGCCGCAGAGATAGTCACTCATCTATGAAAAGGCCCCTCGCTCCCTGCGGCAGGCTCATAGTAGCGCCCGCAGCGCAAGCCAACACTAGCATGGCGGCGGATCGCCTACCCGGTAGAGATCCCGGATCGGCAGCCCGACCGCCCTTCTTTATCATATGATAAACAAGCGGTGGCCGCTCTGCCAAGCCAATCGTATAGAGGCGCCTCGAAGCCTGCTTCTTGGGCGGGCAACCCTGTGCCCGCCCCCCCAATCAGAAGCAGATGTGGAAGCTCAGCAGCGTGTGCGAGCCGCAGCGGTTGTTGGGATTGGGACCGCGCATGTCCTCGGGCTCGGAGGCATTGGCGAAGGCCGGGCCCCAGGCCGGGCTGAAGCCGGATCCGGGCTGTAGCTCGGGGTCGGTGGCCGGGTCGACGCCGGGCCGGATGCTCGAGCCGCCCCAGGTGTAGCGGTCGATGAAAAGGCTGACCGGGCCGCTCTGGGCCGGCAACTCGCCCTCCAGGATCCGCACCTGGTAGACCAGCTCGTTGACGTTCAGCGCCACGTCGATCAGCTCCACCACCACCGGCGGCTTGCCGGGCTCGTCCAACAGCGACAGCGCGGCATTGGGCGGATCGGCGGCGAAGCTGTCCTTGCCCTTGGCCCAGAGGTCGACGAAGGCCTGGTTGCTCATGGTTCCGACCAGGCGGCTGGGCCGGTCGGCGAAGTAGGTCGTCGCCGGCGCGATGCCGCCCAAGGTCAAGAGGCCGTCGTCATAGCGCATCACGGCTGCGTTTTGCGCGAACAGCAACTCGACTGGCCGTTGGCCGGCCGCCTTCGTCTGATGCGCTGCGGCAAAGATAAGCCCGAGGCCGATCAGCAGGCCAAGGGCAGCTGCGACGGCCCGATCCGTCGCTCGGTTAGTAGCAAGCATGCAAAGTCCCCATATAAGAGTTCATGCCGCAGCCGAAGACGCTGCCGCTAAAGCCGGAATCCCAGGTCGGCCCGAAGCCCGGCCCCCAACCCCCGAAACCCGGTCCCCAGCCCCAGCCGCGGCCGCGCCAGTGGAAGTGATGGTGATCGATGAAGAGAGTGACCGGGCCGCTCTGCTTAGGCAGATCGCCTTCCAGGACGCGCACCTTGTAGTTCAGCGTCTCGCCTTCGAGCGCGACACCCAGCAGCTCCACCACCACCGGCGGCTTGTTGGTCTCGCCCAGCAAGGCCAGTGCTGCGTTGGGCGGATCGGCGGCGAAGCTGTCCTGGCCCTCGGTCCAGAGGTCGACGAACTTCTGATTGCTCAAGAGGCCGACCAGGCGATTTGGCCGGTCGGCGAAGTAGAGCGTTGCCGGACCGATGTCGTCGAGGCTGAGGGTCTCGCCGTCATAGCGCATGGCATTGGCGCTCTGGGTGAACAGCAGCTCCACCGCGCCGGGCGAGCTGCCGGCCTTGGACGCCTCGTTATCGGCAGCCAAGGCGGCCGATCCGGCGAGCAAGGACAGGGATAGCAAAGAGGCAAAGACTGCCTTCATGGTGCGCACTCCTAGGTCAACTGTGCCAAGGCCCGGCAACGACGCCGAGCCTCGACAAGATACAAAATATGATATTTCGACGCGGCTTTCTAGAAGCAAAGCTGCGACGAACCGAAGAGATCGTGGAAGACGCACTGGCTATAGGGCCGGTTGGAGCCGCGGTCCCACAGGCCGTGGTTCCAATTCATCGACTGTCCCCTGTGCCAGTTGTGGCCTTCCCAGTCATCCGGGTTGCCGCCGCCGAAGTGCATGCTGCCCGGCTGGTCGCCGCTGCCGAAGCCATGACCGCCGCCCATGTGGATGCCGCCGCCGTGACCGCCGCCGAAGCCGCCGCCGTGGCCACCACCGAAGCCGCCGCCGTGACCGCCGCCACCGAAGCCGTCGATGAAGAGGCTGACCGCTGACGCTTCGGCCGGCAATTCGCCGTCAAGGATGCGCACCTTGTACTTCAGCGTCTCGCCGTCGATCTCGACGCCCTGCAGCTCGACCACCACAGGCGCATGCCCGCTGTTGTCCAGCATGGCCACGGCCGCGTTGGGCGGATCGGCGGCAAAGCTGTCCTTGCCTTGGTTCCAGATGTCGACAAAGGCCTGATGGCTCAACACGCCGACCAGGCGGTTGGGCCGGTCGGCGAAGTAGACCGTCGCCGGGGCGAGATTGCTCAAGGTCATGGTCTCGCCGTCATAGGTCATGCCCTTGGCGGTCTGGGTAAAGAGCAGCTCGATCGGCACCGATGCCCAACGCCCTTTGGACGCGTCGCTGTCGGTTTCGGCCGCCATGGCCGCAGGCGTGGCCAAGAGAAAGAGAGAGAGGGTAGGGGCAAGTATTGCCTTCATCGCGAGAGCTCCATTCCTGCCGAGGCCTCGGGCCTACCACCAGTGACGGTGACAGACCCGCGAACCCCAGTGATTCCAGTGACAGCGCAGCCAGCCGGGATGCCGATACTCGGCGTCGCCCCGAGGCACCCACACCCAGGGGTCGATGAACAGGCTGACCGCGCCCGACTCTGCCGGCAGCTCGCCGTCCAGCACCCGCACCTCGTAGTGCAGGTCGTTACCCTGGAGGCTTACGTCTTTTAGCTCAACCACCACCGGCGGCTTGTCTGTCTCTTCCAAGAAGGACAAGGCTGCATTCGGGGGGTCGGCCGCGTAGCTTTGCGAACTGCGCGTCCAAAGATCGACGAAGTCGGCATTGGAGAAGTGTCCGGACAGACGCTCGGGCCGATCCGCAAAGAAGAGCGTTGCAGGCGCCATGTCTTCCAGGATCAAGGTATCGCCGTCGTAGCGCATGCCGGTAGCCGACTGCACAAACAGAAGATAAAGCGGGTGATCGATGAAGAACACTTCATCGTCGTTCGCATCTTCCGCACTTGCCGATGCCGAAAAGAACACAAGCGCCACCAATGCGCCGACCAAGAAGCGGTGCATGAGTCACCTCATCCATACCAACGGGCAGAGCACACCTTAGGGCATGCCGATCAAACTTAACATGTAAAAGAGGCAAAGCCGGGGCTAACGCGGGCTATCTTCTTGGCGGAACCGGGTCGGGAGCCGGCGGGGCCGGCCGCAAATTCTGCGGATTGGCCGGATAGCGGATGTCCGGCTTCATGTTGCCTTGGAAAAAGAGGTAGAGGGCAGCCGTCAGCGCGCAGTCCTCGCTGGCTCCGAATTTGCGCGCTTCTCGCGTGAATCCGAGGCGCGCCAGGCAATCGTCGAGCTCCGGGCTTTCGTTTGGCCAGCGCCGCTTGGCAGCCTCGCGCGTGCAGAAGCCTCTGGGCACCACCGGTGACAGGCCGGCCCGCTCGAACTCGGCATTGAGGAAGCGCATCTTCACCGAGAGTTGATGAGCGATCACCAGGGGCGCGCTCAGCAGCATCTGCCGCAGGCGTGCGGCATAGTCGGAGAAAGGCTTCTGGTGCCGCAGGAGCCAATCCTGCAGGCCGTGTCGACTCAAGGCCTCGGCCGCGCTCTGCCGCCCGGGATCGAACAGCAGATAAAGCTGGCCTTCTTCGTGCACGCGGCCATCGACCAGCGCGATCAGCGCCAGGCTGCAGACGCGGTCCTCGGCCGGGTCGTCGCCGGTGGTCTCTATGTCGAAGACGATCGCGTTGCGGCTCATGACCGCCACTCCCCTCTGCCTCTCCTTCTTCTAAGCCAGAAGCGGGGGCCATGATCAAGCCTGACGACTGTCCTCGGCTGTCCCTCACTGGCAAGATCGCCGCGATCGCGGCTCTCGCTGTGCACTGGTGCCCCGACGCAGCGACCATCCACACGCCACTACGTCGCAAGGTATTTCAGGGCTTTGCTCCGGTGACCGGCCCGGACCATAATGCGACCCATGCCACTTGATGCGAACAGCAGCCGCTGGGTGCGCAGCACCTGTCCGCACGACTGTCCCTCAGTCTGCGCGCTCGAGATCGAGCGCCTGGACGAGCGTCGCATCGGCAAGGTGCGGGGCTCGCACGACAACAGCTACACCGCCGGCGTCATCTGCGCCAAGGTCGCCCGCTATGCCGAGCGGGTGCACCACCCCGACCGCTTGATGCAGCCGCTGCTGCGCGTCGGCGACAAGGGCGTCGGGCGCGCCAACTTCAAGCCGATCGGCTGGGAGGAAGCGCTCGACCGCAGCGCCGAGGCCTTCCTCAAGGCAGAGCAGCGCCACGGCAGCGAAACGGTCTGGCCCTTCTACTATGCCGGGACCATGGGGCATCTGCAGCGGGACTGCATCAATTGCCTGCGCCACGTAAAGCGCTACTCCGGGCAGTTGAATTCGATCTGCACGATGCTGGCCGAGTCGGGCTGGGTCGCCGGAGTCGGCCTCAAGGCCGGGGTGGATGCGCGCGAGATCGCCAAATCGAAGCTGATCGTCGTCTGGGGCGGCAACCCCGTCTCCACCCAGGTCAACCTGATGACCCACATCGCCAGGGCCCGCAAGACCAACGGCGCCAAGCTGGTGGTGGTCGACCCTTACCGGACGCCGACCGCAGCCCGGGCCGACCAGCACTTGATGGTCAAGCCGGGCACCGACGGTGCGCTGGCCGCAGCGGTGATGCAGGTGCTTTTGAGCGAGGGCCTTGCCGACCGGGCTTATATGGCCCGTATCACCGATTGGGACCAGGAACTCGAAGACCACATCGCGACCTGCACGCCCGCCTGGGCGGCAGAGGTCACCGGTGTCCCGGAGGCCGAGATCCGCGCCTTCGCCAAGGCCTTCGGGGCCACCAAGCACAGCTACATTCGTGTCGGCTATGGCCTGTCGCGAGCACGCAATGGCGCGGCCGGCGTGCATGCCGTCTCTTGCCTGCCGGCGATGACCGGCGCTTGGGAGGTCGAGGGCGGCGGCGCGCTTTGGGGACACGGCGCCCTCTACAATCTCGACAAGACCATGATCGAAGGCCTGGATGCCGTGGATCCCGCGGTCAGGATCCTCGACATGTCCCGCTTCGGCCCGGTCATGACCGGCGAAGCCGGCGATCTGGGCGACGGCCCGCCGGTCACCGCGCTGCTGGTCCAGAACACCAATCCGGCCGTGGTCTGCCCAGAGGTGAAAAAGTGCATCGCCGGCCTGGCCCGCGAGGACCTCTTCACCGTGGTGCACGAGCAGTTTATGACCGAGACCGCGGCCTATGCCGATATCGTCCTGCCGGCCACCACCTTCCTGGAGCACGACGATTTCTACACCGCCAGCGGCCACACCTATCTGCAGCCGAGCAAAGCGGTGATCGAGGCTCCCGGCGCGTGCCGCAGCAATCACCAGGTGATCTCCGCCCTGGCCCAGCGCTTGGGTGCCGTGCATCCCGGGCTGGAGAGGAGTGCTTGGGACTTGATCGAGCAGTGCTTTGCCGCGTCCGGCCACGGCAGCGCAGAGGCCGCCTATCAAGCCGGCGGCTTGGATTGCGCGCAATCCTTCGAGGAGGCCCATTTCATCGAGGCCTTCCCGCAAGCAGGCGGTCGCTTCCGCTTCAAGCCCAATTGGGCCGGCTTGGGCGGCCGCCATGCCGAGATGCCCCGCCTGCCGGGGCACTGGCCGCAGATCGATGCCACGGACGGCGAGCGGCCCTTCCGGCTGGTGGCGGCACCGGCCCGCAATTTCCTCAACACCAGCTTCACCGAGACCCCCGGCAGCCGCGAGCGAGAGGACAAGCCCTGCCTGCTGATCCATCCCGAGCCCTGCCGGCGTCTGGGGATCAGCGAGGGCACGCTGGTCAAGATCGGCAACGAGCTGGGCGAGGTGCTGCTGCCGGCCAAGCCCTTCACCGGCGTTCAGGAAGACGTCGTGGTCTGCGAATCCATCTGGCCCAACAAGGACTTTCCCGGCAGCCTGGGCATCAACGCTCTGATCTCGGCCGATGCCGGATTCCCGCGCGGCGGCGCAGTCATCCACGATACGGCGGTCTGGATTACCAAGGCATGATGCAGGCAAAGCGCCCCCATATCATCGTATTCGGCAACGAAAAGGGGGGATCGGGCAAGTCCACCTCGGCGCTGCACGTCATGATCGCCCTGCTGCGCCAGGGCCTCACGGTCGGCAGCCTGGACATCGACGCCCGCCAAGGAACGCTGTCGCGCTATCTGGAGAACCGCGAGGTCTTCATGCGCGACACCGGCATCCCCTTGCCGATGCCGGACAACCGGCGCCTCCACCGCTCGGAGGCGGACAGCCGCCGCGTCTCGGAGGCAGAAGAGCGCGAGCGCTTGAGCAACGCCTTCGCCATGATGGAGAGCAAGAACTTCATCGTCATCGACACGCCGGGCAGCGACAGCTACCTCTCTCGTCTGGCGCATCAGCGTGCCGATACCCTGATCACGCCGATGAACGACTCCTTCATCGACCTGGACCTGCTGGGCAAGGTGGACCGCGGCGGCAAGCGGATCCTGGGGCCCAGCGTCTACAGCCAGATGGTCTGGGAACAGCGCCAGTCGCGCGCAAGGGAAGGCGGCCGGCCGATCGACTGGATCGTCATGCGCAACCGCATGTCGCAGCTGGACGCCCGCAACAAGCGCGAGATCGCCGACCTCCTGCCGAAGCTCGCCAAGCGCATCGGCTTCCGCCTGGCGCCCGGCTTCGCCGAGCGGGTGATCTTCCGTGAGCTCTTCGTCAAGGGCCTGACCTTGCTGGACCTGAAGGAAAGCAAGACCACCATGACCATGAGCCACGTGGCGGCCCGCAACGAGGTGCGCACGCTCTTGGAGATCATGGCCCTGCCCGGAACCGAGCAGGCGCCGGCGGCGAAAGAAGCCCCTGGCGAGACGATCAAGGTAACGCCACATGAAGAGGTGAAGATCCGCATTCGCGCGGAATCGGCAGCATCCGAGGGCCGATGAGGCCGGCGGGCGCGCCAGGCCAGACGGATGGAGGAGCAAGCATGGCAAGAGAGGTGACGCGCCCCGGCGACCGCTTGCCGGAGACCAGCGACGAAGGCGAAGTCGATGCCTTTCTGAGCCAGCTGAAGGCTCGAGGCGGGGCAGGAGGCGGCGGCCGGCTGATCTTCGCGCTGGACGCCACGGCCAGCCGGCAGCCAACCTGGGACCAAGCCAGCCACCTGCAGGGAGAGATGTTCACCGCCGCCCACGCGCTGGGCGGGCTCTCGGTGCAATTGGTATTCTACCGCGGCTATCGCGAGTGCAAGTCGAGCCCGTGGCTCGCCGACAGCCACGAGCTCTTGCGGCGCATGACCTCGGTCGCCTGCCGCGCCGGGCACACCCAGATCGAACGGATCCTGCGCCACGCGGCCAAGGAGACCCGCAAGGCCAAGGTCGATGCCCTGGTCTTCGTCGGCGACGCGCTGGAGGAGGCGATCGACGACCTGGGCGATGCGGCCGGCGAACTGGGCCTCTTGGGCTTGCCCTGCTTCATGTTTCACGAGGGCAGCAACCCCTTGGCGCGGCGCGCCTTCGAAGAGGTGGCCAAGCTCTCCGGCGGGGCTTGCTGCAGCTTCAACGCCAACAGCGCCCAGCAGCTGCGCGACCTCTTGGGCGCGGTCGCCGCCTACGCCGCCGGCGGCCGCCCGGCCTTGGTCGACTACGGCGCCAAGCGGGGCGGGGCGGTGGCCTTGCTGACCCGGCAGGTGCGCTGATGCTTCGGATTCCGGCCGGACTCATGCTTCCCCGCCGGAACGTCACCTTTGCTGGGTCGAACAGCATGGATTGCGCTGACGTCTTTGTCACCCAGCTGCGGGTAGACGTGGGTCGCCAAGCTGGTTAACCATTGTGCCATGTGCTTGGGCTTGCCCCACTCACTACGCTTCGTTTCGTGCAGCTGCCTGGCCGCCTGTCGGAAGGTAAGCCTCCACCGGGCGCGCCTCTCTGCGATGGTGGGCTCTTGGCCTCCAATCGGCTTGCGCGCTTACTGCCCCTTCTCGCAGGATCGTCCTAGACTAACTCTAGGATATGAGCCGAGCTCTCTATCATGTCGCTTGTCCGCCGCCCGGCCCCGGAGGGCCGGGCAGTTGGACCGGCGCGACATGGTTCTTGGCAATGCGTGACGGGAAAAGGGTTCGCTGATGCCCTATCTGTTGCTTGGTCTGGCGCTTCTGGTCGGCGGTCTCTTGATCGCCGTCTGGTTCAGTCGTGCCGAGCCGAAGCAGATCGCCATGACCATCAAGGTGGTGGGCATTGGCTTCTTGGTGGTGGCCGTGCTCTACTTTGCTATCGTGGGCCGCGCGCAGTTCTTGGCGGCGCTGCCCATTATCTTGGCTCTCGGCTGGAAGCTCTGGCCGCTGATCGACCGGGCCGCCAAGCGCATGGCGCGCGGCGGTTCGGAACCCCGATCCAGCGTGCGCACCCGCTTTTTCGCCATGCGGCTGGATCACGAGAGCGGCCATGTCGACGGCGAGGTGCTGCAAGGCGTCTTCGCCGGGCGGCTTTTGTCAGAGCTGAACCTGGCTGAGCTGCACTCTCTGCGCGGTGACGTCTCCGGCGATCCGCAGTCGCTGGCGCTGATCGAGGCCTATCTCGATCGCCGCGATCCGAGCTGGCGCGCCGAGGCCGGCGGCGGCCAAGGCGTCGGATCTGACGGCGGGCCCATGACCAAGGAAGAGGCCTACGACATCCTGGGACTCGAGCCCGGCGCCAGCGACAGCGAGATCCGCCGGGCGCACCGGCGGCTCATGCAGAAGCTGCATCCCGACGCCGGCGGTTCCGACTGGCTTGCGGCCAAGCTCAACGCGGCCAAGGATCTGCTGCTCGGCGGATGACGCCGGCCCTCAGGCCAGCGTCAGCGGCACGGCCAGATAGACCCCGAACTCCTGCCCGATGTCGCAGCTGACACGTGCATGCACGCGCCCTTGTCGATCGAGAAAACGCTGCCTGTCGGCCACCGGGAAGATACCTTCGTGCCAAATGCCGGGGTGGATGTAGAGGCCGCGGGTCCCGTCGCACCAGAAGGCGACGATCTTCTCCAGCGTCAGGTCGTCGCCGGGCAGCGCCACCGGCACGACGAAGGGCTGGCGATCCAGCGGAAAAAAGAGCTGGCCGCCATCGGGGTGATAGTTCATGTGCCACAGCAGCACCTGTTCGCGCGGCGCACTCATCTGTTCCGCCGAGGCCCGCTGCGGATCACGCGACCAACCCAGGACGTAGTGGCCATCGACAGCTTCGTTCGAGCCATAGAGGACGTCGCCCTTCCAGTCGCCATGGAAGATGCCCTCGACCCAGCCGCCTTGATCGCCGCTGTCCTCGTCGACGGGACGCCAGCCCTGTGCCGGCCAGCGCACGATCTCGACGTCGAAGCCCTCGTAGTCGTCCACCAGCCGGCCATAGCCTTCGACACTGGCTTCGCTGGCCTCGATCAGCGGCACTTGGTGCAAGGGCAGCGACGGCTTCTCCGAGGCCTCGAAGATGTAGGTCGGTGCGTTCATGCTGCCTCTCCTCGTGCCTCGACCGCCCGCTGCAGCAGCGGCGCATAGTGGGAAAAGTGTGGGGTCTCGACGCCGGCGACCTTGCCGTCGTCGTCCCATCGCCGGACCCGCAGGATTTCTGCGAGATAGGGCTGCTTGCCGAAGGCCGCGGCCTCCTCTTCGCTCATCGGGCCGCCCTGCAGTTTCAGCGAGTGTACCGAGGCCTCGGACAGGCGCTCGAAGTAGTCCGGATCGGTGGCGCAGAGATAGCGCTTGGCGGCAACGTGCTGGCGTACGCATTGGGCCACCATGGGCGGAAAGAAGCGCTCCACGATGCGCGCACCGGCCGCTTCGTGATAGCGGTCTTGGGTGTCCTCCATCGAGAAGGTGCCGAACTCGCTGGTGAAGTGGCCGATGTCGTGCAGCAGGGCGGCGGCGATCAGCTGGTCACCGGCGCCCTCCTGCTCGGCGAGATAGGCACCCTGCAGCATGTGTTGGGCCATGGTGACCTCTTCGCCGAGGTAGGCCTCGCCGCCGCGCCGTTCGAAGATGTCGCCGAGGAAGGCAACGATGGTTTCCGGCGAGAGATCGGGCTTCGTCATGCCGCCTTCTCCTTCTTGCGTTCCGACAGGACGGAGAGAGTCGACAGCAGGCCGTCCTTGTCGGCGTAGCATCCCTGCAGCCAGCGCGTTCCGCCGGTCCCCGCATAGGCCTTGCGGCCGTGCAAGACCCGCGTGTTGTCGACGATGAAGCAGTCGCCCGGCGCCAGCTTGAAGGTGATGGCCATGGCCGGATCTTCGATGATCTCTCCGAGCCGCCGATAGGCAGCATAGTAGCCCGCCATCGCCTCAAAGGGCACATCGGTGATCGGTGCAGCGCTGCGGTTGTTGAAGCGCAGGGCCCGCAGTTCCCCGTCGGGCGCAAGCTCGATCATCGGCCGGCGTGCGGCGAGGTGCACATCGCCCGCAGCGCGGTACTCGAAGCGCGCGCAGTAGCGCGTGAGCAGCCCGAAGCCCTCGGGATCCTCCTCCCGCAGTCGCTGTGCGGCTCGGAAGCCGTCGACGAGGTGTGAGTCCCCGCCTTCGGCCGAGCTCTCCAGGCAGTAGAGGATCTGCAAGGTAGGCACGGGATCGCGATAGGGGTTGTCGGTGTGCGCCTGCAGCCCGAGGCTGGTAAAGGCGAGGTTCGTCGGATTGACCTCGGTGCGCACTTCGAACCACTTGCCGTAATTGGTTTCGCGCACATAGCCGAAAAGCGCCGCCACCTCCAGCAGGGCGCCGCTCTCCAGCGGGCCGCCGGAAAGCTTGGCACAGCCGTAGCGATGCACCTTGGCCAGCCAGTCGCGCAGCGCATCCGGGTCCTTGGCGACCTCGTCGAAGCCACCCAGCAGCCTGCCCGCATCGAGACTGCCGTCCCAGCTTTCCAGGTCCGGCGGCAGCCGCCCCGGACTTGCCGCCGCCGCATGGCTATAGATGCGCTTTTGCAGCCAAGGCCCCGGAAAGCGGACGCTCTTGTTCTCGGGCAGAAAGCGCACCGCCAGGGCATCGTCTTCGACCGCAGCCACCGCGATCGTCGTCTCGGCCGGAATCTCCTGCAGCGTGATCAAGCGCTGGCCGTTCACCGGCGAACGCGTCTCGCCGTCCAATGCATTGTCCCTGAGCCAGATCGCGTGATAGCGGGCGGCCTGCCCATCGTCCCAGCGGACCTCCAGCGCATTTCCGCCCGAAAGCAGCTCCACGGATATCAGCTCTGCCATTGCGCACCTCGTCACGTTCCTCTCGACAGCCATCTATCGCCATCTTAAACATAACGACAAGCAACATATTTTCTGCCTAAGGCCTAATTCCTGTTATGAATGATGACTCTGCACCGACCCCTCTGCCGCCCTTGGAATGGCTTCGCGTGTTCGAAGCGGCAGCCAGGCAAGGCACCTTCACCGCCGCGGCCGAAGAGCTGGGTCTCACCCAAGCCGCTGTCAGTCAGCGCATCAGAAACCTCGAAGCGCGCCTGGGCGTGCCGCTCTTCGTCCGCTTGCCCAGAGGCGTGGAGCTCACCACGGAGGGCGAATCCTATGCGCCGCACGTGCGCGCCGCGTTGCTGTCCCTCGAGCGCAGCACCGCGGACCTCTTCAGCGCGCCGCGCCGACGCTTGTCGATCGCAGCGACATCAGCGACGGCGGAGCTCTGGATCGCGCCACGGCTGCCGGCAATCCTGAAACAGCTTCCCGACCTTCAGGTGTCGCTCTTCACCATCGCCCGGCTCGGCGACTACGCGGCGGTCAACGCCGATCTGGAGGTGCGCTTCGGGGCAGGCGACTGGCCGGGCCGCCAGGGCAAGAAGATGTTCGACGAGGTTCTGGCGCCGGTCGCCGCGCCGGCCTTGCTGGCGCGCCAAGACCGCGATTGGCGCGCCTTGCCGCAGATCGCGGTCTCCAGCCTGCGTGACGGCTGGCTCGATTGGGCGGCAGCCGCCGACGTGGCCCCGCCACGACCACCATCCCTGCGCTTCGATACCCTCTCTCAGGGCCTGGCGGCCGCCTTAGCGGGCGCAGGAGTCCTCCTGGGATCGCTCGCGCTCATCGAACGCGAGATTGCGGCGAACCGGCTCGTGCGCCTGCCGGAACCTTCGATCCGCATGGACGACGGCTATTGGCTCACCTGGGATGCCGCCAGCACGCCTTACAGAGAGCGCGGGATCATCCTGGAGGCGCTTTGCGCCTTACCCTGAGGCCGTCGCCCCCGGCCCTGAGCGGCGCCAGACGACGGGGAAGAGCTCGCAATCCAGCGGCGCGCCGGGCGGAATACCGGGATCACGCAGCATAGTCTGCAGGTTGGGCCGCGGGTTGTAGGTGACACCGTCGCCGGCCCAGCGGGTGAGATAGGCCCGGCGCCGCTGCGTCCGATTGGCATTGCCCGGCGCGGCATGCAGCAGAAGACCGTGGTGCAGGGTACAGTCGCCCGGCTCCAGCGCATAGCTGATGATTCTGTGCTTGTCGCGCTCGGCCTCGATGTCGGGCACCGGCGGGAGATCCTCTTGGTAGGTCAACTTGGGGTCGAAGCTGACCGCCTTGAAGCGCTGGCCCCAGCGGTGCGAGCCGGCGACGAACTCCATCGCACCGGTCTCCGCCGTGGCCGCGTCGAGCGCCAGCCACAAGGTGGCGATGGCATCGCCCGCGACCGGCCAGTAGGTGGCGTCGTGATGCCAGACCGTGCGGGTCGAGGTGTTGGGCTCTTTGACCAGGATTTGGTCGAACAGCAGGTTGACCTTGCCGGCCCCCAGCACGGTCCCGGCGATCTCCGCCATCGGCGAGTCGTCGATGGCCTTTCGAAAGCCGGTGACATGGTGGCAGACGAAGGTGTCGGCGAAGAAATGTCCGCTGGCCCCCTTCTCATCGACATGCTTGCGCATGGCCGAAGGCTGGGCGATGTCCTGATCGATCAGGACACGCAGATAGTCCAGCCATGCCGGATCGAAGAGCCCACGCAGGCAGACCACGCCCTCTTCCTCGTAGGCTTGGATCTCGGCGTCGGTGATCGCACGCAAGGGGCGACGGTTCATCGGAACTTGCCTCTTTGAGGATTCAGACAGCTTTGCAGGCAGTCAGTTGCCGCGCCGATGCAGCATGATGCGCTGGTAGGCACCCTCGATGTTCATCTCCCGCCAATCGTCGTAGCGCGCCCAGTCGGCATAGTCGTCGAGCGTGATCGACTGCTTCATCTCGTCGAGCGACTGCCCGGCCCGGCTCGCTGCCAGGACGGCATCGTAGAGATCCGTCATGTAGTGCCGGAAGGCGGTTACGTCGGCCTTCTCGCCGATCGGGCCATGGCCTGGCGCCAAGACATCGAAATCCAGCGCTTCGACCCGCTCCAACGCGTCGATCCAGCCCGGCAGATAAGCGTCCGAAAGGGTCCTGTAGGCCAAGGTCCGAACCGGGATGAAATCGACCGCAAAGAGCACCCGCTCGTCCGGAAAACGCATCACGATCATGTTGTCCGAATGGCTCGGCCCGACGGAGATCAGCTCCACGCTCTTGCCGCCCAGGTGGAGCATCATCCGATCGGAGAAGGTGATCTCCGGAACCGCCGTCGGCCGCCCTTCGCCCAAGATCGTGGCCCGCGCATTGTCATGGGCGATCACCACGGCGGTGTCGTCGAAGACCTCGCCGCCGGAGCTGTGGTCGGCATGGTCGTGGCTGAGAACCAGATACTTCACCTCGGCCTTGAAGCGTGTCGCCAGTTCCTGCTTCAGCCATTCCGCCGCTTCGGCATTGATCGGGTCCGTGGCGATCACGCCCTCGGGCGTCACCAGGAAGACCGAATAGTGAAAATTGTTCTGGAAGCGATAGAGGTCGCCGGCGATCTGGGTGATGGCGCGCTTGGGCTCTTGAGCCTGTGCGCCGATCGTCGCCAAGACAAGGATGCACGTCAGCCCGAAACCTTGGATAAGCCTGCGAATCATTGGAAGCCTCCGACGATGACGAATGCCGGCAAGTCGCGGATCGCTTGCCCACTGCTCACTCCTTGCACGCAGGGTAGCCCGGCCACCGGGGCATGCAACGAAATTGGCGCCCACTCCCGGTCAAGACGTCGTGTACGCTTGCAAAAAATGGCCCAGGCGCGACCAGGCGATCGGTCACAGCTTGCAACGATCCAAGCTGCGCGGATCTTGCGCCCAGGGGCCATGATAGATGCCTCCTTCGCGCGCCTTCTGCCGCCAAGGGCGCGCCTTGTTGAGCGGGATGTCCCAGTGGGGATCGGCAGGATCGAGGCCCGCGGTGACCAGACCGGAGGAGGTTTGCGCCTGTAGGCTGCCGTCGGGGCCGATGATGGTCGCACCGACATCGCCATCGCCTTTGCCGGGCTCGGCAAGGCTGATCCACAGGCCATAGAGCTCTGCATGAGCCCGCGCCAAGGTCACGAAGAAGGGGTTGCCGCTGTAGCTCGACACCAGCACGCAGTCGGCGCCGGCCGCTGCGTAGTCAGCGAAGACCTCGGGAAACTGCAGCTCGATGCAAAGCGCGCAGCCGAAGGTGAGCCCGCCTGCGCTGAAGAGAAAGGGCTGGCTGCCGGGGCTGTACCAGCCCTTGATCTCGCTGTTCGAGCAAAAACGCTTGTCGTAGCGGCCGGCCAGCCGGCCGTCCGGCCCGAAGACGTAAAGACTGTTGTGCGGCAAATTCGGAGAGGTCAGTCGGTGCGCGGCGCCCACCACGGCCCAGAGCGACAGCCGGCGGGCCTGCGCGCCAATCTCCAGCAGGACCTTCCGCAGTTCCTCCCAAGGATAGCCCTCCCAGCCGGAGATTTCGCTCTTGGCATAGCCGGACGCCACGCCTTCGCTGAAGTGGACCAACTGCGCGCCACCCGCCTTGGCTTGGCGCATCGCTGCCAGAATGGCCTTGCCGTTCCGGCCCAGGTCCGGGCCAACCGGTATTGCCGCGGTAGCGAGGATCATGCCCATGGGCCTGCTCTATCCCATCGAAGGGTCGGGCCCGAGCCTCGGCCCGGGCCCTCTTGGCCTAGCGGCGGCGCTTGCGGGCCGCCCGCCGCACCTCCATCGCCATTCTCTCGTCCCAATAGTGGCGCCCGAAGGCGTCGCGGGCCAGCGCCTTGGCAAAGCGCCGACGCTCTTTCTCAGCCTCTGATTCGGTGTGGCCCTGGGTGTCGAAGCGGCGCTCATCCTCCTGCTTTCGATCCGTCACGTGCTCTCTCCCATCGCAGTGCAAAGGAGACCGGCCGTGAAAGCCGCGGCCGGCCGAAGCCGGACCGCGCGCAGCCCTCAAGACGCAGGGGGAGCGCGGTCCGGCTGCACTGGCGATGAGCGGAAGAAGCTATCCTGGCGTCAGGCGATGGCTGGCAAGGAGCATGAACAAGAGATAGGCTCGCCATGGTCGGAGGTCAATCCGCCCAACTTCGGCCGTCTGGCTTGTGCTAGGCTGCCGCTTGATGGAGTACTGAGAGGGTTATGGCGCGGGAACTGAGACAGGGCGTGGCCGGCCTGGAGGCCATGACCATGGCGGCCTTGGGCGTGCTGGCCGTGGCGAGCGGTGTCTACACCTATATCGGCGTGCGCGGTCTCTTGGACGGTGCCGGCCTCCTGACCTTCGGGGCGGCCGTCGTCTATTCGGGCGCGGTCTCGGTCGGTATCTTCATCTTCTGGGCCTACATCCTGAAGTTCTTGCCGCAGATGCGCACCGGGGCGACGCGGCTTGCGCTCACCATCGCGATGCTGATCGGCTGCGGTGCCATCGTCGCCATGTCGAGCTGGCTGAACGCGGCGGCCTTGGCCGGCGCCGCTTCGGTCGAGCAGCACATGGCGGAAACCGTGGTCGACTATCAGGAACGCCTGGAGCAGTCGCACGAGAACGCGCTGGCCGCCCAGTCGCTGCTGCCCGATATCCGCATCGCCCAACAGCGCTTCGCCCTGCTGTCCGACCGTGAGCAGGAGGAGGGCGCGCTGACGGGGTCTTCCGGGCGCGGGACCGTGGCGCAATACCTGGCGCAGATGTCTCAGCAGCTGCAGGACCTGGGCGACCAGATCGAGGCCTCGCGCGAGCCCGTGCAGACCCTCTTCAGCGAGGGCAGCGAGCACCTTGACCTCATGCGCGCGATCGTCGGCGGCACCCAGCCGATCGGGGATCGCAGCGTGCGCTTCGCCGCCGAGGCCGTGGCGCTGGCCGGCGTCATCTCGGCGATGACGCAGACCTCGATCGCGCCCGCCGTGCGGCGCCAGGCCGAAGACCTGTCGCGTTCCTTCATCATGCCGGCGGTGACCGGCCTGAGCGCGGACCTGCGCGACCGTCAAAGCCAGGTGCTGGAAGAAGTGCGCGCCACCGTGGCCGAGACCTCCGCCGCACTGGCGGCGGCGGCCGACGAGATCCTGGCGCGGCCGGCCGTCCAGCCATTGCGCTTCACGCCCCTGTCCTCGGCCGAAGCGGTGCTGCTCTATGCCGGCGACTTCGTGCCCAGCTGGGCCGGCGCCATCGCCATCGATCTCCTGCCGGGCGTCCTGGTGCTGATCCTCATGGTGGTGCACGCCTCGATCCGGCGCGAGGAAAGCCACTTGGCCCACCACGAGATCATGAGCCTCAGGGACCTGCAGGCGGCCCTGGAGGCCTGGAGCCGCCTGTCGCGGGCCGCGCAGGGCGCCGAGCAGGCCGGCGACGGTGGTGAGCGCAAGACCGAGCCGGAGGCTCCCGCAGCGCCGCCGCCGCCTGCCGCCGACGGAGCCGCGGTAGAGAACCTGGACGAAAGCCGCGCCCGGCGCGGCGCCGGCTGAGGGGGCGGCGAATGGAGACCGCGAAAGCCAACGCCGGCGGCCGCGCGCTGGGCTGGATCCTGCGCCTCTGGGTGCTGCTGGCGCTCGCCATCGTCGTG
Organism: Rhodospirillales bacterium; assembly: GCA_963669385.2. Taxonomy (GTDB): domain Bacteria; phylum Pseudomonadota; class Alphaproteobacteria; order Kiloniellales; family JACOMY01; genus JACOMY01. The sequence continues at coordinate 215,638 of CAXXGD010000064.1, forward strand.
GCCGACATGGCCGACAGCGCCAAGGTGCCTTGGCTCGAGTCCGGCCGCGAGCCGGCGCTGCCCGCGGGTCCCAGCCGCCTGGAGCAGGCAGGGCCGGCGACACCCATGCCGCTGGAGCGGCCGAGCCCGGGCGACCAGCTGCGCCCCTATGATCCGGCGGCCTTTCCCATGGCCCCGGACGGCGCCCTGCCGCATCTGCCCGGCGTGCGTGAGCCGCTGGAGCCGAGCCGCGAGCCCATGGCCTTTTCGTGGGTCGACCTGGAGGGGCGCCCGGCGATCGTCGGTGTCGGCATGATCGAGGCCGGTACGGCCGCCGAACTGCGCCGCTTCGACCTGCAGCACGACGAGGTCGCGGACCTTCTGGTTCTGATGTCTCCCGGCGGGCTGGTGCAGGAGGCGTTGGCGATGGGCGACTATCTGCGCGCCCGGAGCCTGGAAACCCTGGTGCCGGAAGGCGCCTACTGCGCATCGGCCTGTCCGCTGGTGCTGGCAGCGGGCGAGCGCCGCCGCATCGCCCGCGATGCCTGGATCGGCCTGCACCAGCCCTATCTGGCCAATGCTGCGGGCCTCAGCGCCGACCGCGCCGTCGCCGACGTCCAGCACCTGAACTACGAGATCCTGACCCGCCTGGACCACTGGGGCGTGGACCCCAGGGTCTGGACCCATGCCCTGCAGGCGCCGCCGGCCAAGATGTACGTGCTGACGGCAGAAGAGCTGATGGCCTACCGCCTGGCGCACAGCGTCTTTTAGCGAGGCGCTCCTAGCCCAGATGCTGGCGGAACCAGGCGCTCTGCTCCGGCGCCGACTGCTGGAAGGCGCTGCCGACATAGGCATCGAAATGCCCGCCGGGCAGCACGAGTAGCTTCTTCGGCTCCAAGGCGCGTTCGTAGGCGGCGAGCGCCAGATCGGCCGGCGTCAGGTGATCGTCGCGCGCCACCACCAAGAGCAAGGGCGTCGGGGCGATCAGGCCGATGTAGCTGCCGGGGTTGTACTCGGTGAAGTACTCGACAGAGCGCAAAGTGACGGCGTTCTCCCAGCGCATCTCGCGCTCTTTGGTGATGTTGAGGAAGAAGGCAGCACTGTCCTCTGTCGGCAGCACACAGGGGCCCGCCGGGTCCTCCGAGACCACCGGGATCATGCCCGGCGCCTCGCCGCGCCAGCGCGCCTCGCGGTCCGCGAGCAAGCCGGCGCGCAGGCCCGCCCAATGGTCCGAGCGGATCAGCCGCCGCGCATTCTCCATGCCGTCGACCAGCGGGACTTGCGAGACGACACAGCCGACCCGCCGGTCGATGGCCGCCACGACCAGCACGTGGGCTCCGCTGTAGCTCGACCCCCAGATGCCAATGCGATTGGCGTCGACCTCCTCCAAGGTCGAGGCGAAGGTGATGGCGTCGCGGTAGTCGCGGATCTGCTGCCAGGGGTCGATCTCGCCGCGCGGGCTGCCGTCGCTGTCGCCCAGATTGCGGTTGTCGTAGACCAGCACGTTCAGCCCCTCGGCGGCGAAGTGGGCAGCGAAGTCGTCGAGGTGCATCTCTTTGGTCGCCGAGAAGCCATGCGCCATGACGACGGTGGCGCCGCCTTCCACTGTTGCCTTGTAGAACCAACCACGCAGGGTCACGCCGTCTTCCGTGGCGAATTCGATGTCGCGTCTCATCTGCCGTTCCTCTCAAGTGTCGTCGACTGGCACGGAACCAAGACTAGGCCTCCTTTAGCTAGGTTGCATGCCTATCCGGGAAGCTCGGCTTGCCCGTGGGAGAAGCAGCGTTGCATGGCAAGCGGCCGGGAGCGAGAATGTCCGGGGCTGGCCCGGGAGGACAGTCAGATGGCTGCCGAAACAAGAGCGCAAGACTGGAATGCCGGCCGATGGCAAGGCCGCGCACGATGGGATGCCTGGCGAGACGCGCTGGACAGCACCCACCTGCCATGGGCGCTGGAGCCACGCATGAGCCCGGCCGCGTTCGACGCACGGCTTGACTGGCGGCCGGCGGGCAAGCTTGCGCTGGTCGCCTGTCGATGCCAGCCCTGCGCCGGCAAGCGCCGCGGGCCGGAGATCCGACGCACCGAAGAGGCGCACCTCGGCCTGCTGCTGGTGCTGGAGGGCCGCGAGGCGGTGCGCCAAGGCGAGGTAAGCGCCCTGCTAGGCCCTGGCGATCTCTTCCTTTGGGACAGCGCGCAGGCGATCGATTTCGAAGTGCGGGCCCCCTTACGCAAGGTCACCCTGTTGCTTTCCAAGGAGGAGCTAGCGCCTTTGCTGCCTGGCGGGCCGCGGACGGCACCCTTGCAGCTATCGAGCCACAGTCCGGAGGCGGCACTCTTGGCAGGCTATCTGGAAAGCCTGTCCGGCGTCATGACCGACCAGGAGGAAGCTGCCTGGCAACGCTCCGCAGCGATCGCTCAGGACCTGCTGGTGAGTGCTGCGGTCTCCGAGCGGCCTCCAGCAGCCCGGTCTCGCAGAGAGGCGCTGCGGCTGGCGGCGGAAGCGGACATAAGGCGGCATGCACGCGATCCGCGCCTAACGCCGGATTGGCTGGCGGATCGTCGGGGCGTTTCGGTGCGCTATCTGCACATGCTCTTCGCCGAACAGCCCTTTACGGTGACCGAGCTCATCCGCAGCGAGCGGCTCGAAGGCGCGCGCCGGGAGATCTTGATCGCCGATGGCCGCGGCGTCAGCGAGATCGCCTACAGCTGGGGCTTCCAAAGCCCGGCCCATTTCAGCCGCTGCTTCAAACAGCGCTTCGGGCGTTCACCCAGCGCACTCCATCGAGAGAAGGCTCTGACGAGCTAGTTCTCGAAGGTCGGGATCAGGCTCTCGCTGTCCTCGTCCAGCAAGGGCGCCTCGAAGAGGCTGTCCAGGCTCTCCGGCTCGCCGTCCGCGCCGATATTCTCGATCGGCCCCACCGCATAGACTTCGCCCGGCAGCCAGGTGGCGATCTCGGGCACGACCCAGAGGATGGCGATCGCCAAGAGCTGAACGCCGACGAAGGGGATGGCGCCGCGATAGATCTGCACCGTGTTGATGAACTTGCCGGCAACCCCGCGCAGGTAGAAGAGCGCGAAGCCGAAGGGCGGCGTCAGGAAGGAAGTCTGCAGGTTGACCCCGATAATGACCCCCAGCCACAGGGGATCGACGCCCATCTTGATCAGCACCGGCGCGGTGATCGGCACCATGATGAAGATGATCTCGAAGGTGTCGAGAAAGAAGCCCAGGAAGAACATCAGCAACATGACCGCCAGGATGGCGCCGACCTGCCCGCCGGGCAGCGCGCCCAGCACGTCCTCGACCACCTTCTCCCCGCCCAGGCCGCGGAAGACCAGGGAGAAGACCGAGGCGCCCATCAGGATCACGAAGACCAGCGAGCTCACCTTCAAGGTGGAGCGCATGACCTCTTGCAGGACCGAGAGGCTCAACTTGCGGCTGGCCGCGGCCAGGATGATGGCGCCGACGGCACCCACGCCGGCGGACTCCGTCGCGGTCGCGATGCCGGCCAGGATCGAGCCCAGCACGGCGACGATCAAGGTGAGCGGCGGCACCAGGACGAAGAGCACGCGCTTGAAGAGGCCGCGCCGCTCGTCGTCGCTCATCTGCAAGGCCGGCGCTGCCTTGGGATCGAAGAAGGCCTTCACCAGGACCCAGCCCATGTAGAGGAAGACCAGCATCAAGCCCGGCAGAAAGGCGCCGGTGAAAAGCTGGCCCACCGAGAGGGGATCGGGCGTCAGGTTGCCCATCTCCAGCTGGGCGGCCTGGTTGGCGTTCTGCAGGAAGTCGCCGACGAAGATCAGCACCACCGAGGGAGGGATGATCTGCCCCAAGGTGCCCGAGGCGCAGATCACGCCGGCCGCCAGCTTGGGGTCGTAGCCGGCGCGCATCATCGCCGGCAGGGACAGCAAGCCCATGGTCACCACGGTGGCGCCGACGATGCCGGTCGAGGCCGCCAGCAGGGCGCCGACAAGCACGACGGAGATGCCGAGCCCGCCGCGCAGCCCGCCGAAGAGCTGGCCCATGGTGGTCAAGAGCGCATCGGCGATGCGCGAACGCTCCAGCATGACCCCCATGAAGACGAAGAGCGGCACGGCCACCAGCACCTCGTTGGTCATGGTGCCGAGGTAGCGCTGCGGCAGCGCGTTCAGGAAGTCGAAGTCGAAGACGCCCAGAAGGTTGCCGATCAGGGAAAAGATGAGCCCGGTGCCGGCCAGGGTGAAGGCGACGGGGTAGCCGATCAGCACGATGCCGATGGTTGCCGCGAACATGAGGAGCGCGATGATCTCGCCCAGAAGGCTATGCATGACGGTTTCCCTCGCTCGCCGCTAGTGGCTGCTTGCGGGCGCGAATTCCTCGCGGCCCTTGAGCACCAGGATCGAGCGGGCCACCAGCGCCAGGCCCTGCAGCCCGACCAGCCCGCAAAAGACCCAAAGCGAGGTCTTCATGATGAAGAGGCCCGGCATGCCGCCCTGGTTGGCCGAGGGCTCCAGAATCTCCCAGGCATCTATGATCGGCTTGGCCGAATAGGCGGCGATGACGATGAGCCAGGGGAAGAGAAAGACGAAGGTGCCGAAGATATCGACCCAGGCCCGCTTTCTGGCCGTCATGGCGGTGTAGAAGATGTCGACCCTGACGTGGCCGCCGTGCTTGAAGGTGTAGCCGGCGCCGACGACGAAGACCAGCGCATGGGTCCAGACGTAGAGGTCGGTCATCCAGATGAAGCCGGTCTCCATGGCATAGCGCATGAAGACCACGGCAAAGGTCACCAGGACGGTGCCCAGGGTGAGCCAGGCAACAGTGCGCCCCACGCCCTCGTTGAGCGCGTCGACGCCCGCCACGAAACGTTCCAACACCTGGCTTAACTCCTCCCCCGTCTGCGAACCTCGCCCGCCGCGGCAGCGCGCCCGGTCCCGTGCAGTGGTTGCATATCCCCTATGCGCGGCGCGAAGGTAATCAATCCCTGGTGAAAAGGAAGCTGCTAGAACGACGCGGAGGGGACCTATCGCGCTGCGTCGGGCCGGCTAGAGCGAGATCGTAGCGCAGCCAGCAAAGCCGGGCTCGCGACCACGACCCCAATCGCGGTCAGCACCAAGTGATCGAGGCCGATCCACTCGCCGCCGGGGGCGGCGCAGAAGAGGCCGCCAATCACCAGCAGGAGCTTCAGCACCAGGCCCGCCCAGCCTTCCGGCAGGCGGCCCAAGAGCGGCACGTGGCCTTGCAGGCCGGAGCCCAAGAAGGTCACCCCGATCAAGGCCGTGACCAGGGTGACCACCACGGCGCCGGTGCTGCCCTCGCCGATCAGCGCCGGGTTCAGGACGAAGAAGAAGGGCGCGACGTAGATCACCCCGCCCAGGCGCATGGCCTCCAGCCCCACGCCCATCGGCCCGGTCCGGGCCATTGTGGCAGCCGCGAAGGCGCCCAAGGCCACCGGCGGCGTGATGTAGCTGACCATGCCGAAATAGAGAATGAAGAGGTGGACGGCCAACTGGTTGAGGCCGGCCTGCTCCAAGGCCGGGGCCAGGACGACGGCCAGGAAGATGTAGCAGGCCGTCACCGTCATCCCCATGCCGAAGATGAAGGCGGTCACCGCCCCCATCAGCAAGAGCATGATGGTCGAGCCGCCGGCCAGGAACACCAGGTCGTTCACCAAGGTGCCGCCGACGCCGGTCTGCGAGAAGGCGCCGATGATCAGGCCGACGCCCAGAAGGATCGCCACCAACTCCGCCAAGGCCTTGCCGGTACCGACGATCATGTCCCAGAAGGATCGCCAGCTGAGCCGGTGCTGCGGCACGAACTGGTTGATCACCAGCAAGAGCCCGGTCGCATAGAAGGGCGCCAGCGTGTCGATCCGCCAAACCACCATCATGTAGATGAGCGCTGCGAAGACCAGCAGGTACATCCAGCCGGACTTGAGGGTCGCGCCCAGGCTGGGCAGCTCCCGCCGCTCCATGCCGACCAACCGGCGCCTGGCGGCATAGGCGTCGATCTGCACGAAGAGGCCGAAGTAGTAGAGCAGGGAGGGGATCGCGGCGGCGAGCGCGATCTCGACGTAGGGCCGCGACAAGAAGGAGGCCATGACGAAAGCCGTCGCCCCCATGATCGGCGGCATCAAGACGCCGCCGGTCGACGCACAGGCCTCCGTCGCCGCGGCATAGCGGGCGGAAAAGCCGGTTTTCCTCATCGCCGGTATCGAGACCGCACCCGTGGTCAGCACGTTGGAGATCACGGAACCCGACATCGAGCCCATGAACCCCGAGGCGAAGATCGCAACCTTGGCTGCCCCGCCGCGGTAGCTGCCCACCAGGGACAGGGCCAGATCGTTGAAGAACACGCCGCCGCCCGTGCGCTGCAAGACGGCGCCGAAGAGGATAAAGCCGATCACCAGTCCGCCGAAGGCCTTCATCGGAATCCCGAAGGAGGCCTCCGAGGAGAGCACGTTGTAGCTCATCACGTCCCAGAAGGGCGACTGCACGCCGGAGATCAGCGGCATGTGGCCGGCAAAGGTGGGGAAGAGCGCGAAGAAGAGCACGAAGAGAAAGATTGCGGTGCCGCCGGCCCGCCGTGTCGCCTCCAAGGTCAAAAGCACGAAGGCGAGCGAGGCGAACTGTGCCGGCCTCGGCGGCGCGAACTCCCAGCCCAGCTCCAGCGATATGTCCGCAGTCCAGGCGAAGTAGCCGGCCACGACGATCGACAGAAAGGCCAGGAAGACATCGATCAGCGGCACACCGGGCGCCTCTCCCCAGCCGCGAAACGTCAGAAAGGCGAGCGAAAGGAAGAGCCCGGCCAGGAGATAGAGGTAGCGGCCCTCGATGAAGACGATGCCGAAGAACTGCAGATTGAAGAGCTGGTGGATGGCCAGCAGCACTGCGGCCAGGGTGAAGAGGATGAAGATCAGCCGGGTGGCACCTTGCGGATCGCGGGTGCGCTCCACCGTCTTCTTGCGCAAGGCCTCGGTGGCGTCGGTCTCTGCGGTCATCGCTCTGAGCTTCGCCAATCGCCCCTACGAGAAAGAGGCGGTCGGGCACATCACCCGGCCGCCCCTCATCGAACTCTTGTCCGCCTCTCTAGAAGACGACCTGGAGGCCGGCGTTCTTCAGGGCCTCGCGACGGGCGACGTCCCAAGCGCCGACCCAGTCCTCGTCCGCGGTGCCGCTGTCCTTCAGCTTGTTCCAGGCATCCATCAGGACCTGCTGACGGGCGACCAGCCCGTCGTTATGCGCCTGCGCGGCGTCACTCCAAGCGTCGATCTCCTTGAAGTAGCGAATGGCGCCATCGTGGTAGGGCACCACCCACTCGAAGTTCTGGTTACGCAAGGCCCAGCCATCGATGCCCGGTGCGGCGCCTTCGTAGTCGGGGAAGAGCACCACCATCGCCTTGGTCATGTTGTAGACCAGATCCGCGTCCTGGTCCTCCATGGCGATCAGAACGGGGTAGGCATAGGTGGCGCCCGGCGAGGGATCCTCGGCGGAAACATTGGCGCCCACCGTTGCCGTGTTGGTGCGGAAGAAGGGCGCAATCGCCGTCATGCGCTCCACGCCGGCCGCATCGTCGGGGTTGATCGGCGGCCAGACCAGGCCGCGCGGCGAGGAGGCGGCCTCGTAAGCCCGGCCGGAGTTGGTCGAGGCGAAGGCGGCGTCGACCTGGTCGTTGACCAGGCCCTTCCAGCTGTCGCCGAAGCCTCCGAACTCGACCTTCTCGACGTCGTCCCAAGTGAGGCCGGCATAGGCTAGATAGGCCGTCGTGTTCACGTTCAGGGCCGGCGCGCCCTTGACCCAGGCGACCCGCTTGCCCTTGAGGTCCGCATACTGCTCGACGCCGATGTCGCCGGCCACGCCGACCGCCAGATTGATGCCACCGCCGTTGTTGGCCAGCAGCACGCGCACCGACTGCGGGCCCCAGGTCTTGGTGCCGAAGGCGAAGACGCCCTCTTGCGCCATGAAAGACCCGCCGACGCCGGTGGCCGAGAACTGCACCTTGCCGCGCCGCAAGGGCTCGGTCCGGGCGACGTCGTTCTTGCCCGGCAGCACGCGCAGATCGGTGCCGACGACGTTCTTCAAGGCGGACCCGATGGCGACAGACTGGTTGTAGCCGGCGGAGCCGGTGCCGTAGGCTGTCCAGGCAAGCTGGCTCGGCAGCTCGATCTTCTCCTCCGCAACCGCCGCGGACGCAGTGAGGGCCACCGCAACCATGGCGCCCAGGATCCTCGTTACCATCGTCATTCCTCCCTGAAGGTCTTGGGTATCTTGCCCTCAGCTCACCGCTCAGCGTACTTGTGAAACTGAGTTTCGCAGAGCAATCTAATGCGAAAGGCCTCACGCTGACAAGCTGCTGTCCCGACAAAGCCTAAGGAGGAATGGATGCAACGCGCGGCCGATCTCTTGGTCGACTGCCTGGTGGCGCACGGCCTGGATCGCCTCTTCTGCGTGCCGGGTGAAAGCTATCTGGCGCTGCTGGACGCCCTTGCCGGGCGGCCCGAGATTGATGTCCTCGCCTGTCGGCACGAGGGCGGCGCCGGCTTCATGGCGCTGGCCGATGCGAAGCTGACCGGCCGGCCGGGGCTGGTCGCCGTCAGCCGCGGCCCGGGCGCCACCAACGTCTCCATCGCCATCCACTCCGCACAGCAGGACGCCCAGCCCTTGCTGGTCTTGATCGGCCAGGTCGCCCGCTGGGAGCGCGGCCGCGGCGCCTTTCAGGAGGTCGACTACGTCAAGACCTTCGCCGACATGGCCAAGGGCGTGTGGGAGGTGGAAAGCGCCGATCGCCTGCCGGAGGTCCTCGCCCGCGCGCTGCACGCGGCCCAATCCGGCACCCCCGGTGCCGCCGTGGTGGTGCTGCCGGAAGACATGCTGGGCGACGACACCGAGGCAAGGGTCGAGCCGCCCCTGCCGCTTCCGGCAAGCGGTCCCAACCAGGATGACCTGGGCCGCGCCCTGGCCTGGTTGGAAAAGGCAGAGCGGCCCTTGCTGATCGCCGGCGGCAAGCTGGACCACCCGGCCGGCCGGCAAGCCTTGGCCGCGGCGGCCGAGGCGCATCACCTGCCGGTCGCCCTGACCTTCAAACACCAGGAGATCTTCGACAACGCCAGCCCGCTCTACGCCGGTCACCTGGGCTTCAAGATTCCGCGCCCGGCTGTCGAGGCCTTGACCAAAGCGGACCTGATCCTGGCCGTCGGCACCCGGCTAGGCGACACCCCAACGCAAGGCTATCAGCTGCCGCAGGCACCACAGCCCGAACAGCCCTTGATCCACGTCTACCCCGACCAAGGGCAGGTAGGCCGGGTCTTCCGGACGGACTTGGGCCTCACCTGCGATCCCGCCCGCTTCCTGGCGGCGCTTGCCGCCGCCAACGCCGAGGTCACGGAAGCCCGGCGCAACTGGGCCGGCCAGTTGCGGGAGATGAGCGACCGCCTGCGCAGCTATCAGGTCCGCAGCTTCGAGGACGGCCTGGATTTCGGCGCGGTGGTGGGGCCGATCGCCCAGCAGGCGCCGCGCGACGCCATCGTGGTGACCGACGCCGGCAACTTCTCCAGTTGGGTGAACGCGCTCTGGCCCTGGGACGGCTCGCAGCGAAGCCTGGGCATGGTCGGCGGCGCCATGGGGCTCGGCGTGCCCGGCGCGGTGGCCGCCAGCCTGCGTCATCCGGAACGCATGGTGATCTCCTTCACCGGCGACGGCGGCTTGATGATGACCGGAAACGAGCTGGCCAGCGGCATCGCGGCCGGCGCCAAGCCGAAGATCGTGGTCTCCGACAATGCCAGCTACGCCACCATCCGCCTGCATCAGGAGCGCGACTTCCCACGGCGCACCGTGGCGACCGATCTGGTCAATCCCGACTTCGCCCGCTGGGCAGAGGCCTTTGGCGCCAAAGGCCTCAGCGTCTCGCGCCCGGAAGAGGTCGCGCCCGCCGTGGCCGCCTTCCTGGCCGAGCCCGGCCCGGTTTTGCTGTCGGTCGAATCGAGCCTGGAGGGGATCACCGCCGGCACCACTATCTCCAAGCTGCGCGGCGCGTGAGGTCATGAGCCCTTCGCGTCTGGAGGATTTCTTGGCGCCACGCTCGGTGGCGGTGATCGGCGCCTCCGACGATCCCGCGCGGATCGGCGGACGCCCGATCGCCTACATGCGCGCGGCCGGCTTCGCCGGCGAGGTCTATCCGATCAACCCAAAGCGCGACCAAATCCAGGGCTTGCCGGCGTGGCCCTCGATCGATGCGGTCGAGGGGCCCGTCGACGTCGCCCTCGTGGCCTTGCCGGCGCCCATGGTGAACGGAGTCCTGGAGGCCTGCGCCGAGAAGGGCGTCAAGGCCTGCATAGTGTTTTCCTCGGGCTTCGCCGAGGAAAGTGCCGAGGGGATCGCACGGCAAGACGCGATCCGCGCGCTTTGCCGGCGCACGGGCCTGCGGGTGATCGGACCCAACTGCCTGGGCTGCTTCAATGCCGATACCGGCTTCACCGCCACATTTTCGACCACCCTGGACCGGGGCCCACCGAAACCCGGCGGACTGGCGATCGCGAGCCAGTCGGGCGCCTACGGTACGCACATCTACTTCACCGCACGCGGCCGCGGCCTGGGGGTGGGCAAGATGGTCACCACCGGCAACGAGGTCGACCTGGATGTCGCCGAGGCCATCGCGCTCTTGGCCGAGGACGAGGCCACCCATGCCATCGCCGCCTATGCCGAGGGCATCAAGGACGGGCCCGGCCTGATCCGCGCTTTGGACCTGGCCCGCGCAGCAAAGAAGCCGGTCATTTTCATGAAGGTGGGCCGCAGTGCCGTCGGCGCCCAGGCCGCGGCCTCTCACACCGCTTCGCTTGCCGGCGAGGATAGGGTCTACGACGCCGTGCTGGCTCAATATGGTGCGCACCGGGCGGATACCACCGAAGAGATGCTGGACATTGCCTATGTCGCGCGCCCGCGCATCTACCCGGCCGGGCAGAAGCTTGGGATCGTCACCATCTCCGGCGGGGCAGGCGTGCTGATGGCCGATGCGGCCGAGGCCAACGGCATCGAGGTGCCGCCCATGCCTGCGGCCGCTCAAGCCGCCTTCAAGGAGCGCCTGCCCTTCGCCTCGGCCAAGAACCCGGTCGACGTCACCGCCCAGGCCTTCAACGACATCGGCCTGATCGAGGACGGCATGCGGATCGTGCTGAACCAGGGCGGCTACGACGCGGTCATCGCCTTTTGGACCTCGGTCGCCGGATCGACGATGATCGCCGACAAGCTGCGCGACGCCTGCGCTGCCGGTGTGGGCGAGCGCAGAGATATCTTGCTGGTGCAGTCCATCCTGGCCGCGCCGGAGATCGTCGCCGGCTACGAGGCCGAAGGCTATCCCATCTTCGAGGATCCCAGCCGCGCGGTGGCCGCCATCGCAGCCGTGATGCGCTTTGGACAGCGGTTTCAGTCGGCCCCCCCGGACTCGCCAAGAATCTCCCCGCCTGCGGCCTTGCCGCAAGGCCCGATCGGCGAGCGCGCGGCCAAACACTATCTGGCCGCCGCCGGCCTTCCGATGGTCACCGATCAGCTCGCCAAGAGCGCCGAGGAAGCAGCCGCGATCGCGGCAGAGCTCCGCGGCCCCATCGCGATGAAGATCTCAGCACCGCAGATCGCGCACAAGACGGAGGTCGGTGGCGTTCGCCTGGGCTTGATCGGCCCCACCGCCGCAAGCCGCGCCTATCAAGATATGATGGAGGCCGTCCATCGTGCTGCGCCCGCAGCCACGATCGAAGGCCTGCTGCTCTCGCCGATGGTCGACGAGGGCGTGGACTGCATACTCGGCGCCAAGATCGACCCGGTCTTCGGCCCCCTGGTGCTCTTCGGCCTGGGCGGCATCTTCACCGAAGTGCTGGACGACATCGCGCTCAGGCACGCCCCGATCGACGAGGCCGAGGCCTTGAGGATGATCCAGGGCCTGAAGGGCCTTGCTCTGCTCCAGGGCGCACGCGGCAAACCCGCCGTCGATTTGCAGGCCTTGGCCTCGGCGATCGCGCTTATGTCCCGGCTGATCGCCGGCCTGCAAGAGCAGGTCACCGCCATCGAAATCAACCCCTTGCGCGCCCTGCCGGACCGCCTGGTCGGACTGGACGCACTCATTGAGAAGAAAGAGGAGCCAAGCTGATGGAGCAGGTCTTTCGGACCCGCATCACCGAGCTCTTGGGCATCAAGCACCCGGTCTTGGCGGGCGGGCTCATGTGGCTGGCCGACGCACGCTACGTCGCCGCTGCGGTCAATGCCGGCGCCATGGGCTTCATCACCGCCAAGACCTTTCCCGATCCGGAACGCTTTCGAGAAGAGCTGCGCTTGGCCGCGCGCCTGACGGAAAACAAACCCTTCGGCGTCAATCTCTATCTGGCGGTCCATGGCGGCGACGATGCGGTCCTGAAGAGCCACACCCGGATCCTGCTGGACGAAGGCGTGCGCCTGGTCGAGACCGCCGGCCGGCCACCCAAAGACCTGGTGCCGATCTTGAAGGAGGCCGGCTGCACCGTGGTGCACAAGGTGGCCTCCGTCCGCCATGCGGTCTCCTCGCAGAAGCTGGGAGTCGATGCGATCACCGTGGTCGGCGCCGAGTGCGGCGGCCACCCCGGCCTGGACCTGATCGGCACCATGGTGCAGACGCCCCTGGCCGCCCGCCATTTGACCTTGCCCTTCGCGGTCGGCGGCGGCATCGGCTGCGGCCAGCAACTGGCGGCCGCCCTGGCGATGGGCGCCGACGCAGTGGTGGTGGGCACCCGCTTCACCGTTGCCGAAGAGATCTGGGCGGACTCGGCTTACAAGGCACGCGTGCTCGAGGCGGACACCACCGGTTCGCGCCTAGTGCTGCAGTCCTTCCGCAACACCGCGCGGGTGATGGACAACGAGGCGGCCCGCAAAGTAGCCGCTATGGAAGCCGAGGGCCTGGAGGATTTCGAGCAGTTCCGTCCGCTGGTCGCCGGCAGCGAGGCCTACGCCGCCTACGACACCGGCGACATCGAGCGCGGCCTGCTCTCCATGGGCCCCTCGGCCGCCTTCGCCGAGCAGGTGGAACCGCTGGCGGCCATCATCCACCGCATGGTGGAAGAGGCCGCCATGGGCGCCGACCGCCTGCAGGCCGCACGGTTGCAGCGAGACTAGGCAGCTCCTCGCGCCGGCATGGCGGCGGCCAGGCCGTCATGCAGGCCAAGCATGCGCTCGCGCCAGACGGCGATGGGATCACCCGCCTCCAGCAGGTCCTTGGGCGAGGCGACGCGCGCCCACTGGAAGGCGCCGAAGACGATGTAGTCCGCATAGCTGGCCGCGTGACCGCCCATGTAATCTTGCGCCTTCAGCGTGGCGCGCAGCGGCGCCAGCGAGGCACGAAAGGCCGGCAAGTCCGCTTCGGCTCCGGCTGCGAACTCTTCCAGCGTCATGCCGAAGCGCTTTTCGCGGCTTTCGCGGAAGTAGGCTTTGTCGCCCTCGTCCAGCAGCGAATAGATGTCCAGCAGAATGTGCTTGATGAGGCCCGCATGCAGCACGCCTGCGGTCCAGTTGTTGAGGAAGAGCGCATGGGCGCGCGATTGCTCGCGGTCGAAGAGGCGTGGCCGGTCGGGGTGGCGATGGTCCAGGTGCACGGCGATGTTCCAGGAATCGACCACCGTATCCGCGCCGTCGACCATCACCGGGACCACACCCTGTCCGGAGAAGGAGATCGCCTCCTTCTCGGCGAAGCGCCAGGGCACGCAGTCCGCCTCGAGGCCCTTGTGCGCCAGCGCCATGCGGGTGCGCCAGCAGTGCGGGCTGAAGCGAATGGCCGGATCGGCGCCGGCGAGGTCATACATCTTCACGGCCATGGACGGGGTCTCCTTGTCGGGTCAGGTGATATCCGGACGATAGGCGGCGACGTCGTCGTACTGTGCGAACTCGAGAACGTTGCCCTCCGGATCGCGGATAAAGGCGACATGGATGCCCGGGCGTACCTCCACGCCTCCGTCGCCGCTCAAGAAGACAACCCCGGCATCTTTCAGGCGGGAGATCATGGCATCGAGATCCGCCAAAATGAAGGTCACATAGCCGTTGGTGCGACGGACAAGGATCTCTTCCTGCAGGTCAGGAACCTTGGGCGGCTCCGCCGGTTCCAAGAGCTTGATGCGCTCTCCATAGGGTGTCTGCAGGCGCGCAACGCGATAGGCCCCGCGGGTTAGACCGGTCTGCACCGCCTTCTCCGCCGGCACCTCCACCGTTCCGACATTGCGGAAGCCCAGGACCTTCACATAGAACGGCAGCAGGCGGTCGAGATCGCTGCAGCAGATGCCGATCTCCATGGGCACGACCATTTTCATCACTGTGTTCTCCCCTGCTGTCTTCTCTCCTCTGGGCCACCTCGGCTATTCTACACTATTCCCAAGCCTTGAAACTCGGCTGCCGCCTCTTCAGTTTGTTCTTCGATCATGCTGAACGACATCTTCGAACGAAACCGAGATTGGGCCAATGCGCGCGAAAACGCCGAAGCGGGCTACTTTCGCCGCTTGGCTGCCCTACAGGCCCCAGAATACCTCTGGATCGGCTGTTCCGACAGCCGCGTCCCAGCAAACGAGATTTGCGGGTTGGAGCCGGGCGAGGTCTTCGTCCATCGCAACATCGCCAACCTGGTGCACCAGGGCGACCGCAACTGCCTGGCGGTCCTGCACTACGCCATCACCGTCTTGAAGGTGCGCAGCATCATCGTCTGCGGCCACTATGGCTGCGGCGGCATCAAAGCCGCCACCGGCGAGCCGCAGCCCGACGTCCTGCAGGACTGGCTAAGGCCGATCCGTGACCTCGCCGCCAGCAATCTGCACCAGCTGGCCAGGGAAGAAAGCGACGATACTCGCCTCGACCGCCTTTGCGAGCTCAACGTCGGCCGGCAAGTCAAGGTGCTGAGCGCATTGCCGGTAATTCGCGAAGCCTGGCAGAACGGCCAAACCCTGGCGATTCACGGTTTGGTCTACGGCTTGAACAACGGCCGTCTGCAAGACCTCGGCTACAGCGTCCACGGGCCGTGGCAGGAATAGAAGCTCCAGCCCATCACAGCGGTGCCTGACCCCACGGCACAAGGTCAATGACGAGAGACGGCTGCAGCTCGTGCGCGTGCCGGCTAGACTTGCCGTCCGCCTGCGCTTTAGAGGAGCAGCCATGTCGTCGCGTATTCCTTTGGATCCGGAGGCCCTAAACGCCAGGACGAAAGGATACCTTCCTGGTGAGATCGGTATGAAGTTCCTGTCCGCCGATCCGGATGAGGTCATCGGCCGCCTGCCGGTGACTCGGGCCGTCATGGCGCCCAACGGCTACCTCCATGCCGCCAGCGTTGTCGCCTTGGTCGACACCCTGGCCGGATTCGGCACCATGCTGAACCTGCCAGAGGGCGCGACGGGCTTCACCACGATAGAACTCAAAAGCAACTTCACTGGCACCGTGCTCGACGGCGGCAACGTCCTCGGCCGCGCGACGCCGGCCCATCGCGGGCGCACGACCCAGGTTTGGGACGCGGTGGCCCAGGACGAGGCCAGCGGCAAGACCATAGCGCTCTTCCGCTGCACGCAGATGCTGCTTTGGCCCAGGGAGGCGACCGGCGCATGACCTACGAGACCATTGCTTACAAGGTCGAGGAAGGGGTCGCGCAGCTGCTGCTCAATCGCCCGCATCGGCTGAACGCCATGACACAGGCCATGCTGGCCGAGATGCAGGTGGCGCTGGACGAGGCGGAAGCCGACGACGACGTTCGCGCCCTGGTCGTCATGGGCGCCGGCAAGGCCTTTTCCTCGGGCTTCGACCTCAAGGACCAGCTGGAACGCCGGCCGCAAGGGGTCGAGGCCTGGCGCCCGATCCTGCGCAACGACTTTGAGGCCATCATCCGCTTTTGGCGCTTTCCCAAGCCGACCATCGCCGCGGTGCGCGGGCCCTGCCTCGCCGGCGCCTGCGAGCTGGCCTTGGCCTGCGACATGACCTTGGCCAGCGAGACCTCCGTCTTCGGCGAGCCCGAGTTGAAGTTTGGCGCCGGTATCGTCGCGATGATTCTGCCCTGGATCGTCGGGCCGAAGATCGCCAAGGAGATCATCTTCACCGGCCAAGACGGTGTCAGCGCACAGCGCGCCTACGAGATCGGCATGGTGAACCGCCTGGTGGCCGATGCCGCGCTGGAGAGCGAGGCCATGGCTCTGGGTCGCCACCTGGCGGTCATCGACCCCAGCTTGATGCGCGAGACCAAGCGCGCGCTGAACCGCAGCTTCGAGATCATGGGCATGGGCGAAGCCTTGGAGGCGGCCCTGGACATCGATCTCCTGATCGAGGGCCGGGGCTCTCCGGACAAGATCGCCTTCATGGAGATCGCCCGCCGCGAGGGGCTGCGCGCAGCGCTCGACTGGCGCGACGGGCGCTTCGCCAAGACCGAGAGCTGATCCATGACCTCGACGCTGGCCGCCGCTCTGCTAAGGGGTCTGGAGAGCCCCACGGCGGAGGCGGTCTCGTCGGACGACCGTCTTTCGGGGCAAGGGTTGCTGGCGCGCGCCGACGACCTGCGACGCAAGCTGGCGACAGCCGGGCTGGCCGCCAACGAGCCCGTTTTGGTCGAGATGGACAACCGCGCCGGCGATCTGGCCGACCTGCTCGGCGTCTGGCTGGCCGGCGGCGTTGGCGTGCCGCTGCACCAGGCAGCCCCTGCGCCGGTCAAGAAGGCACTCGCCGAGCGCGTGGGCAACCGCTTTACGCTCGAGTCCGGCAGCTTGCTGATCGAGGGCAATGCACCGCCGGTACGCCCTCTGCTCGCGGGCGCGGCCCTGGTGATCTTTACCTCCGGCTCGACGGGCGAGCCCAAGGGGGTGGTGCTGACGCATGACGCGCTGCATGGCAAGCTACAGGCCCTGAGCCGGCTGTTGCGGCCCGGCCCGAGCGATCTGACGCTGCTGCCCCTGCAGCTGACCTTCGTCTTCGGGCTCTGGGTCGCCATGCAGAGCCTGATCGCCGGCGGCAGCCTGCAGCTCTTCAAGGGCTATGACGCGGCAGGCCTGACGACTGCGCTGTCCCGTGGTGCCACCCGCCTGGCTGCCGTTCCGACCTTGCTCCGCCGCCTCTTGGACGAGCCCGAGGGCCACAGGGCACCCGGCCTTTCGGCAGTGATGACCGGCGGCGAAGCGCTGCCGCAAACCGTGGCGGAGAAGATGGCGCACGCCTGGCCGCAAGCCGGCGTCTTCGACCTCTACGGCTCGACGGAGACCGGCTCCTGCGATTTCTGCCTGCCGCCGTCAGAGCAGGTCACCGGGCGCGGGACCTTGGGGCAGGCGACAGAGGGCGTCGCCTACCGCCTTTGGCATGCGGAGGGGCGGCCCGCCACCACCGAAGAGACCGGCGAGCTGCAGATCAAGACACCCTACGCCATGGCCGGCTATTTGGATCGCCCGGATCTCGACGCGGCCGCCTTCTTGGATGGTTACTTCCGCAGCGGCGACCTGGCACGGCAAGACCGCGAGGGGCGCCTGCAGCTGGTCGGACGGGCCAAGGACATCGTCTCGCGGGGCGGCAACAAGATCGCTCCGCTGGAGATCGAACGGCTGTTCCAACAGCATCCGGCGGTCTCTGCGGCGTTGGCGTGCGGGCTGCCGGATCCTCGCCTCGGCGAGAGCCTGCACCTGCTGGTGGTTGCCCAAGCTCCTCTCACCCCGGACGAGCTGAGAGGCTGGGCGGCCGGGCGGCTGGAGCGCTGGAAACTACCCGACCGCATTCATCTCGCCGAGAGCTTGCCCGTCGGGCGCACCGGCAAGGCCGACCGGGGCGCCTTGGCACAACAGCTTCTGGCCAAGGGGGAGGCAGCGTCATGACCCATCCCGACCTGCCGCGCCAGGCCCCGGCGCGCCTGGTTGCTATACATCCGGTACCGGAATACCTGGCCGACGCGGCCCTCAAGGAACGCTACGAGGAGATGAAGCGCGCGTTCCAAGTGCCCTGGATGGGTGTCGTCGCCATGGCGCACGCCCACTACCGCCGCTTCTACGATCTGCTTTGGTCAGGCTTGCGTGACGTCGCCGGCTCTCGCCTCTTCGTCGAAGGCTGCCGGGCGCTGCGCCAGGATACCGAGGCCGCCGTCGCCCGCTTGCCGATCATGCCGTTGGCCCAGCAGTTGGAAGCCAGCGGCTATGCCCCGCGCGAACTAGGCCAGATTCGCGCGACGCTGGAGGCCTTCTCGCACGGAAACTACCCCTATCTCATGCTGGCAACCATCAGCCGGCATCTGCTGGCCGGAGGAGAGCTCAGCGGCACGGCCCACCTGGAGCCTGAATGCGACCAGCCCGCCGCGACGGGCAGCCTGGTCTTGATGGAGGCGCACCACGCGACGGCGGAAACGCGTCAGCTCTACGAGCGGATCAAGACAACGCTCGAGCTGCCTTTCGTGAACACCGACTATCGCGCGCTGGCCCGCTGGCCCAGCTACTTCCAGCTGGCATGGGACGGCCTCGAGCCCTTGATCGCGACCACACCCCACAAGGCCGCCTGCCAAGACCTCCATGACGGCGCCCTAGCGCTGACCCGCCGGCTGCCCAATCCGGAAGGCCTGACCTCCGCCGCGCTCATCGATGCCGCCAGTGCCGATGCCGGGCGCGCAGACGTGGCAGCCATGGCCGAGCTCTTCCAATGGCTCTTGCCCCAGCTCTGCGTCAACGTTGCCGTCTTGCGTCAGCAAGTCGCTTGAATCGGACCATACGGCTTTATTGTACGAACATTCATTTTAGAGCTATGGTGTGACGGCGCGCTTGCGGGCAGAATGCCGCGGGGAACGAAGACGAACCTCTAGGGAGTGACAGAGACACCATGAGCTACGGACGCAAGATCTCTGCGGCGGTGGCCGCCGGTACCGCCGCGCTGACCCTGGCGCTGCCAGCGGCTGTCGCCGAAGAAGCCACCTATTTCACCTGGTCCGGCTATGACGTGCCGCAGATGTATCAGAGCTACATCGACGGCCGCGGCGCCGAACCCAGAACCACGGTCTTCGCCGATCAAGAGGAAGCGCTGCAGAAGATGCGGGTCGGCTTCAATGTCGACGTGCTGCATCCCTGCATCGAGGCCGTGCCGCGCTTCGTCGAGGCGGGCGAGCTGCAGCCGATCGACACCAGCCGGCTGACCCATTGGCCCAACCTCTTCACCGGCTTGAAAGACATGCCCAACATCGATGCGGGCGACGGCAAGGTTTGGTTCGTGCCGGTCGATTGGGGCAACACCTCGGTCATCTACCGCACCGATCTGGTCGAGGGCACGCCCGACAGCTATGGCATGCTGTGGGATCCCAAGTACAAGGGACGCATCGCGTCCGGCAACTCGCCGGAGCAGACCGCCTTCATCGCCGCCGCCTATGCCGGCCTCGACCCCACCAACCTTAGCGACGAGGACCTGGTGGTCCTGCGCAAGACCCTGCAGGACCTGAACAAGAACGTCCGCTTCTACTGGTCGGATCCGACCGAGCTGGAGCAGGCCATGGCCTCGGGCGAGATCGTGGCAGCACCGGGCTGGAACGCCTCGGTCTCGGCACTGCGCAGCCAAGGCATCCCGGTCGCCTTCATGCAACCCAAGGAAGGCATCATCACCTGGGTCTGCGGCTTGTCGATGGACAAGGATTCGGAGAACAGCGAGGCGGCCTATGCGCTGATGAACGCCATCACCAGCCCGGACAACGGCGTTTTCCTCTTGGGCGACTATGGCTATGGTCATTCCAACACCCAGTCGTTCGAGCGGGTCAGCGACGAGACCCTGGCAAATGTCGGTCTGCCGCGCGATCCCGGCACGCTCCTGTCCAAGGGTTGGCCGGCCTCTGCCCAGCTTGACCGGATCGGCGAGGTGCAACAGATGTTCGAGGAGGTAAAGGCCGGTCTCTAGACGGCTTCGGACTGGACTTGCCGCCCCCTCGCCCTGTCGAGCGGCTGTGGGGGCGGCAGTGACGGTTCTTCCGGCAAAGAGACCAGCCGGTGAAAGGGGGTAGGGGTGCAGCAACCATTCATGAGTCTGCGCGAACAGCGCAAACAGGGCAATCGACGCAAGCTTATCGACGCCACGATCGCCGTGATCGCGGAATCGGGCATCAGCGGCGTCACGGTATCGCGTGTCGTGGAGCGGGCGGGTGTCTCGCGCGGCCTCATCAACCTGCACTTCGATACCAAGGAAGCCATGCTGGCGGAAACCCTGGAGACCCTGAACAGCGAGTGGAGAGAGATCTGGCAAGAGGTGCTGGAGCAGACCTTCGACAGCGATTCAGAACGGCTGGTCGCTCTGCTGATGACCAACTTCCATCCACCGGTCTTCGGCTACGAGAAGCTGGCGGCTTGGAACTGCTTCTACGCCGATCCGAAGTACCGCCAGGTCTATCAAGAGCGCTGCCATGCCAACGATCAGGCCTATCTGGAGAAAGTCGCCAAGATTTGCGCCAAGCTGGACGAAGAGGGCAGTTATGGCCTCGGATCGAGCCTGCTGGTCGCCCGCGCACTTCGATCCATGACCGGTGGTCTATGGCTAGAGCTTCTGACCGAGCCGGACCATGTCAGCCTGGAGGAGGCCAGAAGGGCGTGCCGTCTCGTGCTGTCGCGCCTCTTTCCCAGGCACGTGCCGCCAACGGAGTCGCCTTCGCCCGGTAGAAAGAAGGGGCACCTCAGTCTGGTCGGCAAGAAACGGACGTAACGACAGGAGATTTCCCTCTTTGAGGGAGGCGAAACGCTTTCACCAGGAATACAGCAATGAGCAAGCAGGCCACCCCAAAGCGCAGTTTTCAGCCGCTCGACAAGGACCCGGCGCTGTCGCCGACCTTGCCCGGCTATCTCTACAGCGACCCCGCCGTAATGGCGGAGGAGAGGCGAAGGATCTTCTACCAGGAATGGCAGCTGGTGGGGCATGTCAGTCAGCTGCGTCAGGCCGGCGACTACATCACCGCCAGCATCGCCGACCAGAAAGTGATGGTCATTCACGACAAGACCGACAAGAACCGCGCCTTCTTCAACGTCTGCCAGCACCGCGCGCACGAGCTCTTGAGCGGCAGCGGCAACACGCGAAACGCCATCGTCTGCCCCTACCACGCCTGGACCTACCGCCTGACCGGCACGCTACGCACGGCGCGCGGGACGGAGAAGCTGCCCAACTTCGACCCGCACGATTTCGGCCTCACACCAGTGCGCCTGGAAGAGGTGATGGGCTTCCTCTTCGTCAACCTCGATGCCGACGCGCCGCCGGTCGAGACTGTCTATCGCGGCCTCTTCGACGACATGCGCAAGATCATGCCTTGGTCGGACGAAGCCATGGTTCTGCCCGACGTGCAGCAGGGCGATCTCAATGAATCGACCTTGGAAGCCAATTGGAAGGTCCTCGCCGAGAACTGCCTGGAGTGCTATCACTGCACCAACGCCCATCCGGATTTCGTCGACCTCATCGCCATCGACAGCTACAGCTGCACGCAGCACGGCAAGTGGCAGAAGAGCGTCGGCGACCTCCGAAAGCACGACAGCAAGGCCTATTGGGTCGCCGACGACGCGCCGGTGCAGACGGCGAGCTTTTGGCACGTCTATCCCAACATCCAGTTCGGCTGCCTGCCGGGCGACAATGTAATGACGGCCTTCACCTTCAATCCGGAAGACGCCGACAGAACCTTCCTCAAGGCCATGCTTTTGGCTGCGCCCGGTCACCTGCCCTCGCCGGAGCGCTGTCAGTACGTCGGCGAGATACTATGGCCGGAGGACGAGGCGCTCTGCGTTTCCGTGCAACAGGGCCTGAAGTCGCTGGGCTACCGGCAGGGGCGCTTCGTCATGAACCCCGACCGGCCCGGCATCAGCGAGAACGGCGTGCATCACTTTCAGCGCACCTACGCCAAAGCGATGTCGCTGAAGCTCGGCGGCTGAGGGCGGGCCTAGACCAGAATGATCGCGTGCGATTCAGACGATAGATCAGTTCGATCTATCGTCATCGCGCTCTAGGGGCAGGCCTGGTCGATCGACCTTAGGGCTGCGGTGAAGCCGCGCAGCGAATAGGTGTCGTTCACCGTCCCGCCGCCGTTGGGAATCTTGGTCACCATCGTAAGCCCACGCCGCATGGCGCTGACGAAGTCCGGCTCGTTGCGGGTGGGCAGCCACAGAATGCCGGAGGGATCGGTCGCCATCTTGTAGCCCTTGTTGTCGATGTCGACGTCGGCGAAGACGTCCTTGGCAATGGCGAAGCCGGTCTGGATCACCACCTCGCCTTTGACCTGGTCGCCCGGCCGGTTGACGACGGTGGCGCGCACGCTGGGCAAATCGCGATTGGCCAGCCGGCGATCCATGGTCGTCGGCCGGCTCTCGATGAAGCAGATCTTCTTGCCCTGGAACTCGCCTTCATAGGCTATCCAGTCCCGGAAAACGCCCAGCTCCTTGTAATTGTCGAACTGAGCCGCCCGCGACTCGAGCGCGGCCGTGACGGCCAGGGCGGCCAGGCATGCGAGCAAGACAGGCAGACGGCGAAAGAGAGCAGGCGACATGGCTGATCCTCGATACTGTGCGGCCCCATCTGATAGCGCGGCCGCGTCCGCAGCGCGAGCCTAAAGGCTACCGCAGAGCAATAGCGATTCTCCAGGCCCAGCGGAAGGTCAGCTGTGATTAGACGGAAAGGGGTGGACGCTTGGTCGCCGCCAGCATGGCGCCGGTGGCCAGATCCTGCAGCAAGATCGCCTGGCCGTGGTTATCGTCGATGCCGGCCGGCAAGGGCACCAGCTTGCTCTCACCTTCCCAGACCACCAGCTTTTGCAGATCGCGAACGATGTTGCGCTCTACCAGCGTGCGGCCGGCGTTCTCGCCGCGGTCGACATCGGTGGTGGCCTCGCTCAAATAGCGCACGGCCAAGACCGCCGCACCCTCGCGGCCGACCTTTGCCTCGGGCAAGCGCACGGAGGCGCCGTCCTGGCCCTCTTCGATCGAGAGGGCGAGCCTGGGCAGGCGTTCCGCCTCCATGATCCGCTGCTCGACCTCTTGGCGGCGCGAGCCGACGACGTCGAAGCGCCCGCCGACCACCATCTGCGGGGTATAGAGAAAGCGCGTTTTGAGCCAGGCCCGATAGCGTTCTTGCCGATCCTGGCAGCGCGGATCGCCATAGGGATCGGTCCAGCCGATGTGGTCCCAGTACTGCACATGGTAGCTCAGCGCCACGACGTCCGGACGGTTGGCCAGCTGCGCCAGCAATCGCTCGGCCGGCGGACAGGAGCTGCAGCCCTGCGAGGTGAAGAGCTCCACCGTGACCCCTTGCGTTGCAGCCCGAGCGGAACCCAAGGGCAAAAGGGCACCCAGCGCGGCCATTCCCATGCCGGCCAGCACCTGCCGGCGCGGCGTACCTGTCGATCCGATCTGCTTCATGGCCGCCATGGTCCGCCGCAGGACGTCAGATTGGAAATCACCTTGGAGTGAGACGGCGGTGCGCAGAGGCCGCCACTAAGAAGGAAAGCCCGCAGAAGCGGGCTCTCCCGGTTCAGAACTTCGTGAGCGCTGCCGTGGGTCGGCTCAGGCGGCCATGAGGTTGCGCAGCACGTAAGAGAGGATCCCGCCGTTCTGATAGTAGGCGACCTCGTCCGCGGTATCGATCCGGCACAGCAGTGTCACCTCCTCGCTGCTGCCGTCCGCGCGATGGATCCGGCAGCCGACGTCCATGCCCGGCGTGATTCCCGCGGCGATCCCTTCGATGTCGAAGCGCTCTTCGCCGGTAAGCCCCAAGGACTTGCGCGACGCCCCCTCCTTGAACTGCAGCGGCAGCACGCCCATGCCCACCAGATTGGAGCGATGAATGCGCTCGAAGGACTCGACGATCACCGCCTTGACGCCCAAGAGCAAGGTGCCCTTGGCCGCCCAGTCGCGCGACGAGCCGGTGCCGTACTCCTTGCCGGCGACCACCACCAGCGGCACGCCCTCGGCCTGATAGCGCATGGCAGCGTCGTAGATAGGCAGCACATCGCCTGACGGCTGGTGCTTGGCGACACCGCCCTCGCTGCCCGGCACCATTTCGTTCCTGATGCGGATATTGGCGAAGGTGCCGCGCATCATGACCTCGTGATTGCCGCGCCGCGAGCCGTAGGAGTTGAAGTCGATCGGCCGCACCTGATGCTCGGTCAGATAGCTGCCCGCGGGGCTGTCGCGCTTGATCGAACCGGCCGGCGAGATGTGGTCGGTGGTGATGGAATCGCCCAGGATCGCCAGCGGCCGGGCGCCCAGGATGTCGTGCCGTGGCTCCGGCTCCTTGGTCATGCCGGCGAAGAAGGGCGGGAAGCGCACGTAGGTCGAGCCGTCCTCCCAGCTGTAGGTCTCGCTGCCGGAAACCTGCACCGCGCGCCACTGCGGCGGGCCTTCGAAGACGTTGTCATAGCGTGCGCGGTACATCTCGGGCGACAGGCTCGCGTCCAGGATGTCTTGGATCTCCCGGCTGGCCGGCCAGATGTCCTTGAGATAGACCGGCTGGCCGTCGCTGCCGGTGCCGAGTGCGTCTTTGGAGAGATCTACGATCGTGCTGCCGGCCAAGGCATAGGCAACCACCAGCGGCGGCGAGGCCAGGTAGTTCAGCCTGGTCAAGGGATGCACCCGGCCCTCGAAATTGCGATTGCCCGACAGCACCGCGGCGACATGCAGGTCGTTGGCCTCGATCGCTTGGGAGATCGGCTCGGGCAGGGGGCCGGAGTTGCCGATGCAGGTGGTGCAACCATAGCCCACCAAATCGAAGCCCAAGGCGTCCAGGTCCCCCTGCAGGCCGGCCGCCTCGAGATAGTCCGTCACCACCTGCGAGCCCGGTGCCAGCGAGGTCTTGACCCAAGGCTTGACCGTCAGGCCCTTGGCCCGCGCCTTGCGCGCCACTAGCCCGGCCGCGATCAGGACGGAGGGATTGGAGGTGTTGGTGCACGACGTGATGGCCGCGATCACCACATCGCCATGGCCAAGGTCATGGTTCTGACCGCTGACCGCCACGCGGACCTCCGGCTGGCCGACGCCGCCGCCGGTCATCGCGCCCAGCGCGTTCTCCCGCAGGTCCGAGAGCGAGACGCGGTCCTGCGGCCGCTTCGGCCCGGCGAGACTCGGCTCGACCTTGCTCAAGTCCAGCTCCAGCAGGTCGGTGAAGTGCGGATCTTCGGCATGCGCCTCGCGCCACAGGCCTTGCGCCTTGGCATAGGCCTCGACCAACGCGACGCGGGCATCGTCGCGCCCGGTGAACCGCAGATAGCGCAAGGTTTCGGCATCGATCGGGAAGAAGCCGCAGGTGGCGCCGTACTCGGGTGCCATGTTGGAGATGGTGGCACGGTCGGCCAGCGACAGGGCCGCCAAGCCGGGGCCGCAGAACTCCACGAACTTGCCGACGACGCCCTTGGCGCGTAGCATCTGGGTGACCGTCAGCACCAGGTCGGTCGCCGTCGCCCCTTCGCGCAGCTTGCCGGTCAGCCGGAAGCCGACCACTTGCGGCACCAGCATGGTCACCGGCTGGCCCAGCATCGCGGCCTCCGCCTCGATGCCGCCGACCCCCCAGCCCAAGACGGCCAGGCTGTTCACCATGGTGGTGTGGCTGTCGGTGCCGACCAGGGTGTCGGGGTAGGCGATGGTCTTGCCGCCCACCTCCTTGGTCCAGACGGTCTGCGCCAGGTATTCCACATTGACCTGATGGCAAATGCCGGTGCCGGGCGGCACCACGCGGAAGTTGTCGAAGGCCTGCTGCCCCCAGCGCAGGAAGGCATAGCGCTCTCCGTTGCGCTCGAACTCGCGCTCGACATTGGCCTCGAAGGACTTGGCCGAGCCGAATTCGTCGACCATGACCGAGTGATCGATCACCAGGTCGACGGGCGAGAGGGGGTTGATCTTCTGCGGGTCGCCGCCCAGCTCGACCATCGCGGCCCGCATGGCCGCCAAATCGACGACCGCCGGCACGCCGGTGAAATCCTGCATCAAGACCCTTGCCGGACGATAGGCGATCTCCCGGTCCGAGCGGCGCTCTTTCAGCCAATGGCCCAGCGCTTTGATGTCGTCGACCGTGACGCTGCTGCCGTCTTCGTGGCGCAGCAAGTTCTCCAGCAGCACTTTCAGACTGAAAGGCAATCGTGAAAGATCGCCCAATTCCGCC
This sequence comes from Rhodospirillales bacterium, assembly GCA_963669385.2. Taxonomy (GTDB): domain Bacteria; phylum Pseudomonadota; class Alphaproteobacteria; order Kiloniellales; family JACOMY01; genus JACOMY01. The sequence goes on from CAXXGD010000064.1 coordinate 241,681, forward strand.
TCGGCGGCTGGAATGGAATAGTAATCATAGCTCTGGCCGGCGGCTTCCAAGGTGCGGCGCGTACCGAGCGTGTCTTGACCGAGGGACATAGACTCCTCCTGTTAGCTAGACCCGTTTCTCGTGGAGCGGCAGAGAAATGCCGCTTACGCGCCGCGAGCGGTAGCGACCAAACTCGCGGTCAGCAGTCCTCCTACAGGGCTGCTGACCTTTCTATTAGGAGGTTCCCTTGCGGAATGAAAGGGGAGCTATGGCCGCGCCTATGGGGCCGTGCCAGTGGTCATGGCTCCACAAGAGAGACCTTGTCATCCAAGAGCGCCAAATTCATTTCGTCTCAATTCGAGAAAACGATACCCTGTCGAGATAAGTATAAACCTTATCTATTCAGACCAAAACCTCAATCACAAGCTGTCATCGCGAGGAGCCAGAGGCGACGCGGCAATCCAGTGCATAACATCTTACCAGTAACACCTGGATCGCCGCGCTATCGCTCGCGATGACGAGCACAATACTCCGTAAAGTGGTTCGGGGATGGAGGTCTACGCCTGGCTGATCAAGGTTTTCTTTTGCGAAAACCCCCTTCCACAGGAGGACGAGCTGCCAGAACCAGACGGCTACGCCGCACGACGCTCCACAGCCTTCCCCTCGTCCGAGGCAGCGATCTTGAGCCAAAGGTGCTTGGGGCAGCGCAGGTTCATGCTCTCGCCGGGCTCGACCTGGTCGATCGTCAGCTCGATGGTCGAGAGGCGCTCGAACAGCCGCTCGAAGGCGATGCGTGCCTCCATGCGGGCCAAATGCATGCCGATGCAGAGATGGGCGCCGTGCCCGAAGGCGAGGTGGCGGTTGCGGGCGCGCCTCGGGTCGATCTTCTCTGGCTCCTCAAAGGCGTCCGGATCGCGACCGGCGGCGCCGAGGATGAAGAACACCAAATCGCCGGCGGCGATTGCTTGGCCGCCCAATTCCAGATCTTCCGTGGCGATCCTTGCGGAAACCTGCACCGGCGGGTCATAGCGCAGGAACTCTTCGACGGCGCCGGGGATGAGAGACGGGTCCGCGCGCAACTCTGCCATCACCTCCCGATTGCGCAGCAGCGCCAGCAAGCCGTTCGACAGCAGGCCGGTCGTGGTCTCGTTTCCGGCCGTCAGCAGCAAAAGGGTGCAGGCCAAGAGCTCGTCGGGATCCAGACGCTGACCGTCTTCTTCCGCCTGCACCAGATGGCTCAAGAGGTTGTCGGCAGGCGCATTGCGGTAGAGTTCCGCCTTTTCCGCGACATAGGCCTTCAAAGCGAGGATCGCTTCGACCCCTCTACGCAGACGCTCTTCGGACAGGCCAATGGAATAGTTCACCGATATCAGGCTGTAGGCATCACACCAGGCTTTCACCTTGTCCCCGTCCTCCTCGGGGATGCCGACGATGGCGGAGATCACGCTGATCGGCAGTGGAACGGCAAAGTCCCAAACGAAGTCCCAAGCCTCACCTTGGAAGGCACGTTCCAGCCCGGCGTCGATCAGGCTGTCGACTCGCTGGCGAACGGTCTCTTCGTAGCGGTCGACTTCGGCCTTCATGAAGGCGTGGTGAACCAGCCGGCGCAGGCGGGTGTGGTCCGGGTCGTCACTCCAGAGCAGGTTTCGCGCCAGTGTGTCGAAGATCGGCGACAAGGCCGGGTTGGGATTGCTCTGTCGTCTGCGCTCCAAGAGGCGCGCGACCGAGAAGCGCCTGTCCTTCAGGCCGGCCGTCGCATCGGCATGGTCGGTTACGATCCAGCCTTTCAGGAAGTTGTCCCAAAGAATGGGGCTCGTCTCGCGCAATTGGCGATAGACGGGATAGGGGTCTTGCCGCATTTGCGGGGCAAAAAGACAGGCCGTCGAAGCCAACGCCGGCATTTGTCGTGAGGTCGCCTTTACCATTGATCTTTCCTCTCGCATGGAGGTCATTGCCGCTCTCACGGCAAGAGGTGGGCAGGGCTTCGGGCGAGACTGCGGCAAAACTGCGTAGAAAGCGTCCTGGAGACCGCCATTGTCAGCACTTCCTCGTTGCGGCCTACGACGATCTTGACGCCCCCACGGGCTTCGCCTTCGCTACGCTGCCACTGGAACAGGAAACGACGAGGAGGCGGCCATCTCACAGCGATCGCTTGCCTGGCGGATCGAGGAGGCCTGCGCGAATGCCTGGCCACCGCTGAAACAAGTGCTCTACGGCGACTGGGCCCTGAGGTTTTCGGAAGGGCTGACACGCCGCGTCAACTCTGCAAACCCCTTGCGCGAGGGCGCACGCGGCCTGGAAGAGAAGCTGGCACATATGCGCGCGCTCTATCGCCAGCAGGGCTTGCCGGCGATCGTCAGAGTGCCTTCCTTCCTGGACGGCGCGCTCGACCGCTATCTGGCGCAGGAGGGCTTCACGGCCGAGGCGGAGACGCTAGCCCTGCATGGCCCGCTGATGGCCGCGTCGCTGGCGGGCGATCCCCGGATCAGCCTGGCGACGAACCCAAGCGAGGCTTGGCTTTCGGCCAAGGCGCTGCTCAACGGCTTTGGCGCTCAAGAGGCGGCCAGCTATCGAAAGATCATCTCGGGAATCGCTCTGCCTAGCGTCTTCGTCGGCCTGGTCGAGGACGGCCTCTATCGATCGCTTGCCTATGGCGCGCTGCACGACGGCCTGCTCTCCTTGGATTCCGTGGTGACCGCAGAGGAGGATCGCGGCAAGGGCTACAGCAGGCTTACGCTGAACGCCGTCATGGCCTGGGCCATGGCGCGGGGCGCCAAGGAGGTGTGCCTGCAGGTCCAAGGCGACAACGAGCCTGCGATCGGCCTCTACCGCAGCCTCGGCCTCAGGCGGGCGGCCTATCGCTACCACTATCGACGCGAGGCCGCAGCGGACTGAGGAGCCCGCGAAATTGTCTGCTGACAAGTCCGTGCTTTGCCGCCATCGGCGAGGGCGCTAAGACAGCGCCCATGTTCGACACTACGCTACCGCTTCCCATCACGCCGGCAGTCGCCGGACTGAAGCTTTCCGGCATCCACGAGGTCTTTCTGGAGGGCTACGGACAGACAGACGTCATCCCCCTTTGGGTGGGCGAAGGCGACAAGCCCACGCCTGCCTTCATCGCCGAGGCCGCCAAGCGGGCGATGGACGAGGGCCACACCGGCTATCCCGCCAAGCGCGGCATTCCCGCCTTGCGCCAGGCCATCGCCGACTATGAGAGCCGGCTGCATGGCGCTGAGATCGACGTGGAGCGCATCAGCGTCGTCTCGTCCGGCATGGCCGGGGTCGCAACCTTGATGGCCTGCTTTGCCGATGCGGGCGACAAGGTGGCCGTGATCACCCCGGTCTGGCCCAATGCCATGGCTGCGGTCGAGCTGAGGGGCGCCGAGGTGCTGCCGGTCGCCTTGCAGCAGGCGGCAGACGGCGGATTTCGCTTGGACATGGACCAGCTGGAGGACGCCCTGAAGCAAGGCGTCAAGGCGCTTTTCTGCGCCTCGCCGGGCAATCCATCGGGCTGGGTCGCCAGCCGGGACGAGCAGCTCCAGATGCTGGCGCTCTGCCGGCAACACGGCGTCTGGCTGATCGCCGACGAGGTCTATACCCGCCTCTACTACGGCAGCGAGCCGGGCCCGGGCGGCGCCGCCCCCTCCCTCTTGGCCCTGGCGGAGCCCGAAGATCCGCTGGTGGTGCTGCAGTCCTTTTCAAAGACCTGGGCCATGACCGGCTGGCGCATGGGCTGGCTGGTGCATCCCCCGGGTTTCGGGCCGGTCTTCGAGAAGCTGATCGAGTACACCACCTCCGGTGCCTCTCACTTCTCCCAATACGGCTGTCTCGCCGCGCTCACCGAGGGCGAGGACTTTGTGCTGGAGCAGGTCACGCACTGCCGCCGCCAGCGCGATCAGGTGGTGCAGGCGCTGGGCGCCTTGCCGCGCCTCACCTTGAAGGCGCCGGAAGGGGCCTTCTACGCGCTCTTCGCCGTCGAAGGACTGCATGACAGCCTGGCCGGCGCCAAGGAGATCCTGGCCAATACCCGCGTCGGCCTGGCGCCCGGCAGCGCCTTCGGACCCGGCGGCGAGGGCCATCTGCGGCTCTGCTTTGCGGCAAGACATGAGACGGTGTCTGCCGGTCTGGAGCGCCTGACGGAGTACTTCCGCTAGAGCCTGCTGCGAACACCATCCCGGCCCACCGTGAGCGTGCGCTCTCATTGGACCCAACAATGAAGGCAGTATGAAAACCGTCGTGCGTCGTGTGCATAGCGGCTTTGGTAATCGGTCACGACGGATTCCGGTTGCTTGCCCGTATATCTGACAATTCAGCGTCTCAACAAATGGGTCCAAGTTTGGACACGCGCAGAAACTGAAGGAGGGACCAGAGATGACCGACCGGCACTATATCGTTGACGTCACCATCCCCGGCCTCGCCGAAGTCGAGGTCAAGCGCATCGCCTGGCAACAGGAGCAGAGCGTGCGTGGCCCGCGCGGTCTCAGTCAGAGGCAGTTGCGAGACCTCGGGATCAACCGCGACGCCGCGTGACCTCACGGCAGACAGGCACTCCAGACAACGGTAGGGTGGCACCCCATCCTACCGCTCTGTCTGGTTGAGCCTGCCGGCATCACGCCAGGGGGACAGGCGCAGCGCCGCCCCCAGGCCCAGTCAACTTGGGTCCGGTCCACTTGGGCCCGGCCCGTTGTGGCTGGGCTATACTCTGGCCTTGTTGATCACCTGTGTGTGGACCGGCTGGATCATCGTCTCTCGCCACGGCGTCAACCAGACGCTGACCATCTACGACATCGCCGCTCTGCGCTGGGGTGTGGGCGGCCTGGCCGTCCTGCCTTTGGCCCTGCGTTGGGGTATGGCCGGACTCTCGGTACGGCAAGCGCTCACGCTGCTCTTCTTCTTCGGGCCGCCCTATGCCTTGGTGTTCTACACCGCCTTTCAGTTCGCCCCAGCCGCGCACGGCGGGGTTCTGGTGAACGGGCTCTTGCCTTTCATTACCTTGGTGCTGGGCGCCATTCTGCTGGGCGAACGCGCGAACCGCACCCGCCTGCTCGGCGTGGCGCTCATCCTGGTCGGCTCCGTCTTCGTGAGCGGCGACGGCCTGCTGCTGGCTCCGCCCGGCACCTGGATCGGCGATCTGCTGTTCGTGATCACGGCCACCTGCCTGGCTTGTTACATGCTGGCCGCACGCGCTTGGAACATCACCCAGCGTCAGGTGCTGTCCGTGGTCTTGGTGGGTGGCCTCTTGCTCTATCTGCCGATCTATCTGCTGCTGCCGCTGCCCAGCACGATGAAGAGCTTGCCGCTGGCCGATTGGCCTTGGGACGAGGTGCTGCTGCAGGGTACCTATCAAGGCCTGGTGGTCTCGATCGTCGGCATCACCTGCTTTACCTTGGCCACACGTATTCTGGGCTCATCCACCATGGCGGCCTTCATGGCAGCCGTGCCGGCGACCACCTCGATCATCGCTTGGCCGATCTTGGGGGAAGAGCCTTCGCCTCTGGCATTCGCCGGTGTGCTGGTGGTGACCGGCGGTATCCTCTTCGCCTCCGGCCTTCTGCCGGTCAGGCCGAAGGCTGCCGCAGCAACATGAGATTCAGGCCGCGCAAGGCCTGATAGGTCTCGCCCATCTCCTGCTCGAAGCGAGCGTCGTCGACTGCCGCGTTGCTGGCTTGCAGGTCCGCGCGGATCTCCCGCACGCGGCGCAGCCCGTCGATGCGGGTCAGCAGCGCCGGAGCCAGCCGCGGCAGACGGCGACGCACGGCAAGGCCTTCGATGGTCGCCTTGATCGCCAGGTCCTGCTGTGCGGCCCGCGCCAAGTCCGGCCCCCCGTGCTTGGTGAGCTGCGGAACCGCGTCGCCGGTGAGCTGTGCCTCGCTTTCGGGGCCACTCCGATTGGCGTAGACGACATGGTGCTTCATGTTTCCGGCCAAGCTCTCCGCCGCCTGCTGGCGCGCCGCCGGCGACAGTGCTGAAAAGCGCCGCGCCAGCTCCGGATCGGAGAGATAGGTCTCCGGCTCGTAGAGGCAGGCCGGCAGGAAGGTGACGGGCTTTAGTGCGGCGCCGGCCAAAAGCTCGAGAATCTCGGTCACGCTGTAGGCCCGGTCGCGCCGATTGAGCAGCAGGTCGACCAGCGCCGCGTCGCTTTGCCGGTGATCGAAGAGATAGGGGTTGCGGCGAAAGCGGTTGGTCTCCGGCAGCTTGGCCACCAGGCGCCGAGCCAAGTCCACCTGCCGGGCCAGGTCCTCCTGGCCGACGAGATCGCGCAGCAGCGCCTGAAGCTCATAGACCCCGCTGCGCCCATAGTGGCCATAGAGCATGAGGCCCAGACCGCCGTCGGGCGCCAGCTCTTGCGTGAGTGCCTGCAAGCCCGCCGCCGGATCCGGCAGGTGGTGCAGCACGCCGCAGCAGTCGATGTAGTCATAGGGTCCGGGCGCCAGCTTGGCCAAGTCCTCCAAGCGGCCGGTGAGGAAGCGCAGGTTTGCAAGCCCGCGCACCTTCGCCCTCGCCTCGGCGATGGCCCTCGAGGCTGCCGAGAGGTCCAGATAGACCACTTCGGCCTGGTCGGCACCGCTGTCAGCGAGCTGCTGGGCCAGCATGATGGCCCCATCGCCGGTGCCACCCCCGGCGATCAAGGCGCGGAAGGGCTGGCCCGGGTCGAAGCGGCCGCCGCGCAAGTAGTGCTGGATCTCCCTGAGATCGCTGGGCGAGCCTTGGATCAGCCGCTTGCGCTCATCGGCAGGATCGCGGCTGGGGTAGGGGTAAGCCTCGTATTGCTCGGCCAGAGGATCCTGGTCGCCGGATTCTGCTGGGGCGCTCACGCCGCCTCGTCCATCTCGATGACGACCTTGCCGGTTGCCTTGCGTTGGCGCAGCAGATCCAGGGCGGCATCGCCCTCCGCCAAGGGCAGGCGGTGGGAGACCAAGGGCTGCAGGCGCCCTTCCAAAAGCCAGGCGAAGAGCTTGCGGATCTGTTCTGCCACGCGGCGCGGCGCCCGGCGGCGATAGGCGCCCCAATAGAAGCCTACGACCGAAATGTTCTTCACCATGATGATGTTGGCCGGCGCCTGCGGGATGCCGCCGCCGGCGAAGCCCAGGGTCAAGAGCCGCCCTTCGAAGGCCAGCGCCCGCAGCGATTCGTCGAAGACCTTGCCGCCGACCGGGTCGAGAATGACGTCGGCGCCCTGCCCTGCCGTCAGGCTCTTGATCCGGCTGCGCAGATCCTCTTTGCGGTAGTCGATCAAGGCGTCGGCGCCGTGGGCCGCGGCTATTGCGAGCTTCTCGGGGCCGCCGGCTGTGGCGATCACCCTGGCACCCATGGCCTTGCCGACCTCGACCGAGGCCAGCCCGGTGCCGCCCGCCGCCCCGTGCACGACCAAGTTCTCCTCGGCCTGCAGCCCGGCGCGCCAATCGAGCGCGCCGTGGGCCGTACCATAGGTGATGCCCAGGGCCGCCGCCGTCGCGTCGTCGATCGAGGACGGCAGAAGATGCAGGTCGCTCGCCCGCGCCAGCGCATAGTCGGCAAAGCCGCCATGATCCAGAAAAGCCAGCACGCGATCACCCTCGCGCCAGCCCGTCACCTTGGCGCCGACGGCGGCGATCTCGCCCGCCACTTCCAGGCCCGGCGCAAAGGGTGGCTCGGGCATGTCCTGATAGCGCCCGGCGAGCATCAGGGTGTCGGCAAAGTTCACCCCGGCGGCCCTCACTCGCAGCAGGACGGTATCGTCGGCCGGGGTCGGCTGCGACACGTCCCTTAGCGACAGACTGCCCGCAGAGCCGGGCTCGGCGCAGATCAGCGCACGCATGCTTCCCACTCGACTGCCCTCATTCAAGATGCTGTCAGCTTGTCCGGTCCCAGCGCACGCTGCTCGCCGACCACCAGGCCGGCCCGGTTCACGATCGGCGGCGCCAGGACCTCCTTCAAGACCTCTGCTTCTTCCTCCGAGAGGACCTCCAAAGCAAGCAGAAAGCGGCCCATCAGGACCTTGGCGGCGCGGCCCGCGCCGTCGTCTACCTTCAAGGCCAAACCCAGGCCGAGGTCGGGGAAGCTGGCGCAGTAGACGCCTTCGGCACCATTCTTGACCAGGGCGCGCATCCCTGTGACGCCCATCACGTCGGTGACGAAGTCGCCGCTGCCGCCCAGCATGAAGGGCTCGGCCGCCGCCGCACGGCGCACGGTGAGGCAAGCCTCCTGCCGGGCATCGGGCTGATCGTCGGGATTGCCCAGGCGGGCCATCGCCAAGGCCAGATTGCCCAAGGGAATGCCGAGCGTCGGGATACCGCAGCCGTCGACCCCGCGCGGCGCCGAGCTCAGTTCAAGTCCGGTCATAGCCTCCAAGATGCCCAGCACGCGCTGCTGCACGGGGTGATGGATCCTGAGATAGCCTTTGGTCGGTACGCCCAGATGACGCGCCAAGGTCAAGAAACCGCTGTGCTTGCCGGAGCAGTTGTTGTGCTGTGGACCAGCCTTGCCGCCGGATTCGAAAAGCGCCCGCAAGGTCTCTTCGCAGGATGGCAGCTGCGGTCCGCAACCGAGATCCTCGAGCGTGAGGCCCAGGCGTTGGAGCCACTTCACCACCGTCGTCGTATGCGCCTCTTCGCCATTATGGCTGGCGCAAGCCAGCGCAATCTCGGCTTGAGAGAGGGAGAAGCGCGCGGCGGCGCCGCTCTCGACCATAGCCAACGCTTGCAGCGACTTGATGGCCGAGCGCGGGTAGACCGGCCTCTCGATGTCCCCGGCCGAGCGGACAACGCGCCCCTCGGTGTCGACGAGGGCGAAAGCGGCGCGATGCCTGCTCTCCACCATCGGGCCGCGGGTGACCTCGACCAGCAGAGGATTGGCGTCGCAATGGCCATTATCGGCTGTATTTCCGTCCAGCATGATCCAGCTAAGAGTGTGAATATTCTCGGGAACCGCGAGCTTGCCCGCTGCGGCGGCCTGCTGCAAGGTGCCGCCGCCATGACAGAGCTACGCGGATTCTTTGCGATCGGGGTTGAGCGCATCAGCAAGCCCATGAATCTGGGCGCGCTGCTGCGCACGGCCCACGCCTTCGGTGCCAGCTATGCCTTCACCGTCGCCGCCGATTTCAACGCGCGCGAGGTGCGTTTGTCCGACACAGCCGATTCGGCCCAGCACCTGCCGATCTTCACCTACGATTCGATTGACGATATGAACTTGCCGCGCGGCACCCGTCTGGTGGGCGTGGAACTGACCGAAGATGCGATTGATCTGCCGAGCTTTCGCCACCCTCTGGCGGCAGCCTACATCCTGGGGCCCGAGCGCGGCAGCCTCTCTCCGGAGGTCCAGGCACGCTGCAGCTTTCTGGTGAAGATACCGACGCGTTTTTGCATCAACGTCAGCCTGGCGGGCGCTTTGGTCATGTACGACCGCTTCGTCAGCCTGGGCCGCTTTCCGCCACGCGCCGTGCGCGCCGGCGGACCCGTCGAAAGCCTGGAGGAGCATGTGAGGGGCCCGCAGCTGCTGCGGCGCGGCTAGAGGCCTGTCAATAGCGCACGAAACGGTTCAGATAGCGCCCCAAACGACCGGTCAGGCGGACCGGCGCCTCGGTGACCACCAGGCAGAGACAGGGGTCTCCGCGCTCCGCTACCGGTCTATGGTCGACCGAAGCGTCGGCCAGCTGCAAGTCGCCCGGCTGATACCGGCCCGAGGTGTCGCTGTAGCTGCCTTGCAATACCAGCGTGAGCTCCAGGCCGGAATGCGTGTGTGCCGGCATCTTGACCCCGCCTTGCACCCACATCAGCCGGGTCGTTCCACCGTCGCCGGCGGAAAAGACATAGTCCTTCAGACCCGGCATCACCCAACGCCACGGCAAGGCTTCCAGCCTTTCGCCGACATAGCCCCAAAGCGGGGCAGGCACGCGACGATCGCCGGTCGGGCTGTCGGCTTTTGGCGGCAATGCCGGCTCATCCAGTGCAGACAAGACCTTGTCGCGCAGACCGGCCGACATTGACGCCGGCGCACAGTCTTCCAGCAGGGCACCGCCCACGGCTTCATAGTCGCGCAGCTCATCGCGCACATCGACGCGCATGGCCGCTTGGACGGCAATGACCAGACTCGGCGCTCGTGGCAGCGCGCCGGCCGCAAAAGCCAGCAAAAGGTCGTCGTGCTCAGCGTTCAGTGCCACAGTCCTAACTCTCGCCATCCTCTTGCAAACTGCGCCTTAATCGCTTCATCGCCAGGCGCAGGCGTGATTTCACCGTGCCCAAGGCAATTCCCGTCTCGTCAGCGACCGCCGTATGCACCATCTCCCCGAAGTACACCTTACGAACTAGATCGGCCTGCTCGTCCGGCAAGTCGGCAATGGCGCGCCGCAGCCGCTCGCCTTGCTGCTGGCGATCGATGCTCTGCTCCACGTCGCTTGGCGCCGGTTGCAGCAGCGGCTCGTTCGGATCCAGATCCGGCTTGCTCTCTCGGCGCAGGCGATCGATCTGTTTGTTTCGCGCGATGGTGAAGATCCAGGTGGCCACCGTCGCCTGTTTGGAGTCGAAGGTCTCGGCTCGGCGCCACACGGTCAACATGGTCTCCTGCACCAGCTCTTCGGCTGACGCAGCATCCGTCCCCCGCCGCATCAGGAAGGCTTTGAGGCGCGGCGCGAAGTGATCGAACAGCTGGGCGAAGGCGGCGCGATCGCGAAGGCGCGCCACTGCCTGCATCAAGGCCCCTTGGTCTGCGCTTTCCGACACGTCCCCCATGCTCTCTCACAACAGCAAGCTTCGGCCGGCGCCTCGGCGTCGGCACCCAATCCTTTAGCGGTTGCTCACGAACGAGCAAGGAAGACGTTGCCTTCATCGGCAAATTATTACGTTCGCAATCGCCTGCCGGATCACCTTATAGCCCCCCGCGCGGATTGCCACGAAGCTCCTATTCTCCGACGGCACGAGCCTGGCGGTCCTGCGGCGGCAACTCCTCCAGCGGGCTCGCTTGAGCGCTGGCCGCGCGCAGGTAGACGGAGAAGACCGAGCCTTTGCCGAGATCGCTCTTGATCTCCAGACGGCCGCGGTGGCGACTGACGATATGCTTAACGATCGCCAGTCCCAGCCCGGTGCCGCCAAGCGCGCGAGAGCGTGCCGTATCCACCCGGTAGAAACGCTCGGTCAGCCGCGACAAGTGCTCGCGGGCAATGCCCTCGCCTTCGTCGATGACTGATATCGCGATGGCTGGATGCCCCAGGCGGCGCAGTCGCGATTCTTCCGGTGTCAAAAGGCGCGCCTCGATGGCCACCTCACTGTCGGCGCGCCCGTACTTCAGCGCGTTGTCCACCAGGTTTTGAAAGACCTGCTGCAGCTCCTCCTCGTCGCCCTGCGCCGGCGGCAGGCTCTCGCACGCGAGACGGAGCGCGATCCCGCGCTGCTCTGCCTTGATCGAGAGGGCGGCTGCCACGCGGTGCAGAACCGCCGGCAAGTCGACCGAGTCGCGAGGCGGGGTGTGCTCGTGCAGTTCGATGCGAGAGAGCGACAAGAGGTCTTCGACCAGGTGGGCCATGCGCTCCGACTGCTCTTGCATGATCGGCAGGAAACGCTTGCGGGCTTCCGGATCGTTTCGGGCAGCACCGCCCAAGGTCTCGATGAAACCCATCAGACTTGTCAGGGGCGTCTTCAACTCGTGGCTGGCATTGGCGACGAAGTCCGCCCGCAGCTGCTCTGCACGCTTCAAGGCGGTGACCTCGAGCAAGGCGAGAATGGCGATGGTCTCGTCCTCTTGGGTCACCGCCAAGCGCTGGATATGGCCCACGAAACAGCGCGTCAGGCCGCCTGCCATGGTGAACTCGACGCTGCGGCTGTCGGCGCCGGCCAAGACGGCCTCCGCCCCGGTCAAGAGGTCCGGCTCGCGCAGAACGGAAATCAGGTCGCGGCCCTCGAGCGGGCTGTCGAAGAGCTCTTGGGCAGCACGGTTCGCGCGGGTCACCTGCCGACTGGCGGTCAAGGTCAGAAGTGGATAGGGAAGCGCGGCCAGCACGGCTTCCTTACCCGCGTCCAGCACCGCCAGGTCGCGGTGGCGGCGCCATCCCTTGCGCAGCGTCTCGGCGATGGCGCCGGCGAGATCTCCCGTCAGCAGGCTGCCGAGCGGCGCCGGCGGGTCGCCAAGAGGCGCCTCCGGCTGCGACGATGCCTGCTCGAGATAGGCTTTGAACCCGGCGACATGGGCACGATGCCGGCGCAGCAGAACCAGGGCGGCCAGCCCACTAGCCAAGACGATCAGAATCATCGCAGGCGGCTCGATCCAGCCGAAGACCAGCGCGACACAGGCCGCGACCGCGACCGGCAAGGTGATCAGAAGAAAGGGAAAGAGCGAATCCTGCCGGACCCTCGGCGTGGTCATCTGCTGTCGTTCGTCATCGCCCTCTAGGGGCTCGGTCGCTATCGAAGAGGGTTCTTTCTCTAGCGCGGCGTCATGACCGGCTGATGTCGTCTCGATGTCGCTTTGGCGCAGCTCGGCGATGCCCGACAAGGGATCTGCCAGGATTGGCTGGGCCGGGGCCCTTTCCTCACCGTGGAGCGGCGGCGCTGCGGCGGACTTTTCTACCATCGCCCGACAGTCTAGAGGAGATCGCGATCAGGTGGGACTCATCTGATTGCGCAGCTCGGCTCTCTATTTCAAAGCCGCGGAGCGAGATGACGGCACATGGACCGAAAACGGACCCGCCTTTGTGGGTCAGGAACCGCGTTTCTGAGATCAGTAGTGGCGATCGATGATGGCTTCGTGCGCAGCCAGCGCCGCGGCATTTACCAGGTCGTTCACGGTGGCGCCCAGCGAGACCACTTGCGCCGGCTTTGAGAGGCCCATCAGGAGCGGCCCGATGACATGGGCGCTGCTCACCTCCGGCAGCATGCGGGTCACCACGCTGGCGGTATGCAGCGCCGGCATGATCAGGACATTGGCGGGGCCGGAGAGCCGACAGAAGGGATAGTGTTCTTGCATGCGCTCGTAATCCAAGGCCACGTCGGCCTGCATCTCGCCGTCGTACTCGAACTGAACCCGGCGGTGATCGAGGATGCGGATGGCCTCGCGCACCCGGACCGCGCGCTCGCCCGGCGGATCGCCGAAGTTGGAAAAGGACAGCAAGGCGACGCGCGGCTCTTGGCCCAGTGCGCGGGCCTGTTCGGCGGTCTGCTCGGCGATGTCGGCCAAGACCTCGGCGCTGGGCAATTCGTGCACCAAGGTGTCGGCAACCAAGACCGAACGCTGGCGGGCGACCAGCAGGGCCATGCCGAAGACCCGCTTGCCCGGCTTGCGGTCCAAGGCCCGCCTCAAGTCGTCGTAGACCCGGCTGAAGTTCCGCGTGAGGCCGGTGACCAGCGCATCGGCCTCGCCGCAGGCCAGCATGCAGGCGGCAAAGACGTTGCGGTTCTGGTTCGCCATGCGCTGGCAATCGCGGAACAGCATCCCGTGGCGCTGCAGGCGGTTGTAGAGGAATTCGGTATAGCGCTCGCGGGTGTTGGCGATGCCGGCGTTGGTGATCTCGCAGAAGTCGGCCGGCAGACCCAGCTCGGCGATGCGCTCTGTGACCTGCTCGGTACGGCCGACCAGGATCGGCGTGCCGAAGCCGGCGTGCCAGAAGGCATGTGCGGCTCTGATCGCCCGCGGCTCCTCGCCCTCGGCGAAGACCACGCGTGAGGGGTGCTCGCGCACCTTGTCGATCACCTCTTGCAGAGCCGCGAAGGTGGGATCGAGCCGCGCCGACAGCGCGGCTTCGTAGTCGTCGAAGTCGACGATGGGCTTGCCGGCCACCCCGCTTTCCATCGCCGCCTTGGCCACCGCTTTGGGCACGTCGACGATCAAGCGGGGGTCGAAGGGGGCGGGGATGATGTATTCCGGACCGTAGCGCAGCCGGCGGCCGGCGTAGGCGCGGTCGACCTCGTCCGGCACGTCCTCGCGGGCCAAGGCCGCGAGCGCTTCGGCCGCGGCGATCTTCATCTCCATGTTGATGGTGCGTGCACGCACGTCGAGCGCCCCGCGGAAGATGTAGGGGAAGCCAAGGACGTTGTTGACCTGGTTGGGGTAGTCGCTGCGGCCGGTGGCGATGATGGCGTCGTCGCGCACGCTGCGCACCTCTTCCGGCGTGATCTCCGGATCGGGATTGGCCATCGCGAAGATGATCGGCTGATCGGCCATGGAGGCTGCCATTTCGGGCGTGACCGCGCCCTTGGCGGAGAGGCCGAAGAAGGCGTCGGCACCCTCCAGCGCCTCGGCCAGGGTCCGCGCCTTTGTGCGCGCGGCATGCGTCGACTTCCACTGGTTCATCCGCTTGGTGCGACCCACGTAGATCACGCCGGAGGTGTCGCAGAGCACCAGGTTGTCGTGCGGCATGCCCATCGCCTTCAAGAGATCGGCGCAAGCGATCGCCGCAGCCCCGGCGCCGTTCATCACCAGGCGCGTGGTCTCGAGCGTCCGTCCGGTCAGATGCAGCGCATTCAAGATCCCGGCCGTAGCGATGATGGCAGTGCCGTGCTGGTCGTCGTGGAAGACCGGGATGTCCAGAAGCTCTTTCAGCTGCGCCTCGATGATGAAACACTCCGGCGCCTTGATGTCCTCCAGATTGATGCCGCCGAAGGAGGCGCCCAGATAGCGCACGCAGTTGACGAAGGCGTCGACGTCCTCGGTGTCCACTTCGAGATCGATGCCGTCGATGTCGGCGAAACGCTTGAAGAGGACCGCCTTGCCTTCCATCACCGGTTTGGAGGCCAGGGCGCCCAGGTTGCCGAGGCCCAGGACAGCCGTGCCGTTGGAGATCACGGCGACCAGGTTTCCCCGCGCGGTATAGTCGTAGGCCAGCGTCGGGTCCTCGTGGATCCGCTCGCAGGGCACGGCGACGCCGGGTGAATAGGCGAGAGAGAGGTCGCGCTGCGTGGTCAGCGGCTTGGTCGCGCGGATCTCCAGCTTGCCCGGCCGACCGCTGGCATGGAACTCCAGGGCCTCGCGATCGGTGATCCGTTTGCTGCTGTCCATCTTGTCCCCGTCTCTCGAATTACGCGCGCCGGCCATCTTGCCGAGCGGTAGCTCCCTTGCCTAGGGTGCCGCCGTAATGCAGGACAATGACACGCAGCCACCCATCTCCAAGGCCGCCCAGACCCCATTCATAACCCAGTACCTCGCGCTCAAGGCGGATTATGAGGACGCACTGCTGTTCTTCCGCATGGGGGACTTCTACGAGCTCTTCTTCGACGATGCGAAGAAGGCCGCAGCGGCGCTGGACATTGTGCTGACCCGGCGCGAGCAACGCGGCGAGACCATTCCCATGTGCGGCGTGCCGTGGCATGCCCACGAAAGCTATCTGGCCAGGCTGATCCGTCAGGGCTTCAAGGTCGCCATCTGCGAGCAGCTGGAATCCCCGGCCGAGGCGAAAAAGCGTGGCTCCAAGGCGGTGGTCAAGCGCGACGTGGTGCGCTTGGTCACCGCCGGC
Source organism: Rhodospirillales bacterium (assembly GCA_963669385.2). Taxonomy (GTDB): domain Bacteria; phylum Pseudomonadota; class Alphaproteobacteria; order Kiloniellales; family JACOMY01; genus JACOMY01. The sequence goes on from CAXXGD010000064.1 coordinate 257,075, forward strand.
ACCCTGACCGAAGACCACCTGCTGGAGGCTGGCGCCAACAATTACTTGGTGGCGCTGGCAGAGGCCAGCAGCAGCTATGGGCTGGGCTGGCTCGATCTCTCCACCGGCGAGATTCTGGCCGAGGGACTGCAGGACGAAGAGCTGGGGGCGGCACTGGCACGCCTGGATCCGCGCGAGTTGCTGGTTTCGGAACGGCTGCTGCAGCGTGAGGCCCTGTTCGAACTCTGGGCCCAGTGGCGACCGGTCATCACGGCTTTGCCCCCTGCCCGCTTCGACAGCCGCAATGCCGAGGCGCGGCTGAAGGACCACTACGGCGTCGCCGATCTTGCCGCTTTCGGGTCCTTTAGCCGTGCCGAGGTGGCAGCGCTCGGCACCTTGATCGACTATGCCGCCTTGACCCAGAAGGGATCGCTGCCGCACCTCGCGCGGCCCGGCCGCACCGGATTGGCCAGCCGTTTGGCCATCGACGCCGCAAGCCGGCGCAACCTGGAGCTCTTCGAAGCGCAAGCCGGCGGCCGCAAGGGCAGCCTGATCGCCGCCATCGACTGCTGCGTCACCGGCGCCGGCACCCGCTTGCTGGCACAGCGCCTGGCGGCCCCCTTGACCGACAGGGCGGCGATCGAGGCGCGGCTCGCCGCGGTGAGCCAGCTCTTCGAGGCAAGTGATCTCCGCGCGGCATTGAGAAATGGCTTGCGCGGCCTGCCCGACCTGGAGCGTTCGCTGAGCCGCCTGACCCTTGGTCGGGGTGGACCTCGAGACCTTGCAGCCATACGCACTGCACTGGCCGGCGGCCGGCAGCTCTTGAACCTTCTGAGCGAGGGTGCGGAGGCGGAAATGTCCGGGCTAGCCGAACGCTTGCGGCGCGCCCTGGACGGTCACGACGGCCTGGTCGAGCGGCTCAATCGCGCGTTGGTCGACGCGCCGCCGCTGCTGGCACGCGACGGCGGCTTCATACGGGAAGGCTACTCCGACGAGCTGGACCGGCTGCGCGGTCTGCACACAGAGAGCAAGAAGTTGATCGCTCAGCTGCAGGCGAGCTATGCCAAGACGACCGGGATTACCGGCCTGAAGATCAAGCACAACAACGTTCTTGGCTACTTCGTCGAGATCGGCGCGAACCACGCCGAGCGCATGCCGGACCAGCCCTTCATCCACCGCCAGACCATGGCCTCTGCGGTCCGCTACGCTACGCCCGAGCTGGCCGATCTGGAGCGCGAGGTCACGAGCGCCGACGACAAGGCCCTAGCGATCGAAGAGCAGCTTTTCGCAGATCTCCTGTCGGAGGTCAGCGGGCGGGCGGAGCCGATACAGGCGGCCGCCCGTGCCCTGGCGGAACTGGACGTGACGGCAGGCCTCGCGACCTTGGCCGAGCAGGAGTCCTACGTCCGCCCATCGCTTCGTGACGACGACAGCTTTCTCATCACCGCGGGTCGCCACGCGGTCGTCGAGCAAGCCCTCAGGGGCGAGGGCCGTCCCTTCGTCGCCAACGACTGCGACCTCTCGCCCGACAGCCGCCTGTGGCTCGTCACTGGGCCGAACATGGCCGGCAAGTCGACCTTCTTGAGGCAGAATGCGCTGATCGCCATCCTGGCGCAGACGGGCAGCTTCGTGCCGGCCGAGCGGGCCGAGATCGGTGTCGTCGACCGCCTCTACAGCCGGGTGGGCGCTGCCGACGATCTGGCCCGCGGGCGCTCCACCTTCATGGTGGAGATGGTCGAGACCGCCGCCATCCTCAATCAAGCCACGCCCAAGTCACTGGTGATCCTGGACGAGATCGGCCGCGGCACCGCCACCTTCGACGGCCTCTCGATCGCCTGGGCCAGCCTCGAGCAACTGCACGAGGTCAACCGCTGCCGCGCGCTCTTCGCCACCCACTATCACGAGCTGACCCGCCTGCAGGCGCGCCTGCCGCGCATGGCCAACCGTTCGATGCGCGTCAGCGAGTACCAGGGCGAGGTGGTCTTCCTGCATGAAGTCGCCGCCGGCTCGGCCGATCGCTCCTACGGAATCCATGTCGCCCGCCTTGCCGGCCTTCCGGCAGCCGTGGTGGCCCGCGCCGAGGAAATCCTGCACCAGCTGGAAGCCGGCGAGCAGGCCGGCGCACTGGCCCAGCTGGTCGACGACCTGCCGCTCTTCTCCGCCGCCCAGCGCAAGACGGAGCCGGCTGAGGCGGACCGGCTGCGCGAGCGGCTGGAGGAAATAGACCCGGACAGCCTGACGCCGCGCGCGGCTCTGGAGCTGATCTACGAGCTGGTGGGTCTTCGTTAGGTAGCGCCCGGACCAGAGCCGCAGACCGGCGAGCGCGATGACCAAAAATGGAGAATCGTTTTCTGCTAGCAGAAATTGAAATCCGTGATCAACTTCTTGACCGGCAGTTCGCCGATTTGTAACTCTACCTTCAGTCAAGATTCTTGAGTTGTACGCGCGTCGGCGTCCTTGTTGCGGTTGCTAGAGGCTCACTGGCGAGCAAGACCATGGGGAACAGCGAAGAATGGCACTGATCCTCGGCACGCCCGGGCCGGACACACTGACCGGGACAGACGACGTCGATACCATTTTGGGCTATGGGGCGAACGACACGCTCTATGGAGTAAGCGGCGCGGATAGCCTGATCGGGGCTGAGGGCGACGACAGCCTCTTCGGCGGCAGTGGCGCCGACGTGTCGCTGAACGGCGGCACGGGTCAGGATCTGCTTGAGGGTGGAGAGGGCGACGACAGCAACCTCTTGGGCCGCTCGCGCATCGACCTGCTCTACGGCGGCGATGGTGACGACGCCAATCTCGACGGTGGCGTGGCGGACGATAGCATCTTCGGCGGCTCGGGTAGCGACAGAGCGCTCTATGGCAGCGCCGGTTTGGACAGCCTCTTCGGCGGCTCTGGCGCGGACAGCCACCTCGTCGGCGGCGCCAACGACGACCTGATCGAGGGTGGCGACGGTGTCGACGTCTCGCTGGACGGAGAGCGGGCCAGCGACCAAGTCTTCGGCGGGGGCGGTGACGACTCCTATGTCTATGGCGAGCGGGCGAGCGACAGGCTCTACGGTGACCCGGGGGACGACGCCCTTTTCTTTGGCGGGGTCAGTCCGGACATCCTGCTGGGTGACAGCGGCAGCGACAGCTTCTTCTACGGGGACGCCGGGAACGACACGCTTTTCGGCGGCAATGGGGACGACCAGGTTTTCGAGGGCGGAGGCAAGCGCGATACGCTCTACGGCGGCGACGGGGCGGATATCCGCTTCGAAGGCGGTGGCGGGGTCGACCGCCTCTATGGAGACGCAGGCGACGATACATCATTCTTCGGCCGTGCGGCCTCCGACAAGCTCTATGGTGCCCTGGGCGACGACCGTTCGTTCTACGGCGGCAACGATAACGACACGATCCGCGGCGGCAGTGGCGCCGACCGGGACCTCTTCGGCGCCAGCGCCAACGACCGCATCTACGGGGGCAGTGGCAACGATCTCAGGCTCTACGGTGGCGAGGACACCGATCGCGTTTTCGGCGGCGAGGGCGAAGACATCTCTCTCTTCGGCGACAGCGGGAACGATTCGGTGTTCGGCGGCAGCGGGTTCGACACCAGTTTGTTTGGCGACGTCGGAGCCGACAAGATTTACGGTGGCAGCGGAACGGACCGGCGTTTGTACGGCGGCCTGGATGCCGACACGATCTCGGGCGACCTTGGGAACGATCAAAGCATCTTTGGTGGATCCGGGGCCGATAGAATCTTCGGCGGGGACGACGATGACCGCAGCCTCTTCGGCGGGTCCGGCGCCGATTACCTGGGCGGTGATGGCGACGACGACGTCTCGTTCTTCGGCGACGCGGGCGAGGACGCGCTCTTCGGCGGCATAGGAGGGGATTCCAGGTTCTACGGTGGGGACGATGCCGATCGCCTCTACGGGGGCAGCGGGGCGGATCAGAGTTTCTTCGGCGGATCTGGTGACGACACGATCGCCGGTGACGAAGGAAATGACCGCAGCCTCTACGGTGACACCGGCAGTGACGTTCTATTAGGCGGATCGGGCAGTGACGTTGGCCTTTACGGTGGATCCGGCGCCGATAGCGTGTTCGGCGGGACTGCAGGAGACAATGAGCTAAGCGGCCAAGGCGGGAACGATAGGCTCTACGGTGGCACCGGCAACGATAGGAGCCTCTATGGCGGTGCAGGCGACGACGAGATCCGTGGCGGAGAGGATGAAGACAGCATTCTCTTGGGCGAGGATGGGGCCGACAGCCTGTTCGGCGAAACCGGCAATGATCGCAGCATCTATGGCGGGTCCGGTGACGATCGGGTCTATGGCGGAAGTGGGGTCGACCGGTTCCTCTTCGGTGCATCGGGAGACGATATCCTCTCGGCAGGAGCGGGCGGCGACCAAGACTTCTATGGTGGAGCCGGTGACGACGGCGTTGCGGGCGGCAGCGGGAGCGACCGGCGCTTTTATGGTGGAGACGGTTCCGACAGCCTTCACGGCGGAAGCGGGGTCGATTTCTCCTTCTATGGCGGTGTCGGGAACGATGTCCTGAAGGGCGCAGGCGAGAACGACATTCTACTGCACGGCGACGGAGGAGATGACTCGCTCTACGGCGGCAGTGAGACGACACCAGTCTCTCCGGAGGAAGCGGCAGCGACAGCCTCAAGGGAGACAGCGGAAACGATCGAACCTTCTACGGTGGATCCGGTGCCGACGTCATCGATGGCGGAGACGGCGAGGACAGGCGTCTCGCCGGCGAGGGTGGACAAGACACGCTCTATGGCGCAGGCGGCAGCGACACCTTCTTTTACGGCGGCGACGACGACGATTCACTCTCGGGCGGCGCTGGAGGCGATGAGCACTTTTTCGGAGGAAGTGGCGACGACCGTATCATTGGCGGCAGCGGCTCGGATGTCTATCTCTACGGCGGCGAAGGTCTGGACCTACTCTTCGGCGGTGACGGAAATGACACCTCGCTTCACGGCAACGAGGGTGACGATGGGATCGCTGGCGAGTTAGGAGACGACCGCACCTTCTATGGTGCGGCCGGCGCGGACATATTGTATGGCGGCAGTGGTAACGATCGCAGGTTCTTCGGCGGCTCCGGCGCCGATGGTCTCTCCGGCGACAGCGGGACGGACAACCGACTTTACGGCGGCTCCGGCGCCGATACGATCGTGGGCGCGGACGGTGACGACTTCTTGCTAGAAGGCGGCGACGCAGAGGACACGATCCGCGGTGGAACCGGAGATGACTCTCAGCTCTATGGCGGTACAGGTGCGGATGCCCTCTTTGGGGGCAGTGGCACTGACTCTCGTCTCTACGGCGATGACGGCGGCGACGCGCTCTACGGCGATAGCGGCGGCGATCGTGGCCTCTTCGGCGGGAACAACGCCGACCGCCTGGCCGGCGACGATGGCGACGACCAGAGCCTGCTCGGCGGGTCCGGAGGAGACACGGTCTTTGGTGGATCAGGCAACGACAGTGTCCTTTACGGTGGCACGGGTACCGACACCCTCGAAGGCGGCAGCGGTGCCGACGGCTTGCTGAGAGGCGAAGCGGGACAGGATAGGCTCTACGGAGGCGACGGGGAGGACTCCGACTTCTACGGTGGCTCCGGTGCAGACTCGATTCTGGGGGGCTCCGGGAACGACCAGGGTTTCTTTGGCGGCTATGGCGGCGACAGGTTCTTCGGCGGCAGTGGGGACGATCGCGACTTCTTCGGCGGCAACAATGCAGACAGGCTCTACGGCGATGCAGGCGACGATACCCTTTACGGGGATCTTGGCATCGACAGCCTGTTCGGCGGCGCCGGCGCCGATTCGCTCTATGGAGGGAACGGCACCGACGTCTTCTACGTGAACAACCAGGCAGATTTCGTCGGCTATCTCTATGACGGTGGCGGAGGAACGGACACGCTGGTCCTGGGCGCCGGCGTCACCATCCCGGGCAGCGGCACCGGTCTCGTGAGTATAGAGGTGACGCTGACGTAGGACATTGGTCCACACGCACTCTCAAAAAAAATGAATTGTCTCACTATGGACTCTTCGGACCATCAAATCGTCAACGCAACTGCTGAATGACAAGTACCAGTAGAAATACTTTCATCAATAGAACCTTGTCCAACACCCCTTGAAGCGCATGCGCCTGCTGGTTACTCTATCCTCTGTTGCAAGCATCACATGAACGAGTGTCAAGTTGTTCATGATCGCGAAGAATCAACCTTGACATAGGACGCCTGAGGAGAGGCGGGGGGCTCAAGATGGCACTGATTATCGGCACGCCCGGGCCGGACACGCTGTTCGGGACCAGCGAGACGGATACCATTCTGGGCTACGGAGCGAACGACACGCTCTATGGCGCCAGCGGAGCGGACAGCCTGATCGGGGCAGAGGGCAACGACACGCTGCTGGGTGGCAGCGGCGCCGACCTCTCGTTGCGCGGTGGCACCGGACAGGATGTTCTGCTGGGTGAGGAGGGCGACGATCGCAACCTCTTGGGACGCTCGCGGATCGACCTGCTCTACGGAGGCGAGGGCAGCGATGCGACCCTGGACGGCGGTGTCGCCAACGACACGATCTTCGGAGGCGAGGGCAACGACAGCGCACTCTACGGCAGTGCCGGGCTCGATACCCTCTACGGCGGCGATGGAGCGGACGCCACGCTGATCGGCGGTGCCAACGACGACCGGATCGAGGGGGGCAACGGCGCCGACATCTCGCTGGACGGAGAGCGCGCGAGCGATCTGATCTTTGGAGGGTCCGGCAACGACTCGCTGATCTATGGCGAGCGCGCGGGCGACAGGCTCTACGGTGATGACGGAAACGATGCCTCTTTCTTCGGCGGTGTCAGCCCGGACCGCCTCTTCGCCGAGGACGGTAACGACAGCTTCTTCTATGGGGGTGCCGGCAACGACACGCTCTACGGAGGCAGCGGTACTGATCGAACATTCGAGGGCCAGGGCAAGCGCGACACCATCTTCGGCGGCAGTGGGAATGATAGCAGGTTCGAGGGCGGCGGCGGCGTCGATCGCATCTACGGCGACGACGGGAGCGATTTCTCCTTCTTCGGCCGTGCTGCCGCCGACAAGCTTTACGGAGAATTGGGCGACGACAGGCGCTTCTACGGCGGCAACGACAACGACACCTTGCGCGGTGGCAGCGGTGCCGATCAGCAATTCTTTGGGGCCAGCGGCGCCGACCGTGTCTACGGCGGCAGCGGCGCTGATAGTATCTTCTACGGTGGCGAAGGTGTGGACCGGATCTTCAGTGGTGACGGCAACGATTCCCTTATTGAAGGCAACAGCGGCAACGATTCTCTTTTCGGCGACGAGGGAGCCGATCGCCGCTTCTTCGGCGGAGAGGGTAACGACACCCTCTCGGGCGGCGAGGGAAACGACCTAAGCTTCTTCGGTGGGTCCGGCGCCGATAGCCTCTCGGGTTCGAGCGGAGGCGACAACTCCTTCTACGGTGGATCTGGTGACGACGCTGTTTTCGGCGGCAGCGGGGATGATGCTCGACTAGCGGGCAACACGGGAAGCGATAGCCTCTACGGCGGAAGCGGTGGTGACGATCGTTTCTTCGGTGGGTCGGGTGCCGACGGCGTCCATGGCGGCGAGGGTAATGACAGACTGCTATACGGCGATGAGGGGGACGACAGGCTCTACGGCGGCAGCGGGCTAGAGTTGTATTTCTACGGTGGGGCCGGTGCCGACAGGCTCTACGGCGGCAGCGGTGTCGACCGCAGCTTCTACGGTGGCTCTGGCACCGACAGGCTCGCGGGCGGCGAGGGAGACGACCAAAGCTTCTTCGGTGGGTCCGGCGCCGACACCCTCTCGGGCGGCGAGGGAAACGACCTAAGCTTCTTCGGTGGGTCCGGCGCCGATAGCCTCTCGGGTTCGAGCGGAAGCGACGACTCCTTCCACGGTGGATCTGGTGACGACGCTGTTTTCGGCGGCAGCGGGGGTGATGGTAGACTGGCGGGCAATACGGGAAGCGATGGCCTCTACGGCGGAAGCGGTGGTGACGATCGTTTCTTCGGTGGGTCGGGTGCCGACAGCGTCCATGGCGGCGAGGGTAATGACAGTCTGCTATACGGCGACGAGGGGGACGACAGGCTCTACGGCGGCAGCGGAGCAGACTTGCGTTTCTACGGTGGGGCCGGTGCCGATAGGCTCTACGGGGGTAGCGGTAGCGACCGAAGTTTCTTTGGTGACCAAGGCGCCGACACCCTCTCGGGCGGCGAAGGAAACGACCTAAGCTTCTTCGGTGGGTCCGGCGCCGATAGCCTCTCGGGTTCGAGCGGAGGCGACAACTCCTTCTACGGTGGATCTGGTGACGACGCTGTTTTCGGCGGCAGCGGGGATGATGCTCGACTGGCGGGCAACACGGGAAGCGATAGCCTCTACGGCGGAAGCGGTGGTGACGATCGTTTCTTCGGTGGGTCGGGTGCCGACAGCGTCCATGGCGGCGAGGGTAATGACAGTCTGCTATACGGCGACGAGGGGGACGACAGGCTCTACGGCGGCAGCGGGCTAGACTTGCGTTTCTTCGGCGGGTCCGATGCCGACAGGCTCTACGGCGGCAGCGGGGTCGACCGCAGCTTCTACGGTGGCTCTGGCGCCGACAGGCTCGCGGGCGGCGACGGAAGCGACCAAAGTTTCTTTGGCGGGTCCGGTGGCGATACGCTCTCGGGCGGAAGTGGAGGCGACATAAGTTTCAATGGCGGGTCTAGCGCCGACACTCTCGAAGGCAACAGCGGGAACGACTTTCATCTGAGAGGCGAGGACGGGGACGACAGCCTTTACGGTGGGATCGGCAACGACAGCCGCTTCTATGGCGGCTCTGGTGCCGACAGGCTCTACGGCGGCAGCGGAGGCGACCGCAGCTTCTACGGTGGCTCTGGCGCCGACAGCCTGGCGGGCGATACGGGCAACGATGTCCTGTTTGGGGATCAGGGCATCGATTCGCTGTTCGGCGGAGCGGGTATCGACACGCTTTACGGAGGCAGCGACGACGACATCTTCCTGGTGTCGAACCAGGGCGATTTCGCCAGCTACAGCTATGACGGTGGTGCCGGTACCGACACCCTGGTCTTGGGCGCCGGCGTCACCATCCCGGGCAGCGGCACCGGCTTGGTCAGCATCGAGGTCACGCTGACGTAGCGCGCCGTCTCTGCCCCTACTTCGCGTCGATGTGGAGGTTGAGCTTCCTGAGCCTGGCGAGGTCCGGCAAGGGCCAGAAACGCAGCCGGCCCAACTCGGCCAAGGGGAAGGGCTCAGAGGGGGTCGCGGAGATCTCCAGGACCACACCGCCCTTGTCGCGTTCCATGACGGTCCTGAGTGCTGCAAAGAACTCGCGCATGTAGGGGTAGCTGCTCTTGGCCTGCAACGCCGTCGCCATGGCGGCGACTTGCCGGCGCACGACCTCCTGCGTGGTGCGCTCCTGCTGGGCAATCTCTTCGATTCCACGCTCGAAGAGGCCCTCGTCATAGAAGGTGAGCGATAAGGTGCTGATTTCAGCGCTACCCAGCGAGCTGCCCAGCCGCGCGGCATCTACCTTGTCCAAGGAGAAGGCTATGTCCAGCCGGCCCTGTCCCGGCGCGGAGAGGGCGGCCAAAGGGACGTCCAAGGTGTTGCTTTCCGGATGCAGCTGGAAGGCCAGGATCGCATCCCCCTGGATGCGCCGAAGCCATGGCGGCCAGCCGGGCGAGGCGATCTCGGCATCGAGGTCGTAGAGACGCATGTCGGCAAAGCGCGGCGGCCAATGCTCCGTGTCGATGGCTTTCACCACCACTTCGCCGACCGTGACGTCGAACAGCGGTTCGGGCTCCGCACTCAGATAGCGCAGATTCCTGATGCGGCCCTCCGACATCTCGTAGGTAAGACCGGGCTCTGTGTTGCTGTGCGCCTCAAGATAGCCGAGCGGCGTTTCGATAGGCTCTGTTGTGAAAGGACCGGGCTGCTCCAGGTTCAGGGCCCGCCCCCCGCCATTGCCATCCAGCAGGTACAAGACGACCACGACCAGGGTGACGGCCAAGACCAGAGACAGCGCACACAGAGGCAGGTTGCGCCGCAGGAGCGAGGCGTTGACCGCCGCTTCCTCCCTCATTCTCTGGTCCCCTTCGTTCTTCAGCTCTTGCCTCCGCACTCTCCGTGCTCAATCGGCGGGGTCAGAGCAGGAGCATAAGATGCACAGCCTATGCGTTAGCGTCGAACCTGAGCCTCGCTAGACGGCGATACAATGCTGGCGAGATTTTGGCAAAGCCTGGCCAAGATTCGTGCTTGCGCGCTCGGCATCCCTGTCTCGGTACCACCTCAAGCCCTTGCCGCGCTACGGCGAGACCCCTGTGGCGCGGCATAGCAGCCGGGCGCGTTATCGTGCCAGCACGCGCGCGTCGCACTTGCTATTGACATCGCAACGGCCGACTCTCTGCTCATGACCGGCAGCGGCGACCAAAGCACCGCAGTCAGGCGCGGCCAGATCGTCCGCCGCGCGCACCTGCTGAAAGAGCTGGAATCCATGCGGATCGCAGCCAAGGGCGGCGCGCCCGAACGTGCCTCCGTCTTGGCCCTGCTGAAGACCGCGGTTGCCGCCGGCCGAGAGCGGCTGCGCGAACGCTTCGACAAGGGTGCCGGAGGGCCGCAAACGGCGCGCGGCCACGCCTATCTGGTCGATCAGATCATCCGCGTCATCTTCGACCATGCCGCCGACGACCTCTATCCCACCGCCAACCCCTCCTCCGGCGAGCGCCTCTCGGTGATCGCCGTCGGCGGCTATGGCCGCCGCGAGATGGCTCCCTATTCCGACATCGACCTGCTGTTCCTTTGCCCCTACAAGCGAACCGCGAGGGTGGAGCAGATCGTGGAGGCGATCCTCTATTTCCTCTGGGATCTCGGCTTCAAGGTCGGTCACGCGACGCGCTCCATCGACGACTGCCTGCGTCGCGCCAAGCGCGACCAGACCATCGCCACCAATCTCTTGGACGCCCGCTACATCTGGGGCGATCAGCCTCTCTACGGGGAGTTCAAGCAGCGTTTCGAAAAGGAGATCATCTCCGAAGAGGCCGGCCGCTTCGTTCAAGCCAAATTGAACGAGCGCGACCAGCGTCACCTCAAGGCCGGCGGATCGCGCTACAGCCTGGAGCCGCACATCAAGGACGGCAAGGGCGGCCTGCGCGATCTCCAGACCTTGCTGTGGATCGCCAAGTTCGCCCATGGCGTTTCCACCTTCCACGAATTGGAGGAGCGCGGCCTGGCGACCCACGAGGAGATCCGAACCTTCGAGAAGGCCGAGCACTTCCTCTGGACCCTGCGCTGCCACCTTCACTATCTGACCAACCGCGCCGAAGAACGCCTCACCTTCGACCTGCAACAGCGGATCGCACCGCGCATGGGCTATCGCCGCCACGCCGGAACCAGGGCGGTCGAGCGCTTCATGAAGCACTATTTCCTGGTGGCCAAGGATGTCGGCAGCCTGACCCGGCTGATCTGCGCGGAGCTGCAGGCGCAGACCAATCGGCGCCTGCGCGACCGTCTGCCGGCACTTCTGCGCCGGCGCTACGACTGCTTTCGCATGAAGTCGGGCCGTCTCACCGTCGAAGAGGGCGCCTTTTTCCAGAAAGAGCCGCTGCAGATGCTGCGGCTCTTCCGCGTGGCCCAGCAGCACGATCTGGAGATCCATCCGGAATCGCTGCGCTGGGTCAACATGAACCTGCGCCTTATCGACCGCCTGCGCGACGACCAGGACGCCAACAAGTTGTTCCTGGAAATGCTGTGCCATGCCGAGCGCGGCGAGGAAGCCTTGCGGCGGATGAACGAGGCCGGGGTCCTGGGCCGCTTCCTGCCCGACTTCGGCCGCATCGTCTCGCAGATGCAGTTCAACATGTACCACCACTTCACGGTGGACGAGCATCTGATTCAGTCGATCGGCATCCTCGGGCGGATCGAGCGCGGCCTCTTGGCGGAGGAAACACCGATCGCCAGCAGCGTGGTCGGCAAGGTCCTGTCGCGACGGGTGCTCTACGTCGCCCTGCTGCTGCACGACATCGCCAAGGGTCGGGCCGGCGATCACTCCGAAATCGGCGCCGCTATCGCCTATCGCATCGGCCCGCGGCTGGGCCTCACCGCCGAAGAGACCGAGAGCGTCGCCTGGCTGGTGCTGCACCACCTCTCGATGAGCGACGCCGCCTTCAGGCGCGACCTGGACGACCCGCAGACCATCCGGACCTTTGCCGATCTGGTGCAGTCGATGGAGCGCCTTCGCCTCTTGCTGGTCCTGACCGTGGCCGACATCAGGGCCGTGGGGCCCGGCGTCTGGACCGCCTGGAAGGCAGCCTTGCTGCGCGATCTCTACTGGCGGACGGAAGAATTGCTGTCCGGCGGCCACGCGACGGAAGGCCGGGAGGCCCGCATCGCGGCAGCGCAAGACGCCCTGCGGGATGCTCTCGCCAGCTGGCCGAAGGAGGCATTGGAAGCCCACATCGCGAACGGCTATCCTTCCTACTGGCTGAGCTTCGACAGCGAGACCCACGCCCGCCATGCCGAGTTGATCAGGGAGGCGCAGGCCCAGCGCACGCCGCTCACGGTGACCAACCGCATCAACCGCTATCGCGAGGTGACGGAGATCACGGTCTATACCGCCGATCACCCTGGCCTCTTCAGCCGCGTCGCCGGAGCGCTGGCAGCGGCCGGCGCAGAGATCGAGGCCGCCAGGATCTTCACCATGGCCGACGGCATGGCGCTCGACGTCTTCTATGTGCGCGATCGTCAGACCGGCGAGGCCTTTCGGCGCCCCAATCGCCTGGCGAGACTGGCCGCCTACATCGAAGGCACCTTGGCCGGCAGCATGAAGCCCTGGCGCGACCTCGATCAGGCGGCAACGAGCCTGCCGTCGCGCTTTGCCGTCTTCACCGTGCCGCCGCGCGTCCTGATCGACAACCGGGCCAGCGACGACCATACCGTGATCGAAGTGAACGGACGCGATCGGCCGGGCCTTCTGCACGACCTGACCTATGCGCTGACCCGCCATGGCCTGATCATCCACAATGCGGTGGTCACCACCTATGGCGAACGCGTGGTCGACAGCTTCTATGTGCAGACCGCGCTCAATCAGAAGATCACCGACCGCGGCAAGATTTCGCGTGTGAAGAAGCGCCTGATCGAAGTCATCGACGGCCCCCAGGGCACCAGCGACAAGGCCAAGCGCGCGGCCTGACGCTTTGCCTGGCCAGGCCCCCTCCGCATCAAGATTGCGCCTTCAACGCGCCCCAGCTCTGGCCTAAGAGCTAGTCTCATGCGCTTTCTCAAAGCCATGGCCACCGTCGGTGGCTGGACCCTGCTGAGCCGCATCCTGGGTTTCGTCCGCGACATCCTGATCGCCAACACGCTCGGCACCGGGCCGATCGCGGATGCCTGGGTGGTGGCCTTCCGCCTGCCCAACCTCTTCCGCCGCGTGCTGGGCGAGGGCGCCTTCAATGCCGCCTTCGTGCCGCTCTTCGCCGGGCGGCTGGAAAGCCGGGGCCCGGTGGTGGCGACCCGCTTCGCCGAGGAGGCGCTGTCGCTGCTCTTGAGCGTAGCCCTCGTTCTCGTGGCCTTGGCGATGGCCGGCATGCACTGGGTCATGGCGGTGATCGCCCCCGGGGTTCCTGGACGATTCCGAGCAGTTCCGAGAGGCGACGAGGATGGCGCAGATCGCCTTTCCCTACCTCCTCTTCATGGCCTTGGCAGCCTTGCTGTCGGGGGTCTTGAACTCCCTGCGCCGCTTCGCCGCCGCCGCCGCCGCGCCGGTGCTGTTGAACATCTTCCTGATCCTGGCCCTGCTGGCGGTCCTGCCGCTGACCGGTCAGCCCGGCCGCGTCCTGGTCTGGGCGGTAGCCGCGGCCGGCGGCGCCCAGTTCCTGCTGCTGATCGTCGCCGCTGCGCGCGCCGGCTTTCCTTTGCGGCTGCGCCGGCCGAGCATCACGCCGGGCTTGCGCCGTCTTCTGGTCCTGATGGTGCCGGGGCTGATTTCCGCCGGCGCACTTCAGCTCAATCTCTTCGTCGGCACGATGATCGCGACCCTGCAGCCGGGCGCGGCCAGCCTGCTCTACTATGCCGACCGGGTCTATCAGTTGCCGCTGGGCTTGATCGGCATCGCGGTCTCGGTGGTGCTGCTGCCGGAGATCACCCGGCGCCTCAAGGGAGAAGGCGAGGCTTCCGCCGCCGCGAGCCTCTCCCAAGGCCTGGAGTTCGCCTTCTTTCTGACCCTTCCCGCGGCGGTGGGACTGGTGGTCTTGGCGGAGCCGATCGCCCGCGTGCTGTTCGAGCGCGGCGCCTTCGACCGGGCGGCAAGCGAGGCCACGGGGCTGGCTTTGCTGGCCTATGCCGCCGGCCTGCCGGCCTATGTCGCGGTCAAGGTCTATCAGCCGGCCTTCTATGCGCGCGAGGACATGACCACGCCGCTGCGCGCGGCGCTCTGGAGCGTCGGCGCCAACATCGCCCTCTCGCTCCTGCTCTTCTTCACGCTGAGGGGCCAGGGACTGGGTTATCTGGGATTGGCGATCGCCACCTCGCTCGCGGCCTGCGTCAACGTGGGATACCTCTGGCGCGCACTGGGCAGGCAAGGCTTGCTCAGGGTTGCAGCAGCACAGCGCCGCCGTCTGCAGCGCCAGGCTCTTGCTGCCTTGGCGATGGGGGCAGGGCTGTTCTTTGCCCTGCCGCCACTGGCGACGACATTGGACGGTAGCGAAGGCCAGCGGGCTGCGGCCTTGGGCCTCCTGGTTGCCGGCGGGCTCTTTGTCTATCTGGCTCTGGCGATCTTGATCGGCGCGCTGCCGCGCGAACAGCTGCGCGACGCCTGGGGCCGGCTGAAGGCCAGGCGAGGCGCCGTGGCGGCGGACGGAAGGGACCCGGAAGGAGAGGCATGATGTCGGAGGGCCAGGCAGCCGCGCTGGAGCCCTGGCCGCAAGGGCAGAGACTGCAGGCGCCCGATGCGGCCAACAGCTTTCTGGAGACACGCTTCGAGGATCACGCCCTCTACGCCGGCGTCCTTGTCGAGCGCCTGCTGAGCCTGGCGAGCGAGCCCGGCTTTCGCCAGCAGTATGGTCGCCACCTCGGGGGTACCAAGCTCTACCATCAGGACTGCTCCCAAGTGCCGGGCTGGGATTTCCTCAATGCGCGCGCTTTGGCTTTCTATCGCTTCGCCACCAAGCGGCAGGACGGCGCCATCGCCTTAGCCTGGGCCAACATCTACCGAACCGGCGACTACATCGTGCCGCACAGCCACACCCAGGCCGACTTCTCCCTGGTCTACTGCCTGGATCCCGGCAATGCGGACGACGGCGACAGCGTCAGCGGGCGCTTCTGCTTCGCCGATCCCAGGCTGGCGCTCTGCTGTCAGGTGGAGGAAGGCCGCCTCAGCAACTCGATCGGCCCGGCGGTGCAGGCGGGCAGCATGCTGCTGTTCCCAAGCCACCTGGTCCATTTCGTTCACCCCTACAGCGGCGAGCGACCGCGCATCACGCTGTCGTGGAACCTGACCGGGGCGGCGCCGGCTTGACCCTCTGCCGGCTAGCGGCGATAAGCCAGCTCTCGACAGTCTCCTGACCTTCGGAAAGACCCTCCAGCATGGCCCGCGTGTTCTCCGGCGTGCAGCCGACCGGCAACCTGCATCTCGGCAACTACCTCGGCGCGATCCGCAACTTCGTGCCCCTGCAAGACCAGCACGACTGCATCTACTGCGTCGTCGACCTGCACGCCATTACCACTTGGCAGGACCCGGCCGAGCTGAAGACGCAGACACGTGAAGTGACGGCGGCCTATCTGGCCTCCGGCATCGATCCCAAGAAGGCCATCATCTTCAACCAGAGCCAGGTTGCCGCCCATGCGGAGCTGGCCTGGGTCTTCAACTGCGTCGCGCGATTGGGTTGGCTGAACCGCATGACCCAGTTCAAGGACAAGGCCGGCAAGCATCGCGAGAAGGCTTCGGCCGGGCTCTACGTCTATCCCAACCTCATGGCCGCCGACATCCTGGTCTACAAGGCGACCCACGTGCCGGTCGGCGAGGATCAGAAGCAGCACCTGGAGCTGGCCCGCGACATCGCCCAGAAGTTCAACCACGACTACAAGGTCGATCTCTTCCCGCAGATCCAGCCCTTGATCCTGGGCACGGCGACCCGCGTGATGTCCTTGCGCGACGGCAAGAAGAAGATGTCGAAATCCGATCCTTCGGCGATGAGCAGGATCGTCATGACCGACGGCCCGGACGAGGTCGCGCTGAAGATCCGCAAGGCGACGACCGACCCCCACCCGCTGCCGGATCCCACGCAGCTGACGGAGGCCGGCGAGATCAGCGAGGAGACGCGGGGCGAGCGGCCGGAGTGCTGGAATCTCTTGGGCATCTACGCCGCACTGGCCGACAAAGCCTTGGCCGAGGTCGTGACGGACTTCGCCGGCGAGTCCTTTTCGCAGTTCAAGAAGGCTCTGACCGAGCTCGCGATCCAAACCGCGGGCAAGGTCGGCGACGAGATGAAGCGCTTGATGGCCGACCCGGGCTATGTCGACGAGGTCTTGCGTGACGGCGCCCAACGCGCCCGGGCCATCGCCGAACCGATTCTGGGTGAAGTCTACGACGCCGTTGGCCTGCTGAGGGCATAAGGGCGCCAGATCGATTGCGGCGCCGCGAAGCGGCGGACTAGACTTGTAACGGATTAACCGAAGAGAGGGAGACGGAAAGAGAATGCAGATCTACCTGCCGGTGGCGGAGATCTCGCTCAACGTCTACCTTCTGCTCGGCATCGGCGGCCTGATCGGGGTGCTCTCCGGCATGTTCGGGGTCGGCGGCGGCTTTCTCATGACCCCGCTCTTGATGTTCATCGGCGTGCCGGCACCGGTGGCGGTGGGCACCCAGGCCAACAGCGTCATCGCCACCTCCGTCTCCGGGGTCATGGCGCATTGGCCGCGCGGCAACGTCGACGTGAAGATGGGGATGGTGCTGCTGGCCGGCGGACTGATCGGCTCCAGCATCGGCATCGTCATCTTCTCTTGGCTGCAGACGCTGGGACAGATCGATTTCGTCATCCAGCTGATCTACGTCACCACCTTGGGCTCGGTCGGCAGCCTGATGCTGCTGGAGTCGGGCCGCGCCGTCTTTCGCCGAAAGCGCAAGGCGCCGACCCGGCGTAAGCTGCATCAGCATCACTGGATTCACGGCCTGCCGCTTAAGATGCGGTTCCGCAAGTCCAGGCTCTACATCTCCGCCATCGTGCCGCTCTTGGTCGGCTTCGTCGTCGGCATCCTTTCGGCATTGATGGGCATCGGCGGCGGCTTCCTGATCGTGCCGGCGATGATCTACATCCTGGGCATGCCGACCACCGTGGTCATCGGCACCTCGCTTTTCCAGATCATCTTCACCTCCATCAACGTGACCTTCCTGCAGGCCTGGGAGAACCAGACCGTGGATGTCGTGCTGGCCTTGCTGTTGCTTTTTGGCAGTGTCATCGGCGCGCAGATCGGGACCCGCCTGGGCGCCAAGCTGCAGGGCGATGCCTTGCGTCTCATGCTGGCCCTGCTGGTCGTCGGCGTGGGACTGAAGCTGACACTCGATCTCTTCTCGGCGCCGGTCGACATCTATGTCCTGGGAGTCTCCTATTGATTCGGGCGCTGGCCATAGCCCTCTTGGCGCTCCTGGCGAGTGCGCCGCTGGCGCGCGCCGACCGCCTGCTGGCAGACGTCTCGGAACATCTGGTGGCGATCACCACCGGTTTCGACGGCGCGCGGATCCTGGTCTTCGGCGCCTTGCGCGAGCCGGCCGATCTGGTCGTCGTGGTGCGCGGCCCGGCACGCAAGGCGGTGATGCACCGCAAGGGCACCGTCGCCGGCGTCTGGGTCAATACCGCGACCATGACCTTCCCGCAGGCGCCCTCCTACTATGCCTACGCCAGCAGTGCTCCGCTCGATGAGATCGTCGACCCTGCCGAGCAACGCCGACTTCGGCTTGGGCTGGAGGATTTGGATCTGGAGCCCTCCGGGCGCGCCTCTCCCAACCTTCTGGCCGAGTGGCGCGACGGCCTGGTCCGGGCAAAGGAGCGAATCGGCCTCTATGTCGAGCGGGCCGCGCCGGTGATTATCCTGGGTGGCCGGCTCTTCCGCAGCAATCTCGAGCTGCCGACCAACGTTCCGACGGGCACCTTCCTGATCGATGTCTACATCTTTCAAGACGGCTTGAATGTTGCCGCACAAACCATTCCGCTCGCCGTCAGCAAGGTGGGTCTGGAGGCCTTTCTCTATAACGTCGCACACCAACACAGTGCGCTCTACGGCCTGGGCGCGATTTTGATTGCATTGCTGGTCGGATGGATTGCCCACTTGCTCTTCCGGCGCCGATAGGTCGAAATCGCCGGTAGGGAGGACTTGCGATGGCCGAGCAATCCGGAAGCGGACAAGACGAGCAGGAACCGGGACGCATCTTCCTGGTCGTGGTCGACGACAGCGACGAGATGCAGGTCGCCTTGCGCTTCGCCTGCCGGCGGGCCCGTCACACCGACGGTCGGGTGGCCTTGCTCTATGTCACCGAGCCCACGGAGTTCCAGCACTTCATGGGCGTCGGCGACCTCTTGAAAGAAGAGGCGCGCGCGCGCGCGGAACAATACGTGCAGCGTATTGCCGGACGGGTGAAGGACACCTCGGGGCGGCTGCCCATCGTCTATCTGCGCGACGGCGACCGCCGCGACGAGCTGTTGCGCTTGATCCAGGAAGAGCCCAGCATCTCCATACTGGTGCTGGCCGCCAGCCCCCAGGGCAGCTCGCCCGGACCTTTGATATCGGCGCTCACCGGCAAGTTCGTTTCTCGCTTGCGAATTCCGCTGACGGTGGTGCCGGGAAACTTGAGCGAGGCGGCCATCGACGCGATCTCGTGATCGCTAGGAACAGGACCGCGGCTTGCCAGGCGCTTTGCCTCTCCCCATGTCGTGGCTTGCGGCAGAGCGCGGAAGGACGGATCGATGTTTATTCAAACCGAGAGCACGCCGAACCCGGCGACGATGAAGTTCCTGCCAGGAGTCGAGGTGCTGGCTGGGGGGACTGCGGACTTCCGTGACCCGGACGATGCCGAGCGGTCGCCCTTGGCGCAGCGCCTGTTCCTGGTCGAGGGGATCACCGGCGTCTTCTTCTCCGGCGATTTCATCTCCATCACCAAGGCCGAGACCACGGAGTGGCACCAGCTGAAGCCGGCAGTCTTCGGCATCATCATGGAGCACTTCTCCGCCGGACGGCCGGTCCTCTTGGAGGAGAGCCAGCCCGAGACGCAGTTCGCCGAGGAAGACAGCGAGGTCGTCTCGCAGATCAAAGAGCTCTTGGATACCCGCGTACGCCCAGCCGTAGCCCAGGATGGCGGCGACATCGTCTTCCAAGGCTTCGACAGAGGCATCGTCTACCTGCATATGCAAGGCGCCTGCGCCGGCTGCCCCTCCTCTACCGCGACCTTGAAAATGGGGATCGAGAACATGCTTCGCCATTACATCCCCGAAGTCGTCGAGGTCCGTCCGGTCGCCTGACCGCGCCTGCCGACAGCCCAAAAAGACCTTCAGTAGTGTGACCGATGGAGGCCGCTAGCCATGCGCCAAGAGATCGACGCCGCTGCCCTTGATCAGATCTTCTTCGAGGCGCGGACCCACAACAAGTTCGACGAGGCGCCCTTGCCGCAAGAGCTGCTGGCACGGGTCTACGAGATTGCGCGCATGGGGCCCACCAGCGCCAACTGCCTGCCGATGCGCGTCACCTACGTCGTCAGCAAGGAAGCGAAAGAGAAGCTGCGCCCCGCCTTGATGCCCGGCAATGCCGACAAGACCATGGCCGCGCCTGCGACCGCGATCATCGCTCATGACCTCGAGTTTCACGAGCAGCTGCCGACGCTCTTCCCGCACACCGATGCCAGGTCCTGGTTCGTCGGCAAGCCGAAGCACATAGAGACCACCGCCTTCCGCAACGGCTCGATGCAGGGTGGCTACTTCATCGTCGCGGCACGGGCCTTGGGCTTGGATTGCGGACCCATGTCGGGGTTCGACAATGCCAAGGTCGACGCCGCCTTCTTTCCCGACGGCAAGGTCAAGTCCAACTTCCTGTGCAATCTGGGCTACGGCGACCCGGCTGCGGTCCATCCGCGCGGGCCGCGCCTGTCGGTCGCGCAGGCCTGCCAGTTCGCTTAGCGCAGGATGACGTCAAATCGAAACGATTCGTCGTCCGAATCCTGCTCTACAGTTTTGAAAGATAGGGCAGATTCACGCATTCAGGTGGTTCCACCTGAATGCGATCCGCTCTAGCCGCTCTTGACCCGAAGCAACGACTGCGCAGGGGGCGGGCGGACGATCCTGGCCTTGGATGCGGCGGGCAGCGGCTGCTCGGCCGCGCTTTGGCGCGAACCAGACATCCTTGCCGAAGAGTTCGCCGTCATGCGTCGCGGCCAATCCGAACGACTGGTGCCCATGGCGCAAGCCGTGATGCATCGCGCCGGCCTTGGCTGGTCGGAGCTGGACTCGATTGCGGTGACTTCCGGTCCCGGAGGCTTTACCGGCGTCAGGATCGGCCTTGCGGCCGCGGAAGGCCTGGCGCTTGCGTGGGACTTGCCGGTGGTCGCGATCAGCGGTTTCGAGGCAGTCGCCTCGGCGGTACCGGAGGAGGAGCGCCAAGGCAGCCACCTGGTGGTGCTGCTGGAAGCCAAACGTGCCGAGGTTTATGTGCAGATCTTCGACGAAGCCCACCGCTGCACGCTGGGTCCCGCCTTGCTTAGCGAGGCGGCCTTGATCTCGGCCCTTCCTGCCGGCCCCCTTGTCTTGGCCGGCGATGCATCGGAGGCCTGGCTTGGCCGAATGGGGTCAGCGGCCGTCATGAGCCTGGCACCGGCCCAGGTCTCGGCCGGCCAAGTCGCCAGGTTGGCGGCCGCGAAGCCACGTCCCGAACGACCCTGGCCGCGGGTGAAGCCGCTATACCTGCGCGAAGCGGATACGACGGTGGCGGCCAAGCAGTCCCGGTTTGCAAGGTGACCCCCCACTTGGCGCAGCATGATCGACCGGCTGGACGCCACGGCTGGCGGCCGCGGCCGGGCCTGGGGCCCCTGAATGCGGCCGCCGCCCTCCATGCTGCCTGTTTTCCCGGCGAGCCCTGGTCGGCCGAGAGCCTTACGCAGCTGGCCTCTCAACCGGGGGCTTTGGCCTGGCACTGTCTGGCAGGCGATTCCCTGGCCGGATTTCTCTTGGCGCGATTGGTCGTCGCCGAGGCCGAAATTCTAACGCTTGCGGTGGACCCGGCCTTCCGCCGGCAGGAAATGGCGACGTCACTAGTAGTCAGCGCGCGCGCTTTCTTGCAGCACTGCCAGGCGCGAACACTCTTCTTGGAAGCTTCGGCAAGCAATCAGGCGGCGCGCGCACTCTATGGCGGTCTCGGATTTCGGTTGGTGGGCATCCGGCCCGCCTATTATCCAGACGGTTCAGATGCGTTGGTGTTCAGGCTAGATCTTGGTCGCTGACGCTGTTTTTAAGCGGAGTCACCGGGTTAACTACCCGCTCTGCCCTTCTCATGCCGCCTTTGTTGAAGCTTTTCCCTAGCGGCGCGCTGTGTTTTTCGCTTGTTCTCTCTTTGTCAAAAAAGGCGGCGACTAAGATAGTAAAGTCTTCTTGCCTTCCCACCAGCTCATCCCTATAAACACTCAAGGTATCGTACTTAGGAGGAAGACCAAATGTCCGACCAAGAGGCTGGCCAGAAGCTGCTGGACCTGACGTCCAATATCGTGGCGGCACATGTGTCGCATAATTCGGTGTCAGCCCAGGATCTGCCGAATCTTATCCGTGATGTCTATCAATCGTTGGCCACGGTCGGCGAACCGAAGGAAACCGAGCCCGAGCGCCCGACGCCGGCAGTGCCGATTAAGCGTTCCATCACTCCTGACTACCTGATTTGTCTTGAGGACGGGAAAAAGCTGAAGATGCTGAAGCGCCATTTGAAGACGGCATACGACATGACTCCAGAGCAATACCGGGAGCGCTGGGGCCTGAATGCCGACTATCCTATGGTGGCGCCGAACTACGCCAAGCAACGTTCGCAGCTTGCCAAGGAAATCGGCCTCGGTACCAAGGCACGCCGCCGCGGCTAGGCCGCGACACGCGCGCTTTTTTGCCAACAAGAGTCCGGGCGCGGCGGGGCAGACCGCCGCGCCCCTTTTGTGCTAGGCCTTGTCTCGCCATCGGGCGGTGACGATCGCCGCTTGATTCTTTAGTGTGACGAAGAGGAGGCCGGCGCCATGCCTGACCGCCTTGAGCGAGTCTGCATCGAGAAGGGTTTGAAGATGACCGGTCAGCGCCGGGTCATCGCCCGAGTCCTGTCGGAAGCCACCGACCATCCCGATGTCGAACAGGTGCATCAACGCGCCTCAAAGATCGATCCCAGGATTTCCATTGCCACCGTCTACCGCACGGTGAAGCTGTTTGAAGAGGCCGGCATTCTCGATCGTCACGACTTCGGCGAAGGCCGCTCGCGCTATGAGGAGCGAAGTGAAGAGCACCATGACCATCTGATCGACGTTAACACCGGCGATGTGGTCGAATTCGTCGATCTTGAAATCGAACGCTTGCAACAGGAGGTGGCCAAGCGCTTAGGTTACCGACTGGTCGATCATCGCATGGAGCTCTATGCGGTGAGGATCGGCAATGATGCGCCGGACGAGGATAAGCGCTAGTGTGGCAGAGGTACCTGTGGATGTTTTTCTCTTTGCCGCCTTCTCGCCGGACCCCACATAAAGACCTACGTCGCTGGTGATGTGAACATAGTGTCTAAGAGGTGGCGTATCCGGGAAGGCGACCAAGCCCTGTCCCGGCGGAGGAGCAAGCGCAATGGTTCTCATGGAGGCTAGTGCCGGCAAGCCGGTTGATGTCGTCGCTGGAAACTTGCGGATACGGCTGGCGGAAACGGCGGAAGAGATTCGTGCCTCTCAGCGGCTGCGCTACCGGGTCTTCTGCGAGGAAATGGCCGCGACTCCTACGCTCGAGCAGCGGCTGGAAGAACGCGAATACGACACCTTCGATTCCTATTGCGATCACTTGCTGGTCTTCGACCGGACCAAGCGCGGCAGCGAGGCGGTGGTCGGCACCTACCGGCTGATGCGGCGCGAGCAGGCCTTGCGTCGAGGCCAGTTCTACACGATCGACGAATATGACATTACGCCGCTCTTGACCTATCCGGGCGAGGTCCTGGAGCTTGGCCGCTCATGCGTTGCGGCAGACTACCGCACCGGGTCGACGATGCAGCTCTTGTGGCGTGGCATTGCGGAGTACGTCTTTTTCTACAACATCGACGTGATGTTCGGTTGTGCCAGCCTGCCGTCGACCGACCCTGACGACATGGCCGAGGCCTTGAGCTATCTCTACCATCACCATCTGGCACCACCGGCACTGCGGCCGAGGGCTTTGCCGGAACGCTATGTCGACATGAACCGCAGGCCGGTAGAGAGCATCAACGTGCGTGTCGCCCGGCGGCTCTTGCCGCCCTTGGTGCGCGGCTATCTTCATTTGAGCGGCTTCGTCGGCGACGGTGCCGTCATCGACCACGATTTCGGCACCACCGATGTTGCCGTCATCGTGAAGACCGACTGGGTGACGCAGAAGTACCTGCGCCACTATCGCGCCGCCGGCGACAGCCCTCAGAGGTAGAGCGCAAGGATCCAATCGCCCCATGGTGTCGCGCTTTCGTGCCTTTTGGCGCGTCCTGCTGTTTTTCGCGCTGCTGCCGCCCTGCATGCTGGTGCAGCTCTTTGCGCTGAAGTTCAGGCCGAGCTTCGCCAAGAGCTTTCCCTTGTGGTTTCACCGACGCGTGACGCGACTTTTCGGGATTCGCGTCCAACGGCGCGGCCGGCAGTCACGCATCTCACCAACACTCTTTGTCGCCAACCACGTGTCCTATCTGGACATCGAGGTCCTGGGATCGCTGATCAAGGGCAGCTTCGTCGCCAAGTCGGAAGTGCGCCGCTGGCCCGTTTTCGGCTGGCTCGCCAGGCTGCAGCGCTCGGTCTTCGTCGAGCGGCGCCGCCCGCAGAAGACCGGCAGCGCGCGCGACGAGATGAACCAGCGCCTGGAAGACGGCGACAGCCTCATCCTCTTCGCCGAGGGGACCAGCGGCGACGGCAATCGCGTGCTGCCCTTCAAGTCGGCCCTCTTCGCGGCTGCCGCGATCAAGCCCAAGGGCGAGGATTTGAAGGTGCAGCCGGTCTCGATCGCCTACAGCCACCTGGACGGCATGCCGATGGGCCGCTTCCTCAGGCCCTACTTCGCCTGGTACGGCGACATGGACCTCGCCGGGCACATCTGGAACGCCTTTGGCTTGGGTCGCGTCACCGTCACGGTCGAATTCCATCCCATGGTCACGCTGGCGGAGATGGGCTCTCGCAAGGCCTTGGCCGAGCATTGCCATGCCGCCGTCGCGCGCGGCGTGACCGACGCGCTAACCGGGCGCCGGACTGCGTCTGCGCGTGGCACTCCGCCGCAGCCCGCGCCCAAACCGGCATGACGGGAACGGCTTTTCCTTGGCTGGCGAACATGTCATATGCCGGTGATTGTCCGGATCCGGCCGGAGATGTTAGGGTCAAGCCCAAGAAATCGTCTCTGGCTAGGGATTGGATCCTTTCGCTATGCGCGCCCAGCGCTGTCCAACGCCGAAGTAGTCGGTAGCACCTTTGCCTAAGAAACTCTTCATCAAGACCTACGGCTGCCAGATGAATGTCTATGACTCTGCCCGCATGACAGAGCTCTTGACTCCCTTGGGCTATGCCGAGACCGGAGAGGCCGCAGAGGCCGACCTGGTGATCCTGAACACCTGCCATATCCGCGAGAAGGCGGCCGAGAAAGTCTATTCCGAGCTTGGCCGGCTGCGCCGCGCAAAAGCCCAGGCAAGGGAAAGCGGACGCAAGATGACGGTCACGGTCGCCGGCTGCGTCGCCCAGGCCGAGGGCGAAGAGATGCTGCGCCGCGCGCCCGTGGTCGACCTCGTGGTCGGGCCGCAGGCCTATCATCGCTTGCCGGAGCTGATCGCCAGGGTCGAGCGCAGCCAAGGCGGCCTCGCCGATACCGACTTCCCGATCGAGAGCAAATTTGATCTCTTGCCGCAGGAACGCGGACCGCAGGGCGTGTCCGCCTTCCTCTCCGTGCAGGAGGGTTGCGACAAGTTTTGCAGCTTCTGTGTGGTGCCCTATACCCGCGGCGCCGAGGCGTCGCGTCCGGTTGCCCAAGTCGTGGACGAGGCGCGGCGACTGATCGCTGCCGGCGCACAAGAGATCACCCTCCTGGGCCAGAACGTGAATGCCTATCACGGCGAGGGCGCAGCGGGGGACACCTGGGGCTTGGGGGCGCTTGCTGCGCGCTTTGGCGGAGATCACGGGCCTCTCCCGCTTGCGTTACACCACCTCTCATCCGCGCGACGTCGACGATGAGCTGATCGCTGCCCACCGCGACCTGCCCGCACTGATGCCCTTTCTGCATTTGCCGGTGCAGTCCGGTTCGGACCGCGTCTTGCACGCCATGAACCGGCGGCACCGCGCGGACGACTATCGTCGCACGGTCGCCGCCTTGCGCCAGGCGCGTGCCGACCTCGTTCTCTCCTCTGACTTCATCGTTGGCTTTCCGGGCGAGAGCGACACTGATTTCCGTCAGACCCTGTCGCTGGTGGAGGAGATCGGCTTCGCCCAGGCCTACTCCTTTAAGTTCAGCCCGCGCCCCGGCACGCCGGCAGCCGTGTTGCCCGGCCAGATAGCGGAGGCTGTCAAGGCCGAGCGCTTGGCGGAGCTGCAGGCCCTGCTGAACCGCCAGCAGCGGCGGTTCAATCAAGGGAGTGTCGGCAAGACCCTCCCCGTGCTCTTCGACCGGCCGGGCCGACGGCCGGGTCAGCTGGTTGGCCGCAGCCCCTGGATGCAGGCCGTCCATGCCGCCTTGCCGGCCTCCCTCTCGGGCCGCATCCTGGAGGTCAAGATCACTGAAGCCGGCGAAAACTCCCTTGCGGCCGAGGCCTTGGCAAGCCTGCCCGAAACCCTGGGGGCTGTGTGACAGAGGCCGCCTCAAACGATCCCACCTTCCTGCAGTTCGGCGACAACTCGCTTCTGCCACTGCTCTACGGCGAACATGATCAGCACTTGGCACGCCTGGAGCGGCAGCTGAAGGTGACCCTGGCCGCACGTGGCAACCGCGTGGCAGTCACCGGCGCGCCCGATGCGGTCAATGCGGCCGTCGCAGCTTTGGAGAGCCTCTACAAACGACTGAAACGCGGCTTGCCGGTCGGCGATGGCGACGTGGACGGTGCCGTGCACTTGGCGCTGGCCGGCGAAGCGGCCGAGGCCAGCGCCGATGAAACCATGGTGCAGACCCGCAAGCGGGCCATCTCGCCGCGTACCGCTGCGCAAGCCCGCTACATCAAGGCCTTGCGGCGGCACGAGCTGACTTTCGGCATTGGCCCCGCAGGGACCGGCAAGACCTATCTCGCGGTTGCCATCGCCGTCGAGATGCTGCTGGCGGGCAAGGTCGAGCGCCTGGTGTTGTCGCGGCCCGCGGTGGAAGCCGGCGAACGCCTGGGGTTCCTGCCGGGTGACATGCGCGAGAAGGTCGACCCCTATCTGCGTCCCCTCTATGACGCGCTCTACGACATGCTGCCGGGCGATCAGGTGGCCAACCGCCTGCAAAGCGGCGAGATCGAGGTGGCCCCGCTGGCCTTCATGCGCGGGCGCACCTTGAGTAATGCCTTCGTCATCCTAGATGAGGCGCAGAACACGACGCCGATGCAGATGAAGATGTTCCTGACGCGCCTGGGCGAGAACAGCCGCATGGCGGTAAACGGCGACCTAACCCAAGTCGACCTCGGCCGCGGCGAGCGCTCGGGCCTGGCCGAGGCTCAAACCCTGCTGGCGGGCCTCGATGGCCTGGCTTTCATACAGTTCACCGAGTCCGACGTCGTGCGCCATCCCTTGGTGATGCGGATCGTCCATGCCTATGCGCATGCCGAAAAGGAAGGGCAAGAGGCCGGCGACCTCTTTGAAGGTCAGTCGTGAGCGCCGAACAACCCCCAAGTAGGTCCAATCTTGGGCGACGCTGGGAGATCGACCTCTTGGTCGAGGATCGTGCCTGGCTGACCGCCGTGCCCGGCGCGACAGTGGTGGTCAGACGCGCCGCCAGGCGAAGCTTGGCAGCCGTCGGGGCGCCAGCCGGGCGCGTCGTCTTTGTGCTGGCCGACAACGCCGCCGTCCGTCGCCTCAATCGCACTTTTCGCGGCAAAGACCTGGCGACCAACGTGCTCTCATTTCCCGACGAGCCGCGGCTGGGTCGATTCGGGGATGTGATTCTGGCGCGCCAAACCCTGCTGGGCGAGGCGAGCTGCCAGGCCAAGCGGCCCTTGGCGCACCTGGCTCACCTGGTGGTGCATGCGGTCCTGCATCTCTTTGGCTATGATCACGGCAGCCGCTTTGCAGCCGAACGCATGGAGTGGCGGGAGCGCCGGATCCTCGCGGACCTCTCGGTTCGCGATCCCTACGGCTCTCAGGCCGGCCG
This sequence comes from Rhodospirillales bacterium, assembly GCA_963669385.2. Classification (GTDB taxonomy): domain Bacteria; phylum Pseudomonadota; class Alphaproteobacteria; order Kiloniellales; family JACOMY01; genus JACOMY01. Next base: position 284,589 of record CAXXGD010000064.1, read on the forward strand.
GCGAGACATCGAGCATAGACCGCAACGATGAGCGAGAACGGCAACGGACAGGACGGCAAGCGTGGCGTCATCCAGCGCCTGGTTTCAAAGCTGCGGCCCAGGGCCGGCGAAGCGGCGCTTAGAGAAGCCATCGAAGAGATCATCGGCCAGGTCGACCAGAAGGAGGGCGAGGACGGCGAAGCGCCGGTCATCGGCAGCCATGAACGCCTGCTGCTCTCCAACATCCTCAACCTGCGCCACCTGACGGCCTATGACGTGATGGTGCCGCGCGCCGACATCGACGCCGTCGATGTCGAGACGGGCTTCGCCGAGTTCCTGAAGATCATCGCCAAGCGCGGCCATTCTCGCCTGCCGGTCTATCGCGAGACGCTCGACGACATCGTCGGCATGGTGCATCTGAAGGATGCGATCCCCTTTGCCTCCGATCCCACCGGCTTCCGTTTGGATCGCATCATGCGGCCCGCTCTCTTCATCGCGCCGTCTGTACTGGCTCTGGATCTCTTGCTGGAGATGCGTCTTTCGCGCCGCCACATGGCTCTGGTCGTTGATGAGTACGGCGGCATCGACGGTTTGATTACCATCGAGGATCTGGTCGAGGAGATCGTCGGCGAGATCGAAGACGAGCACGACCTGGACGATGCGCAGCGGCTAATTCGCCGCAGTGATGGAACGATCCTGGCGGATGCGCGCGTATTAATTGAAGATTTCGAGGAAATGGCCGGCCCGCTGTTGTCGGAAGAGGAGCGCGAGGCGGACATCGACACGCTGGGCGGCTTGGTCGTGACCCTGGCCGGGACGGGTTCCGGCCCGCGGGGAGCTGATTCCGCACGAAGCCAGCGGCATCACCTTCGAGGTGGTCGAGGCAGACCCCGCGGCATCTGAAGCGGCTGCGCTTGCGTGATCTGCCGCACAGCGTAACGGAGATGGAGGAGGAGGCGAAGTGACCACGGCCTATGCCGAAACAAGCACCCCGTTCTGGCCCGCTTTGTCGCGTCTTGCCCTCAAGGTGCAAAGCCTGTCCGGCTGGCGCGGATTGCTGCTCGCCTTTGTGGCCGGCCTCCTATCCGCGGCCGCTTTCGCACCGGTCTCGATCGTTGTGATCCTGGTCCGGCCTTCGTAATACTTATGTGGCAAATTGCCGCGACAACCAATGGGCGCAGGGCCTTTGCACTGGGGTGGTGTTTCGGTGCTGGGCACTTTTTGGCGGGTCTCTATTGGGTCGGGATCGCCATGACGGTCGATTTCGAGCGCTTTTGGTGGTCCTGCCGATCTCCATCGCAGGCCTCTCCTTCGGCCTGGCGCTCTTCACCGGAGCGGCAAGCTGGGCCACCTGGCGAAGCCGTTTTCGCGGCCGGCGCAGGTCCTGGCCTTCACCTTTTTTTGCTGCTGAGCGAATGGCTGCGCTCGTGGGTGCTGTCCGGCTTCCCTGGAACCTGCTCGGAACGGTCTGGTCGGAGGTGCCGGCCATGCTCCAACTGGCCTCGATCGTCGGAGTCTGGGGTTTGAGCGTGGTCACTCTGCTGGCTGCCGCATCGCTGGCAATTCTAGGTGCGCCGGAACGTCATCGTGGTGGAATGGCCTTCGTCGGATTGGCTTGGGGACTGTTGGTTGTTTCCTTTCTGTTCGGCTATTGGCGCCTGGGCGCCGCGGAGGATTTGCGGACCGAGACGATCGTCAGAGTGGTACAGCCCTCCGTCGAGCAAAGCTTGAAGTGGAATACGCGCCTCTCGGCCCGCCATGTTGAGCAACTGATTAGTCAATCTAGAGAGCCGGTTTCGAAAAAGTGGATCTTGTCGTTTGGCCGGAGACCGCGGTTCCTTCAATCTTTGGAAAGACGTCAAGCTTCTTCAAATAGTAGCGCAGGCGGTGCCGCCTGCGGCCTTCTTGTGACCGGCGCTCCCCGCTACGAATCGAACGGCACAGGATTTAACTCGTTACATGTCGTCAGTGGCGACGGCTTGATTCTGGAGACCTACGACAAGGTCCATCTGGTACCATTCGGGGAGTACGTGCCGCTGGGAGATTTCCTCGGCTCCCTGGATATCGCGGTTGCCCGCGGCTCTCTCGAGTCCGGTCCGGGGCTCACCACGCTTAACCTGCCGGGACTGCCGCAGGCCTCGCCGATGATCTGCTATGAGATCATCTTCCCAGGGGCCGTCGCGGCAGCCGGCGAGGCCCGCCCCGGCTTCCTGCTGAACCTCACGAACGATGCTTGGTTCGGACGGTCGAGCGGTCCCTATCAGCATTTCGCCAGCGCCAAGCTCAGGGCCGTGGAGGAAGGCCTGCCGCTGGTCCGCGCCGCCAACAACGGCATCTCGGCGGTGGTAGATCCCTATGGGCGAGCCTGGGCGTGCTCGCCCAGGATGAGATTGGGGTGCTAGACGCGGCTCTGCCGAAAGCCTTGCCACCTACTTTGTTCGCTCGGATCGGAAACTGGATTTTGCTGCCTTTGCTTTTGGGGTTGGGGCTTTTGACCTATACTTTTGGTCAGGTCCGCCAGACCGAAAGGTGAGGTCGACCACACCGACTGATTGCAGAACCTCACCGCCCGAGAGTGTTGACCAATCGTCATAACAGAGTATGTCTGGTGCTCAAGCTCCGGCTAGGGAGCGGTTAAATGGGAGAAATGATCGATGCCAGCAGTTCGTCCTACTTTGGAATACGGCCGGGGGACGGGTCGTCCACATCCGGTTGACGTGCATGTCGGTGGCCGCGTGCGCATGCGCCGCACCCTACTTGGCATGAGCAGGAAAAACTGGGTGAAGCAATAGGCCTGACGTTCCAGCAGGTTCAAAAGTACGAGCGAGGAACAAATCGTATTGGCGCGAGCCGCCTTTATGACCTTTCAAAGGTCCTGGATGTACCCGTTGGATTTTCTTTGAAGAGTTAACTGACTATTTGGCCCCAGGGGAAAAGGCCAGCAACGGCGGACATGCTGCCGGCTTCGCCGAGGATCAGGCCGAGTACGAGTTCGATCCCATGGCCAAGCGTGAGACTCTGGAGCTAGTTCGCGCCTACTACTAGATTAGGGATCCGCAGGTGCGCAAGCGCTTGTTCGAGATGTGCAAAGTGCTGGCCGCGGCAGCAACGGCCACTAAGCAAGCATTGACTATCCGGCCGGCTGAGTGGGGTAAGGCGGTCCGGCCGGCTCTATCCGCGGCCGATCAGGCGGCGGCGAGCATCTGATAGAGGCATTTCAACAGACACCGAAGCGCAAGGCGCACGGCTGACCGGCCCCTACGACGCTTGACGCGCGGCTGGCCTCGTTTAATAAGTCCGCCGTTCTGCCCGGGTCAAGCCGGGCCGACTACCGAAACTACAGCCAGTCGCGCCATAGGGATCGGAGGTTCCGTGCGTCAAGGGAGCTATCTCTTCACCAGCGAATCCGTGTCGGAAGGTCATCCCGACAAGGTTTGCGATCGCATTTCCGACTCCATCGTCGATCTCTTCCTGGCGCACGACGGCGAGGCCCGCGTCGCTGCGGAAACCTTGACGACAACCAACCGCATCGTGCTCGCCGGCGAAGTGAGGGGACCCGACTCGGTGACCTCGTCGCTGATGGAGCAGGCCGCCCGCAACTCGGTGCGCGATATCGGCTACGAGCAAGACGGCTTTCACTGGCGCTATGCCGCCTTCGAGAACTTCCTGCACACCCAGTCGCCGGACATCGCCCAAGGCGTCGACGCTGCCGGCAACAAGGATGAAGGCGCGGGCGACCAAGGGATCATGTTCGGCTTCGCCTGCCGTGAGACCAAGGCCCTGATGCCGGCGCCGATCCATTTGGCGCATCGCATCCTGCAGGCCATGGCCGACGCGCGCAAAAACGGGCGCCAGCCAGAGCTCGGCCCCGACGCCAAGAGCCAGGTGACCCTGCGCTACGAGGACGGCGAGCCGGTGGCCGCTACCTCGATCGTCGTCTCCACGCAACACGCCGAGGGCCTGGATCAGGACGAGGTCCGAGAGATCGTCCGGCCCTATGTCGTGGACGCCCTGCCTAAGGGCTGGATGTGCGCGGACGAAGACTTCTATGTGAACCCGACCGGGCGTTCGTGGTCGGCGGCCCCGACGCGATGCCGGCCTCACGGGGCGCAAGATCATCGTCGACACCTACGCGGTGCCTCTCCCCACGGCGGCGGCGCCTTTTCCGGCAAGGATCCGACCAAGGTTGACCGCTCGGCTGCCTATGCCGCGCGCTACCTGGCCAAGAACGTGGTGGCTGCCGAGCTGGCGAAGCGCTGCACCATCCAGCTCTCCTACGCTATCGGCGTATCGAAGCCGCTGTCGGTCTACGCCGACCTCGGCGGCACCGGCCGCATCGGCGAGAGCAAGCTGGTCGCTGCATTGCAGGAGGTGATGGACCTCTCTCCGCGCGGCATTCGCCAGCATCTGGGCCTCAATCGACCGATCTACGCGCGCACCGCAGCCTATGGCCACTTCGGACGCGAACCGGAAGCCGACGGCGGCTTCTCGTGGGAGCGGACGGACTTGGTCGAGGCCTTGAACAGCGCCCTCACCTAAGCCTCTTCTCAACCGCTGAGCGGTGACGCGGACAAAGCGAGACCTGCACGGCCGACGGCGGGGCCGGCCGCTGCGCACGAGCCTTCAGCGCCTGATCGACGAGCAGTTGCCGGATCTGCTGGTGGCGCTGCCACCGGAAGGCCGGCTGCTCGATCCTGCCGGCCTCTTCGACCCGGCGCCGGGTGAGCTGTGGCTGGAAATCGGCTTTGGCGGCGGCGAGCATCTTGCTTGGCAAGCGGCGGCCAACCCCGCAATCGGCATCATCGGCGCCGAGATTTATTTGAACGGTGTGGCCACGGCGCTGCGGGCGCTTAAGCAACAGGCCTCCAGCAATGTGCGGATCCATCATGGCGATGCACGCGATCTCCTGGACTCTCTGCCCGCGGCCAGCCTGGGACGAGCCTTCCTGCTCTTTCCAGACCCCTGGCCCAAAGCGCGTCATAACAAGCGTCGCTTCGTTCAACCGGAAAGCCTCGATCGGCTGGCAGCAGCGCTGAGGCCGGGCGCGGAGCTGCGCTTGGCAACGGACGATCGCGACTATGCCGCCTGGATGCTGGCCTGCCTGGACCGCCACGCCGCCTTCTCCTGGACGGCCGGGGCGGCGGCCGACTGGCGCCGAAGACCCGCCGACTGGCCCGAGACGCGCTACGAGCAAAAGGCACTGGCAGCCGGCCGGCAGCCGGTCTTCCTGCGCTGGCGCCGCCGCTGATTCCAGGGTGTTGAGAGCGGGACTCGCCGCCAAGCACCAGGGGTCATAGCGAACCACACTTGGCATGAGTCCGCGAGCCATGCGAAGCGGCGGGCCAGCCCGTTATCGGGGGTCTGGACACTTGCCTTGCTTTGCCGAATGGCGTAGGAAAGCCTCGCCATAGAGACAGTGATGCGTGGCATCACTGTCTAGAAGATGGTGGGTTCTGCCGGAGCCCGCCTTTTTTCTTGTTGGCGGCCGGGCTTGGTAGAGCGCGGCCAGGCTTGAGCAAGCGGGAGGAACGGTGCAGCCGCAGCCGGAGCAGACAATCGCTATCGCAAGACCAGCGAAGGACTGGGTGCGGAGGTCGAGCGCCTGTTGGCGCCGGCCTTGGGCGAGCTCGGCTACGACGTGGTGCGCGTCCACCTTGGCGGCGACCGGCGGGCGACGCTGCAGCTGATGATCGAGCGCCGTGACGGCCGCAACATCGACGTGGAGGACTGTGCCGCGGCAAGCCGGGCAGCGTCTGCAATTTTGGATGTTGAGGATCCCATAGCGACTGCCTACGTCTTGGAGGTCTCTTCGCCGGGGATTGATCGGCCGCTGACGCGGTTAGAGGGACTTCACCCGTTTTGCCGGTCACTTGGCGCGCGTGGAGCTCAGCGTGCCGCAGGACGGACGCAAGCGCTTCACCGGCGCGCTGGCCGGCGTCGAGGACGACAAGATTCTGCTCGACTGCGACGGCGCCAGGCTTGCCTTAGCCTTTGCCACGCTGACCAAGGCCAAGCTGGTCCTGACGGATGCATTGATTGCGGAGCATCAAGAAGCGGAAGCGGCAAGTGCCGCCGATGCCTCTATGCCGGAAGAAGGGAAACACTAGGGATGGACAATCTGGCTCTTGCGCGCACGGAAATCCTGCAGGTCGCCGACGCCGTCGCGCGCGACAAGGGAATCGAGCGCGACGAGGTCCTGGAGGCCATGGAACAGGCCATCGGCCGCGCCGGGCGCGCCAAGTACGGCCACGAGCACGACATCCGCGCGGCGATCGACCGGCGCAGCGGCGACATCAGGCTCGCGCGCTATCGCCAAGTCGTGGAGACCCAGGAAGAAGTCGAGAACGACATGGCGCAGATCGCCTTGCGGGACGCCAAGACCATCGACCCCGAGCTGGAGATCGGCGACTTCATTACCGAAGAGTTGCCGCCCATCGACCTCGGCCGCATTGCCGCCCAGACCGCCAAGCAGGTGATCGTCCAGAAGGTGCGCGAGGCCGAACGTTCGCGCCAGTTCGAGGAGTTCAAGGACCGCGCCGGCGAGGTGGTCAACGGCATCGTCAAGCGTGCCGAGTTCGGCAATGTCACCGTCGACCTGGGTCGTGCCGAGGCCATGCTGCGCCGCGAGGACAGCCTGCCACGCGAAAACTTCCGCACCGGTGACCGCGTGCGCGCCTTCATCTCCGACGTGCGCGAAGAGCAGCGCGGCCCGCAGATCTTTCTGTCGCGTGCACACCCGCAGTTCATGGCCTTGTTGTTCCGCCAAGAGGTGCCCGAGATCTATGACAGCATCGTCGAGATCAAGTCGGTGGCGCGCGACCCCGGCAGCCGCGCCAAAATCGCCGTCGTCAGCTCCGATTCCTCGATCGACCCGGTCGGCGCCTGCGTCGGCATGCGCGGCAGCCGTGTCCAGGCCGTGGTCCAAGAGCTGCAAGGCGAGAAGATCGACATCATTCCCTGGTCGCCCGACATCGCCACATTCGTGGTGAACGCGCTGGCGCCGGCTGAGGTCACCAAGGTCGTGATGGACGAAGAAAGCGGGCGCATCGAGGTCGTGGTGCCGAACGAGCAGCTGTCGCTGGCCATCGGCCGCCGCGGCCAGAATGTGCGCCTGGCCTCGCAGCTCACCGGCTGGCACATCGACATCCTGACCGAAGAGGAGGAGTCGCAGCGCCGCCAAGAAGAGTTCCACCGCCGCTCGGCCCTCTTCATCGAGGCCTTGGATGTCGACGACGTCATCGCCCACCTGCTGGTGACGGAAGGCTTCACCAAGGTGGAGGAGGTGGCCTATGTGCCCTTGGAGGAGCTGGCTGAGATCGAAGGTTTCGACGAGGAGGTGGCGCAGGAACTGCGCCTGCGCGCGCAGGCCTGGGCCGAAGAACAGCAGCGCCTTCAGGAGGAGCAGCGCCGCGAGCTTGGCGTCGACGACGACCTGGCCAACGTCGAGGGCCTCGGTTCCTCCATGCTGGTGATCCTGGCGAAGCTGGGGTGAAGACCTTGGACGATTTGGCGGATCTCGCCAGTGACGAGCTGATCGAGATTCTCGGCGCCGACTCCTTGACGCTGGATGAGGCCAATGCGGTCATCATGGCCGCCCGCGCCCATTGGTTCGAGGACGAGGAAGGCTCTGCCGACGAGGCGTCGGGAGCCGAAGCCCCAGAAGAATCGGAAGCCCCAGAGGAAGCCGAAGCCTCTGAGGAAGCCGAAGCCCAAGAGGAAGCCGAAGCCCCAGAGGAAGCCGAAGCCCCAGAGGAAGCCGAAGCCCCAGAGGAAGCCGAAGCCCCAGAGGAAGCCGAAGCCCCAGAGGAAGCCGAAGCCCCAGAGGAAGCCGAAGCCCCAGAGGAAGCCGAAGCTCCAAAGGAAACGGAAGCCCTAGAGGAAACGGAAGCCCCGGAGGAGACTGAAACCTTGGCGGAAAGCGAGGCTTCGGGCGAAAGGGAAACTCCAGAGGACGCCGAGACCTCGGAACAGGAAGAGTCCCGCGGGTGACCGCGACCGGGACCCTCAAGGAGAGTGATGCTGCTGAGCGATCGGCACGAAGAAGGACAAGTAGCCCTGACGGGCAGCCGGAAAGCGGCGGCCGAACCGCTGCGGCGTTGTCTGGCCAGCGGCCGGCAGCGGCCGGCCGAGCAGATGCTGCGCTTCGTGATCGGACCCGACGAGGCCGTCGTGCCCGATTTCGCGCGCCGCTTGCCCGGCCGCGGATTGTGGTTGTCGGCCGAGGCGGCTATAGTCCGCCGCGCAGTTGACAAGAACCTCTTCGCCAAGGCGGCTCGACGGCAGGTAAAGGTTGCTCCCGACCTGGCTCAGCAGGTAGCAGACACGGCACGGGAGCGCTTTCTGGCGCAATTGGGCATCGCCAAGCGAGCAGGGGCACTGGTTTCCGGCTATGAGGCGGTCTTGAGTGCCGTTCGGCATCGCCAGGCCAAGCTTTTGATAGAGGCCGCGGATGGCGCCGAGACCGGGCGACAGCGGCTTCGTGCCGCGGCGGGCGATGCCATCGGGACTGTCGATTCCTTCTCGGCCCAAGAGATGGGCCGAGCCTTGGGTCGAGACATTGCGGTGCATCTGGCCGTAACGGAACAGCGGTGGGCAGACAGTCTGACCCAGCGCGCAGCCTTGGCGCTGGCCCTCGATCAGGGCGGCGCCGCTGAGGGGTAACGAGTAGGACATGACGAAAGAGACCGACAAGACGCAGCTCCGCCTTACTCGACCGGGCAGACTGGAGTTGAAGAAGACGGTCGAGACCGGGCAGATCCGGCAGAGCTTTAGCCATGGGCGCTCCAAGACGGTCACCGTCGAGGTCAAGCGCAAGCGCACCTTCGGGCCCGGGTCGGGTACGCAGGAGGAAGGCGAGCAGGCAAGCGAGCAGCAGCCGAAGCCGGCCAACACCCCGACGACGACCGCACGCAGCAGCCAGGCCAGGCAGCAACCCAGCCGCGGCCAGCGCGGCGGTGAGCAGCGCCGCAGTCGCGGCAGGTCGTCGGCGCCCGCCAATGACGGCCTCACCCAGGCCGAGCGCGAGACCCGCGTCAAGGCTCTGGAGCAGGCGCGCCGCCTGGCCGACCAGAAGCGCCAGGAGGCCGAGGCCGAGGCGCGCCGCCGCGAGGCCGAGGAGGAACGCCGTCGGGCGGCCGAGGAAGAGGCACGCAGGCTGGCCGAGCAGGAGGCCGAACGCCACCGCATCGAGGAAGAAGCTCGCCAAACGTTGGAGGCCGAAGTGGTCGCCAAGCAGGAGGCGCGCGTCAAGGAGGCTGGAGAGGTACAGGAGACGGAGGCCGCGAAGCCCAACGGCGCCGATGGCGATACGGCCCCGGCACCGGCCTCGGCCCCTGCAGCCGCCCGCCCAGGGGCCGCCGAAGAAGGCGTCGAAAGCGAGCTGGACGAGCTGGGCGGACGCATCAAGCGCCGCAAGCGCGATCTGCCGAAACCGGCGACGACCCGCACCCGCGAAGCACCGCGGCGGCGCCATGGCAAGCTGACCATCGCCCAGGCGCTCGACGGTGAGAGCGAGGAGGAGCGCCAGCGCTCGCTTGCTTCCGTGCGCCGCCAGCGCGAGAAGCTTAAGCAGATGATGGACCAGCGCCAGCAGCAAATGCCGGGCCGCGTGGTCCGCGAAGTCGTGGTACCGGAGACCATCACCGTTCAGGAACTGGCCAACCGCATGGCCCAGCGCGGCGGCGAAGTGGTCAAGACCCTGATGAAGCTCGGCATCATGGCGACCATCAATCAGGTGATCGATGCCGACACCGCAGAGCTGGTGGTCGAGGAGTTCGGCCATCGGGTGAAGCGGGTCTCGGCAGCCGATGTCGAGCTTGGCCTGAAGAGCGAAGAGCCCGATCGGGTGGAAGACCTGCAGTCGCGCCCACCCGTTGTGACCATCATGGGTCACGTCGATCACGGCAAGACTTCGCTGCTGGATGCCTTGCGCGCCACCGACGTGGCCTCGGGCGAAGCCGGCGGTATCACCCAGCACATCGGCGCCTATCAGGTACAATTGGCCTCGGGCGAGAAGATCACCTTCATCGACACGCCGGGCCACGCCGCCTTTACCGCGATGCGCGCCCGCGGCGCCGAGGTGACCGACATCGTCGTGCTGGTGGTTGCCGCCGATGATGGCATCAAGGACCATACGGCCGAGGCCATCAGCCACGCGCGCGCCGCCGAGGTGCCGATCATCGTCGCCATCAACAAGATGGACAAGCCGGGCGCCAATGCCGACCGGGTCCGCCAAGAGCTGCTGAACCACGAACTGGTGGTCGAGGAAATGGGCGGCGAGATCCTGAACATCGAGGTCTCGGCCTTGAAGAAGACCGGACTGGACAAGCTGGAAGAAGCGATCCTGCTGCAGGCCGAACTGCTGGACCTCACGGCCAACCCGGACAAGCAAGCCGAAGGCGTGGTGATCGAGAGCAAGGTCGAGAAGGGCCGCGGATCGGTGGCCACCGTGCTGGTGAAGTCCGGCACCCTGCACCAGGGCGACATCTTCATCGCCGGGTCCGAGTGGGGCCGGGTGCGTGCGCTGATGAACGACCGCAGCACCCAGATCAAGGAAGCCGGCCCCTCGATGCCGGTGGAGGTGCTGGGCCTGCAGGGCACGCCGACCGCCGGCGATGCGCTCTTGGTCGTGGAGAACGAGAGCCGCGCCCGCGAAGTGGTCACCTTCCGCCAGGACACACAGCGCGAGCAGGGCTTGGCCCGGCAGAGCCGCGGCACGCTGGAGCAGATGCTGTCCCGCATCCGCGAAGGCGAGGCACGCAGCATGCCGGTGGTGGTCAAGGGCGATGTCCACGGATCGGTGGAAGCCATCGTCGGCGCGCTGGAGAAGATGGGCAACGACGAGGTCAGGGTGCAGGTTCTGCATTCCGCCGTCGGCCCGATCAGCGAGTCCGACGTGACCTTGGCGCAAGCCACGGAGGCGCTCATCATCGGCTTCAACGTGCGGGCCAATCCGCAAGCACGCGAGCAAGCGCGCCGCGACAACGTCGACATCCGCTACTACTCGATCATCTACGAGGTGGTGGACGACGTGAAGGAGGCCCTGACCGGACTTCTGGCACCGGAGGCACGCGAGAACTTCCTGGGCTATGCGGAGATCCGCGCCGTCTTCGACGTCACGAAGTCCGGCAAGGTGGCTGGCTGCATGATCACCGAAGGCAAGGTCAAGCGGGGCGCCAAGGTGCGTCTGCTGCGCGACGACGTGGTCATCCACGATGGCACTTTGAAAACGCTCCGCCGCTTCAAGGACGAGGTGCGCGAAGTCAACCAGGGCTACGAATGCGGTATGGCCTTCGAGAACTATCAAGACATCAAGGTCGGCGACCGCATCGAATGCTATGAGGTAGAGGAGATCGCGCGCGCCCTCTAAGGGACGCCGTGCTCCTCGAGCGAACGGAAGACGATGAAACAGCGACAGGGGGGCGCGGCCCCCAGCCGTAGCCAGCGCCAATTGCGGGTCGGTGAGGCGCTGCGTCATGCCTTGGCCGGCCTCTTGGAAAGGGATCTTCTGGACGATCCGGCCCTGGCCGGCCGATCGGTGACGGTAAGCGAGGTCAGGGTCTCGGCCGATCTCTCCAACGCCACCGCCTTCGTGACTCCGTTGGGCGGCGAAGGGTTGGAGGAGACGGTGGCGGCGCTCAATCGGGCCAGCGGCTTTCTGCGTCGCCACCTGGCAGGCGACGTAGAGCTGCGCATCATGCCCAGGCTCTCCTTTCAGCCGGATCGCTCGTTCGACCAGGCCGGCTCCATCGACCGCCTGCTGCGGCGGCCCCGTGTGCGTCAGGATCTCCACCCGGAGCCCGACGAAGAGAGCGACGAGGCCGATGGCCAGGCGTAAGAGCGGCGAGGCGATTAGCGGCTGGGTCGTGCTCGACAAGCCCTTGCAGGTCACCTCCACCCAGGCCGTCGGCCGCGTCCGGCGGCTCTTCAATGCGCGCAAAGCGGGCCATGGCGGCACGCTGGATCCTTTGGCCAGCGGGGTCCTGCCGATCGCCTTCGGCGAGGCCACCAAGACCGTCGGCTATGTCATGGATGGCCCCAAGCGCTATCGCTTCACCCTGCGCTGGGGCGCGGCCACCACGACCGACGACGCCGAAGGCCCGGTGATCGAGGAAAGCCAAGAGCGGCCGACGGCGGCAGCGGTCGAAGCGGCACTGGCAAGCTTTCGCGGCGAAATCGAGCAGGTGCCGCCCACCTTCTCTGCGGTCAAGGTCGCCGGCCAGCGGGCCTATGATCTGGCTCGCGACGAAGAAGAGGTTATCTTGCAGCCGCGCCTGGTGCGCATCGACGCGTTCACGCTCGCCGATATGGCCGACCGCGACCATGCCACCTTCCTCGTTACCTGCGGCAAAGGCGCCTACATGAGGGCACTTGCCCGGGACCTGGGCCGGGCGCTGGGCTCTTGCGCGCACGTCGTGGCCTTGCGCCGGACGGCCGTAGGCCCATTTAGCGAAGAGATGGCGATTCCGCTGGAATCGCTAGAGGGGCTTGGGCATAGTCCGGCCCTCAGTGAGCAACTGCTGCCGATCGAGACGGCGCTGGACGACATCCCGGCGTTCGCCCTGTCGGAAGCGGAAGCAAGGCGGCTGCGCTGCGGCCAGACCGTCTCACTTATGGCCCGCGTGCATCGCGACCGCCTACGCGACCTTAATCAAGGAAGCATCGTCTGCGCGACCACCGCTGGAAAGCTGGTCGCGCTGGCGCGTTACGAGGCGGGCGAGGTGCATCCGGTGCGTGTCATCAACCAGTGAACAAGAGGGTCAATCCCGATGTCGATCACCCCGGCCCGCAAAGCCGAACTGATTCAAGAATACGCCACCAAGGACGGCGATACCGGATCCCCCGAAGTGCAGGTCGCCATTCTGAGCGAGCGCATCTCCAACCTCACCGAGCACCTGAAGGCCCACAAGCACGACTTCCATTCGCGCCGCGGCCTTCTGATTATGGTCGGCCAGCGCCGACGCCTGCTCGACTACGTGAAGGGCAAGAACCGCTCGCGCTACGAGGGCCTAATCCAGCGGTTGGGCCTGCGCCGCTAAGAGCGGCGGTGCCAACCAGCAACGCAATGACCAGCGAGGCGGCATTTCCGGGCCGGGATGCCGCTTCGAACGGCCGGGCCGAAGCAAGCGGCGGCGACAAGCAGCCGCTTGCTTGGGTCCGGCTATATCAGAACCGGCCTATTGGAACGTAAGGACCGAAAGAGATGTTTACCGTTTACAAGAAAGAGATCGACTGGGGCGGGCGCACGCTCACCCTGGAGAGCGGGCGCATTGCCCGCCAAGCCGACGGCGCCGTCCTGGCGAGCCTCGGCAACACCATCGTGCTCTGCACCGCCGTCGGCGCCAAGGAACCCAGGGTCGGAATTGACTTCTTCCCGCTGACCGTGAACTACCAGGAGAAGACCTTCGCCGCCGGGAAGATCCCCGGCAGCTTCTTTAAGCGCGAAGGCCGCCCCTCGGAGAAGGAGACCTTGGTCTCCCGCCTGATCGACCGACCGATCCGGCCATTGTTCCACAAGAGCTACCGCAACGAGACGCAGGTGATCTGCACCGTCTTGAGCCACGACATGGAGAACGACCCCGACGTCGTCGCCATGGTCGGCGCCTCTGCCGCGCTCACCATTTCCGGCCTGCCCTTCCTGGGCCCGATTGCCGGAGCGAGGGTTGGCTACAAGGACGGCGGCTACATCCTGAACCCCACCTTGGCCGAGATGGAGGAGAGCCAGCTGGACCTGATGCTCGCCGGCACTGCCGAGGGTGTTCTGATGGTCGAGTCCGAGGCTAGCGAGCTGTCGGAGGAGGTCATGCTGGGCGCTGTCGTCTTCGGCCATCAGCAGATGCAGCCGGTGATCGACGCCATCATCGATCTGGCCGAAATGTGCGCCCGCGAGCCGCGCGAGCTCGCACCGGAGCCGGAGGCGGTTGCCCCCCTGCGCCAGCGTTTGAGCGATGGCTTCTCAGCCGCTCTCGCCGAGGCCTATCAAGAGCCGATCAAGCAGGCCCGGCAAGAGAAGGTCGCCGCCGTCAAGAGCGACGCGATCGCTTCGTTGGGCGAGGACGAAGAGGCCCTGGCTTTGGCCGGCGGTGTCTTCAAGAAGCTGGAGCAGGACATCGTCCGCGGCAACATCCTCAAGACGGGTCAACGCATCGACGGCCGCACCACCACCGACATTCGCCCGATCGACTGCCAGGTGGGCGTGCTGCCGCTGGCGCACGGGTCTGCGCTCTTCACCCGTGGCGAAACTCAGGCCTTGGTGGTTACCACCTTGGGCACCGGCGACGACGAGCAGCTGATGGACGCCCTGGAGGGCACCTACCGGGAGCACTTCCTGCTGCACTACAACTTCCCGCCCTACAGCGTCGGAGAGGCCGGCCGGATGTTCGGCCCGGGCCGTCGCGAGATCGGCCACGGCAAGCTGGCCTGGCGCGCCGTTCATCCCTTGATGCCGGCCAAGGAAGACTTCCCCTACACCGTGCGTATCGTCTCGGAGATCACCGAGTCGAACGGCTCCTCCTCGATGGCGACGGTCTGCGGCTCTTCGCTGGCGATGATGGACGCCGGCGTGCCGCTTTCCAAGCCCTGCGCCGGCATCGCCATGGGCTTGATCAAGGAGGACGACGGCGTCGCCGTGCTGTCCGACATCCTGGGCGACGAGGACCATCTGGGCGACATGGACTTCAAGGTGGCCGGCACCGAGGCCGGCGTCACCTCGCTGCAGATGGACATCAAGATCACCTCGATCACGCCGGCGATCATGGAGCAGGCCCTGGCCCAGGCGCGGGACGGACGCCTGCACATCCTGGGCGAGATGAGCAAGGCCCTGGGCGCTGCGCGCTCCAGCGTCTCCGACACCGCGCCCCGGATCACCACCATCACCATCCCGAAAGATAAGATCCGCGAAGTCATCGGCACCGGCGGCAAGGTCATCCGCGAGATCACCGAGACCACCGGCGCCAAGATCGACATCGAGGACGACGGCACCATCAAGGTGGCCGCCGTCGACGGCGAAGCCGGCCAGGCCGCCATCGACTGGATCAAGTCGATCGTCGCCGAGCCGGAAATCGGCACCATCTACAACGGCAAGGTGGTGAAGATCGTCGATTTTGGCGCCTTCGTGAACTTCCTCGGCGCCCGCGACGGCCTGGTCCACATCTCCGAGCTGGCGCCGCGCCGTGTCGGCAAGGTCGACGACGTGGTCCAGGAAGGTCAGATGGTGAAGGTCAAGTGCATCGGCATGGACGACCGCGGCAAGGTCAAGCTGTCGATGAAGCGCGTCGACCAGGAGAGCGGCGAAGACCTGGAGGCGAAGGCCGAGGCCGAGCCGGCCGAGGCTGGCTAACGCTCAGTCCAACAACCAGAGTAGCGATGGGCGGTTCCCTTTCGGGGCCGCCCTCTCTCTTGCTGCCAATACCTGGAATCGCATAGCGCTAACCAAAACTAAGAATCGCGTGACAGCCAGGCGATAGACCGGGGCCGCTTTAGCATCTCTTACCTGTCGCCGCCGTCGCTGCAACCCCACACGACGTCATCCTCCGACCCCGATGTATGGCCCGGAGAGATAGCTGACAGCTGTTCGGGGACATGGTTGACACATAAACGAGCATGGCAGGCAGAGACGTGGAGGTCGCCATGCCCTGGCAAGAGGTGTCGATCGTGGAGCAGAGACGAGAGTTTGTGATGCTGGCCTCGCAGGCGGGCGCGAACGTGAGTGCCTTGAGCGCGCGCTTCGGGATCAGCCGGCAGACCGCCTACAAGTGGCTGCGGCGGGGTAAGGCGGAGTGTGAGGATTTCGCTGACCGCTCGCGCCGTCCGCTGCGCAGCCCGACGCGCACCCCGGCGCAAATGGAAAGCGCAGTGCTGGAGCTGCGCGATGAGCATCCGGCCTGGGGAGCGCGCAAGATCGCGTGCTGTCTCGCGCGCGGGGGGAGCGAGCCACCTGCGGTGTCGACCATTCACGCCATCCTGCAGCGCCATGGCCGGATTGGCGCGCGCGAGCAGACCAGCCGCAGCTACACGCGCTTCGAGAGGGATGCGCCGAACCAGCTGTGGCAGATGGACTTCAAGGGCCGGGTGCAGATCGAGCCCGGCAGGTGGTGCCACCCGCTCACCGTGCTCGACGATCACTCGCGCTTCTTGCTGTGCCTTCACTCTTGCGAGAACGAACGCACCGAGACGGTGCAGGCCCTGCTGGAAAGCACCTTCCGGCGCTACGGCCTGCCCGAGGCTTTCTACCTCGACAACGGCTCGCCCTGGGGCGGCGGCGTGCCCGGGCAGTGGACACCGCTCGGCGTCTGGCTCTTGAAGCTCGGCATCCAGGTCATCCACAGCCGGCCCTACCATCCCCAAGGCCGCGGCAAGAACGAGCGCTTCCACCGCACGCTGGACGCCGAAGTCTTCGACCTGCAGCCCTTGCGCGATCTCGACCAGGTGCAGAAGGCCTTCGATGATTGGCGCCCCATCTACAACACAAAGCGCCCCCACCAGGCCTTGGACATGGCCGTGCCAGCTAAGCGCTACCGGCCCTCTCCGCGGGACATGCCGAAGACCCTGCCGGAGCCCCACTACGGACCCGACGACATCGTGCGCCGCGTCGGCACCACCAGTCTCTACATCCGCTTCAAAGGACGCCGTTGGAAAGTGCCCAGGGCTTTCCGCGGCGAGCGCCTTGCCATCAGAGCGCGCGGAGAAGACGGCCACTACGGCATCTTCTTCGGCGCTACACACATCGCCGACATTGACCTGAGACCATGAGCAAACCACAACATCCTTGTGTCAACGATGTCTCCGAACATCTGTCAACCTTGTCTCCGGACAGAACACCCCGATCGGAGGATCGCTTTCCGTTAGCTCAACCGGTAGAGATCTAGATCACTACCAACGCCGTTAACGCGAAAAGCGCCACCAGCATTGAAACCGGCCCGGGAAGAGTGTGCCAATCGAAACTCATATCGCCTTTGACAGGCCGAAGATGAGCCGCCGTTCTGCGCTTCATCTCTAAACGAAAGCCGGCACTAGGATTGCGGCCTAACCGGATTGGTAGACCGCATCGAAAAAGGCCCTCTCAAGAGCCACCGCTCAAGCGCGCTCGGCTGGATCGGCACGCTCCCATGCCTCATCCTGCTGCTCTCTCAGATAGCCGACTTCGCCCTCGACTCCTTCGCCTGAATGCAACGGTAATCATGCGGGCGTAGCTTCCCGAGGCCGCCGGTTTGCTCATCAAGGCACGAAACGCCAGTGTGCCGGGGCCAGCACTGGATGACCCCATTCCTCTTCCTTGAGCGACATCTGCCGCGCCATTCGATCGCGCTACAAGAGGTCTCTTGGCAGGAAATCCAGCTGCGCGAGACCGACCTCCTTGCCCAGCATGCGGTTCAAGAGGTCGTTCATGCGCATGATGAACTCAGGCGCGGCATCCATTGCAGCGAGGTTCATCTTCTCGTTCGGGTCTTCCAGCAGATCGAAGAGCTCCATTTCATAGTTCGCCGTGAGATCGTCGTAGCTGGTCGGGCGGGTGAGCAGGAGCGGCGAGAAGTAGCGGGCGAACTTGTAGCGTCCATCGAAAACGAAGCTGATGAAACCGCGCCGTGTCAGGTCGGGCTTGGCAACGGAAAAGGGCGGCGCCCACTTCCCTTCCGCGATGGCGCGACACACGCGCATCATATAGAGGGAATCGATGGTCTGCAGGCCGACGTAGTTGAACAGCACCGCTTCGCGGAGTGCCGTCGTAAGAGCACTCTCCGGCGCCTTCAGCAAGATCGAGGCGTCGTGTCCCGGCAGGCCAGCAACGAGATCGGCCGTTTGCGAAGGATCGAGACCGGTGAGCCCGACCATCGTGGGCAGCAAGTCGATGTGGCTGGTGAGCGCACGGCAACTGTGGCCGCCCTCGTGTTCCGGATGCACGATGACGGCCGGCACATGGCATTCTTCTTCGAAAGGCAAGGGACCCTTACCACGAAGGCCGCCATGCGCCCCGCCAAGCTCGCCATGATCGGCGGTGCGCAGCACCACCGTGCTATCCCACAATCCCAGCCCGCTGATCGCATCAAGCAGGCCTTGCAGCGTGTCATCGTTATCGCGAATCAAGTTCAGATAATAGTTGTAGTACTCATACCACATCTCTTTGGCATTGACCGGGATCTCGCCCAGAAAGGCCGACCAGCCGATCATGTAGGAGAGCTGCGCGCGAGGCCGCCCCGGCGAATCCATGGGCTCATCGTGCGTCGGCGAGGGGGCAAAGAGCCAGCGCGTGGCGAAGGCCGCGTCGGCCGGCGGCGGGTTCAAGGTCTGCCCTACCTGAGAGACCTGAATGTCCTGGCCGCGCTGGTTCACCAGGCCGTACATGATGTCATGCGGCGAGACGAAACTGACCACCAGCAGCCACGGCTTGCCGGCGTCGTTGATGGACTGAGCGTTGGTCCTGAGCCAGCGCGCTGCCTCGGCGGCAGTATAGGCGTCGGTGCGATAGCCTTGATTGGGGGCTCCGACCTTGTCTCCGTCCGGCGCAAAGTGATCGAAGCCGTAGTCTTGCAGTGCCGTCGTATAGTTGACGCTGTCTTTCGGCGCGATGATGCTGCGCTTCAGCTCGAACTTGCCGAAGTAGGCAGTCTCATAGCCCATCGCCTTGAAGATCGTACCCATCGACGGCCTATCGAGCGGCAGGCTGGGCACATAGCCCGCCTCCATCTGGTCGAAGACCCTGTTCACTTGCGGCGGCTGTCCAGAGAACATGACCCCACGCGACGGGGTGCACATGGCGGCACCGATGTAATGGTTCTCGAAGGCGGTGCCGCGACGCTTGAGCTCTTCTCGTGCGGGCAGGCTGTAGCCCATGGCCGGTCGCAGTCGGTAGGATTCTTCGTCCGTGATGATGAGAATCATGTTGTAGGGATGGCTCGACTTGCCGGCTCGGCTGGCCGGGAACGGGCCACTCTCATCTGCGGATCCGGTCTCTGCATCCGCTGCGCCGGCTAGACCGGAGGCCGCAGCAACCAAAGCGGTCGCGCCTAAGACATCTCGTCGCGAGATTTCGTACCCTTCTCCGCCCTGTACTCTATTCCTCGATGTCGACACGCATTCTTCCTTTGAGCCCATGCCAAGTATCCTAGAAGCAAGCCAGCTATGCCGCAATATCACGCGCAATCAATAGCCTAACGGCACTAGACTGCGCCTCGCGCCTTGCCCCCCAGGCGCCTATGCGAGGGTCCGATGGCACAGCAGCATCACTACCGGGCAGCCGTCACCTGGACCGGCAACCAAGGTGAAGGGACCGCCAGCTACCGCGGCTACTCCCGCAGCCACGACATCGAGATTGCGGGCAAGCCCACGATAGCCGGAACCGCCGACGCGGCCTTTCGCGGCGACCCCGGCGCTCACAATCCGGAAGACATGCTGGTCGCCGCCATCTCGGCCTGCCACATGCTGTGGTATCTGCACCTCTGCAGCGAGGCAGGGATCCGGGTCGTCGCCTATCGGGACGAGGCCGAGGGCATCATGGAGCTCGGCGGCGATGGCGGCGGCCGCTTCACCCGATTGGTGATTCGCCCGCGGGTGACCATCGCTGCCGGCGACGACGCGGAGCGGGCGGAGCAGCTGCACGCTGAGGCCAACGCCAAGTGCTTCATCGCCAACAGCCTGAACCTGCCGGTCGAGCACGAAGCTACGATCACCCTGGCTAAGGACTAAGCAGAGCCCCACATTCGAAGACAGCGCCAACGATCGCGGAGTTGAGTTGCAATGCGACGCCTCGTCCCCGGGCTCCTCATAGCCGCCCTCCTCTTGGCCTCGCCCTTCCCAGGCGCTGCACACGAGGGTGCCGCCGATCCGGCGGCGGCGGCGGAAAGCTTCCTCGAAAGCTTGCCCGCTTCTCAACGCGAGCGTGCCGCCCTGGCGTTCGACGACCGCCAGCGCACCGCCTTTCGCTGGACGCCGGGCCGGCGCGCCGGGATACCGCTGGCCGACATCTCGCCCGAGGCACAGGCCGAACTGCGCAGCCTGCTAAGCCTGGTGCTGAGCGAGCGCGGCCAACTGACCGTCGACGCCATTCTCGCCACGGAGGCAGCTCTCGGCGTGTTGGAGCGCCGCCCGCTCTACCGCGATCCCGAGCTCTACTACACGGCCCTTTTCGGCCGGCCTGGCGCCGAGCGCTGGGCCTTGCGCTTCGAGGGCCACCATCTCTCGGTCAACCTGACTTTCGCCGGAACCAAGGCGATCTCCGGAACCCCGCTCTTCCTGGGCGCCAACCCGGAGACCGTGCCGAGCGGTTCCGACCAAGGCCTGCGCGCCCTTGCCGAGCAGGTCGACCTGGCGTGGGACCTCTACGCTTCGCTGAACCCGGAACAGCGGGACTTGGCGCGCGCCGCAAATGCCGGCTTCGGCGGCTTTCTCACCCGCGCCGGCGCGCTCAGGCCGCCCGATGCACCGCCGATCGGCATCGGCTGGGAGGCGCTCTCGGCTGCCCAACAAGACCTGCTGATCCGACTGGCCGTCAGCTATGTAGAGACGCTGAGCGAGGACCTTAGCCGGCCCTACATCGAGGAGCTTCTACGCGAGGAGGCGCCCAGTTTGCGCTTTCACTGGCAGGGTGGCGACAGCAAGGGTCAAGCCTATTACTATAGGCTGGCGGGCGAACGGCTCTTCATCGAGCACGATGCCTTCAACGGCGGCCGGCATATCCACGCGATCTGGCGCGACGCCGGCGAAGACTGGGGCGGTCACGACTAAGCCCAAGCGCTGAAAGGGAGATCTGCAATGATCAAGCGTCCTCTTGCTCTCGCCTCTTTGCTGGTCATGCTTGCGGCCGGGGCGGCGCCGCTGTCGGCGGACAGCCTGGCCGAGCGGCGGGCCGTCGTTCAAGAGCTCTTCGACGAGGTGCTGACCGAGCAGATGAACAACGAGCTGCTCGATGCCATGCTGCCGCTCTTTCGCGCCCAGCTGAAAGAGCAATTGGCGGCGATGGGCATCGCGCTCGACGCCGAACGCATGGCCAAGATCGAGACCATCGTGATCGAAGAGACCAACAGCATGATCGATCGGATCATGCCGCCCAGCATCGGCATCTATGCCGAGGTCTTCACGCTGGAGGAACTGGAGGCCTTGCTGGCCTTCTATCGAACCCCGGCCGGGGCCTCGACCATGCGCAAGATGCCCGCGGTGGTGCAGGCGATGAATCCCCTGCTGCTGCGAGAGATGACCGCCTTGACCCCCATCCTGGAGCAGCGCCTGGACGCCGAGGTCTTCGGCCCGGATGCGCAATAGGCATTGGCCCTCTCGACGGTCGTGACGCTTCAGGGCCAGCGCTGCTGAACGGCGTCCGGCGCCAGGCTCCCCGGCAAGGTCGCGGCCTCTTCCGGGGATGGCTCTGCCAGCCACTGCGGGGCCGGTGGCGGCATCGCCACGGCCGTCACCGTAATCTCGACCTGCTCCAGCGGCGCCGGTCGGCGCAGCGAGCGATAGAAGGCATAGAGGCCGAGGAGCACGTGAAACAGGCCCAAGAAGATGAAGAAGGCGCCGGGGCCATAGGCCTCCATCAAGAAGCCGCAGAGCGGCGGCCCGACGCTCGAGCAAAGGCCGATCATCAGGAAGATGGTAGCACTTGCACCAACCCGCTCATCTTGGGAGAGGCGGTCGTGGGTGACAGCCAGGCAGAGGCTGTAAAGCGGTTGCGACAGGCCGCCGGCCAGGGCCATCACCAACAGCAAGAGCCAGAAGCTCTCTGCCTGCGCCATCACGCCAAGGCCGCAGATCAGGCCGACCGCGAGGGAGACGAGGGCCATCACCTGTCGCCGCTCCATGAAATCCGACAGGCGCCCGACCGGAAAGCAGAGCAGGATGCCGCCGAGGTAGATGGCAGCCGTGAGCCACGCGATGCGTGACAGGTCGAAGCCGGCCGCCTCGCCATAGACGGCGGCCAGGCCGATCAAGGTGCCGTGCAGCAAGCCGATCATCGCCGCACTTACGACGCCGGTCCGGCTGCGGCGGAACAGGGTTGCGATCGACAGTCGCCGCCGCGGCCGAATCTCCGGCTGCGGGGCAACCGAGAGGGCGAGCGGAACGAGCGAGACCCCATAGAGGCCGGCAGAGAGAAGGAACAGCAGATCGTCCAGCGGCGAAGAGAGCGACAGCAATAGCTGGCCCACGCTCATCGCCACCATGAAGAGCAGCATGTAGACGGCAGTGAGGCCGCCACGGAAGGCGTTCTCCGCGCGATCGTTCAGCCAGCTCTCGATCACAATGTAGAGCCCGGTGACGGTGATCCCGGTCATGATCCGCAGCAGAAACCAGAACCAGGGATCGACCCACTGCGATTGGATCAGCACGATCAGGCTGGTCACTGCCGCCATGGCGGCATAGACCCGGATGTGACCGACCCGCGCGATCAAGGGCGGCGCCAGAATCGAGCCGGCGCCGATGCCCAGAAAGAAGCCGGCCATGACCAGCCCGACCGTGCCGGTCTCGTAGCCGTCCATGAAGAGCCGCAAGCCAAGGACCGAGCCGATCAACCCATGCCCCGTCACCATGGTCACCATGGTGGCGAAGAGTGCCCAGCAGGACTTGATCGCTTGCAGCAGAGACATGCCGCACCTTTGAGCGTTGCCGCCTGCGAGCTTCCGTCAAGGCGCTTTGGGGTGTCAAGGAAAAGTGTATAAATTTCAATAACTTGCACAAATCCGCCAGAGCTGTTTCAAAGGCGACCTCTGGCCACGCGCGATTAGGCTGGCGTTGACGCTCCGGCGCCTGCAGTCTATGTCTGCAAGCCGACAGCGCGTGTCGCATTGGAACGATCGGGAGAGCCCTTCCCATGACGGATCAAACGGAAACCCCGGTCCGGCCATTGTCGCCGCATATCCAGGTCTATCGCTGGCAATGGACCATGGCGATGTCGATCGCGCATCGGGTGACCGGGATGGCCTTGGTGGTCGGCACGCTGCTGCTGGTATGGTGGCTGGTCGCGGCCGCAGCTGGTCCCCAAGCCTTTGAGAACGCACAGGATTTCATCGGCTCCTTCATCGGTCAGCTGCTGCTGATCGGCTGGAGCGTGGCCTTCTTCTACCACCTGTCGAACGGCCTGCGTCATCTGCTGTGGGACAGCGGCAAGATGCTGGAGCTGACCCCGGCCTATGGATCGGGCATTGCGGTCTTGATCACCACCGCGATCTTGACCCTGCTTGCCTGGATCATCGGCTGGTCGGTGATGTGAGCTAGAGGAGTAGCGCCATGAGCCTCAAATCGCCTCTCGGCCAGGTCCGTGGCCTCGGCAGCGCCAAGGAAGGCGTGCAGCACTGGTGGGTGCAGCGGGTCACCGCCATTGCGCTCATTCCGCTTGGCCTCTGGTTCGTCATCTCGATCATTGCCATGGCCGGCGCCAGCCATGCCGAGATGGTGGAATGGATTTCCTCGCCGTTTTCGGCAGCGATCGCGATCCTCTTGATCGTCGCGACCTTCTGGCACGCGATGCTCGGTGTTCAGGTGGTGATCGAGGACTATGTGCATAGCGAGGCCGTGAAGATCGGCTCGCTGCTGGTGATCAAGGGACTGCTGTTGCTGCTGGGCCTGGCATGCGTGCTCTCCGTGATCGTCTTGTTGCTGCAGGGATAGCGAGAGATGGCTGAGACCAAGAACGGCAAGGGCGCCGCCGCCAAGGCAGGGCCGGCCTACGACATCGTCGATCACGACTACGACGTGGCGGTCATCGGCGCCGGCGGTGCCGGCCTGCGCGCCACCTTGGGCCTGGCCGAGGCAGGGCTCAAGACCGCCTGCATCACCAAGGTCTTTCCGACCCGCAGCCACACCGTGGCAGCGCAAGGCGGGATCTCGGCAGCCTTGGGCAACATGGGCGACGACGACTGGCGCTGGCACATGTACGACACCGTCAAGGGCTCGGACTGGCTGGGCGACCAGGACGCCATCGAGTACATGACCAAAGAGGCGATCCCGGCCATCATCGAGCTGGAGCATTACGGCGTGCCCTTCAGCCGCACGCCGGCCGGGCGCATCTATCAGCGCCCCTTCGGCGGCATGACCACGGAGTTCGGCAAGGGCATCGCGCACCGCACCTGTGCCGCTGCCGACCGCACCGGCCACGCCATCCTGCACACGCTCTATCAGCAGTCGCTGCGCCGCAACGCCGAGTTCTTCATCGAGTACATGGCGATCGACCTGATGATGGAGGACGGCGAGTGCCGCGGCCTGGTGGCCTGGGACCTGGCGACCGGCAAGATCCATCGCTTCCGCACCCACATGACCATCATCGCCACCGGCGGCTATGGGCGCGCCTACTTCTCCTGCACCGGCGCGCACACCCAGACCGGCGACGGCAACGCCATGGCGCTGAGGGCCGGCCTGCCCTTGCAGGACATGGAGTTCGTGCAGTTCCACCCGACCGGCATCTACGGCGCCGGCTGCCTGATCACAGAGGGCTCGCGCGGCGAAGGCGGCTACCTCACCAACTCCGAAGGCGAGCGCTTCATGGAGCGCTATGCGCCGTCCGCCAAGGACCTAGCCAGCCGCGACGTGGTCAGCCGTGCGATGACCATGGAGATCCGCGAGGGCCGCGGCGTCGGCGAGAAGCACGACCACATCCACCTGCACCTGGAGCACCTGGATCCGAAGATCGTGAACCAGCGCCTGCCCGGCATCTCGGAGAGCGCGCGTATCTTCGCCGGCGTCGACGTGCACAAGGAGCCGATTCCGGTGCTGCCGACCTGCCACTACAACATGGGCGGCATCCCCACCCACTACACCGGCGAGGTGGTGACCGAGAAGGACGGCGATCCCGACGTCATCGTCCCCGGCCTGATGGCGATCGGCGAGGCGGCCTGCGTCTCGGTGCACGGCGCCAACCGCCTCGGCTCCAACTCGCTGCTGGATCTGGTAGTCTTCGGCCGCGCCGCCGGCCTGCACGCAGCCGAGCTGATCAAGCCAGGCCAGCCGCACAAGCCGCTCTCCAGCACAGCCGATGCGCTCGCCATGGACCACCTGGACAAGGCGCGGCACGCCTCGGGCAGCATCACCACGGCCGATCTCCGGCTGGAGATGCAGCACGCCATGCAAGGCCACGCCGCCGTCTTCCGCACCGGCGAGACCCTGGATGAAGGCGTCAAGCTGCTGGATCAGTCCTTCAAGAAGCTGCCTGACGTCAAGGTCAGCGACCGCTCGATGATCTGGAATACCGACCTGGCCGAGACCCTGGAGCTGAACAATCTGATGGTGCAGGCAGTCGCCACCATGGCGTCTGCCGCCAACCGCGAGGAAAGCCGCGGCGCCCATGCCCGCGAGGACTTCCCGGACCGCGACGACGTCAACTGGATGAAGCACACCCTCTGTTGGGTCGACGAGAAGGGCGAGCGGCGCTTCGGCTACCGCCCGGTCAAACTCAATACCATGACCAACGAGGTCCAGTCCTTCCCGCCCAAGGCCCGCGTCTACTAGGCCGCGCATCGCCACAAGGAGTAAGATATGGTCGAATTTGCGCTGCCCAGAAACTCGAAGATCGTCGGCGGCAAGAAGTACCCGGCGCCACCGGGCGCCAAGAACGTCAAGACCTTCAAGGTCTATCGCTTCGACCCCGACAGCGGCGAGAACCCCAGGCTCGACAGCTACGACATCGACTTGGACGCCTGCGGGCCGATGGTTCTGGACGCGCTGATCAAGATTAAGAACGAGATCGACGCCACCTTGACCTTCCGGCGCTCCTGCCGCGAGGGCGTCTGCGGGTCCTGCGCCTTCAACATCGACGGCACCAACACGCTGGCCTGCACCAAGTACATCAGCGAGGTGAAGGGGGACGTGAAGGTCTATCCCTTGCCGCACATGGAGGTGATCAAGGATCTGGTGCCGGACCTGACCCACGCCTATGCCCAGCACGCCTCGATCGAGCCCTGGCTCAAGACCACCACGCCGGCGCCCGGCCGCGAGCGCCTGCAGACCCCCGAGGACCGCGAGCAGCTGGACGGCCTGTGGGAATGCATCCTCTGCTTCTGCTGCGCCACCTCGTGCCCCAGCTACTGGTGGAACGGCGAGCGCTATCTGGGACCGGCCATCTTGCTGCAGGCCTATCGCTGGATCGCCGACAGCCGTGACGAGGCCACCGGCGAACGCCTGGACGACCTGGAGGACCCCTTCCGGCTCTACCGCTGCCACACCATCATGAACTGCACCAAGACCTGCCCCAAGCACCTGAACCCGGCCAAGGCCATCGCCGAGATCAAGAAGCTGATGGTCGCGCGGCGGTAGGGCAGGGATGAGCTAGTCGACCCCGGGCAAGAAGGGCTCCGTCTCTGGGTCACTCTGAGGCAAATCGTAGGGATCTATGAGAACGCGCGCTTGACGGACTCTCTGGCGGGCTTCTTTTAGAGGCGTTGCTGCCAGGTAGTATCTGCCGCGTTTTTCGCCATGAGGTTCGATCAATCCAAGGTCCGACAACTGCTTCAAATCGCGGGACGCTATGTGTTGCGTGACCTCGGCCGAGCGCTGGTAGCGCGTGTTCGTCACGCGTAACCCCAAGCATAGCTCGAACAAAGGTATCGCTACGCGAGGGTTTAGCCCGTTTCGATCAATGACCTTGTTGAGAATGACGAAGAGTTCTTCGTACTCCTCATTGCGTCTGATGAGCGTCGCCGCCTGCTGGTAATGCGCCTTTAAGCAAAAGCGAACCCACGGGAGAGCGTCATTTCGCGGATTCCAACTGCCTTCTCCTACTGCGGCTAGAATCGCGTAGTAGGCCTCCGTATGTCTACCAAGCCACTCTTCGACGCTGGAGAACAGGGGATGCAGAATGCCGTCCCTTGCCAATACCAAGGTTTGCAGCGCCCGTGCCATCCGGCCGTTGCCGTCCTTGAATGGATGAATCATCGTCAGATTGAGATGAGCCATAGCCGCAGCGACGAGCGGAGACGGGGAAGGGTGATTGAGATAGTCCACAAGCTCCGCGACTAAGGGATCCACGTAATCTGAATCGGGCGGTGTGTAGACAGTCTCTCCGGATCTTTCACTCACGACGAAAACAGCACCCGGACGCCACTGTCCAGGATAAGAATTCATATCGAATCCGGTCATCATGAAATGTAAGCTCTTCAAGAACTGCTTGTTCAGCTCAAAGAAGCTGTCGTTTGCAGCTTGCATGATGTAGGTCAGCGCAGCGCGATATCCGCTGATGGCAAGCCAGGTTTCCGTGCGCTCATCAAGAGGGGGCTCATCCTCTACCACAGCCATGGCTTCGTCTATGGTCGCATTGTACCCCTCGATACTATTAGAGCCTTGGATCGCCCGCGCGAAGGTGCTGCGCCGGAGCGAGCCCGTCCAGCGACGTGGATTGCTTTGCGTGTACAGCCTCAGCTTCTGCCGCTGGGCCTCGATCAGCTTCAGCACATGCAGGTCAGCCTGCTGCAGTGAGGGTTCCCGGAAGATCATGCGAGATACCGTGATTTAATCGCGCGATTTGCAAGATATAATCACGCAATTCGCGTCAAACAATTCACGTTTCGTGCACCAGCGGCCACGTCGCATTGCGCCATGCGATGTGAACAAGGGTGCAGTCCTTGCCTTGGGCCGTTCGGCTCCTTTATCAAGCGCCATGGCACAGACTGCACATGCCGAGGCCTTCACCCCGCCCAACGAGGCTGAGGAGAAGGACCTTGTCGGACTCTCGCGCGACGCCTTGACTGCCGAGATGGCCGCCTTGGGCGAGCCGGCCTTTCGCGCGCGCCAGCTCTGGCAGTGGGTCTACGACAAGGGCGCCACCGACTTCGGCGCCATGACCTCGCTCTCCAAGGCCTTCCGCGCCAAGCTGGCGGAAAGCCATCGCATCTCGCGACCTTCGGTGACCTTGGCCCAGCAGTCGACGGACGGCACCCGTAA
Source organism: Rhodospirillales bacterium (assembly GCA_963669385.2). Lineage (GTDB taxonomy): Bacteria > Pseudomonadota > Alphaproteobacteria > Kiloniellales > JACOMY01 > JACOMY01. Next base: position 312,420 of record CAXXGD010000064.1, read on the forward strand.
GTGGCTCTTAGGCCTGGCGGGCGGGCATCAGGTGGAGGCCGTGCACATTCCCGACGAGGAGCGCGGCACGCTCTGCGTTTCCAGTCAGGTCGGCTGCACCTTGACCTGCCGCTTCTGCCACACCGGCACGCAGCGTCTGGTGCGCAACCTCTCAGCCGCCGAGATCGTCGGACAGGTGCTGCTGGCCAAGGATCATTTTGAGGAATGGCCGGCCTCCAGGCCGGAGCGGGTCATCACCAACCTGGTCTTCATGGGCATGGGCGAGCCGCTCTACAACTACGAGAACGTCGCCGAGGCGATCCATATCCTGCGTGACGGCGAGGGCCTGGGGATTTCAAAGCGCAAGATCACGCTGTCCACCGCCGGCGTGGTGCCGATGATGGAGCGCTGTGGGCGCGAGCTGGGGGTGAACCTGGCCGTCTCTCTGCACGCCGTCACCGACGAGATCCGTGACCGGATCGTGCCCTTGAACCGCAAGTATCCGCTGGCCGAGTTGATCGCCGCCTGCCGCGCCTATCCGGGCGTGCACAACGCGCGGCGTATCACCTTCGAATACGTCATGCTGAAGGACGTCAACGACAGCGACGCCGACGCCTATGCGCTCGCGCAGCTGATCGAGGGCATCCCGGCCAAGACCAACCTCATCCCCTTCAATCCCTGGCCCGGCGCCCCCTATGAATGCTCGACGCCGGAGCGTATCGCACGCTTCGCCCGGATCCTGAACGACGCCGGCCTGGCGGCACCCGTCCGCACCCCGCGCGGCCAAGACATCATGGCGGCCTGCGGCCAGCTGAAGAGTGCGAGCGAGAGGTTGAAGAAGAGCGCGCGTGTCGATGCCTGATTGGCTGCCCTTCACCCTCTCATACCGTCGTCATTGCGAGCATAGCGAAGCAATCTATTGCATAACGCCTGGGGATTAACCCTAGATTGCTTCGCTATGCTCGCAATGACGGACGTGAGAGCGGGTTTATACGGCTGTGTAGGGTCTTAAGACCGGGAACCTGCGTTCATCACTTCTAAGCCAAGTCGTCCGCCGCCAGATCCATCCGTTTCTCCAGGATGGACGGGTCCGGCAGGTCGGCCTGCAGCAGCCGCTCGCAGTTCAAGAGGCGGCCGCGGTTGGAGTGCCGGTCCAGGTGGCGCACTTCTGCCTGGCTGAAGCGCAAGGCCGGGTCCTGGTCCGGTGACAAGGGGTCGGGCTTCTCGAGAAGCAAGCGCCGGAATGCCTCCACGCGCTGCCAGGGCTTCGGGTAGGTGGCCAGGATCGTCGCCCCTCTAAGGCGCCACCACATGGCAGCCGCCGCAGCGACGTGCGGGCAGGCATAGCTGGTGCCATCGCCGGTCTCGTAGCCGGTCGTGCCGACGTCGCCGCGGCGGATCGGCTCAGCCGGCGCCCAGACGTCGACCCGGGCATAGCTGATGTAGCGCTCGTAGATCTTGTAGCGATTGCCGCGATAGCGCTCCACGCCGGCGACGGCGATGGTCCGGGCATGCTGGGCGGGGTAGGTCACGCGATCGATGTATTGGCCGGTGGCACAGACGATGATCACGCCGGCCTCATAGGCACGATCCACCGCTTGGCCCATGGCCCGATGCCCGGTCGGCCGGCCGAGCGAGATGGTGACGATGGGTGAGAGCCTGCCGTCCGCCACCCGCCGCACCACCTCGTCCAGGCCTTTGGCGATGGCATCGCCGGCATCCTCGAAGATCAACGAGTGATTGGATACGCGGAAGGGCACCACCGGCAAGCAGGGCGCTATGCCCTTGAAATCAGAGGCATCGCCGGCAAGCGCCGTGCAGGTGCGTGTGCCGTGCCCCGGGATCATGGTCTTCATCTCGACCATGGGGTCTTCGGCAGTGGGACGGCGGGGCTGCAGGCAATCCCGGCTTTCATCGACCATGAGGAAAGGACTCTCGCCCGAGCTATCGAACCCCAGTGCCGGGTGGCGGGTGAAGCCGGTGTCGAACTGGGCGATCTTGACCGCCTGCGGCTCGCCGGGGAGGCCCCAGTGGATTCCTCCATCGCTCCCTTTCGGCAAGAGCGCCAGGGCTTGCGGCGCCCGAACGAACTCTTGGTTCCATTCCATCGCTCGAACCCTCCAAAGACGTGCAAGCCAAGCCTAGCAGAATTCGCCCTTCAGGCGACAGCTATGCGGAGAGCCGGCTTGCCCGAATGGTCCCCGATCGCCTATAGCACGCGGCCAGATCCCCTCGAGCCCGGTGAGCCTTTCCATGTCAGACATCAAGCGCGTCGTCCTCGCCTATTCCGGCGGCCTCGATACCTCGGTCATCCTGAAATGGCTGCAGGAGGCCTATGCCTGCGAGGTGGTGACCTTCACCGCCGACCTGGGCCAGGGCGAGGAGTTGGAGCCGGCGCGCCGCAAGGCCGAGCTCATGGGCATCAAGCCTGAGCACATCTTCATCGAGGACCTGCGCGAGGTCTTCGTGCGCGACTACGTCATGCCGATGTTCCGGGCCAACGCGCTCTACGAGGGCTGCTATCTCTTAGGCACCTCGATCGCGCGGCCTCTGATCGCCAAGCGGCAGATCGAGATCGCGGCCCAGGTCGGCGCCGATGCCGTTTCCCACGGCGCCACCGGCAAGGGCAACGACCAGGTGCGCTTCGAGCTCGGCTACTACGCGCTCAATCCCGAGATCAAGGTGATCGCCCCCTGGCGCGAGTGGGACCTGACCAGCCGTCAGCGCCTGATCGACTTCGCCGAGGCGCATCAGATCCCGATCGCCAAGGACAAGCGCGGCGAGGCTCCCTTCTCCGTCGATGCCAACCTGCTGCACATCTCGGCCGAAGGAAAGGTGCTGGAGGATCCCTGGGAGGCGCCGGAGGAGTACGTCTACTCCCGCTCCGTCTCGCCGGAATCAGCCCCCGACCAGCCGACCATCGTCGAGATCGACTTCGAGAAAGGCGATCCCGTCGCCATCGACGGCCAGCGCCTTTCGCCGGCGGCCCTGCTGACCCGCCTGAATGAGCTGGGCGGCGCCAACGGCATCGGCCGCCTGGACCTGGTGGAGAATCGCTTCGTCGGCATGAAGAGCCGCGGCGTCTACGAGACCCCCGGCGGCACAATCTGGCTGGCCGCCCACCGCGCGATCGAGTCGATCACGCTCGACCGGGGTGCCGCGCACCTGAAGGACGAGCTCATGCCGCGCTATGCCGAGCTGGTCTACAACGGCTTCTGGTTCTCCCCCGAGCGCGAGATGCTGCAGGCCCTGATCGACAAGAGCCAGGAGCCGGTGACCGGCAGCGTCCGCCTGAAGCTCTACAAGGGCAACGTCATCCCGCTCGGCCGCCGCTCCCCCAACTCCCTCTACAGCCTGGAGCACGTGACCTTCGAGGAAGACGCAGTCTACGACCAGCGCGACGCGCAGGGGTTCATCAAACTGAATGCCCTGCGCTTGCGGCTGTTGAATAGGCGTGATCGCTCGGACATTTAGGGTATCTTACATCGGGGTGGGCTCGCGACAACGACTTCCCCCTAAATCAGATTTGACGGGTTTCGGTTTGACGCCCATCGGAAGCTCCTGTTAGTAGCATCTCCTGCGCTTCTGCTCGCGCTAGGCTTCCGAAGCTCGCTAAGGAGCCTCTTTTGTCGCCCAGGCTGCAGAGCGCGGCCACGGAGGCGCCGATTGGTAACCGGAGCGACTGAAGTTGGGTGACGAGGTCAAGCCGCAGCGGATTCGCGATCCGCTCCATGACATTGTTGCATTCGACGAAGGCGAATTGGAGCGGGTGCTCTGGAAAGTAATACAAACCCGCCCATTTCAGCGTCTTCGGCGAATTAAGCAACTCGGTTTCGCAGACCTGGTCTATCCCGGCGCGACACACACCCGATTTGCTCATTCGATTGGTGTGTTTCATACCGCTCGACTGCTTATGAACGTCATCTGCGCCCTCATGCCCAAGAATGCGTTCCAAGAAACAAGGGCACATCAGGCGCTGGCCGCCGCTTTGCTGCACGATGTCGGACACGGCATGTTCAGTCATGCCTTCGAGAAGATCGGTCACGCCAAGAATCTGCGAATGGCGCGGCATGAGTCCGTAAGCCAAGCCCTGATAACCGACAGCGAGATTTCAAAGCACTTGGAGATCCTAGGCGGGGGATTTCCGAAGGACGTCGCCACCCTGGTGGCCGGGAGTTCTCCTCGAAGTCTCTATGGAGCGGTCGTTTCGAGTCAATTCGACGCAGACCGATTGGATTACATGCGCCGAGACCGCATGATGACCGGCGTCGGTATCGGCGGTATCGACTTTAGCTGGCTCCTCAACAACCTCGAGATGGGTGAGGTAGCGACCGGTGTGGATGATGACGAAGGCGAGCGCGTCAAGACCTTCGTTCTCGGTCCGAAAGCATCTCTCGCGGCAGAGGCGTATGTTCATGCTTTGTTTCTGCTCTATCCTACGGTATACTTCCACAAAGCGATCCGCGCTGCTGAAGTGCTGTTTTCCGGTTTGATGAACAGAGTGATCGACATGCTGTTCGAGGACGACCTTGCAGGTACCGGCTTGCAGCCGAACCATCCTATAGCACGCTTTGCCAAGAATCCGGACTCGCTGGATCTCGCCATAGCCCTGGACGATACGGTCTTCTGGGGCGCCTTGCCAATGTTGGCCGAGTCCGATGATGAGCTGCTTAGTCGATACGCGATTCGCATCCGTGACCGCAAGCTGCACAAGTGCATTGACGTCAGGCCACTTGTAGAATCTGCCATAGTGGATCGGCTTGGCAAAGCAGCGCCAAGTGGACAGGACTACGATCGATTGCTGACCAGACTCATGGCAGTGATCCGAGAAAAACTTGAAGATTGGAGCAATCAGCACTCAACCACAGTACCGCGTATTATTGTTGATAGCGGCAAACGCGCGCCGTACAAGACATTCCAGGAGTCTGAATCGCCACTAAATCAAGTTCGAATTCGTAGGCAAGATGGTAGGATAGTAGATATTGCCGAGAACTCGCCAGCCCTATCGGCCTTGAAGACGTTCGAATTCTTCCGAGCCTACCATGATCACGGTGATAGTGACGCGCGGGACGAAATACTGCGGATCGTAAAAGACGCGACGTGGGAGGTACGGCATGACGACCCTAACTGAGCTACGGCGAAAAGCAGCAAGAATTGTCCGAGATTCAGGAGGCAAACTGGTAGGTCGCACCAGACTTCAGAAAGTCGGCTATCTTTTGGAATTGGCTGGATTGGGCGAAGGATTCGCTTTCGAGTACCGGCACTATGGGCCCTACAGCGAAGAGCTTGCTGATGCCATTCGATTCGCCGACGCTTTTGGTGAGGTAAATGAAGAAGAACGTCTTGCAGAATGGGGAGGCCATTACTCCGTTTATACCTGGCAGGGTAACACCAACGAGCAAAGCTCAGACAGCACCCTGAGAAAAGCCTTCGCGACCAGGGCAGCGCAAATCAACGCGATCGAGTTAGAGCTGCTTGCTACGGCAGCGTACCTGAGTCGTGAGGAGGACGTGACTGACCCTTGGGCAGAGACCGCCCGGCGTAAACCCAACAAGGCGACGGCCGATCGCATCGCCGCAGCCAAGATGGCCTACGAAGAGCTGCGACACTTCTCTGTCCCCAAGCCTTTGCCAGTGATCAACTAGCAACGCTTCGGTCGGACCTACTCTCTCCCCATGGCTACGACGGCAAGATCACCGTCGAGCCCGTCGTCTTGCGGCCCTCCAGGTCTTGGTGGGCTTGAACCACCTCAGCCAGGGGGTAGGTCTGGTCGATGCGGATCTTGATGTGGCCGGCCTGGACCCGGCGGAAGAGATCGCGGGCCATGGACTGCAGGCGCTGGGATGTGCCGGCGTAGTGCATCAGGGTCGGACGGGTGACGAAGAGGGAGCCCTTGGCCGAGAGCTGGCCAAGGTTTACCGGCGGCACCGCGCCTGAGGCGTTGCCGAAGGACACCATCAGGCCGAACTGCTCCAGGCAGTCCAGCGACATCTCCCAGGTGTCGGCGCCGACGCCGTCGTAGACGATCGGCACACCCTTGCCGTCGGTCAGCTCCTTCACCAATTCGACGACGTTCTCTTCACGGTAGTTGATGACGTGATGGCAACCGTGAGCGCGGGCCAAGGCCGCCTTCTCGGCGCTGCCGACCGTGCCGATCACCCTGGCGCCGATGGAATCGAGCCACTGGCAAGCGATCAGGCCGACGCCCCCGGCAGCCGCATGGAACAAGACGGTCTGGCCTTCGCCCACCGGATAGACCTGGCGCAGCAGGTACTGCACGGTCAGGCCTTTCAGCATCATGGCCGCGGCACTCCGCTCGTCGACCCCTTCCGGCAGCGGCACCAGGCTGGCCGTGGGCATCACCCGGGCCGAGGCATAGGCGCCGATCGGTCCGGTGCAATAGCCAACCCGGTCGCCTTCGGCGAGGTCCCTGACACCGGGGCCCACGGCCTCGATCACGCCGGCGGCCTCCAAGCCGATGCCGGAAGGCAGCTGAATGGGATAGAGGCCGCTGCGGTGATAGGTGTCGATGAAGTTCAGACCGATCGCAGTCTGACGCACCAGCACCTGCCCCTCGCCGGGCGCGGCCAGGGTCGTGCTGCCGACTTCCAGGACCTCAGGTCCGCCGGTCTTCTTGATCGTTGCGACTGTGGCGTCCATCTGCGTCAGCCTCCCAGGTGCTGCTTGAAGAAATCGGCAGTGCGCCCGTTGGCGAGCTTGGCTGCGTTGGCATCGAAGTGCTCGCCGCCGATGCGCGCGAAGGCATGGTCATTGCCTTCATAGGCCTGGAAGTCGACCAACGGCCGCTCTGCCAGGCCTTCGCGCATCGCAGCCTGCGCCTCCGGCGGCACGAACTGGTCTTCCGTGGGCACGTGCAGCAGCAAGGGCTTGGCGATCTTGTCGGCCTCGCCCAGCAGGCTGTCGATCTGGACGCCGTAGTAGCCGACGTTGCAGTCGGCGTCGCTGCGGGTCGCCATGAGGTAGGCCATCTTGCCGCCCAGGCAGAAGCCCACGGTGCCGACCTTGCCGTTGCTCGCCGGGTGCTGGCGCAGGGTGGCCAAGGCGGCCTTCAGGTCATTCACGCCCTTGTCCACGTCGAAGCGGCCGAAGAAGTCGAAGGCACGCTGCCATTCGGCCTCGGTCTTGTCGGTCAGTTGCACGCCCGGCTCCAGGCGCCAGAAGAGATCGGGGCAAGCCGCGACATAGCCCTGGCTGGCAAAGCCGTCGCAGATGTCGCGCATCACCTCGTTGACGCCGAAAATCTCTTGAATCACCAGAATCGTGGCGGCAGGCGTCGAGCCTGGCAGAGCGAGATAGCCGCCCATTTCTCCGTCTGCGGTGGCGAAGGTCATCTCCGGCATGGCTGGCTCCCCATCGGACCAAGTTGCGAGGTCTCAGGAGACTGCCAAAGCTGCGCGGAAAGAACAATTGCCCGTCAGGATCGGGACCTGCAAAAAGAGATGCCAAAAAGAGATGAAGGAGCCGGAGGGTCGTTCCGCCCTCCTGGCTCCTTCGTCTGTCGGCCCCCTGTCAACTTGCCGATGGCGTAAGCTACTCATTCGGTCCCCGAAATCAAGGGTCTTGTCATCTGTTAGGCAAAATTCGCCTATGAAACAGCCGGATCGGATCCGATCAGGTCTTAAAGAGCTTGGCTGCGTCGCCCAGGTAGGCCTGTTTTCCGGAAACCATCCCCTCGACGCGCGCCAGCTCGGCTTTTAGGGCGTCGGCATAGTCGTTGAGCTCCGAGACCCCCATTCGTTCGAGATCGCAACCGAGGGTCCAACGCGGTATCGCTTTCTTCTCTTCTTCGTCCATGCTTTCTCTTCCCACGCTTTGCCGGTGAGGCTTGTCTCGCCCTGACGAAGGCCGTTAGATCCACCAACGTTCCAACCGCAGCGCAAGACGCTGCCTAGGTCAAGGGAGTTGAAGCTGGTGAGTGAAAGCGGCGAGATGCGTGCGATCGAGATCCGCGAGCCCGGAGAGCCTTCGGCTTTGGTTGCCACCCGCCGGCCGATCCCGCAGCCGGCGCCGGGCGAGGTGTTGATCCAGGTGGCGGCGGCCGGGGTCAACCGCCCCGACGTGCTGCAGCGCCGCGGCGGCTACCCGCCCCCGCCCGGCGCCAGCGACATCCCCGGACTGGAGCTTGCCGGCACCATCGTCGCTGCGGGCAGCGACGTCGGCGGGCTCAGCCAGGGCGATCAGGTGGCGGCCTTGGTGACCGGCGGCGGCTATGCCGAGTACTGCCTGGCACCGGCAGCGCAGTGCCTGCCGATCCCCAGGGGCCTGTCGCTGCTGGAGGCCGCCGCCCTGCCCGAGACCTACTTCACCGTCTGGTCCAACGTCTTCGACCGTGGCCGCCTGGCGTCCGGCGAGACCTTCCTGGTCCACGGCGGCAGCTCCGGCATCGGCACCACGGCAATCCAAATGGCTACGGCCTTCGGCGCGCGGGTCCTGGCGACGGCTGGCAGCGCCGAGAAGTGCGCTGCCTGCACGGCCTTGGGTGCTGTCCGCGCCATCAACTACCACGACGAGGATTTCGTTGCCGCAGCCAAGGAAGAGACCGGCGGCAAGGGTGTGAACGTCATCCTCGACATGGTCGGCGGCAGCTACATCGCGCGCGACATTTCCGCTCTGGCACCCGACGGGCGCCTGGTGTTCATAGCGTTCCTGGGCGGCAGCACCGCCGAAATCAACTTCCTGCCGGTCATGCTGAAACGCCTGACCGTGACCGGCTCGACCCTGCGTGCCCGCTCCGTCGACTTCAAAGCGGCGATCGCCGCGAATTTGCGCGACAAGGTGTGGCCCTTGCTGGAGAAGGGAACGATGCGCCCGCAGATCCATGCCAGCTTTCCATTGGAACAGGCTGCCGACGCCCATGCACTGATGGAATCCTCCACCCACATCGGCAAGATCATGTTGACTCCCTAATGCCGGCCAAGGAGGCACAGAGAGAGATGAGCCATCCCATCGAAGAGGGGCCGCAGAAGCTGGCGTCGAGCTGGCCGACGGCGGAGGCCGAGGTTGCACGCTGGACCGACCACTACTTCCGCCGCACCAAGGCCGTGGTCGAGCAGTTCGGCGACTGCGAGGTGACCTATGCCGTCTTCATGCGCCGGCCGGTCATTTCCGCCCCGAAGCTTGCGCTCGATTGGCTAAGCGCCGTCGCCGAGGAGCGGGGTACCTCTTTCGAGGTCGACGTCATTCATGCGGAGGGCAAGTGGGTCGGCGCCGGCGAGCCGATCTTCTACATGAGCGGATCCTTTTCTCAGCTGGCCGATCTGGAAACCCTCTTGCTGCAGAAGTTGGGGCCGGCCTGCGTGGCCGCCTTCAACGCCTACACCATGTGCGCCGACCTGCCCAAGGTCGCCTTCCTGGCGATGGACGCCCGCCACTGCGCCGGCACCGAGATGGCGGAATTGATGGCCTATGCAGCTTCGGTCGGCTCCGCCCGGGCGCGGCGCAAGGTGGGCGCCACCGGCTTTATCGGGAATGCGACCGACGGCACGGCGCACTTCTTCGGCCAGAGCGGCGGTCTGGGAACTATGCCGCACGCCTTGATCGGCTATGCCGGCTCGACCTTGCGGGCGGCCGAGATGTTCGATGCGCTCTATCCCGACGAACCCCTGACCGTGCTGGTCGACTACTTCGGGCAGGAGGTGAGCGACAGCTTGGCCGTGGCCGCGCGCTTCCCCGAACGCGCCGCCGCGGGAACGCTCTCCGTGCGGCTGGATACGCCTGGAAGCCGCTATGTCGAAGGCTTGGACCCGACGGCGTCCTACGCCGTATTGGAACGCAATGTCCCGGCCGCCATTCGCGGTTATCGCAACGAGGAGGAGCTGCGCTACCTGGTCGGTGCCGGGGTGACCGCCTCTGCCGTCTGGTATATGCGCGAAAAGCTGAACAAAGCCGGGTTCGACAAGGTGAAGATCGTGGCCTCCTCCGGCTTCGATCCTCGCAAGTGCCGTCTTATGGCGGACGCGGAAGCACCGGTCGACGTCATCGGCACCGGCAGCTTCCTGCCGGCGCGCTGGGCCGAGACCTACGCCACGGCCGATATCGTCGCCTATGACGGTCAGCCCCGCGTCAAGCTGGGTCGCGAGTTCCTGTTGCGGAAGTCAGACGACTGAGGTTCCTTTGCGTAGTGACGAAACCGCCGCAGGAAGCAGGGCGCCGGGCGATCGCAGGGGCCTTTGGGCCGCTGCTACGCCGTGGGGCCGGCGGCTAGCGGTTGACCTTCGCGGGCGCGGGACGGAAACCCAGTGCTAGACTTCAGACCGATCGCCTACATCTTCGGGCTGGTCATTATCGTTCTAGGCCTTCTCGGAATCTTCCCGGCCATTGCCGATTGGGTGAACGAGGGCCCTGATTCCCTGATCTTCATGGCTTGCTCCGCCGTCACCGTGTTCTTTGGCGGGGCGCTGTCGCTTACCAACTACACACCGCGCAGCAAACTCTCCTTACCGCAAGCCTTCGTGCTGACGCCGGTCTGCTGGTTCGGATTGCCGTTTTTTGCGGCTCTGCCTTTTCTCCTCGGCCACCTGAACCTGCCGGCGGCCGACGCTTACTTCGAGGCCGTGTCCGGCTTGACCACGACCGGCTCCACCATTCTCACCGGCTTGGACGGCATGCCGCGTGGCATCCTCTTGTGGCGTGGCCTGCTGCAGTGGCTGGGTGGCCTGGGCGTTATCATGGTGGCCATCGCGGTTCTGCCGCTCTTGAAGGTCGGCGGCATGCAGCTGATGCGGACCGAATCCTCCGACCGATCGGACAAGGTACTGCCGCGGGCCTCGCAGTTGGCAACCGCCATCGGGTTCATCTATGTCCTGCTGACCCTGCTGTGCCTCATCGCCTACTGGATGAGCGGTATGCAGATCTTCGACGCCGCCGTGCACGGCATGACGACGGTGGCCACCGGCGGATTCTCGACTTCGGACCTCTCCATGGGGGCTTTCAGTGCGGAAGCGCAGTGGATCTGCGTGGTCTTCATGATCGCCGGCAGCCTGCCCTTCGTCTTGATGGTGCGCGCCCTCTACGGCAGGCCGAGGGCGCTTTGGCGTGACAGCCAGGTGCGGACCTTCATTTACCTGCTGGTGAGCCTCACTCTCGTGGTCGGCACGCTGTTGTGGATCAGAGGCATCTATGGCGAGCTGGAGGCCGGCTTGCGCTACGCCGCCCTCAACATCACCTCGATCGTTACCACCACGGGCTATGCCTCGGCCGATTTCCAGCTCTGGGGCGCCGCCGCGGTGCCGCTTTTCTTCTTTCTGATGATGCTGGGCGGCTGCACCGGCTCCACCACGGGCAGTATCAAGATCTTCCGCTGGCAAATCCTGACCAAGGAGGTGCGCCGCCAGATTTCGCAGACGGTGGAGCCGAACCGGGTGGTTACGCGCCGCTACAACAGGAAGCCGCTGCCGGCCGACGTCGCCCAGTCGGTGATCGTCTATCTCTTTATCGTGCTGACGCTCATCGGCTTTGGCGCCGCCGCCCTGGCCTCGACCGGCGTCGGCTTCGTCACGGCGCTGAGCGGGGCGGTGACCTCGATCACCAATGTTGGCCCGGGCTTGGGGCCGACCATCGGCCCGGCCGGCACATTCGGCCCCCTGCCCGATGCGGCCAAGTGGATTGCTGCCCTCTTGATGATTCTGGGCCGGCTGGAGATTCTGACCGTTCTGGTGCTCTTCGACCCGCGCTTCTGGCGCCGATAACCTCTCCCCGGACCCCTACTGGTTCATCGAATCGAAGAAATCCGCATTGGTCTTGGAGTGCTTCAGCTTGTCCATCAGGAACTCCATGGAGTCGGTGACGCCCATGGGCAAGAGGATCCGGCGCAGCACCCACATCTTGGTCAAGGTGGCCTTGTCCACCAGCAGCTCCTCCTTGCGGGTGCCGGACTTGCCGATGTCGATGGCCGGGAAGGTACGCTTGTCGGCGAGCTTGCGGTCCAACACGATCTCGGAGTTGCCGGTGCCCTTGAACTCTTCGAAGATGACCTCGTCCATGCGGCTGCCGGTATCGATCAAGGCAGTGCCGATAATGGTCAGGCTGCCGCCTTCCTCGATGTTGCGGGCGGCACCGAAGAAACGCTTGGGCCGCTGCAGGGCGTTGGCGTCGACGCCGCCGGTCAGCACCTTGCCGGAGGACGGCACGACGGTGTTGTAGGCACGCGCCAGCCGCGTGATGGAGTCGAGCAGGATCACGACGTCCTTCTTGTGCTCGACCAGGCGCTTCGCCTTTTCGATCACCATCTCGGCCACCTGCACGTGACGCTGCGCGGGCTCGTCGAAGGTGGAGGACACCACTTCGCCCTTCACCGAGCGATCCATGTCGGTCACTTCTTCCGGCCGCTCGTCGATCAAGAGGACCAGCAGATAGATTTCCGGATGGTTGGCCGCAATCGAGCGCGCCAGGTTCTGAAGGATCATGGTCTTGCCGGTGCGCGGCGGCGCCACGATGAGCGCGCGCTGACCCATGCCTAAGGGCGAGACCAGGTCGATGACCCGCGGCGTCATGTCCTTGCGCGTCGGATCTTCGACCTCGAGCGTGATCTTTTCGTCGGGATAGAGCGGAGTCAGGTTGTCGAAGTTGATGCGGTGACGCGCCGATTCGGGGCCGTCGAAGTTGATCGTGGCCAGTTTCAGAAGCGCGAAGTAGCGCTCACCGTCCTTTGGAGAGCGGATCTGGCCTTCGACCGTGTCTCCGGTTCGCAAGGCAAAGCGCCGCACCTGTGTGGGCGAGACATAGATGTCATCCGGCCCTGGCAGGTAGTTGGCTTCCGGCGAGCGGAGAAAGCCGAAGCCGTCCGGTAGGATTTCCAGCACACCGCCGCCTGAGATCTCCTGCCCGTTCTCAGCCAATTGCTTGAGAATGGCGAACATCATGTCTTGCTTGCGCAGCGTGCTGGCATTCTCGATGTCCAGCTCCTCCGCCAACGACAACAGCTCTTGCGGTGTCTTGGTCTTGAGTTCTTGTAGATTCATGGGAGCGTCTTAGCAGCCCTAATTTGCGCAACTTTTGCGCGGGTGGTGGTCTCGGTGATCAATCAGAACGGACCAGGGATTCTCCCTGAAAGCACGCTCCTTTGCTAAGGAACGGCTCAATTAAAGTCCTGTTCTTGAAAGCAACCTTGAGAAGGTGGGATCGGCAGGTGGGTTTCCACCTATCCTGTTACTTGGGTAGCGTGCCCCAGGATAACAAGTCAACCCGGATTTCGGATGAGCGAAACGAATGGGAAAGCAGCAGCCGGGTAGGTGATCGCCAGACCGTTATGAGCTCCCGTGCAGCTCCCAAGCCGTCAGTTAGCGTAGAACTCCACCTTCAGCTCGCGCCACAAAGCAAACTGCTCACGTGGCAAACGATAAGGCCCGCAACGCATGAAGGCAGCCTGGGCACCCTTGGCCATCGCTCGAAACTCGCTGTCGGAGGTCATGCGTTGCCCGCCACTGATCACTGCATTCGAGATCGTGCCGTTGCGATTGAGCGACACGCGCAAGGTAACGGTGGGTGCTCCGGGCCCCCGGACGGGAGAAGACCGCCAACAGGGTGCTACTTGCTCTTGGATGATCTTCACCAGTTGCGGCGGTCCGTCGAGAGTGACGCCGGAGACCGAGGGAGGTCGCAGGTCTTGCGGCTCCTGTGGTGCAACTGCGGCCGTCTGCCGGTTTTGGCGAGGTGGCGACACTTGCGGCACCTCAGGCAGGGCTACGTCGCGACTAGGCTTCTCGGGCGGCGGCGTGGCCTCCGGCCGCGGCGCCTCGGCGACCTGCAGATCGGGCTCCGGCAGACTGGGTTCCGGGAGGCTGGGTTCCGGGAGCTCGGCGAGATCGCTTGCGAGATCGCTCCGGAGTTCGACAGGCAGCTCAGCCGGCGGTGATGCTTCGGCGAGCTGCGGTTCGGACGGTTGCTCTTGCACCAGCGGCTCCGGTGCCGGTGCGGGTTCCGGCAGGGACGGACTTGCTTCGGCAACCTGCTCTAACGGTTCGGCCTCGGGTGCTGGCTCGGCAGTCTCCAAAGCGTCACTCGCGGGTTCGGGGAGAGGCTCCGGCTCCGATACTTCCGCCTCGGCCAACTGGATTTCCGGTTCGCTCTCCAGTGCAGGCGGAGCCAGATCCAAAGTTTCCGGAGGGGTCTCGGCGATAGGTTCCGGCGCTGAAACCTCGGGCTCAGCCGCCGCGATCTCCGGTTCCGGCGACGGTTGAATCTCGGGTGCAGCGGGCTCCGGCTCGACCTCCGGCAAGGGCTCTGCGAGCTCTAGTGGTTCAGCCTCGGTCTCTTGAGGCGTTGAAGGCTCTTCGACGGCGACCTCGGTTGGCGCCTCCGTTTCCAGGGGTTCTGCTTCGATCGGATCAGGCTCCTGGTCAGCCACGTCGACCGATTCCGGCAATGGTTCGGCCAGCTCTGTCAGGTCCTCCTCCAACAGCTCTGACGGCGGGACTAGCGACGATGTTGCCTGCTCTCCGTCGCTTTCGTCCGGTACGGCGAAACTCACCACGGCAACAGTCCTCAGGTCCAGGGAGTCCGGCAGCAGCCTCGGCGGCACCGTAAAGACCAGAAGGACGACGATGCCGTGGAACAGCAGGGAGAAGACGAAAGCTCTGGGGAGCATGGCCTAGCGCCCCGGGCCGCCAGGAAAGATCGGCACATAGAGCGGGTTGCCGCGGGGCTCTTCGACGATGTCGTGACCCCTTTGCTGCAGCAGCTCGGTAATGGAGATGCCCTTGGCCGCAGCATAGAGCTTGTCGCCGGTGACCTGGTCGCCCTCGATATAGGCCTGAAAGAGATCGGCGCTGCGCTTGTCGAGCGGCAATCCATGCTTCTCGGCAAACTGTCGCCAGGCGCGGACCGCCTCAAGGCAGGGGTTTACTGAATAGTAATTGTTCTCGCAGCCGCCAACCTCCAGGCCCGATCGTTGCCTTGCACCCAAGCCTTGAGCCTCGGCAGCGATTTTGTTGCGTGGCGGTGCCTCCTGCTTCTGATTTTTTGCGGCTGCATAGAGCTTGTCGCCTAGTCTGGTCTTGCCCTCGACATAGGCTTCAAACATGTCGGCCGTTTGCCGATTGAGCGTCAAGCCATGCTCCTCAGCGAAAATCCGCCAAGCTCTGACGGCGCGCGGACAAGGCTTCGCCGACAAGAGGTCGTTTGAGCAGACCGTCTCGAGGGCGTCGGCACGAGGAACCCCGAGCCGCCGAATCTCCTTGGCGACACCCGTCGGGGCTTCGGGTTCGTTCGGTAGCACGAAGCCCTTAGTTTTCGCGTAAATCCGATCGGCGGTGCGATAGTCCTTGCGAATGTAGGCCTGCAGCATAGTCGCGGTCTGCGCTGTACGCGGAAGATCGTGCTTCTTGGTGAACTCGTACCAGCCGGCCACCACACCGGGACAGGGGTTCTGCGCATAGACGTTATTGACGCAGGCGTTCTGGGTAGAGTCCTCTGGCCTCAGCCCCAGCCGTGCAACATCGCGCGCGATCTCATCATAATGAGACCCCTCACGGTACGCGTCAGGCACTTGCGCGAAGGCGCTACCGCCTGCGAGCACCGCAACGACAATGATCCTGACCGCCCAAGCCTGCATCGCAATGCTCTGGCCACCTGCTATTTGCGCGGACTAGTCGAGCCGAACGATTCACCCGGCAACCACAGCCACCTCCTGCGTCAGCCTAAATGCGAAAGGGCGAGGCTTCAATGCATTGCAAGTGACAAATGCCGACCCTATGCCAAAAGCGCAACACTTAGAAGGGCTTAACAATGACAAGAATGACAATGCCGATCATAAGCACGGTCGGGATTTCGTTGACCGAGCGGTAGAAACGGGCGCTGTGGGTGTTGCGGTCTTCGGCAAAGGCACGTCGCCAGCGCGCCAGCGCTGCATGCGCAAGCTGCATCAAAAGCAGCAGGAAGAGCTTGGCGTGGAACCAGCCATCGCTCCAGGCATCGATGGAAAATGCGGCGAGAATCCCGAAGATCCAGGCCGCGATCATGGCCGGATTGATGATCGCCCTAAGCAGGCGGCGCTCCATCACCTTGAAGCGCTCGCTCTCCCGAGAACCCGGCTCCATCTCGCAGTGATAGACGAAGAGCCGCGGCAAATAGAGCATTCCCGCCATCCAAGCGATGATCGCAATCACGTGGATCGCTTTGAACCAGAGGTAACCTTCCGTCAGGAATGACTCCATCGCTTCGTGATCCTTCCTCAAGCGCGGCAGGGACAGGCAGTGATCGCCGGATCGCACAGCCTTTGGCCGGTCAGGCTGGCAATTCCCGGCGGACGATCAAGAGCAGCACGAACCAGACTTGCCAAGCCCCGAATGAAGGCATCGCCTGCGGAGACCGTCGGCACGCGGTAGTAGGCCGGAACCCCAGACTTGCGAGCCTCCTCAGCGAGCTCGATATCCAGCTCCACCAAGGTCTCGGAGTGTTCGGAGACAAAGGCGATGGGCGCCAGCACGACCGGACGGCCTTCCCCACCGGCGCGCGCCACCTCGTCGATCGTCGCCGGCGTGATCCACTTCATCCGCCCGACACGGCTTTGATAGCAGACCACCATATCCAAGTCGGGTTGTCCCAAAGCACGCATCACCGCGCCAGCAGTCCGCTCCACATGTCGTTGGTAGGGATCCCCTGCCTGAACGATACGCTCCGGCAGGCCGTGAGCCGACAACAGCAGTCGTGGCACTCCTGCAGCTGCCGCCTCCTCCAAAAAGGGCGCAATCAAGCCGCTTAGCTCCGCCACGAACCCGCCATCGTCCGGATAACAGCAAACAATGTGCAGCGGCTTGTCGGCCAAGCCAATGCGTTTAGCCTCTGCTCGCCATTCGTCGATGGAGGACCCTGCGGTGGTAGTGGAGTACTGCGGATAGAGAGGCAGCAGGACGATCCGGTCCGGCGCGAAGCGCGCAACTGATTCCGCGACTTGCCTGGCGCGTGGATGCCAATAGCGCATGACCGGGAAGACCTCGACCTCCCCAAGGTCGGCAAGCAGAGACTTGAGAGCATCCGCTTGCGCTTCCGTGTTTGGCAAGATCGGCGACTTTCCGCCCATCTCTGCATAGATTTCCCGGGCAATCGGCGCGCGGCGGCTGGAAATCAAACGGGCAACCAGGGCCCGCAATGGCCCTGGCAAACGAATGATGGCGGGGTCGCTGAAGAGGTTGCGCAGAAAAGGCTGCACTGCCTCTAGGGAGTCCGGGCCACCAAGGTTGAAGAGGATGACGGCTGTGCGCTGGCTGCTGGGCATGATCGCTTCAGGTAAAGCGACGAACTTGTTTGACAAGCGCGGCAACATGCTCCGGTGGGGTTCCCTGCATCACCCCATGGCCGAGGTTCATGATGTGCGGGCCACCACGAAGCCTGTTGAGCAGGACATCAGCCTCCTGCGTCAAGCGCTCGCCGCCCTCCATAAGGGCATCCGGCGACAGATTGCCCTGGAGGGGCAACGCGGGACTGGAGAGTCTCCGCCGCCCAGCCGATATCCTGGTCCTGGTCCAGCGATAGGCCAGCGGCTCGACCATCTTCCGCCAGGGTCAGCAAGGACGCCTGATCCACCCTTCTCGGAAAGAGGATGACGGGCACACCTGGATGCAATCGCGCCAGTTCACACGGTGACCCGCAGCAAGGGAGCCAAGCTCCACTGGCGTGTTTCCTCGTGGTCGAGGAGGCCGGCCCAGCTGTCGAAGAGCTGCAGCACCTCGGCGCCGGCCTCGACTTGCCGCGACAGATGCAGGACTACCGCTTCGACCAGGCGGTCTATGAGCTGGCCGAACCAGGTTGGTCTTTGCCGCATGCACTGCAAAGCGCGTGGAAAGCCTGTGCCTCCCTGCCCATCCAACATGTAGCAAGCCAAGGTCCAGGGTGCCCCAGCAAAGCCAATTAATGCCGTGCGATTCGGCAGGTCGCCAGCGACCCTGTTTAGGGGCTGCATAAACCGGTTCGAGGTGGTTGAGGAACGCATCTTCGTCGAGCGCAGGATTCGTCTCGAGGGGCGCCAAACGTGGCCCTTCGCCTTCGACGAATGCCAAGGACTGGCCCATGGCATGCGGCACCACGAGGATATCGGAAAAGATGATGGCAGCGTCCAGGTCGAAGCGGCGCAAGGGCTGCAAGGTGACCTCTGCGGCCTTTTCGGGATTGTAACAGAGGTCCAGAAAGCTGCCCGCGCTGGCGCGAACCTGCCGATACTCAGGCAGATAGCGGCCGGCCTGGCGCATGAGCCAAATCGGTGGCGGGGATACGCGCTGCTGTGACAGAACGTGCAGAAGCGGCTTGGTCTCGGTGGTGACGCTCATGACGCTCTAACTGCCACGCCTCATCCTCGAAGCCAAACAACTCACTCTAGGTAAGATTCAAAATTGATGTTGTTGTTGAAGGCTTTGCGATCGGGGACGGCGATTTCATCCACGAATTTGCCCACAGGTCAGAAGCGCTGTGACCACGGTGGATCACAAGGCCATTGACAGGCATAGACTCCTCGCTTGGCAAGAGGAAATCGCGGCCGATCGATTGGCTGAATCATGGGGGTGAATGGTCCGCTCATCGCCTTGGGCCATGGCTTGGACACAGGTGGGAAAGCCTGTGGAGATTGCAGGGCGCTGTGGGGAGCGTTAAGTCTGGCCCGACCCGCGAGAGAGACTTGTCCACCCAATGCGAGAAACGATCCACCACCTGCATCTGGTATCCGACGCGACCGGAGAGACGATTGCCTCGGTCGCTCGCGCCTGCTTGGTGCAGTTCGACGGCATCGAACCGGTGGAGCATGTCTGGTCGTTGATCCGCACAGTGGGTCAGGTCGATCGCTTGCTGACCAGTGTCGAGGCCAATCCGGGGCCGGTGCTCTTTACCTTGGTGAACGAGAGCTTGCGGCGGCGTCTGCTCGATGGCTGCGAGCGCCTCGAAGTGCCGACCATTGCCGTCCTGGACCCCATCATTCACATGCTGGCAGGGCAGTTCCGCGCTCCGATCAAGGGCCGGCCCGGTCTGCAGCATGTGATGGACGAGGATTACCGCAAGCGTATCGATGCGGTGCACTTCTCTTTGGCGCATGACGATGGTCAGGCGACCGAGGAGCTTCACTTCGCAGATGTCATCTTGATCGGGGTATCGCGTACCTCCAAGACGCCGACCTGCATGTATCTGGCCAATCGCGGCGTGAAGGCGGCCAACATTCCGCTGGTGCAAGGCGTGCCCTTGCCGCCCTCCGTGCTGGCGCAAAGCGGCCGGGCAAGCCGGCCGCTCGTGGTGGGGCTCACCACCGACCCGAATGTGCTGCTGGCCATTCGGCGCACTCGTTTACGGCACTTGGGCCAAGGTCTGGACGAGAGCCCCTATGTCGACCCCGAAGTGGTGTCCGAGGAGATAAAGTGGGCCCGCAGGCTCTTCGTGAAGCACGGCTGGCCGGTGATCGACGTCACCAGGCGCTCCATCGAAGAGACGGCGGCGGAGATTCTCGGCTATTTGAAGCAGATCGAATTGGGAGAGGCGCGTGGCTGAAGAGGTTATCCTGGCGTCCGGCAGTCAAACCCGTCGGCGCCTGCTGGAAGCAGCGGGGGTGCCGTTCCGGGTTTTGCCCTCTTCCGTCGACGAGGCCGAAGTTAAGGAGAGCTTGCAAGCACAAGATGCCGATGCCCTGGACGCAGCGGAAGCCTTGGCGGAGGTGAAGGCCAGGCAGGTTAGCGTCCGGGAACCTGGAGCCCTGGTCATCGGCGCCGATCAAATGCTCGACTGTGACGGCTTGTGGTTCGACAAACCGGTCGATGCGGCAGCGGTGGCAGGTCATCTGCGACATCTGGCCGGACGGCAGCATCGCCTTTCAACGGCCGCCGTCGTCTGCCTTGGCGGGGAGCGCATCTGGCATTATCGAGCCGAGGCCTGGCTGACGATGCGCCCGCTGAGCGAGGCTTACATTGCGGCCTATGTCGATGCCGTAGGCGAAGAGGTGCGCTCCAGTGTCGGCGCCTATCAGCTGGAGGCTGTTGGGGTGCAGCTCTTTACCGCCATCGAGGGAGACCACTTCGTGATACAAGGCTTGCCCCTCTTGCCGCTCTTGGCCTTTCTCCGGGAGCGTGGGGTCATGCAGCAGTGAGGCTCAGTGGTGCGGCAAAAATTGCGGGCGTGATCGGCTGGCCGGTCAGCCACTCGCGCTCGCCACGGCTGCACGGGCATTGGCTCCAGCGCTATGGTGTCGACGGCGCCTATATCCCTTTGCCGGTAGCGCCCGGTCGGCTCCAAGCGGCCTTGGATGGCCTGCAAGCCTTGGGCTTCCGCGGCGCCAACGTCACGGTGCCGCACAAGGAAGAAGCCCTGCGGCTCTGCACTTGCTTGACGCCCCGCGCCGAAGCGATTGGTGCGGCCAACACCCTGACGGTCACGGATCAGGGCTTGCTGGGCGACAATAGCGACGCCTTCGGATTTCTGGCGAACTTGGAGGAGTCCCTTTCGGGGCTGGACGGTGAAGGGTAAATGTTGCCTGGTTCTGGGCGCCGGCGGCGCTTCCCGTGCCGTGGTTTGGAGCCTCGTCGACGCCGGCGCTGCGGGCGTGACGATTGTCAACCGCAGCCAGGATCGCGCCCGGGCACTGGCGGCGGCGATGGCTGCAGTCGCTCGGCCTTGGGAGGAGCGGGACGATGCCGTGGCAGAGGCCGACCTGGTGGTGAACACCACCAGCTTGGGGATGGAGGGACAGGCGCCTTTGGCGGTCGATCTGTCGGGCTTGCCCGGCGATGCAGTGGTGACCGATCTGGTCTATACGCCGCTCGAGACGGCGCTCTTGGCTGCTGCGCGTGCGCGCGGCAATCGCGTGGTCGACGGGCTGGGGATGCTGCTGCACCAGGCAAGGCCCGGTTTTGCCGCTTGGTTCGGGGTCGAGCCGGCGGTCGATGCGGATCTGCGCGCGGCCGTGCTGGGCAGCGAACCCTAGACGATGCGGATCATGGGCCTCACCGGCGGGATTGCCATGGGCAAGTCGACGGCGGCGAAGGCCTTCCGGCGGCTTGGCATACCCGTGCACGATGCCGATGCGGCGGTCCATCGGCTCTATGGCAAGGGCGGGCGCGCCGTCCCGCTAATCGCTGCGGAGTTTCCTGATGCGGTGACGGCCGGCTCTGTGGATCGCGGGGTGCTGTCGCGCTTGGTGATGGGCGCGCCGGACCGCTTTCGCGTTCTGGAAGAGATCATGCATCCCCTGGTGCGCTGGGAGACCGCCGCTTGGCTAGAGGCGATGGCGCGCCGGCGACAGCCGCTTGTGGTCTTGGATATTCCTTTGCTTTTTGAAACCGGCGGTGATCGACTCTGTGACAGCGTGATGGTCGTCTCGGCACCCGGATTTCTGCAGAGGCAGCGGGCGCTGGGGCGGGCGGGCATGACGGCGATAAAGCTGGATGCGATTCTGCAGCGCCAGGTAAAAGACATCCATCGGCGCCGCCGCGCCGACTACGTCATTCGCACCGGGTTGGGCAAGGCCTATGCATTGGACCACTTGCGGCGTGCGGTGAAGAGGGAGAGAGAGCTGCCGGGCCGGGTTTGGGCGCCGGGGCTGATCGTTCGACAGGAGAGACGACGGTGAGTGCGCGCGAAATCGTGCTGGACACGGAGACGACTGGCCTCGATCCCGATGCCGGGCATCGCATCGTCGAGGTGGCGGGGCTGGAGCTCATCAATCACCTGCCGACGGGCGAACATCGCCGCTGGTACCTCAATCCCGATCGCGACATGCCGGAAGAGGCAGAACGTATTCACGGTCTGAGCGAAGCCTTCTTGGCCGATAAGCAGCGCTTCCCGGAGATCGCCGACGAGCTGCTGGCCTTTCTGAGCGACGCAAAGCTGGTGATTCACAATGCCAGCTTCGACATGCGTTTCCTCAATGCCGAGCTAAAGAAGGCAGGCAAGCCTTTGCTGGCGATGAATCGTGCTATCGATACTGTGGAGCAAGCACGTCGACGCTTTCCCCGGTGCGCAAGTGAGTCTGGATGCACTTTGCCGCCGTTTCGGCATCGACAATTCGGCCAGGACCTACCACGGCGCCCTGCTCGACTGTGAGCTTCTGGCAGAAGTCTACTTAGAGCTCCGAGGCGGCCGCCAGCCACAGTTCATGCTGGCTGGAAAGCAGAGCGGCGAGAAGAACCTTGCGAGAAACGGGCCTTCGGCCACGAGAGAGGTCCGTCCTCCACGCCCGCATGCGCCCAGCGCCGAAGAGCTGGAGGCTCATCAGGCGATGGTCGCAAACCTGCTGGATCCGATCTGGACCAAATCCTAGTCTCTTCTGCCTTAGGTGCTTTCGCGCAACTCGACGCGTCGAATCTTGCCCGAGATGGTCTTCGGCAGCTCGGTGACGAACTCGACGATCCTCGGATACTTGTAGGGCGCGGTCACCGTCTTGCAAAAATCCTGGATATCGCGGGCCAGCTCCTCGCCCGGCTCGTAGCCTTCGGCCGCGATGATGTAGGCCTTGACCACCTCGCCGCGGGTTTCGTCGGGAACGCCGATCACCGCGCTCTCGGCGACGGCAGGATGCTCCAAGAGCGCGCTTTCCACCTCGAAGGGGCTGATGCGGTAACCGGCCGAGGAGATCAGGTCGTCGGCGCGGCCGATGAACCAGAGATAGCCCTCCTCGTCGCGCTTGGCCGTGTCGCCGGTGTAGTACCAGCCGTTGCGGAAGGAATTCCGATCGAGCTCGCCGCTGGCGGTGTAGTAGCCGTAAAACAGGCCCGGCGGCCAGTCGCTCCCTTCTGTATTGACGGCGATGTGGCCGATTTCGTCTGCCGGCAGGCGCTGGCCGTCGTCGTCGACTACATCGACGTCGAAGCCCGGCACCGGCTTGCCCATGGCACCGACCTTCACCTCCAAGTCCGGGAAGTTGGCGACGATGTTGATCGTCTCCGTCTGGCCGTAGCCATCGGCGATCACCGTGCCGGTGTGCTCCTGCCAATAGCGGATCACCTCGGGGTTCAAGGGCTCGCCGGCGCCGATACAGCGCCTCAGGCTCGAGAGGTCGAACTCGGAGAGGTCCTTTTGCGCGAAGAGGCGATAGACCGTCGGCGGCGCACAGAAGGTGGTCACGCCCAGCTTCTTGATCAGGTGCAGGTGGAGATCGGCGTCGAAACCCTTGGCGTCGAAGAGCACAAGCGTTGCCCCCGAGCAGGAGCTGGGGAAAGAGGATGCCCCAAGCAGCCTTGGCCCAGCCGGTATCGGTCAAGGTCCAGTGGATGTCGCTCTCGCGCAGATCCATCCAGAAGAGCCCGGTCGCCGCATGCGGCTAGCCCATAGCCGAAGTCGCGCGGCACCATCTTCGGCATCGCCGTGGTGCCCGAGGTGAAATAGGCCATCATCATGTCCGTCGAGCGGAAGGGCCCTGCCCTGTTGCGGTCTATCTCGGCGGGCTGATCGGCTGAGAGCACCTCCAGGCTATGCCAGCCGTCGCGCTCGGCTCCGGCGACGATGAAGTGCGCGAGGCTGGGACAGCTCTCGCGGATGCCGTCGACCTTGTCGCAATGCTCTTCGGTAACGATGACCGCCTTGGCGCCGCAGTGATTGACCCGGTAGGCGATGTCCTTGGCTGTCAGAAGATTGGTGCCCGGCATCGCCACAACGCCGGCCTTCATGCAGCCGAAGAGGACCGTGTACCAGGCGGGAACGCGGCCGATGACGACGCAGGCGAAGTCGCCTTTCTGCAATCCCAGGCCAATGAGCGCATTGGCGAAGCGGCTGGAGTCCTCCGCCAGATCGCTGTAGCGGACCTCCCGCACCGTCTCGCCGTCGCTCGAAACGGCCAGGATCGCCGTCTTGTCGGCCTCTTTGGCGCGGACGTCGATGACGTCGAAGGCGAAGTTGAAGTGCTCCGGAACCTCCAGGCGATAGGAGTCTTTTGCGACGGCATAGCGTCGATCGATCTGGTCGAAAGCGAACATCGGCCCCCTCCGGAGCAACCCGGGTGTGCGTGGTGATGGCGCTAAGGTTACATGAGTGCGCGCTGCGGGGAACAGCTGCCGTTACAAACAGCTGTTCCACCCGAAAAGGGCACGGGGCGGGTGGCGAGGCAGCTAGTCCTCTGCCGGCGCCGCTGCCGCTTGGGTCGCTGCCGCTTGGGCCGTTGCTTCCTTGCGCTGAAGGTACATCTTCTCGAAGTCGATCGGCGTCATCAGGAAGGGCATGAAGCCGCCGTCGCGGCTCAGCGTTCCCACGATGGCGCGCGCGAAGGGAAAGAGCATGGCCGGCGCCTCGATCAGAAGCGCGCGTTCGCTTTCCTCCGGCGAGAGGTGGTTCGAGAGATTGGCGATCCCGGCGTAGTCCAACTCGATCAGGAAAGCCTTGTTCTCTCCGACGATCGCGTCGATCCGCAAGGCGAGAATCACCTCGGCCAGCCGTTCTTGGATGCCCTCGATCTTGACGTCGACCGAGATCGTGATTTTGGGCGGCGTCTTAGACTTGCCGAAGATCATCGGCGCGTTGGGATTCTCGAAAGAGAGATCCTTCACGTACTGGGTCAGGATGACGAGATCGGGTTCCGGCTCGCCCGAAGGGGGTGCCGCCGGCGCTTCGCTGTCGCTCATGGGGTCTCTTTCGCTGGTGCAGCCGGGCCTCTAGCACGGGCCTCGGCCACACCGCAAGGAAGGGCTAGAGCCAGCGCGACGGCAGGAGGTCCTCTTCGAAGGGGAAAGTGGAAAGCGGCAGAACCCCGGATTCGGTGATCAGCACCTGCTGCTCCAGCTTCACGCCCTCGTCGCCGCCGACCTCGCCGATGTAGCTCTCGACGCAGAGCGCCATGCCGGGGCGGATCTCGCCGTCGTAGCCCCAGTGCTCCCAATCGTCGGAGTAGGCTATGCCGGGATACTCGTCGCAAAGGCCGACGCCGTGCAGGACCACCGAATAGCGATTCTGGCGGCAGCCCTCCGGCAGTTTCCAGCTCTTCTCCGAGACCTCGCGGAAGGTCATGCCCGGCTTCAGGAGCGCGATGTTCGTCTCGATCTGCTCGTAGGCCAGCCCATAGAGCCGCTTCTGCTCGGCCGAGGGCTTGCCGGGCCCGCAAAAGAAGGTGCGCGAGATATCGGCGCAGTAGCCGAAGGGCCCGATCAGGTCGGTATCGAAGGAGACCAGGTCTCTCGGCCTGATCACATGCGCCGAGCATTCCTGGAACCAGGGATTGGTGCGGCGGCCGGCCGCGAGCAGCCGGGTCTCGATCCACTCGCCGCCGCGCGCGATGTTCTCGCGGTGCAGGATCGCCCAGAGCTCGTTCTCGCTGATGCCGGGCCTGAGGGCCTCGCGCATCGCCGCCATGCCGATCTCGGCGACGGCGATGGCGTGGGTCATGGCCTGGATCTCCAGGTCCGACTTTATCAGCCTGGCTTCCTCCATCACCTCCTGGCCGTCGGCCCAGGTGATGCCCAGGTCCTCCAGAGCAAAGAGGCCGGGCGGGTCGCACTTGTCGATCGCCAGGCGGCGGTTGCCGCCGCCGTACTGAGCGACCAGGTCCGCCATCTCCGCCGCCCAGGCCTTGACCTTCTCCTCCTGGCGCCAGCCGGCGGTGAAGAAGTACCAGCTGATCGAGCGGCGGATCTCGTCGATGGTCTCCAGCTCTTCGCTCAGGTGGTCGCAGTTGTGATAGTCGTAGAGGATCACCGGGCCCTCGCTCGGCACGAAGCAGGAGCGCGCGGCATTGTGCAGGGTCCAGACCGCCATATTGCGGCTGCCGGTGGCGTAGCGGATGTTGATCGGGTCGAAGAGCAGGATGCCGGCCAGATCGCGTTGGCGCAGTTCGTCCCTGACCCGTGCCAGGCGCTCGCCGCGCAGGCGCACGAGATCGAGCCCGGCGGCGGTGTCGCTGCGCATCATGTCGATGCTGGCGATGCGCCGCTGGTCCGCGACCGCGGGCTTTGCCGTGAGGGGTGCGTCGGGGGGCATTGCGTGTTCCTCCGCTTCAGGCCCAGCGCGGCGGCAGCAATTCCGCCTCGAAGGGATAGGTGGAGAGATTGATGGGGTCGCCCTCGGTGATGAGGATCTGTTCCTCCAGCTTCACGCCCTGAGTGTCGCCGGGCTCGCCGATGTAGCTCTCGACGCAGATCGTCATGCCGGGCTCGAGCATGAAGTCGTAGCCGGAGCGCTCGAAGTCGATGGCTTGCGCGATACGCGGGTACTCGTCGCACATGCCCACGCCATGGGCCAAAGAGCCGTAGCGGTAGGGCAGGAAGCGCTCCGGAATCTGCCAGGCGGCCTCGGCGATCTCGCGCGCCGAGCGGCCGGCCCGGAACAGCGGAATGTTGGTGTGGATCTGCTCGTAGGCCAACTCGTAGAGCTCTTTCTGGCGCGTCGAGGGCTTGCCCGGGCCGCAGAAGTAGGTGCGCGAGACGTCGGAGCAATAGCCGTAGGGTCCGATCAGGTCGGTGTCGAAGGCGACCAGCTCGCCGGGCCGGATGACACGGTCCGAGGACTCCTGGAACCAGGGATTGGTACGGCTGCCGGCGGTCAAGAGCCGGGTCTCGATCCACTCGCCGCCCATGGCGATGTTGGTCTCGTGCAATAGCGACCAGAGCTGGTTCTCGCTCAAGCCCGGGCGCAGGGCCTCTTGCATGCGCGCCATGCCGGCCTCGCAGACCACCATCGACTGGCGGATGAGCTCCAGCTCCTCCGGCAGCTTGACGGCGCGCAGCACCTCCATCATCTCCTGGCCTTCCAAGAGCTCGAGGCCGAGGTCGCGGAGCGCGAAGCTGCCCAAGGGGTCGCAGCGGTCGATCGCCAGGCGCCGGTTGCCGCTGCCCTGCTGCGCCACCAGGTCGGCGATCTCCGCCGCCCAGCGCTTGGCCAGCTCTGGCCCGCGCCGGCCGGCGCCGAAATAGAACCAGGCGATCGCCGGGCGCACCTCGTCCACCGTGCCCAATCCGGCGCTCATGTGCGCGCAGCCGTGGAAATCGAACAGCACCACCGGGCCTTCCGCCGGAACGAAGCAGTAGCGGACCGCATTGTGCAGGGTCCAAACCGTCATGTTGCGGCTGCCGGTGGCGTAGCGGATGTTGATGGGGTCGTAGAGCAGCAGGCCGGCACAGTCTTTCTTGGCGACCTCGGCGCGCACCTTGGCCAGTCGGCTCTGCCTAAGCGGCGTCCACTCCAGGCCGCCCATGGTATCGTCGGGGCTGGGTGGGGCGACCTGCTGCGAGGCAAGGGGGCTCTTCGGCATGGCTACGGTCTCTTCGGCGATGGGCTCGACGGGTCAAGCCTTGACCCCTAGGGACAGCCTGTCTGATCCAAATTCGACCTGGGGCGTCGCTCTCTACACAAGTCGGGCGGATGAAAGGAGCCTTTGCACAGACGATAGGTTCGGACTATATGACTGGCCAATCCCGGAATGGATGCAGGCCGGTGTCGGCGCCGGATCGTGACCGGGCGCCGGAGCCCGGAGGCTCCGCCGCGCCGCCAAGAGGAGTATGTTGATGTCACAGCCTTTGATGCCGAAGGCAACCGCCGTTTGGCTGATCGATAACACCGCGCTTTCCTTCGAGCAGATCGCGGAGTTTTGCAGCCTGCATGCGCTCGAGGTGCAGGGCATCGCCGATGGCGAGGTCGCCAAGGGGATCCAGGGCCTGGACCCCATCATGAACAACCAGCTGACCAAGGAAGAGATCGAGCGCTGCGAGAAAGACCCCAAGCGCCGCCTGGTCATGCGCAAGCAGGACCTGCCGGAGCCGCTGAAGCGCACCAAGGGACCGCGCTATACGCCGGTCGCCAAGCGCCAGGACAAGCCCGACGGCGTGGCCTTCCTCCTGAAGCACTTCCCTGACCTCAAGGACGTGCAGATCTCCAAGCTGATCGGCACCACCAAGAACACCATCCAGGCGATCCGCGAGCGCACCCACTGGAACAGCCAGAACATCAAGCCGCGCGACCCCGTCTTGCTGGGCCTCTGCACCCAGACCGAGCTCAACGCCGCCGTCGACCATGCCGAGAAGCTGAAGGCCCGCGAGGCGCAGAAGCAGGCCGCCGAAGAGGCCATGGAAGAGGCCGAGGCGGCCGAGGCGGAGATGGAGGCGGACGAGCAGGAGCAAGAGCCGCTGACGGCCGAAGAGCAGGGCTGATCCGCCGATGGTGGTGATCACCGGCACCGTGCGCATCCGCGCCGGCGCGCTGGAGGCGGCCCGCCCCGTCATGGAAGCGGTGTTGACGGCCTCGCGCGCCGAGGAGGGCTGCCTCGCCTATTCCTACGCCGTCGACGTCCTAGACCCCACCATCATCCACGTCACCGAGCAGTGGGAGTCGGAGGAGGCCCTAAGGGCCCACCTGGCCACGCCGCACGTCGCCCTCTGGCGCAGCCATTGGGAGGAGCTGGGGATTTCGGACAGGCGGCTGACGCTGCATGTAGTGAGCTCCAGCAAGTCTGTTTAATGGCAGTTTTCAGTGTTGGCCCATCCCCGCCGAGGTTCTGTGGTCAGCGATCATCACCGACCACAAGATCTCCAAGCTGGAAGAGCGGCTCTCCTGGCAGCGTAACCTGGAACCACCAGTCCAGCTCGGAGAACCTTAGGCGGACGTTCGCCCGCCAGTGAGCCGGATACGTGGTTTGGCCAGGCTGGTGGATCGACGCCGTTGCGCTCTGCTATCTCGATTGAAAGAGGTAAGCGGGCGAACGCCGGCGCCCGGGAGGAATGAATGAACGAAAAGCGGCGCCAGCTCCTGGCGGTTTTGGCCCCCATTTTCGCCGAAGCGCGCAGGTCTGTGTGGGGAATGTCCCTCGAACAGCGGCTGAACGAGATCTGCCCCGCGGATGGACCCTGCTTCGCCGAACTGGAGGGGCTTTGCGAGGAGGGGATCTCCGACGGTTGGATGGGCCTTGAGGGCGAGGGCCCGCGCCTCGGTGGCCGCGTCGTCGAGCCCTCGGCGGAGACGGGCGGGCTCAGCGTCGACGTGGTGCAACTCATCGACTTCACAGGCCCGCACCACCGACATCCTGGCGGTGAGATCTGTGCGGTCATGCCCGAGCGCGACGAGGGGCGCTTCGACGGCAGGGCGCGCGGCTGGGTGGTCTATTCGCCGGGCTCGGACCATTGGCCGGCGGCGACAGGCGGGCGGGTGCGCATCCTTTTCCTGCTGCCCGGAGGCGCCATCGAGTATAGCGACGCGACGGCCTCTCTCGGATCGGGCACTGCCGGCGGAGAGGTTTCTTGAGTTGCTGCTAGGTCGGAATCGAACCGTAGCGGCTTGGCGTCCGCGAACCGATACCGGAAATCGTAGAGTAACGTAGGACCACTACGCCGGCTCCGTCGCGTACCCCAATGTCTGCAGGGACGCGGCGATCTCGTCCAGGATGGCGGGATCGTCGATGGTGGCCGGCACCTTGTAGGGCTCGCAGTCGGCGATCGCGCGCATGGTGGCGCGCAGGATCTTGCCGGAGCGGGTCTTGGGCAGGCGGCCGACCACGGTGGCCAATTTGAAGAAGGCGACCGGGCCGATGCGCTCGCGCACCATGGCGACCAGTTCCTTGACCACCAGCTCTTCGGATTTCTCCGCGCCGGACTTCAGCACGACGAAACCCAAGGGCACCTGGCCCTTCAGCTTGTCGGCGACGCCGATGACCGCGCATTCGGCGACCTCCGGGTGGGCGGTCAAGACCTCCTCCATGGCGCCGGTGGAAAGGCGGTGGCCGGCGACGTTGATGATGTCGTCGGTGCGCGCCATGACGTAGACGTAGCCGTCTTCGTCGATGATGCCGGCGTCACCCGTCTCGTAGAAGCCGGGGAAGGTCTCCAGGTAGCTCTTCACGAAGCGCTCTTCGGCGTTCCACAGGGTCGGGAAGGTGCCGGGCGGCAAGGGCAGGCGAGCCACCAGCGCGCCGATCTCGCCGGGCGGCTTCTCCTTGCCGTCGATGCCCAGGATGCGCATGTCCCAGCCGGGACCGGGCTTGGTCGGCGAGCCGGGCTTCACCGGCAGGGGCTCGACGCCCATGAAATTGCCGCAGATGGTCCAGCCGGTCTCGGTCTGCCACCAGTGATCGATCACCGGGACCTGCAGCTTCTCCTGCGCCCAGGCCAGAGTGTCGGGGTCGCAGCGCTCTCCCGCCAGGAACAGAATGCGGAAGTGGCTGAGGTCGTACTTGGCGATGAAGGTGCCGTCCGGGTCCTGCTGGCGGATCGCGCGGAAGGCGGTGGGTGCGGTGAAGAGCGAGACCACCTTGTGCTCGGCGATCACCCGCCAGAAGGCGCCGGCGTCCGGCGTTCCCACCGGCTTGCCCTCGTAGAGGATCGAGGTGCAGCCGGCCAGCAGGGGGGCGTAGACGATGTAGCTGTGCCCCACCACCCAGCCGACGTCGGAGGCGGCCCAGAAGGCCTCGCCCGGCTTCACGTCGTAAAGGTTGGACATGCTCCAGGTCAGTGCCACGGCATGGCCGGCGGTGTCGCGCACGATGCCCTTGGGCTGGCCGGTGGTGCCGCTGGTGTAGATGATGTAGAGCGGATCGGTGGAGGCGACGGGCACGCAGTCGTGGGGCTCTGCCGCGGCCATGGCATCGGCCCAGGCGACGTCGCGCGCGCCCATCTCTGCCGGCTGTTGCGGGCGCTGCAGCACGACGCAGCGGTCGGGCTTGTGGCTGGCCATCTCGACCGCGGCGTCCAGCAGGGGCTTGTAGGCCACCACCCGCCCGGGCTCCAGCCCGCAGGAGGCGGCGACGATGACCTTGGGCTGGGCGTCGTTGATCCGGGTCGCCAATTCGTTGGCCGCGAAACCGCCGAAGACGACGGAATGGACGGCGCCGAGGCGTGCGCAGGCCAGCATGGCGATCGCCGCCTCCGGCACCATCGGCATGTAGATGATGACCCGGTCGCCCTTGGCCACGCCCATCCGGGCCAGGGCGCCGGCGAAGGTGGCCACCTCGTCGCGGAGCGCACGATAGCTGTAGTGCCGCTTCTCCCCGGTCATGGCCGAATCGTAGATCAGGGCAGCCTCATCGCCGCGCCCGGCCTCGACGTGGCGGTCGAGGCAGTTATGGGCCGTGTTGAGGATGCCGCCCGGAAACCAGCGCGGCACCGGCTTGGCCTCGCGGTCGATCACCTTGTCCCAGCGCTTGACCCAAGCGACGCCCTGGCCCGCCTCCGCCCAGAATCCCTCGGGGTCTTCCAGCGAGCGGCGGTGCATGTCGGCATAGCGTCCCATCGAATCCTCCCTGGCGTCTTGACGGCGCTGTTCACGGCCAAAGAGACCCTAGTGCGCCCGCCGCTGCAAGCCCTTGAGGCAGATCATCCGGAATGCCGCGGCGCTGGCTCACCGGCAGTTGCCAAGCGGCGGTGCTCTTGGCCACAATCGGCGCTCTGCGAAGACGCACCGGCGCCAGGGAGGGCGCGCAGCACGCATGGCCGACAGCAATCCCTTCGAGCAGGGCCTAGGGCCCAACGCCGCCAACCAGGCCCCCTTGACGCCGCTTACCTTCCTAGAGCGCGCGGCAGACCTCTATCCGGAGCGAACCGCGGTGCTGCACGGGCCGATCGCGCGGAGCTGGCGCGAGAGCTTGGCGCGATGCCGCCGCCTCGGCTCGGCCCTGGCCGCGCGCGGCATCGGCCGGGACCAGAGCGTGGCCGTGCTGGCGCACAACACCCCGCCCATGTTCGAGGCCCATTTCGGCGTCGCCATGGCCGGCGCGGTGCTCAACACCATCAACACCCGCCTCGATCCGGCGACCATCGCCTTCATCCTGGAGCATGGCGAGGCCAAGGCCTTCCTGGTCGATCCGGGCTTGGTGGAGCCGGCCAGGGCGGCGCTGGCCGACTGCGCCCACAAGCCCTTGGTGGTGGCGCTGGACGATCCCTTCGTCGGGTCCGTCGAGGGCTTCGGCGACATCGCCTACGAGGACCTGCTGGCCGAGGGCGACCCCAAGGCGCGCGGGGTCTGGCCGGAGGACGAATGGCAGGCGATCTGCCTCAACTACACCTCCGGCACCACCGGCAACCCCAAGGGCGTGGTCTACCATCATCGCGGTGCCGCCCTGCTGGCCTACGGCAATGTCATGACCTGGGACATGAGCGAGCATCCGATCTACCTCTGGACCTTACCGATGTTCCATTGCAACGGCTGGTGCTTCCCCTGGACGGTGACCGCACTCGCCGGCACGCACGTCTGCCTGCGCGCCGTCGACCCGGCCGAGATCTACCGCCTGATCGCCGAGGCCGGCGTCACCCACCTCTGCGGCGCGCCCATCGTCATGCAGATGCTGATGAACGCCACCGACCGGCAGCGCCGCGACTTCGGCGGCCGCACGGTGGAGTTCATGACCGCCGGCGCCGCCCCGCCCGCGGCGGTCCTGGAGCGCATGAGCGACTACGGCTTCCGCGTCACCCACGTCTATGGCCTGACCGAGGTCTACGGCCCCGCCGTGGTCTGCGACTGGAAGCCGGAATGGAACGGCCTCTCCGCCGAAGAGCAGGCCGCGATCAAGGCGCGCCAAGGCGTCACCTACCCGGTCTTGGATGAGATGATGGTGGCCGACCCCGAGACCCTGGCCCCGGTGGCCCGCGACGGCCAAACCCTGGGCGAGGTCATGCTGCGCGGCAACGTCGTCATGAAAGGCTATCTCAAGAACGCGCGGGCCACCGAAGAGGCCTTCGCCGGCGGCTGGTTCCGCACCGGCGACCTCGGCGTCTGGCACGAGGACGGCTACGTAGAGTTGAAGGACCGCTCCAAGGACATCATCATCTCCGGCGGCGAGAACATCTCCTCCATCGAGGTCGAGGGTGCGCTCTACCGCCACGCCGCCGTTGCCGCCTGCGCCGTCGTCGCCAGGGCCGACGAAAAGTGGGGCGAGACCCCCTTCGCCTTCATCGAACTGCGCGAGGGCATGAGCGCCACGTCCGAAGAGCTGACCGAGCACTGCCGCCGCCACTTGGCCCGCTTCAAGGTGCCGAAAGGCTTTGAGTTCACGGAGATTCCCAAGACATCGACGGGGAAGATCCAGAAGTTTTTGCTCAGGGAACAGGTTAAAGCCAAAGCCATGTAAGTCTCTACAGTGGGAGAATATCGAACTTGGATCTGAAGCCGATGTTCAACTTCACTAAAACCGGCGGGTTCGATGTTGCCAAGAAGGCGACCACTTCATCCCAACGAGCAATGAGTGATGCGCAAGCGCGTCCAAGAGGTATTTTTTGGAAGGCTGGAGCAAGAACGATGCCCTTCAATCGAGCCTGTCGGTATGCCACACGCTCGGCACCGTTCTTGTGAATGCGAAGGTCGCCGGTTACTAGGATCCATTCGGCTTCACTCTTTGCCAGGGTCGTAATCCACTCAATATCGCTTGCCCGTTCTAACTTTAGATCTCTTGCATGATAAGCAGCGTGGCCATGAATAGAGATATAACCGTGCAGTGTTTTTGCCATTATTGGAGATACGCAATTGTCAAAGAAGATATTCAAGCCGCTTTCTTCTCGAGTTCAGCTTGAAATTCTAGTGCTCTTTTTATTGGGGAGGGTGGAATACACCAGGCACGTGCGGCCTGCTTGATACCGCCTTCCGCGCGTGCGGCCATAGCGAGAATGTGAGTTGGAATTCCCGTCTTGTCGTCGATTGGTTGGCCGAAAGACCGCTGCGGATCTATGACAATGCCTTTGCTTCGGCTAGCCGGCCACCATCGGACTGGTACTGCCTGATCGAACTCTACATGTTTGAGGCTTTCTTCGATCAATCTCGTGAAATAGAGTTTCTTCGACAGAAGATCCAGTAATTGGGCCTCGCCTTCTGCACGAACAATGTCGACGAAGATTGCTTTGCCATCGGTCTTGAACTTCGTTGTGGACAGAGGATGGCTGTCGTCCGTCAGTGTCTTCGCTTCCGCTATAGCGCGACGGAGAGACTGGGTGCTGAGGCCCAAGCGCTTGAAGGCATCCAGCGTCTTCAGCTCAATCAAGTCTCTAAACCCTAGGTAGAACCTCCCATCTCCTAGATCGATCTGCCCGCGGATGAGCGAAGGATAGTCCTTGCCCTTCACCTTGTAGCCGCGGAGCCAATGGCTGAGGCGCGACGCGGGGATCTTTGTCAGCCTTTCCGCCTCAATAGGTGTGTAAAGACCGATCCCCAGCAAGTTGGCTTGATAGTGTGCAGTGTCCATGTATCCCGGAGTCTCGCAGTCCGACGGCGCTGGCTCAAGCCGAAAGACTGTTTTTCTCGTTTTGGACGCCCTTACTGAATGGCCAGCCCCTCTTCTAGGGATGCAACATCCACGATCGGCAGCGAGCACACCGGCCCGCGGCAGACATAGGCCGTCGGCTTGCCTTCGTGCTGTCCCTTACTGCTTGCTGGATGCCCCTGCGACAGATCTACGCCTGGCTCCACCACCTGTAGCACCAACCAAGGGTTGCCAGCTTGCCAGGCGGCCTTGATCAGCGCCTCCGTCCCCTCCGTGCCTCGGGTGCCGATGATGGCGACCTGGACTGCGCGCTCGAGGAACTCGGCTGCGTTCAGGAGGGTGGAGAGCGGGAAGAAGTTGCGTTCGATCTCGCCGGTGAAGGCGGCGATCGTGCACTCTGCCATCTGGCGGGTGGCGGCATCGCCCGTCAGGTAGTGCAAGCGGGCCAGCACCTCGACCATCACGCCGTTGCCGGAGGGCACCGCACTGTCCTGGGCGGACTTGGCCCGGACCAGCAAGGCCTCCGCGTCGCTGGCGGCGACATAGAAGGCGCCGGCCGCGTCGTCCCAGTAGTGCTGTCGCGCCAGATCGACCAATTTCCGTGCGAAATCAAAGGCTTCGCTATCACCGGTCGCTTCGAAGAGCAGCAGGGCCGCGCGCGCCAGGTGAGCGTGATCGTCCAAGGTGGCCTGGTGCTTCACGACGCCGCGGCGCCAGGAATGGTGCAGGCGCCCCTCGACCAGGAGGTGATCGCGCAGGAACAGCAAGGCCGCGCGCGCTGCCGTCAGCCAGTCGGGCCGTTCGAAGGTGCGCCCGGCCTGAACCAGGCCTGCGATCATCATGCCGTTCCAATCGGCGAGCACCTTGTCGTCCCAGCCGGGCCAGATCCGCTTGGCGCGGGCCTCGTAGAGGCGTCGGCGCAGCGGCGCGAGGCGCGCTTCCTCGTCAGGGTCGACGCTCAGGGGGGCGTGGCGTCGGTTGAGGATGGTCTGGCCCTCGAAGTTGCCGTCGGCCGTGACGGCATAGGCCTCTTCGATGACGGCCGCCTCGTCTTCGTCCAGCACCGCGCGCAGACTCTCGGGCGTCCATAGGTAGAAGAGGCCCTCTTCGCCTTCGCTGTCGGCGTCGTAGGAGGCGGCGAAGGCCGGCACCACGGGTCCGGCAGGGCGTCCCTTTTCGTCGACGCCGGGCTCTTCGGCGGCGGCCCGCATCTCGGCCAAGAGCCAATCGACGGTCTCTTCGGCCCGGGCCTTGAACAGCGGCTCGCGGCCGACCGCCCAGGCCGAGGCCAGGAGCTCCAGGATCTGGCCGTTGTCGTAGAGCATTTTTTCGAAGTGCGGGACCAGCCAGATGGCGTCGACGGCATAGCGGGCATAGCCGCCGCCCAGGTGATCGTAGATGCCACCCTGGCTCATTTTCGCCAGGGTAAGCGCGACTGCCTCGTCGTAGCCCTTGCCCTCGCCGCGCCAATAGGCGCGGCGCAGCACCTCCAAGGTCGAGGGATTGGGGAACTTGGGCGCGCCGCCGATGCCGCCTTCGACCAGGTCCATGGCCTTCAGCAAGCGCTCGGCGATATCCTTCAGCATATCCGGTGTGACGGCGCCTCCAGGGATGCCTTTGGCCCACTGGGCAAGCCCTTGCGTCAATGCCGTGACGTTTTTGGCAACCTTGTCCTGACTGTCGGTCCAGATGCCATGGATCCCGGTCAAGACGGTGGGGAAGCCCGGACGGCCATAGCGGTCCTCGGGCGGGAAGTAGGTGCCGCCCCAGAAGGGCTCGCCATCGGGGGTCAGGAACATGGTCAGCGGCCAGCCGCCCTGCTCTCCCAGCATGTGCAGGGCCTGCATATAGAGGGAATCGATCTCCGGGCGTTCCTCGCGGTCCACCTTGATGTTGACGTAGAGCCGGTTCATCACCTGGGCGATCTCCAGGCTCTCGAAGGATTCATGCGCCATCACATGGCACCAGTGGCAGGCGGCGTAGCCGATCGACAGCAGGACCGGCTTGTTCTCGGCCTTGGCCGCGGCCAGCGCCTCCGGGCCCCAGGGCCACCAGTGGACCGGATTGTCCTTGTGCTGCAGCAGGTAGGGGCTGGTCTCTTGGCCCAGACGGTTCATCGGCAGGCATCCTTCGCTCTTGGCCGCTGGGACCTGTGGCGTGACGGAGAGGCAGGGAGGCGAGGTGCCTCGCGGGCTGTTCGTCCTAACCTGAGCCTGCTAAGAGCATCTCTCAAGCCCAAGAATTCATCGAGAAAGGCTTGCGGCGATGAAGATTAAGATCGATATCGACTGTACACCCAAGGAGGTCCGCGACTTCTTTGGCATGCCCGACGTTGCCCCCATGCAGGAACGCCTCATGCGCGAGGTGGAAGAACGCCTGCAAGGGGCGCTTGGCGCGATGGAGGGTACGGAACTGTGGAAGGCCTTGATGCCGATGGCGGCACCCTTCGCGACGAAGGGCGGCATGGAAGGCTTTGATTTCGAGAAGATGCGCCGCTTTTTCTGGCCGTCGCCCCCCGCCAGCAAGGGTGGCGACAAGGATAGGGAGCAGGACTGAATGAACACCCTTGATGCGCTTTTGACCCGTGAGTCGGTATCGGCCCGTTTTTTGGTGGAGCCGACGCCCACGCCGGAGCATCGCCGTATTGCCTATGAGGCGGCCATGCGGGCGCCCGACCATGGGGCCATTCGGCCCTGGCGCATCTTGGAGTTCGAGGGCGAAGGCCTCGAGCGCCTGAGCCAGATCTACTACGAGTGCGCAAAGCGCGCGCAGCCCGACGTGGATCCTGCGGTCTGGGAGACCGCGAAGTCCAAGGCTCTGCGCTCGCCCTTGATGCTGTGCGTGGTCGCCGTGACCAAGAAGAACCATCCCAAGGCGCCGCTGATCGAGCAGGTCCTGGCGGCCGGTTGTGCCGCCCAGATTCTGCTGACCGCCTTTCACGCCCAGGGCTACGGCGCCGTCATGGTCACCGGCGCCCGGGCCTACCAACCCTACATGAAGCAGGCCCTGGGTCTGGAGCAAAAGGACCATATCATCGGCTTCATCCATCTCGGCACGCCGCTCGCCGATCGGCCGCCCAGCCAGAAGGTGCGCCCCAAGGTCGAGGATCACGTGATCCGTTGGGGCGCCTGATCTCGATCTTT
The DNA here is from genome assembly GCA_963669385.2 of Rhodospirillales bacterium. GTDB lineage: Bacteria > Pseudomonadota > Alphaproteobacteria > Kiloniellales > JACOMY01 > JACOMY01. The sequence goes on from CAXXGD010000064.1 coordinate 349,614, forward strand.
GCCCAACGCCGACACGATCTTCGCGCTCGCCACCGCCCGCGGCCGCGCGGCACTGGCGAGCGTGCGCATCAGCGGGGCGGCGGCCGGCGCAACACTTGACGGCTTGGCGGGCCTGCCTCGGCCGGGGGGCCGGCAGGCCGCCTTGCGCCTCTTGCGGCACCCGGGAAGCGGCGAGGCCTTGGACCAGGCCTTGGTGCTTTGGTTCCCGGCACCGGCCAGTGCGACGGGCGAGGACGTGGCGGAACTGCATCTGCACGGCGGCCCCGCCGTCATCGCGGGCGTGCTGGAGGCCTTGGCCGCAGAGCCCGGTCTGCGCATGGCCGAACCAGGCGAGTTTGCCCGACGCGCCTTCGCAAACGGCAAGCTAGACCTCTCTCAGATCGAGGGCCTGGCCGATCTCGTCGCCGCCGAGACCGCCGCTCAGCGCCGTCAGGCCTTGGCGCAGGCAGAGGGTGCCTTGGCCCGCCACCTGGCCGATTGGCGCGGGCGGCTGATCAAGGCCTCGGCCCTGATCGAGGCGCATTTGGATTTCGCCGACGAGGATATCCCAGGCGACCTGCTGGCCCGTGCCGGCGAGACGGCGGCTGCGATCAGCCGGGAGATCCGCTCAGCGCTGGCCGAGGCTAGGCGCGGCGAGCGGATCCGCAATGGCTACACCTGTGCCCTGTTGGGTGCGCCCAATGTCGGCAAGTCCTCGCTGCTGAACTGCCTGGCCGGGCGCGATGCGGCCATCGTCACCGATCGCCCCGGCACCACCCGCGATCTGATCGAGGTCGCCTTGGACATTGACGGCGTGCCGCTGACGGTGACCGACACGGCCGGTATCCATGCCGGCGGCGAGGACGAGATCGAGCGGGAGGGTATGCGCCGGGCCTTGGCCCGTGCGGTTGAGAGCGATCTTTGGATCCATCTGATCGACCTTTCTGCTGAGGAAGATGTCGCTGAAGCGCTTTGCGAGTTACCGCAGGACCGCTGCTTGGTGATCGGCAACAAGGCCGATCTGCCCCGACGGGCGGGTGTTGCCGTGTCGGCGGCCATCTCCGCCAAGACCGGGCAGGGCCTGGATCGACTGGTGCGGCTCCTGGCGGATCGATTGGATGGACTCTCCGGGCCGGTCTCCTCGGAAGCGCCTTTGGTGACGCGGGCACGCCAGCGTGCGGCGCTCGAGGAGGCGCTCACCGCCCTGGAGCGCAGCCGGGAGAGCGCCCTGCCAGAACTGCTGGCCGAGGATCTTCGCTTGGCGCTCCGCGCCTTCGGGCGGGTGGCCGGCCAAGTGGATGTCGAGGACGTACTGGATCTGGTCTTTCGCGAGTTCTGCATCGGCAAGTGACCTGTTTCACGTGAAACAGGGGTCTGGGGGTCTTGGATTGGGCCACGGCTGGCCCTATAGAAGGGCCCCATGAAGACTTGGGATGTCATTGTCGTCGGCGGAGGGCACGCAGGCTGTGAAGCCGCGGCCGCGGCGGCGCGCCTGGGTGCGGCCACGGCCTTGGTCACGCACAAGCCGGAAACGATCGGGGTCATGTCCTGCAATCCGGCGATCGGCGGGCTTGGAAAGGGCCATCTGGTCCGAGAGATCGACGCGCTGGACGGCCTGATGGGCCTGGCGGCCGATGCGGCGGGCATCCAGTTCCGGGTCCTGAACCGCAGCAAGGGCCCGGCCGTGCGTGGACCGCGCGCCCAAGCCGACCGCCAGCTCTATCGCCAGGCCATGCAAGGGCTTTTGGCCGGCATTCCCGGCCTTGAGGTGGTGGCCGGGGCCGTCGAAGACCTGATTCTGGGCCAAGATGGCGCTCTATCTGGTGTTTTGCTGGCCGACGGGCGCGCAGTGACGGCCGGAGCGGTCGTCTTGACCACCGGTACCTTCTTGAATGGGCTCATTCACATCGGTCGGGAGCGAAGGCCGGCCGGACGGGTCGGTGAAGCGCCCGCGCGCGGTCTTTCCAACACCCTGAATCGCTTGGGATTTCGCTTGGGCCGCTTGAAGACCGGCACACCGCCGCGGTTGGACGGCCGAACCATCGACTGGGAGGGCTTGGATCGCCAGCCGGGGGATAATCCGCCCGAGCCCTTCTCCAGTCTGACCGAGGCCATCACGACGCCGCAGATCTCTTGCCATCTGACCTGGACGACGGCGGAAACCAAGGCGCTGGTGGAGGCCAATCTGCACCAGGCACCGCTCTATTCCGGCCAGATCGAGTCCGTTGGTCCGCGCTACTGCCCTTCCTTCGAGGACAAGGTGGTGCGCTTTGCCGAGCGCGAGCGCCACCAGATCTTTCTGGAGCCGGAGGGTTTGGACGATCACAGGGTCTATCCCAACGGCATATCGACTTCTCTGCCCGCTGATGTGCAGGAAGCCATGGTGGCGAGCATTCCGGGCTTGAAGCGCGCCAAAATCCTGCAGCCGGGCTATGCCATCGAGTACGATCACGTGGATCCGCGTGAGCTCACTGCGGGATTGGAGACCCGGCGTGTCCCCGGGCTCTTCCTGGCAGGACAGATCAACGGCACCACCGGATACGAGGAAGCGGCCGCGCAGGGCCTCGTTGCCGGCCTGAATGCCGCCCGTCTGGCCGGCGGATCGGCGGAAGTCGCCGTTTTCGACCGTGCCGAGGCCTATATCGGTGTTCTGATCGACGATTTGGTGACCCGCGGGGTGGGCGAACCCTATCGCATGTTCACCAGCCGGGCGGAGTTCCGCCTGCGCCTTCGTGCCGACAATGCCGAAGAGCGCCTGACCCGGCGCGGTGAGGCGCTCGGCTGCGTCGGTCAGGGGCGTGCGCGACATTGGGCGAACCGACGTTTGGCACTGGAGGACGCGCGTGCGCTCCTCGGAGAGCTGCTGGCAACGCCGCCGGAATTGGCGCGTTCCGGCATCACGGTCAATCAGGATGGGCAGCGGCGCTCCGCCTTCGCATTGCTCCGCTATCCCGACCTCTCGTGGCGGGACTTGACCCGGCATTGGCCGGAACTAGCTGAAATACCAGCGGAAATCCGGGCGAAGGTGGAGATTGACGCGGCCTATCAAGGCTATCTGGAGCGTCAGGACGCCGATGTTGCCGCCTATCGCCGAGACGAGGGCTTGCGGTTACCGGCGGATCTGCCGCTGAGTGAGATTGCCGGGCTGTCGACCGAAGTGCGGGAGCTTCTAGAGCGCGCGCGGCCGGAGACCTTGGGCCAGGCCGCCCGCCTGCCGGGCATGACCCCGGCGGCCTTGACCTTGCTGCTGCGCCACCTGAAGCGGGAGCCCCGGTCGCGGCGGCAGGCCGCGGCGTAACGGTGAGGCGTGTGCTGCAATGCGTTCCGGAGACGTCGCCGCGCTCCTAGGCTTGAGCGAGGGGGAGCGGCAGGCATTGGAACGCTATGCTGAAATGCTCGGGCGCTGGAACCGGAAGATCAATCTGGTCTCGAAGCAGACGCTGGATGACCTCTGGCAACGGCATATGCTTGATTCGGCACAGCTTTTGGCCTTTTTGCCGGCTGTGGCGGGGGTGCGGAGGCTTCGCCTTGCCGATTTGGGGAGCGGCGGTGGATTTCCAGGGCTGGTCTTGGCCGTCCTGGGCGCCGGAGAGGTGCACCTGGTGGAATCCGATCAGCGAAAGGCCGCTTTCCTGCGGGAAGTTTCACGTGAAACAGGGGCCGGAGCGGTCATTCACGTATCCCGGATCGAGACTTTGGCTCCCCTGGAGGCCGACTGTGTAACGGCACGGGCCTTGGCACCCTTGCCCAAGCTCCTGGGCTACGTCGCCCGCCATTTGGCTCCCGAGGGACGTGCGATACTTTTGAAGGGAAAAGGCCGAGAAGGTGAGTTGACCTCGGCCCGGGAAGTATGGAGCATGCGGCTCTCCGAAAAGCCCAGCCGCAGCGATCCCGATGGCGGGATCTTGCTGGTCGAGGGCCTGATCCGTCGAGGCGAGTAGACAAGCAAGGGAGCGCCGAGGCACATGGTGGGAAACAGTGGCTCGGCAAGGGTTTTTGCCGTGGCCAATCAAAAAGGCGGCGTCGGCAAGACCACGACGGCGGTGAACCTGGCGACGGCCTTGCAGCCTGCGAGCAGCGCTGCCTTCTGGTCGACCTGGATCCGCAGTGCAATGCCACCACCGGCGTCGGCCTCGAGCGGCCGGACGCCTACGACAGCATCTATGAAACCTTGATCGCTGGCCGTGATCTAGGCGCCATCACGCTCGCGACCCAAGTGCCGCGCCTTTGGCTGGTGCCGGCCAGCGTCGATCTGGCCGGGGCCGAGGTGGAACTGGTCGAAGGCGACGCGCGTGAGCAACGCCTTGTTCGCGCGCTGGATCGCTGCAAGCACCTCTACGACTACATTCTGATCGACTGTCCGCCCTCTCTGGGATTCTTGACCTTGAATGCCCTCGTTGCCGCAGACGCCGTCCTGGTGCCGCTGCAGGCGGAGTACTATGCGCTGGAGGGCCTGTCGCATCTGACCCGCACGATCGAAAGGGTCAAACGCAGCCTCAACCCCAAGCTCGACATCCACGGAATCATCCTCACCATGATCGATCGCCGCACGACGCTGTCGGAGATGGTGGAGGCCGATGTGCGCGAGCATATGGGCGACCTGGTCTACGAGACCTCGATCCCGCGCAACGTCAGGGTGTCGGAGGCACCGTCGCACGGCCTGCCGGCGCTGCTCTACGATCTGAACTGCCAAGGCTCGCAAGCCTATCTCAGGCTGGCGATCGAGTTGCTGCGCCGAGAAGGGGAACGTAAGGCGGCATGAGCGAGAGTCCCAAGAAAGCACGTGGCTTGGGCCGCGGCCTCTCCGCCCTCTTCGGCGACGAGGCACCGACTGCACCGCCCAAGGCACCGACAGAGCGCGCGCCGGCGGTCCAAGCGGCGCCGGTCGAGGCGTCGAAGGCCAACCGCCAGGTCGCCATAGACCTGCTGCATCCCAATCGCTCGCAGCCGCGCCGGATCTACGACGCGGAAACCTTGCAGGCCTTGTCGGACTCTATCGCGCGTCAAGGCGTATTGCAACCTTTACTAGTAAGACCTCACCCCAGCCAGGATGGCCACTTCGAGATCGTGGCCGGAGAGCGGCGGTGGCGCGCCGCACAGCAGGCCAAGCTCTCCGAGCTTCCGGTGGTGGTGCGCGAGCTCGACGACCGCACGACCTTGGAAATGGCGCTGGTCGAGAACATTCAGCGCGAAGACCTCACGCCGCTCGAAGAGGCAGAGGGCTACAGGCGGCTGATCGACGAGTTCGGCCATGCCCAATCCGAGATCGCAAAAGCGGTCGGCAAGAGCCGAAGCCACGTCGCCAATATGCTGCGGCTCTTAGGCCTGCCAGAGCCCATCAAACGCCTCTTGGAAGAAGGGGCACTCTCTGCCGGCCATGCCCGTGCCTTGCTGGGGGTCGAGGGTGCCGCGGCAATTGCCGAAGCGGCCGCCTCGGAAGGCTGGTCGGTGCGCGAGGTCGAACGCCGTGCCAAGCAGCCGGCACCCTCCGGCGGCGCGCGGCCGCCAGGCCCTCCCAAAGGCGCGGCCAAAGACGCGGATACGCTGGCACTGGAGAATGACCTCTCGCTCGCCCTCGGGCTGAAGGTGGTGCTCGACCACCGCGGCGCCGGCGGTCAGATGACCCTGCACTACGCCAGCCTCGATCAGCTCGATGACCTGGTCTCCCGCCTGCGCGGCAACGAGGCGCTGTAGGGAAGGCCTGCAAGGCGGCGGCCAGCAGCTATATTAGAGGTTGTCGAACCGAACCTGAGAGAGGGCCAGGCCTGCCCTATGATGCCGCCGACAGGGGCCTTTCGCCGGCGACTGTCGTGCGATGCAAGAGCCGGCGGTGGCCGTCGTAATCGTTGATGGCCAGATGCAGGGTCGCGCGGTTGTCCCAGATCGCCAGCGTGCCGGGCGTCCAGCGCAGGCGGCAGGTGAACTCGGCCTTGACCGCGTGATCGAAGAGAAACTGCAGCAGGGGCTTCGACTCGGCCTCGGTCATGCCGGCGAAGCGTTCGGTGTAGACCGGATTGACGAAGAGCGCGTTGCGGCCGCTGTCGGGGTTGCGGCGCACCACGGGATGCTCGATCTCCCGGTCGGCCGTGGGGTCTCCGCGCACCATCTTGATGGAGCGGCTGAGCCCGGCCTGGCCTTTCGGCCCGCGAGTGCCGTGCGGCCAGCCGGTCTGAATGCTTCTGAGCCGGAGCAATAGGGCCTTGAGGCCATCCGAAAGGCTCTCGTAAGCCAGGTACTGGTTGGCCCAGAGGGTGTCGCCGCCGCAGGGCGGCAACTCCAAGGCATAGAGCAAGGTCGCCTTCGGCGGCCGCTCAAGAAAGGAAAAATCGCTGTGCCAGGTCCCGCCGAAGGTGGCGATGCGCTCTTCGTCGGCCTCCTTCAGGACGGCGATGATGTCGGGATGCTGATCCAGGTGCGCGACATAGGGAACGCGTAGGATCTCGCCGAACCTCCGGGTGAAGGCGACTTGCTGCTCCGGCATCAGGCTGAGGCCGCGAAAGAAGAGCACCGCGTGGCGGGCAAAGGCGGCCTCGATGGCGGACCACTGCGCCTCGCCAGCACGTGCGGGATCAAAGCCCAGAACCTCTGCGCCCAGGTGGGGCGTGGTGGGACGGATCTCCATCGCCGGAGTCACTGCCCCATGGCCGCAGCGAAGGCGTCGATCTTGCGGGCGAGCGTGACGTCCAGCGCCGATAGGCCGTTGCAGCTGTGCGTGGTCAGCAGAATCTCGACCCGGTTGTAGACGTTGGACCATTCCGGGTGATGGTTCATTTGCTCAGCCGCCAAGGCGACTTGGCTCATGAAGCCCCAGGCTTGCTTGAAAGTCTTGAATTTAAACGACTTCTCGATGGCGTCCCGGCCTTCGACCAGGCTCCAGCCCGCCAGCGCGCCCAAGGCATCCCGGCGTTCGCTCTCCGTCAGCGTCTCGACCATGGCTCCTCCCCTTGCCGCGTGAAGCGACTTTCTGCCGCGGCTTCTTGCAGACAGTGTCACTCACCAGACTGTGCGAGCGACTTGGCGTGAGGGTCAAGGATGCTTAGCTAGCGCATCATGGCTAGTCT